>NZ_OX638201.1:1246966-2493932 GCF_951805225.1 uncultured Flavobacterium sp. | reverse complement strand
GTTGAAGATTATAAAGATCAATTAGATCAATTTCCGGAATATGTCTTTTATACTTTCAAAGGAGAAGATGATTATTGGGGACCAAATCCTGCTGAAGGAGGCGAAAATGACGATGTTCATACTGTTGTGAGAACTTCAAATTTAATTTCTACAAATGGAGTAATTCATGTACTGCAAGGATCTCATCATTTTTCGAATTATGTCGATTAAGATTTAGCATCAAAATGAAATAGTCAGAATCAATTTTTGAAAGCTATTTCTAAGAAAATTTTAAAAAATAATATATGTACATATGAAAAAGATAATTTGTTTATTAGGTTTTAGCCTATTTATATTATCCTGTGAGCAGCCAGAAGTAGGCTATATAAGTGATAATATACATTCACTACAAGACACAATCACCGTTCCTCGCGGCGTGTTTTTTTCTTCTGTGCCGCCAGCAGTAGAAGGATCAACATATCCAATGGAATGGGCAATTACCAGTATTACAGATAAAAACGGTAAACCAACCACCGAATTGCAGGATAAACATGAGATTTTGACCTGGACGGCGCCATTTGATCCTACTACAGATACTACGCTGGAATTGGCAATGAAAAAATTAAAACTGAGTCCGCAACCTTCAATTATAATGAATCCCGTAAGTGGAGAATTTGTTTTCACACAAGCTTCGAAATCGGTTGTTGAAGATAATTTTATAGTAAATGTCAGCGCAAAAAATGTTCGTGGAGAACGTCAATTAGATAATTTCACACGTATAAAATTAGGTCCTTTTGTTCCTGTAGAATTCAAAACCGAGATGAGATCAAGACTACAATTGGGTAAAGGCGGAGGTGTTTATGATACCGGTTTTACATATTCTGTATTGAATGATAGTGATCCAAAAGTGTCGGGTGTATTAAACGGAACCGATCCTTATATCACAGTTGTAAAAATAAGTGAAGAACCAAAATTAGCCATAAAAGTAAAAATGATTATTGCAGATAGTCACGGAGCAGCTCTTGATCCTAATAAAGTAGTTTTTAATTATAGCGGATCTGCGCCTTTGCAAAATTATCATGATAATACTATAGGAACTGTTTTGGATTCAGAAAGCACCACTTTTGGATTACCGGCGCCACCATTCCCACAATACGCAAGAAATTATACGGGTAACGATGCTTACTTAATGTATTATTTGACAACAGCGGATGCTTTTACAGTTGACAAAGCAGCTTTTGAAGCAGCAAATGGCGTAAAAGACTGGAGTAAATATATCGATCCTGCTACTGGTCAAATTCGAAACAGAGCTTACATAAGATGGGGAATGAAAATTAATGATTCCGGTACTTGGGAAATTCGAATGAAAATTCCATTTACAACCAAAAAATAGATTTGTATGCTAAGTAAGCATCTGCATACTTGAGTGTATAAAACCCTATTTAACAATGTCCCGGTTAGAAAGTAAAGCTTTGAAAAACATTATTGCCAGGACATTAAAATGCATAAGTATTAAAATAAAACATATTAGATATCAGCCTGTTGTAGTAATTTTTAAGCAGTTAATTTATTGAGAAGTAAAGAATTATATTTTTTGAATCGTATCAAATAAAAATAATATTAACAATTAATCAACTTTAAAACTATGAGATCAAATACCCTTTTTTCTGCGCCATTAGTGGCTATGTTTTTCCTTTTATCTGTTGTAATGTCTTGTCAGGAAGATACCATTAAAGAAAGTCCGCAAGCATCAAAATCGGGCAAAAGTTCTGCAAAAGCCGCAGCGGCAACTGGCGAAAATGCAGCACCATCTGAGCATCTTTATTTTTCTTTTCCATCCGATGCAATTCTTAAATTACACAAAATAAAAATCACCCAATCGGCGAATGCAGAATATTTTTCGGTTCACAATTATTCTGGAGGTTATGCAGGTTTGCAACAAACGCCCGATACGTCTTTTGGCACACCCAATATTCTGATTTCTTCATTATGGGATCCAAATACAGCCGGAGGAATTTTCTCTGAAGTTGCTTACGCCGATCCTGCAACTGTAACCAGCAGATTTGGAGGCGAAGGTGACGGATATAAAACAATTAATCCTTATCAATGGGCACTAAATACTTGGTATAATATAGCTTTGAGAGCGTGGAAATTAAACGGAAAATTATACATCGGTACTTTTATCCAAAATCAAACTACAGGAATTTGGTTTCATACTTCGACATTAGCGATTCCTGACAGAACCACTTTTTTAGGCTCAGGAAATGACGCCTTTTTAGAAAACTGGACAGGATCTGACCCTGCTTATGATGGAAGATTCATTAGAAAAGCCTTCTTTAAAGATTGTTGGAATTTAAGCACTACAAATACTTGGGAAAAACACACCAGCAGAAGTTTTAGTGCAAATGCGGGTGATGAAGGCAGAAACGGAATTTATGACAGAGCTTTCAACTCAGGCTACGATGCTACAGAAGATGCTTATTTTATGGAACATGGAGGTACAGTTCAGCCTAGCGCAGGATTTGGAACAGGACGTACATTAGCTCTTCCGGCGCAAACCAATCAAGGTACTGCTCCGGTTTTAACAATTGCTC
Organism: uncultured Flavobacterium sp.; assembly: GCF_951805225.1. NCBI lineage: Bacteria > Pseudomonadati > Bacteroidota > Flavobacteriia > Flavobacteriales > Flavobacteriaceae > Flavobacterium > uncultured Flavobacterium sp. The sequence goes on along the minus strand of NZ_OX638201.1, from coordinate 2,491,359 downwards.
AGGTTCAATCGGCGACAGCCATTAGCAGCGGAAATACAGTAACCGTAAATTGGACAAACAATCAAACCAAAAGCCCACAATTTTCGTCTAAAGTAGAATTACTTGATCCTTCGGGAACAGTAGTAAGTACCGTAAACGAAGTATTGCCTCAAAAAAGAGCAGCAACGATTACAAGCACATTAGGTACCGGAAGTTATTCGGTAAGAATCACTATTACAGATATTTTCAACCAAAATTCTACTCCATTAGTAGTACCGGTTACAGCTAATTCTGGTCCAACAGCAGGTACTTGGTATAAAATTAAAAATGTAGCGAGCGGTCTTTATCTGGCTATTGCGAGTAACAGTACAGCCAACAGCGCTTTTCTTGTAGAAAGCACGAGTGCAACCGGAAACGGGCAAAAATGGAAATTTAATGCACAAGGAACTGCTTACGTAATTGTTAATGCCAACAGTAATAAAGCACTTGATATTTCAGGCGGAACACAAACATTAGGCGGAAACATTATTCAATATACAATTTCAAATGGTGCAAATCAGCAATGGAATCTGATTTCTGCGGGTTCTGGTAAATATGTAATTCAAAGTAATTTGTCAAATCATTATGTACTCGATAATCCGGGAAGCAGCACTACAAGCGGAACAAAAATTGTTCAATATAGCATTAATGGCGCAACAGGAAGTCCAAATCAACAATGGATATTGGAAGCACAATAAAGTAACCAAAGCAAAAGAGATGGATTTAAACCATCTCTTTTGTATTTTGAAAAATAAAGAGACAAAATAACAGATAGCTATGTGCATTTTAAATAAGTGAAAACGCCTTTTTTTGAGAAGTCAGAATCTATGTTTCTATGTGTTAAAATTAATTACACCCAACGGGTTAACAATAATAATATGAGTTACAAATTTTATACTGGAGTTGTATGTTCTTTGTTGATGTCAATGCAGACATTCGCACAATCCAAAATGATTAAATCAGATTCGATTTATTTGGCAGAAAAAATAATAGTAGAACCTTTTATTTCAAAAGAAACTTCAACTTATAAGATGCCAGTAAGTCCTGAAGGATTTGAATTGAAATTAATAGGATCAGATAATCTTTCGGTAATAAATAAGTCGGGAAACATTTTTACTCCGTTGCAAAATACTACGGTTAATTTGTTGTTTAAAGCAAGTAAAATAAAAGATGGTTCTTCTATCGAGATTCCTTATTCTGTAAAAGTAGAAGGGATTTATAAAGATCAGGGAAAGAATGTGAAACCATTTGTAATTCCTTCATTACGAGAATGGCATGGAGACGAAGGTAATTTTGTGTTGACCGCTAAATCAAGAATTGTGTTGGATGAAAAATATGCAGATGTATTGAAACAGGCGGCAATAATTTTTCAAAATGATTTGGAAGAACTATGTAAAATAAAACCAACTATTGTTTCGGGAACTCCGAAATCCGGTGATATTTTTATCTCTTTAAATGGCAATAAAGAAGAATTAGGTTCGGAAGTATATTCTCTTTCGATAAAAGATTTTGTTTCGATTAATTCGGCACAATATAAAGGAGCTTTTTGGGCAACACGTACTATTTTGCAAATATTAGAAAGAGACACAAAACATTGCTTTTTGCCAAAGGGAATTTCAAGAGATTATCCTAAATATGAAGTACGAGGATTTTTGTTGGATGTTGGAAGAAAGTATTTCAAAATCGAATTTTTGCGAGATTATGTAAAGATGATGTCTTATTATAAAATGAGTGATTTTCAGTTGCATCTTAGTGATAATGGTTTTGTAAAACAGTTTGATAATAATTGGGACAATACTTATAGTGGCTTTCGATTAGAAAATGAAAGATATCCGCAATTGCCTACTAAAGGAGAGTTTTATACCAAAAAAGAGTTTGTTGATTTGCAAATACTTGCCGAGAATTACGGCGTAAATATTATTCCTGAGATCGACGTGCCAGCGCATTCTTTGGCGATTTCAAAAGCATTTCCGCAAATTGCAAGTAAAGAATTTGGCAAAGACCATTTGGACATAAAAAATCCGGAAACTTATACAATAGTAGAAAACATATTTAAAGAATATTTAGAAGGAGAAAATCCGGTTTTTCGTTTTAAAGAAGTACATATTGGAACTGATGAATATGATAAAAAAGAAGCGGAACCTTTTAGAAAGTTTACAGATCATTTTATAAAATACGTACAAACTTTTAACAAAGAAGTAAGAGTTTGGGGCGCTTTGACTCACGCACAAGGAATTACTCCCGTTACCTCAAAAGGAGTTACAATGAATGCCTGGTACAACGGTTATGCCGATCCTTTTAAAATGAAAGAATTGGGTTATCCTTTAATTAGTACGCCAGATGGTTTTCTATATATTGTGCCTGCCGCGGGTTATTATTATGATTATTTAGACCTGAAATATTTATATGATAAATGGGAACCAGTTGTGATTGGCGATGCCGTTTTCAAGATGGGAGATCCTTTTATAAGAGGAGGAATGTTTGCCGTATGGAATGATGTTCCGAAAAACGGAATCACCGCTCAGGATGTTACAGACAGAGTATTTCCGGCGATTCAGGTATTGAGTGAAAAAATGTGGAGTGGCGCTGAGGTTGCAGTAGATTTTAATGAGTTTTCGGGCAAAGCCAAAGATATAAACGAAGGTCCGGGACTTAATTTGAGAGGGAAAATTTCTGCTAAGGATTCTTTAGTTTTAAATTATAAAATGAAAGGTAATGATAAAGAAATAAAGAAATTACAGCATGCTAATTACGTATTTGATGGGAACAGAAAAGTATTAAATTTAAAAAACAGTAACAGTTCTGCGAAACTTTCGTACAACGAAATTGGATATAATTATACCGTTAGTTTCAAAATAAATCCTTCCCAAAATAATACTGCGAATGCTGTTCTTTTTGAATCAAATCATGCAATTGTAAAGCTAAAACAAGGAAATACGTCAAATCTTGGTTTTTCTCACGAAGGAAAAGATTATGATTTTGGTGTTGTTATTCCGGAAAATAAATGGACCAGTATTGCTATTACTGGGGATAATAACTCAACGACTTTATATTTAAATGGAGAATTGGCTAAAAAACTCACAAGAGAAAAAATCCCAACTGGATATCAAAAAGACTCGATTTGGGTAATGAAAACTTTGTTTTTTCCGCTTGATAAAATTGGAGGCGGCGAAAATTCTTTTATCGGAAAAATTAAAGATTTAAAAGTATTCAATCAGATTTTATCAGAAACACAAATTCAAGCTATAAAGGAAGAGGAATAAAAGAATAAGGATTAAAAAAGTTCTAATTTTCATTGAGACTTTGTAGTGGTAAAAACAGAATTCGAACCTTAAATTTGAAACCTGCATATACTAATTTTTGTAAATAATTAACGTACTTTTGGTTTAACTAAAATGTTATTTATAAAAGTAAAATATGAAAAAAATTATTGTAAGTATCTTTGTTCTAAGTCAATGTTTTAATGTACATGGGCAATCGATTGATAAAATTATTACCAATAAGGAAGTAACTCGTATAGAGAAAATACTTTCGGCTGATGATATGCAGGGTAGGAGAACTTTTACTCCCGGTATTGATAAAGCATCGGCTTTTATAGAATCAGAGTTTAAACAAATTGGTTTGCAAACTTTCAATGGAGCAAAGAATTACAGACAAGAATTTTCGATGACTTCTTCTAAAGCAGTTTCTTCAAAAATTACTATTGATGGCAAAGAAATAAATAATAATCAAGTTGTAACATTCTCATACCTTCCTCAAGTTTCTTTAACTGAAAAAAGCGATATTTCTATTGTAAAAATCAGTAAAGGAGATAACATTGGGGAGAAATTTAATGAGTATTATAAAAGTTCGAAAAATCTTTTGGTACTAGTTGATTCTTCATTTGATAAGGTTTTACAGAATATTCAACATATTGATAGAATAAATGCTAATCCAGGAAATAATACGATTATGTTTGTTTTTGGTACCACAGAAGCGACCACTTTTTCTGTTGAATTAACGAATACAATCTCCAAAAAAACATTGAATAATGTTGTTGGAATATTACCTGGAAAAACTAAACCAAATGAGTATGTGATTTTTTCAGGACATTATGATCATTTAGGAGTTGGTTCTCCTGAAGAAGGTGCTCCGCATACTGCAACAGATTCTATTTATAATGGTGCTAATGATGATGCCGCCGGAACAACAGCAGTAATTATGCTTGCGAAATATTTTAAAAAACAAAATAACAACGAGCGCACTATTATTTTTACCACATTTGTAGCGGAAGAAATAGGTGGTTATGGAGCCAAATATTTTTCTAAACAGCTTGAACCGGAAAAAGTGATTGCGATGTTCAATATTGAAATGATAGGAACAGAATCTAAATGGGGTAAAAACTCTGCTTATATTACAGGCTTCGAAAAGTCGAATATGGGACAGATTTTACAAACTAATTTAACAGGATCAAGTTTTACATTTTATTCAGATCCTTATCCAGACCAACAATTATTTTACCGCTCAGATAACGCTACGTTAGCTAAGCTTGGAGTTCCTGCTCATACTATTTCTACTTCAAAAATGGATAATGAGCCAACGTATCACACAGTTGATGATGAATTTGAAACGTTAGATATTGATAACATGACTCAAATTATAAAATCAATTGCATTAAGTTCTTCTTCGATTATTAGCGGAAAAGATACGCCAACAAGAGTAGATACGACTCACTTAAAATAAGATAAGTAAATTATAAATAATAAAAAAAGCACTGAAAATGATTGGTTTTCAGTGCTTTTTTGTTCTTATATAGGTTGACTATTTTTGTTTTATTTATATCAAAAATATTTAATTGTAGACCCAATATCAATCAGTTTCGAATAAAGTTTGAATTCTGCGTATTTAAAATTTAACCGATTTTAAACCTAACATAAACTCCATTTTTCGCTCAGAAATTCATCTTCACCAGGCTCTTCTGTTTTATAAGCAATTGCTTCCGGAATAGAAGTTTTAGGTATGTTTACATGTATAATGGTATTTTCCTTAATGTTGTCAAGTTGATTCAAAACGGCTTCGAGTTCGTCGAGAGTGCTGACTTCAAAACCTTTGCCTCCAAATACATCAACGAGTTTCGCATATTTCCAACGGTGCATTTCGTTATAATCATAAACGCTGTTTAAATCCGGAACGCTATATTCTACCTTGTGTTCAACACGAAACGGATTTGGATTAACAAGCATTTGTTCAATTCCATAAATACCATTATCCAAAACAAAAACTATAGTGTCGTGTTTCAGTTTATTCTGTGTAGATATGGCCTGACAAGTTTCCTGAAAAGCTCCGTCTCCAACAAATACTACCGCTCTTTTATCAGGTCTGGCACATTTTATTCCGGTTGCCGCAGGAACAGAATAACCTATCGAAAGCCACGATGCCTGTGCTACGAATCCGTTAGGTTCTGCAATACGAATACCCTGAGCGCCCAATAAAGGAAACCCCGCATCAGCAACGACGATATGTCTCTCATCTATAAAACTATTGATTCGGCTGAAAAATGAATCATAAGTAAGCTCCGGTTTCCCTTTTTTAAGCATTGTGTTATCAGCTAAGAAAAATGATTCAGGCAACTTCTCTTCATCATACATTTCGTAAGCACTAAAATTAACTTTGGTAAGTTCTTCTTTAAGAAATATAATAAAATCCCTTAGCGATACATTGGCCACATAAGATGCACCAATCCTTACACCGCTGTGATTGGCAAGTACAGTATTTTCTTGCCAGACATCAAAACCACCCAGATTTTTGCCGGTGGTCCATACGCCAAGACCAATTTTTAGCCCGGCTTTTGAAAATTGGTCATAGACATCTTTTGGCGATGCCTTACCATTAAAAATACCTTTGAACTTAGGATGGTTTTCGGATACGATTGATTTCCCAAGTATAGAAGTCACAAATTCAGTGTCGGTAGTTTCGATCAGATCAAGGAATTCCTTTTGAATACCATAACGCTGGATTTCAATACCGCCCCAAAAAATAATTTCTTTTCCTTTTGCCAATCCAGCTACTCTTTTAGCAGCTATCCGTGCACTTGATTGACATTTAGAGGATTCTCTTTCTACTAATGGAGCGTCAGGCGGATTGCATTCCATTCGCCACACATCTTCAAAAACTTCAAGATAAACCGGTCTTCCATATAAGATACACGCATTTAAAACTGAATCAATTTTATAAGGAGCATCTGATGAACCTGTAACTTGTTCTGCCGCAACGGTAACATTTCGAAATACATTGATGTTGCTGTACATATCACCTGTCATGTGTGATGCAAGCATGCCCTGAACGAGGCTTCTTTGCTGATCTTTATTGGTTGGAGCTCCATTAATAACAAGTACTGGACAATGTTCTACATAAGAACCCGCAACCGAATTAAGCAGCGTAAATGCTCCCACACCATAAGTTACCGCTACTGCAGCGAAACCGTTTTGACGCGCGTAAGCATCAGTGCAATGTCCGGCGTTTATTTCATTTGTGTCGTTAACGATTTTAATTTTTGCATTTTTGTCTTCGTGAATCGTATTCAAAAACGGCGCGGTATAATTGCCTGCAATTCCAAATAAATGGGTAAGTCCTAATTGTTCCAGACGTATTTGCAGGTATTTTGCAACGGATATTTTTTTCTGTGACATCTTAAATTGGGTTATTCAGGTTACCAGTATTTTCGTTTACTTCGAGTGCAGTACGGATTCCGGACTCAATTGCGCCTTCAATCCAGGCATGTTTCAGCGAAGTATGCTCTCCGGCAAAATGTGCTTTTCCTTCCCATTCAGTTGAGATTATATGTTGCTGCAATAATTGTAACTGTCCGGGATTAAATATTGCTGCTTCACCATAAGCATACGGGTCGCGCATCCAGCTTTGTGTTGCCGCACCAACTAATCTTCCGCCTTTCTTTTTATAGTCTTTGATGCTTGAGGTAATTACGGCAAGGTCAATAATGCGCTGTTGTTCCTTCGGGTCATCAGAGTGCATGATCGCCAGATTTTTAAGTGCATAAAAATACCTGTCGTCATCATCCATAGAATCCCAACGGCTTGCTTCGTCAGACCAGCAATAAGATGCCAATACGACACCATGGCCTTTAGCTCCCAAATCATTACTTGGATAATAGGTAAAACGGTTTGAAAAATCAGTAATCGTACCACCGCCAACAATATTATAAGGAGCTTCCTGCCACCATTTTTCACGAAATTCCAACAATATTTTAGTAGCAGAATCATAGTGCAGTTCTCGGATTGCTTTTCGTTTTTCCTGTTTGAATTGCGGTGTTACATATACATGTCGTAATGCAGAAAATGGTATAGTGACAATTATTTCATCAAATTCCAGATCACTAACAGGTGTTTTTAAAGCTTTGAATCCTGCGTCTTCATAAAACTGAAAGTCACGTTGTACTTCAATATCAACTTCTATTTTTACCTTGTTGTTAACGAGCTTCATTTTGGTCATTCTGCAGTCAAAATAAGTGTTTTCTTCGAGATTATAAGCTTTGAAGAATGCATTTGGCAACAAGTCGCTTCCGCCAACAATTTCCATAAAAGTGGTAGAATCCTTGATGATATTTTGCTCAATAAAACTCTGGATAAAATCATAGGCCATTCTGGACTCCAGATTTTGCATAACTCCAATCATCTCGATAGCATTTTCTGAATACATCGAATGTTCTTTTAAGAAACGACGCATCGAATATTCTCCATAGCGCTCGATTAGTATTGGCCAGTTTTTCTCAGGATCTTCTGCAATAAAAGCCTTAAGCGGTTTAATGAGAATGTCCATTAAATCGCTGGCACGCATGTTTTCACTTTCGCCCAGATCAAAGCCCAGTAGTTCGTTTACATTAACATCTTTTTTGATATATTCATTCTGTACAACACGTTTGCGGTTAACATAGAAAAGGGAATTTCTAGTAACATCCGGCTCCTTTTTAGTTGAGCCTGCCTGATATGCGATTGCTTGTTCCTTATCGACAGACAGATAATAAAAAGGCTCGGTTTTGAGTCCGAGTTTTTCAATATATTTTAGCACCATTTTGTGTATGGTCGGGATACGCATTGCACCCGCTTCGCCATAAACAGTGTCGTCTTCAAAATATTTTTTCTTTTCAGAATTTCTGAAAGTCTTGATTCTTCCACCAACACGAGTGTTTGATTCGACTATTGTAACATTATGTCCGGCTTCTTTTAGCATAGCTGCGGCTACCATTCCGGCCATTCCGGCACCAATGATTAATACGTCTTTTGGTTTATCCGTACATGGGATTCCCCCGTCAATGTATTTTAAGTAGTCTTTAATAATGTCGTCGTTGTCTTCGTCGAGTAAACCGTGTAAATAGTTTTCCATGATTAGGTAGTTTAGTTATTGGGTTATTGTTTTTGGGAATGAAATTATCTATAAATTAACGCACTAAAATCTTGAATTTTAAGCGTAATTCTACCTGTTTTTATATTGTAGAATATATGATTTTTAGTGTTTTATCTTAAACTCGGAAAAAATTAGCAGTTATCCAGGATTCTTTCCAACTGTACCAAACTTCATCAAATGAAGGTGTATTTTCTTTGTATTGGTTTTTAAAGAGTTCTTTGGCTTCAGCAATATTGTTTTGTTCTTTCAAATAAGTCAAAAACTCAAATTGTTCTTTGTGCAAATCATAAATAGCTAATTTAAATTTGTGTCGCAGAACTACACAATAACTTTCGCTTTCAGAAGGCAAATTGGGTTGTTTTTCATTTTTAAAATCAGAATAGTATTTTCGAACAGGAAATTTGAATTTAAACAACTCACATATAGGTACAAGTTTTAGTTTGTTTTCATCTGAATCTATTGTGGCTAATTGGTAATCTTCTTCGGCTTTCATTTCGAAAATAACGCCAATGGCATATTCATATCGGGCGAGTTCAATCATGAAATCAATCCAATCTTCTTTGATATTTTCATGAGCATCGGGTCTGTTCTTTTCAAGATAGTCTGCAAAATGAGCTCCTAAATAGGCTAAGTTATAATTCTGTGAAGGCTTTGAAGCGAGATAATCATCGGCGAAAGCGCAAAAAAGATCCTCGCCTAAGGCATATTCTAAAGCACTAAATTGCTGTGACATACAATTTCGTAAACGAGCAATATAGCTTCTTTGGTAAATACCCAAATGTTCCTGTGCGGTAAGTTTTTCAGAATGACAAATCACATCTTCAATTGAAGCAGCGTTTAATTGATCCGAAAGTAAGTCACTGGGATTAACGCTCGTTTGCTGGTAAGGATCTAGTAAAAGTTGCTGCATCCAATGTTGGAAATTTCTTAATGGTATTTTGACCGTTTTCTGCATTTTTTGTGCTTATATAAATTTATTCATTTCAAAAAGATTCAATGGGTTTGAAACCTGTTCTTTATCCATAAACCGGACTTCATTTTCAACTCCAATAAAGGTTTCATCCATATATTGTTTTGATTTTAGTAATTCGGAATGATACACATCGAAAGGCGGAATATTACCATCCCATTCTAATAAAACCGAAGCTTCATTTGCCAGTTGATAAGCCATTTGAAACAATTTCCATACCTGAGTATTCACTTCTCTATCATGCGTATCAATAATATAATTGCCACAATTTTGATGACCAGCGAGGTGCATTTGTACAATTTTATCATGCGGAATTCCTTTGATATATTCTACAGGATCAAAATCATTATTGAAAGAAGACACATAAACATTGTTTACATCCAGAAGTAATCCGCAACCAGTTTCTTCGGTCATTATTCGTAAAAATTCCCATTCTGGAAGCGTAGAATTATTAAAGGCAGCATAAGTGCTTGGATTCTCGATAATCAGCGGTCGTTCTAAAAAGTCCTGCACCTGATTGATTCGGTTACAAACGTGTTTTAAGGATTCGTCATTTAGCGGAAGCGGAAGTAAATCGTGCGAATTGGTTGTTAAAACTCCTGTCCAGCACAAATGGTCGCTAATCCAGGCTGGTTTTACCTCGGTTGCCAATTGTTTTAAACTTTTGAGGTAATCCAAATTTAGCGGATCAGTACTTCCAATAGACAACGATACCCCGTGCATGACCACGGGATATCGTTCTGCTATTTGATGTAAGATGTATCTTGGACGTCCATGCGAGTCCATAAAATTCTCAGAAATTACCTCAAACCAATCTACGGCAGGATTATTCTTCAGAATATGCTCAAAATGCTGGCTTCTAAGTCCTAAGCCCAGCCCTAAATTCGGTAATCCGAGTCTGGAGTCCATTACTTTTGTGGTTTACAATTTGGAAGATTCTCCGGTAGTTTTTCCTTACTTTCCTGTTCCATTTTTGAAACTCTTAGATCGGCAGCAGCCTTTCTTTTATCAGGGTTATTTATATAAGAACAAGATCTTGAACCACTTTGTCCGCAAGAAGAATAATCCTGACCTGTTGTACCGCGAAGAGTGTTTACGTAGGCATCAGTTGGTCCGTATGGTAGTGGAGCAGGGCCATATTCCTCGCCATTTTCTATTCTTTTTTCTTGGAAACGTATTCTGGCTAATTGCCAAACGCTAAGTCCTTTATTAGGACCCTGAGCCATGAAACGAGAAGCTAAAATAGGCACACCACAGCTACCTTGATAGCGACATTCGTTTTGACCAGGATGACAAAATTCTTCGGTAGTTCCAAAAATACCACAGCCACCTTGTCCTTTGCAAGCGTTTAAAGTGTGGCAAGGATGACCAACTGCCGTTGAGCAATCACCTGTTCCAGCACAATCATTATTTCCTGAATATCCTGTGTTTTTACATGAATTAAGCCCCATACATACGTGAAGCTCTCTATTTTCTAATTCTGACATAATATATTTTTTAAGATTGGTGAGTATAAGGTGTACCTGGTACTTTAGGCATATCGGCTACAATGCTATGATCTAGTCCTACATCTGGTAGAGACGGAAAATAATTTTCGCTTTTTATTGCCCAACCCCAATTGACAGGATCTGCTTTAGCCAATTGATCGACTAAGCTCATAATTTGTGCTTTGGGTCTCAGAAAACTTTGCTCAAATGCAAAAGGTTCAAATGTCAGAGCACCTTTGTAGGCTGCATTGCCTTTGGTATAAGTGTACTGATTGATTTGGTTTCCAACACCGCTCAAAAGCCAGATCATCGATTTGTGAATACCGTACATGAATAAATCGTATTGGGTACTTTCATCTTTGTGATAGCAGGCTTCAATCATTAAAAGAATATAAGCAAAAACGGCATTACCCAATTGTGAGCACAATGCCAGTGCCTGGTTACCCGAAGCAACATAATCGGCTGTTTTAGGATTTGCATCAGTATCATATACAAAATAGCTAAAGAAATCGTCTAAGCCACGAATCTTACTAAACTTTTCCTGATAGTAACCACCAAAACTGTAGGCTTCCAGAAATTTAGCAAAGTGAGCAAGTTCTTTTCCGTTATCATCATAATCACCTGGCCAAAAAACGGCCTTTCCATCAATAATCTCCATTGGTACAGGCATTTTATTTTCGCCCCATTCTAAGATATGTTGTGGTTTGTCTTTACTACTTTGTCCTTCTCCCTGTTCAACAATACGATGTAAAGCTTCAATTGCTGATTTAGCATCATATACTCCAACAAGTCCGCCACTGTCATCATGATTGGCAAACTGAGGATTGTGGTCTCTGTCATAATGCACAGTATTCATGGAATTTTGAGAATAGAATGGTCTCGCATTTCCTGAATCATCCGGAGGAAGCAATTGTGGTCTGTAATCATATGGTCCCGGGAAATCTTTTTCTACGCACTTAATAATTAATTCGTACAATTTACCAATAGTATGATATTCAATTGTATTTAATAATTGTTTGTCTTTATGAGGATCTACAAAATCTTCAGGACTTTCTATCTGCAAAAAAGTAGTCAATTGATCTAATGATAATTTTGCAGCATTAATTTGAAACTCCGGAATATGTCCGTCTAATTGTGTTGGAAAGGTTAATATTTTTCCAATTCCCATAAGATCCGGTGCAGTTTGACAAACAGCTTGTTTGACATTGCAGGCGAGAGCAAGGTGTAGCATTTCTTCGATCACAACACTCATGATTAAAGCTGCTGCTTTATTGGAATAAACCAATATGTCGACTTTAAGTTCTTGTGCCAATTCATCAATTTTTTCAGGAGTACGTCCGCCGACTTGAGAAAGCTGAGCGTGGATTTTAGCGTACAATTTGTCCTGATCCTGTGCTCTGTTTATCGAATAATAGGTAGATAAATACGTTGGGATAGTTGCAAGTTCAAGCGCAATTGCTTGTTGCATTACATCCTTGATATTCTCTTTCGTTACCGTATCCGAAAATTTAAAAAGTTTTTTTGTTTCCATGTAGTTAATTTTTTTTGGAGGAATAGGTTTATTTGTAATCTTTGATTGTTTTAAATTTTATACGTATCTGTAAACTACCAATGTCATCGGTTAATCCAATTCCATATTCAGCATTCAGATTTGTGCGAATGTTTATACCTTTTGCAAAGTATTGGCGTCAATATGCAGAAATTCAGTAGGAACTCCATTAATCAAAAACTGTAAAACAATATTTTGAATGTATTGCAACTGAACGGTTCCGTTACTCAAAGTTTCAACATACCAAGTCGTTTCCATTGAAATTACTTTACCAAAAGAATTTTCAAAATTGATATTGTTTACTCCGCCACCATGATTAGTAGTACTTACCGTAATGCTGGAATAGTTTGTAACTGTAATTCCATTGGCATTTAAGGAATCCAATTGCTGTGTCAGATAGGTTGATGGATCAATAATAGATTGGTCTGTAAAAGGTAATTGAGTTCTGTCGGCGGTTGGAAAAATTGGATTGCCTGTTCCGGTAACAACTGGTCCTCCAACCATCAAAATGGAAACACCGTGTGGTACCGAAATTTGTTTGTTGTATTGAGTCGTTGGATCTTGTGTGGGAATAATGGTATTGTCAGGAACTGTATTTGGACCATAAGGACCTTCCAGTTGAGGTTGTATTGCGTGATAGAGCCAAGAGCCATTTTCGGCGTGAATTAAGGTGTTTTCTATTGGTTGTTGTCCGTTTGGATCAGCATTGTTAGCAATGTAAACTCTTTGTTCATAAAAGAGTACGCCACTTGTTTGTGTGTATCGGCCCTCGCGATTTGGTGCTCCGCCCGCTATAGCCGAAAAAGAAATTTCTTCAAAATAAGGGAAGTTTTTAGTGATATAACCACTTGGAACATCTGCCTGAGGCAATGGCATAACATTGTAACCCGTAGCATTAGCTCCCGTGGGACTGTTCCAGGTACCAATAAAATTATTTAAAAGTCCAAGATTAGAAGTACCAATAACTGTTGGCTGATTCGTAGTTGTTAAAATTGGAGTTGTAATGTCTGGTATTACCGCTGGTGCCGTAGCAGCTTGTTGCGCCAGATAAGGGCAAGTTTGTGTTTCTAGGTTAGTTGAATTTTCCATGTTGTAGATTCTTGTTTAGATTGCTTTTTGGGGTAATTATTTATTCATAAAATTACTACGATGAAAAATTTTAAATTAAAAAAAAGGCATGAGTGCCGAATTTTTATGCATAAGAGACCGAAATAGGAGTATGGGCTCCTTTTTACATTTTGAAGCATAAATTATTGAAAGCAGATTTAGTTTATTAATAAAATTGAACTTAAAATTCTTACTGCTTGATTTTCCTGAAAGATTATTTTAACAACACTTCTGATAAAACATCACCGACGTTAGGAAAGAATTTACTTCTCAGATTATATGACGGAATAAAGCTTCCTATTGCATTCTGACATTTCATTAAAAAACGATATTAAGTTGTTGCATTTTCGTTAAATAGCGAAATATAGTTGGTTTTAAAACTTTAAACATTTGTAAGTTATTGATTTTTAATGTTTTAAAAAATTGGCTTCATTTTGGTTTATAACGTGGCATAACATTAAAAAATGGATTTATCACAGATTACAAGGTTTTTTCGGAAAGAAATTACTTTGTTTCAGATAAGCCTGAATGGCAGGAAATTGCACTCTTTATAGAGAATGGATCGCAAAATTTTCTGCATAAAAATTTATAATAACCAATTATTTAGTAACTAATTAAAATTAAAATCATGAAAACGAAATTATTAAAGACCGCTTTTTTAAACTTTAAAAGTAAAACAGCCCAGCTCATAACCGTTAGTATTTTACTAATAACCTTAATTTCCTGTAATAAAAAAACAGAAGAAACTGCTGCAACACAAACTTCACCTGTTGCATCTTCTGAAACTCCTGAAACTACACCTGCAAATCCGCCTGCGAATTTTAAACATGATTATGCAGAAGTAAATGGAGTAAAAATTCATTACGTAATTGGTGGTAAAGGAGAACCTCTTGTACTCGTTCATGGTTTTGGACAAAATTGGTACATGTGGAATCGTCTGTTGCCAGAACTTTCAAAACATTTTACGGTTATCGCTCCGGACTTAAGAGGTGTAGGCGAATCTGATAAACCAGAAGGAGGTTATGATAAAAAAAATATGGCTAAAGATATTCATGAACTGGTAAAGAAATTAGGATATAATAATATCAATCTGGCAGGACATGATATTGGTCTAATGGTGGCTTATGCATATGCTGCACAATACGGAAGTGAAGTTAAAAAAGTAGCGTTAATGGATGCCTTGCTTCCTGGTATAGAGCCAGTTTGGTCACAAGTTTCGGCTTCTGCATGGTGGTTTGGTTTTTTTGCATGGCCGGCTTCAGGAGATATTGTGAGTGGGAAAGAAAAAGAATTTTTAACAAGCTTCTGGCCTGTAGTAGGACATGTTAAAGATCCTTTTACACCAGAAGAAACAGCTGAATTTATTAGAGCTTATGCAGTTAAAGATGGCGCAAAATCTACTTTTAAATGGTTTGCAGCATTTCCTCAGGATGGAAAAGACAATTTAATTTTGGCAAAAACAAAACTAAAGATGCCGTTGCTTGCTATGGGCGGAGAATATTTTGCCGCTGCTTTCTTAAAAGAGCATTCAAAATTAGTTGCTGAAAATGTAACCGAATCTAAAATAGCCGGTTCAGGACATTGGCTGGTTCAGGAAAATACGGCGCAAGTTCAGAAAGATTTATTGGCTTTTTTTCTTGCTAAATAAGGTTCTAAATAAACAAATCAATTAAATCTAAAAAAATGAAACGAATATTTTTAATACTATTATCCTTCTTTGGTCTGTTGGTTCAGTCTCAGGAAAAAGCAGATTTGATTCTTTACAACGGAAAAATTGCCACAATGCAAAAAGCTGGCGAATTTGTTCAGGCGCTGGCAATAAAAGACGGAATTATTCTGGCAACAGGAACTTCTAAAAGTATTTTAGAAAGTTATAAAACCACTTCGACTAAAATTGTTGATGCGAAAGGTAAAACCGTTGTTCCGGGATTAAATGACAGCCATATTCATGTTATTCGTGAAGGCTTAAATTATAACTCAGAATTGCGTTGGGATGGAGTAAAAACGCTAAAAAGAGCCATGGAAATGCTTAAAGAACAAGCAGCAAGAACTCCGCCGGGCGTTTGGATAAAAGTTATCGGAGGCTGGAACGAATATGGTTTTGAAGAAAAAAGACAACCAACAATCGAGGAAATAAATGCTGCAGTTCCTGACAAACCTGTTTTTATAACGTATCTCTACGGCAAAGCTTTTTTAAACAAAAAAGGAATCGAAGTTTTAGGTTATACCAAAGACACTCATTATGAAGGAAGTGTTTTGGAACAGGATAAAAACGGAAATCTAACCGGATTAATGTTTGCAAAAGAAACTCCAAAAGCAATTTATACTACTTTGGGATTAACCACAAAATTAACTCCAGAAGAAAGAATCAACAGTTCTCTTCAGTTTAATCGAGAATTAAATCGTTTTGGATTAACCTCTGTAATTGATGCAGCAGGAGGATCTCAAAATTTCCCATCAGATTATGCAACTTCTATGGAATTGGCGAAACAGGGAAAACTAAACCTTAGAATCTCTTACTATTTGTTTGCACAGCAAAAAGGCAAGGAACTTCAGGATTATGAAAAATGGGTTGCCGAAACGGTTATCAATAAAAACGATAATCTTTTGGTTGCCAACGGTTATACTGAAGAAGGTGCCGGAGAAAACATCGTAGCTTCTGCCGCCGATTTTGAAAACTTTCTGGAACCAAGAATTGTACTTTCTGATGAAATGGAAAAAGATCTTGAACCCATTATTCGTCTGCTTGTTAAAAACAGATGGCCGTTTCGATTGCATGCTACTTATGGTGAATCAATTGACAGAATGCTGAATGTTTTTGAAAAAGTAAATAAAGAAATTCCATTTAATGGTTTACGATGGTTTTTTGATCATGCCGAAACCATTACGCCTCAGGAATTAGAACGTGTAAAAGCGCTTAATGGCGGAATTGCAGTTCAGTTCAGAATGTATTTTCAGGGAGAATTGTATGAGAAAATGTACGGCGCTCCAAAAACACAGCTTCCTCCAATTAAAAAAATGCTCGAAATGGGAATTCCGGTAGGAATGGGAACTGATGCTACACGTATTTCAACCTACAATCCATGGATGGCGATGCATTGGCTTATTACAGGAAAAACGTTAGGAGGAATGCAGTTCTGGCCAAAGGAGCAGGTTTTGGATAAATTTACTGCGCTTCAATTGTATTCTTCAGGAAGTGCTTGGTTTTCGGGTGAAGAAAAAGAAAAAGGAAAATTAATAAAAGGAATGTATGCCGATATGTCGATTTTATCAGAAGATTATTTTACGATTTCAGCCGATAAAGTTCGAAATATCGAATCGGATCTGACAATTGTAAATGGAAAAATAGTGTACGGTGCAAGAGAATTTAAAATACTTGATCCTGAAATTGCTCCAGTAATTCCGGATTGGTCGCCAGTAAAATATTTTGGAGGATACACTAAAAAACTTTAAACATAAATAAAATCCGTTGGATGTAATTTAAATAATTACACATATCAAGTAGATAATTTAAAATTGAATTATGAAAAACAAAATCCTATTTGTGGTTTTATTGATTTCATTTTCTGGTTTTGCACAACGATATCCTGCTTTTAAATCACTGCGATTTGATGAAAATTATAGTGTTTTAAAAAATGATACCGCAAGCAATGATTGGTATAAAACAATGAAATTCCTGCCACTTTCTGCTTCCAAAGAAACGTATATCAGTTTTGGGGGCGATATACGATTTCAGTACTTCTATGCTAAAAATGAAAATTGGGGAGATGGTCCGCAGGATAACGACGGTTATGTTTTGGGAAGGTATTTATTTCATGCCGATTTTCATGCCGGAAAATTTTTCAGAACTTTTGTTCAGACACAAAGCAGTATGGCAGACGGCAGAATTGATCCGAATCCCGTAGAACAAAATCCGCTTGAAGTACATCAGGCTTTTGCAGATTTTAATTTCATAAATGAGGGCGCAAAAAAACTTATTTTAAGAGTAGGAAGACAGGAACTCACTTATGGATCACAGCGTTTGGTTGCCGTTAGGGACGGGCCAAATAACAGGCAATCTTTTGACGGAATTAAAGCAATTGTATCCAGACAAAATTTTACAACAGATTTGTTTTATTCACATTATGTTGTAGCTCACGATGGTATTTTTGATGATGCATCGAATAAAGACAGGCAATTATGGGGAAGTTATTTGGTGTTTAACAAAATACCGGTGATCAAAAATATTGATGTTTATTATTTAGGTTATGAAAGAGCTCATGCAGCGTTTAATGATGCAACGGGAAAAGAAAACCGACAATCTGTAGGAACACGAATTTGGGGTAAAACAGAAAACTGGCGTTATGACGGAGAAGCTGTTTACCAATTTGGGAATGTTGCAGATAAAAATATTAGTGCCTGGACAGCTTCTATTAATGCAGGATATCGGTTTAATACGGTAAAATTTCGTCCTGAAATTGGTTTTAAAACCGAAGTAATAAGCGGAGACAAAACGGAAGGCGATACAAGTTTGCAAACCTTTAATCCGCTTTTTCCAAGAGGTGCTTATTTCGGATTAGCTTCCGTAATTGGGCCTTCGAATTTGATTGATTTTCATCCATCATTGAGTTTTGAAATTCTCAAAAACGTTGATTGGGTAATTGATTATGATATGTTTTGGAGATACAGCAGCAATGATGGTATTTATGCGCCAAATACTACTTTGATTTATCCCGGAGATACCACGACAGCAAAGAAAATAGGAAATCAGTTAGAAAGCGAAATGATTTGGGAGCCTAATCAATATCTTTATTTCAGACTCGAAGCGACTTGGTTTCAGGCCAAAGATTATATCAAAGCATCCGGAACAGGTAAAAATATATTCTTTACAGGAATTACGATGCAGCTTCATTTTTAACGTGAAAGCTGCATCAAAATAATTTAAAAAAAACATCATTATGGAAAAAGTAGTCTTTAAATCAAAAATGAAAACTATAAAATTAATAACCGTAATGTTATTGATTGGTTTTTCGGCACAAGCACAAGTTTATACTGATGAAGAAATCAAAACAAAAGAAACTGCAGAGAAATTCTTTGGATATATTGGAGCGAAAGATCCTGAAAAAATAGCTTCTATGGTTTCTGAAAAAGTAGATTGGTATATTTTCGAATCGAAATATATGCCATGGACGGGACATCGCTCTAAGAGAGAAGAAATTTCTGAATTATTCAAAACACTTTTTAGTTACTTTATTGATGGAAGTGAAAAACTCGAAGCACAATCTTTTTTAGTAAGAGGAAATGAAGTAGCGGTTTTTGGTTTTGTTGAAAGAACGGTGAAAAAAAACGGTAAACATTTTAAAATGCCTCTTGCGATTCATCTAACAATAGAAAATAATCTGATTAGTAAATTTTCACTCTACGAAGAAACGCTGGTTATTGAAAAAGTACTGAAATAAAATGTATTCAATGAAGAGGAAATACGCTATATCTTAAAATAAAAATACATGAAAGACAGAAGAACATTTATTAAACAAGCAGGTCTTGCCGGCCTTGCGGGTTTGATCCCAATAAACACATTTTCTGCAAGTGATATTAAAGCAGACGAATTAACTAAGAATGAAAATTCTGCTTCTAAATGGGCCGATGGATCTCGTTTGGTGGTTTCGGTATCGATGCAGTTTGAAGCGGGCGGACAACCGGTAAATTCTGAAAGTCCATTTCCGCAAAATATGCAGAAAGGTTTTGTAGATCTTCCTGGAGAAACCTGGTACCAATATGGGTATAAAGAAGGAATTCCCAGAATGCTGGACAATTGGGATAAATTCGGAATCAAGGTTACCTCGCACATGGTGGGATCTGCAGTTTTGAAAAATCCGGAATTAGCCAAAGAAATTGTACAAAGAGGACATGAAGCTGCGGCACACGGTATGGACTGGGCAACAGAATATTCTATGCCATATGAAACAGAAAAAAAGTTCATCAAAGACGGGGCAGAAGCTATTAAAAAAGTAACCGGTTTTGAACCTGTGGGTTATAATGCAAATTGGTTAAGACGCGGTCCAAATACACTGGAAATTCTGCAGGAACTTGGTTTTAAATATCATATTGACGATTTAAGCCGTGATGAACCTTTTTTATTAAAAGTAAAAGGGAATGATTTTGCAGTAGTTCCATACACCATTCGCTGTAATGATATTGTATTAATAGAAGGGAAAAATTTTAGTGCAGATCAGTTTGCACGTCAGGTTATAATGGAGTTTGACCAGCTTTATAAAGAATCAGAAACAAAGCGCAGACAGATGTCAATAAGTTTTCATGATCGAATAGGAGGAACGCCGCAAATGGTTAGCGCGGCGACAGAAATCATTAGTTATATTCAAAAACATAAAGGAGTTAGTTTTAAACGAAAAGACGAGATTGCTCAAATGGCTTATCAGGATAAGAGCATTATAAGAGAATAAGCTATTACTATTAAAACTATCACCATTAAAACCATAATAAGATGAAGTATCAAAAACTATTTCAGCACTATAATTTAAGTGGTAATCATTTAGAAAACCGCTTTTTAATGGCTCCAATGACGCGTTCAAGAGCTTCACAGCCTGGTGATATTCCAAATGCTTTAATGGCAGAATATTATGCCCAGCGAAGTACGGCAGGTATTATAATTACAGAAGCAGTTCAGGTTTCTCTACAAGGAAAAGGATATGCCAAAACACCCGGAATTTACAGTAAGCAGCAAATAGAAGGCTGGAAATTAATAACAGATGCTGTACATCAAAACGGGAGTAAAATATTTCTGCAGTTGTGGCATGTTGGCAGAGTAAGCAGTTCTAAAGTAAACGGGTTACAGCCAATCGCACCTTCGTCACTAACGGCTCAAAATACAAGTGTTTACATTTTTGACGGCGCTCCAAATGGTGATGCCACTTTTGTGCCTGTAGACGAACCAAGAGAAATGAATAAAAGCGATATTGAGATTGTAATTAAAGAATTTGTTCTAGGTGCAAAAAATGCTATTGAAGCGGGTTTTGATGGTGTTGAAATTCACGGGGCAAATGGTTATCTGATCGATCAGTTTTTGAGAAGCAATAGCAATAAAAGAACTGATGAATATGGAGGTAGTAAGGAAAACAGAATTCGTTTACTGCTTGAAATTTCAAAAGCGGTATCGAATGCAGTCGGAAAAGAAAAAACAGGAGTAAGGCTTTCTCCCTTTATTAGTTTTAAAGATATGGATGATCCGGAGATTCTTGAAACGATAATGCTTTCAGCAGAAGAGCTGAACAAACTTGATGTTGCGTACATTCATCTTTGCGAAGCGGATTGGGATGAGGCACCTCAAATTCCAATTGATTTCAGAAGTAAACTTAGAGATACTTTTAAAAATACCATTATCGCTACCGGCAATAAAACTCCTGAAGAAGCTGAAAAATTGCTTCAGGAAAATTTGGTTGATTTAGTTGGTTTTGGAAGAAATTTTTTGACTAATCCGGATTATCCAGCCAGAGTGAAAGAAAATTTGAGCTTAAATAAAATTTCAGATAATCATACTTTATTTGGAGGCGGCGGTGCACGAGGCTATATTGATTATCCTTTTTTTTGAATTGAAGATTTTTAATTTTTAGCAATGAAATTTTGCCATAAAAAAAGCCCTGATTTTCATTAGGGCTTTTTAGTTTGGAGAGCAGGATTCGAATCTTATACTCGAAACCATTACAGATGTTGTACAGCTCTGATTATACTGTTTCATAATTTATTTTGTTTTTTTGATCTTAAATAAAAAATAAGTTAAAATCTTTCATTTAAAAATTAAACTACTGAAAGAACTCATAAAACCTATTTAAAAGGGTAAGATGAAATTTTTAATATTGTATTTAATCAAACTTAAAAAACAAAGGTTATTTGATTTTTTTATAATAATCCTAATGTTTTTGCTTTTTCTATCAAATCTTTGTCGCTTCCTTTTCCCCGCAGTAACTGATCTTTTATGTTTGCTTTTCTTTTTTCGATAGCGCTCATAGAAAGAGGGATATAATCAGGAAGGTTAACCGTTTTGACACCTTGAGAAATTAATATTAAAATCTGATTATCATGATTGTCCCAATTTATATTTTTTTTAAATAGTTCCCTTTGTGATTCTACTATTGTACTGCTTCTAAATATTTCGCCATTAATAATATTTTTACAGATCACAGGAAATAACTCAAAATTGATATCATTTTTTGATATAAAACCCTGAGGCTGGATGCCTTTTATTATTTTGTCTACAGTCAAAGGCTCACTTCGCATTGTAAGGAGAACTATTTTACATTTTGTAAATTTTTCTTTTATAAGAAATGCTAAATCAATACCATCATTAATATTTAATGGTTTATACGGTGGCAAATTTATATCGAGGAATGCTACATCAATGTTAATATTTTGCTTTAAATAAAAAATAATTTTATTGTAAGCATCTTCGCAGTTATAGCTTTTTATAAAGTTTGGAATGTCTTCTTGAAATTCGCCATCAGATAACAGGTTGACGTAACTATCCACGGTCATCGGATGGTCGTCGACGATCAAAATATTAAGATTCATAAATTTGTTTAATTCGATTTTAACAAATGTAAGAAATATTACGGATTCTCCGTAATGTCAATTCAAGTAGTTTACAATGGGATTTAATGTTTGATTTTTAATGGGTTAAGTAGAGTTATTTTTAGCTTAAAATTAAAATTTACGGATTTACCGTACATTTTAATTTAAGGTTAGCTGTTTTTTTGTGTAATAATAAAATAAAATTATTCTTATGAAAAACAAGTTATTTATTCCAGGATTATTAATTTCACTTGCATTGTTAACTTTTTCATGCACAAATGATGATTACGAAATTTCGGCAGATCAAAACAACCAAATAAAAACGCTAACTAAAGACTCATTGAAAAATTTGAATGAAAAAATGAATGCTAAGATTCAAGATTCAATCAATAAAAATACTATTCAGGCAGAAAATATTACAGAAGGCGATCCTATTATTCCAAGACCACCAAGAAAAGATTAATTTATATTTTAACGAGTGCCATATGATTTATAGTTAAATTTTTATAGTATTTTTATTTCAAAACGCTATATTTGAAATTGTAAAATAATACTTAAACTTTTGGCTACACCTCTTAAAATAATTTCTTTACTGTTGGTACTTATGTTTTTTTCATGTAAAAAAACAGATTTTACCAGTTCGGAAATTGAAAAAACTCTTTTATTTAATAGTAATCATTTAGACAGCAAAAAGAAAGAAAAGTATTTAGATTCAATATTTAATGTATTAAAGCATGAGGAAAACGATTCTGTTGTTAGAAACTTTTATTTCAAGTTATCTACTGAATATTATTATAACAATAATCTAAAAAAATCTTTGCGTGCTAGTCTATTGGTTCTCAAATTATCGAAAGATGTTAATGATAAAGAGGGCATGGCGAAGGCGTTTTATTATATTGGAGATAGTTATGGAAGCGTAAAAAAGGACAGTGCCTATTTTTATTATTTACAAGCAGAAAAACTATATTTTAAGTTATCTGATTTTGATAATATGGCAAGGATGTTATTTAATAAAGCATATGTTTTATTCTATGACGGAAATTATACAGAATGCGAAGTCGAAATTTCTAAAGCTTTGCATTACTTAAAAGGATCTAAAGATCAACGACTAATTTATTCCTGCAATACTTTGATGGGTACTTGTTTGGAGAAATTAAACAATTATGACAAAGCTTTATGGTATCATCAACAGGCTTTGAATAATTTAGAAAAAATGAAGCTTTCAGGTATTGATAAAGATGAAGAGCACAATTACTACATCGCATCGAGCATCAATATTTGTAATCTTTATGATTTAAAAGGGGAATATTCAAAGTCTATTGCAAAATTGAAAGGTTTGCTTTCTGAGAATTTAGAAGAAAAATGGCCTAGATTGTATGCGAATGTCCTTAGTAATCTGGCGTATTCTAAAATGAAAAATAAAGAATATGATAATGTTTACGCTATGTTTTCAAAATCGTTGAAAATCCTAAAAAAGAATGGTGATGAATCAGATATTTTATATAAAAAAATTCATATTGGCGAATATTTTTTAACTCAAAAAGATACTTTTAGAGCGATTGAAATTCTTAAAGAAGCAAATACACTTGCAACTCGAATTAAGAATAGCAATGAAATTTTGACGTCATTAAAACTGCTTTATACTTTGGATAAAAATAAAAGTTTTTATTACGCAAATGAATATATCAAATTAAGTGATAGTATTAATATAGTTCAAAAAAACGCACATAATAAATATGCAAGAATCGAATACGAAACTTCAAGAATTGAAGATGAAAATAAAGTTTTGACTAAGAAGAATTTTTACATTTTAATTGTTTCATTTGGTGTTATTCTATTATTAGTTATAGTTTTTGTTACGAGATATTTTAAATATAAAAACAAAGAACTAAAGTTTTTAAAAACACATCAGAAGGCTAATGAAGAAATTTATTTATTATTGACAGAACAAAATGAAAAAATTAATGCTGCCAAGGAAAATGAAAAAGTTAAAATAGCCAGAGAATTGCATGATGGGATAATGAACAAAATTTATAGTGTTCGTATGAATTTAGGTTTCTATAATTCTAAGGTAGATAAAGAAATCATCGAAAAACGAAAAGAGTTTATATTTGAGTTACAAAACATAGAAAATGAAATCAGGACTATATCGCATGATTTAAGTCGAAGTTCTTTTTTGGATGGGAATGATTTCAATGCTTTATTGTTAAGTTTATTTGAAAATCAAAAAGAGATAAGCTCCACAAAGTTTAATTATGTAATTGATGAAAACTTAGAATGGTCTACTATTAAGAATATCTACAAAATAAATTTATACCGCATAATTCAGGAGGCTATTTTAAATATCAATAAATATTCAGATGCCGCAAATTGTGAAGTTAAAATTGAGAGTAAAACTAATGTCTTTTTAAAGATATCAATTATCGACAATGGGCGAGGATTTGATATTAAAAATATTAAAGATGGTATTGGAATAACTAACATGAAAGAAAGGGTAAATTCATTACAAGGTCAGTTTAATATTGAATCAAAAATAGGAGAAGGAACGACAATAGAGGTCGTTTTTAATCTTCAGTAACTAAATGATTTTTTATCTTCCTTCTACTTCACGGAATCTCTTCAGAAATTAATATGTTTTTTTTCGTCTAAAAATTCAATTTAGTACTTCTTTGCGACTTTATTATAACTTAATTATAATCTATTAGTGTTATAATGATTTTGCTTTTATCTCTGTTTAAAATATTATAATCAGCTTTCTATATTCCAATATTAAAACAATAAAATAATAGAACTTTTTTGTTCGTCAGTTTAGAATATTAATGCTTTATTTTTAATAATTGTACTTTAATAATGAGTCTTAAAGCAACATTCTTGTTGTAAAACTGTGGCTTGATTTGCTTATAATCAGTTACTTGTGTTTTTTTTACACTGTACCGTAATTATTCTCTACAAAGTCCGTAATTTTTATAGAAATGCTACTGCTATTTTAGCATTAAATCTAATGCGTTTCAGTTTTTTAATACTAGTTATTTAGATAAGTATTCTCGTAACAGAGAACAGCGTAGCTATTCCCAAAACACTTTTTTTATTTTTTATTTATGAAATCAATTCAAAATGGTTGGTATGTTCTGTATGTTAAAAGTCATCATGAAAGAAAAGTATCTGAATGGCTTAATAATTTAGAAATAAAGGCTTTTTTACCATCAGTTCAAGTACAAAGTACACGAACAGACAGAAGAAAAATGATTCATAAATTGCTATTTCCCTCTTATGTTTTTGTAAAGATTAATTCTTCAATGGATTTTCATAAGGCACTTTCAGTTAGCGGAGCTTGTATGTATATCCGTTTCGGAATGGAGTATGCTAAAGTAAGTGACACGGAGATAAAAAATATTGAATTTTTATTGCAAAGTAAGGATCTTACTGAGATTGAAACCAATACTGAAAATTTTAAAGTCGGTGATCTTAGAACAATAACTCATGGTCCATTAACTGGACTAGAGTGTCAGGTTTTAAATATCAGCAACAGCAATAAAATTATTATCAGAATTGATTCTTTAAATAAAAATATAATGGCGACAATTCCTGTAGGCTACTTAGCAGGTTAGAATAATGAACGCACAAATTACCTATTCAATTCATTAATTAATTTCCACTTAAATAAATTAGTATGATAAACAACATTTTAGAAAAAGTTGGCAATACTCCATTAATAGCTCTTAAAAACAATGAAAATGCACATTTAAATGTTTTTGCAAAGCTTGAATTTTACAATCCCACCGGAAGTGTTAAAGATCGTGCGGCTTCTTATATCATCAACCGTTTACTAAATCAAGGCGTTATAAATAGTGAAACCACACTGATAGAATCTTCTTCGGGAAATTTTGGAATCTCATTATCAGCTTACGCAAGACAAAAAGGGCTAAAATTTATTTGTGTTATCGATAATACCACTTTACCGGTAAATGAAATGATGATTAGACTGCAAGGAGCAGAGGTAATAAAAATAACCGAACCTGACGAGAGAGGCGGCTACTTGCTAAATAGAATCAGGACTGTAAAAGAAATAATCCAAAATACTGAAAATATCTATTGGATTAATCAATATGAAAATCCGCTAAATGCTCAGGCATATTACGATTCATTGGGAAATGAAATTTGTTTAGAAATTCCGAGGCAAAAACTAGACTATTTGTTTATGGGAGTAAGCTCAGGAGGAACGATAACGGGAGTTTCTCAAAAAGTAAAAGAAAAATATCCTAACGCAAAAATTATTGCAGTAGATGTAGATGGATCAGTAATTTTTGGTGGAAAATCAAGAAAACGATTTATACCGGGAATTGGTTCAAGTTTACGACCAAAAATACTGGATTCGGCAAAAATAGACGATGTTGTTTCGGTAAATGAAAATGAAACGGTTACTTCTTGTATCGAATTGCTTGAAAAATACAATATATATGCAGGTGGTTCCTCCGGGTCTGTTTATGCTGCAGTACATAAATACTTTCAATTGCATGCAGTTGACAAGCCTGTTAATGTAATGTGTGTATTTGCAGATAGAGGTGAGCGCTATATAAATACAATATACAATGCTGAATGGCGAGAGATGATAGAAAACTACAATCTAACGTTAGCATAACAAAATTTAATCTTATAAATAAAGTAATTCAAAATGAGATATCTAAATGATAAAAACATTCACGAGCTAAACTTTGATTGGAACAATAATATCAAAGTAATTGCGGATGCCACACATTCTTTAATTTTAAACGATATGGCGCAACCCATTAAACCATATTTGCGTTATGGCAATAACAAAAACAGAATCATTGCTATGCCTGCATTTATAGGAGGCAATATCAATAAGTCTGGTATTAAATGGATTGCAAGTTTTCCTGAAAATATTAATAAGGGAATCGCCCGAGCTCATAGTGTAATTATATTAAATGAAGCTGATACGGGTATACCTGTTGGAGTAATAAATAGCGGAGCTATTTCGGCTATTAGAACGGCATCTGTAAGTGGTTTTATAATAAAAGAGTTTATAAAACAACGAAAATCCCAAAAAGTAAGTATAGGAATTATTGGTTTTGGACCTATTGGGCAAACACATTTAAATATGTGTAACGCATTATTAGCTGAAAACATAGAAAACGTGTTTATCTATGATATAAAAGGTGTTAATAAAGAACTAATACCAGAGAACCTAAAGGAAAAGGTAATTGTAGTACAAAATTGGGAAGATGCTTATGTAGATGTTGATATATTTATTACCTGTACTGTTTCTGCAGAAAGATATATAGATAAACAGCCAAAAGCCGGATCGCTACATTTAAATGTTTCTTTGCGAGATTATAAACCGGAGGTATTCGGTTGGTTCTCAAAGGCTATGATTGTAGATGATTGGGATGAAGTGTGCCGAGAAAATACTGATATAGAAATGTTTCACAAAACCAATGGCCTGCAACGAGAAAATGTTGCACAAATTCAAACTATTCAGAAAGAGAATTTTTTTAATTCTCTGGATGAAGATCAGGCTATTATGTTTAATCCTATGGGAATGGCCATTTTTGACATTGCGATGGCCGATAACTATTTAAAGTTAGCGCTTCATAAAAATGTAGGTGTTTTACTTGATAATTAGGTTAAAACATCTCCTTAAACAAAATCAATAATAAAACATCCTTCCTTATTTAAGAGGATGTAATAACGACTACAAAACCCAACGATTACTTCAATCAAAGGGTAATATTTTACTGATTACCTTATAGAAAATCAAGTGACATTTGCATTTATACTCGCGAAGCAGATTGAATTTTCAAAACAAAAATCTAAATACTATTAACAATTTTAAAGAAAAAATTTGATGGATAATACAGTTTTTACAATTGAAATACTAACTGCTGCACTTGCTTTGATAGGTATTATATATTCAATAATAGCAGTTGTTCAAATTATTAAAAAGAAGAGAAAAAGAGAAATCTCTCTTGCAAAAATTTCGAATTATATCGTGGGTTTTGCGGCTATACTACCGTTGTTTGCATGCTTATATTTTATGCCTATTGCTTTGTACGACCAAAATTTTTGGTCAGTTCAATCTCAAAATTATAAAGTTTTAAGCGATGCTATTATTCAGTTAGGCATAGTTATATCAGTATTTTACTTTTTAACGAGAATAACTATTTTCTTTGAACATAAAAATAAATACCACAATATTCTTTCGTCGTTACTATTGATATCATTAATTCCGGGATTAGCCAATGCACTTATTGTGATGATCGTAAGTGAATTTGTTACCGGTAGAATAGAAACTAAATATTTATTGATTTTCTTCGTATTAGCAACTTACTTTTATGTAATTACAATTCGACTTAGTAAAAGAAAAACAGCGTTTTTAGGTTCATTAGTAGCACAGGAATTTAATTCAATGATACTTAGGAATGTTTTTAGAATTCCTTATATAAAGTATGAAAAAATTGAAAGTGGAAAAATTTATACCATTTTGAATGATGATATTGGAGCTATATTTTACTTCTCACAAGTTGCCATTCACATTTTTACGAACATACTTACTGCATTTATCATTTTTGTTTATCTGTTCTCATTAGATGTTTTAAAT
Organism: uncultured Flavobacterium sp.; assembly: GCF_951805225.1. Classification (NCBI taxonomy): domain Bacteria; kingdom Pseudomonadati; phylum Bacteroidota; class Flavobacteriia; order Flavobacteriales; family Flavobacteriaceae; genus Flavobacterium; species uncultured Flavobacterium sp. The sequence goes on along the minus strand of NZ_OX638201.1, from coordinate 2,462,644 downwards.
GCATCAGTTCTTGTTGGTTCAATGGCATTTATATTTGTCATTTATAGTTTCTTAGCCGCTCCTTTAAATAATGCTTTAATGGATGCTAGAGAAAAAAGAGAAGGATTTACAAATTTGGTTACCGGTTTGATAAATGGTTTTAAAGAATTGGTTTTGCACCAGGTGAAACGTGTAGAATACAATAAGGACATAGAAAAAAGAAACGTCATTTTGTATAAATCGCAGCTTAATGCGGCATATATTGATATAAATAAAACACTTCTTTCAGAAATTTCCTTTACCGTTGCTATCGGTGTAACGTGTTTGGTTTTTCCTATGATTTTTAAATTCGATAAACAATTGATTACCACTTTTGTAATTGGAACTTTGTTTTTATGGGGACCATTTAATAATATGCTTGCCGGAATACCAGGAATAATAAATGCAAAGATTGCTTGGCACAGAATCAAGGATTTTCTTCAAAATACCGATTCAAATGATTCATTACTTCTTGAAGATGACAATACAGTGCACATAGAATCAGTTGAAAAATTAGAGGTTAAAAATGTGTGTTTTAGTTATAAGAAAAGTGAAGACGAAGATGAAATGACGTATGGTATTGGCCCAATAAATTTTGAAGTAGTTCAGGGCGATATTGTATTTATAATAGGCGGTAATGGTAGCGGTAAAACCACTTTTCTAAAATTATTAACCGGACTTTATACTGCTGATTCCGGACAATTGTTAATTAATGGTGTAAACATAGATTCACAAAATTTAGGAGAATATTATTCTGTTATCTACAGTGATTTTTACTTATTCAAAAAAATCTATGGCATTAAAAATGAGCGTTTAGAGCAAGTATATGAGTGGCTTAGTATGTTTGGTTTGTTGGACAAGGTTAACATTGAAAATGGAGAATACAGCACTATTGACCTTTCTAAAGGTCAGCGTAAAAGATTGGCAATTTTAAAATCATATTTAGAAGATCGTCCTATTTACTTATTTGACGAATGTGCAGCCGATCTTGATCCGGACTTTAAAGATTTCTTCTATAACGAATTACTTGTAAAAATGAAGGATGAAGGCAAATTATTAATCGTAATTACCCATGATGATAAGTATTTTGATATCGCAAATAAGGTATACAAAATGGAAATGGGTAAAATATTAGAATACAAAACTGAGCTCATTCCGCAATAGTTTTCAATCCGCATTTAGTGCAATTACAAAGAATTTCAATCTCTTATCGGTAACCTTTTAGATGCGTTGGGTGTATTTTTTTAACACATAGAAGCATAGAATTATTGAATTCAAAAAAGGCGTTTCACTCTTAAATACATCCGTCCCGAAATTTCGGGACCAGGACTATGTGTGAGAAACGAGTTTCTTTTGATTTGCTTTATTCGAATCATAAAATCTATGCCTTCTATGTGTTTAACTAAATCTTTATGCATTACACCCAACGCATTATACTATAATGATATTTATCATCAAATGGAAAATAATTTTTTGAATATTGAGCAGGTTTCTACTAAGAAAAAAAACAGCAGTTTTGGTAATTGGGTAGTTAAAATAATTACAGTTATTTTAGGACTTATCTCCTTGTATTATTTACTTGTGAGGGCCTTTCCTTTTCTTATTGTTTCAAAAGATATATATGGACCGTATTATTTTCCAAGAGCAGTCTGGATATGGCCACATGTAGTGGGAGGTGTCTTAGTAATGGTTTTAGGACCTTTTCAATTTTTGCCAACTATTCGAATTAAATACCCTCAATTTCACCGTGTTACGGGATATATCTTTTTAATAAGTGTATTGGTTTCTGCCTTGGCCCTGATTTTTCTAATTAGCACTTCTTCTAGCAATTTGGTTATTGATGTAGGACTTGGTATTGGTGGGGTTGTATGGCTGGTGACTGCGTTTTTGGCATATATTGCAATTATAAAAAGAAAAATTGAGCAACATAGAGAATGGATGGTACGATGTTACATGGTAACCCTTGCATTTGTTCTTTTTAGGGTGGTTATAGATGTTTTATCTTATTTAAAAGTTACCAATGAACCTGATATTGTTGCGTTGGCTAGCTGGATAAGCTGGACAGTACCTTTATTTATTACGGAGGTAGTTTTACAAGTTCAAAAAATCAGAGAATAAAAGGCATAAAATCTCCATGTCTTAAAAATCAAATATCAGAATAGAAAAATAGCTGCTTGATTTCATATTTACTTAATGCTAAATCATCTTTTACGGATATATTATTTAAGCCGTTGGTTGTAAGTGTTTTAATGTGTTTATAAATGGAATTATAGAGCTCAAAAAAGGCGTTTTCCTTATTTAAATATATCCGTACCGAAATTTCGGGATTGGGACTATTTATGATAAACGAGTTTCTTTTGATTTGCTTTTTTAATAATTCATATTAAAATACCAAGCGTAAAATATCTTCTGTTCGAAATTAAACTTCTAAATCCATTTTTCTTCCATCAAATAATACTGCTTACAAGAGTATCATCAATTTAAAAAATGAGTAATAAGAAATAATTAACTATTCAATTATGGCTAATAAAAATAAACCAATTGCGATCGTAGGTATAGGATGCAGATTTCCAGGTTCGAGTTCTTCAGCTGAAAAGTTTTGGGAAATGATGTTGAATGAAACAGACACTATTGGCAATGTCCCTTTTGACAGATGGGATAATAAAAAATATTACAGTAAAAATGATGCGAGATCAGGAAAAATAAGAGCTCAACAAGGTGGATTTCTTAAAGAAAATGTCCTGGAGTTTGATTCCTTATTTTTTGATATGTCTCCCAGAGAGTCTGAATGTCTTGATCCTCAACAACGAATGCTTATGGAAGTTGCCTATGAGGCTCTTGAAAATGCAGGAATACCACTTGAGGCAGTTAAGGGTACTAATACAGGCGTATTTGTTGGGGGATTTATGCTTGATAATTTATTGACACAAGCTTCATCAGAAAACAAATCTCATATTAACTCACACACAATTAGTGGTGTTGCTATGACAATGCTATCAAATAGATTATCTTATATATTCGATTTAAAAGGACCATCTTTTACCTTAGATACAGCATGCTCTTCATCATTAGTGGCAACGCACCTTGCGTGTCAAAGCATTTGGAATGGTGAGTCATCTATGGCAATGGTTGGTGGAGTAAATTATATGCTTGCTCCTGAAAGTTCTGTTCTAATGAGTAAAGGAAAATTTCTTTCGACTCATAGTCGCTGTAAAGCATTTGACAGTGATGCAGCCGGTTATGTAAGAGGTGAAGGTGCTGGAATTGTAATATTAAAGCCTCTTGATGAAGCTATTAAAGATAATGACAGAATATATGCCACAATAGTTGGAACTGGTACAAATCAAGATGGTAGAACCAATGGAATTACTGTTCCTAATCCAGATGCTCAATTGCAATTGATTAACAAGATATACAAAGAGAACTCTATAGATACAGATAAAATACATTATGTAGAAGCTCATGGTACAGGAACTAAAGTTGGAGATCCAATTGAGTTTAAAACGCTTAACAGAGCACTGTCAATAAATGGAGATAGAAATTCCAAATGTTTAGTTGGTTCGGTTAAAACGAATATAGGACATTTGGAAGCCGCGTCTGGAATTGCAGGACTTATTAAAACGGCATTATGCCTTAAAAATAATAAAGTTCCTGCCAACTTACATTTTAAAAATCCAAATCCGGCTTTAAATTATGAAGAAAGCAATTTAAGGATTCCAACTTCAATGGAATCGTTACCAGAAGGCGAAGACTCTTTTGCTTCAATTAATTCTTTTGGTTTTGGAGGCTCGAATGGACATATCGTTTTAAAACAGTACAATTCAACCACAACAGAGGAAAAATCTCAGGGATTAAAAACCAATCATTTTATATTTCCAATAAGTGCTAAAAGTTCAGCTGCATTAAAAGAGTTGGCTGGTAAATACAAGAAATATATCATAGCAAATGGTGAACAGTTTGAGCAAATCCTTAGTAATGTTATCTATAGAAGAAGTAATCATTCTGAACGTTTGACCATTTTTGCTACTTCAAAAGAAGATTTAATAGAAAAATTAGAAGCTTATGAAGAAGGGATTTTATTAAAAGGCGTAAGTCAGGAGAGTTTTTTAGGTAAAAAACCAAAAATAGTTTTTGTGTATACCGGTATGGGACCTCAATGGTGGAAAATGGGTAGAGAACTAATGGAAACAGAACCTGTTTTTAAGAAGTCTATAATGGAATGTGATGCTGAATTCACGGCTATTTCCGGATGGTCTATTTATGAAGAACTTATCAAGCCTTTAGAAACCTCAAAAATACTGGATACCACTATTGCACAGCCCGCAAATTTTGTAATTCAGGTAGCGCTTACCAGATTGCTTAATTATTATGGTATTACTCCTGATGCGGTTGTAGGACATAGCGTTGGTGAGGTAGTTTCTGTTTATATTTCAGGAGCTTTATCACTAAAAGATGCAATCAAAGTAAGTTACTATCGAAGCAGTCTTCAATCTAAAACAGAAGGAAAAGGTACAATGTTGGCTGTTGGACTTTCTGAATTGGAAGCAAAAGATACCATCAGTGGCTATGAAAATATTTCTATCGCAGCTATCAATGCCCCAAAATCAATAACAATATCCGGAAATTCAGAATCGCTTAAGATGCTGAAGGAAAAATATGATTCGATGGGAGTTTTTTGCCAATTATTAGATGTAACTGTGCCATATCATAGTCCAGTAATGCAACTTATAGAGGATGATTTATTAGAGGCATTAAAAACTGTAAAAGGATCTGAAACTAAAATTGATCTTTATTCTACAGTAACAGGAAATATAATTGCTGGAGATCAAATCGATAACAAGTATTGGTATGATAATGTAAGAGAACCTGTATTATTTGCAAAAACGATAGAAACTATTTTACAAGATGATTATACCATTTTTCTTGAAGTAGGACCGCATCCTGTCTTAAAAAATTCTATACACGAATGCATTAAAAACAGGAAAGATTGCTATTCATTACAAACTCTAAATAAAAGAGAAGGAGAACAACTTAACTTTTTTGAAAACATTTCGAGACTGTTCACACTCGGTTATCCGATAAAATGGGAAAGCTGGATTGACAAATTGCCTTTTATACAATTGCCTACTTATCCTTGGCAAAAAGAATATTTATGGAGAGATTCCAAAACAGTTTCAAAAAATCAGTCAAATGGTGCAAACAGTTTACTTTTTAGAGAAAAAGTAAGCGGGCCAATAGCTGCCTATGAGTTTGAGTTAAATGATTTATTTTTTCCTTTCTTGAACGACCACGTAGTACATGGTAAAGTAGCTTTTCCGGGTGCCGGCTACATTTGTATCGCTATAGACATTTTTCAGCATGAAATAAGTCAGAAAGTGCCATTTATGTTAGAGAACGTAAAGTTTCTTCAAATGTTGGTCATCAATGAAGATGAAATTCAAAAATTGCACGTATCCGTAAATCCAAACAATGGAAATTATAATATTCAAAGTAAAAACGGACAAGAAGATGCTCATTGGACAAAGATGTCATCAGGTAAATTTGCCATAGGAAATTTTGAGGAAAATACTCCTGTAATAGACATTAATGCAATAACAAGTAGCTTGGAGACTGTTATAAATGAAAAAGAAATCTATGAAAGATTAAGTAAATCTAAACTCGATTATGGTTCTCATTTCAGATGTATCAAGGAGATAAGATCCGGAAAAGAAGAATTGGTTGCAAAAATTACTATTCATGATGAGGTCGCTCAGGCTGCAGACGATTATTTTATTCATCCTACATTGTTAGATTCTTGTTTTCAAACAATTATTGCGCTTGTGAGCATGGATGTTGTTCCTGTATCAATCAAAAAAATCCATTTTTATTCAGCACCTGAAACTGAAATTTACTGTTATTCTATATTGAAATTTAAAGATGACCATTGTATCGTTACAGATTTAACTATTTGTAATGAAGAAGGTAAAGTGTTAATGCTAATAGAAGGCTTTAAATGTAAGAGACTTGTAAAAAATGAATTGCAAACTGATGATTTTCTAAAGAAAAACCTATTCCAGACAAAATGGATACAGGAAAAAGAAAATGTTGTTTATAACAAAGTCAAACATGATTCTTTAACTTACATTTTTACAAATAATTACGCTGATAGTTTGCCTTTGCAGGAATTAGTGGCAGGATCGACAATTATTGCAGAATCCGGAAATGAGTTTAAAGAATTAGGGGAAAATCATTTTGTAATTAATTTAGAAGATGAAAACAGCATCAATGACATCTGGAATCCTTACCATAAAGAAGTCAACTTAGTTATAATGCCTTTTACTGGTTTTTATTATCTTGAAGATGAACTTCACACGAGTGAAAGATGTGTAAGCCAAATAATGCCGTTTCTAAATATTGTTAAGTTTTTCTCAGAGAAAAGCGATACAGATTTTAACTTAACTCTAATAACCAAAGGCAGTCAGATAGCCGTGGAAAGTGACGTGATTTCATCTTTGGAAGCTAGTATTTTTCATGGTTTGGGAAGGTTAATTGTCAATGAAGTTCCTAATTGTCAGGTCAGATTAATTGATGTAGAAGAAAATTCATCGATTGAAGCTTCTGAAAGAACGTGGAATAAAGTAGCAGATATCGTAAATAACAGAAGCGATTCTTACCAGGAATTGGCCATTAGAAACGGACTCGTTTATCATAAAAAAATGGTTAATTGGGAAACAGACGAGCAAACAAAGTTAAAAACTGTTGATTTTCAAAATGAACCACTTCAGTTAAAAATTCCGGCAACTCCTTGGTTTGAAAATCTTTACTTTGAAAATTTAAAACGAAAAGAGTCAGGACCTGACGAAATAGAAATTTTAATAAAAAATACTGTTTTTAGTGATATTGATTGTTTAAAAATAGCACACAAAATAACAGACGAACTAGTAGAAGGAACTTTTTCTGAAAAAAGTTTAGGGCAGGAATGTTCAGGTATCGTTACGAGCGTAGGTTCGAATGTTAAAAAGTTTAAAGTTGGCGATAAAGTATTAGCATTAGCTCCCGGCACATTTCAGTCATACACCGTTACATCACAACATTTAGCAGTAAAATGTCCGGAAAACTTAAACACTGGAGAATCTAGCGTTATCATAAGTTACCTGACTGCTATTTACTGTTTAAGAGATAGGGCAGGTTTAGGAAAAGGAGATAAAGTACTTATCCATAATGCTACTAATGGCGTAGGTTTGGCAGCAATTAATTATGCTAAACATATAGGAGCCGAGATTTTTGTTACTACCGAATCTGATGAAAACAGTTCTTTTTTAAGAACATTAGGAGTTCAGCATATTTATAATTCTGAGAATTTAGATTTTGCAAAACACATAAAAAAAGAAACCAACGGAAAAGGAGTTGATGTAATATTAAGTTCAGAATCTGGAGAATTAGCCTATCAAAACTTCTCGTCATTAGCTCCTTATGGGATCTATTTAGACATCAGTAAAAAGGATATTATGGGCAATGATTCTATGGATATGAAATTTTTCAATCACAATCTCTCTTATATTTCTGTGGATATTGATCGAATGTTGATTGAGAAAAAAGAAAAAATAGAAGGTTTGTTAGCAGACTTGGTAAACTATTTAGAATCAGGAGAATTACCTGCTTTGCCTTCAACTGTTTTCTCTGTGGATCATATTTTAGAAGCATTCAATCAAATCAAAGACAACAAGCAATTGGGTAATGTTGTAATTGATTTCCAAAATGAACCTGTTCAGGTTGCCAATACACAAGAAGGGAAAGTAAGAACAGACGGAACCTATTTAATTACCGGAGGAACAGGAGGATTAGGTTTAGAGATTGCAAATTGGCTTGTGGAAAAAGGTGCAAGAAATATAGCCTTGCTTAGCAGAAGCGGATTAACAAATACAGATACCATACAGAATGTTGAAAAAATGAAGAAAAAAGGAGTTAATGTCCAGGTTTATGCTGTAGACATCTCTAAATTTCAAGATCTCCAACAAGTTTTCAACAAAATAAAAGAAGATTTACCAGCACTTATTGGAATTTTTCATAGCGCAATGGTGCTCGACGATGGTTATCTCTTAGATATGAATGAAGACAGATTCATGAAAGTATTTCAACCAAAAATAGATGGAGCAATGAATCTTCATCATTTGAGCAAGGAATTGCATCTCGATATTTTTGTTTTATTCTCTTCGATATCTTCATTAATAGGAAACATTGGTCAGGCAAATTATGTGGCTGCCAATGCATTTTTAGATTCGTTTGCCCTTTGGAGAAAAGGTCTGAATCTGGCAGCAACTACAGTAAATCTTGGTGTTTTAAAAGAGTCGGGAGTGGTTTCCAGAAATGAAAATATTGAAAAGATCCTAAAAGGAAGCGGAATCAACAGTTTTACTAATAAACAGGTAATGCTGGGTATCGATTTCTTCGTCAAAGAGAAACCAACTCAAATTGGATTTTTTGATTTGAATTGGAGTATAATCTCAAAGAGTTTTGGAAAAAGTGGTGTAGCATTATTCAGCGAAATTGATAAGATGAATAATAATCAGGAAGAATCTTTGAGTGAAGTACAGGCAGGTAATAGAGAAAAATTATCAGGTTTAGATCCAAATTCACAACACGAGTTCATTATTACGCTCTTAAAAAAACATTTAGGAAGAATTTTGAAAATTTCGGCAGACAATGTCAATCCTGATAAAGGTATAAATCTTTTAGGTGTAGATTCAGTTCTGACAATTGAATTTATGGGAATGATAAAAGAGAGTCTTGCTGTTGAAATAGCACCAATTGAATTTCTTACCGGGCCTTCGGTAAGACAATTGTCAACTAAAATAATTGCAAATTCTTTTCAAGTAATGAGTGAGGAATTAGTTTAATCTACATCTAAAATTAAAATGTTAAAGCAATTGACTATACAAGAAATATTTCAGAAAAATATTGAATCAGGTGATCAAACAGGTATCACATTAATAGATAGTGAAAATCAAGTAGAATATATCTCTTATAAAAAGCTCTATATGGAGGCGAGGGGTATGTTACACGTTCTACAGGAAAAAGGGATAAAACCCGGAGACGAATTAGTGTTTCAGTTTCTGTCAAACAAAAACTTTTTGGTTACATTCTGGGCATGTGTTTTTGGTAAAATTATTCCAGTACCTATTGTGTTTGGAGTAAATATCGACATAATGCGAAAAATCAGAAAAGTATGGGGAAGATTAAATAATCCATACCTGATAACTGATTTACCTACCTTGAAAGATAGTTGGAAGGAATATTTACAAAATGATTCTGAAACCTTTGTTGATATTGATTATAGATTTATATTTCTTGGCGAAATAACCTATTCTAAACTGGCTACAGTTCTTCCGGGAGATTCGTCAGATACTGTGTTTATTCAATTTTCGTCAGGCTCTACCGGAAATCCAAAAGGTATTGTGAATAAACAGGATAGCATTGTATATAATATTGAAACAATGTCTAATTTAATTGACATTCAAGCAACAGATTCATTTCTTGGATGGATGCCATTAACGCATGATTTGGGATTAGTATTTTTTCACATATTTCCATTATTAAAAAATCTACCGCAATTTTTAATGCCACCTATGGTGTTTTTCGCGTATCCGGATTTATGGGTAAAAAGTTTAGCCAGTCACAATATAACAATTTCAGGCTCTCCAAACTTTGGCTTTAAACACACCATAGACAATTTGAATCCTGATGAGCTAAAAGGTTTATCATTTAATAACTTAAGACTGATAATCAACGGGGCAGAACCTGTATCAGTTGCTATTTGTGATGAATTTGAACGCGTACTTTCTCCTTATGGTCTTAGTAAAGGTGTAGTTGGACCGGCTTACGGATTGGCAGAATCGGTATTGGGGGTAGCTTTTACGCTCAAAGATGATAATAGAATTAGAGAATACATCTTAGACCGACACAAATTAAAAGTTGGTAACGCAATTGAGATCGTAGACGCCGATTCTATAAACGCTGTTTCATTTGCAAATTTAGGTCCTTTTACGGGTACCGAGATAAAAATTACCGACAGGAACATGCAAACTCTTCCGGAAGGAACGCTAGGAATTGTGCATCTTAGAAGTAAAGCAGTTACATTAGAATTTTATAATGATGAGGAAAAAACTGCAGAAACAATTTCTGAAGACGGATGGTTAAATACAGGAGATCTGGGATTTATAAATCATAATAACCTAATCTTAACAGGTAGGGAAAAAGAAATGATTTTGGTAAACGGACAAAATTATTTTCCAAATGATCTGGACGATTTAATTAATGAATTGCCACAAATACAATTTCAAAAAGCAGTTACTTGTAGTCTTTTCAATCCAGATAAACATCATGATGATATCTATGTATTTATGGTGTTTAATGGTACAGTTTCGGAATTTATTGATCTTGAAAAAACAATAAAAGACCACATTGGGCAAAGAACTGGCTTAACAGTAGAAAAAGTAATAGCCGTTGATAAAATTCCTAAAACTACAAGTGGAAAAATTCAAAGGTTTGTACTTTTAAAAGATCATTTAGACGGAAAAAATGATGAATTTTTAAATTCGCTAAAGGATGAAGATAATAAATCGGATGGCAATTCAAAAATTGAGAATAACGTAACCGAATTTTCTAATGTTACTGTTTCTTCAAGTTTAGATGTAGAGCAGGAATTACTTCATATATGGAAAGAAGTTTTAGGCGCTACTTCCATAGGATTAAATGATGACTTTTTTCAGCTGGGAGGTAATTCTTTGATCCTGATTAGATTAATTTCTAGAATTCACAAATCTTTTGGAATAGAAATTAGTATTCGCAAAGCTTTTGAAAACCGTACTATAGGCGCTCAATCAGAACTTATATCAAATTCTCCAAAAGTAATTTTTGGACATATTCCTTCTGCCCAAATCAGCAGTTTTTATCCGCAGTCTAATGCGCAAAAACGCACGTTTATACTTGGTCAGATAAATCCGGAAATGACCGCTTATAATGTTCCAACAGTTTTTGAAGTAATGGGAGATATTGATATTAAAGCGTTCGAAAAAGCTTTTAATATCATTATTAACAGACACGAATCTTTAAGAACTTCATTTCATCTAATAGATGGAGAACCAGTTCAAAAAGTTCACGACACCATTGATTTTCATATAGAAGACGTATCAGATTTAGAGAGCAGCTTAGATGAATCGATGCAAAACTTTATAAAAAGTTTTGACTTAAGTATTCCTTCTCTAATTAGAGTTGCACTCAAAAGAACGCAAAAAAATGCGGCTTATTTGCTTATTGATATGCATCATATTGTAACTGATGGAGTTTCGTATGTAAACCTTATGGAGGAATTTACAGCACTTCTAGATGATCAGGAGTTGAAACCTTTAAGCATTCAATATAAAGACTATGCCGTATGGCAGCAAAATAAGGAAAAAGAAAATCAACTTGAAAAGCAAAAAGAATTTTGGTTGGATCAGTATAAAGATGTTCCGGCTATTCTTAATTTACCAACAGATTTTGCAAGACCACGAATTAGCAATTTTAAAGGAGCTACTGCATCTTTTGAATTAAATAGTGAGGAAGTCAATACATTGGCAGAAGTGTGTTCGAAACAAGAAGTTACCATGTACACCTTGTTGCTAACTTCTTTCATCGTTTTATTATCTAAATTATCAGGTCAGGAAGATGTAGTTATTGGAACTTCTACTGCAGGTCGCCAACACGTTGATCTTGAAAAATTAATAGGTGTATTTATCAATACAGTAGCGTTGCGAAATTATCCTAAAGGTGATCAAAACTTCTCAGATTTGCTTGATAATGTTAGAGAGAATACACTGCAATGTTTTTCTAATCAGGAATACTCTTATGAAAAATTGGTTGAGCAATTAGAATTAAAATTAGATCTGAGTCACAATCCTTTATTCGATATTATGTTCGAATATTACAATTTTGATATATCAGAATTCAAATCCAAAGATTTATATTTAAAACATGTTGATTATAATAACATTAGCTCTAAACTAGATTTGTCATTCCGTGTTTTTGAAAAAGAAGAAAAGCATGTTTTTTACATCGATTACAGCACATCTTTATTTAAGGCAGAAACAATAGATCGCTTTATAGCTTATTACAAGAATATTTTAAAAGCAATAGCGGGAAATATTGATGTTAAGTTATCTAAAATCAATATTCTACCTGCAAAAGAATATAAATTGCTGGTTGAGGATTTTAATAACACAGCGTTGCAATATCCAACGGAAACAAATTTGGTTGCCGTATTTGAAGATGTGGTACAAAAACATCCGGAACAACTTGCAGTATGTTATGGAGAAGAGAAACTTACCTACGAAGAACTGAATAAACGATCTAACAAGATTGCCAGTTACTTGATTTCCGAAGGCATAGTTCCCGGCAATATTGTTGGTCTTATGTTTGAACGTTCTGTAAATATGATAGTATGTATTTTAGGAGTACTAAAAACAGGTGCAGGATATTTACCAATAGATCCTGGTTTGCCGGAACAAAGGATAAGCTATATGTTGAATCAGAGTCGATCTGCTTTCTTGCTAACTCAGGAAAAATTTTTAGAAAGATTCACAGCCTATCTTCCAGTTCAATCCATTGATTCACCTAAAATAGATTTACAAAGTTCGGATAATATATCTGTTGAAATTCATGCTACAGATATGGCTTATTGCATATTTACTTCAGGCTCAAGTGGGAAACCAAAAGGGGTGATGATGAATCATCGAAGTGTAATTAATTTGGTTAAAGGATTAGAAGAAAAAGTATACAAATCCTATGAAGATAAAAATCTGAATATTGCCCTTTTAGCTTCTTTTTCTTTTGATGCTTCTGTACAACAAATATATGGTTGTCTGCTGCAGGGACATAGTTTATACATAATGGACAACGAAAGTCGTGGAGACGGTGCCAAGCTAAAATCTTTTTATAAAACAAATAATATTGATTTATCAGATGGAACTCCAACTCATCTTCGTTTGGTACTTGATTCTTTGGTACAAGATACATCTTTAGGGAATCTTTCATCGTGGATATTAGCCGGTGAAGCATTACCAAAAGAACTGGTAAAAAAATTCTACGGTTTAGTAAAAGATAATGTACAATTATACAATTTTTACGGTCCAACGGAAACCTGCGTCGATTCAACAAGTTATCAGGTAAATAGAGACCGTTTAGACGATTATCCTTTTATTCCAATAGGAAAACCTCTTCCAAACGAGCGAATCTACATCGCTGATGCTTATGGTAATTTAGTGCCGCCGGGTGCAGTTGGCGAACTTATTATTGCAGGAGATGGTCTTGCGCAATATTATGTAGGTGATGAAAGAACGAGTTCGCAAAAATTTAGAAGCAATTGGATTGATGGCGAAGAAAGAGTATATCTTACAGGTGATATAGCAAGATGGTTGCCAGACGGAAATCTGGAGTATTGCGGCAGAATAGATGATCAGGTAAAACTAAGAGGTTATAGAATAGAGTTGTCTGAAATAGAACATCAATTGAATTCATTTGAGGAAATCAGTCATTCTGTGGTAGAATTGAAAGAATCTGAAGACGAAAAATATTTAGTTGCCTATTATGAAGCTTCTACTGCATATCAGGTAGCTGATCTTCGAAATCATTTAGCGCAGTATTTACCAGATTATATGGTGCCATCATATTATATGCAGCTCGAAAAATTACCACTTAATTCTAATGGTAAAGTAGATAGAAAATCTTTGCCTGAATATAAACTGCATGCGGTAGATAATTATGTAGCTCCTGAAACTGAAACTGAAAAAAAATTGGTAAAGATTTGGGAAGAAGTATTAAAACTTGATAGTTCTCTAATAGGAATTACCAATAACTTTTTCGATTTAGGAGGACAATCTTTGAAGCTGGTTTTCCTGGCAAACAGAATCAAAGAAACATTTAAGGTGTCTCTAAGTTTAACAAGACTTATCAATAATAAAAATATTAAAGAGTTAGCCAAAGATATTGATACAGGTTTACAGGAAGATTATTTCAAAATACCTGAGGCAAAAAAAATGGAGTTTTATCCTTTGTCTTCTGCTCAGAAAATCTTTTATTTTCTTAATCAGCTTAATAATAAATCAACAGTATATAACCAACCTCAGGCCTTTATTCTAAAGGGTTTATTGGATAAAGAAAAACTGGAGCAAGTTTTTTCTAAAATTATAGCACATCACGAAATTTTCAGAGTAAGTTTTCAATTAGTAGATGATTATCCTGTACAATCTATAGCAAAAGAAGTACCTTTTAAGATAGAGTTCTTAAATGCTACTTTAGAAAACAGTTCTGAGATAATTTCTACATTTATTCGTCCGTTTGATTTGAGTTCGGCTCCTCTTTTGCGAGTAGGTCTTATTAAAATTAATGATGAAAAACACATTTTAATTACAGATAGACATCATATTATTTCAGATGGAGTTAGTTTGGGAATATTTATTCGTGAGGTAATCTCTCTTTACAAAGGAGAAAAATTAGCTCTAGCTGATTTACAATATAAAGATTATGCTGTTTGGCAAGAAAGTAAAGAATACAAAAAAAATATAGAAAGTCAAAAGCAATATTGGCAGGAAGTATTTGCAACACAACCATTGATACTTACATTACAAACAGATTATGAACGTCCGTCGGTAATTGGTCATAATGGTGCCGGAATTGATTTTGAAATTGGGATAGAACAAACCAAAAAACTGAATAATCTGGCTAAGACACTAAACGTGACAATGTTTTCTTTAGTTCTTGGAGTTTTTAAAATAATGTTATACAAGCTTACGAATCAAAAAGATTTGATTGTAGGAACTCCTGTATCTGGTAGAAGACACTCTGATTTAGAGAATATTTTAGGTGTTTTTATCAACGTATTAGCTTTACGCAACCATATTGACCAAGAGGATAGTTTAAACACTTTTCTAAAAAGAGTAAATGAAACTTCTATTAAAAGTTTAGAGAATCAAGATTATCCATATGAAAAACTGGTTGATGATTTGGATGTAAGCAGAGATACTAGCCGTAATCCTCTTTTTGATGTAATGTTTGTGTATTCAGACGTTGGGTTAATAGAAGCTAAATTTTCAGATTTGGAGCTTAAAGAATATCCTCTTAAAGCAGATACTTCACAAATGGATCTTATGCTAAATGTAAATATTCTTGAAGAAGAGATGCATTTAAGTTTTCAATATGCAACTGATCTTTTTCATAAGTCAACAATTGAAAAATTTGTAAAGTACTTTAAAAATATAATTGATCAGATAAGTTCAGATGTTTCTATTAGCGATATAAAAATACTTGATAACGAGGAAACAGCTATAATAAAAGAATTTAACAAGTCTAAAATATCTTTTGAAGTAACAAATAATATTGTTGAAGTATTTGAAAAACAAGTGGTTGATTTTCCAAACCAAAAAGCACTTGTATACGATAATTCAGTTTTTAGTTATAAAGAACTAAACGAACGTAGTAATCAATTAGCTCATTATCTTAAAGATCAGGGTGTAGTAAAAGGCGATATGATTGGCCTTTTATTAAATAGATCTGAGGATATTATAATTGGTATTCTGGGGATATTGAAAAGTGGAGCGGCCTATTTGCCTATCGATTTTAAATTGCCTTATAACCGTGTAAAGTATATGATTGAATCGAGTGCTTCTAAATTATTATTAGGACACACAGAACATTTAGAATCATATAAAGAGATTATCGATATTCATGACATAAATGCTCGTTCAATAGATAAATATGATAAGAATAACTTGGGCATTAACAGAACTTCTTCTGATTTAGCGTACTGTATTTTCACATCAGGATCAACAGGTCTTCCAAAAGGAGTATTGATAGAAGACAGTGCTGTGGTAAATCTTGCCGAAGGACTTGCTCAAACAGTTTACAAAGATCTCGAATCTGGTCTTAGAGTAGGACTTATAGCTTCTTATTATTTCGATGCTTCATGCCAACAAATTTTTGGCGCTCTTTTAAAAGGACATTGTTTATACATATGTCAGGAAAAAGAGAAAATGGATGGCGTAGAATTATATAATTTCTACAAGAAAAACAGGATAGAAGTAAGTGATGGAACACCTACACATTTAGGATTGCTGTTAAGAAGCCTAAAAGGAACTATTGATTTGCCAGAATTTAAAGTATGGTTGTTAGCAGGTGAAGCATTGCCAAAAGAGTTGGTTAGAAAGTTTTATAATAATTCAGAAACCAATAGTACTACTTTATATAATTTATACGGACCTACAGAAACTTGTGTTGATTCTACTTTTTATAAAATTGATATTCAACAATTAGATAAGTACAGCTCACTGCCAATTGGTGTTCCGTTACCAAATGAAAGAATTTATATAGTAGATAATTTAGGTAACTCTGTGCCACAAGGAGTTCTTGGAGAACTCTGTATTGCTGGTGCTGGTCTTGCTCGAGGTTATTTGGGTAATGGTATCGAGAACGAAAAATTTGTATCAAATTGGATTGATGGCGAAGATAGAGTTTATAGAAGTGGTGATTTGGCATGTTGGCTACCAGATGGTAACATAGCTTTTAAAGGCAGAATGGATAACCAAATAAAACTTCGAGGATATCGTATTGAAATTCAGGAAATAGAACAAACGCTTTTGTCCCATAATTCTGTTGTTGCAGGTGCTGTAATACTACAAAATTTAGGGAATGATGCATACTTATCTGCGTACTATGTATCCAACGAAGAGTTGGATGGAGAAACACTAAGAGAGCACTTTAACGCTAGTCTTCCGGATTATATGGTTCCTTCTTTCTTTACTCAATTAGAGAAAATCCCTTTAACTTCAAATGGTAAACTAAAAAGAGATTCATTGCCAATTCCTAATAGAACGGTTGCAGATAAATATGTGCCGGCAACTACTGAAACTCAAAAGAAGGTAGTGGAAATATGGGCAGATGTTTTAGGTGTAGATCCTCAAAGTATAAGTGTTGAACAGGGATTTATTCAGTTGGGAGGACATTCGCTTATTGCAGTCCAAATAGCAAATAAAATAAAACGAATATTCAATATAGAAATGAAACTTGTTGAACTTTTTCAAAAAGTAACCGTTACACAACAGGCGAATTTTATTGATGCAAACTTGTGGATTCGTACAGAACACTCCTTAGAAGAACACGAGCAAAAAGAGATTAATATCTAAGATAATTTAAAGTATTTAAGTGTTTTATTACTGCAAACTTCTGTTTGCGGTAACAAAACACGCAGAATATCATATGAATTACAGATTCGTTACGCATTAAAAGATATCGGGTCATACTTGAAAAAGTTATTAGTCATATCAACTACAAAAACAGAAAATAAAAACATTATTGGGCGGAAAGCCAAATTAACATTAAAAATATTTCTAATATGGAAGAGTTATTATTAAAATTAAAAGAGCTGGAAATTAACCTTAAAGTTGTTGATGAAAACTTAAAGATAATTGTTCCAAAAAGTTTCGATAATCCTATTATTATTGAAGAACTAAGAGCAAATAAAGATGATTTAATAAGTTATTTAAACAAAAGAAAAGATCTTAATTTAATAGAAAGTAAAATACCAAAAGCGTCTAAAAAAGAATCGTATCCATTAACACCGGCTCAATTTAAAATATTTCTTCTTAACCAGTTAAACAAAACATCTTTAGCATATAACCAAACCGGAGTATTAAAGGTTACCGGAGAATTAGATGTTGAAAAACTTAAAAATGTTTTTGAGTCGTTAATCAAACGACATGAATGCTTTCGTATGCGTTTTAGTTTAGATTCAGATAATAAACCTATACAAACGGTTTTAACAAATGTTCCCTTTGAAATATATCATGTAAATAATACAGAAACGGATATTAAATCTGCTATTCATGAATTTATCAGACCATTTGATTTAAGTAATCCACCTTTAATTAGAGTAGGATTGATGGAGGTTTCACAAGATACTCGCTATATCTTGATAGATATGCATCATATAGCATCAGATGGAGTTTCTCTACAGATTCTAATGAGAGAATTCACTAAATTATATGAAGGTAAATATTTAATTCCTTTGCAAACACAGTTCAGCGATTATGCAGAATGGTTTTTAAGCGATTCACACCAAGCTTCGGTATTAAGCCAAAAAAACTTTTGGGCGCAACAATTCGAAGAAAAACATAATGTATTAGAACTTCCTTATGATTTTCCAAGACCAAAAGAAAGAACATTTAAAGGAAGTGTTGCAAAATTTAGCGTCTCTAATGAAGAAAAACATAAACTAAATGAAATCGTTAGAAAAAATGATATTACATTTTTCACACTCTTATTAGGAGTTTATGCTATAGTTCTATCAAAACTTAGCGGAAAGTCCAATTTGGTTATTGGTACATTGGTTGCAGGAAGAAAGCATCATGAATTAGAAGATATTATAGGGATGTTTGCCAATACGTTAGCATTACCAATAAGTATAGAAAGTAATTTGAGCTTTAAGGGATATGCGCAATTACTACATCAAAAAGTACTTAGTTATCTTGATAATGATGACTATCCTTATGAAGAGCTGATAAATGATTTACGTTTAGAACGCGATCCAGGTAGAAATCCTTTATTCGATTGCGTATTTGTATTACAAAATATTAAGCAGGAATCTTTTAAAATAAAAACTGCAGACATTGAGGAATATCCTATCGAATCGACAACTTCTAAATTTGACCTTACATTAGGAGCTAAAGAAGATGAATCCGGGCTGAATTTTGAATTAGAATATTCTACTGATCTTTTCAAAACAACAACAATTGAAAGGTTCATTAGTTACTACAAAAATGTATTGAAGCAGATAGCTCAAAATCCGGAAATGCTTTTGGCAGAACTATCGTTGCTTTCACAAACAGAAAAGAATACTACATTAGAAATAAATAATAATCTTCTTGATGTTTCTTATCCACAATCTGCCACTATAATTGATTTATTTGAGTCACAAGTAGAAAAACATCCTAATTCTGTGGCTGTTGTATATGAAGGCGATAAGCTCACATATGCTGAATTAAATAATTTGTCCAATATTTTGGCACAGGATTTACGTTCACAAGGTATTGGCCGCAACGACATTGTAGGTTTATTGGTAGACAAGAATCTGTATACCGTTGTTGGAATGTTAGGGATTTTAAAATCCGGAGGCTGTTATTTGCCTTTAGATCCGGGTTATCCAGAGGCAAGAATACATTATATGCTGGAAGACAGCAAAACCGGCATTGTGATTACAGATCAGGAACATGAAGGATTGTTGGGAGAATCAGCAGTTAAGAAAATTTTATTAGAAAAAGTTATAGATAAAGATATTGAAGTAGCCAATATTGTGCAAATGAACCGTCCGGAAGATTTGTGTTATATTATCTATACTTCTGGAACTACTGGTAACCCTAAGGGAGTTATGGTAGAACATGGTAATATTGTACGTCTTTTTTTCAACGATGCGTTTCAATTCAATTTCAGTGAAAAAGATGTCTGGACAATGTTCCATAGTCACTGTTTTGACTTTAGTGTTTGGGAAATGTACGGGGCTTTATTTTATGGCGGTAAAGTGGTTATCATACCATCATTTGTAGCGATGGATCCTTCGCGTTACCTACAGGTTTTAAAAAATCATAAAGTAACAGTATTAAACCAGACGCCAACGGCATTTAACAACCTGATGGACGAATGCAGCCGTAAGGACATATATCTAAATGATCTGCGCTACGTAATTTTTGGCGGAGAAGCCCTTGTACCTTTTAAATTGAAAGCATGGAAGGAACAATATCCTGATGTAAAATTGGTAAACATGTACGGAATTACCGAAGTGACTGTCCATGCGACTTACAAGGAAATTGAACTTGAAGATATAGAAGGGAATATAAGCAATATAGGAAAGCCGATTCCAACGACTTCATTATATGTACTGGATGAAAACAGGGAGTTGGTTCCACAAGGGGTTTCTGGAGAGATTTATGTTGGAGGTGCCGGAATAAGCAGAGGTTATCTGAACAAAGAAGAACTGACCAATTCCAAATTCCTGGACAATCCTTATCGCAAAGGAGAACGTTTCTATCGTTCCGGAGATTTGGGAAGATTATTAGAAAACGGCGATTTAGAATATCTGGGACGTATCGACAGTCAGGTGCAGTTAAAAGGCTTTAGAATAGAGCTTAAAGAAATTGAACATAATTTACGTCAGCATGAATCCATACAGGATTGCGTGGTGATCAAAAGAGATTCAGAAGAAGGGCATGCCTATTTGTGTGCGTATTACACAGGAGAAGAAGTTCTGGAAGTAGCAGCACTTAGGGCGCATTTAGGCAAACACCTGCCTAAATATATGATTCCATCTTATTTTGTAAAAATGGAAGAATTTCCGGTTACCTCGAATAATAAAATTGCGATAGCAAAATTGCCGTCAATTGATAAAGAATCATTAGGAGAAACTTATAAAGCGCCAACTACAGAAGAAGAGTCAAAAATGGCGGAAGTATGGGCAGAAGTACTAAAAGTTCCAAAAGTTGGTATACAAGATAATTATTTTAGTTTAGGTGGTGATTCTCTGAAAGCCATTGGATTGATCTCAAATATCAACATCAAACTAAATACATCACTTACAATAGCAGATTTATATTCTTTCCAAACCATTGAAGAATTGGCGCAGAAAATAACAGTTTCGCCAAAAGATGGTTTAAGCAGTTTGATCTATGAAGAAGCACAGGAAGAAGTGCGCCTTTTTGGGGAAGCTTACAGAAAAGAAGGAAAATTTTTAGATTCATACGAAGGGGTTTACCCGATGAATGGCGTCGAAAAAGGAATGGTTTTTCACTCTTTAAAAAGTAAACCCACAAACGTTCATGAAATTGTTTATCATGAGCAGAATATATACGATTACCCGATAAGTAATTTTGATTTTGAACTGTTTAAGCATGCTGTAGGTTTAATGATTGATAAACATACAACGTTGCGCAAGGTTTATGATTTAGAGAATTTTGCGCATATCATCCTGAAGAAAACAGAACCTGAAGTTAATTTTATCGACATTTCTAACCTTGACAGGAAAGAGCAGGAAGCTTTCATAAAAAATAAATTACTGGAAGAGAAAATGAGAATGACAAACCTTTCATTTTCATTATTGTGGCGTATCAATATTATAAAAGTACAAGATGATTACCAATATTTACTGCTGGATTTTCATCATTCTTTCTTTGATGGATGGAGTCTTACAGGGTTTGTTACAGAACTGTCCAGCACTTACTCTATGTTGTTAGAAGATAGAAATTATATTCCAAAACCTTTACAAAGTACCTATAAAGATCAGATTATTGGTGAGTTGGCAGCTGCAAAAGACCAAAATTCAATCAGCTACTGGCAGGAGGAACTGGACGGTTATTCCCGATTTGAATTACCAGTCAAACATTCAGAACATAAATTCAGAAGTGAGTGGTTCAATTTTGGAAAAGATTTTAGAGACCAATTAGAGCAACTTGCCTTAACGTATAATACCAGTTTCAAGCATTTGTGTTTTGCAGCTTATATATATACGATGAATATGTTGAGTTATAAAGATGATGTAACTCTTGGTATCGTTACCAATAACAGACCATTGACATCTGATGGAGACAAACTATTGGGTTGTTTTTTAAATACAATTCCTTTTAGAGCAAAAATACCTGCAGGTCTGACTTGGGGAGGCTATATCAATTACATAGAAGATAAGTTAAGAAAACTAAAGTATCATGAAAGAGTTCCGTTTCATAAAATATTAGAAATTACGAAGGAACCTGCAAATGAGCACAATCCTGTTTTTGATATATCTTTTAATTACATAGACTTCAGACTTTATGCTGAAATACAAAAGACCGATCAAATAGTAAGGCCGAATGAATTTAAGGCATCGAATTTTTATATGAATAATAATACCAGTATAGATTTTCATATATATGCTGATAACAGTGATTTCAGATTAGCTCTAACCCATTCGACAGCAGTTTTTAGCAAAGAAGAAGTACAAAAACTTTCCGGTTACTTTAAATCCATATTAGATCAATTTTTAACTGGTACAGAAGATCTTTTGCAAAAGGAAACAATTCTTCAGGAGTCTGACAAGGAGATAAATAACAGCATAAATAATCTTCTTGATGTTTCTTATCCACAATCTTCCACTATAATTGATCTGTTTGAGTCACAGGTAGAAAAACATCCTAATTCTGTAGCTGTTGTATATGAAGGCGATAAACTCACATATGCTGAATTAAATAATTTGTCCAATATTTTGGCACAAGATTTACGTTCACAGGGTATTGGCCGCAACGACATTGTAGGTTTATTGGTAGACAAGAATGTGTATACCGTTGTTGGAATGTTGGGGATTTTAAAATCCGGAGGTTGTTATCTGCCATTAGATCCGGGTTATCCAGAGGCAAGAATACATTACATGCTGGAAGACAGTAAAACTGCCATTGTGATTACAGATCAGGAACATGAAGGATTGTTGGGAGAATCAGCAGTTAAGAAAATTTTATTAGAAAAAGTTATAGATAAAGACATTCAAGTAGCCAATATTGTGCAGATGAATCGTCCGGAAGATTTGTGTTATATTATCTATACTTCAGGAACTACTGGAAATCCTAAAGGAGTTATGGTAGAGCATGGTAATATTGTACGTCTTTTTTTCAACGATGCGTTTCAATTCAATTTCAGTGAAAAAGATGTCTGGACGATGTTCCATAGCCACTGTTTTGACTTTAGTGTTTGGGAAATGTACGGAGCTTTATTTTATGGCGGTAAAGTGGTTATCATACCATCATTTGTAGCGATGGATCCTTCGCGTTACCTACAGGTTTTAAAAAATCATAAAGTAACAGTATTAAACCAGACGCCAACGGCATTTAACAATCTGATGGACGAATGCAGCCGTAAGGACATATATCTAAATGATCTGCGCTATGTAATTTTTGGCGGGGAAGCGCTTGTGCCTTTTAAATTGAAATCATGGAAGGAACAATATCCAGATGTGAAATTGGTAAACATGTACGGAATTACCGAAGTGACTGTCCATGCTACTTATAAGGAAATCGAACTTGAAGATATAGAAGGGAATATAAGTAATATAGGAAAACCGATTCCAACGACCTCATTATATGTACTGGATGAAAACAGGGAGTTAGTTCCACAAGGGGTTTCTGGAGAGATTTATGTAGGAGGTGCAGGAATAACCAGAGGTTACCTGAACAAAGAAGAACTGACCAATTCCAAATTCCTGGACAACCCTTATCGCAAAGGAGAACGTTTCTATCGTTCCGGCGATTTGGGAAGATTATTAGAAAACGGCGATTTAGAATATCTGGGACGTATCGACAGTCAGGTGCAATTAAAAGGTTTTAGAATAGAACTAAAAGAAATTGAGCATAATTTACGTCAGCATGAATCCATACAGGATTGCGTGGTGATCAAAAGAGATTCAGAAGAAGGGCATGCCTATTTGTGTGCGTATTACACAGGAGAAGAAGTTCTGGAAGTAGCAGCACTTAGGGCGCATTTAGGCAAACACCTGCCTAAATATATGATTCCATCTTATTTTGTAAAAATGGAAGAATTTCCGGTTACCTCGAATAATAAAATTGCGATAGCAAAATTGCCGTCAATTGATAAAGAATCATTAGGAGAAACTTATAAAGCGCCAACTACAGAAGAAGAGTCAAAAATGGCGGAAGTATGGGCAGAAGTACTAAAAGTTCCAAAAGTTGGTATACAAGATAATTATTTTAGTTTAGGTGGTGATTCTCTGAAAGCCATTGGATTGATCTCAAATATCAACATCAAACTAAATACATCACTTACAATAGCAGATTTATATTCTTTCCAAACCATTGAAGAATTGGCGCAGAAGATAACAGTTACGCCAAAAGATGGCCTTAGCAACCTGATCTATGAAGAAGCGCAGGAAGAAGTGCGCCTGTTTGGGGAAGCTTACAGGAAAGAAGGAAAATTTTTAGATTCATACGAAGTGGTTTACCCGATGAATGGTGTCGAAAAAGGAATGGTTTTCGAGTATCTAAAAAGTAAATCAAACGATATTCATGAAATTATTTATCATGAGCAAAATATGTATGATTATCCGGTAAGTAATTTTGATTTTGAACTCTTTAAGCATGCTTTAGGCTTAATGATCGATAAACATACAACGTTGCGCAAGGTCTATGATTTGGAGAATTTTGCACATATCATCCTGAAGAAAGCAGAACCCGAAGTAAATTTTATTGATATTTCTAACCTTGACAGGAAAGAGCAGGAAGCTTTTATAAAAAATAAATTACTGGAAGAAAAGAGGAGAATAACAGACCTTTCATTTTCATTATTGTGGCGTATCAATATTATAAAAGTACGAGATGATTACCAATATTTACTGTTGGATTTTCACCATTCATTATTTGATGGTTGGAGTCTGTCTTCTTTCCTAACAGAATTTCTAAATATGTATTCTACTTTGGTAAAAGATAGAAATTATATTCCGAAACCTTTACAAAGTACCTATAAAGATCAGATTACTGGTGAGCTCGCAGCTGCAAAAGACCAAAATTCAATCAGCTACTGGCAGGACGAGTTAGAAGGTTATTCCCGATTTGAATTGCCATCTACAGAGGCAGAACATGTATTTATAAGCGACGTGTTTGAGTTAGGTAATGATTTTAGAGATGAATTGGAACAACTTGCCGTAGTGTATAATACCAGCTTCAAGCATTTGTGCTTTGCAGCTTATATATATACGATGAACATGTTGACGTATAAAGATGATGTAACACTTGGTATTGTTACCAATAACAGACCATTAACACCTGACGGAGACAGACTTTTGGGTTGCTTTTTAAATACAATTCCTTTTAGGGCAAAAATACCTGCAGGTTTAACTTGGGGAGCTTATATCACATACATAGAAGATAAATTAAGAAAACTAAAATATCATGAAAGAGTTCCGTTTCATAAAATATTAGAAATTACGAAAGAACCATCAGGTCAGCATAATCCTGTTTTTGATGTTGCTTTTAATTATTTAGATTTCCAAATTTTTAAAGAATGGGAAGCATATGATGCCTCAATAGTTTTAGAAGAAGATTCATTATCTGAATTTTATCTGAATGAGCATTTCCCTTTTGGCTTTCATATAGAAGCTCATGATCTTAGACAGGAGCATGGTGGTGTTTATAATAAAAGTTTCAGGTTGTTATTAAGATATTCAACAGCAGTTTTTAGCAAGGAAGACGTAAAAAAGCTTGCTAATTACTTTAAGTTAATATTAGATCAGTTTTTATACAGTCAAACAGCTTTGATGAGAAAAGAAACCATTCTTTCAAAAGCTGACAATGAAGATCGTGAGCTATTAAAAGAGTTTAATTCTACAGCTGTAGAATATGAAGACAATCTAACTGTATTAGATTTATTCAACAAACAAGTTCAGTCTAATCCTGAAAATATAGCAGTTCATTTTGATGGAAAAAAATTAACATATGCTGAGTTAGATAGTATTTCAAATCAGCTGTCTCATGTTTTAATAAAGAAAGGAGTTACCACTGAAACTTTGGTGCCTATATGTGTAGATCGCTCATTTGAGATGATAATTGGAATATTAGGAATTTTAAAGGCTGGTGGCGCCTATGTTCCTATCGATCCTGCGTACCCAAAAAACCGAATAGATTATATTATTGAAGATACAAAACCGATTGTTGTATTAACAGAATCTAAATATCAGCATTTATTTAGTGACACACAACATCTAAATATTGACGATAAATCTATATACGACGAAGCATCAGAGTCATCTCTAAACCTAAATATTCCGGTAACATCACTGGCTTATGTTATTTATACTTCAGGAACTACGGGTAATCCAAAAGGAGTTATGAATCAACATGATGGAATTTATAATCGCCTTTTATGGATGCGTGATTATCTGGAGGTAACAGAAGCTGATAATATATTACAAAAAACAACTTTTTGTTTTGATGTTTCGGTTTGGGAATTATTACTTCCTTTAATATCAGGAGCCAGACTAGTATTTGCAATTCCTGAGGGACATAAAAATTCAAATTATTTACAGGAAGTTATTAGTGAAGAAAAGATCACTATCATGCATTTTGTGCCTTCAGCATTATCAGTTTTTCTGTTGGCATTTGAAAATTTCGGAAGTACAAATTTACGTGCTGTAATATGTAGTGGAGAAGAACTGAAATTAGCAGCTGTAAAAGATTTTAGAAGAAAGTTTAACGGAGTAAAACTTCATAATCTTTACGGACCTACAGAAGCGGCTATCGACGTTACTGCTATTGATCTTACAGCAAATGAGGAAGGAATTGTAACTATTGGAAAACCTATCGCCAATACACAAATTTATATTGTAGACAATAATAACATTCAACCAATAGGAGTTTTGGGAGAATTGCTAATTGGAGGGGTTCAGACTTCACGAGGATATTTGAATAAACCTGAATTAACATCAGAAAAATTTATTGTAAATCCTTTCGACAGTGAGGATAAGTATAAATTATATAAGACAGGAGATTTAGCACGTTGGCTACCTAACGGGACTATTGAATATAAAGGCAGAAATGATCATCAGGTAAAAATTAGAGGTCATCGAATTGAGTTGGGAGAAATAGAAAACGCTTTATTGAATCATCCTCAAATAAAAAATGCTGTAGTAGATTATCGCAGCCGTAATGAAGAAAATTACCTGATTGGATACTTTGTCACTGATTCAGATGAATTGGATATTCAGGAATTGAAAAGTTATTTAAGAATACATGTTCCTGAATACATGATTCCGTTTTATTTCACAAAGTTAGACAAGTTGCCTATTACTGCTAGTGGAAAAATTGATAGAAAATCATTACCGGATCCGGAAACTAAGTTGGATAGAGTAATAGAAATGCCTCGTAACGAAGAAGAAGCCAAAATGTTAGGTATTTGGGCAGAGGCTTTGGGAGTTGATGCTTCGAAAATTAGTGTAACAGATAACTTTTTTGATGTTGGAGGACATTCATTAAATGCAATGAAGCTTAATCTCTTAATCCGAAAAACATTTTCAAAAGACTTTAACCTAAAAGATGTATTTAATTATGCAACTATACGTTTGATGACGCAACAAGTTTCTGATAAAGAAAATATCAAAAAAGATAGTGTAGACCTATTCAAGTTTGATTTTAATCAACTAGATAATTTAGAGGAAAGCACAGTTTATGATGCAACTTTTGAGCAGACTAAAGAGTTTATCAGATTTAGAATAAAAGGTGATCTGGCATTCAATGTAGTCACAGTTTTATCCGTTAATCATATGGATAATGAAATCATGATTAATGCAATATCTAAATTAATAGACAGACATGAAATTCTTAGAACAACATTGTTTTTTGAAAACGGACAGGTAAAACAAAGAATTCATCCAGAAATTGACATTAATGAAATTGTCGAAAACGTAGTTGTACTAGAAGGAGAATCAATAGATGAGGTGCAAAAAAGAGAAATGACTAAGGCCTTTGATAGAAGATTTAATTTTGAGAAAGAGCCAAGTATATCTATAAAAATCTTAAACTTCCCAGGCGAAATCCAAGAAGTTATAATTACGATGCACCATGTCATAGCAGATAAGACTACTATGAAAGTTATGAAATCTGAATTAAATCAGATATATAATAATTTAAAACTAAATACTCACAGAGAATTAATGCCGCCTAAAATTCAGTTTAAAGACTATGCCATATTAGTAAATAAACTGAGGAAAGAAACGGAGCTGTTAACTGAGAATTTTTATGAGGAAAAAATTATGAGAAGCTTATCATTGAATGGCACTCCATATTCTGAGGTTATAAAAGATTCTAACAACAGTTATAAAACAACATTGAAAAATGATATACAAAAATGTTTAGAACTTCAAAATAGAGAGGACGAGCATTTTACAGAAGCATATGGGCATATATATGATATTCTTGAAAAGGAAGATGGAGCACAATATCTTTTTGTAATAGACAATGAAAAACTTGAAAAGTTAGAGAAAATAAGAAACAATTTTGGAACAAGTTATTTTCTATTAATTGTATCTTTTTACTCAATTGCCATTGGAAAAATGAAATCAAAGAAATCAACGGGAATTTTGTTGTCAATAACAAATAGAGTTGTTGAAGAATTTGAAGATGTAATCGGTTATCTGGCTTCTGATATGTTAGCTGTAATTGATGTGGAAAGTGATTTAAGTATAGGGAAATTAGTTAATAGTGTTTCTGATACAATCAACGAAACTTCTAATTATAGATTTTATAATTATGAAAAAATCTTATCTAAACTTGATTTGAATTTAGGTGTTGTCGCACCTGTATTTCTAAATTATGCCAGAATTGATGATAGTTCACCTGCTGAATCAAAATCAAAACATCTGATGAGAGAAAATAATAAATCATATTTTGATGTTAACTGTACAATGCAACATTATGACGACTCAATTCTGATTTATGTAAATTATAAGCTGATGTACCTTGATAACAATCAAATGGAGGAGCTTTGGGAAAAATTTTCATCAATAATTGATCTTATTGAAGAGAATCCAAAAATGACCGTACTTGAATTGATGGAGAAAATATAATGGAGAAAGTATTAAGACTTTTTCAATAATTAATGATACTCAATTAAATTTTTTAAAATGACAAAAAAGATCAAGCTATTCTGTTTACCATTTGCGGGCGGAGCGGCGAATTTATATGAACAATGGAACAAAAATTTATCAAAAGAAATAGAATTATGTCCCATTAATTTAGCGGGAAGAGGAAACCGCATTATGGAAAAACCATATAACAATTTAGAAGAGGCTGTAAATGATATATTCAATATTATAAAAGATGATATATCTGAATCTGATTATGCTATTTTTGGGCATAGTATGGGGGCTTTATTGGCTTATGAGTTGGTTCAAAAGATATTAAATCTTGGAAAAAAGGCTCCTTTGCATGTGTTTTTTTCTGGAAGGAAACCTGTTCATATTCGAAAAACCAAAAAACTTTACAGCGATATGAATGCGTTAGAGTTTAAAGAAGCGGTTTTATCTTTGGGAGTTACACCTCGCGAGATTTTTGAGAATTCTGACCTGAACGAAATCTTCGTTCCCATATTAAGAAGTGATTTCAAGATTGCTGAAACATTTGTGGAAAGACCGGAAATTATTCCTTTTAATTTTGATATTTCTGTTCTTGTAGGAAAAGATGAAGAAATTACTGTTGAAGAAGCAGAACAATGGAAATTATACACTACCAAAAAATGCGCTGTATATTACATTAAAGGAGGTCACTTTTTTTTATTAAATGAACAGCAGGCCGTTATTGATATTGTTAATAATCATTTACATAATCTTGTGGCAATAGATATATGAAGATATTAGCAGATTAACTAAGATGATGTGTTTGTAATATTGATGTAAATTAGAAAATTATAATCGTTTATATAGAGAAATCTTTTAAACGGTTTTTAAACTAAATAATCATCAAAATAAAAAAAACGCATTATCTTGGTTATTTTGCAACCAAATATATATTCACGTTGTCTACTTGATATAATCGAGATGGAAGAAAAAGAAATCATAGACTTAATAGCAAAAGGGGACACAAAGGTTTTTTCTTTTTTAGTAGATAAATATCAAAATTTGATTTTTACTATTGTAAAAAGAATACTTCCTGAACAAATGGATACAGAAGACGTATGCCAGGAAGTATTTGTGAAAATTTACAGAGGCATAGGTACTTTCAAGCATGAGTCGAAATTGTCAACATGGATAGCAAAAATAGCCTATTTCACAGCGCTAAATTATCTGAAAAAAAATAAAAAAAATAAAACGCATAGTGATTTAAAAAATAATGAAACGATTGATACCGGGACTGATGGACCGGACGAATTATTAATCAAAATTAATACGACTGAATACCTGAACAAACTAATAGCCCGCCTGCCTGAACAGTATAGATTGATACTTACTTTGTATCATTTAGAGGAGTTTTCTATTCAGGAAATTCATGAAACAACAGGAATGGCAACGGGTACTATAAAAAGCCATTTGTTTAGGGCACGTAAAATGTTAAAGGAAAAAATGGACGATCATTTTAAAAACACTTATGAAAGTAGATAAAGATACTATTATCCAAAAACTTCTGGATGAAAGCAATCCGGAAATAGAAAATACATTACTGGAAATGAAAGACGATCCGGATTTTGAAGCATACAATTTTTTGTACGACAACTTAAAACAAAAGATGCCACAGGATCTTTCGTATTCATTTAAATCATCAGTTATTAGAAGAATAGAAATAGAAAAAAAACAAGCCGACGACACAAAGTTTTACTGGTTTTTTGGTATCACTTTTATTATTGGAGTTGGCGTAATTGCAGCAATGTTATATGGTTTAAAAGATTTTTTTATACCAATTTTAGCTATAATTGCTAAATTCAAAGGGTTTATTTTAATTATAATTGGTGCAATATTACTTAGTAAAACTCTCGATCAAAGGCTTAATAAAAAACGTATTTAGTACCATCGGAGTACAATTATAAAATAATTTAAAATTTTTACGCTTTAATTGCAACCTTAAACTCAATATGGTTGTCTAATTAATAAAACACAATATTATGATTGAGAAAATTGCACCCTTTATAATGATTACAGTAACCACTTGGTTAATAGTAATGCTGCTAAATAATTTGATGAAGTACAGATTCAAAAGGAGAATTATAGAAACGAATATGAATGATGAAAATCTCATTAGTCTCATATTAGAGTCAAAGAAAGATGATCCTGAAGAGCGAAAAATAAAATTACTGAAATGGATTTTTATTAGCTTCTTTGGAGGAATTGGTTTAATCGTACAGGAATTTCTGCCTTATAAAATGGACGAATCAATTTTACCTTATGGCGTTCTGAGTATATTTCTATCAATAGGGCTATTACTATATTACCTAATCATTCATTATTTTTTTCGAAAACCGAGCTAAGTATTAGTTTTCTAATCCGTTTTTAACCCATATTTTAAACAACCCAAAAGGAAATCTTTGTAGGGTAGAGCACTCTTTTTGTAAAAAAAAATGACTATGAAATCATATAAAAAATCAATTTTGTTAAGTATCATGTATTATTTCGTAATACTTCAAACAATTCAGGTAGCAGCGCAAGCTCCAATAAATACAAAAATAGAAGGAAAGATAACTTCAACAAAAAATGAAGCGTTACCATATACAAATGTGGCATTATTTAATTCTTCAGATTCTAAAATGGTTAAAGCAACCCTTACTAATGAAAATGGATTATTTGTTATTGAAAATGTCGCTACCGGAGACTATTATTTATCGGTAAGTGTATTAGGTTACAAAACATACAAATCTAATATATTCAGTGTTGAAGTAGATAAAAAGAAAGAGATTGGAACCATAAAGATAGAAGAAGAAAGCATTGTTCTTAATACTGTTACAGTTGTAGGTCAAAAACCTCTAATTCAAAATAAGGAAGATAGAGTTGTCATAAATATTGAAAACAGTACACTTGCTACAGGAAATACAGCTTTAGACATATTAAATAAAGCGCCAGGTGTAAGCAATATCAACGGTTCTATCAGTTTGGTTGGAAAAACAAATGTTTTAATCCTAATTAATGGTAAACAAACATATCTTTCTCCAGATCAGTTGACAAGTCTTTTAACTTCTACACAATCAAGCAGCATTAAATCAATTGAGATAATGACAAATCCACCTGCTAAATATGATGCTTCAGGAAATGGAGGAATCATTAATATCATAATGAAAAAAAGCCAGGACGAAGGAACCAATATAAATCTAAATTTTAGTGAAGGACAAGGAGTTTATCGCAAAACTAATGGAGGAATAGCGATGAACCATAGAAATAAAAGGATTAATATTTTTGCGAGTTACGATTATTCGGATAATATAAATTTTGGAACAATTGATATCGACCGATTTACGGGACTATCAGGAGAATCACTTTTTTTTAATTCTTCGTCTTTTGAAAAATATCAATTTAAAGTAAATAATTTCAAAGTAGGAGCAGATATAAATATATCTCCCAATAGTACGTTAGGTTTTATCATTAGCGGAAATAATGTAAAAGGAAATTCGAAAATTAATGGAAGAAATGATATCGGATCGCAGATGCAACAAGTTGATTCAACAATTATAGGATCAACCATAGGAAAATATCCAAACAGATATTTAACAACAAATATAAATTACAACGTAAAACTTGATACGATAGGTACAAATGTGAATTTGAGTTATGACTACTCTTTGTCTAATAAAAATGAGAGTTTTCAGTTTGGTAATCGCTATTTAGATGCAGATGGCACAGAGTATCGCTCTCCTTATAATTTTAGAAACCTTACGCCACAATATGCAGACATTTATGTTGGAACAGCAGATTTTTCACATCCATTTAGCGAAAAATCTAAATTAGAAACAGGGCTAAAATTTAGTTCTGTAAAAACGGATAATATACTGCAATATGATATACTACAGGATGACGGAAATTATGTAAATGATGCCAGCCGAAGTGATCAATTTATTTATAAAGAAAAGGTACTGGCTGCTTATGTCAATTATAATTTCAAGTCAGGTTCATACTCTTTTCAAGCAGGATTACGTGCAGAAAAAACATCGTCCGATGGAAATTCTGTAACTAACAATAGTGTGGTAAGTAGAAATTATACAGATCTTTTTCCGACTATTTCTGTGCAAAAAAAGATAGATGACAACAATGCTTTGAATGTAGGATATGGAAGAAGAATTGACAGACCAAATTATGCTTCATTAAATCCTTTTGTGTATTACATCGACGCATATACTTTTAGATTTGGAAATCCATATTTAAATCCTCAATATACAGACTCTTACTCGCTGGGATACACTTTAAAGAATAAGTATAAATTTGATTTAAATTATAGCAATACAAAAAATGTGATTGCAAATATAGTTATAACAGATCCGGTTACGAATTCGATATCACAAACAGATGCAAATCTTAATAGCTTTAAATCTTATAGCTTAAATGTAAATGCTCCAATTGAAATTGCAAAGTGGTGGAAAACTTATAATAACGTTTCGGTCTTTTATAATATGTATAATACGGATGAAATTGAAGGAGCACCACTTCAATTAGAAAAACTTGCATGGCAGGTAAGTAGTACTCATAATATAACTATTGACGATAGATCATCAGCAGAATTAAGAGCCAACTACATATCATCAAATGTTTATGGAGTTCTAAATCTTAAATCGTATTACGGAGTTGATTTAGGA
The DNA here is from genome assembly GCF_951805225.1 of uncultured Flavobacterium sp. NCBI lineage: Bacteria > Pseudomonadati > Bacteroidota > Flavobacteriia > Flavobacteriales > Flavobacteriaceae > Flavobacterium > uncultured Flavobacterium sp. The sequence continues at coordinate 2,429,278 of NZ_OX638201.1, read as the reverse complement.
ATTAATAGAACCTTTTTGGATAGTAACATGAATGTCCAACTGGCTATAAGTGATATTTTTAACACTTGGGGTGAAAGAGGCGTTTTTAGTAATCTTCCAAATAGCAATTTTGATGTTGTCAGAACCTTCGATAGCAGAGTAATCAGGTTAAGTCTTACCTATAAATTTGGAAATGTAAAACTAAAATCAACCGATAGAAATGGTGGCGCACAACAAGAAAAAAATAGATTAAACTAAATCTAAGACTTTAGTTGATGAGTTCAAATGATAAAATTATTTAGAAACGAATCTGAATAGTTAAGAATCAATTGCTTTGTTTTCGATTAAAAGAGATCAGTTTCTTTTAATCGAAAATAACCCGAATTTTTTTTAAAAAAAACAGACTTGCATACCTTATAAACTAGAATATCCACTAGTAAAATAGCAAAGATGTTTACTCACTCTGGAAAACAGCTTAAATAAGAACGATTTAAGTTTTTGTTAAAGCCAAAACGTATTGCTGCATCTTAATGCAAAAAACGTCTTAATCACATTTATAAGAAACAACACTTTAGCATCAACCTTTCTTAAAGGCATTGGTGCTGTATTACAATGCCTTATTTTCTGGAATTGGAAAATCTAAAAATGATATTAACCAAATCAAAGGACAATTTGTTCTTTCTCTCGAATTATTAATTCCTGATTTTTAAAATGTGTATTCGAAGTTAAATTTAAAATTCGAAAAATAAGTTTTTAAGCAGTGACCAAATAACTTACCAAATCATAATCCAACTACTTATGTCAAAAAAAAGCGTTCAGAAAGAGTTATTATACATTTCAGCAGATACTAAAGTTAAAAAAGTTCATATTGGAGTCTTTCCGGTAAAAGACCGGTATTTTAGAAAAGAAATGAAACATAGAGGGAACGGATATTTTCAAGTTACTCTGGATTTGCCAAAAGGAAAATCATTCTATCATTACTTTATTAATGAAGATTTTAAAACCCCAATAAATAACAATCTTAATGTTATTTCAGAACATGATACTCATAAACGTTCGCCTTTGGTTTTGGAAACTGAAATGTTCAGCCCCATCAAATTTGAAAATAACGAAACTTTTATAAATCATATTGAAGATGATATATGGGAATTTAGGCTTATATCGTATCAGAAATGGATTAAAAATATCGCTATCGTAATAAATGGGAAAGAGTATGAACTAAAAAGACATTTTACGAATAAAAACAAATCGTTTTGGAAAATCAGAATTGAATTAAAATATACTAATATCAATTACTACATAAAAATTTCTAGCGAAAACCAACTTTGTTATCTTCATGAAAATTCTGAATTAGAAAGGCAGTTAATGCCTGATAAGGTTATGAATTATGACTTGTCTGTTCAATTAACGCAAAAAGATAAAAAAACTTGCCATGGTGCAGGTTATCAGATTTTTCCAGATCGTTTTTTAAATTTTGAAACACCAGACACAGCCAATACGTTAAAAGATTGGGGCGATAATCCTAATTTTGTTGATTTTTTTGGAGGAACGCTCAAAGGAATTTCAGAAAAGATTGATTATATCTCAAATATGGGATTCGAATTTATTTACCTAAATCCAATAGTATATTCGAGATCCAATCACCGCTATGATAGTAAAGATTATCTTAAAATTGATCCGATATTAGGAAACGAAAAAGATCTTGATGAGCTAATCGAAAAAATTCACGCTCGTGGAATGAAAATTATTTTAGACATAACGCTCAATCATTGCAGCAGTGAATTTTTCGCATTTGAAGATCTGGTTAAAAATGAAGAAAAATCCAAATATATAGATTGGTTTGAAGTAGAGCAGTTTCCGTTATATTCTGAAGGACGTAGCCATTATTCCTGTTGGCACGGATACGAAGAATTACCGCAGTTTAACCTTCTTAATCCTGAAACAAGTGATTATTTTATAAATGTAGCTAAATTTTGGACTGAACGATTCTCAATTGATGGCTGGAGATTGGATGTATGTACAGAAATGCCAGAAAGTTTTGTGAAAAAATTTGTTGATGCTACTTTAAAAATAAATCCCGCTGCCATCATTATTGCTGAAAGTTGGGACAGTAATACCAATATATTTTCTTCTGATACAGGAATTGATGGTTTAACGAATTTTTCATTGTACTTAGAAGTAATAACTCCTTTTTTCATTAACGGAAAAATGTCTTTGAGAGAGATGGCCTCTACCATATTAGATATGAATTATAAAAATTCATTCAGGCTGAACCAATATTCATGGAATTTTTTAAGCAATCACGATATTTCCAGATTTCAATCGGTAATAAAAAAGAAAGAGGAATATGCTTTGGCATTTACGCTTTTATATGCTTTGCCCGGTACACCAATGGTTTATTATGGTGAAGAAACCAGAATGGAAGGATTAGGAGATCCTCAAAATCGCAGATGTATGGAATTTTATAGCGGCACTGAAGGTTCTGAAAATTTACATGATCACCTCCAAAAACTCAATGAGCTTAAAGCTAAGCATAAAGATATTTTTTATTATGGAGATCTTACATTTGAACTGGCAGACAATGAAAAAAAGACCTTAATCATCCAAAGAAGCCATCATAATCAACGACTTCTTTTTTATTTTAATTTTAGTGATGTTGCATGTAAGTTGACTCATTTATCTGATGATATAACACTAAATCCCTATTCATCTAAAGTTATGTATCATAACCAATAGCAAAAACAATTTGTATAGTTTTCTTTAATACAATAATTCTAACCAAAAAATAAAAACATGATAATTCATTTAGCCTCAGAAGTGGCCCCGTTTTATAAACGAGGAGGATTGGGAGATGTGGTAGGTACATTACCGTTTTACCTCTCTAAACGAGAAGAAAATATAGTCATTTCATTTTATTATAAAAATAGAATGAATACAGAAAATCTTACTCTACAAGGATCATTTTTTATTGATATTCAGAATGTAGATTATAGGTTTGAATATTATTATTATGAGGAAGATAATGTGAAATTTTATTTTCTCAATATGGACGACGACTTGTTGTTCAGCGATATGGAAAGCACAGGAAATGATCAGGCAAACGATGATGGCAGAAATCCTTATGGTTTGAACTTTTCATTTATTGTATATTTTTATTTTGCTAAGGCAACCCTGCAGCTCATAAAAAATCTGGAGATGAATCCAAGACATTTAATGTTTCATGATTGGCATGTATGCGGTTGTTTTGCCTTTCCGGAATTACTAAATTCTCTAAATGAATTTTGCAATACAGTAGTGTTAATTCATAATTATGAGCATCAAGGCGAAATTTTCCCAGATCAGATTCATTTATTAGGAGAGGAAGTTTTTAATGAATTAATATCTATCCATGAAGAATATGGAGTGATTACGTTCTTTGCGTTGGCATTTAAAAATGCAAATTGTATTGCAACTGTAAGTAAATCATATGCAAAAGAACTCTTAAAAGGTGATGTTCCGCATGTAGGGCTCAAGTTCTTAGAATTGATCAATAGAAAAAAGATTTACACGTTACCAAATGGAGTTGATTATACTACATGGTCTCCAAAATGCAGTCCTTATTTAGACATGCATTATGATGTTACTTCGTATAAGGATATCAAGGCAGAATGGAAAAAGCGATTAGTAAATGAAATGAAATTTGATAATGCTGATGCGCCAATTGTACTTTTAATGGCGAGGTTAACAGAACAAAAAGGAATTAATCTTCTTATCAATTTATGGGATACCACCGAAGAATCTCAAAAGCAGGTACAAAAAATAGTAGATTCTGGAGTAAATCTTATTATTTATGGCAATCCTGAAAAAGGGCTTCACGGAAGTATACACAAAACACTTACACTTTGTAAAGAACAATTCGCAGGACGATTTAATTACATACATAACTATACAGAAGAAAAAGCGCATCAATTCCTGGCAGGATCAGACATGATACTTTGTCCGTCCTTATTTGAACCATGCGGTTTGGTGCAAATGTATTCCATGAAATTTGGAACAGTTCCGCTGGTAAGGCCAGTAGGAGGATTAAAAGATACGGTAATTCCTCACACAGAATTTTCTGAAGAAAGCACTGGGTTTTACATTGAAGAATTTCAGCAGGAAAGCCTTTGTAAAGCTATAAGGCAGGCAACAAAAGTTTACAGGGATCAGCCGCAGGTTTGGGAAAATATTATAAAAAGAGGAATGTTAAAAGATTTTAGTTGGGACAAGTCACTCGAACATTATAATTCTTTTTTAGATAAAATAGAATTAGAACAGGATCAGTACATTTCTAAATATTAATCTACACATAATCGATATATCAAACTATTTGAGAATAGTTTGTTAAAGTAATTAGCATTTAATGCAGAATTATAGACTATAAAAAAATATTAACTAAAATTTAAAAATTAAAGATGAGTTTAATAAAAACCGCTGAGAAAAAACATATAATATCATTAAAGGATTTGTCTCCTAACGAAATGCTGGAAATAATTGATAGAGGTATTGAATACTCTGACAATAGGGTAGAACTCGGGCATCAATTAAAAGGAAAAATTCTGGGTATTTATTTTAAAAAGACATCAACTAGAACAAGAACAGCTTTTTCGACTGCAGCCCTAAGATTAGGTGCACAAATAATTGCTTATGGACCAAATGATCTGCAAATAAATACCGGAGAAACAATGGAGGATACCTTGCAGGTGCTTTCCAAAATGTTAGATGGTCTTGTATTACGCACAGCAGAAAGCCCGGAAATACTTAGAGCTTTTGCAAATCAAAAAAGAATGTCCATAGTCAATGCAATGACAGAAGATGAACATCCTACGCAGGCATTAGCAGATCTTACGACAATCAAACAACATTTTGGAGAATTATCTGGTTTGGAAATTATTTATCTGGGTGAAGGAAATAATACGACTACGGCACTGGCATTAGCCATAGCTAAAATTCCGAATATGAAAATCAGGTTTTTTACGCCCCCAAATTATAACATTGATCCAATATTATTGCAGTATGCCAAAGAAGAAGGGATCAGAAGAAATACTATTATCGAAGAATTTCATGATTTAAAAAATCTTCCCAAAGAATCAGATATAGTATATACTACACGTTGGCAAACTACAGGAACATCAAAATTAGATGCTAATTGGCGAGAGATCTTTGAGCCTTTTGCAGTGACTCAAGAATTAATGAATAAATTTCCTAATGCAGTTTTTATGCATGATTTGCCCGCTCATAGAGGAGAAGAAGTTGAACCTGGTGTAATTGATGGAGTTAAAAGTATTGTTTTTCAACAAGCTGAAAATAAAGCGCATAGTGCAAAAGCTGTATTAGAGTGGTGTATAGGATGATAAAAAGCTGTTATCAAATTCCAAATAAATTAAAAAATAATGACAAAAGTATACTATACGCTATGTAAGCAATTAAGTATTTATTCTTTTGAAAGAGCCGCTTCCCTTTTACCAATGGAGATGCAAAAAAGATCACGAGAATATATGCGATGGCAAGATTCTCATGCCTATCTATATGGAAAACTGTTATTAAAAGAAGCAATCTGTCAATTAGGATATAATAATTCTCTTGAGTTAATGGAAAAAACAAAATATGGAAAACCGTATTTTGAGGATAGTGACTTTGGATTTAATATTTCTCATTCAGGTGAATATATTGTTTGTGTAATTAGTACCGATGAAAAACAGAATTTAGGAATTGATATTGAAGAAATAAGACCAATAGAATTTGAAAATTTTGAGAATGTCTTTTCCGAAGAAGAAAAAAAAGAGATTACTAATGATGATAATTTTTATACTTTTTGGACTCGAAAAGAAGCTATTGTCAAAGCCGATGGAAGAGGATTGCTTATTCCTCTCAACACAATAAATGTTTCGAGTCCATCCGTGCTTTTAGATAATAATAAGTATAATTTGTACGAAGTGAATATTGATAAAAATTACATCGCTTATATAGCTGCCTGCACAAATCTTGAGAATAAAATCAATAAAGTTTACATCGATCCTCTAAATGTATTTTTTGAATAATTGCAAAAGTAAAGTTTAAAAGATATTTACTCTAATACGATTTGAAAATCAGTATTTATGAGATAAAACCTTGCTTTATCAACAGAAAAGTTGCACAAAAGTTTACTTGAAATTTTCTGGTTTTGAGTATTTAAAATAGTATAATTTTTAATCCAATATTTATAAGGGTTAAGAGAGTAGTTGGAATTACCTTAAAAACATATAGAAACTGCGAATCTAAGGATTCGTAGTTTTTATATGTTTTTTTTATTTACGGAAGATTTTAGTTCTTAGCAATGAAATTTTTGTATAAAAAAAGCCCTAATTTTAATTAGGGCTTTTTAGTTTGGAGAGCAGGATTCGAACTATCATTAAAACTCATTTTTTAAGGATTAAAAAAACAACTTTACTTTTTTGGCAAAATTGAAGGCAACTTCAATATTACCAAGCGAACGTTTTACCAATAAATATTTGAACTTTTCAGCAACAAAAAACAATTGTAATTAGTCCAAATTTGCTCTATAACTTTTAAATCAATTTAAAATGAGCAAAACAATTTTAATTACAGGAGCTGCAAGTGGTTTTGGAAAAATCGCTGCATTTGACCTAGCAAAAAAAGGCCACAAAGTTATCGCAACGGCAGAAGTTTATCCGCAAATGAGTGATTTGATTCGTGAAGCTAAAGATTCAGGTATCGAATTAATTGCTGATAAATTAGATGTAACAGATTCCCGTGACATTGAATACATCATTAACAAATATGAAATTGATATTCTCATCAGCAATGCGGGAATTATGGAAGGCGGACCAATCGCGGAACAGCCTTTGGATTTAGTACGTTATATGTTTGATGTCAATGTTTTTGGCGGGCTTCAATTAGCACAAGGATTTATCAAAAAATGGGTGAATCAGAAAAAAGCCGCCAAAATCGTATTCACCACGTCAATGGGTGGTCTTTGGACTGTTCCTTATGTTGCGGCTTATTGTGCTTCCAAACACGCTATGGAATCCATTGCCGAAGGATTGAAAACTGAATTGGCACAATTTAACATCAAAATTGCTACATGTAATCCAGGAGTTTTTGGTACAGGGTTTAACGATCGTGGCGTAGATTCTATTTTCCGTTGGTACAATCCGGAGAAAAATTTCACACCACCAACTGCATTTGATGGAGCGGCTGATTCACTGAAAGATCAGTTAGATCCGCAATCAATGGCAGATACAATTGTGAATGTTGCTTTAGATGAAAATTCAAATTTCAGAAATGTGCATCCGAAAGAAACAGAAGATTTTGTAAAACAATTACAAGCAGAAGCCTGGATAGCAAAAAGTTAAATCATTTCTATAAAAGCACAGGCTGAAATCTGTGCTTTTTTTTTATTCAACAATAAACGAAACGATATGAATATTACCTATAATGAAGCATCAAAAGCACTGAATGCTTCGATTGAAAAAGCAAATGAACTCAATATTCCTGTGAGTATTGCCGTGGTGGACAATGGCGGACATTTGATTGTATTTGCACGATTGGACAGTGTGTATGGCGTGATTGATTTCGCCGTAAAGAAAGCTAAAACTGCCGTAATGTTTGGTGTTAATAGCGAAATCATGGGCACTATCGTTGCAAGTTCAGACATTCATGGTTACGGAATGCTTAATTCTAATGGTGGGCTTTTGACGATTCCCGGAGGTGCTGTAATTAAAGATGTCGATGGAAACATCATTGGTGCAGTCGGCTCTTCGGGTGGAACGGTAGAACAAGATAAAGAAATTGCAGAAGCAGGAGCCAAATCGCTTGCATAATTTTTAGATATTTGTAGTATGGCAGAAAGTAGCGAAATCATATTCGATAAATTGGTGTATTCCTGTGCATTTGAAAAATACAGAGGACACGAAGAGTTTATACCTGAGCATTTTCTGGGATTTCAATTGTCCGGAGAAACCCACGCTTTTTATGCGGATGGTAATACCGTTATTACCGAAAATCAGATTTTGCTGGTTAGAAAAAATCAACTCATTCGTACGGTTAAATATCCCGGAAAATCCGGAAAATATCAGTTTATTTCAATTTCGTTAGACAGTGAAATTCTTCGCCAGTATGCATTAGAAAATAAAATAATCGGTGAACATAGTAATAAGAACAAACAAAAATTATTTTTTGAACCCGATGAATTTCTGAATGCCTATTTTCTTTCGCTTAGTCCATATATTAACAAAACTAAAGAAGCTACACCTAAATTGGCAAACCTAAAAATCAGGGAAGCTATTGAATTAATACTTCAAAGCAACCCTGATTTAAAAGATGTTTTATTTGATTTTTCCGAACCTTACAAAATAGATTTAGAAGAATTTATGAATCAAAATTATATGTTTAACGTTTCGGTTGAAACATTTGCAAGGCTTACAGGAAGAAGTGCTTCAGGATTCAAACGGGATTTTGCGAAAACATTCAACACGACACCCAAACAATGGTTAAGAGAAAGGCGTTTGGACGAAGCAATGTACCGCATCAAACAAAAAAAGGAAAAACCTGCGGATTTTTATCTCGATTTAGGGTTTGAAAACCTATCACATTTTTACTATACTTTCAAGCAAAAGTTTGGACTTACGACTACCGAAATATAATTGGATATAGACTTTTTACAGCAATTGCAAAAAACATTCTATTCAGAATTGCAAAAAACAAAAGCTGATTATAAAAGTTACAATACACTAAGAGTTACCTCAAGAAATTTTCAGCAGTGGATGCTTATCCAGGCAGTAAGGATCAAACTCTAGCGCATATTTTTTCTGGTTTTTTTCATACTTGTAAATCTAGACACTATTATTTCTTTTAATTTTCAGAACTATAGTGTCAAAAAAACAAGCCATTTAACTCTTTTTATAATTTTCTCAAAAAACATCTTAGCTTTTTGTGGCAAAATTAAAGGCAACTCTAATCATTGGCTTCTTCAATTTTACTTATTATAGGTATTAGGCTGTAATAAAAACTGTATGTCAATTTATTGTTTTACAAGAATAAATAATTGAACCTGATAATGTTTTCTAAATGTATCCAAATTTCAAAATTGAAAAAATTAGGCTAATATTGGATTACAAAAATATTCATAAATATTTTGTTTGCGCTTAAATTTATTATAAATTTTAGTAATTCTATATAATAAATAGAGTTAATTAATTGCGTTAAATCTTCAAAAATGTATGTTATCCAATGTTTTACAGTATGTTAAGCGATTTTTGCTATTTTAAAAACCGTAATTTTTATATTAAAAGTCCGTAATTCCTTAAATAATTATACTACTACTTTAGCGCTCAGCTTTAAGAAGTATGAGTAAAAGAATTAAATTTTAGAGTTCTGTTTTAAGAATGTAAAATTTAAAAAAACTTACAAAATATATTCATACTGAAAAGATAAAGTTATGCAGTAACATACTAATTGTAAACAAGAAAAGAGTTCTGAAGTTATGGATAAGAATGCATTGTCAAATAATCTTTATTTAGTTAAAAAATATTGGAAGAAAAAAATTGCTGATAGAAAGCAGTTTCTAAGTGTACATGGTAGTCAAAATCAACTGCCAAATGTTACTATCGAATCAAGCGATCTTAACTATTTTAATAAGCTTACCAATAATAATATTATAGCACAGGCTGCAGTGCTGAGTGCAGTATATTCTTTTTTATTGAAGAGGCTTCTCAACGAATTTGATGGTTACGTTGTTTCGGGATATGCTGAAGAATCTGGTTCTTTGCTTTTGTCACTTCCTGTAGATTTAAATTTTTCTTTTAAAGAATATCTTCAAAAAGTAAAGCTGGAAATTTTAGATACATTAAGACATTCAGATTATCATAGTGATTACGCATCTGAAACAAATAATTTCAATGATTTAAGTGTTTTTTCCAACTATAGCATTGGAATTAATTCATTACCACATTTAGTTAATAATGGTGTTTTATTTGATGTGAAAATTAATGAAAATAAGGGCATTGAAATTAACGTCTCTTATTTAGAAGATTTTGTAAAGAAAACAGTTGTACAGCACCTTATTAAACTGTTTGTACAGTTTATCAAAAATTTAGAAAATTGTATAGAAATTGATTTATCACATTATGAATTATTGTCTGAGGAGGAAAAAAATCAATTATTAGTAGATTTTAATGCAACAGATGAAATTTATCCAAAAGAAAAAACAATAGTTGATTTATTTGAGGAACAGGTGACAAAAACTCCTGATAATAGCGCTGTTTTTTTTAAAGAATCGACTTTAACTTATTTTGTATTAAACCAAAGAGCCAACCAGCTGGCTAATTATATTTCGCATAAAAATGCAATAAAAAAGGGAGATATTATAGGAGTCTTTTTACCTAAATCAGATGCTGGTATTATTGCTTTACTGGCAATATTAAAGTTAGGTGCAGTTTATTTACCTATTGATACCAATTACCCAAAGGAAAGAATCGACTACTTAATAAAGGATAGTGGATTAAAATTATTGATAACTGATAGTCCTGAAACGTTATTGACTGATGATTGCGAAACAATAGCTTTACAATCCATCAATTTTGATGACAATAATGGGGAGAATATCAATACAGTAATTTCACCAAACGATTTAGCTTATATTATTTATACGTCGGGTTCTACAGGACAGCCAAAAGGAGTGCTGATTGAGCATACCAGCAGCATAAATATGTCTATTGATCAGATTAAATCTTTTGAAATCACTAAAGATGATAAGGTGGTATGGTTTGCTTCTGTCGCTTTTGATGCCTCAATATCAGAGATTATGATGAGCTTGTACAGCGGTGGATTGTTATGTATTCCGACAGAAGAAGTTATAAAAGACAAGGACAAGTTTGTATCATTTCTAAAGGAAACTAAAGCTACAGTGGTCACTTTTCCTCCAAGTTATTTAGGATTATTATCTGAAGAAGATATTTCGGGACTTAGATGTATTATCACGGCAGGAGAATCGGCAAATTCAACCAAAGCAAATGCAGTTCTAAAATCAGGAATTGCTTACTACAATGCATACGGTCCGACAGAATGCTCGGTTTGTGCAACGATTTATAAGTTGTCTGAAAATGATTTTGATAAGATCAATATTCCAATTGGAAAACCAATTTCAAATAGTAAAATTTACATACTTGACGAAGCCTTAAAACCTTTACCGATAGGTGTTGCAGGAAAAATATATATATCTGGAACCGGTGTGGGTCGTGGTTATTTGAATAAGCCGGAACTTACCTTAGAGAAATTTACAGCAAATCCGTTTCAGAAAGGAGAACGCATTTACGATACAGGCGATTTAGGATGTTGGTTAGCGGATGGAAATATTGAGTTTCTAGGAAGAAAAGATCATCAGGTAAAGATAAGAGGCTACAGAGTAGAATTAGGCGAAATTGAAAATACAATTTTACAATATTCGGATACTTTAAAACAAGTGGTTGTTGAAGTAAAAGAAAACAATCACGAAAAAGTTCTAGCTGCGTATCTGGTAGGAACTGAGCCAATAAACAAATCTGAACTGAAAAATTTTCTGCAAAAGGCGCTTCCTGACTATTTGGTACCGGGATTTTATATAACATTAGATAATCTGCCTTTGACCCCAAATGGTAAAATAGACAGAAAAGCCCTGCCGGATATTACAAGCAACGATGTTATAAGAAGAACGTATACTGCGCCAAGAAATGAAACAGAAAAAAGTCTTGTTTTAATATGGCAGGAAGTTCTTGGAATTCAAAAAATAGGCATAACCGATAATTTCTTTGATTTAGGCGGACACAGTTTAATTACCGGACAAGTAATCAATAGAATCCATAAACAATTAGGAAAATCAGTTTCGTTTAAAACATTTTTTACAAATCCAAGCATTGAGCAGTTAAGCAGACAATTGCAGGAGAATAATTATCTGGCAATTCCTAAAACTCCTGCTGCAAATTCGTATCCCTTAACGGCATCACAAAAAAGATTGTGGATTTTGAGCCAGCTTGACGGAGCAACATTAGCATACAATATGCCAGCCGCGGTAAAATTAAACGGAATTATTGATTTTCAAAAATTTCAGAAATCCTTTAATCTCTTGATTCAGCGTCATGAAATATTAAGAACTTATTTTAAAACAAACGCTGACGAAGAAGTTAATCAATATATACTTCCGGCAGAAGAAGTAAACTTTAAGATCGGAGAGAAAAATTATAGTTTGGTTGAAAATAATAAGGAATTTACAGCTGATTATTTGCAAAATAAAAATAGACAGCCTTTTAATTTAGAACAAGCGCCGTTAATTAGAGCTTCGTTAATCAAACTAAAAAAAGACGAATATGTTTTTTTCTTGTCTCTGCATCACATCATTGGCGATGGCTGGTCGATCGAATTATTAATATCCGAAGTAGTAAAAACGTACAATGCACTAATGCAGGGAAAAACAATTAGTTTTCCGGAATTAGACATTCAGTATAAAGATTATGCAGTCTGGCTGATTGAAGAACTGCATAATGAAAAGTATCAGCAGTCAAAAGAATATTGGTTATCGCAATTTGCGGGAGAATTACCAGTATTAGATTTACCTGGTTCTAAGGCACGCCCATTGGTACAAACCTATAATGGCGATAGTGTAACACATCAGTTTTCCAATGCATTTTTAGAGAAATTAAAGGAATTTTCAAAAGAGCATGATGTTACTTTGTTTATGACTTTAATGGCCGGTATAAATGCTTTGCTGCATAGCTATACAGGTCAGAACGACATCATACTTGGAACTCCAATTGCAGGCAGAGAGCATACTGATTTAGAAAATCAAATGGGATTATATCTAAATACGCTTGCTATTCGTACTCAGTTAAAAGAAGAAAACAGTTTTCTTGACCTTGTAACGCAGCAAAAAGACATCTTATTAAGTGCTTATGATCATCAAAATTATCCATTTGATGAATTAGTGGGAAAACTGAATTTAAAAAGAGATACAAGCCGTTCTGTTTTATTTGATGTTTTAGTAGTGCTGCAAAACCAGGAACAGCTCAATAACCTTAATAACGAGGAACTAATTGATCTGGAAATCGGAAAATTTGAGTTAAAGACAAAAACATCACAGTTTGACGTTAGTTTTATTTTCGTAGAAACAGAAGGATTAGACCTTAGAATTGAATACAATACAGATATCTATGACGGTTATTTGATTGAAAGAATTTTTGACCACTTCGAAAATCTAATCAGCCAGACATTAAAACAGCCTGAAAAGCCAATTAATGAAATAGATTATTTAACAGAAAAGGAAAAGAACCATCTTTTATTTGAACTTAACCAAACAGCAGTCGAATATCCAAAAGATAAAACGGTTCTGGATTTATTTGAAGAACAAGCTGCAAAAACTCCAGATAGTATTGCTCTTGTTTTCGAAGAAACAAAACTGACCTATAAAGAGTTAGATGAACAATCGAATCAATTAGCAGCTTATTTGATTAAAAATTATGCTATTGAAACCGATGATTTAGTTGGAATCATACTCAACAGAAGCGAGCGAATGATAATTTCCATTTTTGGAATATTAAAAGCCGCAGGAGCTTATGTGCCAATGGATGTAAATTATCCTCAGGATAGAGTTGATTTTATAACGCGTGATGCGAAGCTTAAAGTTAATATTGATGAGATTGAGTTTGCAAAATTTAAAGCAGATCAGGATTCATACAGCACAAAAACAATCGAGCGTGAAGATTTAATAGACCATCTGGCTTATTGTATTTACACTTCAGGATCTACAGGAAACCCAAAAGGAGTATTGAACCATCATGCCGGTCTGTACAATCGTCTTTTATGGATGCAGTCGTATCTGAACGTAGAAGAAAATGAAGTTTTTCTTCAAAAAACACCTTATACATTTGACGTTTCGGTTTGGGAATTAATCCTTCCTTTTATTACCGGAAGCACCCTTGTCATAGCAAAACCGGAAGGTCATAAAGATACGGCGTACCTACAGGAAATAATCAGTAAAAAACAAGTTTCTATCGTGCATTTTGTGCCTTCGATGTTAGGTGTTTTCCTTTTGGATGCCGATAGCGAAAAATGCAGCAGTTTGTCGCATATTGTCTGCAGCGGCGAAGAACTTCCTGCGCTGATGGCTCAGGAATGCAAAGAAAAAATCGTACAGGCAAAACTTCACAATCTATACGGTCCAACAGAAGCCGCAATTGATGTAACAGCGATAAACTTAAGTGAAATAGATGTAATAAAAGAAGGTGTAAGTATTGGTAAACCCATAGCCAACACTAGTATCTATATCGTTAACAGTTTGCTTGGACTACAGCCTTTTGGCGTTCCGGGAGAACTTTTAATCTCGGGAATTCAGGTTGCAAGAGGTTATTTAAACCTTCCAGAACAGACAAAAGACCGTTTTATAGCCGATCCTTTTAGAGAAGGTTATCAAGTTTATCGCACCGGAGATATTGCCCAATGGAAAGTCGACGGTTCTATTCATTACATGGGAAGAATTGATAATCAGGTAAAAATAAGAGGAAACAGAATTGAACTTGGAGAAGTAGAAAATGCAGTGATGTCTTATGGCGGAATTCAGCAGGCAGTAGCGGCTCCAAAAGAATTAAACGGAGAAAAAGTTTTGGCGGCTTATTATCTTTTAGAAAGAGGAACTACAGTAGACAAAGCTGCAATACGAACCTATCTGCAGGAAAAACTGCCTGAATATATGGTTCCGGGCTTTTATATAGAACTGGAGACTTTACCGATGACTTCAAGCGGAAAAGTCGACAGAAAACAGCTTCCGGGCATTGCGGGCGATGATCTTATTCGTGCAGAATATGTATCGCCTGGAAATCAGACAGAAGAAAAACTGGCCGAAGTCTGGCAGGATATTTTGGGAATTGAAAAAGTGGGAATTACTGATAACTTTTTTGAATTAGGAGGCGATTCTATACGAGCTCTACGAATTTTAGGGAAAATTAATAAAGAGCTTAACATCAATTATAAGTTGGCCGATATTTATGCGTTGCCAACGATTGAAAGGTTATTATCTATAGAAACAGAACGAACAACAAGTGAGATTTCAAATGCTGTAAAAGCAGAAGTTGAAGCCTATTTTAGTACCTTAGAAAAAGAATTTAATCCGTATGAATTTTATGAAGAAAAAGAATTCCTTCATAAAACTAACAATAAAGATTCTGAAGGTTTAAATGCTGTTGCGCCATTCTCACAGGAAAAAATAGTTTCTATTTATCCTATGAGTGATATAGAATTAGGAATGCTTTTCGGTTCTATTGCAACCAGAAACAAAGGTGTATATCACGATCAGTTTGTTTTTCCGCTGCCAACTTCACGATTTGACAAAAAATCATTTGTTAAAGCCATTTCGGTTTTAGTTGAAAAACATGAAATTCTTAGAACAGCGTATAATATTGAAAGATATAGTACACCAGTCCATCTTGTTTATGAAAAAATAGATTTCAATTTAGATTATGAAGATTTTTCGACAAATAAACAGGAAGAAATTTTTACTGCCATAAACGACTTTATGGTCAATGAGAGAACGCAAAATTCTTTCGTTACAACTGAGCCGGGTTTATGGAGAATGAAAATTTACAAAACTGCTGAAAATGAATACAGCCTTCTTTTTCAATTTCATCATGCAATATTGGATGGATGGAGTGTGGCTTCATTAATGACAGAATTAAACAATATTTATCTTTCTGTTTTAGATAATGAGGAACCTGCCACAGAAAAATTAACGCTTACTTATAAAGATTATGTTTTTGAACAAAGCTGTATTAAGAAAAGTGATAAATACAATGTTTTTTGGAAAGAAAATCTAAGCGAATACAAAAAGCTGGACATTTTTACAGAAGAGAATTTTTCAAAAAGACATGATTTTACAATAGATAGCGAACTCTATGATTCGGTAATACAATTTAGCCAGACACATAGTTTAAGTTTAAAAACAATAGCTTTTGCCGCTTATTTAGCTACTTTAAAAACCCTGACTTACGATGGAGATGTAACGGTAGGTTTGGTCACAAATGGCAGGCCTATTCAGGAAGATGCAGATAAAATATTAGGCTGTTTCCTGAATACAGTTCCTTTTAGAATTAAGGAAACAAATGAAACGGCACTGTCATTTGTACAAAAAATTAATGAATTGCTGAATATTCAAAAACAGTTTGAAAGAATTAGTTTGAATGAATTGCAAACCCGTTTTTCAATTAATAAAAAGGGAGAAAATCCATTTTTTGACACTCATTTTAATTATATCGATTTTCACATTTACAATGATCTTAATGGGAAGAATGACGAAAAAGTGAATGAATTTAGATTTGCCGACCTCAATTTTGAAGCAACAAATACATTTTTGGATTTAAATATTCGTCCGTCTGCAAATGCTATAAAAGTATCATGGAATCAGCAGAGAACTTTAAAATACGGATTAACAGTAGCGCAATTGCAGGAGTACTACAATAACTTTTTAGCTGTGCTGGTAAATTCCACGAATGTTGTTTTAAAAAATGAATCAGTTTTACCAAATCTGGAGAAACAAAATTTACTTTATAATCTCAACCAAACAACAGTAGAATATCCAAAAGATAAAACTGTTCTGGATTTATTTGAAGAACAAGCTGCAAAAACTCCCGATAGTATTGCCCTTGTTTTCGAAGAAACAAAACTGACCTATAAAGATTTAGATGAACAATCGAATCAATTAGCATCTTATTTGATTAAAAATTATGCCATTGAAACCGATGATTTAGTTGGAATCATACTCAACAGAAGCGAGCGAATGATAATTTCCATTTTTGGAATATTAAAAGCTGCAGGAGCTTATGTGCCAATGGATGTAAATTATCCTCAGGATAGAGTTGATTTTATAACGCGTGATGCAAAGCTTAAAGTTAATATTGATGAGATTGAGTTTGCAAAATTTAAAGCAGATCAGGATTCATACAGCACAAAAGCAATCGAGCGTGAAGATTTAATAAACCATCTGGCTTATTGTATTTACACTTCAGGATCTACAGGAAACCCGAAAGGCGTATTGAACCATCATGCCGGTTTGTACAATCGTCTGTTATGGATGCAGTCGTATCTGAAAGTAGAAGAAAACGAAGTTTTTCTTCAAAAAACACCTTATACATTTGATGTTTCGGTTTGGGAATTAATCCTTCCTTTTATTACCGGAAGCACTCTTGTCATAGCAAAACCAGAAGGCCATAAAGATACAGCGTACCTGCAGGAAATAATCAGTAAAAAACAAGTTTCTATCGTGCATTTTGTGCCTTCGATGTTAGGCGTTTTCCTTTTGGATGCCGACAGCGAAAAATGCAGCAGTTTGTCACATATTGTCTGCAGCGGCGAAGAACTTCCTTCGCTGATGGCTCAGGAATGCAAAGAAAAAATCGTGCAGGCAAAACTTCACAATCTATACGGTCCAACAGAAGCCGCAATTGATGTAACAGCGATAAACTTAAGCGAAATAGATGTAATAAAAGAAGGTGTAAGTATTGGTAAACCCATAGCCAACACCAGTATATATATCGTTAACAGTTTGCTTGGGCTGCAGCCTTTTGGCGTTCCGGGAGAACTTTTAATCTCAGGAATTCAGGTTGCAAGAGGTTATTTAAACCTTCCAGAACAGACAAAAGACCGTTTTATAGCCGATCCTTTTAGAGAAGGTTATCAAGTTTATCGCACCGGAGATATTGCCCAATGGAAACCCGACGGTTCTATTTATTATATGGGAAGAATTGATAATCAGGTAAAAATAAGAGGAAACAGAATTGAACTTGGAGAAGTAGAAAATGCAGTGATGTCTTATGGCGGAATTCAGCAGGCAGTAGCAGCTCCAAAAGAATTAAACGGAGAAAAAGTTCTGGCGGCTTATTACCTTTTAGAAAGAGGAACTACAGTAGACAAAGCTGCAATACGAACCTATCTGCAGGGAAAACTACCAGAATATATGGTTCCGGGCTTTTATATAGAACTGGAGACTTTACCGATGACTTCAAGCGGAAAAGTCGACAGAAAACTGCTTCCGGGCATTGCGGGCGATGATCTTATTCGTGCAGAATATGTATCGCCTGGAAATCAAACAGAAGAAAAACTGGCCGAAGTCTGGCAGGATATTCTGGGAATTGAAAAAGTGGGAATTACCGATAATTTCTTTGAGTTGGGAGGCACTTCTTTTCAGCTTATCAAATTGCAAAAAATGATTGAATTATTGTGGCCTGATAAAATGGTTATCTCAGATTTATTTGAATTTAATTCGATCAAAGATATAGCAGCTTTTATTCATAAAGACTCAGATGAAAGCAGCTTAGAAGAAAAAGACGAGATGAAATTTTTTGAAATATAAAAAACAAAAACGCTATGGATATTGCATTAATTGGAGCTAGTATAAAATATGCTGATATAACAAAGCTGCAAGAGTTTGTAGAAGTTATAAGAAACAATAAGGTTTGTATAAAACAGCCTTCTGAAGAACGAATCGCATATTCGAAAATTGAGAAAAAAGAAAAGTATCATCCTTATGGTTATTTAGACAGAGCTGATTTGTTTGACCATGAATTCTTTAATATATCAAAAGGAGAAGCCAATACAATAGATCCGGGACACAGAATGATTCTGGAAGGTGTATGCACTGCAATTGAAAACAGCGGTTATGATTTAGATTATATCTCGTCGCAAAATACAGGTTTGTTTACTACAACTCAAACCGGACTTTATAATTTATTGTACCAATCTGAAAATAAAGGATTGGATTTTATAGGCGGATTACCCTCAATAGGCGGCGGTAGAATTGCTAATATTTTAAATATCAGAGGCCCGGTAATGAACATTGATACCGCATGTTCATCTTCTTTGGTTGCAATTCACGAAGCGGTACAAAACATAAGAAACGGCGAAATTGATTTAGGTATTGTGGCAGGTTCGCGCTTATTATATTGGTTTGATGAAGCAGGTAATTTTGATAAAGATGCCATAATGTCGACTGATGGTATGTGCAGGGCTTTTGATGACGATGCCTCTGGAACCGCAGGAGGAGAAGGCGTGGCAGTTGTTATTTTAAAAAGATTAGATCATGCAATAAGAGATAATGATGCTATTATATCAGTCATAAAAGGGTCAGCAATTAATAATGATGGAAGCAGTTCTAACAGCATTACGGCTCCAAGTCCTGTTGCACAAAAGAATGTTATTTTAAGCGCCTGCAAAAATGCCAATATCCCTGTTTCAAGTGTAGGTTATATAGAAACTCACGGTACAGGAACTAAACTGGGAGATCCCATTGAATACAAAGGCATAAAAGATGCTTTCTTTTTTGACAATCAAAAATATTCAGTTCGTTTGGGGACTTTAAAACCAAATATTGGACATTTGGATAACATGTCGGGATTATTTGGTTTTATAAAAGCAGCTTTTGTATTAAAGGAAAAAGAGTTTTTTCCTCTGGCAAATTTTAATACCGTCAATAAATTTATTGAGGAAGATCCAAATATCATTTTGCAAAAAGAAGGAGGCAAATGGATCACCAATGAAGTAAGAAGAGCCGGAGTAAGTTCGTTTGGTTTAAGCGGTACAAATGCACATATTATTCTTGAAGAATATAAATCAAATACAGAAACGTCTGGAAATACCGAAAATAATAACTGGTTTAAAGTCGCTGCAAAAAGCAAAAATTCGTTAAATAAATATATTGACAATATTTATAATTCTATCTCAGAAACTACTTCAATAGAAGATCTGGCTTATACTTTAAATACCGGCAGAAAAGAGTATAAATACCAATTGTCAGTATCTGGAAATACAATTGATGAAATAAAAGAGCAACTTTTAAACCAAAAAGACAAGAACGATTTTAGTACAAAAAACTATAATAAAATCGCTTTATTATATCTTTCTGATGAAGTTTTAAATATAGATAACTTCTTAAAAAGCAGTTCATTTGCAGCTATTTTCGACAATCTGAAAAAAGAAATTGAAAACGATGAAACAGATTTTGATGTTTCACAAACTTTAGCATTTCAGGTTTCTTTATTCAAATATCTTTCAGCAAAAGGATTTAATGTAAATCAGCTTATTTGCAACGGAAATATCGCTAAAGCTTCTAAAGAAATAATTGACGGGAAAAGTATTATTTCTAAAGATTTAAAATTTAACGGAGATTTTAATTTAGACTTCGAAAAATTAAAATTATTAGCTAAAAACTGTAATGACAATAACATATTGTTAGTATTGGCGGGCAGTAATTCAAATTCAATTTCCAGTATTCTTGAAGCGTTACGAGAAGAACAAATTCCGGGTATCGATTTACTAAAAATCGTTAATGACAATAACTGGAATTCGTTATGGAGTACTTTGTATAATAATGGATTAGAGTTTAACTGGAAAGAATTTTACAAAGGTCAAGTCTACAAAAAAGTTACAGCGCCAACTTATCCTTTTGAAAAAATATCCTGCTGGAACGAGAACAAAAATCCTTTACTGTTTGGTAACCTAAACACAAAACCAGAAGCCGAAAAACCACAATTGCTTACCGAAAATTTAAGTGAGGAAGAAATTGTTGTGAGCATTTTAAAAGAAGTTTTAAAAAATGACAGTTTAACTCTTACAGACGATTTTTTTGAATTAGGCGGAAATTCAATTGTTGGCGTTCAGTTTATTAACAGAATTAACGAACTGTTTGGCATAACGATAAACTTTGAGGCTTTATTTGATTGTTATGAGATAAACGAAATTGTTGATCTTATAAAACAAGCAATTCAGGCAAAAGACGAAAGTGATTTTATAGCTGTTGTGAAAAATGATGAATTAATTTTTGAAACCCTTGAAGCATCGAACTCTCAGCAAAGAATGTGGATTGAATCTCTGATCGACAATTCGATGCAGTCTATTTATAATATTACTTTGACTTACAACGCCAAAGGAAGTTTAAATGTTGAAGTTTTTAAAGAAACGCTGCACGAATTAATCAAGATTCACGCATGCTTAAGATCGACTTTCTATACAGATGAAGATGGAACTGTCAGACAGAAAATAAATGAGATCGAAACGATAGCTATTGATGATTTTTTTACTTTTTATGCTAATAATGATCCTTTTATTTTAGAGCAAAAAAAGAACGAAATTCAAAACATTAAGTTTGATTTAGAATTTGGTCCGTTGTTTCAGGCATCTGTTCTTCAAATAGATGAAAACAATTACAAGTTAATATTTGTTTTCCATCACATTATATTCGACGGCTGGTCTACAGGAGTTTTTATAAAAGATTTTGTATCTGTTTATAAGCAAATTATAAGTCAGGTATATGTTCGCACAGCCAGTAAAAATGATTATTTTGATTATCTAAACTGGCTGAAAGAAAATCTGCATACAGAAAAAATAGAATCATACGCAGATTATTGGAAAGTAAAGCTCAGAGATATTAATTCAAATTTAAAATTAGGAAATCCTGATATCGGGACTTTAGAAGGTTCGAGATTAAATTTTAGTATTGATAAAAATCTGAAAGACAAATTAACAGATTATGCCAATAAAAACCGAGTAACCTTATTCAGCATCTTAATTTCTTCTGTAAGAATCTCTCTATACCGATTGGCTCAGGAAAACTTTGTGATTGGTACAGCCGTTTCCGGAAGGGTTAAAAAAGAATTTGAGTCAACAATTGGAATGTTTATCAATACTCTGCCTATTTATACCGAAATAGATGGTGATAAAAGTTTTGCCGATTGTGCCGCTGATGAAATGTACACTATTATGAAAGCATTAGAGTATCAGATCTATCCTTATGATTTGATATTAAATGACTTAAAAATAGCCAATAAGAAATCCTTTTTTGATGTAATGGTGGTATTGCAAAACCAAAACAACAGAGCAGGATTGGTCAGTAAAAGTGATTTGCCATTTGAAATTGAAGAAGATATTAATCAGACTTCGACCTTTTCAAGATTTAATTTATCCTTTACGTTTTTTGATGTTTTAGATTCACTTGAATTGGAAGTAGAATACAAAGCAGGCGTGTTTAGCCAAGAGTTTATTTACTCTATGATGGATACGTTTTTACATCTTCTGGAACAATTTGTCGATGTTCCGGAGAAAAAGATTTCTCAGCTTTCAATTCTAAACGAAGCTCAGTTTCATGATATCGTATACGGATTTAACGAAACCAAATTTGATTTTCCTGAACATAAAACAATTATCGATTTATTCGAAGATCAGGCAGTAAAAACGCCAAATAATATTGCAGTTGTTTTCGAAAATACCAAATTAACATATAAAGAACTCAACGCAGCAGCCAATCAGTTAGGAAGTTATTTGCGAAATCAGCATGGAATTAAAGCAGACGATTTAATTGGAATCAAACTAGACAGAAGTGAAAAAATGATTCTGGCTGTTTTAGGAGTATTAAAATCCGGTGCGGCTTATGTGCCTATTGATCCGGCTTATCCGCAGGAACGAATAGATTATATTGAGAATGATAGCCATTGCAAAATTGTAATCGATGAAAATGTATTAGAAACATTTTATAAAAATCAAAAGGAATATTCAGATGCGAATATTGAAAAAATAAACAGTCAAAAAGATTTGGCTTACATCATTTACACTTCGGGAACCACAGGAAATCCAAAAGGTGTGATGGTCGAAAATACAAATGTAGTTAACTTGATAATTTCGCAGACCAAAGAGTTTAAAATAGACGAAAATGAAAAAATACTTCAGCTCTCAAATTACACTTTTGATGCATCTGTAGAGCAAATTTTTCTGGCGCTTTTAAACGGTGCAAGTCTGCATATTATTTCGAAAGAAGCATTACTTGAAGCGGAGGTTTTTGAAGAATTTATTTCGAAAAATGAAATCACACATCTTCATGCAGTACCGTCTGTTTTAGAAAAAATAACAGCCAGTGATCGCTTTAATTTAAAAAGAGTTATTGCGGGAGGCGACATTTGTTCTATCAAATTGGCTGAATCGTGGAGTTCTGTTTGTGATTTTTATAACGAATACGGGCCAACCGAAACCACAGTTACTTCGATCGAGTTTCTTTATAATAAAGACAAAACATTTTCTATAGGAAAACCCATTTTAAACACACAGGTTTATATTTTAGATAATTATCTGTTGCCAACTCAATTGGGCGTTTTGGGCAGAATCTATATATCCGGCGCAGGAGTTACCCGCGGTTACTTAAATAAACCGGAGCTTACCGCAGAAAAATTCATTGAAAATCCATTTGTGCCTAATACAAAAATGTATGATACAGGAGATTTAGGAAGATGGCTGCCTGATGGAAATATCGAATTTTTGGGCAGAAACGACGATCAGGTAAAAATAAGAGGTTTTAGAATTGAGCTTGGCGAAATAGAAAATACTCTTTTGCAATTTTCGGCACATTTAAAACAAGTTGTAGTACAGCCTCAATATGTAAACGGAGACAGAACGTTAGTAGCTTATTATGTGGCTGACGCTGAAATTGACAAAACCGAAATTCGCCAATATCTCCATACCAAACTGCCGGAATATATGGTTCCTTCATTTTTTGTAATTCTGGATCATCTTCCATTGACTGCAATCGGAAAAATTGACCGCAGTGCTTTGCGAGGCATTAATGAGCAGGATATTATCAGGAAAGAATATGTAGCACCGAGAAATGAAATTGAGCAAAAAATAGCCGAAATATGGCAGGAAATTCTTGGAGTTGAAAAAGTAGGTGTTACAGATAGTTTTTTTGAACTCGGCGGACATAGCCTTAATGCCACAAAACTCATTAGTATTATTCATAAACAGTTTAATGTCAAATTATCAATCATCGATTTGTTTAATAATATCATACTTGAAGAATTAGCACTGCTTTTAGAAAATACCATATTGTTCAGCACCAGTAATGAAGAAAATATTTCGATTGACGAATCTGAAAATTTTACGATATGATTTATAAAATCAAAACCTGCTGTGAGCCTTAAGCCTTTCAAAATAATTTCTTACAAGCATTCCCACGGGTTAAAATTGAAATATTAATAAAACAAAAACGAACTAATGAATCGGTTATTATTTATTGCATTTATTTTAAGTAACGTATTAACAGCACAAGTCAAAATATCAGGAAAAGTGGTTACTACAGAAAATATTCCTGTAGAGTTTGCCGAAGTTATACTTTTTACAAATCAGTCCGTTCCTGTAAAAGATCAGGTAACAAATGAAAAAGGCGAGTTTACATTAGAATACACAGCTGGGACATATTTATTACAAATCAGCCATTTTGGTTCTATTTTATATAAAAAAGAAATAGTATTGAATTCAGATCTCGATTTGGGCGGAATAGTAATCAATCAGGTACAGGAACTAGAAACAGTTGTAGTTACTAAAAAGAAAGAACTTGTAGAGCGCAAAGTCGACCGACTTGTTTTTAATATAGAAAATACAATCAGTACAACGGGCGGTGATGCACTTGACGCATTAAAAATTACTCCCGGAATACAAATTCAAAATGAAAGTATCACCATAATTGGAAAAAGTACTGTAAGAGTTTTGATAGACGACAAAATACTTGACCTGGGACAGGAAGAATTGACAAATTTATTAAAATCAATTCCATCTGAGAACATCAAAAGTATTGAAGTAATTACGACTCCTCCGGCTAAATACGAAGCTTTAGGAAACAGCGGTCTTGTCAATATTAAATTAAAGAAAGCAAAAAGTGATTCCTGGAATCTTTCTCTCGGGAGCGGTTATATGCGAAGGCAGCACGATGGAGAAGGTTCACTCACAAGCAATTTTATATACAATAAAGATAAATTGAGTATGTCGGCCTCGCTCAATTACAGAAATGGCGGAAACTATTTACAGCAGGACAGCCGTGTTCATTTTGCAGATGAATTATGGGCTTTGGATTATCCGCTTCAGAAAAAAGTAAAAATGCTGAATGGAATTTTCAGTATGCAGTATGCAGCGACACCAAAATGGACTTTTGGTTTTCAATATCTGACTAATTTGAATAAAACAAATACAGATGCAACCAGAACTTTATTGATTTATGATAATGCCACAAATGATATTACAAAAAACATAACTTCTCTTGGTTATGCTTATTTAAGACCAAAACTGCATTCTATTAACTTGTTTAATGAATATAAGTTAAATCAGACGGGAGAAAAAATAGCGGTCAATTTAGATTATTTTAATTATCAAACTAACGATTCAAGACCGTATGAAGGAACTTCGGAAGAGTTCAATCCGCCTAAAAAACAATATTTTGTTGGGATAAATAATAACGATCAAAAGATCAATAATTTCTCGGTAAAGGTTGATTATGAACTACATACAGAATGGGCTAATTATAGCTTTGGAGGAAAAACTTCATTTTCAGATACTAAAAATTTAATTGCGTCTTTTAATAGCGGTTTTACAGATCAGCCGGTAACAGATCTTCCGATAACAAATTACGAATTTGGTTATAAGGAAAATGTACAGGCAGTATATGCATCCGGAAACAGAAAGTTTACTGATAATCTGGAAGCCCAGATTGGCGCAAGAGTCGAGCATACGAGGGCAAAATCATATGATGTAGGTCCGGATCAATCTTTTGATAATAACTACACAAAATTGTTTCCGTCTTTTAATATTACCTATACGCCTCAGGAGAATTCTACATACAGATTAAGCTACAGTCGAAGAATAGACAGACCTAATTTTGCTCAGTTAAATCCCAACATAGCTTATATAAATCCGTTTCAGAGTATTCAGGGAAATCCGCTGCTGCAGCCTGCTTTTATCGATAATTTAGAATTTATTTATTCGTATAAAACACTTGAAAGCAAACTTTATTACAGCCATGATAAAAATGTATTCATGCAGATTTCTACACCAGATCCTGATACTAATGTGGTTAAGGTAATTACCCAAAATATTTTTAACATGCAGCGATTCGGGATTTCGGAAATCTATGCTTTTAATAAATTCAAGTGGTGGACAAGCAATAATACTGCAGACTTAAACTATACAAAATCAGAAACCATAATTGCATCAACAAAAGGAGTTGAAGGTCTTAATTTGAAATTAGCGACAAACAATGATTTCGTTTTAAACAAGAAGAAAACCTTTCTGTTAAACCTTAATTTTTGGTATGCTTTTCCAAAAACGGAAGGATTCGTAAAATTGGAATCATCAAGTTCTACCGCAATAACGATTCAATATTTACTGCTTAATAATGACTTGAAAATATCACTAAAAGGCAACGATATTTTTAGAACTGAAAAAATAAAATTCGCCCCAACCGTAAACGGAATATATCAGGAGTATAGTATTTACAACGACAGCAGATATGTGCAGTTGTACCTGAATTATAGATTTGGAAGTAAAAAGGCGAAAAATATAAACAGAAATACCGGTAATGAAGAGGAAAGAAAAAGAGTAGGAGGTTAGAAAATAGTATAGAAATAGAAATCATTTAATATAAAAGAAAATCATTAAAATATTTTGAAATGGAAGGATTAGTTTATTTAAAACCGAACGTTGTTATAGAACCTTTAATAGAAAGATGGTATGCGTGGTCTCACTTAATATCGCCTGCAACTGCAGCTATGAATGTAACTAAGAGACATATCGAGATTATGAATTCTTACTTAGAATCGCCTGCTGTTCATCATGATGCTGTTAAAGATCCTAAAATGCTGGGCGGACCTTTTATGGATTATGATGGAGATCGTTCTGCCGATGTGAGAAAACTGCTGGAATCAACTTTTGTGAATCAAAAAGAGCTGATTAATCTTTCGATGGCGATTAGAAAACTGGTTTTGATGCTCAATAAAGAAGCCAAAGGACAATCGATGGAAGAACTTTACAAAAATGTACCGGATATTTTAAAAGGATATGTAGAGTTAGTATATGATCTAAACGGAAATCCTTCTTTTAGATTTTACGAACAGCTTTTATACAACAGCAAATTTTACAATAAAAGCAATCAGAGTCTGGCTTTGTGGGTTACCAATAATGATTCGCGCCCATTTTGTTTAAGTACTCCAAGATTAGATGAGAAAGATGTACTGCATTTAGACATGCCTTTTGATCATCAATTTATAGATGAGTTAAGTAAAATGAAAAGAACACCGCGTTCTTACAATGAAATAAGAGAATTGGCGGGGGATTTAAATGAAACAGAGAGCGCTTTATTTGAATCATTCTTTACAGAAACTCCGTCAGTACCTTATGCAAATTATGAAGGCGATAAAATACGAATGAGATATTTTGGACATGCCTGTATATTAATTGAGACAAAAGATGTAAGCATACTCGTAGATCCATTAATTAGTTACTATGGATATCAATCGAGCGTTGAGCATTTTTCTGATTATGAACTGCCGGAAAAAATAGATTATGTTTTGATAACACACAACCATCAGGATCATATCTTGCTTGAAACGCTTTTACCGCTTCGACATAAAATTAAAAACATTATTGTACCGCGTTCAGGAGGAGGACATCTTCAGGATCCTTCCTTAAAACTAATGTTCAATAATATTGGATTTAATAATATTATCGAAATCGAAGAATTCTCGACCATAAACTTCTCAGATTGTAAAATTACCGGTATTCCTTTTACAGGAGAACATAGCGATCTGGATATAAAGGCAAAACTTTGCTATCATGTTGAAATCGAAGAATTCTCGCTGCTTTTTGTTGCTGATTCCAGAATTCTTGAAAAGAAATTATATGAAAACACACACCGTATAATTGGCGATGTTGATGTTGTTTTCCTCGGAATGGAATGCGATGGCGCTCCATTAACCTGGTTATACGGTCCGCTGGTTGTAACCGAATTATCAAAGGAACACGATCAATCCAGAAGACTTGCCGGATCTGATTTTGCCAAAGGAATGCATTTGGTAGATGTTTTTAATCCGCTGGAAGTTTATGTATATGCGATGGGACAAGAGCCTTGGTGTGAGTTTATCAGCAGTATTAAATATACTGACGAATCAAATCCTATCATTCAATCGAACCACTTAATTAACGAATGTAATTCAAGAAAAATCATTACAGAAAGATTATTTGGAGAGAAAGAAATCTTGTACAGCAAGAAAAAAGCAGACTACTACAGCTTGGTTTAAAAAAATATACACGAATAACAAAGGTTTTTAATAATCCTCTGTAGGCGTGTGAGAATAAATTAGGGAATAATTACAGACAAGTATATAATACGATATAGCGATGCAAACATTACTTAAAAAATTAAGGTCTTCAAACATAAAACTTAACTTATCTGGAGATAAACTGGATATTAACGCTCCAAAAGGAGTTCTGACACCTGAGTTATTAGAAGAAATTAAATTGCACAAGCAAAATATAATTGATTTTATCAAGCTTTCACAAAACTTAAGTGATAACCATATTGATATTCCAAATATCGATGAGGCGGAAACTTATATCGTATCATCATCGCAAAAAAGTTTGTGGCTTCTATGTCAGTTAGAAGAACAAAATACCGTTTATAATATTCCCAGCATATTTGAAATAAAAGGAAACTTAAACATTGAGGCACTCGAAAAAGCATTTTATGCATTGCTTGAACGCCATGAATCTTTAAGAACAAATTTTGTTGAAACAGAAAATGCCGAAGTGAGACAAAAAATTGTTTCTGTAAAAAATCTGGATTTTAAGTTTCGAACAGAAGATTTATCTCAGGAGAATGATTCTCAAAACCTACATATTCTAATAGAGAAAGAATTAAAATTTTCATTTGATTTATCCAAAGACAGCCTTGTTCGTGCCACACTAATTAAAACCGCAGACGATACTTTTGTTTTTGTACTTGTAATTCATCATATCATTACAGATGGCTTATCTATACAATTAATGATCAATGAGTTATTTGTTCTGTATAATGCCTTTATTAACAATCTTTCGAACCCGTTATTTCCTTTACAAATTCAATATAAAGATTACGCAGCGTGGCAGCAAAACCAGTTAAGAGATAATAATGCCGCACATAAAGAATATTGGTTAAAACAATTTCAGGATACAATTCCTATTCTTGATTTACCAGTATATAAAACAAGACCTTTAAGCAAAACATTTAATGGCGGTATCGTAAAAAGAAGTTTTAATTCTGAAATTTTAAAACAATTCTCCAATTTATGCCAGTCTCAGGAAGCCACACTTTTCATGGGATTAACAAGCTTATTGAACATTTTGTTTTATAGATACACCAATCAAAATGATATAATAATAGGAACCCCAATTGCAGGAAGACCACATGCTGATTTGCAAAATCAAATGGGACTTTATCTAAATACTCTGGCATTACGAACTCATTTTGACGGGCAGGACAGCTTTATGGAGTTATTATCGAATGTTAAAAACAAAACATTAGAAGCCTACGAACATCAGGTATATCCATTTGATGAATTAATAGAAAATTTAAATCTAAAAAGAGAAGCAGGTCGCAGTCCGTTATTTGATGTGATGTTAATATTGCAGAATATGACTGACAACAACAGTTCAAAACAGCTGGAAGACATAACAATTCAAAACTATCAAAATGTACAAAATGTACTTATTAAGTACGATTTAGAATTTACGTTTGATGAATTTGGAAATGAATTAAATCTTAATATAACATTCAATACAGATATTTATACTATAGATTTTATAGAAAAAATTACAGAGCATTTTGGTACTTTGCTGCAAGGAGTTATTGCAGAACCAAACCTTCCTGTTTCGCGTATAAATTATCTTTCGCCAAATGAAATCAAACAGTTAGTATACGATTTTAATGATACGGCAGCGGAATATCCAAGAGATAAAACGATTGTTGAATTGTTTGAAGAACAGGCACATAAAACGCCGGATAATATTGCAATAGTTTTTGAAGGATTAAAATTAACCTATAAAGAACTTAATGAAAAAGTAAATCAGTTTGCTTATTATTTAAGAGAGAGCTACGATATCGAACCGGACGACCTTGTTGGGATAAAATTAGGCAGAAGCGAACAGTTAATTATTACAATTTTAGGAGTATTAAAATCCGGTGCCGCTTATGTTCCTATCGATTCAGATTATCCGCAGGAAAGAATAGATTACATTGAAAAAGATACCAATTGTAAAGCTGTTATTGATGAAGACGAACTGATGATGTTCAATTTCCAGAGATTCAGATATTCAACTGAAAACCCTGATACAATAAATTTGCCGTCACATTTAGCCTATATTATTTATACTTCCGGTTCAACCGGAAATCCAAAAGGAGTAATGGTAGAACACCACAATGTAATAAGACTGGTTAAGCCTTGTACTTATTTTCCATTACACACAGATACAGTTTTGCTAAGTACAGGTTCGATATCTTTTGATGCCACAACAATCGAGTTTTTTGGAACTTTATTAAACGGATCAACTTTAGTTTTAACCAGTCAGGACGATTTACTTGATTTAAGAACATTAGAAAATGTTGTAAAAACAAACGGAGTTAATAGTCTCTGGATGACGGCTTCGTGGTTTAACAGCGTGGTTGAAGATAATATCAGTTTCTTTGAAAGCATTAATCAATTAATAGTTGGAGGAGATGTTGTATCGCCAAAACATACTCAAAAAGTTTTTGAAAGTAATCCATCCATAAAAATTGTAAACGGTTATGGCCCAACAGAAAACACGACTTTTTCGGTAACTTTTGATATTCAGAATGAAAAGTATATCACAATTCCAATAGGAAAACCTATTCCAAACAGTCAGGCTTATGTATTAGATCAAAATTTACAGCCGGCAGGTATTGGCGTAAGCGGAAAACTATATTTATCCGGCGACGGAGTTTCAAGAGGATATTTAAACCAGCCGGAACTTACAGCCGAAAAATTTGTACCAAATCCGTTTATTTCAGAAACCAGAATGTACGATACCGGCGATTTAGGAAGATGGCTTCCAAACGGTACTATTGAATTTTTGGGTAGAAATGATCATCAGGTAAAAATAAGAGGTTACCGAATTGAATTGGGCGAAATTGAAACAAGCCTTTTACAATTTTCATCCAATTTAAAACAAGTTGTTGTTCAGGTTAAAGATGTAAATGGCGAAAAAGTCTTGGTCGCTTATTATGTTTCGGATATCGAAATTGACAAGATCGAGATTAGAAATTACCTTCAGACAAAGTTACCGGAATATATGATTCCGTCTTTTTATGTGCTTCTGGATTTTATACCGCTTACGCCAAATGGAAAAACTGATCGTAATGCTTTACCGGGAATTAATGGAGAAGACAGCATTCGAAGAGAATATATTGCGCCAAGAAACGAAACCGAACAGAAAATGGCCGAAATCTGGCAGGAAGTCCTTGGTCTTGAAAAAATAGGGATTACCGATAATTTCTTTGAACTGGGAGGACATAGCTTAATTGTCGCACAAGTTATCAACAGACTAAACAAACAGCTGAATAAAACAGTCTCATTTAAGGACTTTTTCTCTAACCCAACAATTGATGCGTTGAGTAAAACTTTAAATCAGGATAATTATGCCGCTATTCCAAAAGCAGAAATCAGAGAAAGTTATCCATTAACGGCTTCTCAAAACAGATTTTGGATTTTGAGTCAGCTAGAAGGAGGTTCTTTGGCGTACAATATGCCATCGGCGATTAAATTAAAAGGCGATTTAGATACTGCTAAATTCAAGGAAACCTTTAGTTTGTTAATTCAGCGATATGAAATATTAAGAACCAGCTTTAAAACCAATTCAGAAGGGCAGATTCAGCAATATATAACGCCTGCAAATGAAATTAAGTTTGAAGTAAAAGAACAGGATTTCAGCAATCATAAAGAACAGGAAAATCTTGTTGTACAGTATTTAGAAGAACAGAATGCTATTGCTTTTAATTTGGAAAAAGCGCCATTAATACGAGCTTCCTTAATTAAATTGAAAGATAATGAGCATATATTTTCACTTTGTATGCATCATATTATTGGAGACGGATGGTCGATGCAGTTAATAATTTCTGAAATTGTAAAAACATACAACGCCATAATTCAGGGAGTTTCAGTCAATTTACCGGATTTAAACATTCATTACAAAGATTATGCAGTATGGATTAATGAAGAAATCCAGAAGGAAAAATACCAACAGTCTAAAGATTTTTGGTTAAACGAATTAAAAGGCGAAATTCCGGTATTAGAACTTCCAAGCTTTAAAAAAAGGCCTTTGGTTCAAACCTACAATGGTGCCGTAAAATTATATGAGTTTTCTGGTGCGTTTTTAGAAAAAATAAAAGCCTTTTCAAGTGAACACGATGTAACGCTGTTTATGACATTAACGGCGGGTATAAAAACACTGCTGCATAATTACAGCAATCAGGACGATATTATTATTGGTACGCCAATAGCCGGCAGGGAACACCCGGATTTAGAAAATCAGCTTGGGTTATTTTTAAATACACTTGCCATTCGAACAAAGTTTGAGCAGGGTGATACTTTTCTGGATATTTTAAATAAAGAAAAAGAAACGCTCTTAAACGCTTATCAACATCAGGATTATTCTTTTGATGAACTGGCAGGAAACCTAAATTTAAAGAGAGATTTAAGCCGTTCTGCTTTGTTTGATATCTTAATTGTGCTTCAAAATCAAGCGCAGTTAAAAAATATAGGAAACAATAGCACTTTAACAGGATTAGATGTAGAAGCTTTTGATTTTGAAAACAAAACATCAAAATTCGACATCAGTTTTATTTTTGTCGAAACGCAGCAATTAATTCTTTCAATTAATTACAATACAGATATTTATGATGAGTTTTTAATCGATTCTCTATTCAGACATCTGGAAAATCTATTCAATGCCGGAATCAACAATCCTGAACAATCCATAGATCAACTGGATTATTTAACGGAACTGGAGAAAATTAAATTATTATCTGATTTTAATGGCGTTTCGGCAGATTATCCAAAAAATAAAACACTAATCGATTTATTTGAAGAACAACTCGGGAAAACACCAAATAATACTGCGGTTGTTTTTGAAGAAACCACGCTTACATATCAGGAACTTAATGAACTGGCAAACCAGCTGGCGCATTATTTAAGAGAAAATCATGCCGTTACAACGGGCGATTTAGTGGGAATTAAACTAGAACGCAGCGAGCGAATCATTGTAACGCTATTAGGAATATTAAAATCAGGCGCGGCTTACGTACCAATCGATTCTTCTTATCCGCAGGAAAGAATTGAATATATAGAAAAAGACAGTAATTGTAAAATCGTAATTGATGAGAATATTTTTGAGTCTTTTTACAAAACAAGAGAAACATACTCAGGTTTAAATATCGAAAAAATAAACAGTCCGAGCGATTTAGCCTATATTATTTACACATCCGGAACGACTGGAAATCCAAAAGGAGTAATGGTCGAGCACAGAAACGTAATCAACTTAATAAATTCCCAAACAAAAGAATTTAAAATTGAGGAAACTGAGAGAATCCTGCAGCTTTCGAATTTCTCTTTTGATGCTTCTGTTGAGCAGACATTTTTAGCGCTTTTAAATGGTGCGGCTTTATATATTCTGCCAAGAAAAGTACTGTTAGATGAAATTGAACTGGAAGAATTTGTAATTAAAAATAAGATTACGCACTTTCATTCTGTTCCATCAGTAGTAAGTAAATTGAAACCTTCTGATAAATTTAGTTTAAAGAGAGTTTTGTCAGGAGGAGATATCTGTTCAGAAAAACTGGCAGAATCATGGAGTACTTTTTGTAATTTTTATAATAAATACGGACCAACGGAAACTACTGTTACTTCGATCGAATTTTTGTATAACAAAAACAAGCCATTTTCTATCGGCCGTCCAATTTCAAATACACAAGTTTACATCCTTAACAATGCATTATTTCCCGTGGCTCTTGGTGTTTCTGGCAATGTATATATAGCTGGAGATGGCGTAACGCGCGGTTACTTAAATAAACCAGATTTAACGGCCGAAAAATTCATTGAAAATCCATTTATTCCGGGAACGAAAATGTACAATACGGGAGATGTTGCGCGATGGCTTCCGGACGGAAATATTGAATTTTTAGGCAGAAACGACCATCAGGTTAAAGTAAGAGGATTTAGAATTGAATTGGGCGAAATAGAAACCAATCTTTTGCAATATGCTTCTCATTTAAAACAAGCTGTTGTTCTCGTAAGAGAAGTAAACGGAGAAAAAATGCTGATCGCTTATTACGTATCGGATGAAGAAATCGATAAAAAAGAAATAAGAGAGTACCTTTTAGGAAAACTGCCGGAATATATGGTTCCTTCGTTCTATATAGCCCTGGAACGTTTTCCGGTAACGCCAAACGGAAAAATAGATCGTAAAGCACTTCCAAATAGTACGGGAGAAGATGGTATTAGAAGAGAATATGTTGAACCAAAAAATGAAACTCAACAGAAAATTGCCGAAATATGGCAGGAAGTTCTGGGTCTTGAAAAAATAGGAATTACTGATAATTTCTTTGAGCTTGGCGGACACAGCTTAATTGTAGCGCAAGTTATTAATCGACTAAACAAGCAATTAAATAAAACGGTTTCGTTTAAAAGTTTCTTTTCAAGTCCTACAATTGAATCTCTTTCAAAAGAGTTGCACCAAAACGAATATGAAGCAATACCTCAGGCAATTGCTGCGGATAATTATCCGTTAACGTCTTCGCAGTACAGATTATGGATATTGAGTCAGTTAGAGGGAGGTCCGCTGGCGTATAATATGCCTGCAGCTATAAAATTAAAAGGTGATTTGGATACGGAAAAATTTAAGGAAACTTTTAATTTATTAATTGACAGACATGAGATATTAAGAACAGGTTTCAAAAATGATTCAGACGGACAAATACGCCAGTTTATAAAACCTGCAGCCGAGATTGTTTTTGAAATAACAGAGAAAGATTTCAGCAATTTAGAAAAACAGGAATCTGCTGTTTCGCAATACATAAAAGAACAAAATGCGATTGCTTTTAATCTGGAAAAAGCCCCTTTAATAAGAGCTTCTTTAATTAAAACAAATGAAAATGAGCATATCTTTTTCATCAGCCTGCATCATATAATTGGTGATGGATGGTCGATGCAGTTATTAATTTCCGAAGTAGTAAAAATATACAACGCAATAGTTGAGGGAATACCTGCCAATCTTCCACAGTTAAACTTTCATTACAAAGATTATGCTGTTTGGATTAATGAGGCCGTTCAGCAGGAAAAATATCAAAAGTCAAAAGATTTTTGGTTAAACCAATTTACAGGAGAATTGCCTGTATTAGAACTTCCGAGCTTTAAGAAAAGACCTTTGGTACAAACTTATTATGGTGATAATAAATCGCATCAATTCACGAGTGAGCTTTTAGAAAAACTAAAAACATTTTCAAAAAAGCACGATGTTACGTTGTTTATGACCTTAATGGCGGGTATCAAAACGCTGTTGTACAGATATACAAATCAGGATGATATTATTGTAGGTACGCCAATTGCGGGCAGGGAACATCCGGATTTAGAAAATCAATTGGGACTTTACCTTAACACATTGGCCATTAGAACAAAGTTTGAAGAAGAAGATCAATTTCTGGATATCTTAAATAAAGAGAAAGAAACACTCTTAAATGCTTATCAGCATCAGGAATATTCGCTTGATGAATTAGTAGATAATCTAAATTTAAAGAGAGATTTAAGCCGTTCTGCTTTGTTTGACGTATTGGTTGTGCTTCAAAATCAAAACCAATTAAAAAACCTAACAAACCATACAGCATTAGACGGAATAGAAATTGAAGGTTTTGAGTTTGAAAACAAGATTGCAAAACTGGATATAACCTTCACTTTTGTTGAAACACAGCAACTAATTCTCAGCATAGATTATAATACAGATATATACGATTCTTTATTTATAGACTCGATATTTGGGCATTTGGAACATTTATTTAATGAAGTAATTGACGATCCTAAACGCGCTGTAGATGAGGTTGATTATCTAACAATTGCCGAAGAAAAGAAATTATTGCTGGATTATAATAATAATTCGACAGCGTATCCGAAAGAGAAAACAATGATCGATTTATTTGAAGATCAGGTTTTGAAAACACCGGAAAATATTGCTGTTGTTTTTGAAGATAAAAGCTTCACTTATAAAGAAATCAATGAGCAGGCAAATCAGTTAGCCAATTACTTAATAGAGAATTACAAGATCGAAACCGCCGATTTAGTTGGTATTAAATTAGATCGAAGCGAGAAAATGATTGTTACACTTTTAGGAATCCTAAAAACGGGCGCCGCTTATGTACCAATTGATAAATCATATCCTCAGGAAAGAATTGAGTATATAGAAAAAGACAGCAACAGCAAAGTTGTAATTGACGAAAATGTACTGGAATTATTCTATAACAGCGGGAAAGAATATGCTAAAGTAAATACTGAAAGAACAAATACAGCAAATGATTTAGCGTATATAATTTACACCTCAGGAACTACAGGAAATCCTAAAGGGGTTATGATTGAGCATAGAAATGCAGTGGCATTAATAGACTGGTCAAACGCAGAATTTGACAGTACTAAATTTGAAACTGTATATGCTGTAACGTCTTACTGCTTTGATTTATCTGTTTTTGAAATATTCTATACACTTTCAATCGGAAAGAAAATCAAGCTCTTGAAAAATGGATTGGAAATTAAAAACCATATTGATAAAGACAAGAATTTATTA
Source organism: uncultured Flavobacterium sp. (assembly GCF_951805225.1). NCBI lineage: Bacteria > Pseudomonadati > Bacteroidota > Flavobacteriia > Flavobacteriales > Flavobacteriaceae > Flavobacterium > uncultured Flavobacterium sp. The sequence continues at coordinate 2,392,588 of NZ_OX638201.1, read as the reverse complement.
ATAAACACTGTTCCGTCTGTGGTAAATCAGCTTTTAGATGATGGAGTTTCGTTTGATACTGTAAATATTTTAAACATGGCCGGAGAGCCAATCTCTCACAGCATTATACAAAGATTGCCTTTAGACCAGATTGAAGTGTATAATTTATACGGTCCATCTGAAGATACAACGTACAGTACATATTTTAAAATTAAACGGAAAGACTATTTATCAATACCAATTGGAAAAGCAATTTCTAATACACAACTCTACATATTAGACAAAAAACTTCAAGCGGTTCCTAGCGGAGTTTTTGGAAAAATATATGTTGCGGGAGCAGGTGTAGCAAGAGGTTATTTGAACAAACCAGAACTTACGGCAGAGAAATTTATTGCAAGTCCGTTTAAGTCCGGAAGCATAATGTACGATACAGGAGATTTAGGAAGATGGCTTCCAGACGGAAATATTGAATTTTTAGGAAGAAATGACCATCAGGTAAAAATTAGAGGATTTAGAATTGAACTTGGAGAAATCGAAACTTGTTTTTCTCAATATTCGGCGGATATAAAACAAGTTGTTGTTGAGGTAAAAGAAGTAAATGGCGAAAAAGTAATTGCAGCTTATTATGCCAGTGAGATCGAAATAGACAAGGCTGCCATAAGAAATTATCTTCTGGGAAAACTGCCTGAATATATGGTGCCGTCATTTTATATAGCTCTGGATAGTCTGCCTTTGACACCTAACGGAAAAACAGATCGAAAAGCACTGCCGGGAATTAGCGGAGAAGACCTGATAAGAACAGAATATACAGCGCCAAGAAATGAGACAGAAAAGAAAATTGTCGAAATATGGCAGGAAGTTCTTCGTCTTGAAAAAGTTGGAATTACCGATAATTTCTTTGAATTAGGCGGAAACAGTATTTCGGCAATAAACACAATTATTAAAATGAATAAAGAATTTGCGGCAAATTATCCTGTCGATTCGCTGTTTCGTTTTAATACGATTGCCGAAATAGTAAAACATCATTTGAACACCATTTTTGATTCGGATAAAGATTTTTATGAATACGGTAATAGTGATTCTCAAAATACAGTTTTTGCTTTTCCTCCAATTGCGGGTTACGGAAGCGCTTATAGAGACTTGTTTCAAAACAATGAAGATTCCAGATTTATATCCTTCAATTTTATAGAAAATGAAGCTGATACAGTGTCTTATTATGCGCATAAAATCAATGAGATTCAGGAAAATGGGGACATCGTTTTATTTGGCTGGTCAGCGGGAGGAAATTTATCGTATGAAGTCGCAAATCATCTTATAAATAAACTCAACAGAACTGTTTCGAGAATCATAATGTTTGATTCGGTAATTCTTAACGAAGAAAAACTAAATATAGAACTCGCTGCTGAAGGATTTGATTTAGGAACAGAAATCGATGAAAATATGCAGGAAATACTTGCTCAGGCAAAAGAAAAACGAATAGCCTATATCAATTATTTGAAAAATCTGAAATACACAAACAAATTGTCATCCGAATTAGTACTGGTAAAAGCAGAAAATAACGACGACAAAAAATGGGAAGAAAACTTTGAAACGATAAGTTATATAACCGGAAAAGGAGAGCACCAAAACATGCTTGAAGGAAATAATTTGAAGCACAATAAAAAAATATTAAATAAAATTATTGCAAAAGAAGATATCTACACAGCCATTTTTCAGGAATAACATCTTGAAAAGGGCTGCGAAGAATCATCAATAAAAAAATAAAAATTGTAAATGAAATATAAATTATTCTGCTTGCTGTTTATTCCTTTTTTAGGTTTTTCACAGACAAGTGTTTCAATAAAAGAACCAAGTCAGACAGAAGAATCAGGTGAATATTTTGGCGGCGCAGTAAAATCAGTGTACAAACAGCATAAGTTTCCGAGTTTTAATAATAGCGTGAATCTGGTTTATAATAAAGGAAGATGGAAAGTCAATACAAGTATAAGTTATGGACGCGAGAAATTTTTCAGAGAAAATGATGTAAGTACTTTTTTTCCTGATTTATCATTTATAGGCACCGGAACTACAGATTATGACTTTAACAGTTTTGTGAGTTTTATTGATGTTCAGTACAAGATTTCGGATAAAACAAAAATAAATGTTTCGTCTATGAATGATACTTATGAGAACATATTAGACACTAAAACGAATATTGATATTTATAATACATCAGACAATGAGTTGAATAAATATTATGTGGGAAGTAAGAGATTGGTTTCGAACCTTAAACGGAATTCTTTGAATGTGCTGTTAAGGCATGATTTTAATAAAAATGAATTTTTAACCATAGAAGCAGACTGGCTGCAAAGACCTTGGGATTATAACCAAAACACATATGGGCAGGATTATGATGTAAATGGTGCTGCAATTCCTAATCGTAATTATACGGTTTATCATGACGGACGTACAGATTTGAATATCTACACGCTCAATGGTTTGTATCATGGATCTACAAGTCTATTTGATTTTAATGTGGGAGGAAAATGGATATACATTGAATCTGATTATAACATTAGGCATTTTAGAAAATTTGATACTGATTATGTACAGATTTTAGAATTGTCACCAATTTGTACTTACATCGAAAACAGACAGCTTGTATTTTCGGATGTTAAAAAGAATTTTGGAAAACTGGATCTTCAAGTTGGTTTAAAACTCGAAAATACATTTATAAACGGATATGTTTCAGATTTAACACATAAGGATTTGGATGATAGATATTTAAAGTTGTTTCCGTATGTAAATGCAAGTTATATTTTTAATAAAGACAGTAAAATAAGTTTTTCCTATTCAGAGTTTTTCAACAGGCCGTTGTATAGATTTATAAACCCTTCTTTAGGAATTTATAACGCTTATGAAAATTATTTAGGGAATCCGTTTTTAAAGCCGTCAACAACAAATAATTTAAATCTGGTCTATTCATTCAAATCAAAATACGATTTAGGCCTATCGTATTCAAACACAAAAGATAATTACTGGTCTTTAACCAATTTCACAGAAGATTATGTCGTTGCTCATAAAGTGTTGAGCTATATGGATTTAAACGCGCTTCAGCTTACAGGTAATGCTTTTATAAAATATAATAATACCATTGAAACAAATTTACAGTTACAAGGATACTATAAGTACAATACATCATTAGTTCCGGTTATAAAGGATCTCGACGTCTGGGGCTGGTATGGTATGATAAACAATCAGTTTTATTTCAATTCATCAAGAAATATTTCCACCAATTTAAGTTTTTGGTATCGTTCTAAAAACATCAGTCAGGAAGCTTTGATTAAAAAACAATGTGCGCTTGATTTTGGAATGAAATTTTTACTGCTGAAAAAAGATTTGATGATCGAATTGAATGTTACGGATATTTTAAAATCAATGACAGAGAATAAAGTTTCTACGGTAGATAATATTTACCAGACATTTAGAAACTATCAGGATCCCAGAGCTTTTAGAATTTCGGCGACCTATAAGTTTGGAAACAAGAAATTAAATTATGTAGAAAGAATTGCCGAAAATGCAGTAGACCATTCAAGATAAAAACAACAAAATATGCAGCTTTTTTTATTACACTTTGCCGGAGGAAATGTTTACTCGTTTGAATTTCTTAGAAAAGAGATAACAGCTGTCGATTTCATTCCACTTGAATTACCCGGAAGAGGTAAAAGGCATAAAGAGAAATTAATTATCAATAAAGATCAGGCGATTGAAGATTATTATAAGCAAATTAAATCTTTAAGAAACGGAGAGCCTTATATGATTTATGGTCATAGTATGGGAGCGGCTTTAGGATTTTCTGTTGCCGCAAAAATGGAAGCTGACGGAGATAATCCCGAATTACTTATTGTTTCCGGAAATCCGGGGCCGGGAATAAAAAAAAATAAAGATTTCCTGTATCATCAATTAGATGATTTAAATTTTAAAAAAGAACTCATGATTTTAGGCGGAATCGCAAAGGAAATAAGAGAAAACAATGATTTGTTCGACTATTTTCTGCCCATAATAAGAGCCGATTTTGAGTGTTTGGAAACGGGTTTTTCTTCAGAAAAAGACTTAAAGATAAATACACCAATTTATGCTCTTATGGGTTCTGATGAAGATAACGGTGATAAAATCGAAAACTGGAAAAACTTTACCAACAATACTTTTACCTCTGAAATATGGAACGGCGATCATTTTTTTATATACAAATCAGCTGTTCAATTAGCCAGTATTTTTATAAGTCAGCATAAAAAACATTTAATCAATCAAAATAGAAACTATTATGTTTAAATTGAAATTTTCCTATGTAATTTATCTTTTGCTTTATGCAATACCCAATACGATTTTAAGCTTCGGAATTGTTTATATCATCAATAATGTGATATCTGGAAAAATAGATTTCATAACAGATTATATGGGAATTGTATTTGTCTCGACTGTTATATATACCTATTTGCTAAATATTGTTTTTCAGAAAAAAATCAATCAATTTTCTTTTGAAATATTATATGAAAATGAGAAAAAAATATTTGACAAAATATTAAAAGCTCCCTTAATTATTTTAGAAAAACTAGGCTCACAGCGATTTTATACCGCAATTGAAGATTTAAGGATTTTTGCCACTTTTCCGGAAGTAGTAACGCATACCATCAATTCCTTATTAATGCTTTTGCTTTGTATGATATACTTATTTACGCTGTCTGTTTCTGCGGCTTTGGTCGTTGTTACTTTAATAATTCTCATCGCTGTAACCTATTTTTTGGTCATCAATACAATGTCGCAAAAAGTAACCACGCTTAGAAAGTATAACGAACATTATTATAAGTATGTAGACGATGTAATAAAAGGATTCAAAGGTTTTAAATTAAGCACGCACAGACGAGATAATTTAATGACGGAACATTTGTCTCCAAATAGAGAAAATGCCAAAAAACTGGATTTTAATATCAATTATGTCTTTTTATCCATCAACTTGATAAGTCAATATGGGTTGTATTTAGTTATTGGTTCCATTTTGTTTTTTCTTCCGGAAATAGGAATATTAAAAAGAGAAGACGTTATCTCTTATGTAGTGATTTTATTGTTTGTATCAGGACCGATAAACAACCTGATTAATATGCAGAATGTTTATACCAGATTAACTGTAGCCAATAACAGGATAAAGAATTTTTTGAAAGATTTTGACAGCGTAGAATTGGCCGTTACCATTAAAAAAACAGATCCGGAAGCATTTAAATCCTTACGATTTGATAATATTCATTTTGAATATGAAAATAACGCTGCCGAAAAAACATTTGCTTTAGGCCCGGTAAACCTTTCAATAGAAAAAGGAGAAATGATCTTTATTATTGGCGGAAACGGTAGCGGTAAAAGTACTTTTATCAATATTTTAACCGGTTTGTATCAGCCAACAGAAGGAGAAATCATACTAAACGAACAGGAATACGAAAAGAAAAATACAACAACGCAAAACCTCATATCGGCAGTTTTTACAGATAACCATATTTACTCTAAAAATTACGACCAATATGCCTTAGAAAACAACAAAGAATATCTGGAGCTTTTAAGAATAATGGAGCTGGACAAAGTAATTCAGGATGACAGAGAAGATTCTGCAAGAAGACCTTTCTCTAAAGGGCAGGGCAAAAGAATGTCATTGATTTTTGCACTTTTAGAAGATAAACCAATTCTTGTATTAGACGAATGGGCAGCTGATCAGGATCCGCATTTTAGAAAATATTTTTACGAAAACTTACTGCCTAAGTTAAAAGAAGAAGGTAAAACAATCATAGCAGTAACTCATGATGATGCTTATTTTAAATACGCAGACAGAATACTAAAATTTGATTACGGAGAAATTGTAAAAGATTTTAAAGTAAAAGACGAAATCCTGCACACAGAAAGTTTATGGCGTAATGAAGTCGAGAGTTAAATAACACTTTCATAAAGCATAAAATTTTGTAATTCATAATTAATACCACACTTTTCAATGAAACTTACTCTTCCACAACAAGATGTTTATTTTGAGCAATTATTATTTCCTAATGATCCTATATATAATATTGGGGCTAAAGTTGAAATTAAAGGTGTAATAAATACTGAAACTTTTAATAAAGCCTATACAAAGCTTATAGAGCAGCATGATACGTACAGAAGCGTTCTGGTAAAAGATAAAGAAGAAACAACTTTCAAAGTTTTAGAGGCGTATCAAGCTCAATTAAACTTTATTGATTTTTCTGATGCTGTAAATCCCGAAGAAGAAGCTTCTGTTTATATGCAGAAAGAGTTTATGAAACCTTTTGATTTATTTAATGAAAATCTGCTGCATGTTTTTACATTGGTAAAAGTAAATGACAGTTTTCATTATTTATTTTCGGTTTACCATCATATTATTACCGATGGCTGGGGAACATCACTAATGTTTCAGCGATTGGTGCAGAATTATAATGAAATCCATGAATCCGGAGATGTTATAACAACTTATCCTTTTAGTTATAAAAATTTTGCAGAAGATGATTTTCAATACCAAAACTCGGAGTCTTTTTTAGAAGATAAAAAGTATTGGACAGAGAAATTTAGAACACTGCCCGAAGCTTTGTTAGAAAAAGAAAATGATTTGGCAGAAAACAATAAAAGCAGCCGAAAAGAATTGATTATTAAAAGAGAAGTATACAATCAATTAAACCAGTTGGCGGCAGCATCTAACTGCTCTTCTTTTCATTTAATTTTAGGTATTTTGTTTACTTATTTTGGAAGAAAACATCAAAACAATGATTTTGCCATTGGATTACCAGTTTTAAACAGAAGCAAATCAATATACAAGAAAACAGTAGGACTTTTTATGGGAGTATCGCCCTTAAGAATTGCTCTGGATTTTGATGCCGCTTTTGTAGATTTAATCAATTTGATTAAAAACCAATTGAGAAACGATTATCGTCATCAGCGATTTCCTTTAGGAAAATTAATTCAGGAACTTCAGGTTTTTAAGGAAAAAGACAAAATATTCAATATTACACTTTCTTATGAAAAGCAAAATTATGCTGATAATTTTAAGAATACACAAACCAAAGTAATTCCGTTAACACATCAATCAGAACGAGTTGCTCTGGCAGTTTATATTCGCGAATTTGATGAACTCGAAGATGTAAAAATAGATTTTGATTACAACTTAAATTATTTTACCGAAACCCGAATTACACAAGTAGTTCATCATTTTGAAAACCTGCTTACGAATATTTTAATTCATCCTGATAAAAAGTTAAAAGAACTGATTTATGTAACCAAAGACGAAAGAACTCAGGTTTTAGAAGCATTTAATGATACAAAAACGGATTATCAAAATGACGCAACATTACTAGATTTATTTCAGAAACAAGTTGAGGATTTCCCCGGAAAAGAAGCTTTAAAAGATGAGTATAAATCATACTCTTATGCTGAGCTTAATAAATTATCAAACCAAATAGCTCAATTTTTAATCGCAGCCTACGGTAAAAAAGACAAATCTCCAATTGCTGTATTATTAGACCGATCGGCAGATATGGTAGTTGTTTTATTAGGAATATTAAAATCGGGAAGATCATACATTCCATTAGATCCGGCATTTCCAGAAGACAGACTCAATTATATTATTGAAAACAGCCAAAGTAAAATACTTATAAATGAAAAAGAATATCTGCTAAATACAGCTGCAGATGTGCGCGTAATATCATTAGAAAGTATTTTTGAAAGCATTTTTGAAAGCATAGATACCTTTAATGGAACTTCGGGAAAAATAGTTTCTCCCCAAGACACAGCTTATATCATTTACACATCAGGTTCAACCGGAAACCCAAAAGGAGTAGAAATTGGTCACAAAGCATTGCTTAACTTTTTAACCAGTATTCAGCAAAAACCTGGCGTTGGCACAAACGATACCTTTTTTTCGGTAACAACCTATTCCTTTGATATTTCGATATTAGAGTTTTTTGTTCCGCTAATATCAGGAGCAGTTTTATATGTTGCCAATCAAAGCTTTTTGGCTGATCCAAATTTGATTATTCAAAAAATAGAAGAAATACAGCCTACTATAATTCAGGCTACGCCAAGTTTTTATCAAATGCTTTTTAACGTAGGCTGGCAAGGCAGTAAGCGATTAAAAGTGCTCTGCGGCGGAGATTTATTAAGTGAGGCATTGGCAGAAAAACTGATAAAAAATAGTTTTGAAATTTGGAATATGTACGGCCCAACCGAAACTACGATTTGGTCAAGCTCAAAAAGAATTGAACAGTTTAGAGACGCTTCAAACATTGGAAAACCAATAAACAACACACAGTTTTATATTCTGGATGAATTTCTTAGCCCAAAACCTATAGGAGTTCCGGGAGCAATTTACATAGCAGGCGATGGACTTGCCAAAGGATATTATAAAAATGAGAAATTAACAAACGAAAAATTTATAACAAATCCGTTTCACAGCGATAGTTTACTGTACGAAACAGGTGACGTTGGGAAATGGAATGATAATGGAGAAATCATATTTTTAGGAAGAAATGACAATCAGGTTAAAATAAGAGGTTACAGAATCGAACTTGGCGATATTGAGTCGCAGTTCAACCAAATAGAAGGGATTCACAATTCAGTTGTTATTGCTAAAAAATTAGAGCAGCAAGAAGCTTTTTTAGTAGCTTATTTTGTAAAAAGTCAGCAAGAAGTTGACATAGAAGGGATAAAAAAAGTGCTAAAAGAAAATCTTCCTTATTATATGATTCCAAACGTAATTATTGCTTTGGAAGAATTTCCTCTTACACCAAATCAAAAAATAGATCGAAAATCTTTATCTCAAAGAGCCATTCATCAGGAAATAAATTATGATGATTTTAAAGCTCCCATTTCAGATTTAGAAAAAAAACTTTCTTACTATTGGAAAGAGGTTTTACACAGCAAAGAACCAATAAGTGTAAGTGATAATTTTTTTGCATTAGGAGGACATTCTTTAAATGCCGTTAAATTAATTGGTTTGATAACCAAAGAACTTTCACTGGATATTTCTCTAAAAACTATTTTTGATTATCCTACAATTGAATTACTGGCCGATTATCTGCAAAAACTTGCTCCCAATCAATCAGCCGTTATACCACTTTCAGAAACTAAAGTTTTTTATGATTTAACACAATCTCAATACCATATTTGGCTGGCATCTCAGCGAAAAAATACTTCTATAGCATACAATATGTCTGCAGCTTATCAAATAGAAGGAATTGCAGATTTGGACAAAATTTCGAATGCAGTCAATAAAATCATTAATCGACATGAAATCTTAAGAACCAATTTTATTGAGATAAACGGAATTCCACATCAAAAAATTAATCCTTTCGAAAATGTAAAATTTGCAGTTTCTACGCATGAAAAAGGAGATGAAAAAGCAGATGAGGTTATAAATAGATTAATTAATACTGCATTTGATTTAGAAACAGATTTACTGTTGAGAGTTATGCTTTTTCAAATAGCGGAAAACAAATATGTACTGCTTTTTTGCACGCACCACATTATTATGGATGGTTTGTCTATAGAGATTTTCATTAAAGAATTTATTGAAAATTATAATGAAAATAATGCTGCAGGAATATCAAAAGAGCACATTTTGAAATATCAATTTAAAGATTATTCAGAATGGTTTAATAAAACACAAGAAGATAATGCTGCAAAAAATGAATTGTTCTGGAAAAATTACTTACAGAATTATGAATTTGCTTCTTCATTTGAGACGGATTTTGACAGTAAACAGAACCAGAATAAAGGAGACAGGTTTTTATTTGAACTAAATCCGGAAACAACCTCGGCTTTAAAGAAATTTGCGCTTAAGGAACACGTTACTTTTTATACCGTTTTGGCAGCATCTTTAAATGTTTTGATCTACAAGTTCTCCAATCATAATGATATTACTATTGGAATTGCAAACTCAGGAAGAAATATTCCGGAACTAAATAATCAAATAGGAATGTTTGTTAAAACACTTATTTTAAGAACAAAAATAGAGCAGGAACAAACCTTTGCGAAGTTATTAAAAAATACCCAAAGTAATTTATTAGAAATTAATGATTATCAAGATGTTCCGTTTAATAAAATTCCACAATCTGTTTTTGATGTAATGTTGGTGTATCAAAATCCTGAATTTTCATTTGAAAATATTGATGCATTAAACGGTCTAAAATTAGCTTCTTATCCTCTTGATAATAAATACAGCAGACTGCCAATCGTGTTTAATTTATTTGAAAGCGGAAATACCTTAAAAGGAATTATAGATTATAATAGTGATTTATTTGAGAAGGATACGATACAGATAATTGCAGTTACATATACGGCACTTTTAAGCGAAATAATAAAAAATCCATCATTGGCATTAGATTTTATTGATGCTAAAACAGAGGTGGAGAAAAACACTGTATCTGATTTTGATTTTAATTTTTAATAAACAGCCGGAGTTTTGATTTATATCTATTATTCTTATTTGTCAGAGGAAAATCATGAAAGTTTATTGAAAAATAACCTGCATCATTTTTCAGAAGAATATCAGAATAAAATTAGAAGGTTTAGACGATGGCAAGATGCACAATTATCGCTTTTGGGCAGGATATTATTGTTTGAAGGAATTAAGGAAGTCGGTTTATTTTGTCCTGCTGATAAGGAAATAAAATTCACGAAGTATAATAAGCCTTTTTTTGAAGATAATTTAATACAGTTTAATATTTCACATTCCGGAGAGATTGTGGTTTGTGCATTAAGTCTGAAAAACGAAATAGGAATTGATATCGAAATTATAAGCGATGTTACAATCGATGATTTTAAATTTCAGATGACTGAAAACGAATGGAGTGAAATTATAAATTCCAATAATAAAAAGAGCTCTTTTTTTAGTTACTGGACACAAAAAGAAGCGGTTATAAAAGCACATGGACACGGGTTGACAATTCCCCTGAAATCATTTGAAATTACAGAAGACAGCACCATAATTAATGGAGAAAAATTCTACTTGAAAGAGATTAAAATTGATGAAAAATATAAATGTACAGTTTCATTAAAAACGAATTTTAATGAGGTTGTTTTGAAAAAATATATTGTAAGCTAATAATTAATTAAGAATAAAATGAAAAACATATTAAAGTTATTTTTATTACTATGCCTATTGCCAACTTGTTTGTTTTCTCAAACGCCTGCTTTTAAATTTGAGAAAACTTCGACTTTTTTTCCTGAAGCAAAAAGCATAAACGAAGAAAACATCGAATGGGGATATTTAACCGTTCCTGAAAATTGGGATAAACCCAATGGAAAAAAAATTAAAATTGCGGTGGCAGTTTTAAAAAATACTTCTGGAAAAGCAGATACAAATCCTGTTATTTATATTGAAGGAGGCCCGGGAGCAGGAGGAATTAATGGAATATGGGGCTGGCTTAAGCATCCGTTAAGAAGCAACAGTGATATTATTTTGGCAGATGTAAGAGGAACGGGTTTTTCGCTTCCTAAATTTTGTCCGGATTTAGGAAAGAAATTTTTAGAAATATTAGCCAAAAATCAAAACACAACACAAGACGAAAAGCAAAAAGCTATAGCGGCAGCGGCCTGCAGACAAGATTTATTGATTAGAGATATTGACATAAACGAATATAACAGCAAGTCTATCGCTAAAGATCTAAATGCTTTAAAAAAAGAACTGGGTTATAATAATTGGAACGTTTATGGTACTTCTTACGGGACGTATACAGCTCAGGTTTATGCAAATGATTTTCCTCAGGACATCAAATCTTTGGTTCTCAATTCTTCAATTTCTGATATTTCCAACTATTATAATTTGAATACTTCAAACTATGTCACCAGTCTGGAAAAAGTTTTTAATGCTTGTAAAAATGACCCAAACTGCAATAAACAATATCCTGATTTAGAGAATGTATATTATGAAACAATAGAGAAATTAGAAAAAAAGCCAATAACCGTAAAAGTAGATCAAAAGATAATCCCGAAAGGGGAGTTCACTTATAATGCTCAGGATTTTAAAATTTCTATTCAGCAGGCGTTGTACCAAAAAAAATTAATAGAACTTTTACCGTTATTAATCACCGAGTTTAACAAAGGCAATACAAATACATTAAGTTCACTTGTAGCGGCATTTTCTGGAGCATTAAGTTTAGATTACGGTCAGTATTATTGTGTGAGTTGCAACGAGGCCATTCCGTATAACTCGATCACAGCATTTGATTTGAATGCAGCTAAGTATAAAAAATTAAAAGGCGGTTTATCGTTTTATAAATCAGATTTTTTAGTATGCGAAAAATGGAATTTAGGAAACGTAACAACAGCTAAAGCCAAAAATGATCTGTCGAATCTGTCTGAATTGCAAGCTCCAGTGTTAGTGCTTTCAGGAAATTTTGACCCAATTACTCCGCCTTCAAATGGAAAAATTACTGCAGCAAGATTTAAAAATGTTTTGTTAGTTGATGCTCCGGTTTTTGGACATGCTCCCGCTTTTTCCAAAATCGGAGCTAAAGTTATTGATGATTTCATCAGTAATCCAGGTAAAAAACTTGATGTAACAGGATTTGAATCTGTTGATAAAGTCAATTTTGTTACAGATGTAGAATTAAACGGCGGGGTTTCTCACTTTGCAAATAGTCTAAATGGTTTCAACCTTTTATTTTTTGCACCATTGCTCATTGCCTTTATTATTTTATTGATTTCAATTTTTGTATTTATTTATTTCTTTATAAAAAAGGAAATCGATACTAAAGCAAATAAATTTATCAGGATCTTAATTGTAATTGCTTCTCTATTAGGGCTGTTTGCCATCATCGGGTTTGTTTTAGCTATAAACAACACAGCTCAGGAAAATTTTTATATACTGGCTTTCGGTATGCGCAGTCAGTTTAGCTATTTGTTTGTAGTACAGTGGCTTTTTATTCTATTTACTATATTTTCATTGATTTATTTTACATTTAAACTTAAGTCAATTTCAAATGCAAGCGTTATTTCAACAATTCTTTTCTCTTTAATTGTTTTAGGAGTTTATTTCCAGTATTGGGGGTTTTTGATTTAAATATAGAATAGCAGCGCTATCAAATTATATTTTGAGTTTTTTCAAAATCACCATTTTCCGTGATTCTGCCATAAAACTTTTGAGTATCTTTATAAAGATTGAAATTACCTTAGAAACATATAAAAACTACGAATCCTTGAATTTGTAGTTTTTATATGTTTTTTTATTTACGGAAGATTTTATTTTTGAATTCTCAGCAATGAAATTTTGCCATAAAAAAAGTCCTAATTTTTATTAGGACTTTTTAGTGGGGAGAGCAGGATTCGAACCTGCGAAGTTTTCACAGCAGATTTACAGTCTGCCCTCGTTGGCCGCTTGAGTATCTCCCCGATCTCAGCGTTAGTGCGCTTTGTTTTTCTAAGCGGTTGCAAATATAAGAACGTTTTTCATGTTTGCAAACAAAAAATGAAAACTTACAAGAAAATAATAATTATGCAGACCTGCAGGCAAAAAATATAGAGTCTTATCCGTTATTTCTCAGTTCAGTTACTTTAAATGAAAGCTAAAAATTTTTAATGATTCTTTTTTAAATTTCAATAAGTTAAGAATGGATCAATGCAATAACCTGTGGAACTATAAAAATTAAGCATGAATTTAACCGCAAAGGGCGCAAAGGTTTTTTTGTTATAGATTACGCTCCTTAAACGCAAAGTTCGCAAAGCTTTATCAATATAGCTTTGCGAACTTTGCGTTTATATAAAACCTTAGGAATAAAAAGCCTTTGCGCCCTTTGCGGTTAAAATAATTAGTCAATACAAAATATTTTATGTTTCTCCACAGGTTTTTGCGTTGATCCTATTTTGTGGCAAAAAAAACATCTAAATTTAGGGCATAAAAAAAGTCCTAATTTTCATTAGGACTTTTAGTGGGGAGAGCAGGATTCGAACTTTATGTGTTTAGATCCCGTCTTTGCTACGTATTTATAAATGTCTGGAACCTAATGCACCGATTCTGCACCCAAATTCAATTTTACTATTTCAATATTCAAACATGCACAAAAATTAGAGTACTAACGAACTAACAAGAAGTTGTATTATTCTTTTGCTTTACAAATATAATTATAAATATTTAAAATGCAGGGCTTCCATAAATTTTGACTTTTTGTAGACTTTGAAAAGTTTCCTTTTAAATCAACCGCAGAGTGTAAAAGTTTCGAACCTAAACTTCTTAGGCCTTGATTTTGCTGATGTTGTACTTTTTCAAAATGAAATGCGCCACGATTCTGCCATAAAACTTGGAATGGTCAAATATCTTTACAAACCACCTTAACTTTTTGTGGCAAAAAGGGTATCCACTTTAAATTGGATTGATTATAAAATGTATATAGGTTACTATTATTTTAATAATTTATTGGTAAAAAGGTAATCGGCAGTCTGGTACCATGCAATAGTTTCTTCAAGGAACGGCTGGTTCATAGGTATGGACTTAAGGCTGTTATCTTCTTTATTCCAGGAGTAAAAAGCCTGTTTTTTCTGGTCTGATAAAATCATTACTTTTTCTTTTTTCATCAATACCAGCTTACGATAGGTACCCATTAGGGCACGCTCTTCAAACTTTGGATCAAGTACGTTTTTTCCAAAAAAGTCAGACTCATAATTCCATTTGAAAATAGAGAACAGGGTAGGCCACAGGTCAATCTGAGAACACTGCCTGGTAATTTTTTGGTTGTACTGCTCGGGCAGGTTTACTATGAGAGCCGGAATATGATAATTGGCAACATCTATTTCATCCTTGCCGGCGCTGCTGGCACAGTGGTCTGCAATGATTACAAACACCGTATTTTTAAACCACGGTTTCTGGCTGGCTTTCCTGAATAATTCCCTTAAGGCAAAGTCAGTATATTTTACTGCTCCTTCACGGCTGGTTCCAGATAGAATGTCAATTTTTCCCGATGGATAGGTAAAGGGCCTGTGATTGGAAGTGGTCATGACAAAATTGAAAAAAGGCTTATTGTTTTTATACTGCGCATCAGCAACGCTAAGCATTTTATTGAAGATATCTTCATCGCATATTCCCCATGCATTCTCAAATGTTACTTCATTGTCATCGATGTTATATCTGGTTGTTTTTATCTTATCACTCAGTACACTACCGCGCCCCCGGTCATATATTGTAAAGCCGTTTCCGCCAAAATAGGCATTCATGTTATCAAAATAGCCGTCTCCTCCGTAGAAAAAATTACAGTCATATGCTTTTGATTTAAAAACACTGCAAACCGTATATAGATTTTGATTTTCAGGTCTTTTTACAATCGACTGTCCTGGGGTGGGAGGAATACAGAGTGTCACTGCTTCCATACCCCGAACTGTTCGCGTACCTGTTGCGTAAAGATCATTAAAAAATATACTTTTCTGGGCCAGACTGTCCATAAAAGGTGTTATGTTTTCCTTGTTTCCAAACTCCTTTAAAAAACTGCCGCTTAAGCTTTCAACCAGAACAAAAACTATATTTTTTTTCTGGTCAGATGCTGCGCTGTCCTTTATGGTTCTATGAATAGAATATCCCGCAGAATTGTAACGGCTATTCGGATCTTTAAGTTTTTCTTTTATAATTCCAAATGCTTTATCGTTACCTATAGAAGTATAGAAATCAACATACTTCATCTGGTTGTTGCGAAAAGCAGCAAAAAAAGAATAGATTCCTGATTTTGAAATTTCCGAGTTATAACGATTCGCTGACCATTCGGTCTGATAATTATGGATAAAAAATCCAAAGAATAATGCAACCGCTGCCGAAACGCTCAAAACCGTTAATCTGGTTTTTGCACTTGCTTTGGTTGTAAAGGTACTACCGAAGGCTCCTCTTTTAAAGAAAATGAAAATAAAAAGCATAGTAAGTAGCAGCACACCTCCAACCAATAAAGGAAGCGGGTAGGACTGCTCGATATTAGCCACTACTTCATGGGTATAGATTAAGTAGTCCACTGCTATGAAATTAAAGCGAGTCTTAAACTCATCCCAAAAGGTCAGTTCTGCAAAAAAGGTAAACACCAGAATAAAGACCGTTAAGGTGGTAAAGAAATAAATTAAAATTTTATCCAGGACTGAACCAATCCATTTGTTAGGCATAACCGTATAATAAAGAATAGCGGTAGGTGTCACAAAAGTAATTGTTCCGATATCATAGAATAAGCCTGTAAAAAGTGTTCTGAAAAGGTTTATGATGTTCCAGGATACTTCATCATACTGCCATATAAAAAAAGTGATTCTAAGGATTTGTGACAGGATTAAAAACCATATCATAAAATAGAATAATACAGCGTATCTGCTGTGAGACGGATTTAGTTTCGGCATAACTTTTAATAAGCGTGAATTTTAAAATACAATTCAGAATTAATTCTGAATTTTTAATAACTGATTAAAAAAAATCTAAAATTTGTAACTGATTCCAAAACATATTACTGGTGTTTCGTAATAATCTTTGGTGATATAACTAAAATCTTCTTATTTTATTTTTTTTTGTAAGACTAATGTATTAAAAATATCCATTACATTTAAAAATACTTCACCTTCTCTTTTTTACAATGTTTTTTGTTTATGAAAAAATTGATGTTGTGTTAAAGTTAGTTTTTGAGCCAATTATTTTCTAATTTTAGCGTAGATTTTATAATGTCAATTTAAAATTTAGAAAGCAAAAAGTTGTTAAACTGCAGGTTCGTAAGGATCTGAACGTACTCCAGCAAAATGATATAATTAAATTAAAAGGCAACTCAATTTCTAAGGGCTATACTGAAATTATTAATATTTTGGATCAGGACGATGAATTTCATTTCAATTCTTTTGAAAAGCCTGCAGAGGGCAGGATGGAAGTTCAGGAGTTATATAACTATTAAATAATACCGTAATTAAGTGAAGAGATTTCTACAATAGCTCATTAATTGTCAATATTAAAAGCTATGTGTTGCATAGTATTTTAAACTTTTTAAACATTCTAAATCCTGTTATGATGAGAAGATGAATATTTTTAAATAATAAATAAAAAGGAGTTGTTTTTTTAACAGAGCAAAAAATAAAAAATATCTACATTTGATTTGAATTAGGTCTTTATTAATTTTAAAATATCTGTGATGGAAAAAGCTATAAAACAAAAAGTCCAAAAGGATTTGGATTGCCAGCAAAAGTTGAAATAATCAGACTAAAGGGAAGTTTAATTTGTAAGGGATATACAGAAATTATACATATTTTATATCAGGATAATGAAATTAATATCAACTCATTAGAAACCACAGATGAAACGAAAAGTAAAGTTCAGGAATTTATAAAAGTATTTGTAATTAAAGAGAACATGGCAGATACAATATCGCTTTTTAAATAAATTTTTAACGGTTATAATTAATTCAATACTAAAAACCTCCAGTGGAGGTTTTTATATTTAATTTCAGACTTAATCAATTTATAAATTATGTAACTCAAAACTTGCAGAAATACTCTAAAAAAAGCTTTAAGTTTTTGTCGCAAAAAAGGAATTCATTCCATTTCAGCTTTGTCACGAATGCTACAAATCCCAAATTGAACGTTTTAATCTGTTAAATTGTTTAAAATAAATGTTATAATTCATAAGTATTTCAATTGTAAAAATATATTTTTTTAAGAAATAATTTCGAACTCTTTTAAATCACACAAAAATGAATTCAAGAAAATACAAATTCAATTTTTGTAGTAAAATTAAAATCGACTCCAGATTTGTTTGTTATTGAACACGGACAAGTGCAGAAACTATATAATTTTGTTGACCAAAAAGAATAATTTTAATTTTTATTACGGAATATATCAATTTAGAATAATTAGATAGTTTTTAAAACACCTCCATCTGCTCTTAATGATGCTCCATTCGTAGCAATTGAAATCGGACTTGACAAATAAACAGCCAGCGAAGCAATTTCTTCAGGATCAATGAAACGCTGTAATAAAGAGTGTGGATTGGTCTGCTGTATAATGGCATTTTTCATTTGTTCAATTTCGATATTTTGTAAAGCAGCAATATGTTCAATTGTTGAAGCAACTCCGTCAGAATAAGTTGGTCCGCCTAAAATAGCATTCACTGTAACTTCCGTACCTGTAGTTAGTTTAGATAAACCATTACTTATTGTCGTCATTGTAGCTTTTGTCATTCCGTAATGAATCATATTTCCTGGAATATTCACGCCAGATTCACTGCTAATAAAAACAATTCTTCCTGATTTTTTCTGAAGCATTTGCGGTAAAAGTTTTTTAGAAAGCCTAATACAGCTCATCACATTAACTTCAAATATTCTATACCACTCTTCATCTTCCAGATTTTCAAAGTCTTTTAATTCGAAAATACCAACGTTATTAATCAAAATATCAATATTATTTAATTTAGTTAATAAAGCAGTTACTTCTTCTTTTTTTTTTAAATCACATACAATTCCTGAAATTACTGCATCTGGAAATTCATCGTTTAATTTTTGTACGGCTAAATTTGTCTTTTCTTCATGTCTTCCATTGATTATGACTTCAGCTTTTTCATTTAATAATTGTTTGGCAATTGCAAAACCAATTCCTTGTGTCGAACCACTTATAAATGCTCTTTTTCCTTCTAATTTTAAATTCATTTTTATTATTTTAATTTTGTAATGATTGATACATAAATATTCAAAAAAATTAGCTGATAACAGCTAATTGCATTTCGATTTGATTTTTTAAGACATTTTTATCTGGATACATTCTTCTGAGCGTATTAAGTCCACACCAAAATGTTATTAGATATTTCCCAAGGATCTCGGGATGTGTTGGTGTTTTTAAGTTTCCCTTTAATTTTTCATCTTTAATGGCTTTAGTAAACATTTGTTCTACATCTTTTAAAATTTGAACCGCACTGGCTTCCAGATTTTTATCTATAAAAGTCATTTCTACAACCGTATTGGCAATAATACATCCTTTAAGATGCTCATTTTCTTCTGCGGAAGCGATACTAATAAAAAAGTCTTTAATTAATCTTAATGGAGATTCGCTTTTGATTAATTCCAGTTTAAAAGCATCAAAAGCCAATCGTCGTTCTTCAATAGCTTTTTCAAAAACCTCTTTTTTACCACCTTTGAAAGTATTATAAAAGCTTCCGGCACCAGCACCAGTTGCTTTTTGTAAATCATTCAATGAGGTAGCACTGTATCCTTTCTGCCAAAAAACTTCTTGCGCTTTTTTTACAATATTAGAGTCTTCGTAGATGGTAGGTCTTCCTCTCATTGTTTTATTTATTTTTATAATGATCGATACAAAATTAAATAAAAATAAGTTTACTCTAAATTTTAAAGCAATTTTATTTTGCTAATTAAAAGATTGCCTTAATTGCAGGTGAGTTAAACTGATTTTCTTTTTGAAGAGTTTGATCATGCTACAATTCAGCGCTGGGTTTATAAGTTTACACCTTACTTGAGTCAGAGATGAAGAAGAGAAAAGCAGTGTAAATATCTCAACAATATATTAGAACGGGACCATCGTTTCATCAAATGGCGCATCTAAAGCGGATTAGGTTTTAAAAATTTTGAATCGGTCAAACGAACCTTAAGCGGAATTGAAGTTGTGCATGTGCTAAGAAAGAATGAGATGGTTAGATAAGGAATATCTATGTTTAAATCATTCTGTAAATTGGTGGACTAACTTTAACATTGATTAAAGTTTTATATTTGATTCTGACAGATTCGAACCTATTACTTTTAATATGATAATTAAATTATTCTAAATAAGGTATTTTCATTTCCTAAATTCATTATTTATATTAAATTGACCAATATTTAAAAGTCGAATTAAACTATTTTATACAAAAGCAGTCTTATTAAAATAATCTTAAAATACCTAAATAATGAAGACCCCAATTTTACTTATAATCTCTTTTTTTCTATTATTATCCTGCTCAAAAAATGAAGCAGATGAATCAAATCAAGATTCTGCTTATATAGATGATGATTTGGCAGGGCCTATTTCCAGGCCAAAAACCGGATATGGTTCGGATGGCAGTTATGAAGTTGCAAAAATTAGTTTTCCAAGCCCATTATATAGTGGAAAAAATGTTGAAATTTTTTACCCAAAAGGAATTACTTCCCCCAAACCTGTTATTTTTTATTCGCATCCTTATGGTGGTGAAGAAAGTGCATACAATATAGGTTTGTATGAGTTTATTGCAAAAAAAGGATATGTTGTCGTATTTGCACCTTATCCTACAACAGGTGTAACAGTCGATGAAAGATATGACACACTTTGGCAAAGCTTCAAAAAAGCTGTGACAGATTATCCCACTATAATTGACACAAAAAAAGTAGGCTTCATGGGACATTCATTTGGAGGAGGAGCCTCTTTTGCTTTGGCTCATAAAGGATTTATTGATGAAGGCTGGGGACAAAACGGGCGTTTTATTTTTGCAATGGCA
This sequence comes from uncultured Flavobacterium sp., assembly GCF_951805225.1. Taxonomy (NCBI): domain Bacteria; kingdom Pseudomonadati; phylum Bacteroidota; class Flavobacteriia; order Flavobacteriales; family Flavobacteriaceae; genus Flavobacterium; species uncultured Flavobacterium sp. The sequence goes on along the minus strand of NZ_OX638201.1, from coordinate 2,372,139 downwards.
CAATGGTATTCCTATGAAATTACACAGGCAGAATTACAAAGTTTCCCTGAAAATACAAAATTGATAACTCAGGTCTATAATGACGACGTAACAAATGATCATAGGCTGGCAATTGATATTTTTAAAAATATAAATATTCCAAACTCTGAGAAAGATTTTATTTTGATAAAAAAATCAGTTTTACCAACTTTTACTTACACGGCAGAGCATAATCTTCCTAATACACAAACCTCATATGATGCATATGATTATTATGGAATTTACAGATTACTTGATGCAATGATTGATTATAGTTTTAATGGAAATTTGACAGCGAAAAATGTAGCACTGGGAAACGGATCTAAAGAACAAATAACAATGCCGAGTTATAATGGCCAGGCACTATCTCCATTAGAGGTAACCGATAATCCTTCTCCATTATATCCGCAGAGTAAATATGCTTTCCAATGTGGAGCAGTAAATAATCCTAGAATTGCAAATTGTAATTAAAGATTTACGTATTGAATGATATATAATTGATATAAAAAAAGAGGCTTTTTATTGAGCCTCTTTTTTATTACTGTTTTCCATTTCCTTTCCCATTTCCATTATGGTTGCCATTATCGTGATGGCCATTATCTTTCCCTTGTTTATTATTTCCTTTGCCGGGCTTTTGACCAATTGTTTTTTGAGGTTGTCCCTTATAGCCTTTTCCATATTTTACTTTATGGGTTTTGAAATTATCATAAGGACGATCGCCTCTATAATCTGTCAATACAACTTTATATTCATTATAGAGATCATAATTTCTGTAAGCTGAAGGAAGTGATCTGGTTCTTACCCATTTCCCGTTATTTAAGTAAACATAGTTTGATGTGTTTACATCGTAATATGTTTCAAGGTCTGGCAGATAGTAATAACGAACATCTGTATAACCGGCAGGTCCCCATGCAGGAGGAGTGCCTATATTAACATTAACAGATACTTGAGCCTGCGTATAACTAAAAGAAAGGAATAGTATTCCGATCAAAAAATATTTTAAAGTTTTCATAATTTCAGTTTTTAATTCATTAATATTTTCAAATAAAACAAGAAACATGCCTAAAATTTTATTCAATGTATGTGTTTGATTAGCTGTTATTTATATTTGATGTTAATGCTAATAATATCAGAAGTCATATTAGTAGTTCGTGTGTAATGCCCGTAACGAATCTCTAAAGTATTCCAGTGTTTTAACCCAAATAATCCGTTTAGCGGTGTAAATTTCATTCCCATTCCAAAGAAACTGCTGTCAAACTTAGATAGATCATAATTACTAGTGTAATATTCATCAGAAGCAGTATGTTCGCCATATGGTCTAAAATATTTCGTTCCGGTTTGAGTATAATATCTGTAAAATGGACTAACTGAAAAGGCCTGTGTTAATTTTACAGGAATTTCCAGATCAGCGGTATGTGCTTTTAAGTTCCAATCATCAGTATAATATCTGTAATAAGCTCTAATGATTACATTATCTCCTAAAAAATAGCTTCCTCTGATTCCCAATGGAATTTTTAATCGGGTATCCGGCATTTTTTCCTGATGCACTGAACCATCTGCAAAATAAACTCTGTGAAAAGGCAGGCTTAAATATCCGTTTTGGCTGATAACATCACCTACAAGCATTACCTGTAGATTTTTGTTTACAACCTGAGAGTAACTTAAAGTTCCTGCAAAAGTATTTCGGTTGGCACTGTCATAACCTTCACTTCCTGGAGCACGAAGCTCAACGGGTTCAATTAGTTTCAGCTGATCTATAAAGGTTTGGAATTTAGCGGTAAATTCTCCATTTCTGTCTTTTGTTTTTTGTGAGAAGCTAACATTTCCTCCAAAAGATTGGTAATCAAACTCTGTTGATGATGAAACGCCGATGCCGATTGTCCTGCCTTTTTCTTCATTTTCTCTCAGATAAGTCAAAGAAGGGTAGAAGCGATTGTCTGAAGATGAAGCAGATGAATTTGCACTCAAATCAATCATATCTGATGATGCTGAGGTATAATGATCAATACCGGCTTCGATATCAAAAGTATGCTTGATTCCGGTTTCTCCGTATTTTACCAGTTTAACATCTATTGTGTTTGCAATGTCGGTTAGATGTTCAGAACCAATTCCGCCCGTAACGGCTGAATTGTTTCCGTCCTGTTTATAATAGCTCGAAACTAGATTAACTTCTTCCAATTTTAATTTTTTGCTTTTGTAACTGGTAGAATCAGTACGAACATTTTGTGCTCTTACCTGAAATAGCGCCAATAAAGCAAATCCTGTTATGAATATTCTTTTCATTTTTTAAGGCATGAAAATTAGTTACAACCGCAGCCACCGCCGCTTTTTCCTGAATTTGCTCCGGAAGCTCCTTCACGGTAGGATTGAAAACTGAGTTCTGTCTTTTCGATTTTTCTGTTAGAAAGCACCATTTCAGAATCGTTGATTTTTCCTTTTTGATATTCCTTTACCGAAGTGCAGCAGGTGAACAGGATGCCCGTAATAGCAATACTGCATAACAGTGCGAGATTTTTTTGCTTTGGCTTTTTCATTTCAGGTTAATGTTTTTTGAAGTGTAAATTTTGGTTCTGTCGCATCTGGGAATAACTTTTATCTTTAGAATTTTAAACCGATCAAAAGATGAATACTAAAGGTCATTGTTATCCAAAATACATAATTCTTCAGGCAGTGTATTTTAAATTAAGATTTACACTTAGTTATCGTGAAGTTGAAGAAATAATGAAGATTAGGGGTGTGATTGTTGATCATGCCACTATCCAACGCTGGGTTTATAAGTTTACGCCTTTCATTGAGGCAGAGATGAAGAAGAGAAAAGGCAGAGTGGGGGCGAGCTGGAGATTGGATGAGACCTATATCAAAGTAAAAGGAATTTGGTGTTATTTATATCGAGCAGTAGATAAATTAGGCCATACGGTTGACTTTCTTTTGACCAGAAAAAGACAAAGAATGAGCGCTCAGTCTTTTCTAATTAAAGCAATTGGTAATAATTTCCGGCCAAGAGTAATAAACATTGATAAAAGCGGTTCTAATACAGCAGCGATCAAAGTCTATAACAAACGTTCATTCTCAAAGATTAAAATCCGACAGTGTAAATATCTCAACAATATTGTCGAACAGGACCATCGATTTATAAAATGGCGCATACAAAACGGATTAGGTTTTAAAAGTTTTGAATCGGCAAAACGAACATTGAGTGGAATTGAAGTTGTGCATATGCTAAGAAAGAATCAGATGGTCAAACCCGGGATATCTATGTTTAAATCATTCTGTAAATTGGCGGGCTAAATTTTAAATTACTTAAATTCTTATATCTGATTCTGATAGATGCGACAGAACCGTTCTAATTTTTAAGTATTAATTTCTTTTTCTCAGTTTTCTTTTTTGTTAGTTTTTTCTTTTGAAAAAAATCGCTTAAAGCTTTTTCTTCAGCTAATGTTAGAGAACTTAGTCCACCAATACTGTCTATATCTAAATCTAATTTTTTAGTTTTCATAATTATTTATTTTGAAAATATTTATTGATTAATTTCAAAGCTGATTTTGTTTCAATTATCATAATTCTACCACCGAAATGGAATGCTCCAAGTGTTTTTTCATAATGATCAACTAATTGCGATTTTGAAAGAAAAGAAACATTTCCATCGTGACCGCGCTGAAAAGATAATTTACAAGCATAAGCAACTAGATTACCAGCTACACCAGCATAAACCTTTGTTTGTCCTTTATTGAATGGAGCACTTTCAACAAGATGCATATAGACATGATCTGACTTAACTTCTAAGCTGATAAGACCTTGAATTATTTTTGAATTTCCAAAGATTGTAAGTTTATAAACATCTCTAATTGGATTTTTAAATTCTTCATTCCAATTAAAAAGCCAGCCATTTTTCTTTGTTAAAGACTTTAAATCAGAATTTTGGAGAATAGAAATTTCAGTCTGAAAACTATCTCCAGTAATCACGTTTTCTATTGAGTTTGTTAATTTGTCAATTATAAAATCGAGTCCTGATTCTGCTTCTTTATCCATACTGCTAATTTAATGAATATAATCTAATTTTGAAAACATTTGAATATGGAAAATAAATTCTGCCGACCCTGTCGACAGAATTGTTGGGCTAGTAATGTTTCGAACTTGAGCCTTCAAATTGTTTTAATACAGTATTATCAGTTCTTGTTAAATCTAAATGCATCGATTGTGCACCCAGTTTAACTCTAGCATCATAAGAAAAGCTATTATTTAATTGCCTGCTGATTCTGAAACTCTTCGATGGTTAAGTTTCCGAGTGCAGAATGTCTCCTGCAGGTGTTGTAAAAGTTCTCGATATAATCGGTTATTGATTTTTCTGCTTTCTCTTTAGTCTTATATTTATTTTGGTATACCAGTTCTACCTTTAATGTCTTGAAGAAGCTTTCTGCTATCGCGTTATCATAGCAGTTTCCTTTTCGGCTCATGCTTTGGGTTATTTTATTTGTGGCTAATAAAGCAATAAATTCACGGCAGGCATATTGCTTTCCTTGGTCTGAGTGAAAGAGTAGTTCCTGATTGTTCTGCAATGGACGATTTAAAAGAGCTTTCGTTAAAGAGGTGATGCTTGTATCTTTTGCTCTCATTGTTTCGCTGATTGACCAGCCGATCACTTTACGGTCAAAAAGGTCTATCACCACAGTGAGATAGATCCAGCCTTCATCTGTTTCGATGTAGGTGATATCAGAAACCCAGATTTCGTTTCTTCTGGATGTCTTAAAAATCTGTTCTAATCTGTTTTCTGCTGATCTGTTATTACGGGGTGGGTTTGTAGTCTTTTTATATTTAGATTTTGCAATGCTTCTCAGATGGTTTTCCTTCATAATCTGCCCTACAAATTTTCTGGAAACTTTTATCCCGATGGAATCTAATTCTTTAGCAATTCTCGGGCTTCCGTATCGGCATTGGCTCCAGTGGTAAATTCTTATAATTTCTTTTATTATATGGGCTTTCCGCACAGACTTTGATGTGGGTGTTCTTTTCCTCCAGCGGAAGAAACTGCTTTTGTGGATCTGAAAAATCCGGCACATCTTCTCGACAGGAAATATTTCAGCATTTTCTCTGATGAATTCATATTTCACCTGCCGCTCTTGGAGAAGATATTTTGAGCCTTTTTTAGGATGTCCCTTTCAATTTCTAATTCTTTTATCTGTTTCCGAAGCTTCTGCAGCTCATTTTTATGGGATATTTCAGCTGAAGTTTTCTTTATGGTAAATCTGCCTTCCTGGTAAAGCTTCTTCCAGTGCTGAAGGGTATTTGTACTGATGTTGAGTTCTCTTGCCACGTCACAGACTCTTCAGCAATGGATGCTCATGGAAGCGGCCAGAATCTTAAAGCTTAAAGTAAAGGTTCTCCTTGTATTTTTCATGCTGTTAAAATTAGCAGGAATAAAATTAGCTGGCAGTCAGAAATTTTAGGCAATATATCATCATTTTTTACAAATTCAGATAAATACTGCCTAAGCTTTTAGTCGCAAATAAGGTATCAACTCCACTTTTACATCCGCTTCTGATAAATTAAACTGAAGCTCTATAGTATCAAAAGTAGTTCGATCCTCCCAGGCCATTTCTAGAATACGATCTAATTCAACATCAGAGAAACTAATTTTTTTATTTTTCATAAAATTACTTATTGCATTAAATAATGATTATGAACTTTTTTTAAATTATAAATGTAATAGACAAAAGTTCTTTTACGAAGATAATTAAAATATTATTTTGTTTAACATTTAATAATAATTGTTAAACAATTATTATCTTTAACATATAAATGCAACTAATGCCAACTAACAAAACAGCAATACTAAATTTTTAAAGTCGAACGGAAATGGATAAAATTGTAATTATCGGAGGCAGTAAAGGAATTGGCAGTGCTATTTTGCTACAGCAATTAGAAAATAATTTTGTTTATAATATCAGCAGGACAACACCTGATATTTCGCATCCTAATTTAGTTCATTTTTCGATCGATGTTCTGCAAGATGTATTGCCTGAAATCGAAAGTATTGATGCTTTAATTTATTGTCCCGGATCGATCAATCTGAAGCCCATTTTAAGTCTGAGTACTAACGATTTCAGAGATGATTTTGAAATTAATGTCATTGGAGCCGTAAGAGTAATTCAGCAATACCTGCCTGTTTTAAAGCAAGGAAAAAATCCATCAATTGTTTTATTTAGTACTGTTGCCGCAAAATTAGGAATGCCTTTTCATGCCAGTATCGCTGCGGCTAAATCAGGGGTTGAAGGGCTGGTAAAATCACTTGGGGCTGAGCTGGCTCCGACAATACGTATCAATGCCATTGCACCCACCATTACTGACACCTCATTGACCGCTTCTATTTTACGAAATGATCGGATGAAGGAAAATATGATGGAGCGCCATCCGATGAAAAATTATCTCAAGCCTGAAGAAGTAGCTCAAATGGCTAATTATCTGATTTCTGAAAATGCGAGATCTATTTCCGGCCAGATTTTCCAGATGGATTATGGTTTGGTAAGCTTTAAATTATAAAGAAATAGATCATGAAAATTCTCTTAACAGGTGCAACAGGTTATATAGGAAAACGAATTTTACCTTTGCTTATTGAGCAAGGACATGATGTGGTTTGCTGTGTAAGAGATAAAAACAGGTTTTATTTTCCTGAAAAATTTAAAAATAACATACAAGTCATCGAAGTTGATTTTCTAAATCCCGAGAGTCTGGAAAGTATCCCCGATGATATCGTTGCGGCTTATTATCTGATTCATTCTATGTCGGGTTCTGCAAGTAATTATGATGAATTGGAAAGTATTTCAGCAAATTATTTTGTAGAAAAAATAAATAAAACAAATGCAAAACAAATTATTTATTTAAGCGGAATAGTAAATGATAAGTCGTTATCCAAGCATCTGTCGTCGAGAAAAGCTGTCGAAGATATTTTAAAAACGGGAACAATTCCAACGACAACTTTAAGGGCTGGAATCATAGTAGGATCGGGAAGTGCATCATTTGAAATAATACGCGATTTAGTCAATAAATTGCCGGTTATGATTACTCCAACATGGCTCAATACCAAATGCCAGCCCATAGCTATTACGGATGTTTTAGAGTTTTTAACAAAGTCGTTACTGAACCCTGTAACCTATGATGAGAGTTTTGATATAGGAGGCCCGGATATAGTATCTTATAAAGAGATGTTATTGCAGTTCGCTAAAGCAAAAAAACTAAAAAGATATATTTTTACCATTCCGGTAATGACTCCAAAATTGTCTTCGTATTGGCTCTATTTTGTAACCTCGACCTCTTTTAAGTTAGCTTCTGCACTGGTCAGCAGCATGAAGGTAGAAGTGATTTGTAATGACAACAGGATTAATGATCTTTTGGGAGTAACTCCAATTACTTACAAGCAGGCTTTGGATAGAGCACTTCTAAAAATTAATGAAGATAATATTGTTTCGAGTTGGAAGGATTCTTTGATCAGCGGGCAATTTAAGGGAAATGTTGGCCATTATCTAAAAGTTCCAAAAAAGGACTGTTTTATTGATCGTAGAAAAGAAGATATTATAAACAGGGAATACACGATTGAAAAAATCTGGTGTATTGGTGGAGAAACAGGCTGGTATTATGGGGACTGGCTCTGGAGCTTACGCGGATTTATAGATAAGGTTTTTGGAGGGGTTGGAGCCAGAAGAGGCAGAACTCATAAAAATGAAATACATTCAGGTGATGCCCTGGATTTTTGGCGGGTAATATATGCCAATAAAGAACAGGGAAAATTGATTTTATATGCAGAAATGAAATTGCCCGGTGAAGCCTGGCTTGAATTTAAGATTATCAAAAATACATTATATCAGACTGCTACATTTAAGCCCAGAGGAATAATGGGTAAACTTTATTGGTATTCAGTTTTGCCTTTTCACGGTTTTATTTTTAATGGTATGATTAAAAAATTAATCAGCTGATTATATATTGTATAAGTATTATTAATTTATTTTGATAAGATTAAATGCTGAAATTTAAGTTATAATTTTGATTTTTTTGAAATTGTATACAAAAGGAATTATTTTTTGTATTTGAAAAATAAATAGGTAAAGAGATAAACCATAGACCGCAAATTCATTTGAAAGGAGATCTATGGATTTTGTTTAAGATCAAGATACTTTAATTCTAGTCTAAGCCAGCAAACTTAAATGGCTGTGTCGCTTTAAAATTCATCAAAGAATCTCCGGAGTAATTTTCGTTATTTTCCAAACTCAGTTTTCTGACTTTGGCTTTTTCACTAAAGTCAATTTTGCTAAATTCAACCCATATTACGTTTGGATTTAGTACATTATCGAAATAATAGACAAGATTTTTTTGGTCTGCTACAGTTCTCCATCTGGTAGAGGAAATATTTGGTTCTGTTGGCGACGAAATACCAAGAGGTACAGAGCAATTTCTGATCACTCCAAACACACTAGCTATTGCCTCTCTTGTATTGTCTGTTTTTGGGATTGCGTCAATATAATAGGAGGCTCTTGTAAATCTGTCTGCAGCTCTGTTTGTTCCGGGCAGCATAATGGTTCCCGGAATTCCTTTCCAGTAGCTGTTTATTGCCAATTGTTCTTCAAAAATCGGGGAGTTGGTCATTACAGTGAATTTTGGATCATGATGTATGACTAGTTTTCCGTTGATATATTCAAAAATAGCATTGTCTCCAGTCGGATCAGAAACAGATAAATGAACAGTAGCAAAAATATCCGTTCCGGGAATGTGAGAGGAAACAACCACAAAATCATTCTTTGAAAATGCTTCCACTGCTTCTGCTACCGTCGCAAAATTATCTAATGTATATTGTAGCCAGAGTGAAACTGCCAGTCCTTTTTTATTTCCGTTTTTTTCGAAAGCAGGGAAATTGGACTCCGCCAGCCATAGAAGATTACTCACAAGGCCTTTTTCATTCATGCCGTCAGAGGAAGCAATGTCCCAGGAGCTTGTTATGACACTTCCGTATTTGGATTTCCATTTTAAAGAATTGGTTCCTGCTTCACCATTTCTATCCATTGCGCGGGGGAAAATCCATAAATTAGCCGCAATATCGGTCTTCCAGTCCATAGAACGTGCCGTAATAATCATTCCATTTAATCCCTTGTATACCACTCTTGTGCAGGCTTCCGCATTCTGATTGAGAATTAGGACAGTAAGGATAAGTAAATTTGTAAGAATTTTGCTTCTTATTTTCATTGCTGTTTGTATTTAAATTAGATTTTTGTTCTTTAAAATAAGACTGAAACTGATTTTTTTTTAAAATATTAAAGTGGCATTATAAATATTAATGATATTCTGATTTTATTTATATTGCTGTATTGTAATGTTTTATATCTTGTTAAAAATACGAATTAAAATGACAGCTATTCAAATAAATATCAAAAAGGAGAATGATAGTATCATTATTAATCGGGCACTGAAATTCAGGATTTGCTTTAATAAGTTTGTAAGATCATAGGAAATAATAAACTTTGATTAATGGACAAATTATTAAATGTCTAAATAGTAAGAGAGGTAAAAACTGCTTAAGGTAAATGAAATTGGCAAAATTAAACCCTGGATGGAAACTTTTATTTTAAGCAGTTTAATATTTAAGTACTTTTGCTCACACCAAAATTATTTCTATTTTGAAAAGGCTGACAGTTAAAGTATACTCCATTGAAAAGCAGTCCATTATTAGTATTACATTAGTTTTACTAATTTCGGCACTTTGTTTTTTATCTTCACAATGGATCGATTATAGAATTACGGCATTAATTTTACTAATGACTGTTTCTGTTCTTGCGGTACTATTTGATATTTTTCCAGTGTTAATAACCGCAATCTTAAGCGGTTTAATTTTGAATTTCTTTTTCATCAAGCCTCTTTTTTCATTTGAAATTACGAATACCGAAGACGTCCTGCTATTTATGATGTACATTATTATTGCATTAGTAAATGCGGTTTTAACTTTCAAAATCCGTGAATCTGAAAACAAAGCAAGAGAAAAAGCAAGAGATATAGAAGAAAAAATAAAAACCATAAAACTCTACAATGTTTTATTGAATTCAATTTCACACGAATTGCGAACACCAATTGCTACAATAATAGGAGCTGTTGATCTTTTAAAAGAAAAAGGGACTATCGTTTCTGCAGAAAATCAAGAAGTTTTATTAGATGAAATAGACAAGGCCAGTATTAGGCTCAATCAGCAGGTAGAAAATCTCTTAAATATGAGCCGACTGGATACCGGAATACTGCAGTTGAAAAAAGATTGGTGTGATACTGAAGAATTGATAAACAGTGTTATTCAAAAATTAGTACCGTTAGGCAGTAATCATATTATATTTTTTAAACCAAAGGAAAATCTGCCTTTTTTTAAATTAGATACCGGGTTGATGGAGGAAATAATGCGTAATCTAATTTATAATGCACTGCTTTACACTCCAAAGGATACAATTATTGAGATTGATATCAAATACGAGATTTCTACTTGTATTATTTCTGTTTCCGACAATGGCAATGGTTTACCTGAAGATGAGATACAACTTGTTTTTGATAAATTTTACAGACTGCAAAAAAGTAAAAGCGGCGGAAGCGGATTGGGACTGTCAATTGTAAAAGGATTTGTAGAGGCACATGATGGGACTATAGAATTGGAAAACAATACAACAGGCGGAGCAAAATTTACGCTAAAATTGCCTGTTGAAACTTCCTATTTAAAAAATTTAAAGAATGAATAAAGCCAAAATATTAATTATAGACGACGAAGCACCAATTAGGAAACTGCTCGAAATTACTTTGGAAAGTAACGATTATAAAGTTTGGCAGGCTGAAACAGGTAAAAGTGGTATACTAATGGCAGTGAACCATCCGCCGGATTTAATTTTACTGGATATTGGCCTGCCAGACAAAAGTGGCCATGAAGTGCTGAAAGAATTACGTACCTGGTACACTAAAGGAATTATTATTCTTTCTGTGCAAAACAGCGAAAAAGATATTGTAAAAGCATTGGACAATCACGCAACAGATTATCTGGCAAAACCATTTAGAACAGCTGAATTATTGGCAAGAGTCCGATCTGTTATTAGACGCAATCAAAGAGATGAAGACAGCAATATTTCAAATTATGGAGAATTAGAAATTGATTTTAGTGCCCGAATAGTGAAAAAAAATAATGAAATTTTAAAATTGACGGCAACGGAATTCAATTTATTAACTCTTTTTGTAAAAAATGAAGGACGAGTTTTAACACATCAGTATCTTCTAAAAGAAATCTGGGGGATAGGGTATCAAACCGAAACTCAATATCTACGTGTTTTTGTGGCAACATTGCGCAAAAAAATTGAAGAAAACCCTAATCAGCCCAAACATATTGTTACTGAAAGCGGTGTCGGTTACCGTTTTAGTTAATCTTTATAAAATCTTTATATTTTAAGCATACTTCTTTATATTTTACAAATATCATTTCGTCGAACTTTGCGCCATTAAATTTTTAACAAATTAAAATGGATACTTCAAAAAATGGCATTAAAAACAAAGTAACAATTGCTTCACTTTTAGTTGCACTCGGTATAATATATGGAGATATTGGTACAAGTCCTTTATATGTTTTTAGAGCCATAATTGGTGCACGAAATATAGATTTAACTTTAGTATATGGAGGAGTTTCATGTGTGTTTTGGACTTTAGTCTTTCAAACGACAATTAAATATATCTGGCTTACACTCCGGGCAGATAATCACGGTGAAGGAGGGATATTTTCGCTTTACGCACTCGTTAGGCGTTACGGTAAAAAATTAGTAATTCCTACTATTCTTGGAGCAACAACATTACTTGCAGACGGAATTATTACCCCGCCAATTTCTGTTTCATCAGCCATCGAAGGTTTAGGTATGGTCAAAGGATTGGAAAATGTTATTATTCCGGGAAATACGCTTACCATCGGAATTGTAGTTGCCATTATCTCACTTTTATTTTTTTTTCAACGTTTCGGAACTCAGGTTATAGGTAAAGCATTTGGCCCGATTATGACACTTTGGTTCACAATGCTGATTGTTTTTGGAATTAATGAAATTGTAATTCATCCTGATATAATCACTGCCTTAAATCCCTATCATGCGTATAATTTATTAATTAATTACCCGAATGGCTTTTGGCTTTTAGGAGCCGTTTTTCTTTGTACAACTGGTGCTGAAGCTTTATATTCGGATTTGGGACACTGTGGCATCAAAAATATTCGTATCACTTGGATTTATGTAAAAATAAGTCTGGTAACTGCCTATTTGGGGCAGGCGGCATGGCTCATGCACCAAGGACAAGTTTTGCTAAATGACAGAAATCCATTTTTTGAAATTATTCCAAGATGGTTTCTTTTACCCAGTATAATAATTGCTACAATGGCAACCATAATTGCTTCACAGGCTTTAATAAGCGGAAGTTTTACTTTAATAAGCGAAGCAATGAATCTTAACTTTTGGCCGAGGGTTACTGTAAGCCAGCCCAGCGATAGCAAAGGTCAAATTTATATACCAAGTGTAAATACCATGCTTTGGTTTGGCTGTGTTTTAATGATGGTTTATTTTAAAAGAAGCGCACATATGGAAGCTGCTTACGGGTTTTCCATAACCATCACAATGATGATGACTTCCTTATTATTAAGTTATTTTATATATTATCGATTAAAATGGAATAAAATTTATGTCATAGGGTTTTTAGTTGTTTTTGGCGCTATTGAAATTTCATTTTTTATAGCTAATGTGGCTAAAATAAAGGAACGCTGGATGTTTTTGTTTTTTGAATTATTTATATTTATGGTAATGTACGTGTGGTATTATGCACGAAAAATTAATAATAGCTACACCAAATTTGTAGAATTAGGAAAATACAGTGAACAATTGACAGAATTAAGTCAGGATGATGTTATACCAAAATTTGCAACGCATTTAATTTATCTGACTAAAGCTGACAGAAGACATGAAATAGAAGAAAAAATTATCAAATCAATTTTTGCCAAAAAACCAAAACGTGCCGATGTGTACTGGTTTCTTCACATTAATCGTACTGAGGATCCATTTACTCTTTCGTATGATGTTTCGGAGTTGGTTGATGATAAAGTGATAAAAATAAATATCAATGTTGGTTTTAGAGTACAGCCAAGAGCCGAATTGTATTTCAAAAAAATTGTACAGGAATTGGTAGCAAGTAAAGAACTAAATCTGCATATCCGCCCAGATGGTTCGACGAAATATAACAACGAACCTGATTTTAAATTTGTTGTGATCGAAAAATTCCTTTCAGTAGAAAATGAATTTGAATTACGTGACGGATTCTTATTAAAAGGATATTTCTTTCTTAAAAAATTAGGGTTAAGCGATGAGAAAGCTTTCGGCTTAGACAAAAGTGATGTGCAGGTTGAGCAAATTCCAGTAGCTTATAATAAGATCTGCAACATACAGTTAGAGCGAAAATAAAAATGGTTAACTATAAAAAAGAAGCTTTATTTTTTTATAATTAAGCCATCTAAGAAATAATAAAATCCTCAGAGATATGAACTAAAAGACTCTGCATTGGAAGTGCAGAGTCTTTACAGGTATTGATAAGTTAATTTTAATTTGCATACTGAATTTTCCACATATTAAATAGGAGTACCTTTACTCATGATTAAGAAAAAATAAAAGGGATTAATCTGCTTTGCTTTTTCGAACTTAGAATCTGGTTTTGAGTCATAAAGAGATAGTATACAAAAATTTCACAAAACAAGTATTGCCAGTTACAATCTTTTATGTTTTTATTAGTTTTAAAATCTAACCTTAACAGCTTAAAAAAGTGACATTGATTTCCAAAGAAAAATTTTCTGGAGCAGCAGGAAGTGCAATTGCAAATTTAGGCTAATTTACATTTTTTATTCTTCAGCATTTTTCATTTACATTAAAAAGGGAATTGATTCCTAAGTATTACTAAAGTACAAAAAGCTAATTTTTAAATATTTCCCAATAAAAGAGCAAAGTTTAGCTTGCTTAAAATGAATTTTGTAATTTTTAATTGTTTGAAAAGAAAAATACAGTTTTACAGCAAATAAGAGAAAAAATCAACTCTTTTAAATTTTACAAAACAGAATTGGAGAAAATTAGACAATGGCAGGATTCGAACCATATTTAATTTCCAGCAAAATGAAGCTGATGGCAGAAAATTTACGTGACATCTGACAACTTTTAAAGATATGAGTAATCCTGTTTTCATACTAAAATTTGGTTATATTTGTTAACAGCAGAATTGGATCTTTTTTACTTAATAATACTGATTGTAAGTCTGTTGCTGATACATTCAATAAGATGTAACACTAAACAAAATACTTGAAATGAAAAAAATAACCATATTTATTTTGACAATTTTCTTAATGATCTTTGTGAGTTGTAATCAGACTTCAAAACAAAAAAAATGACAGGTTTAGCCGATGCTATATATTATGGTGGAGATATTCTAACCATGGAAGGAGATACTGCAAATTATGCTGAAGCCGTAGCCATCAAAGATGGAAAAATTCTTTTCGTTGGTTCTAAATCCGAAGCCAAAAAATTTCAAGGCGAAACAACTAAAATGAATGACCTGGAAGGAAAAACCATGATGCCTGGGTTTATTGATCCGCATTTACATCCAATTCTTGGATCTGTAATATTAAATACAAAATTTGCGTCGCCATTTGATTGGAATTTTCCCTGGGGGAAAGTAACTGCTGTTCGTGGGCATAAACCTTTTATAGATAAAGTGGTTCAATATGATAAAGCATTGAAAGACCCTTTGGAACAATTAATAGTGTGGGGTTATATGGAACCTTTTCATGGCAGTATATCGCGTACAGAGCTGGATTCTATTTCAACTATCCGACCTATCGTAGTCTGGCAATATTCGGCTCACGAAATGTTTTTTAATACAGCTGCTCTTAAAAAATTTAAAATCACAGAAGCCCAAGCAAAAGGGAATAGCCAGATTGATTACAAAAAAGGTCGATTTGTAGAAGCAGGTTTTTTCTCGATTGCATTACCCAAACTAGCTCCGTACTTAATGGGAGAAAAAGTAATGAAGGAAGCGATGGAGAAATTTAGTGAAGTGGTTCACCTTGGTGGAATTACAACGGTTGGCGATATGGCATTAGGTTCTTCCGGAAGTATGGAAACCGATTTAAAAATGACTGCATCGATTTTAGATAACCCAAACACACCATTTCGCATACACTATACTCCAGACCTAAATACATTGGGCGTTATAAATGGAGATGGAGAAAAGACCTTGATAATTGTAAAAGAATTGGAGAAGAAAAAATCGCCCCACATGATCATTGGACATAGTATAAAACTATTTTCTGATGGTGCTTTTTTTGGTCAGGCTTTTCAGGTAGAAGCGCCTGGTTTTAATGATGGTCATCATGGAGAGTGGATTATGCAGCCGGAACGGCTGCATAAAACAATGCGTTTTTGGTGGAATGCAGGATATACAATTCATATTCATTGCAATGGAAGCGGTGGTTTGACAGCCATTTTAGATGAATTAGAAATTTTACAAAAAGAAAGTCCACAGAAAGACCATCGTCTGACTATTGAACATTTTGGACAATCATCAGCTGCACAAGCTAAAAGAATTGCAGATTTAGGAGCTGTTGTATCGGCTAATCCATATTATTTATTTGCGATGGGCGATAAATTTTCGGGCGATAAAATTCTGGGTAAAGCAAGAGGTTCAGAGCTTGTACGACTAGGTTCGTTACTCAAAAATAAAGTGCCTTTTGCATTGCATACTGATTTTACCATGGCACCGCTTCAGCCATTAGTTTTGGCTTGGGTTGCTGTAAATAGGATAACAGCTGATGGGAATTTGTTAGCTCCGGAAGAAAGAGTTCCTGTTTATAATGCTTTGAAAGGGATTACTTCAAATGCTGCTTTTGTTTTGCGTTTGGAAGATGTAACAGGGAGTGTTAAGGTAGGGAAAAAGGCAGATTTTGTAATCTTAGCTGAAAATCCAATGAAAATTGATCCTATTAAATTAAAAGATGTTAAAGTATTAGAGACTGTATATGAGGGACGAAGTTATCCAATTAAAATAATCAAATAAAGTCAAATATTTAACAAAAACCTTTAAGAAAAATTTGAATTTAACTGCTTCAAATCTATACTTGTTGTAAAAATAAAGAATATTCTATAGCTATAAACCGTTATTCTGTATGTATCTTGTAAAAAAAACAAGAAAAAACCACGAATTTTTACAAAACATAACCTCAAAGAAGTCTAAAAGCGCTATGGATAATTTGTTGGATTCTATCGTATTTGTAATAACTTTTATCTTAGAATTTTAAACTCATTCAAGAAGTGTATCTTTCCAAATTCTAGTGATTTTTCCATTTTTCCCCTTTTATTCCGTGGATTCTCAATTCTGTTTTTTCATGAATGTGAATTTTGGGACTTTTTTTCATGAAAAATTCCTGTAATGTTTATAAACCTTCTGTTCACTTTCTTTAACAAGTTCATTTTAAAAGTTAAGACCTGTTCCTTTTACAGAATATGAAGGGCAGTATAGAAACTTACCTTTATCATGTTTCATTTTATATTTTGAAACCTGTTTTTAAAATATTTCTTTTCAGTTATCTCTAACTTTACAATAGTTTCCATTTAATATCATAGAATATGTCAATACCTAATGAATTGTATAATGTCAAATTTGCTGATTTTATCGAATCTATCAAAATTTGGTATTTGGTAGATGATAAATTTAAAATGATTTGCGATGATTACTGCAGCAATAAAATGGTTACAGAAAAACAAAAAAGAAAAATCGAGAAAATATTTAGTCAAAAATTAAAAAGTGAAAACTTATCCAAAGAACTCGAAGAAGAAATACTTATTTATCTATTAAAGAGGTCTTAGTTTAAATATTAAAATTCTTAATTTATTTAGTGACCAGCGATAAAATTAATATTGGCCTGGTAATTTATCTTTTTTTTCGTTTCATTTTATAAAATGAAACAATGTTTAAAATATAAACAGGACTTAATGTTCATAAAGTAAATTAGTATAATCAGTGTTCTTAGTAAATTTCCTTTATGTTACACTGATATTTACACATATTTCTAACTGAGTAATACCGGTCTGTATTGTAGTATTAGAAGTTATGTTTTTTAAAGTTGAGTTTTGGTTATATACAAAACTGCATTATTGAATTGTTTTATTGTTACGCCCTTTATTTTTTCATTCTCAAAGAAAGAAGTAAAGGATATTATTTTTCGAAATAAATTAAACAGATAATAACTAATACATAAAATTATGAATACCAAAAGAAATACTATTTATATAAAAAGTATAGCAGTTACTGAACAATTTACAAATCATTTTATGAATGATTTAAAGAAATTGGCTTACTTGCAAGTGAATTTGTAAGATAATTATTTTGGATTTTTATTTATAAGCGGTTTGTATGTATAGTGAGGGTCAAAATGATAAAAACTGTTAATACAGGAAGTTGTCATTTCTATCTTTAAACATGTTAAAGGGGTAATTTCTTTTTTATCTACCTAAAATTTTTCCAGTAACAAATTGTTCAAAAAAGGAATCTCTGTAAATATTTCCTATCGGAATTTCGTTGACACCAATGTATATCGTATTGTTGTCTACAGAATCAATATTATTGATATTAATAACATATGATTTACTTACTCGTGCAAATATTTTTTGAGGAAGCTTTTCATGTATAGTTTTAATGTTCATGGCCGTGACTATTTTCTGATTCGCTGTATGCAGAACAACATAATCTTTTAAACCTTCAATGTATAGAATCTGACTAAAAAATAGTTTGATTATTTTGCGATCTGCTTTCACAAAAAAGTAATCATCTCCAATACTTTCGATTTTATTTTCAACAGGATCAGCTTTAAATAATTTAGAATAAGCAATAGCCTTAGCAACGCTTTTTTGAAAACGTTCCTCACGTATCGGTTTTATTAAATAATCAATAGCATCAACTTCATAACTGTCTAAAGCAAATTCTGAAAATGCTGTCGAAAATATAACAAGTGTTTCTTTTGGAATCTTTTTAGCAAATTCAATTCCATTTATTCCTGGCATTTGTATGTCTAAAAAGATAAGTTCAACATTATGATCATCCATAAATTCAGATGCAGAAGCTGCACTATTAAAAGAGCCTAATAAATGTAAAGTCTTGTTTTGTTCTATCAGCATTTCGATTGCTTCGCGAGCAAGAGGTTCATCATCAACAATAATACAGTTCATACTTTATAAATTAATGGTTAATGTTACGCTAAAAAGAACATCAGATTCTTCAATATTTAATGCATGTCTTTCAGGATAAAGCAGTTTCAGTCTTTTCTTCACGTTAGTAAGGCCAAGTCCGCCAGTGGTATTTACAGCTTTTATTAAAGGTTTAGAATTAACGCATTTAAATAGAAGTATATTATTCTCAAAACTAAAAAACAAATTAACAAACGTCGTGCTTCCTGCGCCATTATTATGTTTTACTGCATTTTCTACAAAAGTAATAAATAATAAAGGAGACAGCTGGACACCGTTCAATTCTCCTTTTTTAGTTATTGTAAAAGTAAAATCATCACGGCGTATTTTTTCAAGGTTTAAGAAGTCTTCCAGAAAACGAATTTCAGCCGTAAGCAAAACTTTTTCTCTCGAACTGTCATATAATTGATATCGGAGTAAATCACTTAAACCCATTAAAACAACCGAAGCTTTTTCAGGATCTTTTTTGGTTAGTACGTTGGCATTATTCAACATATTAAAAAGAAAGTGGGGATTAATCTGGTTTTTTAATTGCTCTAATTCTGCGCTCGTTTTTGATTTCTCTAATTCTACAATCATTTTATTGTCAGAAATCCATTGATCAAATAAACGCACGGCGGCAGATGCAGCGATTAAAACCACGATCATAAAAATAAAAAACAGAATTGACATTTCGCCCTGATTAGAATTGACATTGTCTGGCTGTTCAAAATGATATGGTTTTAAAACATCAAATAAAAAAAACATTACACTATATATTATGGCAATAAACACAAATGAAACAATAAGGTAGAAAGAAAATTTTCTTTTAAATAAATACTTCGGCACCAGCCAATAAACATTACTGTAGAATAAAGCAATCAGCATGACAACGACGGTTCCTTTAAAAATAAAAGAGGCAGGAGGTGTGTAGGAGATTTCTCTGAAATAAGCAGATAAAATCATAAAGATTATAAGGGCGAGATGCCAGTAAATCCTGTTTTTTGGGTTTGAAAAAAAATCATTGCTAATCGCAGTAATGTTTTCCGATGATTTGGGTTGCTCTACCATAAATTTTGAATTATTTATAAAATTACCCTTTTTACGAATACCGAATTCCTTTTTATACAAAACAGCTGTTTTTTTATACCAAACAAACTTGAGAAAACTAGTATTTATAGCCGTTGCCCATTTGGTATAATAAATAACGGCTTTGGTATAAAATCAATAAAGGAACTATAACAAATTGATAGTTTTGGTTCAGATTTAAAAGAGTTTATGCAACAGTTTAAACTTCTTTAATCACAGTAAATCAATTATTAAACATTACTATCATTATGATTCATAAGGTTATTGCGATCTCTTTTCTATTTGCTTTTTCTTTCGGATTTTGCCAAAATAAAACAGTAGATCAATACATTCAGCTTGGATTTAAAAATAATCTTGGACTAAAACAACAGAATTTAAATCTGAAACAGTCCTTTGATAATTTAAAAATTGCAAAAGGAATATTTTATCCCACTTTAAAATTCCAAAGTGATTATACCTACGCTTCGGGCGGAAGAAATATCGTTTTACCTCTTGGCGATTTGTTAAATCCGGCTTACAATTCCCTCAACCAATTAAATGGCAATACTAATTTTAAAAACATAAATAATCAGGAATTTAATCTGAGTGCCAATGATTATTATGACACGAGATTGAATGTAATGCTGTCATTGGTCGATGCAGAAATGATTCTGAATAAAAACATCAAAAAAGAAGCTATAAATCAAAAAGAGGCAGAAGTAGCAGTTTATAAAAGAGGTTTGGTCCGGGATATAAAAGTTGCCTATTACAATATTGCAATGATCAAAAATCAGATAAAAATTTTTAATAATGCCGATAAATTACTGCAGGATAATTATAAAATTACCCAATCGAGATTTAAAAACGGAAAGGTTCTGCAAGGCGATGTTCTTAGGATTCATTCTGATATTAACGACAATAACGCTAAAAAGACCGAAGCCCAAAACCGACTGAAAACGGCTTTTGCGTATCTCAATTTTATTATAAATGAAGATTTAATAAAAGAAGTAAAAATAGATACCACAGGATTTAAGCAATCTCAGGTTTCTATTTCTGAAGCTGAATTTAAAAGTAATGAAAGAGAAGAAATTACAGCGTTAAGAAGTTCGCTCGAACAATCTAGTCTAATGGTAAAGAGCAAAAAAGCGGCTTATCTGCCAGTTGTAAATACTTTTCTGAATGCAGGTTTTCAAAGTACTTATCTGTTATTTAATACTGATACACGCTATTTATTTGGCGGTGTGACCCTAAAATGGAATATTTTTTCCGGTTTTCAGAACAAGAACAAAATTAGTATTGCCAAAAGTGATGTATCGATTTTGGATGCAAAAATTACAGAAAGTACCAAGCAATTCGAATATCAGAAAAAACTGGGAGAAAATGATTTAAATAGTGCAGAAGCCCGATTACAAAGTAGTGCTGAAAATATTGTTTTTCTGGAAGAATATTACAGAGAAACAAAATCCAGATACGATCAGGGAATGGTGTTGCTTGTTGAAATTAACGATGCTTTTACACAGCTTATAGATGGCCGATTAAACTATGAACTAGCCAATACTGCGGTGCTTATCAAAAAAGCAGAAGTAGAACGTACAACCGCTTCTTACATATTAAACCAATAAAAATATGAGAACACAAAATTTTATTCTTATAATCATAATGTCTGTAACGGTTTCATGTACCAAGAAGCATGTAGAAGCCAACGAGTCTGATATAATTGCAGTTAAAATACAAAAAATAAGTTATAAAAGTTATGCACAACCCATTGTTTCAGGCGGTATTATAACATCTGATAAAGAAACCCGACTATCTTTTAAGATTGGTGGTATTATCGATAAATTATATGTCGACGAAGGACAAATGGTATCAAAAGGGCAATTGTTAGGAACCTTAAATCAAACAGAAATTTCGGCACAGCTTCAACAAGCGAAAAATGATTTAGAGAAAGCACAAAGAAATCACAAACGAATTGAAAATCTTCATAAAGACAATGCTGCAACAGCCGAAGAATTCGAAAATACAGCCACAAGTTTAAACTCAGCGAAACAACTTTATGACATCGCAAAATTTAATAAAAAATACGCATCGATTTATGCCAATCAATCTGGAAGTGTTATTAAAAAAGAAATGAACGAAGGCGAAATGGCAAGTGCCGGAAGTCCTGTTTTTACCATTAATGCGTCAGGAAACAATAACTGGATTATTAAAATTGGATTATCAGACAAAGAATGGGTAAGGGTAAAAAAAGGTGATCAGGCCGTAATTACAACAGATGCGTATGGTGATAAAAAATTTACTGCGGTTGTTTCTGAAATTGGTGTCGCGGCAGATCCTCAAACCGGAACATTTTTGATCAAGCTAAAAATTGATCCACAGCAATATAAGTTTGCGAATGGTTTAGCAGCAAAAATAGCAATCTATCCTTCTCAAAAAGAAAAGTTTTATTTTATTCCAACTTCTGCAATGGTCGAAGCAAGGGAGCATTCCGGCGTAGTATACTCTGTAAATCCAGATCAGAAATCAGTACAAAAACATACCGTCGAAATTGCTTTTACAGAAAACAACAGAATTGCAATACGTTCGGGGCTGGAAAATGTAAAAAGTGTTATAACAGATGGAGCTTCGTATTTATCATCTGATTCAAAAATTAAATTATAATTGATATGAAGATAGTCGATTTTTCTGTTAAGAATTACCAGTTTACCATCGTTATATTTTTGCTGGCAATTGCTTTGGGGTTGAACTCTTTTTTCTCGATGCCACGTGGTGAAGATCCTATTATTCATTCTCCTAATTATTCGGTAGTAGCCGTTTATCCGGGTGCCAGTGCCGAAGATTTAGAAAAACTGGTTGTAAAACCAATAGAAGATAAATTAAACGAACTTAATGATATCGACAAAATTAGGACAGATATTACAGACGGTGTGGCGGCTACAAAAGTAGAATTTGACTATGGTGTAAATGTCGACGAAAAATACAATGAGGTAATTCGCGAAGTAAATAATCTTAGAAATGTTTTGCCACAGGATTTGAAAAGTCTGGAGGTAGAAAAGTTCGATCCATCAGATGTAAATACCTATCAAATTGCTTTGATTAGCAATAGCGCCAGTTATAAGGATTTATATAATGAGGCAGACAAACTGAAGACCAAAATAGAGAAAGTTTCCTCAGTCAAAAAAATTGAAATTCACGCTTGTCCTGCCCAAATCATAAAAGTAGATCTTGATTTGCAAAAAACATCCCGAAATAACATAGCAGTAGATGATATTATTGGCGCGGTCAAAAGCGAAGCATTAAACATTCCGGGAGGAAGTATCGATGCCTCAGATAAAAAATTCAATATCAAAACCAGCGGCGATTATAAAAGTATTGATGAAATTAAAAATACTATAATCAAAGCTTCAGGAGAAAAAATAGTTTTTTTGAAAGATGTTGCTAATGTTACAATGGGGTATGAAGACGAAAAATATATTGGGCGCTATAACGGACAGCGTTGCATATTTGTTGCAGTAAGTGAAAAAGAAAATACCAATATTATCGCAGATCATGCGCTGATTTTGCCCATAATTGAGAGTTATAAAAAGCAACTTCCAGCAAATATAAAGCTCGAAACTGGTTTTGTTCAGGCCGATGATGTAAAAGCAAGACTGAATCATTTTTTCAGGGATTTTGGTATTGCAATTGTATTGGTACTTTTTACCTTAACACCGCTCGGGCTGCGCGCTGCATCTATTGTTATGATTTCTATTCCGCTTTCAATAGCGATAGGACTTTTTATGCTTGACGCTTTGGGTTATACAATCAATCAATTGACGATTGTAGGACTTGTAGTTGCGTTGGGACTTTTGGTTGATGACAGTATTGTAGTAATTGAAAACATAGAGCGTTATTTACGTGAAGGCTATTCTCCTTATAAAGCTGCGATTGAAGCTACACATCAAATAGGATACGCTATTTTGGGCTGTACAGTTATATTAATTATATCTTTTTTACCGATCGTATTTTTACCGGGAACATCCGGTGATTTTATCAGAAGTTTACCAATGGCAGTTATTACAACAGTTCTGGCATCGCTTTTCGTTTCGTTGACGATTGTTCCGTTTCTTGCTAGCCTCATATTAAAGAAACACGAGCATGAGTACGGAAATATAGTCTTGCGAAAACTACAATCCGGTATTAATAAGGTATATAAGCCAGTGTTGAATTTAGCTTTGGCAAAACCTTATGTTACACTTGCAGTTGCGGGATTATTGTTTGTAATAAGTATTATGCTGGTTCCTGTAGTTGGGTTTAGTTTATTTCCAAAATCAGAGAAACCCATGTTTATGATTAACATTGAAACACCGCTGGGAACCAATCTTTATAAAACAGATACCATTGCGTCGTATGTTGAAAAAATGGTTTTAAAAGATGAAAATGTAAAAGCCGTTTATACGAATGTTGGAAAAGGAAATCCGAAAATTTATTACAATGTAAGCCAACATAAAGATGCTGCCAATTTTGCCCAGCTTTTTATAAGAGTAGAGGAGATGGATATTGACCAATTGCAGACTCTTGTCGCTAAGTTTCGTAAATCGTTTCATAATTATCCTGGTGCCAAAATCGAAGTTAAAGAATTTGAACAAGGTCCGTCTGTAGAAGCGCCTATCGCTATCAGAATTTTTGGTGATGATCTGAACACCATTAGAATTTTGGCAGGAAAAGTTGAAAAAGAAATTAAAAATACCGATGGTACTTTATATACCAACAATCTTTTAGATACTTATAAAACAGATATGCGAATGGTTGTTAATACCGATAAAGCGGCACTTTTTGGTGTACAATCAAACCAAATCGATCAAACGGTACGCATGGGAATTAGCGGCGTTGATATTGCTGATTATAAAGATGAAAAAGGAGATAATTACAAAATGATTGTTTCGGTTGCCAGAGAGCAGCATCCTACAGCTGCGATTTTGTCTCAGCTTTATGTACATTCTAAAAATGGAACAGAAATCCCAATCCAGCAAGTAAGTTCACTTCAATACGAAATATCGGTTCCTATGATAAAACATTATGATAAAAACCGATATGGACTAGTAACCGGAGATGTGAAAAAAGGATATAATACACAGCAAGTCACTCAAAAAGTATTAGAAAAAATCAAAAAAATAAATTTTCCACCAGGATATTCCTATTACGTTGCAGGAGAAATTGAGAGTAGCAAGGAAAGTTTTGGCGGACTTGGAACCATTCTTCTGATAACCTTTTTTCTATTTATTGCTGTTTTATTATTAGAGTTTGGAGATTTTAAAAGCTGCCTGATTGTCTTGTCTGTAATTCCACTTGGAATGGTTGGAGCGGTTTTTATTCTGCACATCACAGGAAATACGCTTTCGTTTATGGCTTGTATAGGGATTATTGCTTTGGCCGGAATTGAGGTCAAAAATTCTATTCTGCTGGTTGATTACACCAATAAACTTCGGGAAGAAGGTATGGAAATACATGAAGCCATTGCTCAAGCCGGAGAAACACGTTTTTTGCCCATTATCCTGACATCATTAACTGCTATTTTAGGATTACTTCCTTTAGTACTGGAGCGTTCACCGTTTTATTCTCCGCTGGCCTGGGTTATTATCGGAGGACTTACCAGTTCTACTATTCTAACCAGACTTGTTACGCCTGTTGTATACCAATTGATTGCGCCAAATATCGAACCAAAACCTAAACAGTAATTTTCTTTAATCATTTTGATATGAAACAAAATTACTTAAACTTAAATTTTCAACTATGAGATTAGCCATTTTATTACTTATAATTCCTGTATTTTCTGTAACAGCACAGATTGAATCCGATTCTGTTAGAAGAAAAACGGTAAAAGCTATTACAACGCGTTTTCCATCTACGAGGTTTTTGGATTTTCAATATGAGCAATTTTCTCCTGGTGATTATGATGCTGATTTATATGAAAAACTATATGAGAAAGGAACACTTAAAAGTCAAAAAAGATTTAAAGCAGCATTGAATGCACCAATTATCAGAAAAGAAAAATGGACTTTAAGCGGATCTCTACGCTATAAATTTGAATCTTTGGAATTTGAAAATTATGAGAATTTTGCAACTACTGGTACACCCATATATCATACCGATAATGAAAACTTTAATTTCTATTCTACAGGACTAAATTTTACGTACTATTCTAAATTATTTGGAAGAACCTTTGTTTATAATGCCAGCGTTATTGCTGAAGGATCAAATGGAGGTTTTGAAAGAATTAACGGGGTTTTGATAGGAAGTTTTCTACTCAAAAAAACAGAACAAACTACGCTAACTTTAGGAATGCTTCTGCAGACAAACAACACGTCTATTTTTCCTGTATTACCAACTTTTACTTTCGAACATAAATTCTCTAATTCATTATGGTCGCTTGATGTTGTGCTGCCAAAATATGTATATATTAGAAGGCCATTATTAGAAAAAGGACGTCTTTCATTAGGTTCAACGTTTGATAATGAATCTTTTTTTGTTTATCCTCATCAATCCGGACTAAAGGAAGTATATCAGTTTAACAGAAATGAAATTAAATCAGGGTTTGTATATGAATATATGCTGAACAAAAATTTTATTACAACATTTAAGGCCGGAGTGAATAATACTTTACAGGGAAACTTGCGAGAAAGAGGAGCAACCAATGAAATCATGACTGTTAAACAAGATATGAATGGTTATTTTAATATTGGTATTTCCTATAATCCTTTTCAAAATAAATAATTTTCTATGAATGCTGAATGGGTTCTAAATTAAGCCTAAATGGAAAAACCTTCATACAGTTGCTGACTTTCTTCCAACACAAACCTCAGATTGGATCATTTAATGTATTGAGGTTTGTTTGATGTAAGTTAATTTATAAATCTGACTCATAAAATTTTATATCAATATCTATTTAAAAATATAATAATTGAAATTAAATGTTTTTATTAGCTGTTTGATTGTCCTTCTTTTTCGTCACTTAAAAATTTGAGCTGGTTCATTTTTATGACCCAGCTCAAGTTATTGGAATAGTATTTTTTGTAATTTATAGAAAAGATTTTTTACTCAATATATATACAAGTTTTGATGAAACATATGCCAAATTATATGTTATAGGATTTTATTTATTGCAAGGAGTTATAATTTTCTATTTGAGTTTCGGGCAAATTGCTGCTGTAATGTGGAATTTTCTAAATATAAAAGAGTCTGAAAGAAATAAAACAGAGATAATTAATTGTAAAGTAACGGGATTTTATACAAGAAAAAATCCGGATATCTCTTTTGAATTCAAAAACAAAACTGAGGTATTCAGTGTTAGCTCTGAAATGAATAGAGAAAATTACAATCGTAATCCAAAAGACTATCAATTGAAAATTGCGATGCAAAAAGGAATTTGGAATTACTAAACAGTTAAACAATGGGAACTAAAAAAAATCCGCTAAACAGCTTCTTTGTATTCAACTAATTTATTACAATTACGGTTTTTAATCGTATTTTCGTTCTTTCAAAAACATTTTTTAGGATGAACGGAGCTAGAAAAACTTGAATTTTGATGGAATATCCCAATTTAATATTAATCTTTATTGTGCTGAAGAAAACCTCAAGAAATAAATGAATCAACTAAATAAAGGAGAATTTTACGGAACAAATTATCAAAAGTCAATTTTCCAAAATACTATTATTACGGATACTGAATATACCCACAGTAAAGTCGATTGGCATTATCATGAAAACCCTTATTTTACGTATTTGCTTCAAGGAAAACTTTTTGAATCTAACAAAAAAGAATCGTATTACTTAGAGCAGGGAAGCTTGTTGTTTCACAATTGGCAGGATGCCCATTACAATATAAAGCCACCTGGTTTTGCAAGAGGATTTCATATTGAGCTCAATGAGAATTGGTTTTTAAATTATGATATTCAAACAACAGATTTTGAAGGAAGTATGCATCTGAAAAATCCATTAACTATAAATTTGATGAATAAAGTATTTATTGAATCCAAAATAAACGATCAGTATTCTAACTTAGGCATTGAATCGTTAATGGTTGAACTTTTCAGTACAATAAAAGAAACTAAAAAAATTAGTACTAAAAAACCGGATTGGGTTCACAAACTTCAGGAGCTCCTTTTTGAAGAACAAATTGATTATTCCCTGGCTAAACTAAGTTCCATTTTAGGAATTCATCCCATTCACTTATCCAGAGAGTTTAATAGATATTTTGGTACAAGCCTTGGAAATGACATTAGGGTAATAAAAGTTAATAAGGCTTTTTGTTTAATCGTTTCTAATAAAATTTCAATGACAGATATCTGTTATCAATGCGGATTCTGCGACCAAAGTCATTTTATTTCAAGTTTCAAAAAAATCTATAATACAACTCCGGCAAAATTATTTCGAAAAATTTTAAAATGTTAATTTTATACAATTTTTTAAGCTTTTAAAATCTCATCTTCGCACCATATTTTTAAATCTATTAAAAAATGAGATTTCATAACCTCCTGTTTTTTTTCTTTATCCTTTATTCCTTTTCTGTCACGGCACAGGATATGGCTGAATATACAGACAACTGGGAAGGAAAAATTGAAAATTCTAAAACATTCAATTTAAAGGTAGAAATTGAAAATTTTGGATTTGAAAATGCTGCTTTAAAAATTTACAACAGCAAAAGCATTATCAATTATCCATTTAATGCCACAAATGTTAATCGCATTACTATACCTTTTGCCGAAAATATATTTTTTGAAGGCGTTCTATCAAAGGATGGCAAAGCAATTAATGGATTTATTAAATCGGGTATGCTGCTTTATCATGTAAGATTAATTAAATCTGTACACAATTTTTTTATAGGAGATTGGAATGTTTTGATGGTAGACGAACTAAAAGCACTGGATTTTTATTTAAGTCTAGAGAATGGTTCAAAAAATAAATATGAGGCTTATCCCATTTTGGGCGACAATCGTTTTACCGGAACATGGTGCGACAATTTTCAAAAAGAAAATGATGTTATATCGTTTTCTGATTTTAAAACCGGTTTACAATTTAAAGGAAAATTAGTGACTAATAAAATTCACTTAGAAATATTTTTAGGAAAATCTTTAATCACGGAGATTGATTTAAAAAAGTCTGTAACAGATTGGAAAATTGGTGGTTTCAAAACAAATAATCCAACTTACATTCCTGAACTTAAAGAATTGGAGAACCTTATTTCAAATAATTTATTACCTAATACACATTCCGTTTTAATTTCGAAAAATGGCAAACTGATTTATGAAAAATATTTTGAAGGTTACACCGCAAATGTACCGCACGATATGCGCTCTGCATCAAAAAGTATTTCATCTGCCATAGTGGGAATTGCTTTAGATAAATCATTATTTAAAAGTGTCGAGCAATCTATTTTTGATTTTTTACCTTCAAAATATCAGGTTCATAAAGATAGTTTAAAAGCAAAAATTAATATTAAAAGCTTATTGACTATGAGTTCTGGATTGGATGCAATTGATTACGGAATTAATGCTAATCCTAAATCTCCGGCGGTTGAAGACAATTATCAAAAGTCAAAAGACTGGATCGAAACGATATTGAATACTCCAATGATAAACAGTCCAAATACAAAAGCCAATTATGGATCTGCTAATCCGTATTTACTCGGAATTGCAATGGATTCAGTTGTTTCAGAGCCTTTAGAATTATTTATGGATCATTATTTATTTCAAAAATTAGAGATTTCAAACTATGTTATCTTTAGTGATTTAAATAAAAACCCTTATTTTGGAGGTGGAATGTATCTGACTTCTAAAGATATGATCAAATTTGGAGAACTCTATCTCAACGAGGGAAAATGGAACAGAAAACGGGTTCTATCAAAAAAATGGGTAGAAGATTCATTTAAAAATTACCTTGTTTTAGAAAACACTGAAGACAAAAATGGATACGGGTATTTATGGTGGCATAACAGCTATCAGGTAAAAGGAAAAAATACAGCAACTATTGAAGCCAGAGGAGCAGGCGGGCAGTATATTTTTGTTGTTCCAAGTTTAAATGCAGTTGTTGCAATCACATCGGGAAACTACAGAAATGGAAAAACACAACAGCCAGAAATAATTTTTAAAAATCATATACTGCCTTATCTTAAAAATTTAAAAAACTAAACTGAATTAAATTAATAATAAATAAAAAATGACTAAAAACTTTTATTTCTCTGTATTCCTGTTCTCTATGTTTTCTTTCTTTGCGAAAGCACAAGATAAAGTTGTCGAATTTAAATTAGCTGATAAAAATAAGCTTTTGGGTTTTGATTTTGTTAAAAACGGAACAGTCTATATCGTCACGGGCAGAGAAAAATCTCCAAAATCAGAGGTCAAAATTGTTTGTTACGACAGCCTGTTAAATGTAAGATACTCTAAAGATATTCTCTCAAACTATAAAGGCTTGCCGGCGTTTTTTGGAAGAGGCATGAATGACAGACCTATCTATTACGACATAATTGGTACAACAAGCGGTAAGCTGGCAATTGCAAATAAGGACAAGATGGTTTTTGATGATAATGGCAATGTAAAAGATTTTACATTTGAAGATATTGAAAATGTAGATCAAATGTATACTCGCTTCGAATTCTTTAATGATGATTATGCTTTTTTGCTCGGTGAGAAAATAAACAACAAAAAGAAAAAAAAAGAGCATGAAGAATATCAAATACACAGAAGAAGCCTTAATGATTTTTCAACGCAGCTTTATGATTTTACACCTCCCAAATTTAATAAGGAAAAAGAAATTGAAAAATGGGGATTAGGTTCGTTTTTCAATGATCGGTTTTACATGATGAATAAAGACCTAAACAAAGAAAGAACTGTAGATATTTACAATATTTTGGGGTATAATATGAATAGTGAGATCATTTCTACTGTCAGCATTCCTTTAAAATTAGAAAACAAATATTTTTCTCCCTCAAATAATGGCTTTGGAGAGTTTACTATTATTCAGGATGAACATACTTCAAAACATTCTTTATCTGAATCGGCAACAGGAAATGTTTATGTTGATATAAAAAACAAAATATTTTATATATACGGTTTGTATTCTAATACAATTGATGAAGATTTCTACAATTCAAAGTTCTCAGGATTTTATATTTTTAAATACAGTTTTGAAGGAAACTTAATCTGGAAAATTGAAAAAGAAATTTCAGATGAAAAACAATTCAATAAAAATACGGTTGCTTTTTTCATGAATGTTGATTTCTTTTATTTAAATGATAATCAATTTGGTTTTGGAATAAAAAAAACCAAGGATAATTTTGCATTTATGTACGAAATTGATTCTAAAAAAGGACAAATTACAAAAGATGTAAAAGTGACTTATAAAGTAGATAATATCCTTTTAAACGGAATTAGAGGAGGGTCATTTCCGACAGGATATTCAGTGGATGAAATTTTTGGAGATAATAATGTCGACATAAATACAATTTATGCTAATTTTTTGAATCCAAAAGTAGCCGACTTTTTTAAAACACAAATGAAATCAAAACGCAATTATGAAACATCAATAACTAAAAATGGAATTTTTATAATTGAAGAAAATGTTAAAGAAAATTCATTTAGGCTAATGAAATTTAACTAAATAATTAATCTCTAAGGAAAGCCGTTTAAGCGGCTTTCTGTTTTTTTCTCAAGGTAAGTTCAATAAATTACTAGATATGGATCAGCCAATATTGCAGCGAAGAAACTCGAACGCAGCATTTTCCTTAGGAGTTGTATCAATAATTTTATTTATATTTTTAATTTGGGCAGTATTTGGACTCAATGTGCCTGGTTTATTTATTGGTATTATTGGATTGCTGATTGGACTGACTTCAATAATCGGAATCGTATATTCATTCAAAAGCCTTGCTGAACCTATTGGAATTAGAAGTATTTTTGGATTTATTATCAATGTGATAATGGCGTTCCTATTTGTTATTGCTCTTGCTGGCTGTCTTTTAAGCAACAACTAATACTAACTGCCGGTATAAAAAAGTACTTGGACATCGTAATCCCGTCGTTTACTGCAGTTTTATGCAATTATTTTATCCTTATGATCCCCCCTTGAGCCATTTTTCCATTTTCTGGGACAGCTTTATATCTTTCAACGGGTACATTACCTACAGATATGTCAGTTGTGCTAATGATATAAAGGATTTAGCACTGTATTTAAAGTTAGAAAAAGCCGTAGTGCTAGGATGGTCCTGGGCAGGATTGATTGCGCAGTTCGCAGCCCTGCAATATCCTGATTTAATTTTAAAAGCAATTATTTTAGGCTCAATTCCATTAGGAGAAAGAACTGTTGATATCGCTCCAGCTTTTCTAGAAGCTGCGATAAAACCCGTCAATAATTTTGATGATGAAATTATTCTATTTTATGAACCTAAATCCCCGAAATCAATAGAGGTTGCCATGGTGTCTCCTATGAAAGTATTTAAAAAAGGCTGGATGTTTCGAAAATACCATCCACGAATAAAATTAGCTGCCAGTCAGAAATTTTAGGCAATATATCCTCATTTTTTATTACTGCAGATAAACACTGCCTAAGCGTTTAGCCGCAAAAAAGGTATCAACTCCAGTCGGCTCATTGGTTTACAAAAGGCACCAAAGTAACTGCCATGGAAATGCCAAAAACAATACACGATTTTGGTGGATTTCCACAAGCTTTATTTGATGTGCAATATCCTGCAAAGGGTAGTCCAACGCTCGCTCAAGAAACCAAAACATTATTATCACCTACGTTAGTAGAATTAGATGAAAAATGGGGTTTAGACCATGGTGCATGCAGTGTAATAAAACACCTTTACCCGGAAGCTAATATACCCGTAATTCAGTTGTGTATTGATTACATCAAATCTACACAACAACACTATGAATTGGCACAACAATTAAGCAGCCTGCGTAATAAAGGAATTTTAATAATAGGCAGTGGTAATATTATTCACAATTTAGGCATGATTGATTTTGCAAACGCACATAAGGACGATTATGGCTATGACTGGGCAGTTGAAGCTAGATCAACTATCAATAATTATTTACTCGATGGCAATTACCAACCGCTCATCGATTACCATAAGCAATCAAAAGCATTTCAATTAGCAATTCCCACTCCAGACCATTATTTACCATTAATATACAGTCTTGGGCTTCAAAAAAAAGGAGAAACAATAAACCTGTTTAATGATAAATTATTAGCTGGAAGTTTAAGTATGACAAGCTTAAAAATTTCATAGAAGAGCAGATAAAACTCAACCTTGAAGGTAGTTTCCTTAAGAAGAGGATTAAAAAGAAAGGCGAACAGCTAACACAGATAACTGTTGCACAATTACCATTTTTTAAAACGTCCCGAAGCTTCAGAATCAAAATCATAAAAATAAACCTCTTTTAAAGTGATTTAAAGGAGGTTTATTTTATAAATGTAAAATTTTTGTTAGCTTAAAATCCAGTTTTTAAAGTTGTAAAACATGGTTTTTACAAAAAAGTTCTTTCCTTGTTTTAGGGAAATAACTTGACTTAAAATTGATGGTTTTTTGATACTAAAGCGCAAGTATTTCTTCAAGTTATACGTTAAACTTGCCATTAATTTACTGATTTATTCTGCTTTTGACATGTTTAAAGTCAATGTGGTTAGGAATTCAAGTCCTGTTGTTGTGATTGCTTTAACGGTGATTTCGTATGCTCCTGCAGTTAGTGAAATACTTTTCTTTACGGTAACAGAACCTGTTTTTTCGTTTATTGAAAATATACTTTCAGTATCGGTAAAAGACTGACCGTCTTTTTTAATACCATTGATAGCAAACGATGATTTGTAAGCTTCCGGAGAAAAAGCCGGGGCAGCTGATACATATCCGTTCGATAAAGCAATATGAAGATTATTCAGTACTATGGTCAGATCATATTCAGGATAATAGGCTCCGAAAAAGAATTTAATCTTCGGAATAAATATCACGCGGAATGTTGTTGATGCTACGCGGAAACCGTCTTTAAGGAGAACTGGAGTCACATCGTAAGCTTTTTCAGATTTTTTATCCGGATCTCCGGCATTGGCTGGAAATTTTAAAACATTCGAACTTAGTGATACATCTGTTCCGATAGACGATTGATTTTCAATTGCCCAGCTCATATCAGCCGAAACAGTTTGAGGAGCTTCAAGCTCAAAACTGGCGGCATCACCATAAATCACATAAGCTACCGGAATCGCTACTTTGCTTTCGATACCTTTCATCGACAGATTGGCAGGCGTGATTTTAAAGTCAATAGTTTGTTTGCCTTGGAAGTTCTGACTTACAGAACTTGCCTTTACAATAACTTTGTAGCTGTCAGGTAATTTCGTTCCATTACCCGAAACAGCGCCGTTAGGATAAAGCAGGCTGCTGTTTATATTGATTTTTCCTGATTGCTTGTTTACCGTTAAAGCCTTCAAAAGTTTATCATTAAGATTTTCAGAAGCATTCACTTTTACATTTTCATTCAGGCTGAAATCTAAGCTAATCTGAACATCAGAAGCTTCCAAAACGCTCGAAGGCAGATCAATACTCTGCTGTTTGCCATAAACCATAGAGGCAGCCGGTGTCAATTCGATATCAATTTGTTTTTGAGGAGTTTCCTCATTGTCACTGCTACACGCTGTCAGCGAAAGAGCCAAAAGTCCCATAAGTAGTAGTTTGGCGTAGTTTTTTTCTTTTCTCATATTTAAAATTTTTGCCAAAAGTATATTTTAAAAATCATTATCGCAACATAGTTGCGTTATTTTATTGCAATTTTGTTGCAATAGTGTTTTTAAGCGCTATATTTGCGCCCATTATTTATCCAAATTCAGTGTGATCATGCAAATTACCTCCCAATCTTTATGTCTATTTTTTCTTGCCTTTAATCTTTATGCATATTCGCAGGATAAACCGGTCGACAGTGTTAAAACCAATGTTTTGAATGAAGTCGTCATTAGTAATAACATTAAATCAGAATTATCTAATTCAAGAAAGATTTCTCAAAAAGAACTTTCAAAAAATCAGTCGGCGACCCTTGGAGAGACACTGAGTCACGTTCCCGGAATTCAGAATTCGTATTTCGGACCAAATTCCGGAGCTGTGGTAATCAGAAGTCTCAGCGGTAACCGTGTAAAAGTGCTAAGCAACGGAATGGCAATGAACGACCTTTCGGGTATCAGTCCAAACCTTAATCTGATTACAGATATGGATAATCTTTTGGGA
Source organism: uncultured Flavobacterium sp. (assembly GCF_951805225.1). Taxonomy (NCBI): domain Bacteria; kingdom Pseudomonadati; phylum Bacteroidota; class Flavobacteriia; order Flavobacteriales; family Flavobacteriaceae; genus Flavobacterium; species uncultured Flavobacterium sp. The sequence goes on along the minus strand of NZ_OX638201.1, from coordinate 2,337,528 downwards.
ATTGATGTTCACATTAATGACGGAAATGTTCTTTTTGGCGGAAGAGCCATTGGCGGCGCAGTCAACCTGAAAGACAACACCATTCCGAAAGAGAAAGCACCTAAATCCCTTTCTGGTTTTGCACGGGCAGACGGAAGTACGAATCTCGGATACAAACAAGCCTTTGACTTTAACGGAAATATTGGAAAAAAATGGGTCTGGCATGGCGGAGGTATGAACAGATGGAATGATGATATTAAGATACCGGGAAAAACAAAAGCTTCCATTGCCTACGATCCAAAAATTGATAATCTAACTGCTTCGATGGCGCAGGTTCATCTAGAAAAACAAACTACAAGAAATCTGACTTTATATCCTTATATAAGCCAGTTTGTATTGGATAAAATGAACGATCCGCAATGGGCGCTTACAGATGCCGACTTGTATACTTTTCAAGAAAAATCATTTGTTGATGGCGCCTATGTATCAAATCCGAAAAACAGCTTATATATATCGGGACAACCCGTCGGAACACCATTTTCTACAACCATAGTGAAAGGGATTACGGATTATGCTCCAGTTAAAAAAGGAACGATGCCTAATAGCCATGCCAACAGTTATGTTGTAAATTTTGGAACGGGATATGTGGGCGAAAAGTTCAATATTGGCGCCGGGTTTCGCAGAACGTACGGCTATTATGGAATTCCCGGTTTTGCACTGCGTAAACTGCCTGGACATACGCACACACATGACGATGGTTATGCACATGAAGTTGAAGGAGAAAGCATTTACTTACCCATAAACACCAGATCAGAAAGCAATAGTCTGATGATGGAATCGGAGTACAGACCCCAAAGCGCCGGAATTGCTGCCTTGAGATTAAATTACATGTTGCAATATTCTGAAGACAGCGAACTCATTGACGATTATCTTGCCAATAAATTTTCGGCAGAACGCCAGATTGTTAGGTTAGAGTTGGATCAGCAGCCTCTTGAGTTTTTAATAGGACTTTCGGGTATAGACGTTTCTGCTGTCAATATTGATGGAAGCGGTGAACAGCGATACCTTCCTGATAACAATAGCCACGAGTACGGAATATTCACCCTGCAGCAATTTGCCATAAAATTTCTGAAGCTAAATGCAGGCTATCGTCATGATCTGGTTCAAAGACGTGCCACGCTTACAGAAGGCTATAAACCAAGCAGGGGACTGGGTGGCGGAAAACTGTCAGATCGTGATTTCCATCTCAGCCAGTTTACTTCTGGATTGCAAATAGATATTATTAAATATGTCTATGTACGGGGCTCTTACTCTCATTCCGAACGTGCTCCTGATGTTAACGAATTGTATGCGGGCAATAATCATTTTGCTATTATTTTAGAAGAAAACGGAGATGACAAGTTAAACAAAGAAACGGCAAAGACCACAGAGTTTGGAGCAGGATTTAATTATGCCGGACTAAAGTTTTCTGTTACAAACTACCACACCTTATTGGATAATTATTTATATCTGGCTCATACAGGAATTTCACGTTCAGGAGGTTTTTTGGTAAAAGAATGGCGCCAATCGGACACGGAGTTAAATGGCTGGGAAGCTGAAATGGCATACGATAAAAAAATCAGCGAAAACTTTAATATCCAGCTGGGATGGTATTTTGACCTGGTTAAAAATATCAATGTTGCCGAAGATGGTATGAGACACTGGGCAGAAGGAGACTATATGCCCAATATGCCAACCAGCCGATTTGGATTTTCAGGCGGGATCGCTTTGAGTAAATTTGAACTTAGCGCAGCATTCGACCGTTATATGGAACAGCGTTACCTCGGAAAAAATATTAATCAGGAACCGCCAATGCCGGCCTATTCACTTCTTTCTGCAAGACTTGCCTACAATATGATTTTCAAAGAATATAAAATAGAATATTTTGCTGCTGGTACCAATCTGCTCAATGTTGAAGCCAGACCGCAGAATTCTTTTCTAAAGTATTTAGCACCGTTGCCGGGAATTAATATTTCTTTGGGATTGATAGTCAGTATCTAATCATAATCCTTAGCTGGTTTTAAAAAAAATAAAATAAAAATGGAATTAAAGAAAATTCTCTTATAAATATTTTTACTAAAGAAAAAAACAGTCCAACAATCAAGGCAAAAAAAGAATAACAAATGTGTTATGATTTATATTCACTAATATATTTTTAGCAAAAAAAAACTAATCCTTCAAGACTAAAGAGCTACTGAAATTGCTGGTCTTGCTGCTTTTCTTCTCCTGTTTTGCCATGGACGTATAAGCTATTGTATTTAAGACATACTTCAGTTGCACATACGAACTCAAATTCGCTAAAACTTGATTTTGTTGGACTTGTAATTTTACAAAATCTCTGACGACAAAGATTGCAACTCCAACTTGATAGCTTTTATTAAGATATCTTATTTTTTCTTCTATTTAAAGGTTACAATTTTGTCCTGTTAATAATTTTGATAAAAAAAACTCTTTAAATGATAATGAGATTAATTAACCTTATACAATACATATTTCTTAGTTATTCCAAAAAAAAGATTTTAGGCTATTGGCAAAAAGGTATATTAAATATAATAGAATATCATAAATTATTTTGGATTAGCTATATTCAAAAAAAGGTGATGATAATAATAATAATAATAATAATAATAATAATAATAATAATAATAATAATAATAATAATAATAATAATAATAATAATAATTTTTAAAAAAATCAGTATGAAAATGTTTATTTTTAAAATAAGGACTATGATAACTGTTCTTATTCTTTTTGGATTATTTGCTTGTTCTAAAAAAGAATTAAGTGAGGAGAACGCCATTAATGCAGTTACAAATGATAAAGAGATAGGATTTGAAAGTCATTCAAAAAATCTCAATGTTATTTATTTTGTTCCTAATGACAATCCTGAAGTTGCAGATTATAAAAATAGATTAAGTAACCTGTTAATATATTTTCAAAATTACGTAAAAGAAGAAATGGATAGGAATGGTTTCGGAAAAAAAACTTTTGGACTACCTATAGATTATTCTAATGTTAATTCTCCTAAGGTCAAAATTATTACTATTAAAGGTAAGTTAGGTCAGAAAGATTATGATTATGGTAGCGGGCAAATTATCATTAATGAAATAAACTTATACAAAGAGCAACATTCTAAAGAGTTTAGCAGTGAACATCATAATCTGATAATTTTACCTCAACGAACGGATAAAGGACGTCAGCCTTTTTTTGGATGGGGTAGTAGTTGTTTTGCCGTAGATAATTCAGATATTAGAGTAGAGGAAATTAAAACAACCAAGTCAGATTTGATTGGAGGGATGCTGCACGAGTTAGGTCACGGTTTAAATCTTTTTCATAATAAGGCAAAAAAATCAGAAGCAAAATCTTTAGGGACTTCATTAATGGGGGCTGGAAATGGTACATTTGGAAGGAAGTCGACTTTTATAACTGAATTAAGTGCTGCAATTCTTAATCGAAATGAAATTTTTCAGTCTGAATCTGATATGAAATTTTATGGATCAGTAGAATCTGTTGTGGATATACGAGTTGGTTATAATAGTAATAATAAAACTATTCAAATAGATGGAAATTTTAAAGCTGACAAAAAAGTTACCGATGTCATTTATTTACTCGACCCTAATGTAGAAAATGAGGGAAGTGGAGTTAACCATGATTATAATGCGATAGGCTGGAAGAAATCCGTTTCGGGCGATAATAACTTAAAAATGGACATACCTATTGATGAATTAGAATATACAGAGGATATACCTTATGATTTGAAAGTTATATTGGTTTTTGAAAATGGAGCTTTAACTACTGATATTTTTCCTTTTAATTTTATAGGAGGCAAACCGAGTTTTACATCTAACGAAAAGCCAAAATTTTATCAAAATTGTGGCTTCGGAGGCTATGAGGTTGAGTTGGGAGTAGGAAAGTATACTGCGCAAGATTTGAAGGATGCAGGGATAACTAATAATGATGTTTCCGGAATAAAAGTTCCCTTAGGTTTTAAGGTTACACTTTATGATGGAGATAATTTTTCAGGAAATAGTAAAGTAGTGACTTCATACAAAGATTGTATTGTTGATTTTAACGATAGGGCGTCTTCTATAAATATAGAGTTGAAGTAAACTATAGTTTGAATAAAAATCCTTATTATATCTACTGTAATTCCAGAAAAACTTTAAAACTTTTTCTGGAATTCTTTTTTTTCAATTGATAATGTAAGACATATTTGAATTAAAAAACAATAAACGAGAAATCGTATTTCCCCTAAGGGGAATCATCATGAATATTAAAATATTTGTCCAAGTTGGTGTTTTTGGACCTTTGTATTCTGTAAAAGACAATTCGGACTTCCAGTCTTTCGTGTAGTTTTTGCCATTTTTTAGAAGTATTTTAAATTTGTACGTCGGCGATTTTGTCATCGGGAATTACATGGGCATTAAAATGGAAATCGCTACCAATTAAGGCTCACTTCTTGTTGGCAGTTCCAGTTCAACATTTTTCGATGTTGGCTTAGAAATGGCTTAATTATTTTAGTTGTCATAGTTTTAGTTTCCACAGAAAGGTTGAAGACGTTGCTGCTGGCTGTTGTTCTTTAGGCAGGAATGACTTGATTTCTTGAATTGCCGATTAGTAAGTCATCCCAAACAAAATAGAAGTAGGCGGAGAGAAGTGAATATCTTTTTTTACTTCCTGATAATTGTTCCAAATAAAGGTATTCAGTGAGAATTTTGCCAATTATTTTTTTTAGAAACTGATAATACATTTGCAATTCACCTCCATAAGACATGACTTTGCTTTGCGCGTATTCAAGAATCTGATTGTCGGCTTCATAATAAATACCATGTTGTGAGTTGGGATTCAGGTAAATATAATATTTACTAACCGATACTCCTGATAAAACCAGTTACAAGACATGTATTTTTATTTATAATTTAGGTTTTAGAGATTATTTTTTGAAAATCTTCTCGTATGAGTAAGTCAGGAAAAAGGAATCAGACTACCTAATAAGGCAGTTTTTTTGTAGATGGAGTATTAATAACTTCGGCTATTTTGTTAAGACCAAAGAGATCAGGATAATTTTCATACTATTTCAGGATGAATGGAAGAAGTTAAATGATACAGAATATTATTTTATAGAATTTTGTAATAGCGAAAGCTAATAAGCTTTCTAAGAATACTAAAGTAGATGGTTAAAAATTAGCTATTACTTTTTTTGTGTGATCTATTATGTATGAGATAAGCCATACTATTTGTCCTTCTTTTACAAAGTATATTTTCTTTTTATCTAAATTTGGAATGCTTTCTACAAAGGCCAATAATATGTTATTTGCTGAAATAAGGTTTTTCTGATCATATGTACTCAAAACTCTGGCTGCTTCTTTATTGGTTTTAGAAAGGGTATTAAACTTGTTGAAATTATTCTTCAGGATCGCATCGTAATTAAAAATATCTTCCATGCTTAAAGAAACATAATGATCTTTAATGTTTTGGTCATAATATAACGTTGCAAAGGCCCAAACGGCTCCACCAGATAAATAGATCTTTTCTTTTTTTAATAAAATAGGATTTTCATCAAGCATTTCTTTTACTTTCTTGCACAGAATGGTTTTATAGTCAAAAGATTTTTCCTGGAATGTTGACATGTCATAGACCTGGTTTTGATACATAACTTTTTTTCTTACTGCATCTGTAAGCGTCACTGTTCCTAAATCAAACTTCAGGGATATAAACTCTGATTTATTCTCTGCCAGTTTATGAAGGTAACCGCCTTTAGTATTTTGGGCACCGATATTGAGCAATAAAGCATTAGAATAATCTACTTGCGGGATACCACCCTTAAATAGTATTTTAGATTCCTCGTCAATATTAATTATATCAAAACTTTTGTTAGTCAAAATAGTAATTTTATTTCTTAAAACGTCAATGTTGCTAGCGGATGCGAAAACTGGAGCAGCTGCTATAAAGATATTTTCTTCGAGAAGATTAAAATCTTTTCTAATTTTGCTTAATTGATCAAAAACGATAGTACTAGTTTTGTTGATGTCGTCCTGAGTAAGCTTGCCATTAGCAGAAATATGGTCGGCAAGACTAAGTTTTTCATTGGCGAAGTAGAGAATTTTATATTCTGTGTTCTTGATATTATTTACATCCAGAACTGAAATTTTTATTGCTCTGCGGCCGATTTCGATTCCGGCATAAAGATTTTTTTGAGAAAATGAATTGATTGAATAAAATAGGATTAAGAGAATAAAAAAAAGAATTTGGGATGTGTTTTTTTTAGACATTGGATTTAATTATGTTTATAATATAATTTTTTAATATGGACTTTAATATGATTTCTTTTTGAAAATCGGAAGTTTTAACCAGAGATAACCACTTTTAACTTTAAATAATTTAAAACTGTGAAAGGCGAGCTCTCAATAATAATTTATGGTTTTTAGATTAGCGAAAAAGTAAAAATCCCCTTCATATTGGTTAATTTGTACATTAAAAAATAGTTGATTATAAGTTGTATATATTGCGAGTAAAAAAAATAAAGCTCTGGCAACCAAGGGTTATGTAATGCTTTTACTATAAAGTTTCAGTTTGAAATATTTGGGACAACAAAATGATTATATTTTGAATTAGTTATTGCTTTACAATATTCATGTAAATAGTATGCCAAAATATTTGATAAAATATTTTTATAATTCATATTTAGGGAAAAAACTACGTTTGATAGCTTTTTCATCGAAATCAGCATTACTTTTAATTTTTAAAGATGTTGATTCCCCAAAACATTTTACATAAATTTCGTTACATTTTAAATTTAGTATGCAAAAACCTGCAGATTTAACTGTTCCCACATTTACTGAGACATCAGAATGAAAAATTTCTAATGGAAATATAATTGGAATATCATTTTTTTCAATTATAATATATTTTAAAAGCATATGAATATTAATTATTATTTGTGTTACTTAAATTGAACGAAAAATTAGTAACGAATAAATTTAAAAACATTGCCATTTTAATTTGTTCCATTATATCGATATTATAAATATCATAATCTAAAATGCATATTCCATCAGATCTTAAAAGTAAATCTTTGTTAATTTTAATTGCTTTGTTATATTCATCGTCATATTTTTTAAACATATCTATAGGGTTTATTACAATAAAACCAAGATTCCTCATAAACGTAGCTGCAGAATTAAATTTTTCTACAATTTTAAAGTCTTTAGGATCTCCGATGTCTCCAATTAAATATATTTTTTTATAAATCATTTTTATGTTGTTTAGCTTAAATTAAAGTTCTTAATAAAAAACTATTGCATTTTATATTATTAAAAATTAAGAAAGATTAGCTTTGTTTTTTATATCACTTAAATATTCAGGTGTTACATTAATAAATGAGGCTATGGACTTTTGAGATAATCTTTGAACTAAATGAGGATAAGTTTTGACAAAGTCGGCATATCTTTCCGAGGACCCTAAGCTTATCAATTTTGAAATTCTATTATTTGCATTAATAAGAGTTTCAGCAATTAAAAATAATGCGTATAAGAGATCTTGTTTATTTAAAAATTCAATGTTTTTTAAAAATAATCTACTGATTACTAGTATTTTTGAATCTTCCACTGATTCTATGAAAATTAATGATGGTACGCCATTTACAAAACTATTTAAATCTGAGATAATCTCATTTTCAGCTGCGAATTCTACTATATGCTGGTTTCCTTTTTCATCTATGATATAACTTTTTAAACATCCCGTCAAAACTTTATAAACAGCTTTACAGTCTTCTCCTTTAAATAATATTATGGTGTGTTTTTTGATTTTTTTAACTGTAAATTTTTCTGACATAGGTATTTATTTTAGTAATATATAATATCCCCATTAATCCTTACTTCTTTTGACAAGAAGACTAAAGGTGCTCTATCTGATTTATGTTAAAACAAAAAGAGGGTAATATTTTATGTTATTTTTAAAATGAAATATTAATTTTTCTATTTTACTGTCCAGTAATTTTTTAGCAAAAATCTGCCTATTTTAGATATTAAATATTAAGATATCTTAATAAATTACTTTTTTTTTCAGGCGATTTGAAAAAAAATAAGGCAACAGTTGTGATTTTTTAAGAATTTGTAAATTCAATTTTTCTAATTTCAAACTGTTTTATACGATAAACTATCAAGAGATGTACTTTTTCTAAATTTTTTTATAATTGTAAGAATTGAAATTCTGTGTTTTAAAAAATTATCAGGTTTAAAAACTACCATGTTTAATTTTAAACTCTTTTTAAATCAGTACCAAGAAGTTAATTAGTAAAACGAAATATTTTTGAATTTTTGATAGTGTTTTTCATCAAGATCTAAAAAACGCTTTTTCAATAGCCCTATCAACGATCACGATCAATTTGGCTCTATAAATGACTATTTGTTAAATTATGGGAAGTGAACCAAAAGCAAAAAAATATCCCTTAAAGAAATTTTAATATATTCTGAAATAAGAATAAATATGACCATTAATGGAATCACTTTTAAAGAATTCAAAATATATAAATTAGTGACTGAACTAAATTCGAGATGACATGTAGCGCATATTTGCCTTTGTAGTTATGTATTTTCAATTAAAGCTTTATTAGCAGTTTGTATTTTAATTTTTTTTTACACTACAATGATCTGTTAGTAAGGATATACTATTTATAATAGTATTGAAATAATTAATATCATTGGATTAGAGAATTAATGAATTTTAATTTTTTTTTATTGTATAAATCAACTTATGTTAACCAAGAATAATACTAATATAAAAATGCTTGTTAAGCGCAATATTCTTTCCTTAACTATTTGTCTTGAAGCAGTTGTTCTACTATGTTTAAAAAGTTTTTTGAAAGCCAAAAGCTTTATGTTTTGCCGCTAAAATATTCCATTTAAAATTTAGTAGCTAATGTGTAGCAATAAAAATATAAATCTTTAAATCGTATGTATGGATAATAGATATAATTCATGTGGATTTTATTAGCATACTATTTTGTTCAGTTGGTGAATTGATTACTTATTATGTTATAAATTTTTAATAGTAACATTCCAACTGGTTTCATAATATGAATTTCTTTATTTATCGAATACCTATAATCGTTTAATCCGAAAAATTGGAAAGTATATATGCTAACTTCACAAGGAGGCTAGGGAAGAATTAGCACACATCTAGAAGCAATCCATTTTCTTATATTGATTAAGGTTTGAGGAAAGTTTTTCTGAAAACTATCAGCTAGGCTTTAAATAAAACCTTTTTTTAAGGACTAAATGATTACTTGTCTTTTTCATTTAGCATTAAAAATTACTCACTATAGGTTTAAATCTGAATGAGTCATTTTCTTTTTAAGGTTTCAGTAGAATTAATTGCGTATTAAATTATTTGATTATTTCCGGTTTCTTTAAGTTGTAAATATCTCGTAGTTATGCGTTGACAAAATAATTGATTAAGTAATCTTATTAATTAGATGTCGCACAATATTATTTTTTTTATTAAGATATCTTATTATTTGAGTTATAAAAAAGTTTCATTTTTGCAGAGTATTTATTTCTAGTGGTATTATATAAAAAAAACACTCAGATTTATTGTTGTTAGTGATAAAATTTCAAACTCTCTTTAGTAAGAAAAAAATGATACTACAAATCAGAGAAAGTTAAATTATTTTAAAAGACAGGTCGTAAAGTTATTTATAAAGTTTTGACGGGATGTTTAAAAAGTTATATCATAGATGAAAAAGGAAACCAGCAGATATTATATTTCGTTAGCGAAAACAGGGTTATTTCAGCCTTGAATAGTTTTGCAAATAATTTTCCTAATTGATTTTTATAGAATCTATAAAAGGTTCACAATTTTGTTTACCAGTAAAATATTTTTAGAGTATTGAAAATATTGAGAGGGTTAGTTTTTAGAGTGTATTAATAATTATAAAATAAAGTTACCTATGAAGTTTCAAATTAAAAGTTGCATGAATTATGTTTTAAAAATCGTTATGATGTTAGTAATATTTTCTGTAGTGTCCTGCAGCGATGACAAAGAAAAAAAGGAAGAGATTCCTTTATCCAAAATAGATCTTTTGTCAAGCCTTAGTAGTTTTGAAATTCCGATATCTGATGCGCCGCCTGTAACAGTTGCTGAGATTGCTAATTCTTTATATAGCAGCCCTTCTTCACCTTATGGGATGGGGGCCGTCATTGATTTTGTAGTCAATTTAGATAATACGATAGATATTTTGTGGATTGGTAAAGATAAAATTAAACATTTAATAAGGGTTTCGTTGATAAATAAGTCTGTGATAAAAGATTTTATAATTCCTACCAAAGCAAATTTGGGTAATTTTCTTGGTTTTGATTCACTTGGAGAGGATAAATTTGTTCTAGGTTATTCAAAAGATAATTCATCTGGTGATAAAGATGCTGAAGCCTGGTATACTGCTTTTGATGGTAATACTGGTAAAGAGATATTTGATACACGAATTTTTGGAGAAATAAGTTTAGCAGAGATATGGTCTAAAGGAAATCCAGGACAGGCTGGAACATCAATTGTAAAATACAATGCGAAAGATAAAGTAATTGCAATTTATACCGCACATACACAAAGATGGGATGACAATGTTAGGCATCAGGCAGGATGGCTAGGTTTTTTAGATGCTACAACAGGTAAACTTCTAACTAAGGGAAGTAAGAATGAAGTAGTTGGTAACACTTGGTTTTATTCTCATAATTTTGATCAAAGAGGAATGTTTTCAAAAGAGGGAAAATTTTATGTTCTTGCTCATGGCGATTCTTTTCCCAGGTCATTAGGATTTGAGAAATTCTCATCTATTAAGGGGAGTGAAGGAGGAATTGAATATCATAAAATACAAAATGGAGCAAGTGGAAATAATACAACTAATTCCAATACGGGAGATTTAGAAGAACTATCAGATGGAAATGTTGCAATTGTTTTTTCAACATCAGACGCAAGATCAAATAGAGATTTAAAATTAGTTATTTTGGATGCTTTACAGACAAGCAAACCCAATATCAATAAAGAGTCGTGGGTAAGTTCTAATAAGGGACCGGAATATGTTGGTTGGGGTTCTAAAGTTGTACAATTGGGAGATAAAATCTTGATTGGATGGAATACTTTTGATGGCAAGAAGCCTCTAAACAGTAAATTCTGTTTAGCTGATATAAAAGGAAATTTGATATCTAGTCCCACTGTACTGCCTGCTGTTGTTCTGTATCCTACACAATCTATTAAAAAAACAACAGATGGGAATAAGGCTATTTTCGTATCCTATAATGGTGAAAAAAAATTAATAGTGAATATTATCAGCGCACAATAAATTTGTAAGCAATTTAGCAATTTTCAAACCTATTCTCGAAATTTTAATTTCTTAGAAAAAAGAAATTAACAACAACCATGAAAAAACACAACTACAGCGCAGGACCAAGTATTTTACCTCAAGAGGTTTTTGAGAAAGCATCAAAAGCTATATTAAATTTTAATGATTCAGGACTTTCTATTCTTGAAATTTCGCACCGAAGCAAAGATTTCGTTGCCGTTATGGAAGAAGCCCGATCCCTTGCTTTAGAGTTATTAGGACTTACAGGAAAAGGGTATCAAGCCTTATTTTTACAAGGTGGTGCAAGCACAGCATTCTTGATGGCTCCGTATAATTTATTGAAAGAAGGTGGAAAAGCCGCTTATTTAGACTCCGGAACCTGGGCAACTGCCGCTGTAAAAGAAGCTAAGCTTTTTGGCGAAACTGTTATCGTAGGTTCTTCAAAAGAAGAAAATTACAATCATATTCCAAAAGGATACGCAATACCAAGTGATGCTGATTATTTTCACTGCACAAGTAACAATACCATTTTTGGAACTCAAATGAAAGAATTTCCGGCAACTAACATTCCTGTTGTTTGCGATATGAGTTCTGATATTTTTTCTCGCAATTTAGATTTCTCTAAATTTGATTTGATCTTCGCCGGAGCTCAAAAAAATATGGGCCCTGCAGGAACTACTTTAGTGGTAATCAAAGAAGAAATTCTAGAGAAAAACGGAAGAACTATTCCCAGTATGTTAGATTATGCCAAACATATTAAAGCAGAAAGTATGTACAATACTCCTCCTGTTTTTGCTGTTTACGTTTCATTATTAACATTACAATGGATTAAAAGCAAAGGTGGAATCGTTGCTGTTGAAAAATTAAACGACGCAAAAGCTGATTTACTTTATGCTGAAATCGACAGAAACCCATTATTTAAAGGTGCTGCAGCGGTAGAAGATCGTTCTAAAATGAACGTTACGTTCTTGTTAAACAACGCCGATCATACTGCAACTTTTGATGCTTTATGGAAAGAAGCCGGAATTTCAGGATTGCCTGGACACCGCTCAGTGGGTGGTTACAGAGCTTCCATCTACAATGCTATGCCGATCGAAAGTGTTCAGGTTTTAGTAGATGTTATGAAAGCACTGGAAAGTAAAGTTTAGTTTTCAGTCACAGTTTTCAGTTTACCCGAAAATTTAAATTGAATACGGGATTCTTAGCCCCGATAGATGGAAATCCTTTTTTGTTTTTTCTTTAAAAACAAAAAAGATTATAACGGATAGCGGGATCAGCTCCTAAACAAAAAAGAAAAAATTATAATATATGTTTAATCTAATCTGTACGATTAAACAAGTAAACACATAAACGAAGATGAAAGTATTAGCCAATGACGGAATTTCAAAAAGTGGAATTCTTGCTTTAGAAAAAGGAGGTTTTGAAGTTATTACTACAAAAGTAGCTCAGGAACAGGTGGCTAACTTTGTAAACGAAAATAATGTAACGGTGGTTTTAGTACGTAGTGCTACCAAAGTTCGTAAAGACATTATCGATGCCTGTCCGGGACTTAAAATTATTGGTCGTGGTGGTGTTGGTATGGACAATATCGATGTTGATTATGCCAAAAGCAAAGGAATACATGTAATTAATACTCCGGCTTCATCATCAGAATCTGTTGCTGAACTGGTATTTGGACACTTGTTTTCTGGTGTTCGTTTCTTACATGATTCTAATAGAAACATGCCTCTTGAAGGGGATTCGAACTTTGATGGTTTGAAAAAAGCATATGCAAATGGAACTGAATTAAGAGGAAAGACTCTAGGTATTGTTGGTATTGGTCGTATCGGACAAGCTACTGCAAAAATGGCGCTTGGTTTAGGAATGAAAGTAATCGCTGCCGATAGTTTTATTCCTTCTGTAGACGTTAAAGTGGAGTTTTTTGATGGTCAGTCAATCACTACGACTATCGTTTCTCAATCTTTAGAATCTTTATTCAAAGAAGCTGATTTCATTACATTACACGTTCCTGCTCAGGATGGTTACATCATTGGAGAAAAAGAACTGGCAATCATGAAAGACGGTGTTGGAATCGTAAACTGTGCTCGAGGTGGTGTTATCGATGAAGTTGCTTTAGTAAAAGCTTTAGATTCTGGAAAAGTTGCTTTTGCAGGTTTAGACGTTTTTGAAAGCGAACCAAAACCAGAAATGGCTATTTTAATGCACTCTAAAATTTCATTAACGCCACACATTGGAGCTGCTACCGGAGAAGCACAAGACAGAATTGGTACAGAATTGGCTTTACAGGTTATTACATTGTTGAGCTAAGTATTATAAAATATAATTTGAAGAGGCTGTCCAGAAAACAGCCTCTTTTTTTTGAACGCAATTTTAATTTTTCATTAGCTCAGGGATATTGAAAATTTGCTGTATAAAATTGCTCAAAAATTCGTCTCATCACGTTTCTAAAGATAATTGAAGATGTAAATAGTATTATTTTAAAAAAGACTTCAAGGAATATACATTTAGAATTAAGATTATTCTTTTGGTGATATTCTCTTTCAATAATTTAGATTCAGACGTCAGTTAATTCAGTAAATACAATTATAGCGTAAGACAAGGTAAGGTGTTATAAATTACAATTCAAATGTCAAAATAGTGTTTAAAAAGACGATTTAGTTTCGCAGTTGGTTTCTTAGGAGGTTATAAAACAAAACTAAAATCGTGGGCTACTTGTATTTGATTAGTCAACAATGTTTTACATTGTGATGTAATTTTAACATACAGTTCTGTAAATTAAAAAAAAAGGTTATTATTTTTCAAGGTACTCAAATGTTCAGAGGAAACACCAATATATGAAGCGATAAGCTTTTGAGGTATTCTTTGAATTAAATTTGGATAGGATTTTATAAAATCTTTATATCTTTCAATTGGTGTCGAACCCAATAACATTGATAAGCGTTTATTAATTGCTATAATGTTTTTTGTTAAAACAAATATTCTTTCGATAAGATCTTCGTTTTTATATTGTGGTAATTCTGCAATTAAATTCCTGCCTAACAATAATACTTCAGAGTCTTCTATTGCGTCAATAAAAAATACTGAAGGCTCATTATAAATGAAACTATTGAAATCTGTTAATAACCAATCCTCTGGAGCAAATATTAAGGTTACCTCCTTGCCTTTTTCGTTTATGATATAACTTCTCAAGCACCCTCGTAGAATTTTGTATGTATATTTACAATCATCTCCTTTAAAAAGTACAATTGTACCTTTCTTTATTTTTTGTGTTGGCAAATTTTCTGGAATGTACATATTTAAACTAAAAAAGAATATCTTAAAAAAAATAGCCACAGTACTGGACTAAAAACTTGTTGAATTTACTCACTAACTAAATACTAAAACTGCGTAGAATTTAAATAAATTATTGATCTACTAAAACTAATGAAGTTATCTAAATTCATGATAACTAGATAAAAAATAATTCACTTATTGTCTTGTTTTAGATGGAGTTTTAAATAATTTCGGTAAGAAATAATTAAGAATATTTGCTTACCATTTCTAAGTTTCAAATATAGTATTAAAAATCTTCATTTGAAAGAAATTAAGAACTAAGATATATTGCAACGCTTTTTTCGCATTTGGGAATACTTCTATCTTTGGAATTTTAAAACTACCAAAAAATGAATACAATCTTTAGAATTTTAAATCATCAAAAAAATGAATACTAAAGGTCATTGTTATCCAAAATACATAATTCTTCAGTCAGTATATTTCAAATTAAGATGTATACTTAGCTATCGGATGTTGAAGAAATAATGAAGGTTAGAGGAGTGTTTGTGGATCATGCTACGATTCAGCGCCGGGTAAGTTTGCGCCTTTGATTAAGTCAGAGATCAAGAAGAGAAAAGACAGAGTGGGGGCGAGTTGGAGATTGGATGAGACCTATATCAAATAAAAGATATCTTGTGTTATTTATATATAACAGTAGATAAATTAGGTAATTAATTTGGAGTGGTCATGATCGTCAATTATATATAATATTATTTTTTAGGAGATCATCCCGCTATACGTTTCACCCGATCGCAAGCGAACTGGCTAAGAATTCTTTTGTGCCCAGCCTCGGCACCAAAGGATTTCACTGCTATCGGGGCCAGTGCTGCTGCAGGGCTTTTTGTTTATCGAGAACTGTACATTGCAACCCACTTTTTGTATTTCTAATCAATACTGAATTTTCGTTTTTTTTTAATGCCATATGTGCAATTCTCTCACAAAGCTATTATTACTTCCAGCAGAAAATCAATGAATAACCTAAACACATGAAGCTGCCTTTCAACTTTACTAAACACTCGCCTTTTTATACTGATGCAATAAAACATAGCATACTGCGGCTCTTTAGACTAATAAAAAATTAAGAAGGTTATAAAAAAAAGCGCCAATTGGCTGGTGTGCCCAGCATGGGCGATAACTCTAGGGTGCAAGTCCCCAACATACCTTTACAGTGGGAAGTGCTAACTGAATGCAAGGGTGTCCATCGCGTGAGTGGAATCTGAAGGAAACAGTAGGCAAACTCTTGGCCTGACGGAGAGAAACTATATACAAGGCCAGAAATGTTGGTTAAGGTTGCCAGCTAAACTGAAGTCCCAAACTGTACGGAAACAGGACCATCGATTTATAAAATGGAGGATACAAAACGGGTTAGGCTTTAAAAGCTTTGAATCAGCAAGACGAACATTGAGTAGAATTGAAGTTGTGCATATGCTGAGAAAGAATCAGATGATTGGACATGGGACAGCTATGTTTAAATCATTATGTAAATTAGCAGGCTAACTTTTAAATTACTTAGATTCTTATATTTGATTCTGACAGATGCCACAGAACCACCGTTTATTATAAAATGATTGTGTTAAGAGCTGGGCTGCATAATCATTGATTTTAATACTTAAATTAAGTGAAACCAATGTGAAAAACAAAAAAAAACTGTCCGAAATTACTTCTCGGACAGCCTCTTCTTTTTTGTAGTCTTTAGGAGCCTATTGATACTTAACCCATTCACTGCAATTGAGGAAGGGTTATCTTACTGCTATAGCTTCCAGCTCTACTGTCAGTGTTTCAAAAAGACCTTTTACCTCTAACAAAGTCATCGTCAGTTTGATGTCATTTTTGGCGATCCATTCCTGAAGGATAGGAAACTGGCGCCAAAGATCTGCAGTTGAGATGGTGTAGATCTTTAAGTGCACAATATTTTTGCAGTCGTAACCAGCTTCGCGGATTACTTGTTCCAGATTTTGTATGGCTCCAGTCAATTGTGTTTTCATGTCGCCAGTACTCGATTGTCCATCAGCGCTGATGGCTGTTTGTCCTGAAACGTAGAGTGTACCTTGTATTTGTTCTACTTCTACAGCTTGTACAAAACTCAGTTGATCTTGCCATTTCCAGGGATTAGTGATTTTCTTTTGCATTCTTTTTTTGGATTTTCTGTTGCCATGGATAGTCCATGGTTGTATTTAATTAATCATCCAAAGTTAGATGGAATGCAGGGATTTTGAAGATGACATTACTCACTATTATGGTGTGAGGTTTGTCACACCATGCCCTTTGTTCGGTTAACGGGAAAATCTGCTCAGGGTTTCTCTGGACACGCCCAGATAGGCAGCAATTAGTGATTTTGGGACGCGATGAAATAAAGAAGGATATCGTTTAAGCAATTGCTCATAGCGTTCTTTTGCATTAGAGCTAATCAGCGACAATATGCGTCGCTGCGCTCCAAGAAAACCAAAACTCGATTTCTCGAGGAAGAAACGTTCCATCTTTTGGAGGCCATCACATAGCTTTCGGTAATTATCGAAGGAAAGGGCGAGCACTTCAGTGTCTTCCAAACATTCCAACGATAGAGTTGCTTCAGTCTGCGTGTAAAAGGCATAATAATCACTTTCCCACCAATCTTCCATTGCAAAGGAAATGATGTGCTCTTTTACCGAATCATCTGTATGAACCAATTTTAAAAGCCCCGATACTACAAAGTAAGAATATTTCACCTGATCGCCCTTCTGGATAATAAATTGGTGTTTCTTAAACTTCTTGACCATAAAATGAGTCGATACAAAGGTAAATTCCTCATCACTGAGTGGTACTATTTTTTCTATATGTTCTCTTAGTTTTTCCTCCATAAAATGACTTCTATTTTTCTAACAGCCTGCCTAAAACCATTGCCTCTTGCCAAAATACAAATAACAAACTCAATAACAAGCAGTGCCATAAGACATCAGTTTTCTTCGGGGTTTAAGCTAAAACAAAAGTACAAAAAAATGAGGAGCCCTAATGAAGTACATTAAAATCAAGGTAAAGATCTGGACAAAAGAAGGCAGATAATGATCTGGAGTAATGCTTCAGATTACAAATTGTAAAACTAAGTGATGTTGACCACCTGTTTTTAGTAAAAAAGACTAAATTTTTTTAGGTATACTAATAAGGTAGTAATGTTTCGAACTTGAGCCTTCAAATTGTTTTAATACAGTATTATCAGTTCTTGTTAAATCTAAATGCATCGATTGTGCACCCAGTTTAACTCTAGCATCATAAGAAAAGCTATTATTTAATTGCCTGCTGATTCTGAAACTCTTCGATCGTTAAGTTTCCGAGTGCAGAATGTCTTCTGCAGGTGTTGTAAAAGTTCTCGATATAATCGGTTATTGATTTTTCTGCTTTCTCTTTAGTCTTATATTTATTTTGGTATACCAGTTCTACCTTTAATGTCTTGAAGAAGCTTTCTGCTATCGCGTTATCATAGCAGTTTCCTTTTCGGCTCATGCTTTGGGTTATTTTATTTGTGACTAATAAAGCAATAAACTCACGGCAGGCATATTGCTTTCCTTGGTCTGAGTGAAAGAGTAGTTCCTGATTGTTCTCCAATGGACGATTTAAAAGAGCTTTCGTTAAAGAGGTGATGCTGGTATCTTTTGCTCTCATTGTTTCGCTGATTGACCAGCCGATCACTTTACGGTCAAAAAGGTCTATTACCACAGTGAGATAGATCCAGCCTTCATCTGTTTCGATGTAGGTAATATCAGAAACCCAGATTTCGTTTCTTCTGGCTGCCTTAAAAATCTGTTCTAATCTGTTTTCTGCTGATCTGTTATTACGGGGTGGGCTTGTAGTCTTTTTATATTTAGATTTAGATTTAGCAATGCTTCTCAGATGGTTTTCCTTCATAATCTGCCCGACAAATTTTCTGGAAACTTTTATCCCGATGGAATCTAATTCTTTAGCAATTCTCGGGCTTCCGTATCGGCATTGGCTCCAGTGGTAAATTCTTATAATTTCTTTTATTATATGGGCTTTCCGAACTGACTTTGCAGTGGGGGTTCTTTTCCTCCATCTGAAGAAACTGCTTTTGTGAATCTGAAAAATCCGGCACATCTTCTCGACAGGAAAAATTTCAGCATTTTCTCTGATGAATTCATATTTCACCCGCCGCTCTTGGAGAAGATATTTTGAGCCTTTTTTAGGATGTCCCTTTCAATTTCTAATTCTTTTATCTGTTTCCGAAGCTTCTGCAGCTCATTTTTATGGGATATTTCAGCTGAAGTTTTCTTTATGGTAAATATGCCTTCCTGGTAAAGCTTCTTCCAGTGCTGAAGGGTACTTGTACTGATATTGAGTTCTCTTGCCACGTCACAGACTCTTCCGCAGTGGATGCTCATGGAAGCGGCCAGAATCTTAAAGCTTAAAGTAAAGGTTCTCCTCGTATTTTTCATGCTGTTAAAATTAGAAGGAATAAAATTAGCTGCCAGTCAGAAATTTTAGGCAATATATCATCATTTTTTACAAATTCAGATAAATACTGCCTAAGCTTTTAGTCGCAAATAAGGTATCAACTCCAATTTGTGTACCAATTGCTTATTAAAAACTCATTTGTAGTTTTTAGAGCTAAATTGCCAGCGTTTTAATGTATGTTGTAATGATTGGTGTTATAATGAAACAGGGGATTAAAAATGCCGTTTTGACTTTAAGCTTCTACATCCTGACCCCAGCGGAAGATTTGCTGGATAATCATATAAATTATCATTTCCTGAACTTTAAAATTTATAGACATTTTATTTTTTTTGTTGTAAGAATTTTATTAAATTTAAAACTTTTAGAAGTTATATTTTTATTCTGATAACGACTTCAATTTATAATAAGATAAGTTATGAATACAGATAAATGTTTAGAACTGGACGGGTCTACAAAATGTATTTCATCTACCAAGGATATTCGAAGCGAAATCAAATGCAATCACAGCACAGAGATTTTAGTTATCGGTACAAGCGCTGCAGGTATCAGCGCTGCCTACTGGTTAAGAAAATCCGGCAGGAAGGTGATACTGGCAGGCACGGCAATGCCTCACCAGAGCGGGTCCGGGAGGATTACAGCCAATATAGCAAACCCCATAACGTGTAGTTATTATGACATGTCAGACAGGATAGGGGTGAAAAAAGCGGCCAAAGTTCTCAAGAGTTACAAAAATGCATTAGAATGGACTGCCTCTGTAATAAGGCAGGAAGCAATACAATGCGGATATAAGGAAGTGAAGAGTTATTTATTTCCTTGTGCGGATGAAGATGACAGCAGGATGGACAAAGAATATGCCGCTGCCCGATCCCTGCGGCTGCCGGTAAAGATGCTTCATTCTATACCGTCTTGTAAGACGGCGGAAAACAAAAAATGTCTGCAGCTTTCCAGACAGTCCCAATGTGATGTTGCCTCATTTCTTAATGGGCTTCTTAAGGCATTTATAGAGGAGGGCGGGATATTTTTTGACCACTCAAATGTTGAAAAAATCTCTGACCAAGGGGCAGATATTAACGGGTATTTCATACAATCGGACCATGTTGTACTCGCTTGTGATACGCTGATCAACAAGCTGCCTCAATTCTCGGCCAGACTCAATATGCAGAAAGCGTACCGCATCGGAGTAAAAATTCCAAAGGGTACAATGCCCTTTGGATTCTGGAGTGAAACCCGGCCTTTATATTCCCAGCGGGTTTCCGGACCCAATCATAATGCTGTAGTGGAAGCACTGGATTCCCAGTACGATCTTTTAACTGCAGAAGCTTTATATGATACATCGGCAAGATATGAGCCTGAAACTGAAAAAGGGGAGCAGAGAATGGAAAAGCTTGCTTTATGGACTAAAATGCATTTTCCTTCTTTCACCGCTGCTGACTGTAAATGGTCGGGAGAAATAATGCAGCCTTGCGATCTGTTGCCTTTGATAGGCAGAAGTTCAGCCGGCGGGAATATTTTTATTGTAAAAGGGTCTGCAGTAAACGAAATTTCGGACGGGGCATTAGGTGCCCTTATTATTAAGGATCTTATTAATGGAAAAAGAAACAGCTGTGTAAAATTATATGCCCCGTCGCGGACTCCGATGAGGAAAGCCGGAGAGGATACTCGTGAAATTCGCAGGGCTTCACTGGAGAAGGCCCGAAAATGGCTTGCCTGGGATATTTCAACAGTTTCGGACCTGCGTGATGAAGAGGGCAGGATTATTACTGCGGGAGATGATAAAATTGCAGCCTACCGGGATAAAAGCGGAAAACTGCACCTCTATGAGGGAACCTGTCCCCACAGCGGTATGGACTTGGAATGGAATAAGGAATGTAAAACTTTTGACAGCATCTCAAAGGTTTCGAGGTTCTGCCCTTTGGGCATTGTACTCAGCGGACGTTCCGATATCGGGCTGCAGAAAAAGATTTTTTGAATATTGTTACGAAAAAAATCCCTTAGAGACTGTCATCACGCTCCTGCCGCTTTTAGATTTAGAATTTTTAACGCATCGAAAATGGATACCGAAGGTCATTGCTGTCCAAAGGTTACCATTCAGCAGGAAGTCTATTACAGGTTTAGGTTTATTTTAACTTATTGAGATGTTGAAGAATGAAGATTATGGCTATGAATGTTAGTTCATGTACTTTATAGTAAAAAGATATATTCTTAATTTTTTCCAAAAAAGAGATGTCAAGTCCAAAATATTTAAAGTCTTAAGCTGGCAATAAAATGGTAATCAAAATCTCTTATACAATTGACTATTAATATTGTATCTCATAGTAATTATATAAAAAGCCCTGAAATTTCAGGGCTTTTTATATAATTGTAATTTATTTTCAGCAAATTACATTTTTGGAAGCAGTACTGTGTCCACTACATGTATAACACCATTAGATTGATTTACATCTGAAATTGTAACTTTAGCCTTATTGCCGCTTTCGTCGCTAATGTACAAATCTTTTCCATCCATCCAGGCAGTTAGAGTTCCTCCGCTCACTGTTTTTAAAGCAGCTTTTCCTTTACCAGCTTTTATTGCTTTTGCAATATCAGAACTATTCATTTTACCGGCCACTACATGATATGTCAATATGGTTTGTAATGATTTAATATTCTCAGGTTTCAATAATGTATCAACAGTTCCAGGCGGCAATTTACTAAATGCTTCATTTGTTGGTGCAAAAACAGTAAATAGCCCTTTACCTTGCAGAGTTTCAACTAATCCTGCTGCTTTTACTGCTGCTACCAAGGTGGTATGATCCTTTGAGTTTATCGCATTTTCTATAATATTTTTATTAGGATACATAGCTGATCCGCCAACCATTACAGTTTTTTGCGCAAATGATGTAAATCCAAACCCTAATGCCAAAATTGCTGCGGCTAAAAATTTTCTAGTTTTCATAATTACTTTTTTTAAGTTATAAAGTCATTTACGCTTTAATATTCTTTTTGGTTTTAAAAGAAGTCAAAAAATAAAGTAAAATAAAATCGGACTAAGTAAAAGGTATTATGGATGAGTATTTTGAAGTAATATTTTTTGTGCAATTTACTTTTGTCAAAATAATTTCGCTGTTGTATTCAAAATCAAAGCAAACATGTAATGTATAGCCTAAATTTCTTCTTCTTTATCTTTGGCACTCCAAGTTTTCAATTAAGTAATTTTAATCAATTGATTATAAACTTTAAAAATCAAATGTTATTCTTTTAGCCCTTTTAAGTACTTAAAAGATGGAATTCTTGAAATAAAGAATTGTGGCCTGGATTTTTTATCAATTTATAAAATAGAATTTCTTCCCATCTTTTAGATTATATCTATTGGTTTAAGATTTAATGTATTATCAATTCTCTCATAACTGTAAAAGTATTATTTTTGTTTAATGGTATTTAATAACTGTTAAACAAAATATATGATAAAGTCAATCATTGTAAAAATCGATAATGGTGTATTGAATGAAATTCAGATCGATAGAATTATAGAAATGACATGGGAAGACCGAACACCTTTTGATGCAATAAAATTTCAATTTCATCTTTCAGAAGCCGATGTTAAAGCTTTAATGAAAAAAGAGCTAAAATTCAGCAGTTATAAATTATGGCGCATTCGCGTTGAAAATTGTAAAACAAAACACGCTGCAAAGAGAACCCCAGAAATTGAAAGGTTTAAATGTAACAGGCAAAGATCAATTTCAAATAATAAAATATCTAAGCGTTAAAAAAACATTTCAATATGATAAAAAAAGATAAACCGGATAATGTCGTATTTTCTGAGCAGCATGGTTATAATGCAAGCCTATTGCCATATGCTACAAGTGTTGGTGCACCGGTAATAAAAGCAGATGATTTAGCAGGATGGAAAGGCATGGGCCTAAATAAGGTAAACAAAGAGTTTGAAAGTAAATTCAATGAACTAAAAATGCAATACCAGGATTTAATCGAAGAATTCCAATGGAATGAATTGGTATACAATGCCAGATTTTCTTTTGAACCTATTGTAGGTGAAATATATCACTTATATAAAGATGCAGACGGTTTTGATTTTCTCTCACTTATAGGACCCAAAGAATGGAATAAGGAACATATTGCTACTTTTAGACTTAACAGTGATAAAAAATGGATACTCATCAATTGAAAAGTTGCTTTTTTTAATAAATTTCTACTAATGAAAAACAAAATAAATTTTAAAACCAGTGATCTGGAAAAAATGGAAAAGCAAACAGCCGTGCATTTAATCAATAGTTTAGGCGGTTTTAAAAGTGTGGCATTGGTAGGAACTTCTGATGTACAGGGAAATACTAATTTATCCATTTTTAGTTCTTTTTTTCATATTGGAGCAAATCCTCCATTAATAGGTATGATTTTTCGCCCCAGCCCGCCCGAGCGTGATACCATGAGAAATATTTTAGATACAGGATTCTATACCATTAATCATATCAATGAACAGATCTACAAGCAGGCACATCAGACATCAGCGAGATACAATAAAGAAATTTCAGAATTTGATGCTGCAGGACTCAGTGCGGAATATAAAAATAACTTTCCAGCTCCTTTTGTGCTCGAAAGCAACGTACAGTTAGGCATTAAATTTAAAGAAAAAACAGCCATTTCAATCAATAATACTACTATGATTATCGGGGAAATAGTCCAGATTTTCATACCCGAAGACTGCTTGTCTGAGGATGGTTTCCTCGATTTAGAAAAAGCCAATACTATTACTTGTTCCGGTCTGGACAGCTATCATAAAACCATGCAGTTAGACCGATTAAGCTATGCAAAGCCCGATAAGGAAATTACATCATTGCTTAAAAGTTGAATAAAAAAAAGATAAATATTATGTGGTTCAAACGTGATCTCCGTTTTACAGATCACGAACCTCTTTTTGTGGCGCAGCAGGAAAATATCCCCCTTCTTTTGGTTTATTTTTTTCAACCCTCAATAATGGCTTGCGATGATGCTGATGTCCGTCATTGGCGGTTTGTTTATGAATCCTTACAGGAAATGCAGTCTAAATTAAAATCATTTGCTGCGCAGATTTATTATTTTCATAACGAAGTCCAGACTGTTTTTGAGCACTTATGCAGTCTTTATGATGTTCAAACAGTGTTTTCGCATCAGGAAATTGGCAACAAAGTCACTTTTGACAGGGATATTGCCATGCAGTCTTTTTTTGATGATCATAAAATTCTTT
This sequence comes from uncultured Flavobacterium sp., assembly GCF_951805225.1. Lineage (NCBI taxonomy): Bacteria > Pseudomonadati > Bacteroidota > Flavobacteriia > Flavobacteriales > Flavobacteriaceae > Flavobacterium > uncultured Flavobacterium sp. The sequence continues at coordinate 2,313,202 of NZ_OX638201.1, read as the reverse complement.
GGAAACAATTCCAGCTCCATGGTGTTATCAGAAAGCTGCGATCAAAACAAGATTGGGATAAGCGCTGGGCAGAAACAATGCGCGCAATTCCTAAAATGATTGACCTGAATACTTTTAAATTTGAAAATTTAGATCCTGATTTTTATCAAAAACTAAAAGGAAGAGTACTTTCGAATGAAATTACAAACCGAAATAAAAATTTTCAACAAGGTGGCGAATATTGGGCCCGGCGATATTTAGAAAGTTTTGCAAAAGAAAGACACGTAAATTACAGCAAACATATTTCCAAACCAGCTTTAAGTCGAAAAGGCTGCAGCCGTTTATCGCCTTATTTAACTTACGGAAACATCAGTATGCGAATGGTGTATCAATATACCAATCAGTTTTATGAAACATCATACAACAAAAGAGCCATGCTAAATTTTGTTTCCAGACTTCACTGGCATTGCCATTTTATGCAAAAATTTGAAAATGACTGTCAAATTGAATTTGAAAATATAAACAAAGATTACGATTCCTTGGTCAAGCCAAAAAACGAAATCTATATAAAAGCCTGGCAGGAAGGTAAAACCGGCGTTCCTATTGTTGATGCCTGCATGCGATGTTTAGTCCAGACAGGTTATGTCAACTTTAGAATGCGGGCCATGCTGGTTTCCTTTTTCACATTCAATTTGTGGCAGGACTGGCGGGACCTTCATTTCTTGGCAAGACAGTTTTTAGATTATGAACCCGGAATTCATTATCCGCAGATTCAGATGCAGGCCGGTACAACAACAGGCAATACCATTAGAATTTATAATCCCGTAAAAAATTCACAGCAGCACGATTCAGAGGGCATATTTATAAAGAAATGGCTACCTGAGCTGGCTGAAATTCCACCACAATTAATTCATGAACCATGGAAATTAAATCTTATTGAGCAGCAATTTTACAAATGCGAAATAGGTAGAGATTATCCAGAGCCTATAGTTGACATAGAACAAACTCGAAAATACGCCAGTGATATTGTTTGGAGTTTTAGAAATAAACAAAAAAATGAGAGGAGTTAAAAAACAAAACCTGCCCACTAAAATCTGCATTGTTTGCCAGAGACCATTTGCGTGGAGAAAAAAATGGGAAAAAATCTGGGACGAAGTGAAATATTGCAGTGATAAATGCAGAATAAGAAGATAAATGATATTTATACTGGTACTAGTTCTTTAACAAAGGTATTAATGGGTAATATATTTAGAAAGTCAAAAAAGACTGTTTATCAATTTAGAAAGCTTTTGCTTCTTATATTTATTAGTCCCTTAATAGTTATAATGCTTGCATCTGTAGCTGAATCTAAAATAATAAGACCTTCACTATCTAGCATTATTAATGCATCTAAGACTTTTGCCTGATTTGACCTTTGGATAAAAATCTCTTGTAGGGATTCATTCAAACCAGGAATAACCATACTGGTTAAATCTTCAAAAGGGCAAGTTTTTTCAGGGCTTTGTGCCAGTATATTAAGAATGATTTCAGAAATATTAAACTTGTTATACATAAAATAGTTTTACTTAAAATTATGCAAAATAATTCTATTTTAAAACTTAAAAAAGTTACCAAGATAATTAGTGCAGAATTAGAATATTAAACAAAATTACTTTCCAGAGTAAATATTTACTTTTTAAAATTTTTTTTTTAATTCTCAAAATCAATTAATAACAAAACATCGAAATAAAAAGTGGGGAATTTAGAATCTAATTGATGTTAGATGCACTTATGTAAGAAAAGTCGTTTTAAATGTTATACTTTTAACTAACTTTATTAATCGTAAATTATGGATCAGGATATTATATTAGATAAGTTAAAAAAAGCGAAGCAAGAACTTATTTTTAATCACGAAGAATTGGAAAGATGTACTAAAGATTTAAAAATTGCCAATGTAAATTTGAATATCAGAGAAAAAGAAAAGGAGTTGAACATGGAAGAATTTAACAGTGGTTTAGAGCAGATGATGTTTGCAATTTCTCACAAGGTTAGAAAGTCCGTTGCCAATATCCTGGGTCTTTCAAAATTGTTGTGTGAAGATGTAAATCTTGGAAATAATGAGTTGAGAGAAATTTTACTTTTGATTATTCAATCTGCCGAATCACTAAATGCTTCGACAGAAGAATTATCGAAGTTCATTTGTAAAAAGAGGCGAACGGATATATGAATGATGGGAGGTCCAATATCTCGATATTGCTATTTTAGTATTATTCAGCCCAGTCATTAATCCAGTTACCAACAGTCTGGCACCACTGGTCGTCGTCATTCAAACAAGGAACGGCCAAGAAATTTTCTCCTCCATTTTTCTCAAAATCTTCTCTGGCACGCATGGCGATTTCTTCGAGCGTTTCTAAACAATCCGAAACGAAAGCCGGTGTTACCACAGCCAGATTTTTAATTCCTTTTGCCGGCATTTTATCAATTTCAATATCGGTATAAGGCTCCAGCCATTTATCTCCAGCCAATCGGGACTGGAAAGTTAAGCTGTATTTATCTTCTGGGAGACCTAATAATTTTACTACTTGTTTTGTCGTTTCATAACATTGATGACGATAACAGAAATCATGCGCTGGTGAAGGTGTGTTACAGCAAGAACCGTCAATTTTGCAATGCGATTTGGTTACATCGGTTTTTCGTATATGACGTTCTGGAATTCCGTGATACGAAAACAATAAATGATCGTATGGAAATCCAGCTAAATGTTTCTGAATTGAATCTGCCAGATTTTTGATATAATCCGGTTTGTTGTAAAAAGCAGCAACATTGGTAAAAGTCATCTGTGGAAATTTCTTCTTTCTGATTTCCTCTGCCTTTACTAAAATGGTTAGAGTAGAAGCCATTGCATATTGCGGATACAGTGGGAAAAGCATTACTTCGCTAACGCCTTTATCGTGTAACTCCTGGAGTCCTTTCTCGATGGTCATGCTTCCGTAGCGCATTGCCAGTGCAACCGGTACATTTACCAATGTTTGTACTTTCTTCTGCATTCTTTCTGAAAGCACTACAAGGGGCGAACCTTCGTCCCACCAGATTTTTGTATAAGCATGTGCCGATTCTTTGGGTCTTTTTCTTAAGATGATGCCTCGGACTAATAAAGCTCTCAATAAATACGGAACATCGATCACGTATTTATCCATTAAAAATTCATCTAAATACGGCTTTACATCTTTTGGTGTTGGACTTTCGGGAGATCCCAAATTTACTATTAATACGCCTTTCATTATTTTTTTGCTTTTTACTTAAGCTTTAAGCTTTAAGCTTTAAGTATTTGTTGTTTGAATTTTTTCTAAAAGTAGCATTTGCTGCCATTTAGAAATATGAGTAATATTATTTTTTATTTATACTGCAATTTACAAAATCGATACTGTTTTAAAATTGGTATTAATCGACATCAGATATTTTTTTGGAGTTGTGGCAAATTTTTTCTTGAATCCCGCAATGAAGTGGCTTCCGGTGCTGTAACCTATTTTTAAGCCCACTTCATTTACATTGTAGCAGCCGCTGTCAAGCAGTTTTCTGGCGCAATCCATTTTGTAATCAAACAGAAAACCATAGACAGTATCACCGTATATTTGTTTGAAACCTATTTTTAGTTTTTTCATATTAAGGCCAATTTCATCTGCCAATTCCTGTAAACCAGGGGGTTCATTCATATTTGCAATAATAATTTCTTTGGCTTTTCTGATTTTCAAAACATTGTCCTGATCAATTAAAAACGGACAATGTTGTGCACTTGGATTCTCAGACCTGTTAAAATACAAACTCAGCAGTTCATATCCTTTTCCTTTGTAATAAAGGTTTTTTATAGAAGGATGAAAGTTATAATGAAACAGCTGGCTTAAAACAATTGCCATCGGGGGATTGATATTTGCTTCAGTAGAATACTTTTGGTTGTTATTATCAGCACTTAATAAAGTAATATAATCTGCTTGAGTAGAAAACAGCGCGTGAAATTTCTTAATCGAGACGATAATAGAAATCACCCATGAATTTGGAGCAAGTTCTAAATGAAGTGATGTCTGCTTTTTAGGATTATACAAAAGCAGGGATTTTTCCTCTTTCAATTCTAAAGTATAACTACCCTGACTGAACAAAAATTTGCTATTGCCTTTCAGTCCGAAATGAAACTGAATCATATCACTTCCCAGCTCACGGTTGGCAAAAAAAGGCTCTGAACTGTCATTCTGAAAGCGTATAAGGGTAAAGTCGTCTTCAATTTTTGTTTCTTCCTCCATTTTTTTTGATATAATGAATAATTGACTTTTTAAGTTTTTTTGGTAGTTATTGTCTGTTTGCTCCTAATACTGCTGCAACTTGAATGTTTATTTTATTAGAAACTTTGCTTTTAACAAGGCTTGGTATTGCAATATTAAAATCACTGGCATTTACACTAAAATCAGATAAAATACTAACTCCTGATATTGATTTGCTTATCCTTGCTGTGGTGCTTACATCCTTAGATTTTCCGTGAAGTTCCAATTTACCCTTAATGATAAAATCTTTAGGATTTACCGTTAGGCTCTGAAGATCAAATCCTTCTATTTTTCCTTTAAAGACTGCTTTTGGATAGCGGTCACTTTCAATATAATTTTCATTGAAATGTTCTTCCATCAAAGCGACTTTAAATCGAAATCCTTTCATTAAGGCTAAACTTGCAATTTCGCCCGTTGCAGGATTCAGGACAAAAGTAACATTAGTATTTGTGGCCTTGACTTCTTCAAAAGAAGCAACGGATGCTTCAAAAGTAATTTTTCCTGATTTACTGATCATTTTTTCTTGTGAGAGGCCAATAGCGCAGACATATAGCATTGCAATGAGTATGTTTTTTTTCATAGTTTTTTGGCTTTACATTGTTTTTAGTGGATAAGATTTATCTGGTTTAGCACTTATTTTAAAACCGCAATAATTTGAACTTTTACCCTATCGTCCAGTTTATACTTAATAAGCGATGGGATAGGGATGCTAAAATCACTGGCATTTACGGCGAAATCAGAAATGATGGTGATTCGCGACCCCGTCTTGGTAATTTTTGCAGCGGCTTTTATATCTTTAGATTTACCGTGAAGTTCTAACTTCCCTTTTATAATATAATCTTTATAATCTTCTGTTAGACTTTTAATGTCGAACCCCTCAATTTGGCCTCTAAAAACGGCTTTTGGATACTTATCGGTTTCCATGTAATTTTCATTAAAATGTTCTTCCATCAAAGCCATTTCAAATTGGAATCCTTTCATTAAAGCAAGGCTTGCCACTTCTCCTGTTGCGGGATTTAAAACAAAAGTTACATTGCTGTTAGTTCCTGCAACCGGTTGAAAAGAAGGTACTGAAGCTTCAAGGGTTATTGCTGCAGATTTAGTTACTGTTTTTTCTTGCGAAAAAACAATAAAAGAAGCCAATAGCATTGGCATTATTATGATTTTCCTCATGATCTTGTTCTAGATTATTTTTCTAATAATCCATCCTGATTCCATTTATTTATAATATCTATAGTGGTTTGAGGTAATCTTGGTCCGCCCTGTGGCATTAAGGAACTATCTCCATTTTCTAAAGAAATTCGTGTAAGCAATCCTCGATTTAAAACTGCATTTTTCACCTGATCATAAGTAACTAAGGACATAGGCGCTCCATTTTTAGGAACTGCTGCATGGCATACAACACAGTTATTATCAATAATAGATTTTACATTTTGGCTGTACGTTGCCAGACCATTAATGGGTGTGGGGTCCATTAAGGTGCTTGGATCATCGTTGGCGCAGCTTACAAAGATTGAAGCTAATGATGAGATAACGAAAAGTGTTTTTAGATTCATAAGATTGGTTTTTAGTTATAAATAAAGGCATGATTTTAAGAATCATCAGGCATTTCAAAATCATATACGTTGAAAAGAATAATACAGATTTAACAAAAGGCATATTTAATGGTTTAAATCCAATAGGTATTTTTTAACGTAGATAATCCAAATACTAAAAAACAGTTATGAGAAAAAAAATACTAACTACAATTTCCCTTTTTATAATAATCGGAATTTTGTCTTTCTTCTACATCTACAAAGGGCATAGGGATATAGAATCAGAAACTGCCGATTATGTTGTAACCGTTAACGAACTGGAAAGAGAGTTTGCTTCAAACGATAGTCTGGCTTACATCAAATATCAGGACAAAACAATTGAATTATCTGCACCAGTAACAAGTATTGATAAAGCTGGTAATGGAATTGTTATGAGCGAAAAAATATTTGTGACATTCAAAAACCGTTTGCCTCAAAATATTACATCCGGGAAAACTCTCAAGATTAAAGGGCGTTTTTTAGGATATGACGAATTGCTCCAGGAATTTAAAATAGACCAATCTTCAGTTGTACACTAATACAAATAACAATTTAAAACTAACCTCATGAAAAACTTTATTCTATTATTTTTTTTATTTCCGCTGTTAAGCTTCTCCCAAAACGATTTGCTCTCTGGAGTAGAAACTCCTTCTACAAAAGAAAAAGTGACATCTGCATTCAAAGCCTTAAAAATCGTTAATCTTGAGTCTACAAAATTGGCCGCAAAAGGTGATTTGTATTTTGTTGTTGCACACCGATTCGGATCCATTAAAGATGGTTTTGAAGGTTTCTACGGACTGGATAATGCCAATACACAAATTAAATTTATTTACGGTTTGACAAATGGACTTAATGTAAGTGCGGCCAGAAGTGAATTTGCATATGACTTTGCAACAAAGTATATGCTATTACCTCAAATAAAAGATGGTTTTCCCGTCACTATAGCCGGGTTCAATAGTTTGTCTATTAATAACACGTTAAAAGAAAGCTTGTACCCTAAACTTGAATTTAAAGACAGGCTTACTTATGTAGCACAGCTGCTGATTTCCAGAAAATTTTCTGAAAAGCTGTCTTTAGAAATTGTGCCGTCATTCTTTCACCAGAATTTTGTTGACGACGTTGACCAAAGCAATACTCAATATGCTATAGGTTTTGGAGGAAGATATAAATTCGCCAAACGCTGGTCTTTAAATATGGATTATGCAGCGCATTTAAACAGGGCACCGAATTCTCTTTATAAAAACCCGCTGTCTATCGGTTTTGATTTAGAAACCGGCGGGCATGTTTTCCAGATGCATTTTACCAGTTCACAGGCAATTGATGAAGCTGGATATCTGGGAAGAACAACAGGCGATTGGAGAAAAGGAGATATATTTTTTGGATTTAATCTTGCCAGAGTTTTCTAGTATCGCCTTTATAATTAAATTATTAGGTAATTTCTGTATTTAAAACGATTCTAAATTGATCAATTTGCAAGTATTTCTAAAACCGCAGCGATTAAGTAGACGTAGATAATTTTAAAAACATAAAAATTATGAAAATTAATAAAATAATCAAAAAGGGACTTTTTATACTAAGCGGAATATTTGGGCTATTTATTGCCATTTTGCTTTTTCACATTATAACAGTAAAACCACCCGTTTATGATACGCCAAATCTGCAGGTAAGCAGAATCGATTTTCAATCAGATATCGATTCTCTGCAGGCCAGACAAATCTGTGCCGATTTAAGAAGTATAAAAGGCCTGACATCTGACTCTATTATCGTTAAAAGAAATGTTGTGGTGTATTTCCACAATAATAAAATTACAAACTCACAGAAAGTTTTCAATGAGTTGATGTCTAAAAGACACTATGATGCTAAGCGTTATATTCTACCTGCAAATTTAGCAAACAAAGAAGTCTGCCCAATGAATCAAAATAGCTTGAGTTATAAATTATCTCAAAAAATAAATCGTTTTTTTAATTAACCCTTTAATACCTTAAATTTATGAAAATTTATTCAAAACTTACACTTAGTGTATTGCTTGCTGCATCTGCAGCTATGATTTCCTGCAGCAGTAATGACGACGAAACCCCTGCACCTCCTGTAAAGGCATCAATTTATGAACGCTTAGGCGGGACTAAAATGGTTTCTGATCCTGATAATTCCGGCCAGATGATTGAGCAGGGACGTTTGAGTTTCCGCAAAGTGGTAAATTCAACTATCGGATTGATTGTTGCTGATATCCAATCGAATGCTTCAGGGAATCTGCAGGCACATTTTGCTCCTTTATTAGCAGAAACGGGAACTACCCAGTCTACCAATATTGCTAAATTATCAGATAATCTGACTGATTTCTTTTCATTTAACACTGGAGGTACCAATGCTGTAAATACATATTCAGGCTTGAGTATGTCAGCGGCGCATGATCCTGCAAAAAACCCTCGTATGGGAACAAAATCCAGCAGTGCAGATTATACAAAATTTGAAGGATATGTTGGAGCTGCAGCCAATGCAAATGGTGTTGCTTCAAATACAGAGCTTTATACTGATATAGTTGCTGTTTTAGAATCATTGAGAACTCCTATAGTTCAAAAATAATTTTCTTCTCAAAACACGCTGCCTGAAAAAGGCAGCGTTTTATATTTCAATACTATTACAGTGCCGGATTCTTTACAATATTATAGAATCAGTATATAAATATTTTGAAACTCTCATGTAATGTATAATGGCAGGAAATTATATAAAATTGCCAATTTGAATCAATTTATTCCACAGCGATATATTAAGTCCTTCTAGCGTTGTTATATATAAATTAGTCAGTAATAATTTTTTGAACTTTTTAAGGAAAGCATAAATATGGAAAATTTTAATATGTCCAGTTCCACCACTTTTTACGCATTAGGGCTAAGCTATAAGAAAGCAGATGCAGAAATTAGAGGAAAATTTAGTTTAGATACTCAAGCACAATCTGATTTATTGATGCAGGCCAAAGCAGAAGGCATAGAATCATTGATTGTGACTTCTACTTGTAATAGAACTGAAGTTTATGGTTTTGCCCATCATCCTTATGAACTCATCAAATTGCTTTGCGAAAATAGCAATGGTTCTGTTGAAGAGTTTCAGCAGGCTGCTTATATATATAAGAATGAAGAAGCTGTCAATCATATGTTTAGGGTAGGGACAGGCTTAGACAGTCAGATTCTGGGCGATTTTGAAATTATCAGCCAGATAAAAATCGCTTTTAATCATAGTAAACAAGAAGGTTTGGTAAACACTTTTCTGGACCGTTTGGTAAATACTGTTATCCAAGCGAGCAAAAAAGTTAAAACAGAAACTAAAATTTCTTCTGGCGCAACATCCGTTTCTTTTGCATCAGTGCAGTATATTATCCGAAATGTAGCTGATATTGGAAATAAAAATATTTTGTTATTCGGAACAGGAAAAATAGGAAGAAATACTTGCGAAAACTTAGTAAAACATACTAAAAACAGCCATATCGCTCTTATAAACAGAACAAAAAATAAGGCCGAATTATTGGCTGGAAAACTGAATGTTATTGTAAAAGATTACGACGATTTGAAAGAAGAACTGCAGCAGGCAGATGTGCTGGTTGTAGCTACAGGAGCACAAAACCCGACTATTGACAAAACATCGCTTAATTTACAGAAACCCTTATTGATTCTGGACTTATCCATTCCACGTAATGTAAATACTAATGTAGAAGAAGTACCCAGTGTAACTTTAATACATCTGGATTATTTATCTCAAATTACTGATGACACGCTGGAAAGAAGAAAACAGCATATTCCAGCTGCAGAAGCTATTATTGACGATATGAAATTAGAACTAAATACATGGGTAAACGGTCGAAAATGTGCACCAACCATCCATGCATTGAAAGCGAAACTAAATGATATTGTATCGGCTGAATTTGCTTTTCAAAAAAAGAAAACAACCAATTTTGATGATCTTCAGATTGATTTAATCAGTTCCAGAATTATTCAAAAATTAACAAACCATTTTGCAGTCCACTTAAAAAATGAAAATACTTCCTTGGATGAAAAGATCGAGTTTATTGAAAAAGTGTTCCAAATTGGACAGTTTACGCAAAAAATAAGCCTTTCACCAGTAGAAGAAAAATATAAAATTAACCTGTCATAAAAATTCTAAAATAATAGGCCTTAATTCTGGAATTTTAAAAGTATAACTTTCTAAAGATAATGTTGATTTAGCGGCACTGAAAATGATGCCCAAATTTTTCTAAATGATCACACAGCTTGTTCTGGGAAAATTATTGATAGTGGAAGAAGTTTAAGTATCTAAAAATTTTAATCTAAAGAAAATGTATTATGATAATATACCAGATGTATTGATGGTTAATTATTCTATCTAACATTTAAAGAAAATCATAGATTTATAGTAATATCGCATAAAAATTAAAACGGCCGTTCGGGCTGTTTTTTTATTTTACAATGTCTTAAATCGAAAAAAAATGGTTCTGTCGCATTAGGATAACTTTATCTTTATAATTTTAAACCTAGCGAAAAATGAATACCGAAGTTCATTGTTATCCTCAGTCAATTATTCGGCTGGCAGTATATTTTAAAGTTAGGTTTACTTTAAGTTATCGGGATATTGAAGAAATAATAAAGATAAGGGCTGTGATTGTGGTTTATGCTAGGATCCAACATTGCGCTTATGCCGATTTAAATGCACGCAATAGCTATTTTCGGACATTTAGGGATCTTTGTTTTGCTGTCGAAAAAATAAAGTTTTTCTCTTTTTGATTGTACAAAAGCCGGGAGCGTTCTGCAGGGCTTGAGTAATCGAGTATTGAGTTAATCAGGCGTTAAGAGTTGTTGGCGGAATTTATTTTGGAGTGGTGAGCATCGTCAATTGTATATAATATTATTTTTTAGGTTTATTATTATTATTATTATTATTATTATTTGGATTTCTTCCCGCTTTAGGTTCCAATCTTTTGCGCAGAACACTGGCACAAAAAGATTTTCACTGTTATCAGGGCTAAGGGCCGCCTAAAGGTCCTATTTTATCTTTTGAAAACTGCATATTCGAAGCCAATTGTTGTATTTTTTGTAAATTATCACTTTTTTTAATATCATACGCTGCAATTCTCTTAAAGCTATTAGTACTTTCGGCAAAGAATAAATGAAGAATCTAAACATTGGAACGTACCTTTCAGAACTACTAAATACGCAACTTTTAATACTGATGCAATAAAATATAGCATAGTGCTGCTCTTTAGACTAATAAATTTATAAAGTATAATAAAAAAGGCGTCAATTGTCTTCAATTGGCGCCTTTTGGCAGTGTGGTGACAGGAACGGGATAAATTTCAACAAAATTTATGGAGGTTTGAAGTGATTAGCTTACTATATTTAGTGTCTTTCTTCCATTGGCTTTATGAATTTGGTTTGGATGTTCCGTTGGGGATTGATGTAAAAATTCATGAGCTTAAATTATTTAATTGTCTTTTCACTTAGTTTTAATTGTAGTTCCTTTAACAGTACTTCATTTATACTTTTTAAAAACTTAAGATTTCTTAATATAAATATTTTTTTTAAAATGACTCTAACTTATCGAATGGAATTAATTCAATTTTGTGATCCAAATCTGAGTGTCCAGCATCTTTAATACAATAAAGTGCAGTCATAAAAGTATATAACAAAAAAGTCATTCTCAAAGATTAAAATCCATATGCCTAGAAAGATTCAGGAGGTTAGATCATGGATAACTATGTTTACATCATTCTGTAAATTAATAGTTTAATTTTAAAATTACTTAAAGGCTTATATTTTATGCTTACAGATTCTATAGAACTTATTATTATAACATTTGACCTCTTTATCAAGATCATTTTTAAGTTATCAAGCCTGTTTTCTGATTTATTAAAAATTTAATAAAAATATCATATTGATAAATAGTAAAGTTAGGTAAGGGCCATATAGTTTTGCATTAAACTAAAACTAATATAGTGAACGCAGAATACAATACTTTTTTAGACAAAAAACCTGTTTTCAATAAAGTTTACCAGCAGAACTGGAAAGCTTTATATGCTTTTGCTTTTAATATTTTGCGTGATAAAGAATCAGCAGAAGATATTATTCAGGAAATATTTATTGATTTTTGGATCAGAATGAATGATACTGAAATTCAAAGTTACACTGCATATTTATTTCAGGCAGTTCGAAACCAATGCGCTAAAAGGTTTATATATAAGAAACTAACAGCTTTTGAATTACAAGTGTTAGAAGAATCTATACAATTGATAGAGGAACAGGAATTTGCTGAATTTCCAAAAGAGCAGTTAGCTGAGCTAGTCAGAGAAAAGGCAGATGAAATTTTACCCCCAAAGTGCCTTGACATCTTTACTCTTAGGTTTTATGAAAATATGAGTATTAAAGATATTGCTGAACTTAAAAACATATCGGTAAGTACGGTCGAAAATCAAATCAATAAGGCTTTAAAAATGTTAAAGACAGAAAATGATTACTACATTAAATTATTAGCCATCCTTATTTTTTGTTCTTAGTTAGAGTTCTTTTCAAGCTTTTTGTTAAGAATGTTAACAAATTGTAATGCTTTAAAAATTTTATAGGTGCTGCCTGCTTTTCGTGTACTATATAATAAAGACCTTATTTGATAGTCATATGCAAAAACAGTACAAGCATCTTTTTAAAAGATACAGTGAAGAGAAATCTTTTGAAAAGGAAAAAAAAATAGTAAACACTTATTTTAACAAAATTCAGGATAACGGTATTACCAAGGATGATATTGATAATGTTTTGGGAGATCGTATTTTGCTTAAAATAGAAGAGCGTTTAGAAAGAAAAAAGAAAGCCTATTATTATGGAATTTCGGCATCTGTTGCGGCGGTTATACTTTTAGGATGCTTGCTGTTTACTTTTAATTCTATTTTTAAAAAGAATCATTTTATTACTGTTGCTGCCCAATTTGGCGAGCAAAAAAATGTGAGATTACCTGATTCCTCCATGGTTTATTTAAATTCGGGAAGCAGTATAGTTTATCCGGAGCACTTTGGAGAAGATTCCAGGGAAATTACTTTAAAAGGAGAAGCTTATTTTGAAGTTGTACACAAAGAAAAACATCCCTTTATCATTTCTTCAGGCCATTTAAAAACACAGGTTCTTGGGACCAGATTTATTGTGACCAATTATGAAAAAGGTGTTGCTTCGGTAACGGTTGTTTCGGGAAAGGTAAAAGTTACAGATCAGCACTGCTCTAAATCTGAAATTATTACTAAAAATCAGAGGGTGACTTATGATGATATTTCGGGGTCTCTTATAAGATCCAATACTATAGAATCATCAAATTACCTGGCATGGAAACAAGGAAGAATCTTTTTTGATCACGCCCCGATAGATCAGGTATTGCTAACACTTCAAAGGAAATACAATGTAGTACTGAAATTGGATTCAAAACTGTATCAATGCAATACTATTAGTGGAAATTTCTCAGGCAATGACATCGAAAAAATCTTAAGCAGTATTCGTTTTATCAATGATATGGAATATAGCACAACTCAGAATAACACTATAAAAATTAAACTAAAACCCTGTAAAAACTAGCGCCTATGCAAAACTGAAAAACTACTCAAAAAAACATAAAAAAAACCCGAACATGGCGGCCACCAATCATCGGGTCACATTAATTGCAAATAATTAACATAAAACAAATATATTCAAATTATGTATCTTGTAAGAAATAAAAACAATAATAAAAAGAACATACTTTTCTTTTTTTTGGTTACACTATGGACACAAGTGACTTTTGCCTCAGCATTCACCTCGCAAAGCACAGAATCTACTCCAGTATCAATTTCAAAAAATGTTTATGAACTCAAAGCATTATTTAAAGCTATTGAAAGTCAAACTGATTTTTCGCTTCTTTATTCCGATGAGGTTGCAAAACTTAAAACTCAGGTTCCTGTTAGCTCTGGAACACAAACAATAGCATTATTACTTAAGGAAGCTGCTGTTAAATTTAACGTTGCTTATCAAATAAATGATGGTTTGATTACTTTTAAAATAAATAGTCCTGTTAAAGGTAAAAAGGCAGTAAATGTCGCAAAGCAAATAAAAATCTCAGGGACAGTTACCGATAATTTAGGTAACCCTATTCCGGGAGCTACAATTCTCATTGAAGGAACATCAATAGGCGCGCAAACAGATTTAGACGGAAAATACAGCATTGAGGCTCAGGAAGGAGAAATACTAGTTTTTGTTTATATGGGATTTAAGACCGTTAAACAAAAAGTTGAAAAAGAAAGGATAATCAATATTACCCTTGAAGAGGAAGCTGAAGCACTAAACGAGTTAGTAATTACTGCCTTAGGAATTAAACGAGAAGAAAAGGCTCTTGGATATGCTGTACAAAAAGTCGAGGGATCTTCCATGCAAACGGTAAAAGGAGTAGATGTTGCAACCTCATTAACTGGTAAGGTATCAGGTTTACTTGTGAAAAACAGTACTGAATTTGCAGAAGCCCCTACTGTTGAAATTCGAGGTGAAAGTGCCTTATTGGTTATTGATGGAGTGCCTTATGGAAACATGACTCTCAGGGACATTCCTGCTGATGATATCGAATCTTTGAGTGTACTCAAAGGAGCAACTGCATCAGCTTTGTATGGCTATCGTGGTGCCAGCGGTGCTATAGTTGTAACAACCAAAAAAGGAAGCTCTAAAAAAGGCCTTACCGTATCACTAAATAGCAGTACAATGTTTACAGCGGGTTATCTGGCAATTCCTGAAACCCAAACAACTTTTGGAAGACAGATAGACGCTACCACCAATATGTATAAAGGAACAGGCTCTTGGGGAGTACCAATGCAGGGGCAAGAAGTTGTTCAGTGGGATCCGGTTAGTAAATCCTATAAATCGATGCCTTATTTACCAATAGGAAAGGATAATTTTAAAAACTTTCTGCATCAGGGTTATATTTTAAATAACAACTTAAGTGTAACACAGCAAGGAGAATTCGGGAATCTTAGATCATCTGCAACCTGGGTTAACAACAAAGGACAATATCCAAATTCTCAATATGATAAATATACCTATTCATTAGCAGGAGACATTAGTTTAGATAAATTCAAATTATCCTCGTCAATATCGATAAATAAGCAAAGTTCACCAAATATTGGATTTAATGGTTATAAGGGCTATGATCCAATGTATAATATTCTGGTTTGGTCATCTCCGGATTACGACATACGAAAATATAAAGATTATTGGCTTGTAAAAAATGAGTCGCAAAATAACAGTTATACCGGTACAAATAATAATCCTTACTTTGACAGATTTGAAAGATTACACAGTTTAGATCGAAATGTTTTTAACGGTTTTGTTTCGGCAAGTTATCAAATAGCTCCCTGGCTTAATGCTACTGTCAGAACTGGTTTTGATACCTATAATAATAAGCAGACTGTTAGGATTTCAAAAGGATCTCTGGTTGGTGCGGGTACCTCTACAGTTATTCTTAACGGGACTGAGATTTGGGGAGAATCTTTAAAAGGATCTTATAATGAAGGTTTAGGAAGTGGTTATAGCTCTAATACTGATTTTATCTTAACTGGAAATAAAAAAATTAATGATTTTGATATTGAGGGTCTTTTTGGAGGAACTATTTATTATACACAGGATGAAGGTATTGAGGCCAGAACCCAGGGAGGACTTTCTGTTCCGGGTTTCTATTCTTTAAAATCTTCTGTTACTAATGCTGTTGTAAACTCTTCTCTTTACAAAAGACAGGTAAACAGTTTTTATGGAAGACTGGCCGTATCATGGAAAGCAATGGCTTTTCTTGAAGGTACTTTACGAAAGGACTGGAGTTCGACACTTCCTGAATCTACACGTTCTTATCTTTATCCATCTGTTTCAGGCAGTTTTTTAGTCTCAGAAGTTTTGCCAAAATTTGATTGGTTATCCTTATGGAAACTTCGAGATTCCTGGACATCATCTAAAACCCCGGCAGGAGTTTATGATGTTAATTCGGTTTACAATATTACAACCAATGCATGGGGAGGTTTAAACTCGGCTTCTTATCCTGATGTTATACGTGGAAACCAGGTTAGACCCGAATCAGCAAGTACTTGGGAAATGGGAACAACTGCAAGTTTGTTCAAAAAACGTTTGTCATTTGATTTTACCTATTATTCAAAGAGAATGTACGACTTTTTAACGGCAACAAATGTTAGCAGTGCTTCAGGTTTTAGCTCAAATTATATTAATATAGATCAGGAAATTACCCGTAGAGGAGTTGAGCTTACACTAAACTTTACCCCAATAAAAACAGCTGACTGGCAATGGGATGTAATGGCAAACTGGTCTAAATATGCTCGCTATTACACCAAGCTGGACAAAGAATTTTCGGCCGACAGGCCTTGGGTGAAAGTAGGAAACAGAGTTGATGCATTTGTTTTAAATGATTTCCAGAAAAGTGCCGATGGAGCTGTTATTTATGAGAATGGATTACCGGTCTATTCTGCTTATGAATCCGTTTATGGATATGGTGATCCTGATTGGATTTGGGGGCTGACATCTTCACTTCGTTATAAAAATCTTACTTTGAATATTTCTGTTGATGGTCGAGTAGGAGGTTTGGCACAAACTACAACCGAAATGTATATGTGGCAGTCTGGAAACCATCCTGACTCTGTAAATGATATTCGTTATAAAGATATTACCACAGGTACAAGCAATTATATTGGAGATGGGGTAAAAGTAATTTCAGGTGCAGTAACTTATAATGCGTATGGAAATATTACCAGTGATACCAGACAATATGCTTCAAATGACGTTCCTGTTACTTATGAGAATTATGTAAAAAGAATTCATAAGGGTACAGCCTGGGGAGGTAATCCATCTCCTGGAGATACTTACAGCACTACTTTTTTGAAATTAAGAGAAGTCTCACTTACTTATAATGTTCCTAAGTCAGTATATCGTTTTATAAAAGCAAAAAATGCTACCGTATCAGCAATAGGTCAAAATTTATTCCTTTGGGCAAAAGATTTTAAATATTCTGATCCAGATGGAGGAGTTGATAATTTTAGCGATCCCTCACAACGTTTTGTAGGTTGTAATATTAAGCTTGAATTCTAAATTGAAAAGTAAACATAATTTAAAATTATTGATATGAAAAAAATAATCGTTGCAATTACAGGTATACTAATGTTTTCCAGCTGTAGTAATTTTGATGAAATCAATACCAACCCTAATACGCCTACCGGGGTAAGTGCTTCACTATTAGCTACAAATATAATTCTGAGTATTGCTAAATATCAAGGTACTGATTCAAAAGAATTTATTGCTGAGAATGCTTTGCCAAAATATGTTGGTTATGCAAATGAGGGACAATTAGGAACTCAATATAACTTCATAGCAAATTCAAGTTTTAACAAAATGACCATTTTGCCTGATATTGATAAAATGTTACTGGCTGCAAAAGGCAACCCAGCCGAAAACTCATATAAAGGGGTAGGTCATTTTATAAGAGCATATACTTTTTATCTTCTCACTATGAAGATGGGAGATATTCCATACAGTGAAGCAAATCTTGGGACGCAGGGAAATTACAAACCAAAATACGACTCTCAAAAAGAGGTTTTTATGGGGATTCTTAGTGAATTGGAGCAAGCACGTATTGATTTTTCACAAGGGATAGTCTTTGATGGTGATCCGACCATTTTTAAAGGAAATCCCGAAAGATGGAGGAGAGCCTGCAATGCATTTGAACTTAAAGTTCTAATGACTCTCAGTGCAAAAGAGAGTGATGCTGATTTAAAAATTAAAGAGAAATTTGCCAATATTGTTAATGAAAATATACTTCTTAAAGATGATTCTGATTATTTTGGCTTAGAGTATAATACAGTAAACCTTCATCCATTATACAGTACAAATGATATGTTTACCGGAAGAACTATTTTAAGTGATATTGTAGTGGATAATCTTAAAAGACTAAATGATAAACGATTGTTTTATTTTGCAGAACCCTCAGCAGATCAAATTGCAAAAGGATTAGCTCAAAACAGTTTTATGGCTTATACAGGTGTAAAAACTTCATTAGATTATGGACTAATGAATGCCAATTATTCAGCGGGTAAATATTCTAAAATAAACCTGAGATACCAAACCAAACAAAATAGTGATCCAAGAAGACTCCTTACATATGCTGAGCAGGAATTGATTTTGGCTGAAGCGCGTATCAAAGGCTGGATTACTACATCAAGTGCGCAGCTTTATTATGAAAACGGAGTTAAAGCTGCCTTAAAAAATGTTATGAGTACAGATGCTTCTTTTGCACATGGAAATCCTATTGCACAAAATGATATTGATACTTATTTTACCGGTGAGGCAGCATTTGCTGCTGATGCAGATACTCAATTAAAGCAAGTTTGGATCCAGCGGTATCTGCTGAATTTTTTAGTTGATGCAGAAACTTCTTATTTTGAATATAGAAGAAATAAATACCCGGATTTTAATATTGACCCAACAACGAACTTAAATGTTAAAAGCCTTGGTAGTATGCCAGTGAGATATTTATATCCTTCTTCAGAATTGAATTATAACAGTCAAAAGTTGATGGAGGCCTTAAACCGTCAATTTGGAGGTTATGATGAAATTAATAAAACAATGTGGCTTTTAGCAAATTAGCAAAAAGACCATATTGATTAGTTTTGTTTTTTTTAACGCTGCTCTTTATAATTAGAGCAGCGTTTTTATTGGCAAATAATAGAAAATAATAATTCAATTCAATACAGAATAAAAATAAAGTTATGAGAAGAGTAAAATTTTTGATAGTGATTCTTTTGGCCATGCAAATCAATGGACAGAATTTAAAAATAATGACTTACAATATTCGTGTAGACCTAGCAGTTGATGGGGATAATGACTGGAGCCACCGCAAAGATTTTTTTACATCCCAAATTCAGTTTTATCAGCCCGATGTATTTGGAATTCAGGAAGCGGCACCAAATCAGGTAAATGATATTGCAAGTAACCTTGCTCAATATAGTTTTGTTGGTATAGGAAGAGAAGGTGTTGGAAAAGGGGAATCCTCTACTATTTTTTATAATAGAGATCGTTTAAAAATGCTTTTAAATAAAACATTTTGGCTTTCAGAAACACCCGGTGAAATTTCTTTGGGTTGGGATGCGGCATATAAAAGAGTTTGCACCTATGCTTTGTTTAAAGATCTAAAAACCAAGCAGCTTTTCTGGATTTTCAATACCCATTTAGATCATGTTGGTGAACAGGCAAAAATTAATGGTATAAAACTTATTCTTGCTAAAATTAAAGAAGTGAATAATAAAAATTATTCGGTCATTTTTACTGGAGATTTAAATTCAGAGCCTGAATCAGAGGGCATTTTTCTTCTAAAGAAAGAAATGAAAGATACCAGAGAAGTTTCAAAAACACTACCTTTTGGTCCTTCTGGAACTTTTAACGGTTTTAAGCACAATGAACCCGTAACACGATTGCTGGATTATATTTTGATATCTAAAGATACTGGTTTTAAAGTAGAAAAATTTGCTGTTTTAAGTGATTCAAAAGACTTAAAATATCCATCCGACCATTTGCCTGCTTATGTAGAATTGAGTTATTGAAGGAATATATATCCGATTAAATAGAAAACCTTTTGATAATTTGTAAGAAAAAAACTAATATATTTAAAGTAGGATTAGGGTAAACGGGATAGTAAGAACAAAATGAAGCCTCATTTTGATACAAACAAATTCGCTTTGAACAAGATTGAATTTTATATGTAGGCTAGTTTTAAAATAATTAGGTATATTATTAAGGAAAATTAGTTATTTTTATCGTTAAAAGAAATAGAACTTCCTTACATAATTACGTTTGGTATAATAGAAAAAAATAAAAATTCAGTTATATGCACAAACCTGAAATACCAGATAACGAGCATCTTCGTTTCGAAGCCTTAGATGCTTATAAAATACTAGATACATTGCCTGAAGATGAGTATGATGCCTTAACCAAAATAGCAGCACAAATTTGTGGTACACCCATCGCATTGGTCACTTTAGTTGATCATAATCGACAATGGTTCAAATCGCATCATGGTTTAAATGCAACCGAAACTCCAAGGGATTTTGCTTTTTGTGCACATGCAATAAACACACCGGATGAATTATTTATTATTCCGGATGCCACTAAAGACGAAAGGTTTCATGATAATCCGTTAACAATTAATGACCCAAACGTAGTGTTTTATGCAGGCGCTCCGTTAAATACCAAAGACGGTTATTCTTTAGGGACGCTTTGTGTTATTGATACAAAACCAAGAGAAGGTCTTACAGAGAACCAACAAGAATCATTAAAGGCATTGGCCAATCAAGTGATTTCGCAATTTGAACTTCGTAAAAAAAATAGATTTTTAGAAGATTTGAATGATGAAATTATTAAAAAAAATGTGCAGTTGGACCAATTTGCTTATCGGCTTACTCATGATTTAAAAGTACCAATACGAGGTATAAATTCATTATTAATTTTTATAAAAGAAGATTATAAAACACTCCTTGAAGACACAGAATTAGAAGCTTGCATCGATTTAATTTATTCTCGAAATGAATACATGGATTTCTTAATTAATGGAATCTTAGAATATACAAAAGTTAGTAACGATCAAATTTGTTTTGAAGATTTTAATGTCGAAAGCACTATTCAATATATAGTTAATAATGGTGCTTTACATATTCCGACTCATATAAATTTTAGGAATTGCGATACCTTTATAAGGCATTCAAAAATAGGTTTTGTTCAAATTATTCAAAATCTTTTATCAAATACAACGAAACATACCGACAAAGAAGAATGTAATGTTTGGATTTCACTAACAGAAAATGAAACTAATTATTCTTTTGTTTATGAAGATGATGGGCCAGGTATACCAGAAAAATATTGGTTAAAAGTATTTGAGTTGTTTGAAACAGTTAACTCAAAATATGGTAAAAATGCCGGTATTGGCTTGTCAACAATAAAAGCCATAGTAGATCGAGTAGTGGGTACTATTTATTTGAAGAATAGAGAAGATAATAAAAAAGGTGCTTGCTTTTGTTTTGTTTTACCAAAAGAGTATAACTGTTAATTTTTGACGGAAGATTTTATCAGCCTACAACAAGCATTTTACTTTTTCTTTTAATAAAAGTAGTATCGAAAATTTGTTTGTGAAGCAAGAAAATAGCACTTCACTAGAATTACATCGCCTTTTAATGATTTTAATTTGGATAAAAGCTCAGAGCTTTTTGGGCAAAAAAGGCGGTAATATTTTTTGGTACTTAGCAACTCTTTTTTGAAGGTGTAGGCAATTTCAAAATTGATTTTTAAAAGCGCAAAGTACAACAATAAATGGCAATGTAATTCTGGAAGTAACTGCAATAGTGGAACAATATTGGCGCAAACAGGGTAATGGCAGTGACAAAAATGAAACAAAAATTAGTTTTAGTTTGTCATTTTTCAAATAACTTATAAAAAATTCTTTGCTTGATACTATAACTTATGGTAACTAATACCGTTTTTGAAATGTATCGAATAAAATTTTCTTTTTTAAACGGTTATTAACAATTTGAAGTGTTATTCCGATTAATGAAATGGCTAAAAAAATTATAATCAAAGTGTTTGCTTCGATAGGGATCTTTGGCTCTAGGTTTTTTCCAATAGTTATAATAATCATGGAGAATACTAAATAGTGCTCAGATTTGATTCCAATAGGAATTGTGTTTGCTAAAGTAATTGCTGTTTTCATTTTTCAGTGGTATTTGAATGAAACTTCATTTCTTGTTAATAAATAGTTTTAATTTTGAGTGTTTACTAAATCGAATAGATTATCTATCGAAGTTGCAATCACTGCTGACATTGTTAAATTGTTTTTGGAAATAATTATTTTATTAATTTTTATTTTGATTTTTTTTGTTCCTTAATTCTGACACAAATCTAAGACGATTATAAGAATTGTTTTTTGTTTTTTCGATGAATAGCAGTTTGCTGTCGATCAATAATCAATATTTATGTCTGAATTACAGTTGATTATGATTTTGTGTCGATAAATTAATATTAAAAATGGAAATCGTCCTTTTTTTTGTTTTTTTTAATATTCAGTTTACTTATTATATAGTTACAGACGTTCTACTTATATATAAGAAATTTTAAAAATCAGATGCAATGGCTATTCGATAAAAATTAGATTGAAGTATTAGGATCCCTTTTTAGATTTCGTTTTTACTGGCTTCCGGATATTTTTTATGAATGAATTACATATAAAATACCATTCGTCGACACTTTTTTTGCAGTTGTCTACACTTTATTATGAATTAACTAAAAAAGACTCTTGCTTTAAAAGGAATAAATACCTTTGAAGTTGAATAAGTATGCATCAAACTTTAAAATTAATAAAATGGCAAAATCGTTGAATATACTATTAATAGAAGATGATGCAATTGAAGTAATGAAATTCAATAGAGTACTAAAAAGTTTAGAACTCAATCATCGCATCATTGAAGCAAATAATGGAGAAGAAGCAGTTGATGTATTAAAAAGGAAAGAAATAATACCAGATGTTATTATTTTAGACCTTAATATGCCTAAACTAAACGGTATCGAGTTTTTATCTATCTTAAAAGCAGATGATGTATTAAAATATATACCAGCAATTATCTTAACTACTTCTAACAATCATAGAGACGTGATGGAGTGTTATAAAATAGGTATTGCGGGCTACATTTTAAAGCCTTTGAAATATGAGGATTATGTAGATAGGATAAAAAAAATACTAGATTATTGGAGCACGAATGAATTAATTTCTCAGTAAAAATAAGTAGCGTTATTTTTTGAATCTAGTACTAGAGATAAGAATTAAAGCTTTAAAATATTTTTTGTTTTTTATGTCATAAACAAATTGAAAACCACTTGAGATTTAAAACATTTGTAGTGTAAGAAAAAAGTAGTACTTTACGTTACAATTCTAAAAGAGTTGAATAGCTGGAATTTGAGTTGGGTTTAGCAGTAGTCTTATCTACTTTTCGTAATCAAAAACATTCGAAATAATAGAATGTATTCAGATGCCGTATTCATGAAATTTTTAAAACTAAGGAGGTAACAACATGGAAAATTCTCAATTTCATTTTGATAGTGAAACATTCAATAGGATTTTCCCTTTTTATGTTTTACTAGACCACAACTTACTTATTCAAGACCGAGGTGAAGGTTTAATCAAAGTGCTTCCGGACTTAAAATGCAGAGGATATTTCCTGAGATCATTTACAATTACCAATCCATTTATCGAAGAGCTAAATGTTGACAATTTTTATAAAGTTACCAATCAATTAGTTATAATAGAATCTGTTAAAGATAAAATTTCGCTTCGAGGACAATTTGAAAACTATGAAAATGGCTATTTATTTATAGGTAGCCTATCGCATACTTCCTTGAATTATTTTGAAGAAAAAAAAATCTCTCTTTATGATTTCGCTCACTACGATGCAGCATTACAAAATTCTTTGAATACAATACATCAGCAAGAAAATCAATTAAAAGAAGCCAATAAGAAAATTGTTGATATTGCTCTTTTTACTACTCAAAGTCCAGATCCATTAATTCGCATTGATTTTGAGGGTCATCTATTAAAAATGAATCCAGCAGCCGAAGATTTAAAAAATCTTATATTTCAGGGAATTGATTATGAAATTGAGGATTTTTTAAAATTTATCATTCATCAAATTGATAAGAGAAAAGAAAGATGGATGTTTGAGGCGGAGAATAATGGTAAGTGCTATTCTTTTGTTTGTAAAAGTCTGCAACAAGAGGGCTGTGTAAATATCTATGGACGTGATATTACAGAACAAAAAAGAAATCAAGAAGAGCTAAATAAGTTGTCCTTGGTAGCAAAAACGAATAAAAACGGCATTGTATTCACTTATCCGGATGGAAAGATATTTTGGTGTAATGATGCATATCTTAAATTGACAGGATATGAGAACGATGAAATCATTGGTAAAACACCTGTTGAAGTAGGTTCGGACGCTCTATCGAATAAAGAGGAGATTCACAGAATGATCAATGCATTTTACGAGGGAAATACTTTTGAAGTAGAAATTTTGCATGCTAAAAAAAACGGTGGCACTTTTTGGTCTAAAACAGTGGGACAACCCATTTTTGATTCCTCCAAAAAGGTGATTCAATATTTTGCAATGATTGAGGATATTTCTGAAGATAAACAAAAAGAAGAACAAGTTTTATTACTTTCCTCGATAGCAGATAAAAATATTAGTGCAGTCATTATTTGCGACAGTGAAGGTAAAATTGAGTGGGCCAATAGTAGTTTTACCACAATGACTGGCTACTCCAAGGAAGAATTGATTGGTAAGAGTCCTGGTCGTTTATTACAAGGTGAAGCAACCAATCCAAAAACGATTGCTTATTTAAAGAATCAAATAAAACAAGGACTTCCTTTTACTTGTGAGATCTTAAATTATACAAAATATAAAAAGAAATACTGGGTTAGAGTACAAGGACAGGCGCTTCATAACAAACAAGGAGAGGTGATTAAATATTTTGCTATCGAAGAAAATATAAGCCAAGAAAAAGAGTTCAATCAACAGCTTATAGATTCTGAGAATCGTTTAACGTCATTAATAACCAATCTTCAATCAGGCATTTTACTAGAAGATGAGGATAGAAAGGTGCTAATTGCCAATAAAAGGTTTTGTAATTTATTCGATTTTAAAGGAGAACCAGAAGAGATGATAGGTTTTGATTCTAAAATGGCTACTGAAGAAAATAAACACTTTTTTAAAAGACCAGATGAATTTATTGAAAGGGTAGAAGAAATTTTAAGAAATAAAAAAAACGTCTTTTCTGAAGAAATTGAATTGGCCGATGGACGCGTTTACGAAAGGAGTTTTATTCCGATAGCCAAAGGCAAGAAAAATGATGGTCATTTATGGAGTTTTGAAGATATTACCATCAAGAAAAAGTACAAAGAAAGTCTAGAAGCAGAAAAAGAAAAATATAGAAATATTATTGCCAATATGAATATGGGTTTATTGGAAGTGGATATGGATGACGTAATACAATTAGCCAATCAGTCTTTTTGTGATATGAGTGGTTTCTCTTTAATTGATTTGTTAGGCAACAATGCATCTGAAATTTTGTTGCATCCTGAGGATAAAAAATTAGTAAATTTTAAAAATAAAGAACGGGTTAAAGGTAAGTCAGATTCGTATGAAGTTACTTCTATCAATAAAAAAGGAGAAACAAGATATTGGTTAATTAGCGGCGCTCCAAATTATAATGTAAATGGTGAAGTAATTGGTTCGATAGTTATACATTTAGACATAACTCGACAAAAGAGCCTGGAATTGCAAAAAGAAGAATTACTTAAAAAATTAGAAAAACAGAACGAGCAGCTCAATGATTATGCTCAAATTGTATCGCATGATTTAAAGTCACCACTACAGAGCATACATTCTTTAGTTACATGGATTAAAGAAGATAATGAAAAAGAGTTTAATGCGCAAACGAGTCAATATCTTGATATGATTGAAGACAAAGTCGAGAAAATGGATCATTTGATTGAAGGAATTCTAACTTATTCTAAAGTAGATGATATTGAGATGATTACTGAGAATATTAATTTGAATGTTGAAATCAATAAAATAATTGATATTATTCATATACCTAAGAATATTGAAGTTATAGTAAAAAACGAACTACCGACAATCAAAGCTGAGCGATTTAGAATGCAACAGTTGTTTCTAAATATCATCAGCAATGCGGTGAATTATATTGATAAGCCTCTCG
This sequence comes from uncultured Flavobacterium sp., assembly GCF_951805225.1. Taxonomy (NCBI): domain Bacteria; kingdom Pseudomonadati; phylum Bacteroidota; class Flavobacteriia; order Flavobacteriales; family Flavobacteriaceae; genus Flavobacterium; species uncultured Flavobacterium sp. Next base: position 2,287,519 of record NZ_OX638201.1, on the reverse strand, counting down.
GAATTATTCAAATAAGTTTTGAAGAGGAAAAAAAGCATTATATTTTTGCTATTAAGGATAATGGTCCTGGAATTGCTACAGAGAATCAGGAAAAAATTTTTAAAATATTTCAGTCTTTTACATCTAATAAAAAATCAACAGGTATTGGATTGTCTATAGTAAAAAAAATAGTCGAGAATTACAAAGGAAACATTTGGATAGAAAGTGAACTGACTAAAGGTACAACCTTCTTTATTAAATTACCAAAATAGAAACTATGAAAATAATTCAAGCTTATAAAAAAAAGAATGAAAATTGGCAGTACCTAACAAATAAGGAAGAATTAAAAAATCCGCTGGTACTTGTTTTTGCCAATAGGATGCAATTAGAGCTTCCAGAAGTCATTGATGCTATTAGAAAGGAGTTTCCTTATGAACATCTGGTTTTTGGCTCTACAGCGGGTGAAATTTTAGATGCAAATGTCTTTGATGATTCTATTGTTGTTAGTGCTATAGAATTTGAAAAAAGTACGTTTGCAATTAAAACCGATAATATTTTTAATCATAATAAAGATGCAAATGCTTTAGGGGAATCTCTTTACCAACAAATACCCAAAGAAAACTTAAAGCATTTATTTGTACTTTCAGAAGGTAGTTTCGTAAACGGAAGCTCACTTATTGAGGGTCTTGAGAATGGCATTCAAAATAAAGTGCCTATCTCAGGAGGAATGTGTGGAGACGATGCAAAATTTGAGAAGACATTGGCTTCTTATAAAGAAAATCCAAAAGAAGGAGAAGTCGTTTTAATTGGGTTTTATGGAGAAACTTTAGAAATTTCGTTTTCCAGTTTTGGAGGATGGAGCTCATTTGGTCCCGAAAGAATTATTACCAGATCAGAAGCCAATATATTGTATGAAATCGATGGACAACCTGCTTTAGATTTGTATAAAAAATACTTAGGAGACAAAGCTAATGAGTTGCCGCAAGCTTCTTTGTTATATCCTTTAAATGTTACGCCCGAAGGTAAATCACAAGCTGTAGTTCGTACCATTTTAAATATCAATAACGAAGATCAGTCGATGATTTTAGCTGGAGAAGTGCCTGAAAATGCCAAAGTACAGCTCATGATGGCTTCTGTAGATGCTATTGCCGAGGGAGCTTCACAAGCGGCAATGTTAGCAATGCAAAATAGAATAAATCACCCACAACTTGCTTTACTAGTGAGTTGCGTAGGAAGAAAATTAGTTATGAATCAACGGGTTGAAGAGGAAATAGAGCAAGTGCAAGAAATAATAGGAAATGAAGTAGCAATTACCGGGTTTTACTCGTATGGCGAAATGGCTCCATTTAGCGAGAATACTTTTTGTGAATTACATAATCAAACCATGACTTTAACCCTAATCAGCGAATAATGAATACTCTTTTAAAAAGGCAAATTGCTAAATTTATAAACCCTGAGCACTTAAAAGATTTAAAGCATTTTTTGCACGCAGTCAATGAATCTTATGATAATCACGAGGATCAGATGAACATGTTGCAGCGAGCGATGAAAATTAGTTCTGACGAACTTTTCCAAGCCAATAAAAAACTACGCGATGAAGCCAATAGTTTAAAAGAAATAAATTCAAATTTGACAGAAATATTGAATTCTATGAATTTGGATGCTGAAAAATTAGGTAATGAAAAAGATTTTAATCAATCCGATTTCTTAAAAAAACAATCTATAGAAATTGTGACTATGAATAAGCAAAGAGAAGAATTACTAAAGAGTTTAGAAAATCATAATAAAGAACTTAACGAATATGCTCATGTTGTTTCTCATGATTTAAAAGCACCACTCAGAAATATAGACACCCTTATTAATTGGGTCATTGAGGATAATAAAGAAATGGGTGAAAGTTGCTTAAACTCGCTTAATCAGGTACTTTTTAATGTCGAAAAAATGGATTTGCTCATCAAAGGAATTTTAGATTATTCTACTGTAGACAAGTTAGAATCTGAAGAAAGATTAATTGATCTTAATGAGGTAATTGACGAAATAAAGAGAGATATTCATATTCCGAAAAATATTGAAATTTCGATAATCAATGATTTACCAAAAATAAAAGGAAATACATGGCGATTCAAACAATTAATGCAAAATTTAATTGAAAATAGCATCCATTATAATGATAAGTCTCAAGGCCAAATTGAAATTGGTTGTAGAGAAAAAGAGCAAGATTTTGAATTTTACATCAAAGATAATGGCATCGGAATCGCTGAAAAATACCACGACAAAATTTTTAAAATATTCACAAAATTAGAAAGCAACAATCAAAATTCAGGAGTAGGGCTTTCTATAGTTAACAAAATTATTGAGTATTATAAAGGTTCAATCTGGCTTGAAAGTAAAGAAAACATTGGAACAACATTTTATTTTACCTTACCTAAAAACTATGGAACAGCCTAATTTAAATTATATTGACCAACTCTGCGGAGAAGACGATGCATTTAAGCAAAAAATGATTGCAATTATTAAAAAAGAACTCCCTCTTGAAATAGATTCCTATCATAAATTTATGCAAGAGCAGCATTATAAGCTGGCTGCAGAGTGTGTTCATAAATTAAAGCATAAAATATCTATTTTTGACCTTGAAAAAAGCTATGATATTACTCATGAATACGAAAATCACTTATTAAATGGCACACTTGAGTCTGAAGACAAATTTGAAAGTATTTTACAGTTAATGCAAAACTTTGTAAACGATTTGTAAAAAAGCTTAGTTTACGAATGGTATTATTATTATTATTATTATTATTATTATTATTATTGGTTGGTAGTTAAAACATATATGATCATACTTTACATTCTCCTATTATATGTCAGAGATATTAAAAAACAAATAGAGTCAAAATAATCTTTAACCGTTTGTCATAAAAGTACTTATTTAATAAAAAAGCGAAAAGCAAGTTATGGTTTTAACTTGCTCTATACTTTATTGGTTGTAGTTTTTTACCTGTAATGAATTGCGATTTGGCCAATTTGGCCAATAATTTTTATGGAATCTTTAAATGACAATTTCGAACCATCCATGTGAATCCATCTGTTTAAGGGTTTTTCTAAAATTAACTCTTGAGTCTTTGTAGAGCCATATATTTTTTTCATTCGCATAAAAATCTCTACATCAAAAACCCATTTTGTTATGAATTTTTCATTAAAGGTTTTTTCTATAATTTCTTTTGTCATTATTTTGGCGCCACATTGTGTATCGTTAATTTCCATTCCAAGAATTTTTCTGATGATATAATTTATGGTTTTGCTAATGATAGCTCTTGCGGATTGTTTGGTAATATCAGCTCCCATTCTTGAAATTCTGGAGCCAAAAACCAATTTGTATTTAGAGTTATAAATTGTATCTGCCAAATCTTGAAAATCATCGAAATTGGTAGATAAATCGGCGTCTAAAAAACCGATGTAGTCAAATTGATTTTGCTTGGCCAAGTGTAACATTCCCAGACGGACAGCTTCTGCTTTTCCACCATTTTTTTCACAATCATACACGCTAATATATTCTTCTTTTCCTTTTGTTAATTCATGCAATACAGCTAGTGTATTGTCTTTACTTCCATCGTTTACAAAACACAAATGGTATCCTAAATTTTTATGTACAAAAGACTTAAATTCATCACTAGACAAACGAGTTTCCTCGTTATAACACGGAATAACAACTCCAACACACTTGTTTTGGATATATCGCTCTTTCGAATTGGGTTTTTCCGTAACACTTTTTTCGATAGTAGAGCCTATTAATCTTTTTACTCTTGCGCCAATTTCGCTTAAGCTCAAAGGTTTTTTCATGTAATCATCAATTCCCAAATCAAAACCTTTTATAATGACTTCTTCATCAGTATTACCAGATAAAACCATTACAGGTGTATTGTCTTTTTTGATTTGTTTAATATGCTTGACTACTTCCAGACCAGACGCATGCTCATTTATAGATTCTGTATTAGAAAGATTAGACATATTAATGTCAACAATAACTAAATTTGGTTTTTCACTGTCATATCTAGTAATAGCATCCATTATATTGTCTGCACTTATAACTTCATATCCTAAACCACTTAACAATTTTTCTAAAGACAACAGAACCAATTGCTGATCATCTACTATTAGTATTTTCATAATATTACATTTAAGTTTATTGTATTGATTTAAAACATTCTATATACATCATTATAATTTTGTCCATTGATAGGGCGCTTGCGGCCTGAAAATTAGCAATTGCTAATTCTTTTCGATAGGTATCGTTTGAAATAATTTTGTCAATCGCTATAGCTAAAGAATCGGCACTTTCCGGATTAAAAAATTCTCCTTTATACCCTTCATCTTTAATTAGCAAGGCCAAATCGCCCAAATCAGGCATGATAACTGCTTTGCCGTAGCTTCCTGCTTGATGCAAAACTCCAGAACTGCCAGTCGTAGATGTATAAGGAAATACGACAATTGTACTATCAGTAAAAATTCGTTCTACATCATTTTCTTCAACATAGCCGGTAAAAATAATTCCCTCAACGTTTTTGTATTTTTCTTGTACTGCATCTAAATATCCAGGTGTGTTTGGACTATCTGTTCCAGCAATTACAACTTCTAATTTTTCTGGATTTGTTTTTCTAACAATTTCGACTGCATCAATTAAAATTCCCACTTTTTTGTAGGTTCCAAATTTCCCAAAAGCCATAATTTGTTTAGGGCCAGATTTAATTTCAAAATTAGGATTTTTGACTGATTCGAATGTCCCATGAGGGATTAGCATTACATTTTGGGTATGGTATTTAGCATTTAAAACATCTACATATTTATGAATAGTTACAGCAACTTTATTGGCTTTCAAAATGCATCTGGTAATGTTAGTTCCAATAAAATTATAGATCTTCTGCATAATTTTACTCTCTGTGAATCCTGCTTTTTCTAGATCAACTTGTTCTAAGATATTGTGTAATAAAACCACTGTTTTGTATCCAAAAAATCTCAAAATCATGGGTAACAATAATCCTAAGGCAGAAGGTGTTTTTTTGTCTCCAAATTTTACAAACTGAAGATTAAACAAAATCACATCTGGTTGTTCTTCTCGAACTGCATTAAGAACAGAAAAAATAGTGATGTAACTGTTAAATCTCCAACATTCTTTTACTTTTACCTTTTCTTTTTGGTCAAAGTCTAATTGTTTCGCTTCAGATGTTTTATCGGATAATAAAATTAATTCGGATACTTCTGAGTTTTGAACAAAGTTTTTTACCAAATGATAACCATATTCATTCAGTGTAACTTTACTTGGCGGAAATGCAGTGACTACAGCTACTTTCATATTTAAAATGTTACTTTTTATTGTTATTAAAAAAGAAAAAAAACAATTGAAATAATAATAATACCACCATTGCAATGATTTGCATTACAACAACCTGTTCGAGTGAATTATGATAGAGGACTATTAGAATTATTTGTGCAAGTCCAAGAAAGGCTGATATTATGACAGGTATATATTTATTTATAGAAAGAAAATAGTAAGCAAAAATATTTGCGATGGCAAAAATTGAAGTTGCCAATGCATATTTCCACAATAAGAAAGCAATGGGCAGGTATTTATCGCCAAACATTAATCGCACTACGATTTCGGGAAATAAGAGCGCACTTAAAACAATTATTGTAGACAAGCAAACAATATATAAAACATATTTTAACAGAATCGGAAGTGTATCTGCTCCTTGTTTTTTTAACTGTATTACTTTAGGCAAAAGGAGCATTACAAACATCCAAGCGACAAAATATACTACCCTGCCTATTAATGCTAAAGAAGCATATAAGCCTGCTTTTTCATTATCAAAATAATGTTTAACCAACATAATATCACTATTGTTAATGATTATTTGCGTTAATTCATAGAAGGCTGTTAAAGCGAAAAATGTAATAATGGATTTTGTATCTAAATTGTCACTTAGAGTTTGGTTGTTTTTGCTGTTAATTATTTTTTGAAAGGGAATCAAACCAAAGGCAAAAGAAATTAAAATTCCTAGTGCGATGATAATAGAAGATTGAATTTGAGGTAAAAGGCAGAGTAACAAAAGTGTCAAAATCAAACGACATAACATTTCAAAATAGTAGGTTTTTGACAAATTTCTCAGATCATTTTTCCCCTGATATAAACCCCTATTAATACTCATTATAAAATACATTGGAAGTCCCAAACCAAACAAAACGAACATTAGTGAGGTTTTGGTTTTAAAAATTTCTTGCAATTGATGGCTGAGTAATAGTACAATACACCCCAATAATATACCAAAGAGTAATGCGTATTTAAAAATTAATTTTAAAAAGATATGCAATTGGTTTCCTTCCAGCAAAACTGCATATTTAGCAGTAGTAACCTGAAATGTCATTCCAACAAAAGACAATACTAAAAGTAAAGTTATTAAAATCGCAGCGTCAGCAAACTCAGAAGGACCAAGTATTCTTCCTAATAGCAAATTGTACAAATAATTTCCTGCATTTACAAATAAAATTGTAAGCATAAAAAAATTCTCCGCAGTGATCTTTTTATAAGTATTTTTAATATTCAATTCAAGTGTGTAGTATTAAAAAAATAGTATGATGAAATTTTAAAAAGCTTATTCTTATAAACAAATATAAGAAAAATAAGAAAACTTTAACAAAAATGAAAAGGAATTTATAAGATAAATTCCTTTTCGGCAACAATTAACTAAATCAACATATTTATTATGAATTGTAATTTTTGAAATTAAACAGTACTTTCAACGAAAGTCTCTACAAGAGATTTAACAAACGATGTTTTGTTTTTTTGAAAATAACATCATTGTAAATGCTCTAATTACATGATTCTGGCAATACTTATTTTTAGAATATTATTCTGATGTAAAATTAGAGCTCTTGTATGACTTTTTTTCATATTTTAGATGTTTGGTACTGTTTCTTTCGATGAAAGGACATTTTGTACAGTTATATTGTTTTCGTCTATAGAACGATATCGCTATATTTACAAAAACAATAATCTAAAACAAGAGTGATTGAAAGAGACTTCTAATAAATATTTGATAGTAGCCTTACTTTTTGGATTGATTTTCCATGGCAGCGCTATTTTTTTTACTTTAGAAAGTACTTACGATGCTCTAATTCATATGTTTTTCGGAAATCATTATGCCCACAGTTGGTTTGAACCTTGGAATTATAGTTGGTATACGGGTTTTAATGTGATGAGTTATCCTCCATTAGTGCACCAAACCATTGGGTTACTTTCTTTAATTGGAGGTTTGAAATTTGGTATGTTTACTGTTGCCATCGTTGGGATTATTTTATTCATTACAGGAACTTTTAGATTTTCATTTTTAATAACTGGAAATAGAACCGTTGCAGGCTATTCTGCTATTCTGGCGGTGGTTTCTTCTTCTTTTGTAGAAACATTGCATATTTTTGGACAGCTGCCCAGTATTATTGGAGTTTCTGTTTTAATGCATGCACTTCCAGAGATTTATCTTTTTATCAAAACAGGCAAAAAGAAATATTACTTCACCTCTCTGTCTTTGATGGCCGTAACCGTTTGTTCGCATCATGTTACACCTTTATTTGGAATGGTATTTTTTGTTTCGCCTTTAATCGGTATGATAGTAATGGATACCGCTCGCGAAAATGTCAATTCATTCAAGGAAATCACATTCAAAATATTCTATAAAAAATTTCTATCATTATTAAAACGGATTATTCTTTTCTGTGGTAGCGCCGTTTTTCTGCTAGTATTTTGTATACTGCCGTATTGGATTAATTCTAAAGCCAATCCCATCACTCAGGTTCCTATTCCGCATGGGAGTCGCGACAATTTTATAGAAGTAACCTCTTCGGGCTTGATGTTCTTCTTGATACCTTGGGGAATATTACTTTTTATATTGCCTTATATATTTTATAGATATTTCAGCAAAAGGTATATTTTTTTCGGATTATCCTTAACCTTGCTAACTGTTTTAGGAACTGGCGGCACAACTCCAATTCCCTTAGCAATTTTAGGAGAAAATGCTTTTAATATCCTAACCTTGGATCGCTTTACACTTTGGGCTTCTATAATGAGTTTGCCCATTTTTGGTGAATTTGTGTACCGATTAGTTGAAGGTGACTTAAGAACGGCTTTGCAAGTAAAATTTGGGAGTGTTTATAGGAGAATCGTAGGCGGGTTATTTGCTGGTTGCTTTTTGCTTTTTGGAGTGTTTACCATCACGTTAGGTTATTTTAGACCCTTGCAACCGCAAAAAATTAACTTTTTGCCAATTGTCAATTTCTTAAATCAGGATCAGCATGATCATTGGAGGTTTCTACCATTAGGTTTTGGCGATCAGATGGCCTACTTATCGACACAAACAAAGGCAATGACGGTTGATGGAAATTACCATTCTGCAAGAAGATTACCAGAATTAACTTCTCGTGCAGTAGAGCGGCTTGAAAACTCTAAATTTCGAGGACTCGAAGGTATTGGTTCCTTGCAGCAATTTCTAACCGTTCCTGAAAAATACAATTTGAAATATGTTTTTTCTAACGATAAATTCTACGATCCAATTCTATATTTCTGCGGTTGGCATCGATTATCACAATTAGAAAATGGTATAATGGTGTGGGAAAAACTAAATGTGCAGCCCTTGTCTAAAATTCTTCCAAAAGATGAAGTACCGATCTATTTGAAATTAATGTGGGGAATAATTCCGATGTTAACCATTCTTCTGGCTTTTATACTTAATGTTCAGATGATTTGGTTGCAGGCCTTAAAAATAAAGCCTTTAGAAAAACCTTCTTTCAATAAGTATGGAATTGTTTATGCTAATTTTCCAAGAGCGATGATAAAATTTCTACACATTTGGACAGGGATTTTACTGCTAATTATAAGCTTTGGAGTATATCGCATTTACATCAAAAATGCTAGGCAGATTAGTCCTGAAAATGTTGTAAAAGCGTATTATGATGCTCTAGATTTTAAGTTTTATGATAAAGCGCACTCTTATGTTGTTCCTAATAAAGAATACTCGGTGGCTCAGTTTATGCTGGAAATTTCTGTTTCTGATGGTATTCTTAATTCTTACGCCAAGTTAGATGCTATCGAAACTAAAATTGTTCAGCAAAGTAAAGACAAAGCCAGAGTTATTGCAACGACCAAATGGGTTACACCATTAGAATTAATTGAAAAAAAGTACACACATAACGTTCAGAAAATAAAAGGGAAATGGTTTATTATTCCAGATAAAAAAGATACCGATATTCCTCCAGACGAATTTATTTCAGATAATATTAATTCGTATTACAAGCAAGGGAGACGAAAGATAACTACCCAGCAGACCTATCATGAAGATGTACTGCGCCAACCAGATTTAGAAATTATATCTGCAAGTTTGGTAAAAATAGACAGTCAATATATCGTGATTGGTGAAGTTCAAAATATAGATAATGTTCCTGCAGATGTGGTCTTGAAAGCTACTTTATATGATCGAAATGATAAATCGATTGCCGTTTTCAACGCAAAGTATAATATTAAACATAAGTTGATGCCAAAAGAAGTCACGAGTTTTAAGGTGAATTTTGAAGATATTGCGTGGTTAAAGCCAACTGATGTAAAGCCAACAACTTTTAACCCCAATGAATTTACACCAAAAGAATTGAAAAATATTCCAGCTACATTTGATATTCAAAGTGCTGGAAATGTCGCAACCACCGACTTGTATAATTCGGTTGCTATTTCAGATTTAGTGATAGATAACAACCAGATCAAAGGTACTTTATTCAATTACGGAATTCAAGAAGTAACCATTCCAGAGCTCTTAATTTCATATTACAATGATAAAAAAGAATTGGTTTATGTTGATCACCAGTTTATAAAAGAGGGTGTTCGCATTCAGCGTAAGCAATATTTTACTTATAATTTGCCAAGAGATTTGAATCCTGTGATTATAAAATCTTCAACAGAAAATTGTTTTGTAAATGGTTTAAAATCAGAAGCTCTTGCTCGTGCGGTAATTCCGGTACGAAACAGTAAACAAGAAAGTGCACAAATGCAAAGGGTTAAAGGACATAAAGGGTATTCGTTTATTAAAATTGAAATTAATAATTACATTGGAAATCCTAGATAATGAAGAATAAAATCTATATATTTTGTTTTTGTTTGTTTACCATATTATTGGTATCAGTCACTTTATTGCCTAAAAAACAAACGGGCGCTATTATACTAATGACCCAACAAAAGACTTTTATAGCAGGTGCCAAAATAGCTTTAGATTTTAAGGTAAATTCGTCAAATAGACCGCAGTTGTTTTTAATTCATTCTTTAGGAAAAACACTTTTAGATGCCACCGTAAAAAATGATAAATTAACTTTTGCCCTCCCTAAAAGTTATGCTAAAAAATCGGGTCGTATTGATTGGTTTTTGGTTGTAAACGGAGAAAATAAACTAAAGGGAAACTTTGAAATTTTGCCCAATAACGACACTAAAACGGATATCGAAAATTATTTAGGTCCACCAAGTACATTGGTAGGAGATGGTCATTTTGTAATGTACGTTACCATTCCGACAGATGGCTTTGATAATCCGAAACCAGAAAATACTCCTGTAATTTTTAGAAGTCAGTTTTTAAATACTATTACAAATCAAACGGTAAAAACGAAAAATCTCATTGCTTGGAAAATAATTGATGCTCCTACAAAATCTGGAATAGTTTTGGTTTCTGCTCAATGCAATGCTACCATTACTAAAGAATTTAACGCTGTAATTTTTCCTGGAATCGCTACAAATTTCATAATTTCTTTTACTAGAAATCATCAATATGCTGATGGAAATCAAATTACGACCTTAAAAACAGCTGTTATTAAAGATAAATTTGGTAACGTTGTAAGCGACGGAACCATGGTCTCATTTGTGATTTCTACTGCTAATAATATGGTTTTAAAATCATTTGGCACAACTATAAACGGAGTTGCAACTGCTCAGATTTTGCATCCTGATCACCAAGATGTTTATACTGCAAAAGCGTATGTAGCGGGAATAGCAGAAAGTAATTCTATAGCAATTAACTACGAACCGATTAATCCGAAAATTGAATTTGAATTTTCAAAAGATAAGCGCACTATAATAGTCGGCCCGTTGCGTAGTTTTATGAATCAGTTAGTTCCAGACGGAATTAAAGTGACTCTAAAAGTGTATCATCATAATCAACTCGTAGCAACTTTGCAAGAAGATAGCGTAAAAGGCCATGCTGTTTTTACTATTTCATCTGAATATTATAAAGAAAAAAAATATTCATTTGAAATTTCAACCTTAGGAAGTATTCAAAAAGTAGAAGAAAAAAATTATGATAGTAATTAACAATAAAAATAATTATCGGGCAATTTTAATAGTTTCATTTATTGCGATTAATATTTTGGTATTATTTGGAATGAGTGAAATTTTGGGCTATTTAAATTCGGGAGCAGATAGAAGTTCGATGCTGCATTTAGAGAAAGAGACTTCAGATACATATTTACCCAAAGTAACGTGGGAAACCTTCAAAAATCAAGGTAGACGGATGGAAAATCAAACCATCCAGAAAATTGAGAAGCATTATTTGTTTTCTTATGTAATAAAAAATAATGCTCTTAAAAACAATGTCAATGATGGAATTGACGATTATTTTACAGAAAGTTCGAGAAAGCAATTAGAACAAATTATAGCATATAATAAGGCCAAAAAAATTTCGATCCAGAGTACAACAATAGAACATCATGCATCGTTAGATTTTTATAGCGAAGACGGCCAACAAGTCGTTATTACCGATAAAAATGTAGTTGAATTTCAAAATATTTATCAAGATAATAAGCTTATAACTTCTGTTCGGGATACTGCAAATTATAAGGTTTTAATGTTGCTAGAGGATGGTTTTTGGCGTATTCGACACTATGTTCGGATGCAAAAAGAAAAGAGTTTGGTTGCTGTAGAATTGAATAAAAAAATATACACGGTAAAAGGAAATGAAATTTTAAAAAATGGTGCTCCCTATATCATAAAAGGTATTAATTATTATCCTAAAAATTCTGCTTGGGATATGTTTGGAAATAAATTTAATAAAGATACTATAGCTGCTGATTTTGAGATTATAACAAAAGCAAAACTCAATACGATTAGGATTTTTGTTCCTTATGAAGAATTTGGTAAAGCAGAGGTTTCACAAGAGAAATTAGACAAGCTAAAAATAGTTTTAGACTTGGCCGAAGAAAAAAAACTAGCTGTAATCGTTACATTATTCGATTTTTATGGAGATTATGCTCCAGAAAGCTGGAATTTAACGCATCGACATGCAGAGAAAATTGTAACGACTTTTAAGGACTGCAAAAATATTATTGCTTGGGATATTAAAAACGAACCTGATTTAGATTTTGAATCACGTGGGGAACAAAATGTAAAGCCGTGGTTGGAACAAATGATTGCAGCAGTCAAGAAATTCGATGCTAATCATTTGGTCACTATTGGATATTCTAATATTGCAGCGGGAGAGATACTAAAAGATAAGGTAGATTTTGTATCGTATCATTATTATGAAGATATTTCGCTTTTTGAAGACAAACTTGCTGTTTTAGAAAAAGCAGCCAAAAAGCCTTTGGTAATGCAAGAATATGGGCTTTCGTCCAATCGAGGACTGTGGAGTTGGTTTGGTAATTCAAAAGAAGAGCAGGCTAATTATCATAAAAAAATGCAATCTATATTCAAAAAGAAGCAACTTGCATTTGTTTCCTGGACTTTATATGATTTTCCGAAAATTCCAGATAAAGTTGCTGGAAAATGGCCGTGGATAAAAAACAAACAAAAACAGTTTGGATTCATCGATTCAGAAGGAAAAAACAAACCTTCTTTTTTGTATATAAATTATTGATTTTAATTTTTAAATAAAAACAATTAAGTCTTTTTATTTGACATTGAATTAAACTTTTAAAATAGTACTTCATTAGAATTACATTGCCTGTACTGATTTTAATTTAAAAAAAAACGTATAGCTTTTGGGGCAAAAAAGGCGATCATGTTTTTGGTACTTAGCAAGTCTTTTTTGAATTTGCAGGCAATTTCAAAATTGATTTTAAATACAAAAGTCAAACAATAAACGGCAATGTAATTCTGGAAGTAACTGCAATAGTGGCATAATATTGGTGTAAACAGGATAATGGCAATGACAAAAGTGAAATAAAAAAGTGATTTAGTTTGTCATCTTTCAGACAGCTTTTAAAATTGTTTCTTTTCTTGATAGTATTACATACTCAGGAAATTTCATCTGTTATTTATAATTAATATTTATTTTTTTTGTTTCTTAATTCTGATACAAATCTAAGTTGCGTATAAGATTTTTTTTTATTTTTTCGATGATCGGCAGTTTACTGTAGACGGATAATCAATGTTTATGCTTAACTTGCAGTTAATTACAAATTAGATGTTAAAAAATGAACATTAAAAAGGAAATAGTCTTAGTTTTTTGCTTTCTCCTTGGATTATCAATCCAAGCGCAAGATATGCAAGAGGGTTTTAACAATTTAGAGAAAGGAGAATTTGCTCAAGCCGAAAATTTTTTCAGCAAAATTTTAAAGACATATCCAGATAATAAAACGGCAAAGCTATGTTATGGGAGAGCCGTCGGTTTAAATTCAAGTCCTGAAAAAGCTACAGTGATTTTTTCTGAACTACTAAAAACGTATCCAGATGATTTTGAAATCCAGCTGAATTATGCTGAATGCATGTTATGGAATAAAAATTTTTCTGAGGCAAAACCTTATTACTTTGGCCTGATAGCAAAGCATCCCGAAAGTTTTCCGGCTTTACTAGGCTATGCAAATACTTTGTCTAATTTAAAAGAATATACGGAGGCTTTAATATATGTAAATAAAGCTTTGGCAGTTTCTGTTAAAAATCCAAATGCCTTAGTTTCTAAGAAATACATTCGCATGGGATACGCCAATCAATTGGTACAACAACAAAATTATAAAACTGCACTTTCTTTATTAGATGAAAATTTTGAGGATTTTCCGAAAGACAAGGAAACATTAATGAATAAAGCTAATATTTATTTAATCACTAAGGATAAAAAAAATGCAACCAAGGCATATCAAGAATTAGCAGTATCCAAAAAGGATAGCTTGTTTTCTTTAAACGGATTGTCATTAGTTTCGCATATAGCCGAAAGAGATAGCGAAGCTTTATCTATAGCTAAAAAAGCATTAAAAAATAGCCAATTTATTGAGGACATAAAATTACAAAGTCAAACAAAAGAACGCTATGTTCAGGCACTAATTTGGAATAAAAAGTACAAAGAAGCAGCAGCAAAAATAAAGGAATACCAAATTAGTAATCCCAATGAAAATTGGGTATTAGCGCTTTCTGCAACTTTAGGAATGTATCGTAGTGATTTTAAAGAAAGTATTGCTGACTACCAAAATATATTGGTCAACGATGCAAAATCATTTGATGGAAACTTAGGAATATCGAATGCTTACTTTGCAGATGGCGAACCATTAAAAGCTTATGAAGCAGTTGATACTACCTTGAAAATATTTGAAAACCAAAAAGATGCTATTGGATTTCTAAAAAAAATAAATGAAAATTTCACACCAAGTGTAGAGGAGATAATAAGTTATTCATTTGATAATGGAAAGAATGAAGCCTACGCTAATAATACAGTTTTGAATTTTCCAATATCGACGGAATGGGCTTTTTTAGGAATGTATCAATACAGAAAAACTGAAAATACAGTCACTAAAAATTCGGCAGTCTCTAATGACTTCAAGGTCGGCGCACAATGGCAATTTCATCCCAAAATAAATTTTAATGTTTTAGTAGGTTCAAGTAATGCAAGATCTTTCGTTAGTAATTATAGTCAATTATTAGTAGACGTATTTTTCAAAATAAAGCCCTTAAAATTGCAAGATTTAGAATTAGGGTATAAGCGAGATATTCAGAACTTCAATGCTGATCTGGTAAGTAGAGAGATAACAGCTAATAATTTTTATTTCAATTATAATATTGGCACAAACTTCAAATTAGGATGGTTTACACAATATTATTACAGCGCGCAAAGTGATAGTAACCAGCGAAACTTATTATTTACCTCATTATATTATAATTTTTTATCAAAACCAATTTTGAAAGCAGGCTTTAATTATCAATTTATTGCCTTTCAAAAACAAGTGCCAACAATTTATTTTAGTCCAAGTAAATTTAATGCTTATGAGATTTTTGTTGATTTTTTGAAAGATGAAAAATCGGCTGAAAACAATGCTATCTTTTACACACTAAGTGCTGCAACAGGATTTCAATACATTGAAAATGATAGCAAGCAATCGACTTATCGAGTGCAAGCTAAATTTGGCTATAAATTTTCAGATCGTTTTTTGGCGAATTTTTATGGTGTTAAAAGTAATATTGCGTCTGCTACTGCTGCCGGGTTTCAATATACAGAAGTAGGTTTGCGTCTTAGATGGATGTTGACATCTAAACCAGTATTCAAAGTGAAGAAAAACGAGAAATAACAGCTTTTTTCAACTTAGTATTAAAGAGGTAGTATTTTCTTTTATAAAATGCTACAATAAGTTCAGTCGTTTCATTAAATCTGGTCTATTGGCGCGACTTACAGGAATGACGTCTTTGCCAATTAAGACACTATTGTCTTCAATGTCAATAATTTTTTTTGTATTGATAATAAAGGAACGATGCACTTTCAAAAACAAATCTTTAGGTAATTTGTATTCTATTTTTTTAAGGGTTGAGTGGACCACATAGTTTTTGTTTTCCGTTTTGATATGAATATAATCTCCTTTAGCTTCTATAATATTGACGAAAGCAAATTCAATTTTGATCAGACGGCGATCAATATTGATGTAAAATTCGTTTGCATTATCTTCATTAGCACTTCTATTTAAAATTGTTGTTGTAGTATTCGCTTTTTGAATTGCTTTTTGAAAGCGATCTTCGGTAATTGGTTTTACTAAATAATCTACAATACAGTCGTATTCAAAAGCTTCGATAGCAAAATTTTTATCAGAAGTTATCAGTATAATTTTGGGTGGACTTTTAATTGTTTTAATAAAATCAAAACCTGTAAAATCAGGCATGTGGATGTCTAGAAAAATTAAATCGACATTATTTTCATTTAAATACTTTATGGCATGAATAGCATTTGAGAATTCTTTTAACAAGTTTAATTGAGATGTATTTTCAATCATTTTTTCTATTATGGATCTTGCCATTTCTTCGTCATCAATAATAATGCAATTCATAGTTTAATAAGATATTATAATTATATTACAAGTCTATTGTAGTTCCTAAAAGTAATCTAAAGTTCATATTGTCGGTTAGTACTATTTCTTTTTTTAATTTTCTTCTTATTTTTTAGCAATATATGAACTTTTTGCAAGACCTAATATGGAAATTTTAGATTTTAATTTTTAAATGATTCTAAAAAAGTTTTTTTGAATAGTTTAAAGTAAAAGTTTAATTAATCTTTCTATTATTTTAAAGCGTTTTGCAGTTTCTTGTTGGTTTTTTTGAAATTATTATTATTAAGATTTTGTTAATATATCAGTATTGATTTCTAGATTACTGATAGTTCGGATATTTTTAAATCTTTGAACCCAAAAATATTTTTGCGACAATATCTAATCTAAGATTAATCCATAGTGAATTTAGAATATTGTAAACATTTTCCCTACTAAATTAAGTTGTAAATTACTTATTACGATAGAAGTGGCAAGAAGTTTTTATTGTTTTAAAGCGGATTTGTATTGATGGAATGTAATTTAAAATTTTTTGATATGCAATAATTGAAAGCTTAAGATATTTTGCTTATCTATATTTTAATATTATTTCATTTGCTGTAATTCGATCTGAATTCAAGCTCTATTCCCTTGCAGATGATAAGTTCGATATTCTTTAATTTTTTGTTCAACGTCAGTAGGCTAGAAACCGTTTGTCGATATTTTTTGGTGATTTGCCGTAACTTGTTAATGACTTAACGAAAATGTTTAATCGTCTAAAAAAATAGATGATAATTTTGGTATTAGATAATAGATTTAACTCATCGATATGTATTCAGAAATATTTATTATAAAAGTATTTCAAATCTATCAGTACAAATAACTTTTTTAAAAAATAGTATACCTTATTTATTAAATTAATTTAAAGTTTTTAATTGCAAAATGCCAAAAGTTTAATCTCATTGTTTCTGTAGGTAAAAGTTTAATACTTATTTGCAACCAATAATATGAAGCAAATAATTTCGTACAAGTGGCTAAATTTTAACTATAAGTTTTAATATTTTTTTTCATAAAATTAAATATTATATAGTATTTAATTCGAATTTCAAATTAATAATCCTTGTGGTTATTGATGTCCGTGGATGATTAAAAAAAAAAAACTCTTTTTTTTTAAAATTAGCAAGATTTTGCTTTTTATTTGTAAGTTTATGATGTTGTTTTTAGTTTTTTTTTGTCGGATTTTTTCTTCGTTATAAAAACCAATTTATAATTTATCTCGTATTTTAATTTGATATCCAATTTTTAATTAAAATTTCTATAGTATGAATAATTTTACACTCATTAATTCTGTAATTAAAAGTTTATTATCGATTTTCTATTTTCTATTTAGCAAAGGACTATTGATTTTGAATAAGTTATTAAATTTTAATTCTTTTTCTTTTTTTATAAATGTTTTTTTTCTTTTTAATATATCATCTTCAATATATGCTCAAGCTACTATTGTAACAAATCCTTCAAATTTGCAGATAAATACTGCTTTAAATGGGCCTGGAATAGTTATCGTTGGTGGAACATTGTCGGGAGGTGCAGCTGCTGCAACTTTACGTGCAAATCAAGTTGCCACCTTTTCGAATGGAGTTGGTGGTGCTGGTTTGGATATAGCGAGTGGTGTGTATTTTACTACAGGGAGTGCGCCTTTCGAATTAGCAAATAGAAATACGGCTATTCAAAAAAGTTTTAACCCAGCTGGAACTGCTACAGTATCAGATCCCAACTTATCTATAATTGATCCTACTGCAACCCGTGACTTAGTATCGTATTCTTTTACAATAACTTTAGCACCGAATGTTTCAGGGCTACTTTTTAGTTATCAATTTGGTTCAGAGGAGTATCCAGATTTTGTGGGGTCTAATTTTGATGATGCTTTTGGTTTTTTTGTTTCTGGTCCAGGTATTTCTGGAGTTCAGAATTTCGCAACATTACCCAATGGTAGTGCCACATCAATAAATAAAGTGAATGCTGGTATTCCTGGATTCGGCTCACCCGCAACGCCTGTAGCTGCATACGATGGTTCTCAATCTTCTTTGTATATAAATAATGGTCATACTACAACTATTACTGGAGGTAAATACAACCAGAATACTGCACCTCAACCGGGTCCTTTTCCGATTTTTACGGAACATAATGGTTTAACAAGATTGATAAAAAAAACTATTAAGGGCTTAACTCCTGGTGGCACTTATACTTTTAAAATTGTAATTGCTGATTCTGGTGATGCATTGTTGGATTCGGGTGTTTTTTTAAATATTATAGAAGGAATCATTTCTGCAGATCTCTCCATTTCTAAAACTGTAAGTAACCCAACTCCAAACGTGGGAAGTAATGTTGTCTTTACACTTACAGCGGGCAATACCGGTCCCGGGAATGCACCAAACACCAAAGTTACTGATTTGTTGCCATCTGGCTATACTTTTGTGTCGGCTACTCCGAGTGTTGGGACCTACAATTCATCTACAGGAGTTTGGGACATTGGTTTATTAAATATAGGCTCTTCTCCAACTTTACAAATTACTGCTACGGTAAATGCTGTAGGTTCCTATTTAAATAGTGCCTCTATTGATTCTCCTGATATTGCAGATACTGCGACTGGAAATAATACCTCTAGTGTTACCCCAACCCCGGTTGCGCAGTCTAATGTTGGTATAACCAAAACCGCAAGTAGCGCTACGCCTAATGTTGGCAGTAATGTTACTTTTACCTTAACAGCAACTAATGCAGGCCCAAGTGCTGCAACAGGAGTGAGTGTAACAGATATTTTACCTTCCGGCTATACTTTTGTAAGTGCCAGCACAGTTAGCGGAACCTATACAAGTGGAACTGGAATCTGGGCGATTGGTGCTTTAGCCAATGGAGCTAATGCTACCTTATCTATCATTGCCACAGTCAATGCCTCAGGAACGTATACCAACAGTGCGAGTATAACTGCCAATGAAGCAGATCCTACCCCTGGAAATAATACCTCTAGTGTTACCCCAACACCGGTTGCTCAGTCTAATGTTGGTATAACCAAAACCGCAAGTAGCGCTACGCCTAATGTTGGCAGTAATGTTACTTTTACTTTAACAGCAACCAATGCAGGTCCAAGCAACGCAACAGGAGTAAGTGTAACAGATATTTTACCTTCCGGTTATACTTTTGTAAGTGCCAGCACAGTTAGCGGAACCTATACAAGTGGAACTGGAATCTGGGCGATTGGTGCTTTAGCCAATGGAGCGAATGCTACCTTATCTATCATTGCCACAGTCAATGCCTCAGGAACGTATACCAACAGTGCGAGTATAACTGCCAATGAAGCAGATCCTACCCCTGGAAATAATACCTCTAGTGTTACCCCAACACCGGTTGCGCAGTCTAATGTTGGTATAACCAAAACCGCAAGTAGCGCTACGCCTAATGTTGGCAGTAATGTTACTTTTACTTTAACAGCAACCAATGCAGGTCCAAGCAACGCAACAGGAGTAAGTGTAACAGATATTTTACCTTCCGGTTATACTTTTGTAAGTGCCAGCACAGTTAGCGGAACCTATACAAGTGGAACTGGAATCTGGGCGATTGGTACTTTAGCCAATGGAGCTAATGCTACCTTATCTATCATTGCCACAGTCAATGCCTCTGGAACGTATACCAACAGTGCGAGTATAACTGCCAATGAAGCAGATCCTACCCCTGGAAATAATACCTCTAGTGTTACCCCAACACCGGTTGCTCAGTCTAATGTTGGTATAACCAAAACCGCAAGTAGCGCTACGCCTAATGTTGGCAGTAATGTTACTTTTACTTTAACAGCAACCAATGCAGGTCCAAGCAACGCAACAGGAGTAAGTGTAACAGATATTTTACCTTCCGGCTATACTTTTGTAAGTGCCAGCACAGTTAGCGGAACCTATACAAGTGGAACTGGAATCTGGGCGATTGGTGCTTTAGCCAATGGAGCGAATGCTACATTATCTATCATTGCCACAGTCAATGCCTCAGGAACGTATACCAACAGTGCGAGTATAACTGCCAATGAAGCAGATCCTACCCCTGGAAATAATACCTCTAGTGTTACCCCAACCCCGGTTGCGCAGTCTAATGTTGGTATAACCAAAACCGCAAGTAGCGCTACGCCTAATGTTGGCAGTAATGTTACTTTTACCTTAACAGCAACTAATGCAGGCCCAAGTGCTGCAACAGGAGTAAGTGTAACAGATATTTTACCTTCCGGCTATACTTTTGTAAGTGCCAGCACAGTTAGCGGAACCTATACAAGTGGAACTGGAATCTGGGCGATTGGTGCTTTAGCCAATGGAGCGAATGCTACCTTATCTATCATTGCCACAGTCAATGCCTCAGGAACGTATACCAACAGTGCGAGTATAACTGCCAATGAAGCAGATCCTACCCCTGGAAATAATACCTCTAGTGTTACCCCAACACCGGTTGCTCAGTCTAATGTTGGTATAACCAAAACCGCAAGTAGCGCTACGCCTAATGTTGGCAGTAATGTTACTTTTACTTTAACAGCAACCAATGCAGGTCCAAGCAACGCAACAGGAGTAAGTGTAACAGATATTTTACCTTCCGGTTATACTTTTGTAAGTTCCAGCACAGCTGCAGGAACCTATACAAATGGAACTGGAATCTGGGCGATTGGTGCTTTAGCCAATGGAGCGAATGCTACCTTATCTATCATTGCCACAGTCAATGCCTCAGGAACGTATACCAACAGTGCGAGTATAACTGCCAATGAAGCAGATCCTACCCCTGGAAATAATACCTCTAGTGTTACCCCAACACCGGTTGCGCAGTCTAATGTTGGTATAACCAAAACCGCAAGTAGCGCTACGCCTAATGTTGGCAGTAATGTTACTTTTACTTTAACAGCAACCAATGCAGGTCCAAGCAACGCAACAGGAGTAAGTGTAACAGATATTTTACCTTCCGGTTATACTTTTGTAAGTGCCAGCACAGTTAGCGGAACCTATACAAGTGGAACTGGAATCTGGGCGATTGGTACTTTAGCCAATGGCGCTAATGCTACCTTATCTATCATTGCCACAGTCAATGCCTCAGGAACGTATACCAACAGTGCGAGTATAACTGCCAATGAAGCAGATCCTACCCCTGGAAATAATACCTCTAGTGTTACCCCAACACCGGTTGCGCAGTCTAATGTTGGTATAACCAAAACCGCAAGTAGCGCTACGCCTAATGTTGGCAGTAATGTTACTTTTACTTTAACAGCAACCAATGCAGGTCCAAGCAACGCAACAGGAGTAAGTGTAACAGATATTTTACCTTCCGGTTATACTTTTGTAAGTGCCAGCACAGTTAGCGGAACCTATACAAGTGGAACTGGAATCTGGGCGATTGGTGCTTTAGCCAATGGAGCTAATGCTACCTTATCTATCATTGCCACAGTCAATGCCTCAGGAACGTATACCAACAGTGCGAGTATAACTGCCAATGAAGCAGATCCTACCCCTGGAAATAATACCTCTAGTGTTACCCCAACACCGGTTGCTCAGTCTAATGTTGGTATAACCAAAACCGCAAGTAGCGCTACGCCTAATGTTGGCAGTAATGTTACTTTTACTTTAACAGCAACCAATGCAGGTCCAAGCAACGCAACAGGAGTAAGTGTAACAGATATTTTACCTTCCGGTTATACTTTTGTAAGTGCCAGCACAGTTAGCGGAACCTATACAAGTGGAACTGGAATCTGGGCGATTGGTGCTTTAGCCAATGGAGCGAATGCTACCTTATCTATCATTGCCACAGTCAATGCCTCAGGAACGTATACCAACAGTGCGAGTATAACTGCCAATGAAGCAGATCCTACCCCTGGAAATAATACCTCTAGTGTTACCCCAACACCGGTTGCGCAGTCTAATGTTGGTATAACCAAAACCGCAAGTAGCGCTACGCCTAATGTTGGCAGTAATGTTACTTTTACTTTAACAGCAACCAATGCAGGTCCAAGCAACGCAACAGGAGTAAGTGTAACAGATATTTTACCTTCCGGTTATACTTTTGTAAGTGCCAGCACAGTTAGCGGAACCTATACAAGTGGAACTGGAATCTGGGCGATTGGTGCTTTAGCCAATGGAGCGAATGCTACCTTATCTATCATTGCCACAGTCAATGCCTCAGGAACGTATACCAACAGTGCGAGTATAACTGCCAATGAAGCAGATCCTACCCCTGGAAATAATACCTCTAGTGTTACCCCAACACCGGTTGCGCAGTCTAATGTTGGTATAACCAAAACCGCAAGTAGCGCTACGCCTAATGTTGGCAGTAATGTTACTTTTACTTTAACAGCAACCAATGCAGGTCCAAGCAACGCAACAGGAGTAAGTGTAACAGATATTTTACCTTCCGGTTATACTTTTGTAAGTGCCAGCACAGTTAGCGGAACCTATACAAGTGGAACTGGAATCTGGGCGATTGGTACTTTAGCCAATGGAGCTAATGCTACCTTATCTATCATTGCCACAGTCAATGCCTCAGGAACGTATACCAACAGTGCGAGTATAACTGCCAATGAAGCAGATCCTACCCCTGGAAATAATACCTCTAGTGTTACCCCAACACCGGTTGCTCAGTCTAATGTTGGTATAACCAAAACCGCAAGTAGCGCTACGCCTAATGTTGGCAGTAATGTTACTTTTACTTTAACAGCAACCAATGCAGGTCCAAGCAACGCAACAGGAGTAAGTGTAACAGATATTTTACCTTCCGGTTATACTTTTGTAAGTGCCAGCACAGTTAGCGGAACCTATACAAGTGGAACTGGAATCTGGGCGATTGGTGCTTTAGCCAATGGAGCTAATGCTACCTTATCTATCATTGCCACAGTCAATGCCTCAGGAACGTATACCAACAGTGCGAGTATAACTGCCAATGAAGCAGATCCTACCCCTGGAAATAATACCTCTAGTGTTACCCCAACACCGGTTGCGCAGTCTAATGTTGGTATAACCAAAACCGCAAGTAGCGCTACGCCTAATGTTGGCAGTAATGTTACTTTTACTTTAACAGCAACCAATGCAGGTCCAAGCAACGCAACAGGAGTAAGTGTAACAGATATTTTACCTTCCGGTTATACTTTTGTAAGTGCCAGCACAGTTAGCGGAACCTATACAAGTGGAACTGGAATCTGGGCGATTGGTGCTTTAGCCAATGGAGCGAATGCTACCTTATCTATCATTGCCACAGTCAATGCCTCAGGAACGTATACCAACAGTGCGAGTATAACTGCCAATGAAGCAGATCCTACCCCTGGAAATAATACCTCTAGTGTTACCCCAACACCGGTTGCTCAGTCTAATGTTGGTATAACCAAAACCGCAAGTAGCGCTACGCCTAATGTTGGCAGTAATGTTACTTTTACTTTAACAGCAACCAATGCAGGTCCAAGCAACGCAACAGGAGTAAGTGTAACAGATATTTTACCTTCCGGTTATACTTTTGTAAGTTCCAGCACAGCTGCAGGAACCTATACAAATGGAACTGGAATCTGGGCGATTGGTGCTTTAGCCAATGGAGCGAATGCTACCTTATCTATCATTGCCACAGTCAATGCCTCAGGAACGTATACCAACAGTGCGAGTATAACTGCCAATGAAGCAGATCCTACCCCTGGAAATAATACCTCTAGTGTTACCCCAACACCGGTTGCGCAGTCTAATGTTGGTATAACCAAAACCGCAAGTAGCGCTACGCCTAATGTTGGCAGTAATGTTACTTTTACTTTAACAGCAACCAATGCAGGTCCAAGCAACGCAACAGGAGTAAGTGTAACAGATATTTTACCTTCCGGTTATACTTTTGTAAGTGCCAGCACAGTTAGCGGAACCTATACAAGTGGAACTGGAATCTGGGCGATTGGTACTTTAGCCAATGGCGCTAATGCTACCTTATCTATCATTGCCACAGTCAATGCCTCAGGAACGTATACCAACAGTGCGAGTATAACTGCCAATGAAGCAGATCCTACCCCTGGAAATAATACCTCTAGTGTTACCCCAACACCGGTTGCGCAGTCTAATGTTGGTATAACCAAAACCGCAAGTAGCGCTACGCCTAATGTTGGCAGTAATGTTACTTTTACTTTAACAGCAACCAATGCAGGTCCAAGCAACGCAACAGGAGTAAGTGTAACAGATATTTTACCTTCCGGTTATACTTTTGTAAGTGCCAGCACAGTTAGCGGAACCTATACAAGTGGAACTGGAATCTGGGCGATTGGTGCTTTAGCCAATGGAGCGAATGCTACCTTATCTATCATTGCCACAGTCAATGCCTCTGGAACGTATACCAACAGTGCGAGTATCGCTGCCAATGAAGCAGATCCTACCCCTGGAAATAATACCTCTAGTGTTACCCCAACACCGGTTGCTCAGTCTAATGTTGGTATAACCAAAACCGCAAGTAGCGCTACGCCTAATGTTGGCAGTAATGTTACTTTTACTTTAACAGCAACCAATGCAGGTCCAAGCAACGCAACAGGAGTAAGTGTAACAGATATTTTACCTTCCGGTTATACTTTTGTAAGTGCCAGCACAGTTAGCGGAACCTATACAAATGGAACTGGAATCTGGGCGATTGGTGCTTTAGCCAATGGAGCTAATGCTACCTTATCTATCATTGCCACAGTCAATGCCTCAGGAACGTATACCAACAGTGCGAGTATAACTGCCAATGAAGCAGATCCTACCCCTGGAAATAATACCTCTAGTGTTACCCCAACACCGGTTGCTCAGTCTAATGTTGGTATAACCAAAACCGCAAGTAGCGCTACGCCTAATGTTGGCAGTAATGTTACTTTTACTTTAACAGCAACCAATGCAGGTCCAAGCAACGCAACAGGAGTAAGTGTAACAGATATTTTACCTTCCGGTTATACTTTTGTAAGTGCCAGCACAGTTAGCGGAACCTATACAAGTGGAACTGGAATCTGGGCGATTGGTGCTTTAGCCAATGGAGCTAATGCTACCTTATCTATCATTGCCACAGTCAATGCCTCAGGAACGTATACCAACAGTGCGAGTATAACTGCCAATGAAGCAGATCCTACCCCTGGAAATAATACCTCTAGTGTTACCCCAACACCGGTTGCTCAGTCTAATGTTGGTATAACCAAAACCGCAAGTAGCGCTACGCCTAATGTTGGCAGTAATGTTACTTTTACTTTAACAGCAACCAATGCAGGTCCAAGCAACGCAACAGGAGTAAGTGTAACAGATATTTTACCTTCCGGTTATACTTTTGTAAGTGCCAGCACAGTTAGCGGAACCTATACAAGTGGAACTGGAATCTGGGCGATTGGTGCTTTAGCCAATGGAGCGAATGCTACATTATCTATCATTGCCACAGTCAATGCCTCAGGAACGTATACCAACAGTGCGAGTATAACTGCCAATGAAGCAGATCCTACCCCTGGAAATAATACCTCTAGTGTTACCCCAACCCCGGTTGCGCAGTCTAATGTTGGTATAACCAAAACCGCAAGTAGCGCTACGCCTAATGTTGGCAGTAATGTTACTTTTACCTTAACAGCAACTAATGCAGGCCCAAGTGCTGCAACAGGAGTAAGTGTAACAGATATTTTACCTTCCGGCTATACTTTTGTAAGTGCCAGCACAGTTAGCGGAACCTATACAAGTGGAACTGGAATCTGGGCGATTGGTGCTTTAGCCAATGGAGCGAATGCTACATTATCTATCATTGCCACAGTCAATGCCTCAGGAACGTATACCAACAGTGCGAGTATAACTGCCAATGAAGCAGATCCTACCCCTGGAAATAATACCTCTAGTGTTACCCCAACACCGGTTGCTCAGTCTAATGTTGGTATAACCAAAACCGCAAGTAGCGCTACGCCTAATGTTGGCAGTAATGTTACTTTTACTTTAACAGCAACCAATGCAGGTCCAAGCAACGCAACAGGAGTAAGTGTAACAGATATTTTACCTTCCGGTTATACTTTTGTAAGTTCCAGCACAGCTGCAGGAACCTATACAAATGGAACTGGAATCTGGGCGATTGGTGCTTTAGCCAATGGAGCGAATGCTACCTTATCTATCATTGCCACAGTCAATGCCTCAGGAACGTATACCAACAGTGCGAGTATAACTGCCAATGAAGCAGATCCTACCCCTGGAAATAATACCTCTAGTGTTACCCCAACACCGGTTGCGCAGTCTAATGTTGGTATAACCAAAACCGCAAGTAGCGCTACGCCTAATGTTGGCAGTAATGTTACTTTTACTTTAACAGCAACCAATGCAGGTCCAAGCAACGCAACAGGAGTAAGTGTAACAGATATTTTACCTTCCGGTTATACTTTTGTAAGTGCCAGCACAGTTAGCGGAACCTATACAAGTGGAACTGGAATCTGGGCGATTGGTACTTTAGCCAATGGCGCTAATGCTACCTTATCTATCATTGCCACAGTCAATGCCTCAGGAACGTATACCAACAGTGCGAGTATAACTGCCAATGAAGCAGATCCTACCCCTGGAAATAATACCTCTAGTGTTACCCCAACACCCATAAATATAATTGTTGCGGTAACAGAAACGACCCCTTCGGTTAATGGATTACCAGGTGGCACCACCACGGCATTAACGGGCAACGATACCTTAAATGGAAGCCCAGTAGTAGTAGGTACTGCAGCAGGGAATGTACAAATCACATCAAGTACGGTTCCAGTAGGATCAGGACTAGTAGTAAATGCAGATGGAACAGTAACAGTTGCGGCCAACACCCCATCTGGAAACTATTCAGTAAGCTATACGATTTGTGAAGTAAACAACCCATTGAATTGTAGTACTATTAGCTCTACGGTAGTAGTAAGTGCCCCGGCGATTGTTGCGGTAACAGAAACGACCCCTTCGGTTAATGGATTACCAGGTGGCACCACCACGGCATTAACGAACAACGACACCTTAAATGGAAGCCCAGTAATAGTAGGTACTGCAGCAGGGAATGTACAAATCACATCAAGTACGGTTCCAGTAGGATCAGGACTAGTAGTAAATGCAGATGGAACAGTAACAGTTGCGGCCAACACCCCATCTGGAAACTATTCAGTAAGCTATACGATTTGTGAAGTAAACAACCCATTGAATTGTAGTACTATTAGCTCTACGGTAGTAGTAAGTGCCCCGGCGATTGTTGCGGTAACAGAAACGACCCCTTCGGTTAATGGATTACCAGGTGGCACCACCACGGCATTAACGGGCAACGACACCTTAAATGGAAGCCCAGTAATAGTAGGTACTGCAGCAGGGAATGTACAAATCACATCAAGTACGGTTCCAGTAGGATCAGGACTAGTAGTAAATGCAGATGGAACAGTAACAGTTGCGGCCAACACTCCATCTGGAAACTATTCAGTAAGCTATACGATTTGTGAAGTAAACAACCCATTGAATTGTAGTACTATTAGCTCTACGGTAGTAGTAAGTGCCCCGGCGATTGTTGCGGTAACAGAAACGACCCCTTCGGTTAATGGATTACCAGGTGGCACCACCACGGCATTAACGAACAACGACACCTTAAATGGAAGCCCAGTAGTAGTAGGTACTGCAGCAGGGAATGTACAAATCACATCAAGTACGGTTCCAGTAGGATCAGGACTAGTAGTAAATGCAGATGGAACAGTAACAGTTGCGGCCAACACCCCATCTGGAAACTATTCAGTAAGCTATACGATTTGTGAAGTAAACAACCCATTGAATTGTAGTACTATTAGCTCTACGGTAGTAGTAAGTGCCCCGGCGATTGTTGCGGTAACAGACACGACCCCTTCGGTTAATGGATTACCAGGTGGCACCACCACGGCATTAACGGGCAACGACACCTTAAATGGAAGCCCAGTAATAGTAGGTACTGCAGCAGGGAATGTACAAATCACATCAAGTACGGTTCCAGTAGGATCAGGACTAGTAGTAAATGCAGATGGAACAGTAACAGTTGCGGCCAACACCCCATCTGGAAACTATTCAGTAAGCTATACGATTTGTGAAGTAAACAACCCATTGAATTGTAGTACTATTAGCTCTACGGTAGTAGTAAGTGCCCCGGCGATTGTTGCGGTAACAGACACGACCCCTTCGGTTAATGGATTACCAGGTGGCACCACCACGGCATTAACGAACAACGACACCTTAAATGGAAGCCCAGTAATAGTAGGTACTGCAGCAGGGAATGTACAAATCACATCAAGTACGGTTCCAGTAGGATCAGGACTAGTAGTAAATTCAGATGGAACAGTAACAGTTGCGGCCAACACCCCATCTGGAAACTATTCAGTAAGCTATACGATTTGTGAAGTAAACAACCCATTGAATTGTAGTACTATTAGCTCTACGGTAGTAGTAAGTGCCCCGGCGATTGTTGCGGTAACAGAAACGACCCCTTCGGTTAATGGATTACCAGGTGGCACCACCACGGCATTAACGAACAACGATACCTTAAATGGAAGCCCAGTAATAGTAGGTACTGCAGCAGGGAATGTACAAATCACATCAAGTACGGTTCCAGTAGGATCAGGACTAGTAGTAAATGCAGATGGAACAGTAACAGTTGCGGCCAACACCCCATCTGGAAACTATTCAGTAAGCTATACGATTTGTGAAGTAAACAACCCATTGAATTGTAGTACTATTAGCTCTACGGTAGTAGTAAGTGCCCCGGCGATTGTTGCGGTAACAGAAACGACCCCTTCGGTTAATGGATTACCAGGTGGCACCACCACGGCATTAACGGGCAACGACACCTTAAATGGAAGCCCAGTAGTAGTAGGTACTGCAGCAGGGAATGTACAAATCACATCAAGTACGGTTCCAGTAGGATCAGGACTAGTAGTAAATGCAGATGGAACAGTAACAGTTGCGGCCAACACCCCATCTGGAAACTATTCAGTAAGCTATACGATTTGTGAAGTAAACAACCCATTGAATTGTAGTACTATTAGCTCTACGGTAGTAGTAAGTGCCCCGGCGATTGTTGCGGTAACAGAAACGACCCCTTCGGTTAATGGATTACCAGGTGGCACCACCACGGCATTAACGGGCAACGACACCTTAAATGGAAGCCCAGTAATAGTAGGTACTGCAGCAGGGAATGTACAAATCACATCAAGTACGGTTCCAGTAGGATCAGGACTAGTAGTAAATTCAGATGGAACAGTAACAGTTGCGGCCAACACCCCATCTGGAAACTATTCAGTAAGCTATACGATTTGTGAAGTAAACAACCCATTGAATTGTAGTACTATTAGCTCTACGGTAGTAGTAAGTGCCCCGGCGATTGTTGCGGTAACAGAAACGACCCCTTCGGTTAATGGATTACCAGGTGGCACCACCACGGCATTAACGGGCAACGACACCTTAAATGGAAGCCCAGTAGTAGTAGGTACTGCAGCAGGGAATGTACAAATCACATCAAGTACGGTTCCAGTAGGATCAGGACTAGTAGTAAATGCAGATGGAACAGTAACAGTTGCGGCCAACACCCCATCTGGAAACTATTCAGTAAGCTATACGATTTGTGAAGTAAACAACCCATTGAATTGTAGTACTATTAGCTCTACGGTAGTAGTAAGTGCCCCGGCGATTGTTGCGGTAACAGACACGACCCCTTCGGTTAATGGATTACCAGGTGGCACCACCACGGCATTAACGAACAACGATACCTTAAATGGAAGCCCAGTAATAGTAGGTACTGCAGCAGGGAATGTACAAATCACATCAAGTACGGTTCCAGTAGGATCAGGACTAGTAGTAAATTCAGATGGAACAGTAACAGTTGCGGCCAACACCCCATCTGGAAACTATTCAGTAAGCTATACGATTTGTGAAGTAAACAACCCATTGAATTGTAGTACAATTAGCTCTACGGTAGTAGTAAGTGCCCCGGCGATTGTTGCGGTAACAGAAACGACCCCTTCGGTTAATGGATTACCAGGTGGCACCACCACGGCATTAACGGGCAACGACACCTTAAATGGAAGCCCAATAGTAGTAGGTACTGCAGCAGGGAATGTACAAATCACATCAAGTACGGTTCCAGTAGGATCAGGACTAGTAGTAAATGCAGATGGAACAGTAACAGTTGCGGCCAACACCCCATCTGGAAACTATTCAGTAAGCTATACGATTTGTGAAGTAAACAACCCATTGAATTGTAGTACTATTAGCTCTACGGTAGTAGTAAGTGCCCCGGCGATTGTTGCGGTAACAGAAACGACCCCTTCGGTTAATGGATTACCAGGTGGCACCACCACGGCATTAACGGGCAACGACACCTTAAATGGAAGCCCAGTAGTAGTAGGTACTGCAGCAGGGAATGTACAAATCACATCAAGTACGGTTCCAGTAGGATCAGGACTAGTAGTAAATTCAGATGGAACAGTAACAGTTGCGGCCAACACCCCATCTGGAAACTATTCAGTAAGCTATACGATTTGTGAAGTAAACAACCCATTGAATTGTAGTACTATTAGCTCTACGGTAGTAGTAAGTGCCCCGGCGATTGTTGCGGTAACAGAAACGACCCCTTCGGTTAATGGATTACCAGGTGGCACCACCACGGCATTAACGAACAACGATACCTTAAATGGAAGCCCAGTAATAGTAGGTACTGCAGCAGGGAATGTACAAATCACATCAAGTACGGTTCCAGTAGGATCAGGACTAGTAGTAAATGCAGATGGAACAGTAACAGTTGCGGCCAACACCCCATCTGGAAACTATTCAGTAAGCTATACGATTTGTGAAGTAAACAACCCATTGAATTGTAGTACTATTAGCTCTACGGTAGTAGTAAGTGCCCCGGCGATTGTTGCGGTAACAGAAACGACCCCTTCGGTTAATGGATTACCAGGTGGCACCACCACGGCATTAACGGGCAACGACACCTTAAATGGAAGCCCAATAGTAGTAGGTACTGCAGCAGGGAATGTACAAATCACATCAAGTACGGTTCCAGTAGGATCAGGACTAGTAGTAAATGCAGATGGAACAGTAACAGTTGCGGCCAACACCCCATCTGGAAACTATTCAGTAAGCTATACGATTTGTGAAGTAAACAACCCATTGAATTGTAGTACTATTAGCTCTACGGTAGTAGTAAGTGCCCCGGCGATTGTTGCGGTAACAGAAACGACCCCTTCGGTTAATGGATTACCAGGTGGCACCACCACGGCATTAACGGGCAACGACACCTTAAATGGAAGCCCAGTAGTAGTAGGTACTGCAGCAGGGAATGTACAAATCACATCAAGTACGGTTCCAGTAGGATCAGGACTAGTAGTAAATTCAGATGGAACAGTAACAGTTGCGGCCAACACCCCATCTGGAAACTATTCAGTAAGCTATACGATTTGTGAAGTAAACAACCCATTGAATTGTAGTACTATTAGCTCTACGGTAGTAGTAAGTGCCCCGGCGATTGTTGCGGTAACAGAAACGACCCCTTCGGTTAATGGATTACCAGGTGGCACCACCACGGCATTAACGAACAACGACACCTTAAATGGAAGCCCAGTAGTAGTAGGTACTGCAGCAGGGAATGTACAAATCACATCAAGTACGGTTCCAGTAGGATCAGGACTAGTAGTAAATGCAGATGGAACAGTAACAGTTGCGGCCAACACCCCATCTGGAAACTATTCAGTAAGCTATACGATTTGTGAAGTAAACAACCCATTGAATTGTAGTACTATTAGCTCTACGGTAGTAGTAAGTGCCCCGGCGATTGTTGCGGTAACAGACACGACCCCTTCGGTTAATGGATTACCAGGTGGCACCACCACGGCATTAACGAACAACGATACCTTAAATGGAAGCCCAGTAATAGTAGGTACTGCAGCAGGGAATGTACAAATCACATCAAGTACGGTTCCAGTAGGATCAGGACTAGTAGTAAATTCAGATGGAACAGTAACAGTTGCGGCCAACACCCCATCTGGAAACTATTCAGTAAGCTATACGATTTGTGAAGTAAACAACCCATTGAATTGTAGTACTATTAGCTCTACGGTAGTAGTAAGTGCCCCGGCGATTGTTGCGGTAACAGAAACGACCCCTTCGGTTAATGGATTACCAGGTGGCACCACCACGGCATTAACGAACAACGACACCTTAAATGGAAGCCCAGTAATAGTAGGTACTGCAGCAGGGAATGTACAAATCACATCAAGTACGGTTCCAGTAGGATCAGGACTAGTAGTAAATTCAGATGGAACAGTAACAGTTGCGGCCAACACCCCATCTGGAAACTATTCAGTAAGCTATACGATTTGTGAAGTAAACAACCCATTGAATTGTAGTACTATTAGCTCTACGGTAGTAGTAAGTGCCCCGGCGATTGTTGCGGTAACAGAAACGACCCCTTCGGTTAATGGATTACCAGGTGGCACCACCACGGCATTAACGGGCAACGACACCTTAAATGGAAGCCCAATAGTAGTAGGTACTGCAGCAGGGAATGTACAAATCACATCAAGTACGGTTCCAGTAGGATCAGGACTAGTAGTAAATGCAGATGGAACAGTAACAGTTGCGGCCAACACCCCATCTGGAAACTATTCAGTAAGCTATACGATTTGTGAAGTAAACAACCCATTGAATTGTAGTACTATTAGCTCTACGGTAGTAGTAAGTGCCCCGGCGATTGTTGCGGTAACAGAAACGACCCCTTCGGTTAATGGATTACCAGGTGGCACCACCACGGCATTAACGGGCAACGACACCTTAAATGGAAGCCCAGTAGTAGTAGGTACTGCAGCAGGGAATGTACAAATCACATCAAGTACGGTTCCAGTAGGATCAGGACTAGTAGTAAATTCAGATGGAACAGTAACAGTTGCGGCCAACACCCCATCTGGAAACTATTCAGTAAGCTATACGATTTGTGAAGTAAACAACCCATTGAATTGTAGTACTATTAGCTCTACGGTAGTAGTAAGTGCCCCGGCGATTGTTGCGGTAACAGAAACGACCCCTTCGGTTAATGGATTACCAGGTGGCACCACCACGGCATTAACGAACAACGATACCTTAAATGGAAGCCCAGTAATAGTAGGTACTGCAGCAGGGAATGTACAAATCACATCAAGTACGGTTCCAGTAGGATCAGGACTAGTAGTAAATGCAGATGGAACAGTAACAGTTGCGGCCAACACCCCATCTGGAAACTATTCAGTAAGCTATACGATTTGTGAAGTAAACAACCCATTGAATTGTAGTACTATTAGCTCTACGGTAGTAGTAAGTGCCCCGGCGATTGTTGCGGTAACAGAAACGACCCCTTCGGTTAATGGATTACCAGGTGGCACCACCACGGCATTAACGGGCAACGACACCTTAAATGGAAGCCCAGTAGTAGTAGGTACTGCAGCAGGGAATGTACAAATCACATCAAGTACGGTTCCAGTAGGATCAGGACTAGTAGTAAATGCAGATGGAACAGTAACAGTTGCGGCCAACACCCCATCTGGAAACTATTCAGTAAGCTATACGATTTGTGAAGTAAACAACCCATTGAATTGTAGTACTATTAGCTCTACGGTAGTAGTAAGTGCCCCGGCGATTGTTGCGGTAACAGAAACGACCCCTTCGGTTAATGGATTACCAGGTGGCACCACCACGGCATTAACGGGCAACGACACCTTAAATGGAAGCCCAGTAGTAGTAGGTACTGCAGCAGGGAATGTACAAATTACATCAAGTACGGTTCCAGTAGGATCAGGACTAGTAGTAAATTCAGATGGAACAGTAACAGTTGCGGCCAACACCCCATCTGGAAACTATTCAGTAAGCTATACGATTTGTGAAGTAAACAACCCATTGAATTGTAGTACAATTAGCTCTACGGTAGTAGTAAGTGCCCCGGCGATTGTTGCGGTAACAGAAACGACCCCTTCGGTTAATGGATTACCAGGTGGCACCACCACGGCATTAACGGGCAACGACACCTTAAATGGAAGCCCAGTAATAGTAGGTACTGCAGCAGGGAATGTACAAATCACATCAAGTACGGTTCCAGTAGGATCAGGACTAGTAGTAAATGCAGATGGAACAGTAACAGTTGCGGCCAACACTCCATCTGGAAACTATTCAGTAAGCTATACGATTTGTGAAGTAAACAACCCATTGAATTGTAGTACTATTAGCTCTACGGTAGTAGTAAGTGCCCCGGCGATTGTTGCGGTAACAGAAACGACCCCTTCGGTTAATGGATTACCAGGTGGCACCACCACGGCATTAACGGGCAACGACACCTTAAATGGAAGCCCAGTAGTAGTAGGTACTGCAGCAGGGAATGTACAAATCACATCAAGTACGGTTCCAGTAGGATCAGGACTAGTAGTAAATGCAGATGGAACAGTAACAGTTGCGGCCAACACCCCATCTGGAAACTATTCAGTAAGCTATACGATTTGTGAAGTAAACAACCCATTGAATTGTAGTACTATTAGCTCTACGGTAGTAGTAAGTGCCCCGGCGATTGTTGCGGTAACAGACACGACCCCTTCGGTTAATGGATTACCAGGTGGCACCACCACGGCATTAACGAACAACGATACCTTAAATGGAAGCCCAGTAATAGTAGGTACTGCAGCAGGGAATGTACAAATCACATCAAGTACGGTTCCAGTAGGATCAGGACTAGTAGTAAATTCAGATGGAACAGTAACAGTTGCGGCCAACACCCCATCTGGAAACTATTCAGTAAGCTATACGATTTGTGAAGTAAACAACCCATTGAATTGTAGTACTATTAGCTCTACGGTAGTAGTAAGTGCCCCGGCGATTGTTGCGGTAACAGAAACGACCCCTTCGGTTAATGGATTACCAGGTGGCACCACCACGGCATTAACGGGCAACGACACCTTAAATGGAAGCCCAGTAGTAGTAGGTACTGCAGCAGGGAATGTACAAATCACATCAAGTACGGTTCCAGTAGGATCAGGACTAGTAGTAAATTCAGATGGAACAGTAACAGTTGCGGCCAACACCCCATCTGGAAACTATTCAGTAAGCTATACGATTTGTGAAGTAAACAACCCATTGAATTGTAGTACTATTAGCTCTACGGTAGTAGTAAGTGCCCCGGCGATTGTTGCGGTAACAGAAACGACCCCTTCGGTTAATGGATTACCAGGTGGCACCACCACGGCATTAACGAACAACGATACCTTAAATGGAAGCCCAGTAATAGTAGGTACTGCAGCAGGGAATGTACAAATCACATCAAGTACGGTTCCAGTAGGATCAGGACTAGTAGTAAATGCAGATGGAACAGTAACAGTTGCGGCCAACACCCCATCTGGAAACTATTCAGTAAGCTATACGATTTGTGAAGTAAACAACCCATTGAATTGTAGTACTATTAGCTCTACGGTAGTAGTAAGTGCCCCGGCGATTGTTGCGGTAACAGAAACGACCCCTTCGGTTAATGGATTACCAGGTGGCACCACCACGGCATTAACGGGCAACGACACCTTAAATGGAAGCCCAGTAGTAGTAGGTACTGCAGCAGGGAATGTACAAATCACATCAAGTACGGTTCCAGTAGGATCAGGACTAGTAGTAAATGCAGATGGAACAGTAACAGTTGCGGCCAACACCCCATCTGGAAACTATTCAGTAAGCTATACGATTTGTGAAGTAAACAACCCATTGAATTGTAGTACTATTAGCTCTACGGTAGTAGTAAGTGCCCCGGCGATTGTTGCGGTAACAGAAACGACCCCTTCGGTTAATGGATTACCAGGTGGCACCACCACGGCATTAACGGGCAACGACACCTTAAATGGAAGCCCAGTAGTAGTAGGTACTGCAGCAGGGAATGTACAAATTACATCAAGTACGGTTCCAGTAGGATCAGGACTAGTAGTAAATTCAGATGGAACAGTAACAGTTGCGGCCAACACCCCATCTGGAAACTATTCAGTAAGCTATACGATTTGTGAAGTAAACAACCCATTGAATTGTAGTACAATTAGCTCTACGGTAGTAGTAAGTGCCCCGGCGATTGTTGCGGTAACAGAAACGACCCCTTCGGTTAATGGATTACCAGGTGGCACCACCACGGCATTAACGGGCAACGACACCTTAAATGGAAGCCCAGTAATAGTAGGTACTGCAGCAGGGAATGTACAAATCACATCAAGTACGGTTCCAGTAGGATCAGGACTAGTAGTAAATGCAGATGGAACAGTAACAGTTGCGGCTAACACTCCATCTGGAAACTATTCAGTAAGCTATACGATTTGTGAAGTAAACAACCCATTGAATTGTAGTACTATTAGCTCTACGGTAGTAGTAAGTGCCCCGGCGATTGTTGCGGTAACAGAAACGACCCCTTCGGTTAATGGATTACCAGGTGGCACCACCACGGCATTAACGGGCAACGACACCTTAAATGGAAGCCCAGTAGTAGTAGGTACTGCAGCAGGGAATGTACAAATCACATCAAGTACGGTTCCAGTAGGATCAGGACTAGTAGTAAATGCAGATGGAACAGTAACAGTTGCGGCCAACACCCCATCTGGAAACTATTCAGTAAGCTATACGATTTGTGAAGTAAACAACCCATTGAATTGTAGTACTATTAGCTCTACGGTAGTAGTAAGTGCCCCGGCGATTGTTGCGGTAACAGACACGACCCCTTCGGTTAATGGATTACCAGGTGGCACCACCACGGCATTAACGAACAACGATACCTTAAATGGAAGCCCAGTAATAGTAGGTACTGCAGCAGGGAATGTACAAATCACATCAAGTACGGTTCCAGTAGGATCAGGACTAGTAGTAAATTCAGATGGAACAGTAACAGTTGCGGCCAACACCCCATCTGGAAACTATTCAGTAAGCTATACGATTTGTGAAGTAAACAACCCATTGAATTGTAGTACTATTAGCTCTACGGTAGTAGTAAGTGCCCCGGCGATTGTTGCGGTAACAGACACGACCCCTTCGGTTAATGGATTACCAGGTGGCACCACCACGGCATTAACGAACAACGACACCTTAAATGGAAGCCCAGTAATAGTAGGTACTGCAGCAGGGAATGTACAAATCACATCAAGTACGGTTCCAGTAGGATCAGGACTAGTAGTAAATTCAGATGGAACAGTAACAGTTGCGGCCAACACCCCATCTGGAAACTATTCAGTAAGCTATACGATTTGTGAAGTAAACAACCCATTGAATTGTAGTACTATTAGCTCTACGGTAGTAGTAAGTGCCCCGGCGATTGTTGCGGTAACAGAAACGACCCCTTCGGTTAATGGATTACCAGGTGGCACCACCACGGCATTAACGGGCAACGACACCTTAAATGGAAGCCCAGTAATAGTAGGTACTGCAGCAGGGAATGTACAAATCACATCAAGTACGGTTCCAGTAGGATCAGGACTAGTAGTAAATGCAGATGGAACAGTAACAGTTGCGGCCAACACTCCATCTGGAAACTATTCAGTAAGCTATACGATTTGTGAAGTAAACAACCCATTGAATTGTAGTACTATTAGCTCTACGGTAGTAGTAAGTGCCCCGGCGATTGTTGCGGTAACAGAAACGACCCCTTCGGTTAATGGATTACCAGGTGGCACCACCACGGCATTAACGGGCAACGACACCTTAAATGGAAGCCCAGTAATAGTAGGTACTGCAGCAGGGAATGTACAAATCACATCAAGTACGGTTCCAGTAGGATCAGGACTAGTAGTAAATGCAGATGGAACAGTAACAGTTGCGGCCAACACCCCATCTGGAAACTATTCAGTAAGCTATACGATTTGTGAAGTAAACAACCCATTGAATTGTAGTACTATTAGCTCTACGGTAGTAGTAAGTGCCCCGGCGATTGTTGCGGTAACAGACACGACCCCTTCGGTTAATGGATTACCAGGTGGCACCACCACGGCATTAACGAACAACGATACCTTAAATGGAAGCCCAGTAATAGTAGGTACTGCAGCAGGGAATGTACAAATCACATCAAGTACGGTTCCAGTAGGATCAGGACTAGTAGTAAATGCAGATGGAACAGTAACAGTTGCGGCCAACACCCCATCTGGAAACTATTCAGTAAGCTATACGATTTGTGAAGTAAACAACCCATTGAATTGTAGTACTATTAGCTCTACGGTAGTAGTAAGTGCCCCGGCGATTGTTGCGGTAACAGAAACGACCCCTTCGGTTAATGGATTACCAGGTGGCACCACCACGGCATTAACGGGCAACGATACCTTAAATGGAAGCCCAGTAGTAGTAGGTACTGCAGCAGGGAATGTACAAATCACATCAAGTACGGTTCCAGTAGGATCAGGACTAGTAGTAAATTCAGATGGAACAGTAACAGTTGCGGCCAACACCCCATCTGGAAACTATTCAGTAAGCTATACGATTTGTGAAGTAAACAACCCATTGAATTGTAGTACTATTAGCTCTACGGTAGTAGTAAGTGCCCCGGCGATTGTTGAAGTTCCATCAATTGCCATAATTAAGACAGCGGTATTTAATGATGAAAATAGTAATGGGAATGCAGATGCTGGAGAAACAATAACTTATAACTTCAAGGTTACTAATACTGGAAATGTTCCTTTGTACAATATTACTGTTTCGGATCCATTAGCTGGTATTATTATGTCAGGAGGTCCAATAGATTTGAATGTAAATGATACGGATGAAGTTTCTTTTAGTGCTCAATATAGAATCACGCAAAATGATATTAATAATGGAAGTATTAGTAATCAGGCTAGTGTAATGGGTAGTGCTCTAAGTGGAATTAAAGTTGAGGATAAGTCCGATAATATAAATAATCTAGGTGACAATCCAACAGTTTTATTATTAAGTGGTTGTGTAATCAAAATTTTTAATGCCGTTTCAATAAATGGTGATAGTATGAACGAAAGATTCTATATACAAGGAATAGAATGTTATCCTGACAATACAGTTCAAATTTATAATCGTTGGGGTGTATTGGTTTTTGAAAGAGATCATTACAATAATACCGATGTTGCCTTTAGAGGAATTTCAGAAGGACGTGTTACCATTAAAGAATCAAAAGGATTACCAGAGGGAACATATTATTATATCATAAAATATAAAGACCATCAATCTACTCCTCATCAGGAAGCGGGTTATCTGTACTTGACCAAATAATATTCTATGCTAATTAATTGGCTTGTTGAAGTTGAGCTGTAATTAAAAATGAAAAAAATGAAAAAGTTAATTTTAGTTTTACTGTTTTGTTCAACTGCGAGCTTTGCACAGCAGGATGCACAATTTACACAATACATGTACAATACCATTAATGTGAATCCTGCTTATGCAGGATCACGTGGAGTACTGAGTATTTTTGGTTTATATCGTACCCAATGGGTTGGGTTAGATGGCGCGCCGGAAACAAGTAGTTTTTCTGTAAATACACCAGTTGGTTATAACGTTGGGTTAGGAGTTTCATTAATCAATGATAAAATAGGTCCAACGAATGAGAATAACTTATCGGCAGATTTTTCGTATTCTATACCAACATCGGCTACAGCCAAATTATCTTTTGGTATAAAAGGATCAGCAAATTTATTCAAATTAGATCCAACTAAATTAACACCGGAAGATCAGGGAGATCCGCAATTTCAGGATTTCAAAAATAAATTCACGCCTAATATTGGAGCCGGAGTTTACTGGCATACAGATAAAGCTTATGTAGGTTTATCGGTTCCTAATTTCATTCAGACCAATCGTTATGATGATAATGATGTTGCGATTTACAAAGACAAAATCAACTATTATTTTATCGCAGGTTATGTATTTGAATTAGATCGTTATGAAACCGTAAAAATTAAACCGGCTATAATGACAAAAATGGTCGAAGGTTCACCATTGCAAGTAGATGCATCGGCTAACTTTATGTTCAACGATAAATTTGTAATTGGAGTGGCTTACAGATGGAGTGCTTCGGTAAGTGCACTGGCTGGTTTTCAAATCACAGATGGTTTGTATTTGGGTTATGCTTACGATCGTGAAACCACCAAATTAGTGAATTATAATTCAGGATCGCACGAGATATTCCTCCGTTTTGAATTCTTAAATAAATATGGACGTATAACTTCACCAAGATTTTTCTAATTATGAAAGTTAAAAATATAATTTATGCTGCTGTTTTGTCGTCTGTTTGTTTTAACGGAACGGCTCAAAAAACAGTTTTAAATAAAGCAGAGAAGGAGTACAATCAATATGCTTTTGTAGACGCTATCGCTATTTATGAAAAAGTAGCAGAAATCGGATATAAGGATGAAAAAATGTTTCAGAGATTAGGAAACTCCTATTATTTTAATGCCGAATTACCGAAAGCTGCAAAGTGGTATGACGCCCTTTTTGCTTTTAACGAGCAACAAGAACCTGAATATTATTACAGATATGCTCAGACGTTGAAATCTGTGGGTGATTATGCCAAAGCAGATAAAATGCTTGAAATTTTTAATGCGAAAGTTAAAACTGATACAAGAGGCGTTTTATTCGAAAACAATAAAAATTATCTGGAGCAGATTAAAGCGAATTCAGGAAGATTTGATATTGCAAATGCCGGAATTAATTCGAAACAATCAGATTACGGAAGTACAATTTATAATAATAAATTAGTATTTGCTTCTGCTCGTGATACTGGAAGTGTTATTAAAAAAACATTTAAATGGACAAATAAATCGTTTACGAATTTATATGCTGCGGAATTAAAAGCGGATGGAACTTTAGATAATCCAATTCGGTTTGAGAAAAAAATCAATTCAAAATTCAATGAATCTTCTCCGGTTTTCACCAAAGATGGAAAGACAATGTATTTTACCCGAAACAATTTTTTAGGAGGTAAAAAAGGAAAAGACAATAAAAGAATTACATTATTAAAGTTGTACAAAGCCGAATTTGTAAATGATAAATGGACAAATATTATTGAGTTGCCTTTTAATAGTGATCAATACAGTATTGCACATCCGGCTTTAAGTCTGGACGAAAAAAAGCTGTATTTTGCATCAGATATGCCGGGAACTTTAGGACAATCGGATTTGTTTAGTGTTGTTATTAATGAAGATGGAACATTCGGGAAACCGGAAAATTTAGGAACAGCAATTAATACCGAAGGAAGAGAAACATTCCCGTTTATATCCGGAGATAATGAACTTTATTTTTCAAGCGACGGACGTCCTGGATTAGGCGGACTTGATGTATTTGTGGCAAAAATCAAGGAAGATGCTACTTTTGATCTGGTACAAAATATTGGAGAACCCGTAAATACCAAGACGGATGATTTTGCTTTTATAATTGACAGCAATACACGTAAAGGTTACTTCTCATCCAACAAAGAAGGCGGAATTGGAAATGATGATATCTATAAATTCACAGAAACAAAAAGACTGGATTGTGAAAAAAAATTATTTGGAATTGTTTCAGATTCTCAAACGAACGAAGCTTTAGCCGATGCAAAAGTAATTTTGCTTGACGATAAGTTTAAGGAAATTGCAACAATAATTTCGGATAAAAACGGAAGTTACAATTTTGATGTAAAATGCAATCAAACCTATTATGTAAGAGTTTCAAAACAAGATTATGAAACTAATGAAAGTTCGGTTACAATTCAGCCAACAAATGATAAACCTGAATTAGATATTAAATTAAATAAACAAATCAAGCAAATAGAAGTGGGGACAGATTTGGCTAAAACCTTAGATATTCCGATAATTTATTTTGATCTGGATAAATCATTTATTCGTCAGGAAGCTGCTTTTGAATTAGAGAAAGTACTTGCTGTAATGAAACAATATCCTAAAATGAAAATCGATGTTCGTTCTCATACAGACAGTAGACAGACTCTGGAATATAATATGGGATTGTCTAATAAAA
This sequence comes from uncultured Flavobacterium sp., assembly GCF_951805225.1. Classification (NCBI taxonomy): domain Bacteria; kingdom Pseudomonadati; phylum Bacteroidota; class Flavobacteriia; order Flavobacteriales; family Flavobacteriaceae; genus Flavobacterium; species uncultured Flavobacterium sp. Next base: position 2,245,289 of record NZ_OX638201.1, on the reverse strand, counting down.
GAGCAAACGCAACAATCGAATGGTTTGTAAAACGAGGAATTGCCCCAACCAGAATATCAGGGAAAGGATATGGCGAAAGTAAGTTAATAAATAAATGTTCAGATAATGTAGCTTGTACAGAAGGTGAACATCAGTTAAACAGAAGAAGTGAATTTGTAATCGTTTCAATGCAATAAGAACTTACAAATCATTATCGATAAAAACACAGTCATAAAAAGTGTGTAAGTTTTAAAAATAACGGGGTTTAACTTTTTAAATAAAGTTGAACCCCTTTTTCAAATATAGATAAGAACTGATTGAGTATTAATTCCTAATTATGTATTAGAATAGCCCGTTTTTTGGTCTGTTCTATTCAAATAGACCTATATTTCTTAAAAGGATTCTGTCGCATTTGGGAATAGCTTTTATCTTTGGAATTTTAAAACTAAAAAAAAATGAATACCAAAGGTCAGAGTGGAGCTATCCAAAATCTATTATTCTTCGGGCAGTGTATTTTAAATTAAGATTTACCCTAAGTTACCGGGATGTTTAAGAGATCATGAACATGTGAGGAGTTCATGTTGATCATGCTACCATTCAGCGCTGGGTTTATAAGTTTACATCTTTCATCGAGTTAGAAATGAAGAAGAGAAAAGGCAGAGCGGGGACGAGCTGGAGATTGGATGAGACCTATATCAAAGTAAAAGGTATATGGTGTTATATATATCGAGCGGTAGATAAATTAGGTAATACGGTTGACTTTCTTTTGACCAGAAAAAGACAAAGAATGAGCGCTCAGTCTTTTCTAATTAAAGCAATTAATAATAATTGCCGGCCAAGAGTAATAAACATTGATAAAAGCGGTTCTATTACTGCAGCAATCAAAGTCTAGAACAAACGTTCATTCTCAAAGATTAAAATCCGGCAGTGTAAATATCTCAACAATATTGTCTAACAGGACCATCGATTTATAAAATGGAGGATACAAAATGGGTTAGGTTTTAAAAGTTTTGAATCGGCCAGACGAACATTGAGCGGAATTGAAGTTGTACATATGCTAAGAAAGAATCAGGTGGTTAGACCAGGGTTAACTATGTTTAAATCATTCTGTAAATTGGCGGACTAACTTTAAAAATACTTAAAGTGTTATATTTGATTCTGACAGATGCGACAGAACCATTGTTAAAGGATTTCTTTATGAAATGTAATAATCAAAAAAATTAAAAAAGTCCTTTACAAAGAGTAAAGGCCTTTCTGTTTAAATTCAAATCTTCCAAATTTAAGTTTGTTTAGGGGACTAAACAAAAGTAAATATAGATAAATTAAGCTTTAGTTTAGGTTTTTATAAGTAAAATAAATAGAAAAAGCTGTCAAAAATTTGACAGTTTTTTTTATCAATACTTAACGCGTTTAAAATGTTCAATGTTTTTAATCTATATTTGGATAAAAGTCTGAGGTTTTAAGTATAAAAGTATACCCTATAAATAAAAATGAACATAAATACAATCACTTTCCTAAAAAATACGAAAAATCCTGTTTTAACATTAGCATTTTGTTATATTTGTTTCATGCAAATGGAAGTTTTTTCACACACTGAAGTTGATACCAATCTTATGTAACCGAAAGGAATAAACCAACTTCAAAAATATAATAACAAGTTAATGAAAATAGTTTTTTACCAGCCTAAAAATAACATTTTAAAAAAATATATGGAAGGTTACTATTTTATGACTCCTGATGATTCTCATCAACCATTTCACTACCTCACTTTTCCAAATAATTTTTTTATTCTTTCTGTAGCAATCGGCAGTCAGATTATGACTGATGATAACCAAATTATCATCTCGCATTCCCCTGCAAACGAAATAATAGCAGATTTTCTAGCACGTTACACAAGACCAATTGAAATTCTATATAAAGATCCCGTACCAGAAATCACCATTTATTTTAAGCCTTCGGGCATCAATCATTTTATTGATAAAGCTTATCTGCTATTCGGGCAGAAAACGGCAATCAACTTCAATCCCTTTCCTGATTTTTATGAAGCAATGAAGGGTATATTGGAACTGAATGATCAAACACTCCAAATAGAGTTGCTTGAAGAATACTGGCTTTCAAAATTTGAACAAAAAGACCTTCAATTGATCGAGGATATTTTACTGGATATAGAATCGGATCTGAAAATTTCAGACATTGCTTCAAAGCATATTATTTCAAGGCAGTATCTTAATACTCTATTCACAAAAATAGTTGGAAAACCCTGTTCTGAGTATAGAAAAATCTATCGTTTCAGATCGACAATTGAAAAAAAGAAAAATACAAAAAAACTGACCCAGCTTACGTATGACAATCTCTTTTATGATCAATCTCATATGATAAAAGATTTTAAAGACCTTACCAAGGTAAGTCCTCAATCTTTCTTTAAAAAAATAGATATAGACAAAAAAAATATTTGGCTTTACATATAGACTTTACATTTTTACAATTTTCGCTGTCGTGATAAGACTACTTTCGTAATCTTATAGGAAAAAAAATGAAACAAAATTTCAAGCTTGCATTTTTTGCAATCATCATTTTTTTTGCAAGTTGCAACTTATCGGCACAGCAAAAAGACAATTACTCAACAAAAATCGACAGTTTACTGAAAACCAAAAATCCAAGAAATTTTAATGGAGTGGTTTTTATTCAACAAAAGGGAAAATTAAAATATGCAAAAGCGTTTGGGTTTGACGATTTCAATAAAAAAACTTCGATGAAAGTCGACGATAATTTCTCTACAATGTCGCTGGCAAAACAATTTACAGCAACACTTATTTTACAGCAAGTAGAAAAAGGAACGATTGATTTGCAAACACCTATTCGTAAATATTTGCCGGATTTTAAATATTCCTGGGCAGACACGGTTACCGTTCATCAACTACTGAATAACACTTCGGGTTTGTACAGCGAAAGTTTAGACAAACCCCTAAAGTTTAAACCTGGAACGGCCTTTAGTTATTCAAACGTTGGTTATTATGTGGCTGGATTGGTTTTAGAAAAGCAAAGCGGGAAAAATTTTGAAACTTTAGTAACAGCGCTTTTCAAAACATGCAAAATGAGGAACAGCTATTATCCGAATGAAACCAGCAGCCAATTTTTGACGAAAGGACACTTAATAAAGAAAGACGGAACGATAAATCAATTTGATAAAATAAGCTTTACAACTGATCATTATTGGGGAAGTCATTTAATTGTATCCGCCCAAGATTTGGCAAGATGGAATGAATGTTTACATAACGGTAAATTACTAAAGTCAACTACTTATAAAATGATGACTGGTTATTCAATAACCAATACCCATGCACTTTTTAGTGATAAACCAATTGGGTATGGTTACGGATTACGCATAAATGATAAAGAAAGGATAGTAGAATTTGGACATACAGGCTTTCATCCAAATGAAGGATTTACAGCGGTAAATTTATATTATCCTAAAACAGATACAAGTATTATTGTTATGGAGAATCAGGCGAACGAAAATTTTGAGATTGCCTATTATTTTGAACAGCAAATTAGAAATATTATAAAAAAAAGTCAGCTTTTAAAATAAAACTTAGATATGAAAAAAATACTTTTTTTGTTTTTCATTGCACTTTTTTCGATTCAAATGTTCTCACAATCATCAGCACAACTTAGAAAGGAAATAGAGCAGATAATTGCTTCAAAAAATGCCACTGTGGGAATTTCCATGAAAGGAATTGAAGATAAAGATACAATGAGTATCAATGGAAACTTACATTCACCAATGATGAGTATTTTCAAATTTCACATTGCATTGACGGTTTTAAATCAGGTGGATAGTGGAATGTTAAAGTTGGAACAGAAAATTTTTATCACAAAAGAGGATTTACTTCAAGATACATGGAGTCCAATACGAGATGAATTCCCAAATGTCAACAGAGATTTTACATTAGATCAATTACTAAGATATACGGTTTCGCATAGCGATAATAACGGCTGTGATATTCTTTTAAAATTTATAGGAGGACCAAAGACTGTACAAAAAAATATTAATAAACAAGGCATTCAGGACTTTGTCATAAAAGTTAATGAGCAGGAAATGTCAATTTGGGAAAATCTGTATTTAAATAAAACAACAACACCAGAGGCAACAACAAAATTGCTTGAGAAATTTTATAAGAGAGAAATTCTTAAAAAATCCAGCACAAAATATCTCTATCAGTTAATGGTAGAAACATCCAGAGGAAGGACCTGGATGAAGGCAGGACTTCCCGAGAATACTGAGTTGGCTCATAGAACTGGCATATCTGGAACTAATGATGAAGATCTGCGGGCTGGGATGAATGATGTAGGCATTGTAAAACTTCCCAACGGAAAGCATTTCATACTTTCTATTTTTTTGAAAAATATCACCGAAGAATTTGAAGACACTGAAAGAATAATTGCAGATATTACAAAAGCAGTTTGGGAGTATAACGTAAAAAAATAATACGTCAACAAGCAAAGCGATCTGCCTGCACTTGCAGAATTTGAGATAGCCGACTAATAATGGCCTATTAATGACATGGCAGGTATAAAATATTGGTTGGTATCAGTTAGCCGTTAACAACCATAAGAATTAGACAATATTATATTAAGTAATTTTAGAACAGATATGAATCAAATTTTTAGATTACCATTTCTTGGAATATCAATTCTATTTTTAAGCTGTAATTCAACTTTGGTAGTTAGAAATCAAAATGAAAAACAATCCGATGAAAATTACTTGCCTAAAGTAAATTATAAATCAGGCGATTTTGTCATAACGCAATTAACTGAAAATGCATTTGAACATAAGTCTTTTCTGCAAGCAAAGAGTTCCGGGAAAGTACCTTGCAACGGAATGATAGTGAGAAACAGTGGTGATGCAGTTATCTTTGATACAACATCCGACAGTCTTTCCTCTGCGAAATTAATTACTTGGGTAAAGGAAAAATTACACTGCAAAATAAACTCTGTTGTGCCAACCCATTTTCATATTGACAATTTGGGTGGGTTGAAAGCATTTGAACAAGCCGGAATACAGTCATATGCTAATTTTAAGACCATTGAATTTGCAAAAGAACGAAACGAAAATTTACCACAAAATGGTTTTGCAGATTCGCTTGTAATAAAAGTTGGAAACAAGAAAGTCATAGCAAAATTTTTTGGAGAAGGTCATACACGTGATAATACTGTTGGATATTTTCCTGATGAAGAAATATTATTCGGCGGCTGTTTAATAAAAGAGATTGATGCCACCTAAGGCAACCTTGCAGATGCAAATGAAAATGAATGGTCAAAGACGATTGCAAAAATAAAAAAATCATATCCCAATATTAAATACGTAATTCCAGGGCATGGACAATATGGTAATCATAAATTATTAGATTTTACTATCGAATTATTTAAAAAACCTTAAGATATTCCACGAAAAGACAACCTCATAAAAAAATACAATGGCAAAGAACTTTTTTATTTTATTCATTTCTACAATTTTATTAATAGGCTGTTCGACAAATAAAGAACAATTCGGAGAAAGTACTGTTGAAAATGCTACCGGCACTGCTTTATCAACGGAGGAATTTTCTAAAATCAGGAGCTTAAACAATGAAACTTTTGATACTGTAAATTTTGTAGGTAGAGAGCAAGTAGGACTCAAGTACCGTCTGTATAAACCCAGACAGCAAAAAAAAGGTAAATCATTCCCATTAGTAATCGTATATCATGGTTCTGGACGGCCAATTGGCACTGATAATAGTTCTCAATTAGGGGTTTTGCCAAAACTATTTGCAAGTGCAGAGATTCAAAATAAATATCCATCGTATGTTTTGGCGCCGCAATTCTCTGAACGGTCTTCAGACTATGAAACCGACAATAATATAAATCTGCTGTATTCAAAGCCTAGAGCTTCCCTAAATTCAGTAATGGAGCTTGTAGACTCGTTAAAATCAAATTTAAATATTGACAGTAAAAGAATTTACGTAGTTGGATATTCTATGGGCGGGTCAACTGCAATCAATTCATTGGCAACAAGACCAGATCTTTTTGCAGCAGGAATTAGCATTTCTGGCATACCGCAGTTTGATAAAACAGAAGAGATGAAAACAATTCCCATTTGGCTTATTCATGGTCTTGATGACACAGAAAATCCGATCACCAGTGATGAGCAATTTTATAAAGAAATGAGCGCTAATATCCGTTTTTGGAAATTAAAGGGAACAACGCACGATAATGTATTTACCACTACGATCTTAGGAGAAACATTGCCGGAATGGTTATTCAAACAGCATAAGAAATAAAACTGTTGCTGATATCGATTTTGCAAAATGAAAATTTCAAAAAATTACAGATATGATGTAATTACGAATTTTAATAAAAAAGATTTTATAAAACAAATTAAACAAAACTTACCTATGAAACAATTACCAAAGTTATTCTTTTCCTTTTTACTTATTACGTTTTTTGGTTGTACTGGTTTTAGCCAAGAAAAAGCAATTGCCAGTAACCAACATTATATTTTCTTTTTTCATAATGGTTTTATTGAACAAAATGATCTTAGTGTAGTACATCCTGACTATGGAAAAGCAGAATACTATGAAATTTTAGATTCCTATAGAAAGGATAATTTTATTGTTTTTAGCGAAATTAGAAAGAAAGATACTGATGTTCACAAATATGCAAAAAAAGTAGTCAAACAAATTAAAGGATTACTAAAGAAAGGTGTTTCACCAGGTAAAATAACCGTAATAGGAACTTCGAAAGGGGGGTATATTGCACAATACGTATCAACTTATCTGGCTAATCCAGAGGTGAATTTTGTTTTTATCGGATGTTTTAGGGATGTCGATATTGAAGAATGGCCTGATATTAATTTTTGCGGAAATATTCTAACTATTTATGAAAAATCTGATGTATTGGGCGTTTCAGCTATTAAAAGAAAGGAAACTTCGAAACTTAAAGTAAATCATTTTAAGGAAATAGAGTTATATACTAATCTTAAGCATGGCTTTTTATATAAAGCCTCAGACGGATGGATTGCACCATCTAAAAAATGGGCAAATGGGAACTATGAATAGTCCATTTAATTATAGAAAGGAGTTCAAAATCGTTTTTAACTTAAAATATTAATTCATCCGACAATTATTTTATTAAAAACTAGCATTAAGTTTTATGTTTAAGAATTATTACTGATTTTGAGTTTTATTGTCTGCATTTTCTATGCTTACACTTAAGAAGACTCTAACCGTTTTTCCTTGTAAATACTGGGATTCATTTTTTTTTCAAGAAATCAATTTAAAATTATCGAACCAAAAAAAAGCCTTAGAAATCTAGATTTCTAAGGCTTTTGCTTAATCTTGTAGCGGGAACGTGACTCGAACCTGTTGACAAAAAAAGACTAAAATAAACAGCGTATAATAGTTTCGAACCTAAACTTCTTAGCCACCGTTTTTGCTGGATTTGTGGTTTTCAAAAATACCTTGTACCAAGATTTTGCCACAAATCTCTGATTGCTAATTGTTATTACAGTTTTTTGATGTTAGTAATCATTCGAACTTATGTTTTTAAATATTTGTTTAAAAGCGTTATAGTTTGTTTCTTCAAAATAGATGCACCGATTCTGCACCTAGATTTTAATATATCTTTTTTCAATATTTTATCTGCTTACAAATATGTAATACACATTTGAACATGAGCTTCTTAAATATTTATTTTTTTAAGGTTTTTCTTTGTCTAAATAAATTGTACTAGGATTTTACCACAAAATTTTGATGGTTAATTATCTTTAAAAAATGCTTGTTCTTTTTGGCGAAATTGTAGGCAGCCCCAAATAAAACTTGTGCTATAAATGCTTTATTTGACTAATAAGGTATTCTGATTTATCAATACTGAAAGTTAAATCTTTGCTTAAAAATTATTGTTTATAAAATTACAGGGGCTGCAATAAATTACTCCTTCACGAGAGACATTTTTTTTCTGCTTAATTTTAGTTGGAGTTTGAGTTTTATCTAATATGTGATTCCAATTATGTGAATAAAAACAATATTGAGTCAAAAGTAAAATATTAATGGGAAGAGTATCTAAAATTGGCATCATTTATCGTTAATTGCACATTTGATTACGACGGTCTTCGACAAGACTTATTCATTTAACTATCATTTTTAAGTATAATTCGATTAATTCGATTGAATATTTTTTAACTGAGCACAAGCACTGCGTAGTACAGGACTACTTTTGATCAATAATTCAGCACAAACAAATTACAGCGACTTAATTTCTCCTATAATGATAACAAAACATTCTTTAGAGGATTTAAAGCGATTCCATAATGAAGGAAGGCTAACTTTTGAATTACTAAAATTCTTATTTGATTCTGACTGATGCGACGCATCAAAATGGAGTCTGAAAGTAAAACTACCCTAATTTTTAATCTTCTTTTTGTTTGAATATCCATTTTTTTTAAGTTAATAGATGCGACAGAATAAAGAAATACTAATGTAGTTTTTTTTTTACAAGAAACAGTAATATGTAAGTTTTTTTTGTATATTTGATTGAATAATAAGTGTTTATATATCTGATTATTACTGTAAGCTTAGTATTTATTTGTATTTATAAGAAATGAGGTGGAAATATTTTATTACATAGAACTATTAATAAAGAAAACATGAAAGTTAAAAAATTAAATTTAGTAGTATTAGTTCTTTTTATTGCTTTTAAAAGTAATGCAGCAAATCCTCCTCCTCCTCAACCTGCATCTATTCCACCTCCTGTTGGGGCTGAAGTACCTATAGATTCTAATATATCTGTATTATTTTTAATTGGTACAGCACTTGGTTTATTTTTTATTTCACGAAGAATAAGTCAAAAGGAATAGCAAATACTTTATAAAATTTCCGTGATCAAAATTACGTAAATTCAAATTTTCTTGAGTTGATTAATAATTGTAAGATTGAAAGTTATGAAGAAAACAATACTTATCTTTTCATTGCTCATTAGTACCAAAAGCATTTCTCAAATTTATTTTAGCTCTAATGACTACATGTATGTAAAAAATGAAGTACTGTATGTAAAGCAAGATATAAATTTGGCTTCTAACTCCAATTTATATTTAAGGAATAATGCGCAGCTAGTCCAAGGGACTATAGGTACTTCAGACAATACGGGTGCAGGTTTATTGTCTGTTTATCAGGAAGGTACTTCTGATAACTTTGAGTATAATTATTGGTGTTCTCCTGTTGGAAATGCTTCTGCTTCTTTAGGAAATGAAAACTTTGGTATTACGATGTTAAATCGTCCTACAACTTCCATTGCTTCAACTCCAATTACTGTTTTGCCAGCAAGCAATTACAATGGTACTGCAAGTCCCCTGTCAATATCTTCAACTTGGATCTATAAGTTAATTAACGCCAATAATTATTCGCAGTGGATTTATGTGGGAGGCACTAAAACATTGGTCCCAGGTGAAGGTTTTTCTATGAAAGGTACCAGCGGAACTGATGCAATAGATCCCGAGGGAACGGGTATAGCCAATAATCCAGGATCAGCACAAAGGTATGATTTTAGAGGAAAACCCAATGATGGTGATATAACTATTAGTTTAGGTATTAATAACGCAACTCTAACAGGGAATCCTTATCCCTCAGCCTTGCATTTAAATGCTTTTCTTTTAGACGTTTCCAACGCAGCAACTGGTGGAGTAGCTTATTTTTGGGAACAAGATAAAACTGTAAATTCACATTATCTTACAAATTATAGAGGTGGATATGGAAGCTATTCACCAGTAAGCTTAGTCTCAAATGGTGTATATGTTCCGGCAACTTTTAATTCTTATAACCCGGATGGTTCTGTAAATACTACAGGGGCCTCATCAGGACTTGTCATAGAGCGTAAGTATTCTCCTGTTGGTCAAGGTTTCGTAATTAGTGCTACAGCTACTGGAACCGCAACCTTTAAGAACAGCCATAGGGCTTTTTATAAAGAGGGAAACGGTTTGTCAAAGTTTGATAAACACACCCCAAAACAGAGCGGTCCAAAAAAAGAAGATTCGAAAGAAACTGACTTAGAGGAGGTTTCACATTTTAAATTAAATGTTATAATTAATAATCAGTTTACCAGGCAGTTGGCCTTGGCTTTCGTGCCAGAAGCTACAGATGGAGTAGATTTTGGTATTGATGCTTTAAATATGGATCAGGCGCTGCCTAATGATGTTGGTTTTTGGATAGAAAATGGTAATTATGTGATTGAAGGTATAAATTTTGATGAAACAAAAAAAGTGCCATTAGCTTTAAAGGCTACAACAAGTACAACTTTTAAATTTAATGTTCCTGAAGTAATAAATTTTAATGGCGAACAGCCTATTTATATCTACGATTCGCTTGATCAATCCTATCATGATGTAAAGAATGGGCAGTATGAAGTGAATGTTCTGCCTGGAGTGTATTCTGATCGCTTTATGCTTACATTCAAAAATCAAATTTCACTTGGAATAGACACAAAGGCTACAAAGCAATTTTTTATTTATCAGGATAATGTTAATAATAATGTAATGGTTTCAAATCCAAATACTTTAACATTGAAATCATTTAAATTTTATGATATGCTGGGTAAAGTTGTATTGTCGAAAAAAGATTTAGGAACTCATCAAAACTTCATTTTTTCAACCATAGGTTTAAGCGATGGTGTTTATATTTTTGAGTTGCTAACTATCGATAATGAAAGATCGACTGGAAAAATTATTATTTCAAATTCTGGTAAATAAAAGTTCATAAAAAATCGAAATAAAAACATCTATACATTTAACTAAATTTTAGAAATTATGATCAAAAAAATCAAACTAAAAGATCAAAAAAAACTATTATTTTTCTTTTTCTTTTTATTGACTTTAATGGGAAATGCGCAAATCGGAATTGGGACAGTAACTCCAAATGAAAGTTCTATTTTGGATATTACTTCGACTACAAAAGGATTATTAGCGCCTAGAATGACAACTGTTCAAAAAAATGCTATTATCACTCCTACCGATGGATTAATAGTCTACGATACTGATTTGAAGTTGTTTTATTACTATTCAAGTGGAACTTCTACATGGTTGCCAATTCTTAGTAGTTCGTCAGGAAGATTAAATTTTAAACGCATAAAATCTACGGATGTTTTGGCTACTGTTTTAGCCACGGAACTTGCAGCCGGAGGCGGAACGAAGTATCTTTTAAGTTCTAATACATTGTATGAAATAAACGGAACAGTAGTATTTAATTTTCCTATTGATCTAAATAATGCTTATTTTCAAGGAGTAGATAGTAACGATGATATTGTACTTAGAACATCAGGTAATATTTTTGAAGGAGCAACTGGCGGCAGTATTAAAAATTTAACCCTTATTGCATCAGGAGGAAGTGTTTTTAATATTAACGCCGATGCAACCAAATACTTAACTTTCAGAGATTGTATTGTTGCTAATTCAGGTTCGGTCGGTACGCTCTCAGGTTTTGGATTGATATTTAGCAGTATCGTGCAATACACAGGAAATACAACAGGCATAACTTATAATAATATTAATCAATTACTATTAAGTAATATAGGCTGGTTTGGTACCAACTTAGGTACTTATGAAAAATTTACTGGCACCTTTAAACTTATTGAAAAACAAGGAGGTTTTAGTCAGGTGGACGGGAGTGCTATTGGTTTTGATGTTTCAACCGCAGGTTTAACAATAACCGGTGATGCTGTATTGGAATCTGTAGTTTTTACAGGAAGTAATACTGCTGGATATGTAAAGCCATATACTGTAGGTACTTATACAGGCTATAATTTTAATAATAGTTGGACGGTTCGAGCTGCTGGAATACCTACCGAAGGTGATTCAAATGCTGCTGGAGATTTCTCTATGGATTATCCAGTTGGGTCAGGTGCTTCAACTACTTTTAATACTTCCAATCCTAGTAATATCGTAAAGGTGAATGGAATCTCAGCGTCTACTAATTTATTTAGGTTTGCATTAGATGCAACACCTAATAATAACAATAGGCTAAGATATACGGGAAAGAAGAAAAGAATTTTTCAGGTATCAGGTTCTATATCCTTTCAGGTTCCCGCATTAGGTACTTATATAATATACATTGCAAAGAATGGAACTGCATTGACGCAATTTAAAATTTATGGTAGAGGATTGGCGGTGAATGATATATTAGTTCTTCCACTAAATGCTTCTGTTGAGTTAGCAAGCAATGACTATATTGAGGTTTTTGCACAGCGGTATACAGGAGGAACAACTGATGCTATAATTGTGCCTAATATGACTATTACTATTAGATAATAAAATTTAAATGTTGGAATCATGAACCCGCTTTATTTATACCAGTTTATTTTTAACTTTTTTTAAGAGATTATTTGTTTATAAATCTGTGCAACGTTAGGGCCTAATCCTACCAAATAAGCAATATAAATAATCTCAAAAATGGTTAAAAAGAAAGCAAGTTAATTTGTTAAGAATGATTTACAATTATTTAAGGAAATAATTATATGAGGCGTTTAGTAGTAAGCTAAATAGTTTTTTAAAGTTAATGAATTTAGTAGTAATTATATTTATCTATAGATTGCATAGATGATTAGTTTATGGATAAGTAATCTTTTAAAATTAATCTGTTAAATTTGTTATATTATTCCCGAAAATTATAATTAGGGCACTTTTGGGTAGCGAGTTTTGATGCCCAATTGCAGGATTAATTAAAGTATCTTCTTGAACGAAATGGATGGTAATTACCTGTCAAATTAAACCTGTCAAATCTTAAAGAAATGTTTAAAATTGTTGAAAGTGAAATTGTTGAAGGATTTCTTGATTTATGAAATGTAATAACCAAAAAAAATAAAAAAGTCCTTTACAAAGAGTAAAGGACTTTCTGTTTAAATTCAAATCTTCCAAATTTAAATTTGTTTAGGGGACTAAACTAAAGTAAAGATAGATAAATTAAGCTTTAGTTGTTAGAGAAATATTTAAATAAAAAAGTTATTGTAAATACCATTAAATATTTCTGATCATCCGTAATGATAATCTAAGTTTTTTAATTCGGTAACTAATCTGATATTTTCGGGTTTAGATTCAATTACCATTTTTAAGGAATTGAAGGGCGCGAAACGATTTAACGCGTTTTTTCAAAATATTTATCGCACGCGACTAAAAATCCACAGAGAAGCATAATTTTTTCTGGCACAATAAATTTGTAGCTTAATTCTTGTTTTATTAACATTAGGGCCATTTCGTGATATTTTTTATAAATGGAATTTAAGGATTCATCTATCTAAGGAAAATTGTATTTTGTCTACAAAAACTTGCAGTTTGTCTTCTTGATATAAAATATAAACTTATATAAATGTAATTTTATTGAATATAAATATAAAATATAGTAATTATGTACTCAATAAAACCTTTGCTTCCTCTATATTTTTAATATGTATTTGGGGTTTTTATATACTATTTTTAAAACTTTAATTAGTTCATAGTATTCCATGAAATTTAATGCTATTAGTTGTTTTGTAATTTTAAGCATTTAACTATACAGTTAGCGAACGACTTTGAACTTGTTATAAAGAGAGTAGTACTAATTCTTTAATAGTAATTTGTACACAGCAATTATTTTACATAAATCTATTAATTATAATGATTTTTATGCTAGAGAGTCTAACGTTCATTTTTTGCATACACATGAACACTATAACATTAATTATATTATTGTATTGGAATTAGTATTAAACATTTACTAAAATAATTTGCTTTAGTTAAATATCTTTTTAAGTAGTAATCTGTTTTATACTTGCAATTAGGCATGTTCCTAGAGCTTCAGGCTTTTAAACCTTAAATTTTATCTCTATGACAATATACACAGCTATAATCTTTTTTCTTTTGTTAATTATTCTTTCAGTGATAAATCTTCGATTGAATTTTTTGGGTTTATCCAATAAAAAGAGAGTAGGCAGTATTGTAGGGGTAGTACTGTTTTTAAAACTAGTAGAGGCTATATTTTTAGTTAGTATAATAAATCTAGCTAATAGCAGTAATTTGATTGTTTCAGATTTCGAAATTGTTTTGTTTACTGTTGCATCAATTATTATAAACATGCTCATTATGTATGAAACAAAATTTAATCTAAATAAGAAAGATGAAAAAGCGCTTTTAGCTGAAGAAGATTTCAGACTGGTTTTAGAGTCTTTTCCACATGCATTAATTAAGTCTGACAGCGATGGTAATATTGTCATGGCCAACAAGAAAGTAGAAAAAATGTTTGGGTATGGCCGTGAAGTAATTGTTGGTAAAAATATAGAAGTGCTAATTCCTCATTACGCTTTGCTAAATCATCATCGGAGCAGTGATTTCTGCGAATCTAAAGTTCAATCCATTTTATTAGAACAGGGACTTCATTTGCATGCTGTACATAATGATGGTAAAGAATTTTCAGTAGAAGTAGAAATCAATCCTCTCATAACGGAAAAAGGGATCATGTTTTTGTCTTCAATCATAAATACAACCGAAAGAAAAAAGCATGAAAATATAATTAACAAACTGATGATTGAAATTCAGCAGAAGAGTGAACAAATAGAACAATTTAACTATATAGCTTCACATGATTTACAGGAGCCTCTGAGAACGCTGTCCAACTATGTAATTCTTATCCAGGAAGATTATGGCTGCCAGTTATGTGATGAATTGAAATTACATTTAAAGGATATGGATAATGCAGTATCAAAAATGGCCTTATTAGTAAGATCTATATCAGATATTGGAAGGTTAGGTCGCAATAAGAAACTTACAAAAGAAAATTCATATGATATTTTGAAAAATGTTAGTAAAAACCTAAGCAGTCTAATAGATGATGCAAAACTGACAATAAAAATAGAAGGAATAATGCCTACACTTAACGTTTTCCAACCTGAGTTTATCCAATTATTTCAAAATCTCATAAGTAATGCAGTAAAATTTCAACGTGTTGGTGTGCAGCCTCATATAGTTATAGGTGCCGAAAAAAAAGGCCTTTTTTACGAATTTTACGTAAAGGACAATGGCATAGGTATCAATGTCAATCATTATGATCGAATTTTTCAATTATTTCAGAGGTTAAATCAGTGGGAGCAATATCAAGGATATGGTATAGGATTAGCTATTTGTCAAAAAATTGTTGAAATACACGGAGGAAAAATATGGGTAGAATCTGTACAAGGATCTGGCAGCACTTTTAAATTTACAATAGCAATTTTAGAATCATGAAACAAAAACTTGATTATATAATGCTTGTTGATGACAACAAGATTGATAACTTTTTCCACGAAAGAGTGATTAAAAAATATAACGCTGCTATCAAAGTAATTATAAAAGAATCAGCTAAAGAAGCCCTTTATTTTTTACAAAATAAAGACTATAGTAAAAATAGCCCTACCAGCGTTATATTTCTAGATATAAATATGCCTGGAATGAATGGTTGGGAATTCCTTGAAGAATATAAAAATCTAGATAAAAATTTACAATGTAAATTTATTGTAGTAATGCTTACAACCTCACAAAATCCGGACGATATTGAGATGGCAAAAAAGAACAATATTCTTTTCGGATTTAAAACCAAACCTTTAGATAAAGACATGCTAGCTAAAGTATTTGAAAAATATTACTTCTAGAACAATAGTTAGAGGAAGCTTATTTTTAAGATATCTAATTTAGATCAGATTGTAAAGCCTTATCGGATTTTTATAAAACTCACATAAATTACTTAAAGTTATCAAAAACTTTAAAAACATTTATCAAGCAGTGTTTCCATAAAATAAGGTTCTGTCGGATTGGGAAATAGATTATATCTTTGGAATTTTAAGACTAAGAAAAAATGAATACCAAAGGTCATCGCTATCAAAAATCTATTATTTTTGAGGCAGTGTATTTTAAATTAACATTCCCCCTTAGTTGCCGAGACGTTCAAGAAATAATAGAAATTAAAGGAGTTCTTGTGCATCATGCAACAATACAGCACTGTGTTTATAAGTTTATACCTTTCATTGAGATAGAGATGAACAATAGACAAGGCAGAGAGACGAGATGGAGAATGTATTTACAACTCAAGAACAATATTGACTTTATTGTTTTAAATGAAAAAGCAAATGTTTTATACATGTTCTTTGAAGGGGGGCTCCAGTATATCAAAAATATTGACTACACTGCCATTTTCACCCTTGGCAGATTTATCTCGTGTTTCTGTGGAAGGGGTGCGATTGGTCGTGCTTAAATGTTCGCGAATCATCTGCTTGTCCACTTTATAAGAATTGTCGCTATTGTCAGCGTAATGAACATCTTTTATCATTACAGATTGTTAGAAATTTTAAAGCTATTTAGTTCCTGATTTATAATAGTTTATTTAATCATTTTTTCTCTGACACGGAGTCAGATTAGGAATATGTAAAAAGTTTTTTTAATGTGTTTTTTCCAAAATATGAACTATATTTGTTTTCTCAAAATCTCATTAATGAAATAATTTCCTTAACTTTTAAATCTACCCGGATCTGTAAATTAGGATACGATTTTGCATTCGATAAATTACGTTTCATATCATACAATTTTTTGCCTATGGCTGTTAACTTAAAGAATGCCCAGAGATATATTTACTTAGCCGATGATGACATTGACGACAGGGATTTTTTTATTGATGCAATTAGCGAAATTGATCCCGATATGATCCTTAAAGTAGCTGAGGATGGTATGGACCTTATCGATAATGTGCTTACCCTCTCAGCAGCAGAGCTTCCTGAGTTTATTTTTCTTGATATCAATATGCCCCGCAAATCAGGTTTTGAATGCCTGGAAGAAATAAGAAACCATAAGGGGAGTTTAAAAGAAGTAAATATTATCATGTTTTCCACCAGCAATGACCCTGAAAATATTCAGAAAGCATTGGAACTGGGAGCTACATTTTACGCGGTCAAACCCAGTTCATTTGAAAAACTTAAATCCCTGCTTAAGGAAATCCTGACTATGAACCTTACTTCTTCTTTAAGAGAAAAAAGAAAATTTCTTCTTATTTAGTTTTGATCGCAGATTATCTGCATGCTCAGTGCATTGAGCTAAAATAAAACCAAAAAAAAGCGGTATAATCACAGCTTGCATTTTCTAAATATAATGTTTAAGAATTTGTGTGCTCATTTTTTTTAAGTAAATATTGGGCTTTTTAACCTTAAAATGCTGCCTCTTCTAAGAGCCGGTTTCTTCCAATACTATTTCCGGTTTATTTTCTACGCTCTTCTCGGCAGCCTGACTTCGTTTTTATGTGAAGGTAAAATCTTTAAGGTGCCACCATGCGGGACATCTCTCAACAGGTCCATTAAAATTATTAATACCGATTTAGCAGCTTTTTAGAAAGAGCTGAGAATCGGTAATTTTTGAGCAGGGTTTCCAGTCGAATGCCTGGGGAGGAGAAATATTTTCAAAATAGCGTTTTATTTCTTCGGGTGTCAAGTTACAAAATTAAGCAAAAAGCACAGAATCTTCAAGGCCTGGCGGCTTTACCGGAACAGTATTTTTCTTGTTCCAATGTTATTTTTCTAATGGCATCTCAGATTCACCGAATTGCATTGTGTATTCAATGTCTTGTATGGTTCATATAATATGTAGGATGAGGAGTTAGCAGTTTTCTTTTATTCCATTTTGGAAATGGTTTTAATTAAGGCACTTCTCTACTGAATAATGATTTTATAAATTTCCAAAATCTGCATGACCAACGCATCACAAGGTATTTCTGGCTGCATTCAGACACAGGATCGATATAGATAACTGAAACCTTTTCAATATAGTCTTCGATTGCCGATCCGGTCCGTTTGTGCTTGTTGATCTCTTCTCTTTTCTGCTGCACCATTTCTTCAATCTGCTCGTCAGTTAATATTGTGCCAGCTTCAGCGGATGCACTAAGGATTAATTCTCGTATAAAATCTCTTTCTTCAGCAATGCATTGTGTTATGTGATTTCCGTATTCCTGTTCCGGATCGAAAAAATCATCAGGGTCATTATATTGTATGAATTCTGTCTTGGAATACAGCTTCTGCATAAATCTATTAAGCAGATCTTCGGTGCTCATGCCATTGAAATAATCGATATCCTGTTTCATAAAGTCACTATTAATTTGACGGCAATGCGATTAAGTTTCCTTCGTAGGGAAAGGCAAATTCGGTGATGGCAACAGACTGGTCCAGCCATGCCGTTTCATCCTGCTTTTTAAGCATTATAGGCATCCTGTGTTTATGATTGTGTACAAAATCCATTATTTTATTGGCCTTAGTTGTCACCATGGTGTAGGTATTTTTGATCTCATCCGTTACCGGATCAGTCCATGTTGAGTACAAGCCTGCAAAGGTGAAGATTTCATCATCCTGCGAATTGATTTGGTACTTGTCCTTGCTTTTTCCTTTTTCATCATTCCAGTGCCATTCATAATAAGCCGAAGCAATTATCAGGCATCGGTTATGGGTTATATTTTTGAAGGATGCTTTCTCGTCAATGGATTCAATGCGGGCATTAAGGGTATTTTTTCTAAACTCAATGTCTTTTGCCCAGGAAGGCAGAAGCCCCCAAGTATAATCCGTTGTGATAAGGTGCGGAGAGGAATTGAGTATTACAGGAATGTTAGGGTGTGAAAACCCATTTATAAAATCCGACTGCAGATAAGTCTCCTCATTGTCGAGTTCTGCATTAAAGCGTCTTTTTAGATCTTCTATCGAGGCATTCTGCTGGGTATAATAACACATAATTTTCCGTTTTAAGGCTGTTTAAAAATGTCTTATTCTGATACTAATATATCATTAAAGGGGCTTTTATTTTTTTCATTGCGCTTAAGTTTGGCAAAACGATCTTATGGAATCTTACCCAATAGACATCAAACGCATTGAAAGACTTATAAAACAAAATGAAAAGCGAAAGCAAAAGCTTTGGAAAAGAAACAGCAGAAAACTGATGTGCTTTATGCTTATTTTTCTTTTCCTTTTCTTGCTTCTCTATCAAATTTAATTCATTATTAGGACTTTACATAAATAAACCTTCAAAATTTCATTCTGTGGCGCGGCAGATTAATTTCGTGCTCCTGCGGATAAGGCTGGCGGTGGGTGCTGCTGACATCCTGTTTGATGTTGTGCTGGGTTGTATACCTCTTGTAGGAGTCCGAATATCTGGGATCAGGAATGAAAGGCATTTTCGCCATTCTGGAAATGGTGATGGTCGGGAAATGATAGTCAATTTCCACGGTCCCCAAAAGCAGGTAGCAGCCGCCTCCTTGAAAAGGATTATTTATGAGGCTGTCAGGAAAATGCGCCGTATCAAAATACGCTCCTTCATGGTCGATCCATGTACCGAAATACATATTGCCCCTTTTGGTCGGCACCTGCTTGGTCGAGATCAGGTAAGCCAGCATGCGGACCTGTTTTTTATGGTATTTCAGAAGGTCGCGCACCATAATATCCCCCCGGTGTCTGGTCTGGAGCAGATCAAAAACGGTGCAGGATACGGGGAAATTCAAAAGCTCGATTTCATCAAAGGCATCTTCAAATACCGAGCGCTCCAGAACCGGCAGCTTGAACTCTTTTGCGGGCTGCTCAATGAGCATAAGCCCTCGGTTTTCAGGCTTGAAATTATTCATCAAAAGGCTTACCTGAACCAGCAGCTGATTTTTGGTTTTTCCCGTAAAGCGGAAAGCGCCGATGAAAATAAGCACCTTTACATTCTCAATGCCCATCGGAACCCTGTTTATGAAATCCTCCAGTGATTTATAAACGCCGTTTCTTTCGCGTTCAAAAGAAATGAACTGCGAGAGCTTGGAATCCAGGCCCTGCAGGTGCATAAAACCCAGATAAATATCTTTGCCGTAAAGAGCAGTTTCATATACGCTTTTATTTACGCAGGGAGTGTGGATAACAGCGCCGGCCATTCTGGCTTCGTGCACATAGATTTCAGTTCTGTAAAAACCTCCCTGATTATTGATCACGGCAACCATAAACTCAATAGGGTAGTGCACCTTGAGGTAAAGGCTTTGGTAGCTTTCAACGGCATAGGATGCCGAGTGCGCCTTGCAGAAGGAATAGCCTGCAAAGGACTCGATCTGGCGGTAGATTTCATGGCTCAGCGCTTCGGGATGCCCTTTTGCGGCGGCTGAAATAAAGAAATCGTCCTTTACTTTCTGCAAAGCGGCTTTTGAGCGTCCTTTTCCTGACATGGCACGCCTTAAGATATCTCCGTCGGCAGCTGACAGTCCGCCGTAATGCAGGGCAATTTTGATCACGTCTTCCTGATACACCATAATGCCGTAGGTTTCTCCGAGTTCCTTTTCAAAAACCGGATGGAAATATTCAAATTTTGACGGGTTGTTATGGCGGAAGATATATTCCTTCATCATTCCGGACTGTGCCACTCCCGGGCGGATAATGGAAGAGGCGGCGACAAGTGTCTTGTAATTGTCACATTTCAGGCGGCGCAATAGGCCGCGCATGGCAGGGCTTTCAATGTAAAAGCATCCTATTGTCCTTCCTTCTGCCAGAAATTTGTTGGCTGACTGCTCGTTTTTTGATAATGAGGTGTCCCGAATATTGATTCGAAGGCCTCTGTTTTTCTCAATTAGTTTTACCGTATCATCAATATGGCCAATCCCTCTCTGGCTGAGGATATCAAATTTTTCAAATCCGATATCCTCAGCGGTGTGCATATCAAAAAGTACAATTGGAAAACCTTTAGGGGGCATTTCCAGCGGCGTGTAATTGGTCAGCGGTTCTTCCGAGATCAGGATCCCGCAGGAATGCATACTGCGCATATTGGGATATTTCTCGAGCATCATGCCGTATTCCTGAACCAGCTTGACAATGGAATTGAGCTGATGGAATTTCATGGGATTTTTGGCCAGCAAGTCAAGCTCGTCTTTCGGCAGTCCGAAAACCTTGCCGACTTCCCGGAAAATGGAGCGATATTTGAATTCTACATTGGTGCCGCAGAAAGCTACATTCTCATAACCGTATCGGTCGAAGATGTATTTCAGGATTACATCACGCTCTTTCCAGCTCCAGTCGATGTCAAAATCGGGAGGGCTCTTGCGGTTCTCATTCAGGAACCGCTCGAAATACAGGTCAAGTTCCAAAGGGCAGATGTCTGTAATTCCCAGACAGTAGGCAATAATACTGTTGGCGCCCGAGCCCCTTCCGATATGCAGGAAACCGCGGCTGTTACTGTAGCGTATGATATCCCAGGTGATGAGAAAATAGCCGCTAAATTCAAGGTCATTTATCACTTTAAGCTCTTTTTCCACACGTGCTTTTGCCTGGTCATTATGGCGCCCGTAGCGCCAGACCAAACCTTCTTCGGCAAGGGTGGTTAAAAGGGCAATGTCTCCTTTTTTATTTTTGGTATAATGCTTTTTGTTTTTCGGACTCTCGAAATCATATTTAAAATTACAGTGCTCGATGATGTATCGGGTATTCTGGATGATCTCGGGATAATCTTTATACAGGGCGGTAAGTTCTGCTTCGGGCATCATCATATCCGATTTTCTGCAGCAGTCATCAGTCCCAAGTTTGGACAAAAGCTCGTTGAGGTCAACAGCGCGCAGAATCCTGTGCAGATTGTATTCCCTTTTGGTACGAAATACCACAGGCTGTAGGATAACCATTTTGGAAATCTTCTTTTTAAGTTCTGGCATAAAAAGCCTGCCGAGCTGGTCAGGCTGGATGCCGATAAATTCGTTTTCGCCGAGCTCTGCAGGCGCATTTTCCAGCGTATAGATAAAATAAACCGATTCAAAAGAAGGTGCCTTTTCCGGCAGGGGATTTCCGCTGAAATTATGATCGGTCAGAAAGCGGTTCATCTGGGCAAGTCCTGCAGCATTTTTTGCAAGACCGATATATCGCAATTTGTGCCTGCAGCGGAATTCTATCCCAACAAGCGGTTTTATGCCTGAGGCTTCACAGCCTTTTATAAAATCATAAATCCCTGTTACGGTATTAATGTCGGTTAAAGCCGCAACAGTAATGCCGTATTGGGCTGCCTGTTTTATCAGATCATCCAGCGGAATAGTGCCGTAGCGCAGGGAATGAAAAGTGTGGCAGTTGAGAAACATGATTTATTTTTTGCGTTTTAAAATTTCGTCTTTATTGTTGGGTTTGAAAGATGCGCCGGCGCATCTCATCACGGCATCAAAGCCGTAACGGGTCTTCATTCTGTCCATAGCCTGATAAAGGGAAAGCATTTCCTCGGTATCATTGAAAAGGTCGATCTGATAGGTTCCCCTGACAAGGCCGCTGAAGCGCACTCCGATCAGGCGCAGCCTCATGCGGCGCTGGTAGAGCTTGGTAAAGAGATCTGTCACTGTCTGGGTCAGAAGATGATCCGCTGAGGTGTACTGGACTCTGGACTGTTTGGTTTCGGTATCAAAATTGGCGTATCTTATCTTGACGGTCACCGTTGAGGTGAGCCACTGCTCGGCGCGCAGCTGATAAGCCAGTTTCTCCACCATGCCCTGAAGGATCCTGTTTAATTTTAATACATCAATGGTGTCCTGTGAAAAGGTATGTTCGGTTGAAATTGATTTTCTTTCCGTGTAAGGCTCTACAGGATTGTTGTCAATTCCATTGGCTTTTTTCCAGAGCTCGGTGCCGTTTTTGCCGATCATCTGCTGCAGGGATTCGGCAGGCATTTCAGAGAGTGTCTGAATGGTGCGGATTCCGATCCGGGAAAGAAGCTCAAAGGTTTTCTGGCCGACCATCGGAATTTTTCTGATGGAGAGCGGATTTAAAAAAGACTGCACCAGATGCTCGGGAATTTCAAGGTTCTGTTTCTGTTTTCCTTCCCCTGTGCCGATTTTCGAAACGGTTTTGTTCACCGAAAGCGCAAAGGTGAGGGGAAGGCCGGTTTCTTTTGTGATGCGCTGGGCGAGCTCATCGGTCCATCTGTAGCTGCCATAGAATTTATCCATGCCTGTGATGTCCAGATAAAATTCATCGATGCTGGCTTTTTCCACCACGGGCGCTTTTTCCTGAATGATTTCTGTAATGTCGTGTGAAAGCCTGGAATAGAGTTCCATATCTCCTTTCATAATTTTTGCCTGAGGGCAGAGCTTCATGGCCATATGGATCGGCATGGCCGAGCGCACGCCGAATTTTCGGGCTTCGTAAGAGCAGGAAGCCACAACGCCTCTCTCACCGCCTCCAATGATAAGCGGTATGCCGTTAAGTTCAGAATTTGTCAGTCTTTCGCAGGATACGAAAAACGTGTTCATGTCGATGTGTACAATTGCCCTGCTCATAATCTTAATCATTTTATACCCATCAAAATTAGTACAGATGGCGACAATTTTTTAAAATAAAATGTTCTAAATAATAACAAAAATAAAAAAGCCTTATTTTTCGGGTCATAAAAAAAGCACCCAAATCGGTGCTTTTTTCCTTTATTAAGAATTTACGGAAGGATCAGAATTATTCTGACGCAGGTTCTTCGCCGATCGGCTGGCCTGCTGTTTTTTTCATCAGAATGTAAAAATCCCTTAAATGCCACCATGCCGGGCAGCGGTCTATCGGGCCGTTAAAATTTTTGATGGTGGTATAACAGCTGTTGAGGAAAACCTGAGTGTCAGTAATCTTCGCCCATTCGGTCCACTCTACTTCCTTCGGCGGCGGATTGTTCTCAAAATATCGTTTTATTTCTTCATGATTCATAGGGCAAAATTACTTAAAAAACCAGAACAGCACAAGGGCATGAAAGATGGAAACGCCCTTAAAGGGCGCCTTCATCTGCAAAAGAGTAGTAGGTTTCGGGTGTTACGATCAGGTGGTCGAGCAGTGGAATATCCAGCAGTTTTCCTGCTTCCCGGATTTTTCGGGTCATATTTCTATCGGCCTCGGAAGGTGATGTTTTTCCTGAGGGATGGTTGTGGGTGATAATGATCCCGACGGCGGCGGCTTTCAGGGCTGCCGCGAAAAGCAGGCGCATATCAACCACAGTTCCCGCTATGCCTCCTGAGGAAACCTCGTAGATTCCCAGAACTCTGTTGGACTGGCTGAGCAGCAGCACTTTGAACTGCTCAAAGAATTCTATTTTGCCGGGATCCCAGCTGTCAAGCAGTATGCGGTAAGCATCTCTGGAAGAAGTGATACACGGTCTTTCAGTGCTTTTTACTTTGGTTTTATAGATCAGTTCGATTTCTGATACTTTCTGCCAGTCTGTGTTTTGATGTTGATTTTTCATAATTGCTGTAGTTTTAAGATTAATTACAGCACCGCTGAGCGGGCAGGGACGAGCGAACGCAGAAAGCAACGCAATAAAGCAGGAGTGCAGCCCTGCATTTATGGGGGAATTTTTTGCGGAGAACCGAAGGACGTGCCCGAACTTTGTGATGAAATTGACTTAACATTCCACAATATCCCCTGAGCCAGCACTCCCCCGTGCACCTTAAAGTGTCTGCGCACCAAAAAAATACCGCAGTTAAAAATCTGCGGTATCAATAGTAAAATGGGCTAGGCGGAAGCCGTCTGTTTTTTTCGTTTCTTCATACGACGGGCAATCTCGGGCATATTTCTGCGGATAATCGTCAGAATCCTGCTGTGATATTTAGTGGTTTTATTGCGAAGCCCCCTGCATTGGATGATTTCCATTTTGGAAAGGGAGATTTCAATGGTTTCCACGGGTCTGTTTTCAATCTGTGCCGAGAGTATCAGCGAATCTTTCTTTTTATAATACTCATTGGTAAATACGCAGTGGTGGAGCGTGTCGCCCTCATAGAGAAAATCCTGCACACGGCCAAGGACTTTTACGGTAAGGTCATTATCGGTAAAAGAAAGTCCGAAGAACTGTTTTTTATCATTTTCATAAATGGGCTCTGCTTTCTGTATTTCAGCACGCATCTGCGCAAGATATTTTCTGCGCTGTATATCCCTTTTTTTGGCGACAAGCCTGTCATGCGCCTGGTCTAAATTTTCAGGGCAGACAAGAGCAGGGGAGCTGAGGTCTTTTTTAAACCATCGGAGCAGGGCAATATAATCCTCCCAAATTTTGATGTCCTGAATCTGATAACGCTGTTTAAGGCAGGTTTTTACTGCCTGCCAGTTTTCGCGCAGATGCTGTTCATGGGAGGTGAGGTAATGCTTGAGCAGAGAGGTCTGCGAACTTTTTATAAGGGTTTCTGCAATGCAGTCCTTTAACAGGGCGGTAAAGAGTATCTGCGGTGCAATGCCGTGCACGGAATTTTTAAAACCGTTTCTTTTCAAAAGGGGAATCACTTTCAAGTTTGGATAAACCTTGTAGGGATTGATGCGGTATTTTGGGGAGTTCTGAAAATCCTTTGGACGGATTTCCAAAGGAGAATAGTACTGCCATGCATCATAGGCATTGGAAAAAACATTGGTACTTCTTGAGATGGTGCGCACTTCCCCTTTTGGATTTATCCAATGCTGCATGACTTCCGTGTGGGAATAGTCGGGAAGAAAATTCTTTTTCATGTTCTTGTGCGAGCAGATGATGCGCACCACCTGATACCCAGAGCAGGTATCTGTGAGGGCGAAATATTCGATTTCTTTGAAATGCACCTGATTGTGCTGATGCATTTTAAGTTTGCCCTGACAGGCGGTGCAGTTAATATAATTTTTGCAGGACTGGCTTTGGCTGTCAGGCTTCCACGAATGGGTGCATTCCAGACAATGGAACTTTCCCCTTGAGAGCACCGCCCATTTCAGGAAAATATTTTTTTCCGCCCACTGATGCATCTGCGCTGTGATTGGGGCTAGGGAGGTACTTAAGGCGCTGATTTCTTTTTCTATAACTGTTTTGGGTATCATACGTCAAAGAGTGTTAGGGTTTGTATAGGCTTCACGGGTTGCACTTTTTCTATTTTTGGAACTGTGCTTTGAGATACTGCGGGAGCAGTTGAGAACAAATCAGGTTTGGCAGGGGAACTTACTGCTACTTTGCATTGAACAGGGGCAGGCGTTCCAATAGTGTCGTCTGTGTAGTACTTCACAGCCATGTCAAAGATTTCCTGATTGTCAAAGGCGCATTCTCCTGTTTTTTTGACCTCGCCGAAAATGTAATGGAAACAGCTTTCAAGGTTTTTGCCCTCTTTTTTATAGTCCGATGAAAAAACGGCATCGTTCTGCGCTTTTTCGCTCAGGTAGCTTTCTATGGCGGTTTTAAATTTATCTGATGCTTTCATAAAGGAAGATTTTAAGATTGAAAAGCGTTATTCAAAACTGTTTCTGTAGATGTCAAAACAGTATTCTTCAAAGCAGAGCCAGCATACAAAGGTGTAATGGGGCAGTCGGTGGCGGTTTTTGACAGATTCTCCAAGGGAATCTTCAATTTCATATCGGATATTTTCCAAATCATCCAAATGCTGGATATAGAATTTTCGGCAGTCCGAGTTGTAGACAAACTCTGAAATCATCCCGCAGATGCATCCGCTTTTCTGCAGGTCTTCAAAGAAAGATTTTAACTGCTCTTTTTTTGTCCCATCATAAGATTCCATATAGGACAGGACTATTTTTTTGAACTGAGCGGATACGGGATATTCTATGTAAACTGATTTTTCAAAGGCTTTCATGGCGTATAAATTTTGATGTGAAACGGTATATATTCCAATTAGAAAGGCAGGTCGTCAGGGGTGTCTTGATCCGTATTTTTCTTTTGGACTGCGGGAATTTCAGCAGTGTTTTCTGTTTTCGGGAAAACCAGTATTTTAATATTACTGGTGTGAAAGGTCAGTGAACCGAGCGCTTTGCCCTCGGCATTATTGTAGACATTCAGACCTATACGCCCGAAGAGTTCAACCACAGTGCCTTTTTTAAGCCACTGCGCCATTTTGGAACCCATCCAATAGGAGCAGTCGATGTAGGTTACAATCTTTTTAAGCTCCTCAGCCCCTTTTGGTCTGTAGCTGTCGTTTATGGCAATGGAGAAATTTACCACCTCCCTGTCATTTGAAACTTTTGCCGTTATGGCATCTTTTGTAATTCGTCCTGAGATTTCCATGATGCAACATTTTAAGTGAATATTTTTTCTGTCTTTTCTCAAGCCCGTATGAAATTTTTCAAAGAAAAAACGGGAAAAAAGAAAGCACAAAATCAAGCGCCCGATAAAGGATCCGGAGTGCTATAAGTCCCGAAGGGCGGCAAGGCCGTTATGCGCATGCAGGAGCCTGCGGGTGCTATTTTCGCGGCTCTTTTAATCCGTTTTTATTGAAAATTTCCTTATCAATCTTTACAGCAGTCAGCACCCATATTTCAGATGCCTGTTTAGGAAAGGCATTGTAATATTTTGTAATTTCAGGTGACAAAAAAGCACTGCAATGGAAAAGCAATATGATCTTGACCGTTTTTTAGAGGCACAAAGGGAAACGTATAACAACGCACTGCACGAGATCAGGCAGGGAAGCAAACAGACCCACTGGATGTGGTTTATTTTCCCCCAGTTAAGAGGACTGGGATTTACGGATTATAACATCTTTTATGGCATTGAAAACCTAAAGGAAGCCTCACTGTATCTCAATCACCCGATACTGGGCAGTCGTCTGGTGGAAATTACCCAGGCAATGCTTGAGATCGAGAATAAAACGGCACTGGAAATTCTGGGAAGGCCAGATGAAAGGAAACTTAAATCCTGCATGACCCTGTTCGCAGAGCTGCCTGCTGCTCCGGACTGTTTCAGGCAGGTGCTTGAAAAATATTACAATGGAGAGCAAGACGAAAAGACACTGCAGCTTGTAAAAGAATCCGGCAGCTAAAAAAACATTTCTTTTTTTTCTGCCTCAAGAAAACATCTAAGGATTAAAAGTTATTTTTCCTTTTTGAGAACCAGCGATGAAAGTGCCGGGCTTTTGATTATCCGTTCCATTTCGCTGTGGATTATTTCCTGAATCTCAATTTTTATCTGCAGATAATTTTTCTGGATGATAACATTATCAATTGTCCGTATGATCGGAATTTCTTTGTAATTATCTGTTTCTTTTTTAATTTTTTCGTGGTCGTTGATAATTTCGCAGTGAAAGGTTTTAAGCTCAATTCTGCAGTCCGGGTTATCGGCTGTCATCCCTACAAATTCTCCCGAACTCAGTGAAGAAATCTTCGAAGGCGGCACTGCGGATTCCAGCTGTCGCGAACGGCTGATGGAGGTGTCGCTGCTGTTTATGGAGAGGCTTTCCCTGTCCTGCATTATTTTTCCGAAACGCTCTGAGAGCTGTTTTGCCGTATCCCCGTTGACTTGTCCTGAGACGATATTTCCCACTATGTTAATGATCACGTCAGCCTGCTCGCGGCCGTAGTCTTTACGAAGCTGGCTGAAGTCCTGAATCCCCAGACAGGTGCTTACTCTGTTGCTTCTTGCTGTTGCAATCAGACTGTCTATATTGTTAAGATAGATAGTGGGGAACTCGTCAAAAACAAGACTGCTTTTAAGTTTTCCCTTCTGGTTCACCTGTTTGATAAGACGGCTGACAAAAAGGGAAAGCACGGCACCGTAAGTCTGTATTTTCTGCGGATTGTTTCCCATTGAAACGATTTTCGGATCCGATGGATTATTAATATCGAGGGTAAAATCACTGCCCGACAGCACATAATAAAGCTGAGGGGAGGAGAGTTTCGCCAGTGAGATTTTAGCCGAAGCGATCTGACCCTCCAGCTGGTCGACTGCCTCATTCTGGAACGCACTGACAAAGGGATTGATAAGTACTTCGATCTCTTTTTCAGTTCTCAAAAGCGTGAAAAGACTTTCGTAATCTGTCTGGATCATTTCAATTACATGGGGCAGAGTGCAGAACTCGCCATCGTTGTATTTTCGAAGGTACCAGATGACGGCGGTCAGGAAATTTATAGGGGATTCCACAAAGAAATCGCCCTGTTTTTTAATCCACTCCCGATTGAGTCCCATAAGGATTGTGCGCGCAGATTCGGCTGCATCGGTAATGTCTGTCATTGCCGCAGGATCAAGAGGATTACAACGATGGGTTCTGGAGAGGTCGTCAAAATTTATAATATAAAATTTGGGCTCCACGGCATAAAGATGCCGGAATTTCAGCCAGGCATTATAAGCGATAACGGTTAGGTCGTCGAACTTAAAATCATAGATGAACATGGAAAAGCCTTTGGCAATATGCTGGGTAATTATATGGCGGATTACAAAGTATGATTTCCCCGAACCCGGCGTGCCTGGAACCAGAATGCCTCGGAAGGGATTTATAATGTTAATCCAGCTGCTGCGCACTTTGTCTTTGAGGTGATAGCGTGCAGGAAGGTTAACGGAATATTCGTTTTCAATAAGCCTTTCCTCCTGAGGGAAAGTTTCGTTTTCCTTATTAAAAATATCTGCTGAACCCAGCTTTCTGCGGATAATGCGGGAGAGCAGGGTGCCCCCGGAAAGTGTCATCAGATAGCCCAAAGAACACAGTGAGATATATAGTACGGAGCAGACCTCAGGATCCAAAAAGATTAGAACAGCCAGATAGGATCCAAAGTAAAGCAGGAGGCCCGTTGAGATATAATAAAAAGCAGTTCTAAAATGGAGTTTTTCATCTTTTCTTCCTCTGGCACCCATAAGGGAAATAACCAACAGTCCAAGTGCAAAAATCTTTGATTTATGGAAGCTGTCCAGAAGTCCCGTACGATAAATATTCTCCAGTATGCTGCAGGCAAAATCCGGAGCGAGATTCCAATGCCTGAAGGAATCGAAGCAATAATAATAAAAATGGATGAGCAGCACTGCGATGCCCATCAGTCTTGTCATATCTAAAATTTTTCTAAGCGCCTGTTCATTTTCTCCCGTCTGCATGCTGTTGATTTTTATGTGTTAA
The DNA here is from genome assembly GCF_951805225.1 of uncultured Flavobacterium sp. Lineage (NCBI taxonomy): Bacteria > Pseudomonadati > Bacteroidota > Flavobacteriia > Flavobacteriales > Flavobacteriaceae > Flavobacterium > uncultured Flavobacterium sp. Next base: position 2,215,473 of record NZ_OX638201.1, on the reverse strand, counting down.
TTATTATCTGACTGTCCTTTTCTCCTTCTTTTTTTTCGCTTGTTTTTAAGCTGTTTGGGAACATAATCTGAAGGCGTTCCGGCGTAAAGCACATCATCAATTATCCGCTGCACTTCCCCTGCGGAAATAAAAGAGCCGTGCTTCTGAGCGGTACCATCAGGAACTGTATACTGCTTCTCAGAATGAGAGGAATGGCCCAGACGTTGCAGGAGCCCTTTGGCTGCATATTCAGGTCCGAGACTGCTTCCGTTGAAAACGCATTTGGTGTTATGATCTATGTATGTCATGCCGTATATTAGTCCTTGTTCATTTTTTCTGACAACTGCCGTAATGCCCTGGTTAGCCAGCCGCGTTTCAAGCTGCCAGAGCGTAATGTTTGGGTATTTCAAAAGGAGCAGATCCACCGCATTTCGTGTTCTTTTCATGTTTATCATGCGAGAAGTTTTGGAGGCGGCAAAATTAATTTCAAGCCGGGAAAGGGTAGGCTTGGAATAAAAACTGCTGGCCTTTATGGGAACCCCGACAGTCTTTTTGTTCTTATCTAGAATCTGGTAGATCAGCCCTTTATTCTGAAACATTTTTGAATTTTCCTTTCCCCTTTCCGCCTTCACGTTATAGAGGTTCAATACTGCGTTCAGCTCACCCAGCGTTGTGTATTTGTAGTGCGGAATAACTGCATTGAGTATACTGCTAATGGCTCTCTTGGAATCTATTGCCCCATATTTTATTTTTTCTGCATCAATGGCATTAATAAGCGCGGGACTCTGCTTTTTTCTCGAGTCCGCCCGCACCAGATTAAAAGAAATCTCCAATTCTTTGCGAGCCGTTTCGGACTGGTTTCTTCCAATATTGTGCATGTTAATCCTGGATCCGTCTGCCCTCACATTTATGGCCGCGATATGCAGGTGTGGATGTCCCGCATCGTGGTGTTGGTAGACCAGATAAGGCTGTGCGCCGAATCCAATTTTATCCATATAAGAAGAGGCAATCTGCATGAGTTTCTCTTTTGATAAATCCTTGTCCGAACGGTCGAAATTCAGCGAGATGTGCACTGCGCTGCGCTTGACATTTTCATTGAGTTGGAGCTGTTTTAAAAATACGCCGAGCTTAAAAGATTCTGACATTTTTTCAATATCGATGGGATAATTTCCCTCGCCGATGCACACAGCTGCACCCTGGGAAACTTTATTCTCATTATAGATGATGATACCTCTTATAGAATGTCCTGTGTTTATGACTGCAACCATTTTTGGGCGAGATTTTCAATGCTTTTTTTTATTTCTTCAACCAACGAAAAATATTTATTCCTGTCGGAATCAAAAGATAGAATCCAGACTCTTAAATCCGAAATTTCAAAAAGGGTATGGAGTTTTTTAACGCTCTGATTGAAATTATTTCCCATGAAATTCAGCTGTGTGCGAAGCTGGGTAAGTTCCTGCAGCAGCATATCCAGCGACTCATTTCTATACCTCATAACAATGGGTTTTTTCAGCAGATTTCTGCGCACGAAATCACTGCGTTTGCGGCAGGCTGATGCTTTGAAATTCTGATCAATAAAATCAAATTCTTCTTTGGTCAGCCGGATGTGCAGCCATCTGTTTCTGCTGCTGTTTTTTTCTTCCATGATCTTTTCTTTTTCATTGTTTCAATTTCATTCAATCTTAAAGTTTCACTGCCAGCGAGTTCCGAGCAGAGGGGCAGCAAGATTTTTGGTTGTGATACAACCAGACATCTTGCTGACTGCTGAAAACCGCAGTCCGAAAGCTTCGAAAAGGCATTTTTCAGCTTTCTCTAATCAGTTGATCAATACCTTTCATACCTATTAAAATTAAACAAAGTCCATTTCGAAACCTGTTGTGAAATTCCAAAAAAAGATAATGAACAAGCACTGATGAAATAATTTAGAGCTAAATTAGAAAAGGCAGTCATGCCCTGCAATCCTCCCCAAATTTTGAGTAGGGTAAATAGGGATGATACTTTATAATTTTACGGTGAGCGAAGTATTAATTTTTAAATGATAAATTATGATTACAGCAAATGATGCAGCTAAGGTTTTTGATACAGTTCTGAGTATCCCTGGCATGAATGAGACGGTGAAGATGGATCTTAAAATTTCAAGAAAAAATGTACTGCTTTTAAGCCACCTGATACAGGATGGGCTGAAGATAAGGGAAGGATCTTCGGTCCTATTGGAGAGCATAAGCGAGCAGGGAAGGACAGAACTGGAGAGTCTGTCTCAAGAGTGCCTACAGAAAGCAGGGCTTATAGAGCTGCATGAAAAACTTGCCGGAATCAGCGCCTCCATAAAAGGCTGATTCCAAGAAGACCACTATGATTTAATGCCTGCACGATTCTTACAAAGTGCAGGCATTTATTTTTTATGCCAGCTAAAATATAAAACTGCCTGATTTTCAAAGTTTTTGGCTTGATTTTTAAAGTGTGTATAAGAATTATCTCATTTAAATTTGTAATGAATAACAAAACAAGCGACAGTTTTAAAAAAGTGTAGCTTAACACAAATAAATCATTGAGATATGAATTTTAGCAGCTCAATAAAGAAGAATATTGTTTTAACCATATCATACCTGTATATCTTATTGTTTGTTTATGCGGCAGTGAGCAAGCTGCTGGATTTTGAAAGCTTTAAGGTACAGGTAGGGCAATCTCCCATGCTCAGCATATATGCAGACTGGATTTCTCCTGCAGTAATCGGAATAGAGCTTCTTGTCGTGTTGATGCTTTTGAATCGCAACACAAAAATGACAGCCTTATTCCTTTCTTTAGGATTAATGACGATGTTTACTACATACATTTTCATCCTTCTCCATTACAGTTCTTTTGTGCCTTGTTCCTGTGGCGGAGTGTTGGAGAAAATGAGCTGGAATGCGCATCTTATATTTAATATAGCCTTTGTTTCGCTTGCTGCATTGGCTATTCTATTAAACGCCAAACCGGCAGATAGCAATGCTGCCGGAAAAAGAAATCGCACTACGATTAAAGCAATTTTTGGAACTATTGTGGGATGTATTATTATGGTAGTGATTTTGTTTCTTTCATCAGAAAAAGTTATGTACTATGATAACCCATTTATTAGACGCTACCCGCAGCATCCTGCTGAATTTAAAAAGAAAATTGATCTGGGGTATAATTCATTTTATATAGCTGGTGAATCAGACGGCAGAATATATCTGGCAAATTACGATTACCCTTCATACATACAGTCTTATAATGCATTGCTTAATGACAAAAGAGAAGAAAAAATATTAATGGACCCAAAGAAAATTCCATTTAAGATGATATCGACAAAAATCCAAAGCCCTTATTTTTATCTGACCGACGGCAGCGTTCCTATCATTTTAAGAGGAAATTTAAAAAATTGGAAAGTAGACAGAGATTTAAAGGGGAGCCCATACTTTACAATTGCGCAGCCAGTAGATTCCACTAGCGTCGCAGTCAGATCCAACAGCTCAAAAAATATGCAGAATATGCTCGGGATTTTTGAGCAAAATACTGTTCCAAAAGCTAAGTTTAACAGAACGTTACTTCAAAAACAGGTAGACGGTATATTTGATACTGACGGTGTACTGCTTTATTCTGAAATAAGTGAGAAAATTGTCTACGTACATCGTTACCGCAACGAATTTATTATTGCTGATAAAAAGGGGAGTCTTATTCGCCGCGGTCATACTATAGACACCATATCTAAAGTAAAAATGAAGGTGTCCAAATTAAAGGAGGGGAAAAGATATGTCATGTCCACACCATCTTATGTGGTAAATGAAAATGCTGCAATGTCAGGAAACCTATTGTTTGTAAATTCAAAAGTAAAAGGCAGATACGAAAGTGACAAACTTTGGGAAACCTGCTTCATTATTGACGTTTATGATATAGAACGCAATGCTTATGTGCTTAGTTTTCCAGTTTTTCATACAGCTTCAAAACAGCTTCGTTCAATAGCGGTAAATGGGAAGTATCTGTATGCCGTAATTGGAACTGATCTAGTGGTTTACGAGTTAAAGAGCAAGCTGATTAAAAAATATAAGTCAAAGAATTAAAAATATACTGATCAGTATCAGGAATTAAGATCGAACACCTGTAGAAAAAAGTAGATCATATATAAATTAAAAATTAGAAATCATGAAAAAGTTATTTTTGAAAAACATGATGCCTGCAGCTGTTATTGCTTTGGCATTGGGAGGAGCTTTTGCTACAACATCCATGCAGAGTGCTCCAAAAGAAGAAGCCTTCAAATGGGGATACTATCCTAATGCAACCGCAGGATGCAGCAATGTAAGAATCGCATGTGATGACACGCCTACTCCAAATCTTTGCCGTGTAGACGACAACAGTCCTATCGCATACGATTTGGACACAAACTGCGTGCAGCCACTGTACAAACAAAATCCGTAATATGGATTCAGAATCTGCATTTTTAAACGGCAATGCAGTTCCATTTTGGAACTGCATTGTTTTTAATTTCTCCCATTATTTAAACTTTGATTGATCCAGTCACTTTTTTTATTTTCTTTTAAAAAGTGGTCAAACCATTGCAGTGTCCTTAAGGACAGGTCTTTCTGTATTTCTGGATTTATCAAAGCATGCCCCTCATCAGGATATAAAAGCATTAGGCTTTTTTTACCTGCACGACGAAGGGCAAGAAAGAATTCTAAACTCTGATGCGTGTCCACCTGATAATCATTTTTACCGCTCCATAAGAGAACAGGAGTCTGTACATTCTGTACAAAATTGATAGGCGAATTATCATAATAAGCTTTAGGTATTTCATAAGGCGTGCCGCCCATATTCCATTCTTCATTTTTGAACCGCCACATATCCGGTCTGCCATTGCCTTTATTTATAGTGTAATAGAAGGAGACCAAATCTGTAATGGCGCCACTTGCTATAGCCGCCGCAAATAAATCAGTCTGTGTTATTATGAACGAAGATTCGTAACCGCCGAAAGAATGTCCCATTAGTCCGACATGTTTTTCATCTGCGACATTTAATTCTATAACTTTTTTAACCGCACTAATCACGCAGTCAGTTGCAGCAATTCCTGGATTTTGAAATTCGAGACTGATATCAGGCTGCAATACAAAATAGCCTTCAGATGTAAATACAGACGGATTAAATCCACCTTCCAAATAATAAGTTGGATTGTGGTACTGATGAAGTTCAAATGACTTGCGCTCATAGATATTCACAATCATCGGATATTTTTTTAGAGCATTATATTCTGCGGGGTAATATAATACTCCTTTTAATTTTATTCCTTTGGAATTTTGATATTCAATAAGCTCCGACCTGCCCCAAAAATATTTGTCCTGCTGTGGATTACTTTTAAAAAAGTATTGGGGAAGTGAGGAATTATTTATGAACGCCAATCTAGGAGACATATCAAATTTCTGCTCCCTAAAGAAAATGTTTTTCTTTGTGTCGCTGTAAATAATCTGGTCAAATAAAGCGTTTTTAAAAATGATGGATTTTTCTCCATATTTTTTATTCCATCTGTAGAATCCGGTCTTTTCATCGTTTCCTCTTGCGCTCAGAATCAAATCCTTATCAAGGTTAAAGGAGTCTAGCATCTGTCCTTCAAATAAATGATTAAAACGAGGCTTATCATATGATTTTGCTATTCTAAATACAATATTTGATTCCCTTCCTCTGGTAAGTCTCTTAAAAGAATTTCCTTCAGGACTTACTGCCCAGACATCAAACTGGTCATACAGCAGTATTTCCGTATCATTTTTGGTCCATCCTGGACTGCCGCAGACTGATTCAGGCACCAGAGACTGCTCTTTGGTTGTGAACTTAATACCGATTTTAGCGGTGATATTTTTATGAATCCCAGTATTAAAATTATAAGTCCACCAGTCACCATCTTTAAAATAAGCAAAGTATTTGCCTGCAGGTGATGCAATAAAACTATGAGGCTCAGGCGCGATGTTCTTAAGGATTAATTTTTTCTCAAAATTCTGCAGATCCATTACGTAAAAATCTCTTGGCGCTGTGTATTTGAACTGAGGCTCATAATCTGCTGGATTTGATAAAACAGCATATCTCATATCACCGCTTAAAATTAGATCAGGAAGATAAGATGATGTGATATATACAGCTTTATTTATAACCGGAGTCCAGACTGCAACTCTTCCTTTTTTTACTCTGTCTGCATTCTGCTGCTGAATATAAGTTCTTTTATCAGCTGAACCCCACAGCTCAACATTTTTTGATTCATTTTTGTCTGATTTCGGATTAAAAGAAAAAGTAGAGAAAAACAGCCGATGTAGATCGTCCGATATTATAATTGGACTTTCTGAGTCAAATGCTGTATCTGCATTAATAATCAAATTACTGTTAGGCATGAATTTAAACTCATGAAGTTTTTTTTCAGATGCAATAAAATGATAAATAGCTTGAGGATGCTTCGGATCATTTCCTGTCGTAAAAGCTAGTGAGCGTCCATTTTTCTGCCAGCTGAGGTTGGAGAAAGGGAGAGTGCCTTCAGCAACTTCAAAAGTTTTGTCTTTCTGCAAGCTGGCAATTGAAAGGGCACTTTTGCCTTCTGAAAATGTGCTGTATGCCAGCATACCCTTTTCTTTATTAAGTGAGAACTGGTCAATATTGGTGATTTTCCTTTCCTTTCCAGTCTTTAATGATCGGATTGTAAGTGTGCGGTTTTTATTTTCGAAGGCAGATAGAATAACGAGCTTTTCGTTTTTTTCATAATAGTCAAAATTACTTATTTCTTTAATGATTTCTTTTCTGCCATTTGAAAGGTCTAGTATGATCAGATCTTTTCCAGTCTGGCAGAAAAACATCCCGCCAGAAGAGAAAACGCTGTTTTTGGCAGCAGGAAAATTGAAGGTTTTAAGATTGGAGACATTTCGCACCAACAGCGTATCTGAGCCATTTTTGTATCTCATTCTAAAGCTTGCCCATTTCTGGTCAGGCGATATATTTTCTAGTTCAACATTACCCCATTGCGCATAAGAATCAGGCGTCAGGTTCTTTTTTTGCACCACCTGTCCCCATAAAGGACAGGCTACTAACGGCAAAATAAAAAACAAAACTAAAAAAGGTAAAAACAATGCCCTGCAGGCGTATAATTTTCGGTAAAAATATCTTGTAAGCATAAGTTTTGTATTTAGTATCCCGGATTCTGCGGTTTTAGATTAGGATTTGCATTAATTTCTGCCTCGGGAATTGGAAAAAACTGGTCGGTGGCATTCCATCCGGCCTTTATATTTCCAAGAGCGCTGTTAAGCTTTCCATTTCTTTTGAGGTCAAAAAAACGGTGGCCGTACTCTGTGAAAAGTTCATGTTTTCTTTCTTCAAGAACGGCATCGAGTATTTCGCTCTGTGTCTGTGCCTGGGTATCTGGCAGGCCTGCTCTTTTTCTGATTTTGTTCAGGTCCTCTTTGGCTCCGATAAGATCTCCCTGCATAACCCTTGCTTCAGATCGTACTAAAAACTGTTCGGAAAGCCGAAGCACGACTGTGTATTCCTTTGAAACTGATGTATCAAAATTTTCTTTATATTTATAAGGATGGTGCCAGGTTCCCGAAGCATCCTTAACTTCTTTTGTCCAATACGTTCGGCGAAGGTCGCCGTCCGTAAATGAATTGTACAGACTGCTGCTCATCCAGACAAACTGCGGTGGGCCGGCGGTAAATATAAAATAGGCGCCGTCAGCGGTGTTTTTGCCGGCTGTGCCGGAATGAAGCTGCCATAATGTTTCTTTAGAGTTTAAGAGAAATGTAGAGTTTATATTTTCAACGGCGTAAAGGCTCTGGTTATTTATCACCGCTGATGCTGCATTTGAGGCTTCGGGAAATTTCCCGCTAAAGAGATAGATTCTGGACAGAAGCGCCTTTGCAGCATACTTATTTGGACGAATGCGAGGTGAGGCTATATAGGATTCAGGAAGTAGATCTACGGCAGTTTCCAGATCAGTGATAATTTTTCCATACATCTGTTCAGAATCCATTTTGGAAATTTTACTATTTGTTTTGTAATCCGTACCCGAAACATACGGTACGCTTCCAAAAATGTTCAATAAATAAAAATGCTCCAGAGAACGAATAAAAAGTGCTTCGCCGGTCAGCTGGTTTCTTTGGGCCTGCGTCAGCGACAAACTGTGTTCGCAACCGCTGATAATTGAATTGGCGGCATAAATCTGATTATAAGCAGAATTCCAATAGTCCGCAACTATAGTATTGGTAGGAAGGAGTGCATTAGCGTAAAAGCTGAAACTTGGATTTGACACACTCTCATTGCTTATCATCTCATCGGAATAGCAGGCAAGATGATTTGATATTCCAATGCCATCACCTGTTAGCATTCCCCTGTCTCTTATTTTTGAATAAATATCGGTAAGAGCCGCTTCGGCAGTGTTATAATTTTCAAAAACAGATTCTGTGGTTAATTGTGATTTTGGCAGATCTACTTCCACAAAAGAATCGCAGGAAACAGCGACTAGCAGAATCATAAATATTAAAGATCGGGATGCAAATAAAAATTTTGTTTTCATAACCGGATATTAAAAAGTTAATTGAATTCCTGCCGTAATTACTTTTAGCGGAGGCAGGTAGCCATAGGTTGTAAATTCAGGATCGCCGTCATCATATCTGGTAAAAGTCAGCAGATTTTGCCCCTGAAGCATTATCGTGCATTGCGTATCATTAAGGCTCAAAGGGAGTTTATAAGAAAGGGCAATGTTTTTAAGTCTTATAAAGGAAGCGTCGGTAATAGAGGCAGTGCTCTGGTTGAACAGGCTGTTTGCGGTTACTGCCGAACTGTTAAATCCTGCTGTATAGATCTGATATGGACCAGTATCCCCCTGCGAAGACCAGCTATCCAAAAGCCTGACATGTTTGTTGGACATTGTTCCAGCTGACGACATGGAATAGGCTTTGCTGTCCTTGCTTACAAACTGGAAGAGGAAATCCAGCGACACACCCTTATAAGCTAGCCTGTTTTGAAGGCCACCATAAAATTTAGGATTCAAATCTACAATTATCTGCCTATCCTCAGCAGCTGTCAAAAGCCCATCCTTATTGAGGTCTTCAAACTGATAGATTCCCGTCTGCGGGTTGACTCCGTTAAATTTGTATAACAGCTGTATATTAAGCGGCTGACCGACCCTGTACTGCTGGCTGTAGGTTGAACTTGCAAGATTAGGAAAAGAAAGGAGTTTATTTTTAGCAACAGTTAAATTAAAGCTGGTGGTCCAGTTAAAATTTCCGCTGTTAAAATTGACGGTTCGCACCGTAAATTCAAATCCCCTGTTTTGTACGACCGCATCCAGATTGGCCTGCATGGATGAAAAACCGGTTGTTCCGGGAAGCGGAATACCGACCAGCTGATTGGAAGATTTGTTCTGATACCATTCCACGGTTGTGAAAATGCGGTCTTTGAAGAAACCTAATTCAAGCGCGGCTTCCAGTTTTTTATTTGTCTCCCATCCAAAATCGGAGTTAAAGAGCCTTGTCGGCGATAGGCCGGAAATTCCGTTATATAGTACTCCATTGACAGAATAAGTGTCGAAAAACTGATAATCGCCAATCTGATCATTCCCGGTGGTACCGTAACTGCCTCGTATTTTTCCAAAACTAAGGTACCTCGAATTCTGGAGAAATTTTTCGTTAGAAAACAGCCACGCAAATCCCAATGCCCCGAAATTCGCAAACTGGTTGCCTGGTCCAAATCTGCTTGAACCGTCGCGTCTAGCGGTAAGGTTTGCGATATATTTCTGTTGATAATTAAAGTTAATTCGTCCAAAGAAAGCCTGATATTTATACAGTGTTTCCTCATCCAGCAGTACCCTTACCGTTTTCGCTGCTGCCAAGTTGTATATAAGGCTGTTGGAAGTGAAGCCTGATCCAAAATTGGATATTTTTGTACCGCGCTGGCTTTGAAAAGTAGAACCAACAAGTACATCAATTTTAGCATTCTTCAGCTGCTTAATCCAGTTTATCTGCGGTTCTACAATCCATGAAGATCTATTTACATCATTCGTAAAAATAGAAGATTGTGAAGGTCCGACATTAAATGCGGGATTATATATAGTGGATGGAACAATTCTAGTTTCGGTATTGTCAAGATAAGTGAATCCGAAGTTTCCTTTGACTGAAAGCTCTCCTGTTAGAGCATAAGAAAGAACGGCATTTCCTGTAAGATCATTAACAGCAGATTCTGCTTTTGTGTTTAGATTTCTAAGCGGGTTCTGCCAAGTATTGTTCTCCCAGTTAAGATTTCCGTCCGTAGTATAAAGGGCGGGAGCATTTGGAGGAAGATTTCTGGCATCGCTTGTAAAATCGTAAGAAGGCAGGTTGTTATCCTGGGAATTGAATCCCGCAGAGAAGTTAAGTAAAAACTTTTCATCTTCGGATTTGTGGTTCAAACTAAAATTGCTTCCGCCCTTTTTATATCGAAACTGACCGGGAAAAACGGTTGTTTCTGTATGATAAGAGCCATTTAATAGAAATTGGGTATTGTTTGAACCGCCTGACACTGATGCCTGCAAATCATTGATCAATGAAGTACCTCCTATAAGTTCTTTCTGCCAGTCAGTATAGCGGTTCTGGTCCCAAATGCCGTTAATGTCGTAATCTGTAGCACCATATGCAGTTCTGCCATCATTTATAAAGGCCTGCCTGCGGACAGCCAAGTACTGATCGGTATTCATAAGGTTAAGAAATTTAGTTACCCTGCCGGTTCCTGTGGAAGCAGAAACATTAAATTTTGTTTTTCCTGCTTTTCCTTTTCTGGTGGTAATCAATACCACACCATTTGCTCCTCTTGAACCGTATATAGATGTTGCATCAGCATCCTTGAGCACTTCAATGCTTTCGATTGCATCCGGATTAATGCTATTGATAGGGCTGACTAGAGTTGGAAATGTTGTCCCTGTATAAGAGGAGCCGATCGGCTCTGAAGAGATAGGCACACCGTCAATGATGTACAGCGGTGAATTGGCGTCAGATCTGAGGCTGTTTTGTCCCCGTATTTTGATATCAAAACCTCCGCCAGGCACGCCTGTAGTCTGCGTGATACTGACTCCTGCCATACGACCCTGCATTGCGGCCAGCACATTAGTGACAGGCTGGCTTTCAATATCTTTAGATGTGATTCGTGAGATGCTTCCTGTGCGTTCGCTTTCCTTTACGGAATAATATCCGGCGTTGATCCGCACTTCCTGAAGGTCAGTAGCATCAAACTGCAGACGGATATCAATAGCAGTCCTGCCGTTTATAGGAACAAGGGAAGTTTTGAATCCTATAAAAGATACAATTAGTGTATCCTTGGGGGAAGCTTCAAGGGAATAATGGCCATTGTAATCTGTAATTACGGCTAAATTTTTATTGCTTTTTAAAGTGACCGTAACTCCGGGCAGAGGAGAAGAGCCGTCATTTACGATACCCTGAACCAGATGGCGCTGGTAAGGGAGTATTTCGGAATTTCGAAAATTTCTGGAATAGACGGTGGAAAAAGTCAATAAAATGCCTGTAAAAATAAGGCCATAAAGGACCTTTCCACCCTTGTAAAATGAAAAATAATTCATAATATTGGATTTGGTTAGTTAAATGGATATTTGATTAGCTAAGGTCCTCTGCTCTAGTTTGGTCGCTGCAGCTGAGGGCCATTTTTTATGTTTTATAGATAAGATTCATAGGTATTATTACATAGTTAGACATTGATGAAACGCGATTATTTCAAATTAAAAGAAGATGGCTAAGAATATAAGAGAGTAAAATAAAAAAGCGTGGAACTCATCTTACTGCCTTTGAGGTACTGGTATACCGGGGAACAATAAGTGAGCCCACGCCAATAGACGTGAGCATCTTACTTATCATCTCGTCCCCGTTAAAAATTACCAGTTTTCAAAAGCGAGATTCAAAGCGAATGCTTCAAATATTTTATGAAGAGTCGCAAAATTACATCATTAGATGTATTGATTGTGACAAATATAACAAATTTATTTATTCAATACAAATTTGTATCGAATAAATAAATCTTTTTTCCCAAATTTTACTATATGGGAAAATCTAATAAAATAGAGTTAAATTTAATTAATCTGCAAATCGGCTGTGTTCTTCGATTAGCTAGATTAAAACAAAATTTATCCCAGGATAAGCTTGGTGGCAGAATAGATTATACTTCAACAATGATAGGTCGTGTGGAACGTGGAGAAAGTGTAAGTGGATGGGATAAAATTTACACTATTAGCAAATATTTGAATATTAGCTTTAATTCTTTATTTATATTGAAAGATAAGGATACTTTAATTTCGATTGTTGAAGAGTCCTTTAACTTAGAAGTAAAATTGACACAAGAAAAAATTGATTACTATAACTTTCTGAAAAAAACTTTAATAAATCAGTTCATCTTATTAGAAAAGGAACGAATAAAATAACAAAAAGCTTTCATGAAGATGAAAGCTTTTTTTCTGAATTATATTTTATTTCTTAGACTCCTCAATAGAAACTTTTCTAAACTCTTTTAAAAGTTTTTCGATTTCTAAAGATGATTTACGAGCTCTAGCGCCTGCAGCTTTAACTCCTTTTTCAGCTACTGCTTCAGATTCTGCTTTAAATGTTTCGATTTCAGCGTTGATTTTTGCAACAAGGTCCTTCATTATACAATTTTTTTAAATTAAGTGAGCAAAAGTAAATTTTTGCCTTAAAAGAAAACGGTATTGCTAAAAAAATATTCTCATGAATTCTCTTTTTTCAATTCCTTAAGGAAATAACTGAAAGAAATCCCCGTTTTAGAGAGGAATGCATTAGTAAATCGGGGAGTGGAAGTAAAACCGGCTTCCTCTGCCAGTGAGCCTATGGAGTAATTTCTATGCATGCTGGAGTTTCGCAGCAGTTCCACCAGATAATCAATTTTTAAGTCATTGATATAATCAGCAAAACGCTTGCCGCTGCGATGGTATATCACTTTTGAAAGGTATTTGCTGTTTGTATTAAACCTTACGGTTAAAGTGGCCAGCGTTACCTCTTTTTGCAGGAATTTTTTATCCCTTTCAAATTTTTCAAGGTGTTTTATTATCTGCTGTACAGTCTCCTGCGAAATATCGGTTATTTCGAATTTATCGGGTGACGGTTTCTGGAAGGCGCTCTTTTCATTTTTTTCCAGAAGCAGATCAAATTTGATCTTATTGCGCTTTTTGGTTTCAAAGTGGTAATAGGTCCCGTAGATAACAGCGGAGAATAGAACGACAACTACACTGATCAAAATTACGTCATAATATTTCTCTTTTACAAGTTGCTGCTGTATTTTTTCTTTTTCACGGAGAATTTCTTTTGTGTCATATTCCTTGTGAATTTTGCCCATTAGGTATTTGTTGGTATCTGTTAATATAGAATCTGCTTTTAAAAGCTGGTCTATATAATACAGCTGGGATTTCAGGTTATTTTCTTTCTTGTAATATTTGATCATTAATTCAAAAACTTCTCTTAAATCAGGACGAATGTAGCCTTTCTCAACAAATGCCTTTTCCACCTTTTTGAAATAAGGGACAGCTTTTGCAGGATGCTGAAGTTTCCAATAGTTTTTTCCAATGTAAAAATTGGCAATTGATTCATTTGCAAACTCTGTCATGCTGTTTAACTGTGGCATAACTTCCTGAAGCAATTGAATAGAAGTGTGATAATTATTTAGAAAGAACTGGTTGATTCCTTCGGAGTGCTTAAAAAATAATTCCATTTCTGGTATATTAAGCCGTTCACATTCTTTAATTCCAAATGCATTAGTTTCGGAGCATTTATTGTAATCTCCAATCTTATTGTAACAAACACTAAGTGAATGCAGTGAATTTAAATAGGGGCGGGGCTGATTTTTTTTAAAATGTTCAATGCAGTCATTAAAAAGAGAAATGGCTTCATCATAAAATCCGAGGTAAAATTTAATCTGGGCAATATGATATTTGGTTTTATAAATCAGGTAATCATTATCAGTTTTGGAAATGTTTTCATTTGCAGTTATATAACAATCATATGCTTTTACATAGTTTTTCTGGCTGTAATAGACTATTCCTTTGGATAGCTGAGCAGATCCAATCAGTTCAGGACTTCTTGACTTTACAGCTGTCTGCACCATGCTGTCAGCGTATTTTAAACGGAGAATCATAGGTGACTGATGCAGCATATTTTGATATGCATTAACTAACTCTTCATGATTCTTTTCCCTGCGCGCTTTTTTTAAATAGGCATATAAATATGGAGATGCTTTCAGGCTGTCATTTTTGTACTGATAAATTTTATCATCCAGATAGCCATAACTTTTAAAAATAAGGGAATCAGGAATTCTGTTTGGAGTATTCTGGGCAGTTAAAGATTTAATTATAAATAGAAGCAGCAGTACCGATAAATTACATTTCATAATACATAGAAATTTGGAGTTTATGCTCTGATGAAAGCATAAATCAGATTAATAAAAAAGAATGTAGAGGCCATTGGAGAGCAACTTTCAAAAATAATGTAATTATTTGAATTTCAATATTTAATGTAAGAAAAATACATTGTTGATTTCATGGAAATCGACAGTGGATTTTCCGAAAATCCACATACATGTCCTTGATTTATGATTTTTTGCAATTTAGATTTGCCTTGAATTCAACAGCAAAAGATTCAGTAAAGTACTGAGCAAAAGTTCTGCTGGCCCGGGTAAAATGGACTGAGACAAGTTCTCAATTAACCAAACCATTTTGCATTATGAAAAATTTATTATTAACTGGTTTAATTATTTTATTAGGTTCATGTTCAAATGACGATTTTGACAATTCTGATTTAAGATTGGTTTCCAGCCAAGCAATCAACAAAGAGAAAACTGCAGATTTTAAAAACGGGTCTGCTTTAGAGGAAAACTTTAAGGAAGTTCCGGCGGGAGATTACCTACTTCTGGTTCCTGCCCAATTAGAAGAAAAGATCATTTCAGTATTAAAAGCCCAACCTGGGCGAAATGAACTAAAGACTTTTGACAAAAGCACTTCTGATTTAGACACAATTTCTTCTACGGAGGATCCCGTCTCAACATTATTTATAATTGTTGATGAAAGTACACTGGGATCGTCATTGAAACTTGATCTGAAAGGGTATATAGTCAGTCTCGGAAATCTCCGCGGCCAGCAGTACCAAATTGTGGATGATTTTATAATTCAATATGAGATTTCAAAAAGACAGGATTCAACACTTCTAACAGATGAAAAGGAATCCATTTTATCTATTTCCTCAATTTCGGAGGCAGTTTTATTTAGCGAAAAGGACAGAAAAGACAGAGATTGGGAGACATCCACCACCAGTAAGAGTTCCAGACATTAATAATGTAACGACGTAATTGAAGTTGAATCACTTCCTACTTTAATATAGTTGATTAATAATTTTCTAATCTACCTGATTTATGAAAAAGAGAGCTTTGTTTTATATTTTATTGTTCCTTTTTAATCTTTGCAGCCTTTATTTTATAATGAAGCTTTTTGCTGCTGATCAGCTGGTACAGTACGTACTTTACGAGGACAATATAATTGAGAGTCCGAGATTAACAGCGTATATTTTATACGTATGCTGTTTGTCTAATTTATATTTCCAGTTTTTTACATGGATGGAATATTTTTTCAAGGATGAAATATAAAATGAGATCTAAACTAAAATAACAAAAATGATTAGAGAAATCTTAAATACTGAGATTAAAAGCATTGAAAATGATGGTATTGATGTAGTCTACATTACAGACTATAGGGCAAAAAATATTGTACCGGTCCCATTTTCCGTTTCAAATTTTTCAGTGCTTTTAATCAAAAGTGGTAAAATGAACATCAGATTTCATGACGAAACTAATATAGTTAATCGGAAAGATTTACTGGTAATCCCATTTAATTCCATTTGCACCAGGCTTGAAGCGACGGATAATATTCAGCTTTATCTTGTAAGGACAAATTTTGATTTTGCATTTAATAATTGTTATGAGAAAGAGCTTTCGGATGCTTTTAGTTTTCTAATGTTAAAATCAGATCGAAAGATTAGTCTTCAGGAAACGGATTTTAAAGTTTTGTCACTTATTTACAAATTAATGTATGTATTGCAGAACAGCAATGACAAACCGGAAGTAATTACTAAGCTGCGCCGGATATGCTTTAATTTATTTATATATGAACTCAAGTTTATACATTCGAAATATAAACCCGACTTAAATCTTGACTTTTCAAGAAGGGAGAGCATTGTAATACAATTTCTGACTCTATTATCAATACATTTGAGAAAACAGCATCATGTTCAGTTTTATGCAGGAGCATTATTTATCACTCCAGGACATTTGAATAAGATGGTAAAAGAAAGCACAGGTAAAACAGCTAAAGCATTTATAATTGAAGCTCTTGTCAATGTTTCAAAAAATCTTCTTACGGACTCAAGCTATTCCGTGGCTAATATTGCCGATGAATTAGAATTCAGCAGCGCTGAAAACTTTGGCGTATTTTTTAAAAGACATACTGGTATGCTGCCAACCGAATTTCGTTCTAATAAAAAGTAAGCTGCCAAGATAGCTCCTTATTCTGCCAGAGATTGTTTAATTAAAACGATAAGACGATGATTAAAATGTATCCTTTGGAATGGTTTGATTCGTTGATTATAAATTCATTTGATGCTGATAATTCTTCTGTAAAAATATCGGAATATGAATTGGAGAATTTGAGTAAAACAATAGTATCTGAATCAAAAAAAATTAAAATTCATATTAAAGATTCTTTTTTCGAACTGAAAAGTAAAAGGCAGATTAGACTTCTTATAAGAAAATATCATTCTTCATTGGTTTTTTTAATAGACAGGGTAGTAGAAATAAGAATGATCGAAAAATTCAATTCTCCTGAATTTTTTAGAATATTTGACCTGATCGTTAGTTCCCTGGACGATTTGCTGTCATTTGTAGAAATCAGATATTCGTCCTTTATGAGTTTGGACCAAAGGGTGTCCTACAGCTATTTTTCAATTTGGGAAAAAGAGACACTAGAGGTTTTAAAAAATGTGATTAAAAAAAAAGAAAATACTGGGGAGAATGATCCAGAATTGGAATTTGTTGTTAATCTTCTTACTGCGCCACTTCAAAACAGCAGAAAGAGTAAGTATACCTATCGTCAGATTTTGTATTATAGAGAGATAATCATCGAACTTGAAAAATTAAATTATCCAGTTACGGAATCTGAAGGTTTTTCAAATCTTGATCTTATGCTTATAAGAATGAATTTTAATTCCAGAGAATATACCGAGAGACTGGTTGCTAGAATAGGCAGGTATTTAGATGGTTTTGAAAATTTATCTGAAAGACTTGAAAAGCTGCTATACTTCTGCAAGAAACTGTCTAAAATAAACGCAGATTTAAAATTAACCTTTAATCCATCTCAACAGAATCTTATTTCATTTTTGGAATACTGGTTCTCCAGTGAAATCAGATTTGCTGAAAAAAAGGCTGCAATTCTAATGCAGGAACAGATTGATGGTTCTGTCGGAAGTGAATTTGTGGAGAAGGCAGATTCAAAACTTGAATGTATACTTTCAGGAGATCAGATTGGACTTATTTTAAGGGCGACAGATGAGGCGAGAATTATTAAGGCCAAGTCTATGAACTACATATTTAAAAGTATAGTGCCTTACCTTTCTACTCCAGTAAAGAGAAATCTTTCGTACCAGTCAGTAAGAAGCAAATCATATAATGCGGAAGAGCGTGATAAGGAAATTGCGATTGAAAGTCTTGAGAAAATAATCCGCAAGATAAAAACGTATTAGATTTTACTGTCATGTTCAATTAGAAGACCCTAAAATTCAGGCACTTTGAAAGGGTACAAAAAGGGTACAGAAAAGTTGTACTTGTAGAAAACTCATACTAATCGTTCCTTTGACTTGTAGAATAAATCACATCAAAATTTAACGGATGGTGATTTTCATAGAGGAGGATAAAATGTTGAACGATAAAATGAGGAGCTATGTTTACAAATATTTCATGGGGCAGTTATCTGACTGCGGCTGGTATTGCTATAATTTTCTGGTATCTAATAATTTTACTGAAATTTCACAGTAGTGATTTAAAAAAAATCTTTTCAGGTGAAAAGAAACTGCAAATACCATTTCTAAAAAAAACTTCTAAAAATTTACAGGAAATAAAATCGATATCCGATTCATTTCCGAAATCTTTTGATACCCTGGAAGATGCGGAAAATCTATCGCTGCGTATTAAGGAAGCAGTTAAAGAAAGTGCAGAAAAACGACTAACAAAACAGCAGTTTCAAAACTACCTGCGAATGCTTCTGGATGAATATCCGTATGTCAAAATTTCCTCCCTCAGAGAAAACATTAACCAACAAATGGTCTTTGAATCTCAAAAGCATCCCAATCTGCTCTTAACGCTCAGCGAAGCAGACAGTCTCTGGGAAGGACCGGTATTTTAAAAAATTCAGAGGAGGAATATTCCCCGTTCTCTCTGGTGCGGTATGGCTTTATGTGACAGGAAAAATAGAGCAGCAACGGCGGTATTCCTCTTCTTTTTATTAAAGAATAACTTTAAAAATGATTTGTGATGAAAAAATGCAGATGGAAATTTAAAAGTCTTTTTAGACGATTTAGAGCTATGGGATCGTCGCTCCTGATGATTCTGGTTAGTAATGTTATTTACAGCCAGGATGGTGTGGCGGGAATTAATGAAGCCAACCAGAAAGTGAGAAGTTACTTTGATGCCGGCACTGAATTAATGTATGCGGTAGGAGCTATCCTCGGGCTGATAGGGGCAGTAAAAGTATACCAGAAATGGAATGCAGGAGATCCTGATACAGGAAAAGTCGCAGCCGCCTGGTTTGGAAGCTGTGTGTTTCTGGTGGTGGTAGCTACTGTAATTAAATCCTTTTTCGGGGTTTAAACGATAGAAAAAATGAGTAACAGCGTTTATTCGATCAATAAAGGAATCAATCAGAGTATAGAATTTAAGGGACTTAAAGCGCAGTACATCTGGTATTTGGGCGGAGGTGTTGTAGGTCTTATGATTCTGTTTGCTGCCCTGTATATAATTGGAGTGCCTTCCTTGATATGCATTGGTTTTATTGGAACGACAGGAGGTTTTCTTGTTTTTAAAATATACAGAATGAGTAATACTTACGGAGAATACGGCATGATGAAGGCTCTGGCTAAAAAACAGATTCCAAAGTGGATTAAAGTTTACAGCAGAGAGGTTTTTATGAAGTTATAGCTGTAGAGCGTTAATTATATAATGGAGAAAGGATGGAGAAGAGGATGGAAGATCTGCTGCCGGTTATGGCAGTGGAACATGATTGTATTTTATCAAAACAGGGCGATGTAACTATAGTTTTTAAGGCAGAACTGCCTGAAATTTTCACGCTGTCAGACCAGGAGTATGAAGCTTTCCACCAATCGTGGATTAAGGCGTTAAAGGTGCTGCCGAAGTTTTGTGTTTTTCATAAACAGGACTGGTTCTTAGAAAGTGCTTATAAAGCTAATTTTTCAAGTGAAGACAGCAGTTTTCTGACCAGAAGCAGCGAGCGTTTCTTTAATGAGAGACCATTTCTGGATCATTCCTGCTATATCATGCTGACCAAGAAACCAGCGGGAAGAAGAAATGCAACCTCATTGTTTTCTAATCTGCTTAGAAGTTCCATAGTTCCAGAGGAAACATTAAGACCGCAGCTTTTGCAGGATTTTGCAGATACTTGCGGCCAGTTTAAGAGAATTATGGAAGACAGCGGATTTATAAAGCTGGTGCGTCTGCAAAATGAATCGCTTAGAAGCGAGAGCAGAAGAATCGGGCTGGTGGAAAAGTATTGTTTTTTATCAGAGCGTGAAGATTCATTTGTTTTTAAGGATATCAGGTTTGACGAAGGATTAGCAGTAGGGGATAAACACTGCCAATTGTTTACACTTGGTGATGCAGCTGATCTGCCTGGATTATGCGGATCGAGAATCAACTTTGACCGCTATTCAACCGATAAGACCAAATTCAGCGTTGGTTTTGCTTCAACCCTTGGCCAGCTTTTATCCTGCAATCATATTTACAATCAGTATATCTTCATTGAGGATTCACAGAAAACCATCCAAAAGCTGGAAAGCAAGCGACTCAGACTGCAGTCACTCTCTGCCTACAGCCGGGAGAATATGATTGCCAGGGATGCGACGAATGATTTCCTGAACGAGGCAGTATCACAACAGAGGCTTCCTGTTAAAGCCCATTTTAATGTACTGGCCTGGAGCACTGACAAGGAAGAGCTGAAAGAGATTAAAAACAAAGTGTCATCAGCTCTTGCCCAAATGGATGCGGCAGCGAAGCAGGAAACTGTAGGAGCTCCGCAGATCTATTGGGCTGGAATGGCGGGAAATGCAGCGGACTTTCCGATGAATGACACCTTTGACACCTTTACTGAACAGGCGGTATGCTTTCTGAATATGGAAACGGGATATAAATCTTCGCTGAGTCCCTGCGGTATCAGGCTGGGAGACAGGCTTACTGGGAAACCAGTTCATGTTGATATCAGCGATGAGCCTGTTAAGATGGGAATCTGCACCAATCGCAATAAGTTTATATTGGGACCTTCGGGCAGCGGCAAATCCTTTTTTACCAATCATATGGTGAGAAGCTATTACGAGCAGGGAACGCATATTGTACTGGTGGATGTTGGGCACAGCTATAAAGGGCTCTGCGATATGGTAAACGGGTATTATTTCACTTACGATGAAAAGAATCCTATCCGTTTTAACCCATTTTATATTTCAGAAGGAGACAGTCTGGATACGGAGAAAAAAGAGAGCATTAAAACGCTTCTGCTTGCACTATGGAAAAAAGACGACGAAACCTTTAACCGGAGCGAGTACGTAGCACTCTCAAATGCCCTGCAGCTGTATTACGAGAAATTGGATATTAATGTAGAGATATTTCCCTGTTTCAACAGCTTCTATGATTTCCTGAAAGAGGATTTTATCTCGATTTTGGAAGGCGATAAAGTAAAGGAGAAGGACTTTGATGTGAATAACTTTCTCTATGTGCTCAGGCCTTATTACAAGGGAGGAGAGTTTGACTATCTGCTGAACGCAACGGAAAATCTGAATCTTTTGAAAGAACGTTTTATTGTCTTCGAGCTGGATAATATCAAAGATCACCCGATTCTTTTTCCAGTGGTAACGATCATAATAATGGAAGTCTTCATAAATAAGATGCGGAAGCTTAAAGGGATCAGAAAAATGATACTCATTGAGGAAGCATGGAAAGCACTGATGAAGGAGGGTTTTGCAGATTATATAAAATATCTTTTTAAGACTGTGCGTAAATTCTTTGGCGAAGCAATAGTGGTAACTCAGGAGGTGGAGGATATTATTTCTTCACCAGTGGTCAAGCAGGCAATTATCAACAATAGCGACTGCAAGATCCTTCTTGACCAGAGCAAATATCAGAATAAGTTTGACCAGATTCAGGAGCTGCTGGGACTTACAGACAAAGAAAAGGCACTTGTACTTTCTGTAAATAAAGCCAATGATCCAGCCAGGAAATACAAAGAAGTTTTTATCTCTTTGGGAGGCATGCTTTCCAAGGTATATCGCACGGAAGTTTCTCTCGAGGAATATTTGGCGTTCACAACGGAGGAAAGCGAGAAAGTGAAAATGAATGCCTATGCAAAGAACTTTGGCGGGGACATAAAGAAAGGAATAGCCGCAATGGCTCAGGACATGAGAAATGGAATTAAATGAAAAGGAATAATGAAAAAGAAATTAATAGCCTTGATGGTCTGCCTGCTGTTAGTCGGCACCTCGGCAAGACCTGCTGAAAAAACAATGGTGCTCCCGATTCTGGAGATTGTAAAGGCAGTCACCAAGAAAGTAATTAAAGCAATTGATCTTAGAATCCAGAAATTGCAGAATAAAACCATCTGGCTTCAGAATGCACAGAAGCAGGTGGAAAATGTACTTTCCAAATTGAAGCTCGATGAGATCTCGGACTGGACTCAGAAACAGAAAGATCTTTACAAAGGCTACTATGAAGAGCTGGCAAAAGTAAAGTCAATTATTACCTACTACCAGAGGATAAAAGAAATTACCAGAAAGCAGACACAGCTTGTTCAGGAATATGAAAGAGCCTGGAATCTTTTTAAGCAGGATACCCATTTTAAAGACAGCGAAATTCAGTATATGGAGAGCGTTTATACAGGAATACTCGAGGAAAGTGTGAAGAATATCGACCAGGTTTTTTTGATTCTGGATTCTTTTGCCACCCAGATGAGCGATCTCAAACGTCTTGAAATCATCAACAAGGCTGCTGATCAAATTGATGGAAACTATGACGACCTTACAATGTTTAACCAGCAGAACATATTGCTGAGTCTTCAGAGGGCCAAAACAGAAGCAGATGTAAAACAAGTGAAACAATTTTACGGAATTCCATAATTCAATAAAAAAAACATGAAAAAGATAGGTGTAATACTAATAACGCTCTGTGTTTTTAATCAAGGTATGAGCGGGCAGGCAAAACAGAGGAAGGAACTGATCCTTCAGATAGCGGCGCTTCAGGTTTATATCGACTATGCAAAGAAAGGATATTCGGCAGTATCAAAGGGACTCAATTTTATTGGGGATGCGAGAAAAGGAGAAGTCAACCTGCACGGTGATTATTTTACCTCACTTTTAAAAATCAATCCAAAGGTTCGGAATTATTATAAAACTGTTGAGATCATTTCCATGCAGTTTAAAATAATGAAACTCTGCCGAAAGACTTTGTCAGATCTTAAAACTGCTGATTTGTTTCATGGTAATGAACTGGACTATATAGAGAGGTCTTTTGGGAGGCTGCTTCAGAACTGCAGCCAGACTCTCGACCAGCTGCTTGTTATTACCACCGATGCAGAATTAGAGCTAAAAGATGACCAGAGGCTTGAGCGTATTGATCTCCTGCACAAAACTATGCTGGAGGATTATAATTTCTGTCTTTCTTTCTGCAGCGAAGCCAGACTTCTGGCGGTTTCAAAAACTGCCGACAAAGAGGATTCTAAAGGATTAAGTGAATTGTACGGATTATAAACTTGCGATGATGAAAAAGATATTATTGTTTATGGCAGTTATCTGCCTATTTCTGACTCCAGATAAATCAAAAGCGCAGTCAGCAGAAATTCAGCAGCTGATTTTGAATATTGAAAAGCTTTCCCAGTTCAAGAAAATTCTTAGTGATATGAAAAAGGGGTATGAGCTGCTTTCAGGTGGATACAAAACGGTGAAAGATATGGCCGAAGGAAACTTCAGCCTGCATAAAACTTTTCTAGATGCTCTTATGCAGGTAAATCCAGCGGTAAAGAATTACAAAAGGGTAGGAGAGATAATGGAATATCAGATTTCTTTAGTCAAGGAAAGCCGCAACGGAATGAACCGATTTATAAAAAACGGAAATTTCAGCGGACAGGAAATAAATTACTTTGAGAAAGTTTACGGAAACCTGCTTAATGAGAGCCTGCGAAATCTCGATGAACTTACGATGGTCATAACAGCTGATAAGCTCAGGATGTCGGACGACGAAAGACTAAAGGCAGTTGACGATATCTATGAGCAGATGCAGGATAAACTGCTTTTCTTAAGAAACTTTAATATCACATCGAATGTGCTGGCTCTTCAGCGGGCAAGGGAGAAAAATGATGTTTATGTCTCAAAGAGTTTTCAGGAATTTAAAGAGTAGAGTATGAAATGCCTATTAAACAAAAAAGCAGTTTGTGTGATGCTTATCATATTACTGCTTCCTTGCAGAATAATAGCACAGGGACTAGGTGATGATATGAGTAGTCTTCATGGGGTCTTAGACCAGCTTTATGATGAAATGATGCCGTTGTGTTCTAACCTAATTGCTGTAGGGCAGGGAATAGCAGGCTTTGGAACTATATGGTACATCGCCTCACGCGTGTGGAGGCATATAGCAAGTGCCGAGCCCATTGATTTTTATCCGCTCTTCCGTCCCTTTGTTATAGGATTCTGCATTATGATTTTTCCGTCGGTTCTGGCACTTATTAACGGAGTTATGAAACCAACTGTTACAGCTACTGCAGCTATGGTAACAGGCTCTAACAGTGCAGTTGCTGTTCTGCTTAAAGAGAAAGAAAAAGCAATTAAAGAAACCGATCCATGGAAGATGTATGTCGGCACTGCAGGAACGGGTGATCGCGACAGATGGTATAAGTATACGCATGACGGTGCTGATCCATCGGATGAGAGCATGCTCGCAGGCATAGGCAATGATGTAAAATTTGCCATGGAAAAAGCTTCTTACAGTTTTCGAAATTCGGTTAAGGAATTCCTGAGCGAGGTGCTGAGGGTTTTGTTTGAAGCCGCTGCCTTATGCATTGACACCCTTCGGACATTTCAGCTGGTGGTGCTTTCCATTTTAGGGCCACTGGTATTTGGAATAGCTGTATTTGACGGTTTCCAGCACACGCTCACTGTCTGGCTTGCCCGATATATCAATATTTATCTGTGGCTTCCCGTGGCCAATATATTCGGAAGCATAATCGGAAAGATTCAGGAGCTCATGCTCAAGCTGGACCTCTCTCAGGTGCAGGCAACAGGTGACACTTTTTTCAGCAGGACCGATATGGCATATTTAATCTTTATGATTATTGGAATCATAGGCTATTTTACGGTGCCTTCTGTTGCCAATTATATTGTTCACGCAGGCGGAGGAGGAGCCCTGGGTCATAAAGTGACAAGCATGTTTGGCAATTCAGCTAATTCTGTTGTGAGAACCTCTTCAAATGCGGTTGGAATGGCTGCTGATGCTATGGGAGATGCGGATCGGAGAATGAACAGCAGCATGGCTGCGACAGCAGGAAGCAGTCCTTATTTTACTGATAAAGGAAACTATATGAATGACAGGCTTAAAGGAAATTCTAAACAGACTTAATAACAGGAGCATATGTTTACCAGAATGAAAAACATTGATACGGCATTTAGATATGTGAGAGGTTTCACGATGGTTGTAATTGCAGGCTGCATCATAATAAGCTGCTATGCTGTCTATAAAAATTTCCAGACAGTGAGCCTTATGCAGGATAAAGTATATATTCTGGCAAACGGCAAAGCGCTGGAAGCTTACGCTTCGGAAAGAAAAGATAATATCGCTGTTGAAGCAAGGGATCATGTGAAAACCTTTCACAAGTTTTTCTTTACCCTTGATCCTGATGATAAGGTCATTAAAACCAATATCACAAAAGCGCTGTATCTGGCAGACGACAGTGCAAAACGGATTTATGATGACCTGAAGGAAAACAATTTTTATTCGGGTATTATATCAGGAAATATCAGCCAGACCATCCAGATTGACAGTGTGAGTATTGATATCCGTGAATATCCCTACCGTTTTAGATGTTATGCCAGACAGAACATTATCCGTACAACCAGTATTTTGAAAAGAAGCCTGCTTACAGAAGGTGCGCTTCGCAATGTATCAAGAAGCGATAATAATCCGCATGGCTTTCTTATCGAGCGGTTTAATACGATTGAAAACAAAGATCTTTCTGCAGAAACCAGAAAATAGAGATTTATGAAATCCTTTTTTACAAGACAGACTGAGCCTTTTGTGTATCACAAGTATTATCTGCTATTGCAGAAAAGATGGGCAGAAAAAATGATGAGAGTCACAGATGGGCTCTCTAAAACAAAACTGATCTGGGGACTTCTGTTCTTTACGGTTTTGACATCGGGTTATTTAATTTATAACCTGTATAGGACATTTTATAAACAAGCTGAGGTTTCAACAGCTTCAAAAAATAAGACAATCAATTTAAAAAACTAAAATTATGCAAGAGAAAACATTATCTCCAAAGGAATCTAAAAAGAGAAAGATGCTTTTAATGCTGCCTCTTATAACATTTCCATTTCTGACATTCTTATTTTATTCATTAGGCGGCGGAAGAATGGAATCCAAGATGGCAGGGAACGATGAAAGGAAAGGATTCAATTTTAATCTGCCACTGCCTAAATTTAAAGAGGATTCAGCACTGGATAAGATGAGCTATTACGATCAGGCGGCAGTTGATTCGATAAAACTGCGAGAGCAGATAAAAAAAGATCCGAACTATATTGATAATAAAGTCTCGGAAGATAAAGCAGATTCTTTTCCCACAAATGATTTTGAATCCCGCATGCTTCCAAAAAACAGATCGGCTTTTAATTCTCAGTCTTTTCAGGACCGCAATGAACAGAAAGTTTATGAGAAGCTGATGGCTCTTGAAAACGTAATCAGCCATCCTGCTGTCCCGACTTATGGCCAGGATATGAGGGAATTTGAGAATTACGGCACTTCTCGTGGAGAATCGGAAGATATTAAAAAACTTGAAGGGCTAATGTCGACGATGAGCACGCCCCAGGAACCTGATCCGGAACTTCAGCAATTAGGCGGTATGCTGGAAAATATTTTAGATATACAGCATCCGCAGCGCGTGCAGGAACGGCTTAAACAAACATCTGAGAGCAAAAAAGGCAAAATATATTCAGTGCAGAAAAAAGAAGCAGAGAATAACATAAGCTCACTTCAGCGGAATGTCGATTTGCAGACCTCTTTGAAAACAAATGAATTTTATTCTCTGGACGAAGCACAGCCTGCTGAAGAAATACAAAATTCTATTGAAGCAGTTGTGCATCAGACGCAGACTATTGTCAATGGTTCGGTGGTTAAATTAAGACTTGCGAATGATATTTTTCTCCAAGGAACAATGATACCCAGAAATACATTTCTGTATGGTATGGCGGCTTTAAAAGGAGAGAGGCTGGAGGTAAAAATCACAAACATCCAGTACAATAATTCGATATTTCCCGTCGAGATGGCAGTCTATGATATGGACGGGATTGAAGGCATCTATATACCCGGAGCGATTAACAGGGATGTGGCAAAAGCATCAGCTGACAGATCAATTCAGACTCTAGGTCTTACCGGGATTTCGGATTCATGGGGAGCACAGGCCGCAGGTATGGGCATCGAGGCAGCTAAAAGTCTTATGAGCAAAAAGGTAAAACTCATAAAAGTGGTTGTAAAGGCAGGGTATCGGGTACTACTGTACGATGAAAAGCAAAAGAATTTAAAACCTTAAAAGAGAGAAAATATGAAAAGAGCGAATTATTTGTTTTTAATCAGCTTGCTGATGGTTTGTGTTTCAGTTCATCCACAGTCAAACGCAAGGGAAACTGTCTTTTACGAAGACCAGTATAAAAATCTACAGGTAGGTTTTTCTAAAACCACAAGCATTATTTTTCCTTATTCAATCAAGAGCATAGATAAAGGAAGCGCAGAAGTGCTTGTACAGAAAGCAAAAGGAGTTGAGAATATACTACTTGTAAAAGCTGCTAAACAGCATTTTTTTCAGACCAATCTGACAGTTGTAACTTCTGACGGGAAATTGTATGTTTTTGTACTGAATTATGACGATTCCTGCCCTGACTTAAATTTTAAGGCTGAAAATGCAGTGGCTGCAAGCAGGGATGTGCTGTTTTCTTTAGAAAACGAAAATCAGAAAAGAATTGAACAGTGTGCTTTGGCTGCATATTCCAAAAAGAAAAAAATCAGTGGTCTAAAAAAATCAAAGTATCAGATCAGACTGGAGGTGAACGGCATCTTTATCCAGCAGGATGTTTTGTATCTGCGTGTTGTTTTTGAAAACAAATCAAAGATTAACTACGATATTGATCAGTTTCGTTTTTTTATCAGGGATAAGAGAAAATCAAAACGAACTGCCTCACAGGAAATTGAATTGGAGCCTTTGTATGCAACTTCATCGTCTTCTGTAATTCCTTATAAATCTGAAATAATAAAAGTCTATGCGCTGGAGAAATTTACTATACCTGAGAATAAGTATCTAACGATTCAGATGATTGAAAAAAACGGCGGAAGACATTTGGAAGTAGATATAAATAATAATCTGACTGATCTGGTTTTTCCGATTTCCGAATTAAGCAGTGACACTTTTTAAGCTTTAAAATAAATTATGATAATCAATTTAGCTGACACTGAAATGATGCTGTCGTTTGCTGAGGAAATGGCTTATAACGGCCATCGATTTGCTGCCTTTAATACAGAGGAGGTGACTGATACTTACACAATTGAGTTTTTTAGAAACCCATTGGATGCGAAGGAGTACTGTCTGGTTATGACCAATGATGCGAATTATTTTCAGAGCCTGCCGGTTGAATCAGTTATTGACGACTTACGAGCAGTTTTAGAGAGCGGAATTAATACATCCGATAATGAAGCTTTTGAACTTACTGGATTTGCTAAGCTATTTAGGGAGAGCAAAGAAATATTAGATAACAATTTAAATACAAATATTATGAATCAGAAAAATTTTGAATTCCTGAAAGACCAGCTGAAATACACTGGCTTTGGAGAGACGTTTGATGCTGAGCTGAGAGAGAAAATGATGAAAGGTGATCAGGATTTTAAAATCATGCACACCGGCATTATGAACAATGGTGTTCCAAATAAAGACACCCTAACTGTAGATTTAAATTTCAAAAAGTCTGAGCAGACAGATATGTATTTTTTTAATTCTTATCACGTCAATCTGCAGAAAGAAGAGAACAAACCTGGTCTGGAACACACCTTTTACATCAACAAAGACAGCGCCAGTATTACAATGAAAGAGGCTTATAATTTGATGGAAGGCAGATCTGTCAATAAAGATCTTAAAAAT
Organism: uncultured Flavobacterium sp.; assembly: GCF_951805225.1. NCBI lineage: Bacteria > Pseudomonadati > Bacteroidota > Flavobacteriia > Flavobacteriales > Flavobacteriaceae > Flavobacterium > uncultured Flavobacterium sp. Next base: position 2,186,771 of record NZ_OX638201.1, on the reverse strand, counting down.
AAAGAAGGGGAGAGCTACAATTGCTGGTTAAAAATGAACTTCAAAGAATCAGATTCTCAGGGAAATTTTAAACTCAATCAATACCATCAGAACTACGGGTATGATCTGGAAGCAAGTCTGGCAAAACATTCAATCAAGGAACTCAATACTCCGAAGTATAAAGAAGACCTTTTGAATTCGCTAAAGAAAGGAAACCTTCAGTCGGCGACTTTTGTTGTCGGCGGTACTGAAAGTAAAATGTATGTGGAGGCAAATCCCCAGTTTAAGACTGTTAATGTTTATGATGAAAATTTACAAAGAATTAATCATCGAGAGAGCAAGGAAGAAAAAAAAGCTGAATCTCAAAAAGAATCAGTATCTAAAGATCAAAAAAAAAATCTAGATTCTGATGAAGGTGATTCAGGAAGGAAGGATAATAAAGTAAAGAAAAGAAAAACTCCTTCACTTTAAAAATTATGGAAAAATTAAAGCCTTTATCGGATTTTTTCACTGCAATAGAGAATGATTACCGGATTAGTCCGATGCATATTGCCATTTATGCAGCTCTATTACAATTTAGATCCGTTAATGGCTTTATTAATCCAATTTTTGTATTCAGCTCGGAGATTATTGTTATTGCTAAAGTTTCTTCAGCAAATACGTATCATAAATGTGTCCAAGAGCTTCATCAGTATGGATACATAAAGTATAGACCATCTTTTAAAAAAAATCGTGGCAGTGAAGTATATTTTTTGTTTTCAGCTGATGCGGACAACTAAATGTTCTGCAATTAATAAATTTTATGAAATAGTACAATGAATGAAATTGTAACCAAGGAAGATCTGAGACAGTTTGGTCTTCTTCTAGTAGATAAAATACAAGCTGTATTTAAAGATAAGGATTCTGGACGAAAAGAAACTTTGGAACCTGAATGGCTTAAAAGCAAGGCAGTGAGAAAACTGCTTGATATTTCAGCAGGTTCAGTTCAGAATCTTAGAACAAGCCAAAAAGTCCGTTTCAAAAAAGTGCTTGGCTCGTATTACTACAATAAAGAAGATCTTCAAAAACTATTTGATGATGATAAACACTAAAAGATTAAAAGAAAGCTATATAATGAGTTATCTGTCAATGTATAGTACTGATCCTAAACTAAATGTCTGGCATCTATCAATTTTGACAGCAATACTGGGATTAGGCTATAGGCAGGGACAAAGAAGAAGGATTAAAGTCAGCCGCAGTAAAATTATGGAGCTGTCACATGTGAATACGTTACCGACTTATCATAAGTATTTTAAGCAGCTTCAGGATTTAGGATACATTAAGTACACCCCATCTTATCATCCCGGATATAAAAGCGAAGTTAAGTTATGTAAAAAGAGGCTATCTCAAAATATTTGAGATAGCCTCTTTTAAGTTTAAAGATATTTTATAATTATTTATCACGAAGAAATGTTGTATTTCTTTTTGATTGCCTGAATTTCCTTTTCGAGCCTGCTGAGAACCGCCAAATCAGGCTTAGACATTTTGGACCCAGTTTTATTGAGTTTTTTCTTCAGAATGGACATTTCACGTCCGATTGTGGCCTGCTCAGTTATAGCATATGCCTCAGTCTGTTTTACCGATGCATGACCCAGCAGTTCCTTAACTACATTAATAGGTACGTTGTTATTTAATGTCACAGTGCTTCCAAAAGTACGGCGTGCCATATGCGTGTTTAATGTGAAAGGAAAGCCGCACAAGACTGCCACCTCTTTTAGATACTCATTCATTTTCTGGTTGGATGAAACAGGAAGCACGGTTCCACGCTGGATACACAGCGGGTGCTCTTTATATTTTTCAACTATTTTCAGTGCTTGGGGAAGAAGAGGGACATTAAATGATGAGTTTGTTTTCTGCCTTTCGGACATAATCCATAGATTTCCATCAATGCCTTCTTTGATATCAGTTTTCTTTAATTGATAAGCGTCTATGTAAGCCAGGCCAGTGTAGCATTGGAAGACAAATACATCCCTTACGACATTGAGCCTGTCAGTTGTGAAATAATGACTTTCAAGTTCGTACAATTCCTGTGCGGTGAGTGGTTTTTTTACCAGTTTTGTTTTACGTCCCTTAAAGTTCTTAAATGGGTCCTTGGTGATTAACTCCTTATCAATGGCGCGGATTACAATCTTTTTGAAATTTGCAATATACTTTAGGGTAGTGTTGTTGCTGCAGTCGCGTACAGTTCTAAGGTAAAACTCGAAGTCCTTTACAAACTCGAGATTCAAATCCGCAAATTCAAGATCGTGCTTTTTAAGCTTGAATTTTATAAAAGCTGTCAAATGGTTTTTAGTAATGGTAAACCGGTCAAGGGTGCCTTTTGCGTAGCCTTTTCCAAGAAGCGCCTCCATTTCATCATTATGCTTTTGAAATTCTTCGAGCACCTTAATCTTTGGCGCTGTCCTTCCCAAGACCTCGTCCATAATTTTCTCAGCGGTTATGGTTTTGCCGCTGTACATCATTTCGGTTTTGATTTCATTGATTTTTAAAGTCAGCGAATCCAAAAAGAAGTTCAGCGACTTTGCATCTTCCTTTGAGCCGACCGCTCTTTCGAACCTTTGATCCCATCGTGTATTATCCCATTTTCTCTTAGTTGAGCTTTCCTTACGGATACCGTCAACAGTTATTCTGAAATATACGATCCACTCTTTACTTTCTATTTTGGGTCTTTTTAAAAAGAATCCCAAACCAAAACTGCTTTCCAACATAATCCTACTTTTTAAATTAATAAATGTAGAATAATATTACTGTCAAATCAAGTCGTTAATCTCGTTAACCCCTGTAATATATGGGATTTTTGCTGTTTCTGGTGCACTTTTCTGCGCGCCGGAAAGTGCACCGATTCTGCACCTTTAATTTTGTGAGCATTTATAAATATTGAAAACAGGCAATAAAGCAAAAAAGCCAGTAAATCATCGGATTTACTGGCTTTAAGACATTTTTTAAGGCTTTTTGAAAAGATTGAAAAATTTAAATTTTCGTGCTTTTCGGCCTTTTCGTGGGGAGAGCAGGATTCGAACCTGCGAAGTTTTCACAGCAGATTTACAGTCTGCCCTCGTTGGCCGCTTGAGTATCTCCCCGATCTCAGCGTTAGTGCGCTTTGTTGTTCTAAGCGGTTGCAAATATAGGAACGTTTTTCATGTTTACAAACAAAAAATCAACTTAATTTTAAGTTATTTTAAAGTTATCTTTTAATCCATTGGAATTGAATAAAATAAAAAATATTAAATTATGACTTTTTTTTATTTATTTAAAAATATAGGATTATTCTTAAGTGTTTGTCGCTTATTCTTGACTTTTTATTCTGAGAATTTTAATTCGGAATTGCCGTTTTTACTCATAAAGCAAGAGAAAAAAAGATTAAATAAATTCTGTTTTCCGTAAAAAGTTAGATTTAGAAGAAAAAAAAGAAACAAGTGTTCGATATAAATTCTTTTCTAAGCTATTTTTAAGGCTGATATTATATTGTTTTAATATAAAGACAAGTAAATAGTGATTTCGTTTCTTATAATGAATTTAAACACGTTTACTGCTTAAAATTCAAATAGCACTTGATTTTAGATTAATTTTTAAAATATTTATTTGATATAGAACAAAAACAAAAAAATCTCCACTAGGGAGATTTTTTTGTTTTATTCTGAAATTGGTATTATTTAGCTAAAAGCTCTAATATTTTTGCTCTTAATTCAGGACCTCTTAAGTCTTGCGCAACTACTTTTCCAGTAGCATCAAGAATAAAAGTTGCCGGAATAGATTCAACTCCGTATTGTTTTGCAATTGGTTCTTCCCAAAACTTCAAGTTAGAAACGTGAGTCCAAGTTAGACCATCTTTTGCAATAGCTTCTTTCCAAGCCGCTGCTTCTTTATCAAGAGAAACACCAACAATATTTAAACCTTTTGCGTGTAGTTCTTTATAAATAGCTACAACATTAGGGTTTTCCTTTCTACATGGTCCACACCATGAAGCCCAGAAGTCTACAATAGTCACTTTACCTAAACTTTCTTTAAGCGAGACTACTTTTCCTGCCGGATTAGGAGCTGAAAAATCTGATCTTCATTTAGCGCTACCAACAGGAGCTGCTGACGCACCAACTGCAGGCATTTTTGCTTGACCTATTTTAGTTTTAATATCTTTTCCAGGAGTAGTGTTTTTTACAGACTCGTCTAATCCATTATAGAGAGTTTCGATCTTTTTAACATCAGCAGCTGGATCAGCAAGCATACTTTGAAGAATCAAAGCAGTAATGTATGATTTTGGGTGCCCTTCAGCGTAAGAAGTATATTTCTTTTTAGAATTTGCTTGTACTTCTGTTTGAAGTTCCATGTATTGTTTCATCAAACCATTGATAACTGCAGTATCTTGAGCTTGTTGAGCAGCTTGCATTTTCTGAGTATTTTTTTTCTGAAAATCAACTAAACTTTTTTGAGTTTTGTTAAGATCTTCGTTGAATTTCACATACTCGTCATTGTTATAAGTTCCAGAAATTTTAGATTTATGGATACTATCTTTATCAATTGCAACAGTAATTTCTCCTGTTTCTAAGATGAAAGGAAGAGGAGCATTAGAACCTTGAACAATTAATGCGTGAAATGCTGGTTCAGTTACTTTTCCTTTTATTTCGAATTTTCCATTTTCAACTTTTACTGTATCAAGAGCAACTGTCATTTTTGTTGTTGGGTCCTGACCTTGAAGAATGATAGTTTTTCCGTTTTCGATTCCTTTAGCTGTTCCGGTAATTAGATATTCTCCGTCTTTAACTTTGCTGCATGACATAATCGCTACAGAAGCGGTAAGTAAAAAAAGTATTTTTTTCATTTATAAAATAATTAGTTAATTGATTTGTGCAACAAAAGTATCTAAAAATCTAAAACTTAAAGAATTTTGGAACCTAAAATTTTGTTATAGTTTTTTTGAATCTAATCCTCCTGTAATCAGCTTGTTTGCTGGCTTTATTTGATTTAAAACTCTCGTTTACATTATTATTATGAATCTAAATTATCATTTTTTTAATTTTTAGACATAAAAAAAGCACTCTGTTGCCAGAATGCTTGTAAGTATATTATAGTATAAAAACTATTCTTGATTTGTTTTCTTTCTCCAAGTAAAAGAGTTCAAAATGTGTCTTTTTGCGAATCTTCCAGGAGAATCAGCATTTACCATTTTCACGTAAGTAGCTTTAGGAACACTGATGTATTCGTAAACACTTCCGTTAGAGAAATCGATGATTAAACGACCTTCAACAAATTTATAATCAGTAATTGATGAAGTTGCGATAGTCTCAGTATATTCAGGTAAATTTGCTTTAATCGTTTCAGGATTAATACTTACCAAAAAGTGATAAGCCTCAATAATAGCCTTACTTTTTTCTTCTGCAGCTTTTAAACCAGCATCATCACCTTGAAATTTATCAGGATGAGATTCTTTCATCGCATTACGATAGATTGTTTTCAAATCTTTTAATTCAGCAGTTTTGTCTACGTTTAGTAACTTGCGGTATTCAACTATTTTTTTCATAAATAAAAGGTAACTTCTTGTCTATTAGTTTGAAATGAGTGTTTTTTACTTCAAAACGACAAATTTTTTGCAAAGGTACACTTTTTTTTAACTTTTTACTTTTGATCGAAAAAATATTCCAAAAAAATGTAAAATATTGAGAGTTAGAAGTTAAAAGATTAGAATTTGAGACTGAATACTTTAGATACTTAAGTTTAACCGCAAAGCGCGCAAAGTTTTTTATGCATTCGTGATTTTTATAAAACACAAAGTTCGCAAAGCTTTATATTAAATTAGCTTTGCGAACTTTGCGAATACCTTTGTAAACTTTGCGGTAAAATCCTCATTTCAACCTGAAACCTGACTCGAGGCTGAAAGCCGAACAGGCGAAGCAAACAAAGAAAACCTGAAACAAAATTTTATTTATCCTCAAGTTTCTGATTTGCTTTATGAAAGTTTTTTGACTTCTTTGGATATTTATCATAACTAATATCGCTTGGGTTTTCAATTACCGATTTGATTGTAATTAATTCACCAACAGTATGATTTGCGTGAGCCATTTTATAATCTAAAAGATATTCACCACAAAAATAATTGTTGTTTTCATCTTTCTCCATGATACCGGTATAAATTCCTTTTTGCATCATTTTTTCTTCTGAACCTTTAGACATGACTTCTTTATTTAAAATTTGAAGGTACAAAGTTAATCAATTTATCTTTGTTTTAGGGAGTCTTGGACAATCTCAGTATATTTGCACATGCAAAAAAACTTCAAGCCACATCCTAATTCGTTCAAAAATACCTTTTGCGTGTTTCATGAAGTACTTTCAAATGAAATCGAAGGTTTAAAAAAACAGTTTGAAAGCAAAGCCGGAAGTACCTATTATTATACAGAAGCCGGAATGTATCGCGTTTCGAATCATTGGGGAAGATTGGCAAACAGCAAATGGCGTTTAGTAGCAATGGAACCGGAAACTCCAACTAAAACTAAAATAGGTTTTGCAGCATGGAATGAATTTTATCCGGATGATGCCGAAGAAAAGCTCTATTATATAGAAGCTGATTTCGATAAAAATATGGTAACATATCAGCATAAAAAGAATCCGAAATATGATGGAAAACCTGTTTTAAGAACAAGTTTTGAAACCACAAAAAGAATCAAACAAGTCAGGAATCTTCAACAATTAACGTCTTGGGCAAAACATTTTGATTATGATGATATAGATGATTTGAGAAAACAAATTATAACAGAATTGATTTTTACCGAGAAAACTTTAGACGAAATTAAAAGAGAAATATAATGGGACGCAACAACGAAAGGAATATTAAAAAGCACAATGACAAATTGCATAAAGCCCAAAATAAAGTAAAACAGGCCGAAATTGCAAGAAAAGAAAAGCTAAAAGAAATTATTAAAAAGTTCAACGAAGACAAGAAGGAAGAGAAATAAAAAAAGTTTCAGGTTTTATTTGTTTCAAGTTTCAGGTTTTTGCAACGAGTAACTTGAAACTTGAAAGCTGGAACGTGAATTTTACCGCAAAGAACGCTAAGAATTACGCAAAGTTCGCAAAGCTTTGCGAACTTTTTTTAGCCTTAGATATTTAAAAAAAAACTTTGCGAACTTTGCGGTAAAATTCTCATTTCAACTTGAAACCTGAAACGTGAAACGTGAAACCTGAAACAAAAAAAACAAAAAATATGAAATTCGAAGATTTAAAAGTAAGTGTACAGGAAATTATTGATTTAATTGCTGCAAAAAACGATAGAGAAGCTAATAATAAGTTACTTGAAGTAAATGAAACATTAGACGAAATGTTGGACCATGCAGAAGAAGATGAAGATTTAAGAGAAATAAGCAGATATCAGGTTTTATTGAATCAGCTGCATGTAAAAATTAACGGCGAAGAGCAAGTTGATGGAGAATAAAAAATGCTTTTGTGACACCGGTTTGTTGTTTGAGAATTGCTGCGGATTGTATCTTCAAAACAATCAAAAAGCACCAACAGCATTGGCCTTAATGCGCTCAAGATATTCTGGATATGCAACTCATAATGCCGATTATCTTTTAGAAACCTCTCATGTTTCTGAAAGACAATATTACTCGAAAGCAGAAATTCAAAAATGGGCGACAAGCAATAAATGGCAAAAACTCGAAATATTGAGTTTTACTGAAAACACAGTAGAATTTAAAGCCTATTTTTTAGATTCAAATCAAAAACCACAGACGCATTACGAATTTTCTACTTTTAAATTCGAAAATAATGCGTGGTATTATGTCGATGGAAAGTTTGAATAATTGCTAAATTTATAAGGAATTTCAACGTGTTTTGTTTCAATATTTTAACTAAAAATTAATAAACGTTTCTTTTTTCGTAATTCTAAAATAACGTAATTTTAGAATTATGAAAAACGAATTTAAAAAGGGTTTTTATTTTAAGTCGTACGAAGCCCCATTTCAGTCTCCGTTTGAAAAACTTTTTGGCATTTTTAAAGAGTTAATCACCCATACTTCGGGGGATTTTGATGAAGCTATAGACTGGCTTCGGGAGTTAGATAAAGAATATAAACTTACGGACGAGAACTACACAATCGATGATTTTATCGAAGATTTAAAAAAGAAAGGTTACATAAAAGACGAGGTTAAAGAAGATGGAACAGATGGTTTTGGTATTACTGCCAAAACAGAACGTGCAATCAGACAACAAGCCTTAGATCAGATTTTTGGTAATTTGAAGCGTTCCGGAAACGGAAATCACAAAACCAAACATGCCGGAAATGGCGATGAACATACCGGAGAATTTCGCGAATTTAATTTTGGAGACGGTTTAGAACGAATTTCGCTAACGGAAAGTCTACGAAATGCACAAATCAATAATGGAGTAGAAAGTTTCATGCTGACCGAAAATGATTTGGTTGTCGAAGAAACGCAATACAAAGCTCAAATGAGTACTGTATTGATGATTGACATTAGCCATAGTATGATTTTGTATGGCGAAGACAGAATTACTCCGGCCAAAAAAGTTGCAATGGCTTTGGCAGAATTGATTACGACGCGTTATCCAAAAGACACGCTTGATATTTTGGTTTTCGGAAACGATGCCTGGACGATTCCAATCAAGGATTTGCCGTATTTACAAGTTGGTCCGTATCATACAAATACAGTTGCGGGACTTCAGTTGGCAATGGATATTTTGCGAAGAAAAAGAAATACCAACAAGCAAATTTTCATGATTACCGACGGAAAACCAAGTTGCGTTCGCGAACGTGACGGTTCCTATTATATGAATAGTAACGGACTCGACGAATATATCGTAGATAAATGCTACACGCAGGCACAACAAGCCAGAAAATTACACATTCCGATTACGACTTTTATGATTGCAAACGATCCGTATTTACAGCGTTTTGTGAATCATTTTACTGAAGCAAATCAAGGAAAAGCATTTTATACCGGATTAAAAGGTTTGGGCGAAATGATTTTTGAAGATTATGAAACAAATAGGAAAAAACGTGTACGTTAATTTTAAGGTTCTAAGGGACTAAGCATCTAAGTTGCTAAGGTTTTTTTAGACAACGTATACACACAACGCATATCGTAGAGACGCACAGCAGTGCGACTAACACAAAGATTGGCAAAAAAGCTGTTAGGTTTAATTAAAACTAATAAAGATAAAATTTAAAAATAGAGTTCTATTGAATAATACGGTTGCGTGAGGGATAGGAGTAGGCTACCGAAGTAGCATGGATAGCCCGACAGTATTTAAGAAAGGGCCTCGTGAGCGCAAAGTATATTAGGCACTTTTTTAAATGCTGGCACGCCCAAATTAGACACACAGTTATGCGTCTCGACAGAAAAATAATAAAAATAACAAAACAGATATTTCAATAAAAATGGAAATAAATACTATAAAGACATTAGGACAATTAAAAGCCTCGGGATATAAAAGCATCAGTATCAAGGATGAATTGCGAAATAATCTGCGTGAGAAAATCAAATCGGGAAAGCCTGTTTTCGAAGGCGTTCATGGTTTCGAGAATACAGTAATTCCAGAGTTAGAACGTGCTATTTTATCTCGTCATAACATCAATTTATTAGGACTTCGTGGTCAGGCAAAAACCCGTTTGGCGCGTAAAATGGTTGAATTATTAGACGAATATATTCCGTTTGTGGCGGATTCGGAGATTAATGACGATCCGCTGAATCCAATTTCGCGTTTTGCCAGAGATATAATTGCAGAAAAAGGAGATGAAACTCCGATTTCGTGGTTGCATAGAAATGAGCGTTTCTTTGAGAAATTAGCAACTCCAGATGTAACAGTTGCTGATTTAATTGGAGATGTTGATCCAATTAAAGCAGCAAATCTAAAATTATCTTATGCTGATGATCGTGTAATTCACTTCGGGATGATTCCGAGAGCGAACCGTTGTATTTTTGTAATTAACGAATTGCCGGATTTACAAGCCAGAATTCAGGTTGCACTTTTTAATATTTTGCAGGAAGGAGATATTCAAATTAGAGGTTTCAAATTGAGAATGCCGCTTGATATGCAATTTATTTTTACTGCAAATCCGGAAGATTATACCAATAGAGGAAGTATTGTAACGCCATTAAAAGATAGAATTGGTTCTCAAATTTTAACGCATTATCCAGAAAGTATTGCAGTTGCGAGAACGATTACAGAACAAGAAGCAAAACTGGACGAAACGCAACACAAGTTGGTTTATGTGCCAAGTTTAGCCAAAGATATCTTGGAACAAATAAGTTTTGAAGCTCGTGATAGCGAATACATCGATAATAAAAGTGGTGTAAGTGCGAGAATGAGTATTACTGCTTTTGAGAATTTAATGAGCACAGCTGAACGTAGAGCTTTAAAAGCTGGAGTTGATAAAACGACTTTGCGTTTGTCTGATTTTATCGGAATTATTCCTGCCATTACGGGAAAAGTAGAATTGGTTTACGAAGGAGAGCAGGAGGGAGCCGCAGCAGTTGCACAAAACTTAATTGGTTCGGCAATTAGAACATTATTCCCAACGCTTTTACCTAAGATCGAAAAATTAGAAAAGCAAGGTGAAAAAACTGCTTATTCTGATTTAATCGAATGGTTCTTTGCCGAAAGTGGTTTCGAATTGTTAGATGATGCTACTGATAAAGAATATCAGGCAATTTTAGACGAAGTAACGCCATTAGATGTTTTACTGAAAAAATATCAGCCTCAATTAGATAAAAAAGACCAATATTTCATGAAAGAATTTATTCTTTGGGGATTGGTTGAGTATAAAAAATTAAGCAAAGATCGTTTCGCGCAAGGACATCAATTTAAAGATATGTACGGAAGTTATATTAGTAAACTTTAAGTAATTATTAATTGTGAATTATTAATTATTAATTAGGCTTGCGTTGTAGGTATTCAACCCGACAGGTTTTTTAAAACCTGTCGGGTTTATTGTTTTATGCGTGACTATCTTTGTCAAAGTTTTAAACTTTGACAAAGATTAATTATTCTCATTTTTTTATTTATTAAAAATAAATCCATTACCAGTTTTATTTCGTCTACCTTGCTCCGTTGGCTGTATTTGCAGTTTTCCCAAAACAAAAATGGAAAATGGTTTCGAAGATTTGATTGCGAGTTATATTGAGAACAAAGTTGGAATATCAGAGCATTTTTTAAGCGCTGAATTAGCAAATCATTTAAAGCAAAACTTAGTTGATTTAAATCAAAAAAGTTTGCTGAAAGAAGCTGGAATTGGCAATTCGGAGAAAGTTTCTTACGACGGAGCGATTAGAAGCGATTCTATTTATTGGCTGGATAAAAAAAATAACAATGCATTCGAAAATGAATTCTTTGATCAGATCGATGCTTTTATTATCTATCTAAACGAAAGCTGTTACGCCGGAATTACCGGTTACGAATTCCATTATTCGTTATACGAAATCGGAGATTTTTATCTGAAACATTTAGATCAGTTTAAAAATAATCCAAGCCGAAAATATTCTATGATCAGTTATCTTAATAGTAATTGGCAGGAAAGTGATGGAGGAGAATTGATGATTCATCAGGAAAATAACAATCAGAAAATTGCTCCGACTCAGGGAAAAACAGTTTTCTTTAAAAGTAATGAATTAGTTCATGAGGTTTTGGTTACACAAAATACCAGAATGAGCATTACAGGCTGGCTTAAAAGTGATTAATTTTATCGAAAAAAGTTTTACTGCAAAAAATTTTACCGCAAAGCGCGCAAAGTTTTTTTGTCCTGGTTTGCGCTTAGTAAACACAAAGTTCGCAAAGCTGCTTCAACACAAAGCTTTGCGAACTTTGTATTTTTATAAAACTGCTTAATTTAAAAAAAAACTTTGCGAACTTTGCGGTAAAAATCTCATTTTAATTACGCAGTTTCAAATATGAATGAGTTTTTTTTAAGTAATTATTTGATTTTATATTGATATATCAATTATATTTGTATCAAATAAAAAAGATATGAAACTTGAAAACCCAACCAGAACTGCTTTGTATTCAATCGAAAAAGCGATAAAGGAATATCGAAAACTTGCACAGAAAAACATCAGCAAAGTTGTAAAAGATATTACGGTAGATCAGGGTTTAGTATTAATTATACTAAACGATAATCAGAATATTGCTCAAAACGAATTGGCTAATCTTGTCTTTAAAGATAATGCATCTATTACAAGAATGATCGAATTAATGGTGAAAAAAGAATATATAACCAGAACGATTCATCCCGAAGATCGTAGAAAATTCAATCTTGAAATCACAGAAAAAGGATTAAAAACGCTCGAATTAATACAACCCGTTATTAAAAATAACAGACAAACGGCGCTCGAAGGATTATCACTCGAAGAAATTGCATTGCTTGATAAAACACTCAATAAAATAATCACTAATTGTTCAAAATAAATAGCATGAAATCAAGCTTAACTCTAATTGCATTGTTGGTATTTACTTTTGGATATTCACAAAAAGAACTGAGTACGAAATTAGAACAATACATGGACGCACAGTTTGCTATTAATGATTTTAGCGGTACTGTATTGATTTCTAAAGATGATTCAGTAGTGTTTAAAAAAGCGTATGGTTTTGCTGATTACGAGTGGAAAGTGAAAAATGTAATAGACTCAAAATTTAGTTTAGCTTCTGTTTCAAAGCAATTTACAGCAGTTGCTATTTTGCAATTAGCCGAAGATAAAAAACTTTCGGTTGACGATAATCTTAGTAAATATTTCGCAGGTTTTCCAAAAGGAGATAAGATAACGTTGAAGATGATGTTAACTCATAATTCGGGTTTTGCTATGGATTTTGACGAATTATATTTGACAAAAACAGATCTCGATAAAGATTCCGTTTATACATATTTGGCAAAAAAGCCTTTGTTGTTTGAGCCAGCAACCAGTACAGCTTACAGTAATATTGGTTATTATTTATTGGCGAGTATTATCGAGAAAGTTTCCGGTGAATCTTATTCGGCGTATTTGCAGAAAAATTTATTTGATAAAGCAAAAATGTACAATTCCGGAGTTACGACAAATGATGCAATAATAGATAAAATGGCTCAATCGTATTATTTTGATAATAACAAACTAGTTAAAAATCCCTACATCAACTGGAATTTTAATTTTGGACATGACGGAGTTTATTCAACTGTAGAAGATTTAAATTTATGGAATAAAGCACTTTTCGAAAGCCAAACATTATTATCAGAAGAATCGAAGAAAAAGATGTTTACCTCGTATAATGAGCAAAATTTTGGTTTTGGATTAATTATCAATCCTTTTTACAATCAAAATCATCAACTTATTGCGCATGACGGAGGTTTTCTGGGCGCGATGACTTCGTTTAATAAATTTCCTGACGATAAAGTTTTTATTACCGTTTTGTCCAACAATCAATCGAAGTCTTATTATATCGCTTATGGACTTGCCGGAATTTGTTTTGGGAAAGACGTAGAACTTCCGTACAAACATGTTCAAATGGCAATAGACACTAAAGTTTACGATCAATATATTGGTAATTACGAAAATATTAAAATCTTGAAAAAGGATAACAAATTGTATTATAATGATTTTGATATTGAATTGTTGCCGGAATCTCAAACGAAATTTTTCCGTTCCGACAATAACAATACTACAATAGAATTTATCAAAAATAAAAAAGGAAAAATTACACAATTAGAAATAAAAAAGGCAGGAATAAAAGAGGTAAAAAATAAAACCAAAGGAGTTTAAGTACTATTTTTGTACCCAAATTTTAATCCTATGTTATTTCTTGTTTTAAGCATTCTTTGTAGCGTAATTGTTGGTGTAATTTTCAAAATGACTCGAAAATACAATGGCAATCCAACTCAAATTGTCGCCTTCAATTATGTGTTTGCACTGGCACTTTGTTATTTTACTTTTACGCCAGATTTAACCGAAGTTGATAATAATGCACCGTGGAATATTTACATTGCAATTGGTATCTTATTGCCTGTAGTTTTCCTGTTTTTAATAGCTTCCATAAAACATATGGGAATCGTAAAAACAGACGCAGCGCAACGATTATCATTATTTATTCCAATTTTGGCGGCTTGGTTTATTTTTAAAGAAGATTTCAATTCTTATAAAGTTATCGGGCTTATTGTTGGTTTTCTGGCGCTTTTATTCATTTTAAGAAAACAATCTGATAATGCAGAAAACAAATGGATTTATCCTGCTGTAGTTTTATTGGGTTTTGGAGTTATCGACATTCTTTTTAAGCAAATCGCGTTATATACGACATTGCCTTATACTTCGTCTTTGTTTGTGGTTTTTTGTATCGCATTAGGATTTGCACTTATAATTAGCGTTTATGAAATTGGAATTAAAAATGTCAAATTAGAACCAAAAAATATTCTTTTTGGAGGTTTAGTCGGAATCTTTAATTTCGGAAATATTCTATTTTACTTAAAAGCGCATAAGGCTTTCGCCGAAAATCCTTCAACTGTTTTTGCCGGAATGAACATGGGTGTTATTATCCTTGGAAGTTTAATTGGCTTGTTCTTTTTCAAAGAAAAATTGTCCAAAATCAACTTTTTAGGTCTCTTTTTGGCCTTGATTTCTATTATTTTGATTGTTATTTCGCAATTTAATTAATTTTTAAATTCGGCTAAAGCCTTAATTTACAATCTATTTTAGGTTATGTTTTGATTATTTGAAAAATAAACTCGACTAATTCTATAGAATTTATAAATATATTTATAAATTTGCAATAACAATGAAGAACTATAGTCAATATATCATCCCGTTTATGTGCTGCTCAGAGATGTGCTGCATGACAAACGATGCGATGAAATGGCGTTAATAGAGAAAGTACTTGTTAGTTATTTTTTTTTTTTAGCCTTTCATGCACCATGAAAGGCTTTTTTTAGAATTATTAAAAAATTAAGGATATGAGATCGAATAGAAATACCAATATTATGATGCAATGCTGTCTGATGAAAATTCCATGTTGGCGAATGCAATAATTATGGAAAAAATAAATGCTTTTGAAAATAATTAGAAAGTGTTTTTAATGAAAAAAGATCTAAATCACACGAACCCAAATTAAAAGATATATATCATGAGTGCAGAAATTATAAAACAGAATCCCTTTCAATCGATGATTGATCGCTTTAATATCGCGGCGAATATTCTTAATCTTGATGAATCAATCAGGCAAAAGTTGCAACGCCCGGAAAAACAAATCGTAGTTAATTTTTCGATTACATTAGATAATGGAACAATCCAAAACTTTGAAGGATATCGCGTTATTCACAATACGGCATTAGGACCATCAAAAGGAGGAATCCGTTACGATACGGCCGTAAATCTGGATGAAGTAAAAGCGCTTGCAGCTTGGATGACATGGAAATCTGCGGTAACAGGAATTCCGTTTGGAGGTGCAAAAGGCGGAATCATTTGTGATCCAAGAACGCTTTCTAAAACCGAATTAGAAAAAATTACAAGAGCTTATACAAAAGCTTTAGCAGATATTTTTGGACCGGAAAAAGATGTTCCTGCACCGGATATGGGAACCGGACCTGACGAAATGGGTTGGCTTATGGATGAATTTTCGATACTTCACGGTAAAACAATTCATGCCGTAGTTACCGGAAAACATTTGCATTCTGGAGGATCTTTAGGTCGAGTAGAAGCAACCGGAAGAGGTGTGAGTATTATTACGTTATTAGCACTTCAAAAATTAAAACTAAGACCCGCAAGATCTACAGTTGCGATTCAGGGATTTGGAAATGTTGGTTTACATTCGGCTTTATTTTTATTCGAAAAAGGACTAAAAGTGGTCGCTGTTAGTGATGTTTCTGAAGCTTTTTATAATCCTGAAGGATTGAATATTCCAGAGCTAATTTTGTATTATAATCTAAATAATAAAAGCATAAAAGGATATCCAAATTCGGTTGCGATAAAACACGAAGATTTATTGCTTTTGGATGTTGATGTCTTAATTCCTGCTGCAAAAGAAGATGTAATTACGCAAAAGAACGCCAATGATATTCGTGCAAAAATTATAGTTGAAGGTGCAAACGGTCCAGTTTCATCTGATGCTGATAAGATATTACATGATAATAATGTGTTGGTAATTCCAGATATTCTGGCAAATGCCGGAGGAGTTACAGTTTCTTATTTTGAGTGGCTGCAAAATTCACTTTTAGAGTCGTGGAGAATTCATCAAATCAATACACGTCTGGAAGATATTCTTGAAAAAGGTTTCGAAACCGTTTTTAGAATCGCGCTAAAACATAATGTTACGCCTCGTATTGCGGCTTATGTTATTGCTTTGAAAAAAGTTGCCGATACACAAGCTGTGAAAGAAGTGGCATTGGAAGCCCCAAAATACAGACAGAATTAAAATTAAGTTTTTAAAATATAAAGATAATTTTCATTGGTTGTTATTCTGAAAGAAGAATCGTAGTCAATGGAAATGTCTTTGTTTTAAGTTTATAATAACCCGGTGCATGACGCCAAATTTTATTAAACACATAGAAACATAGATTTTGATGTGTAAAAAAGGGTGCTAAAAGAAATACATTTCTTCACATAGATAGCTATGTGTATTTAAACAAGTGAAACGCCTTTTTTTAAGAAAACACTATGTTTCTATGTGTTAAAATAAGTGTACGTAACGGGGTTAAATAAAGTTTATTTAAATTTTTTATGAATCAAAAAAAGTAATTTTTAAAAATGGAACATATTAATTTTCTTGCCTTTGCAATGCCTGCTTTTTTCCTGTTTTTATTTCTGGAATATAAATTGGCACAACGAAAAGAAAGACCTGAAATTTTCAATTATGAAAGTTCTGTTTCAAATATTAGCATTGGTATTGCTGAAAGATTGATCAATTTATTTATCGCTGCCAGTTTTTATCAATTGTATTATTTTATCTATAACAATTATCGAATTTTTGACATTCCAAGTAATATTTTTGTTTGGATTGCCTTAATTCTCGCAACAGATTTTGTTTGGTATTGGTACCACAGATTGGGGCACGAAGTCAATTTTTTCTGGGCAGCACATATTGTCCATCATCATAGCGAAGAATTTAATTTTACGGCAGCAGCCAGAATTACTACTTTTCAGGCGATTGTGAGAACTGGTTTTTGGTGTGTTTTGCCCTTTGTTGGTTTTCATCCTTCGATGGTAATCACAATGCTGATTGTGCACGGAGCATATTCCTTTTTTACGCATACACAGCTTATTGGAAGAATAAAATGGCTGGAATATGTTTTTGTAACGCCTTCCGTTCATGGAATTCATCACGCTTCTGATGAGAAATATTTAGACAAAAACTACGGAGATATGTTCACTTTTTGGGATCGCATTTTTGGAACTTTCCAGGCAGAAGAAGAAAAACCAAAATATGGATTAACGCATCCGCTGAAGAGTTACAGTTTCTTATGGCAGCATTTTCAT
Source organism: uncultured Flavobacterium sp. (assembly GCF_951805225.1). Taxonomy (NCBI): domain Bacteria; kingdom Pseudomonadati; phylum Bacteroidota; class Flavobacteriia; order Flavobacteriales; family Flavobacteriaceae; genus Flavobacterium; species uncultured Flavobacterium sp. Next base: position 2,169,321 of record NZ_OX638201.1, on the reverse strand, counting down.
TATTACTTTGAAATTTTTGAATTATGGAAACGTTCCAAAGGTTTTAAAGCCAGATGGAAAGCCGTTTTTGGAAGTCCCGCACATATGGATCAGGATATTCGTCCAACTTTGGAAAAACGCTTTTTGCAGGATAAAGCAAATCCGCATCAAAGGCTTCGATTCCGAAATTATCTTTATATACAATTAGGTTTGTCTACTTTGGTTTTAACCGTTTTTACTTATTATTTTGACTTGCTAAATGTTCTTGATAAGGTTTTTGTGCTTTCGGTTATTTTGATAACACTTGTTAATTGCGGCGCTTTATTAGAACAACGAAAATGGATGTATTATCTTGAATATGGACGTATTTTTATGATTACAACTTACTTTTTATATCAAGAAAATATGTTCTCGTTTTTCTTTGTTCCGCTGGCGATTATGATTTTTTTAGAGCAATTATTCTCCCTTGGAAAAAGATATCAAAATGTGATTCTTCAATTAGAAACCTCGGAATAAGTTTTTTTGCCCGCGGATTGTGCTGGTTTAACGGATTGTCGCAGATTTTTTTTTTTAATCTGTGTCAAAAAAAATCGCCACGAATTCACGAATTATTTTTACATCTGCATGTATAAAATTCGTGAATTCGTGGCGATTTTTTTAAAGATATTTTACTTTCAGATTACAAAAAATAATACAATAAAAATCTGCGATAATCCGTTTTATCCGTTAAATCCGCGGGCAAAAAATTAGATAGTTTTTATCGCCATAATCTTCTCTTCAAAAGTATCTTTGAAATCTGATTTGCTTTTGATTCTGGTTTTATACGTATAAATTGTAGCCACAGAAAGTTCGAGAAATTCTGCCATTTGGCTGCTGTCCTGAATTCCTAATCGGTACAAAGCAAAAATGCGAAGTTCTGTGTTTAAAAGTTCTCCTTTTTTGACAATACATTTATGATCATTTGGGAATAAATGATTGAAATCAGTGACAAATGTTGGGAATAACTTCAGAAAGATTTCATCAAATTGATGAAAGAGATTTTCTCGTTCTTCTTTTACATTATAACGTTTTAAACTCGCAATAACTTCATCGGTTTTTTTGGTAATGATTTTATGCAGCGTACTTTTCTGAATATGATCTATTTTATTGATGAAAGCGGAAGTTGCCTTGATAAAATACGTTATATATTCTTCTTTAATAGCATTTGCTTCACTTAGACTTATGTTCATTTCCTGAAGTTGCGCGTAAGACGAAGCCATTATTTTTCGGGCTTTATTTCTTTCTTTTAATTGTTTGAAAATGATAATCGAGAACAAAACTATAATTATGGTAAGTATCGTTAACAGAATAATGATGCGTTCAAGTTTATCGTTTTTTTCTTTTACATTGTTTAGTTGTGCTTTTTCGATAATTGGTAATATCGACGAAATCTCAATTTTGCGATGTCTTGCATTATAGAATGTTGCATCATCCATAGCAATGTTAATATACTCATTTGCCTTGTCAAGATAACCCATTTTGAAGAGTTCGTTGGCAAGATTTCTAAGCGCAACGGTTTCTTTAGTCGCATTTTTAACATCGGCTATTGCGGCGAGCGCGAGATATTGAATGGCTTTTTTGGTGTATCCGCGTTCCGAATATATATAACCTAAACTTGAAGTCGCAATTCCGTAATAATCAGGTGGTAAATCATAATTATTAATCCAGTAACTAAAAGCAAATTCGGCACCACGCCAATCTTGTTGTTTAAGGCGTTTTAAACTTTCGGCGGCCCAATATTCGTTTGTATTTGTGCCAATTAATTCCAGTGCTTTTTTCAGAAAGTGATTTCCTTGTTGTACATAATGAATGTTAAAACGCTGATCTTTATTATAATCGGCTAGATCATAATAGGCGCGGGCTTTGATAGAATAATATTCGAATTTGTGTTTCTGATCGAGTTTTTTGTCATCAATAACATTCAAAGTATCGATAGCTTCTTTAAATAATCCGGACGAGAGTAAAACGAAACCTTCTTTAATTCGGCTTTTAGCTAAATATTTAGGATCTTTTAAAACGATTGCTTTGATTTTGGCTTCTTCCAGATAATAATAGGCAGAATCATATTTAAAGGATTTATATTCTTCAAATAATGCCATATAGGTATTGTACAACTGTTCGTTGTTTTGACTTACCGTAAATTTTGAAACATTTCTTTTTAATGCTTCAATTTTATGATACTTCTGTTTTAAGTACACATCTTTTTTGAGTAGTACTTTATCTAATTCTTCTAGAACAGGATTTGTCTCTTTCGCAGTTAGAGAAAAACCCGCAATGAAAAAATATAGAATTAATATTCTTTGCATGGTTTGGTTTGGTTTAAGATAGTTGGTGGTTATTTTTTGAGTTAATTCGTTTATAAGTCAAATTTAGTCTAAGAGTTGATGATTAGCAACTTTTAAAACAGGTAACTTCTTTTTAAAATGCTTCTAAAAAGGGAGTTAGGTTCGTGAAAATGGTTTTGAAATGTTAAAAGTGGTTTAATAACTTGCAATTATACAATAAAAAGCTAATAAATATATGTATAGTGAAAAAAATATCTCATTTAATTTTCATATTGTCATTTTTACCATTAATTATTTGCTTTTTTTATCTAAACAGCACCTTGATTTTTGCTAATATTGAAATTTTGTAAAATATTGATTGTCAATTATTTGAATTTATTTTTACTTGAAATACATCTTGATTTTTCGCAGATTCTTTTTTTTAGATTTATTTAACATCTAGTTTCGTACTGTCCTTTTAAAGGGATAAAAACTAACAAAAACCACAATTTTATGAGATGTAAAAGTATTTATTGGTTAGCTGTTATTATGTGTCTATTTGCCATTGGCTGCGACAATACAGATGACGGAAGCTACGTTGCTCCAATTACCATTTATGAGAAAGTAAATGGAAACTGGGGATTAACAAATTTGAAAATGGTCGATGAATTTGCGAAAGCAAATAAGATCGAGCCAAGCGAACAAACCTTGAACACCTGGTTTAACTACGAAGATTTTAAAATTAAATTTAGTGTAGACGAAAAAAACAATCCAACGAGTTATGAGGTTACAGGAGATGTTCCACCATTATTTGCTCCAAAAGGATACTGGCAATTAAGTACAGCTTTCCAACCAACAACTGGAGGCGGGCCTACAAAAATCTATTTGTATAGCGACGCTCAAAAAACTCAAAAAACAGATGAACTTGTATTGACTTCTACACCAGGCAAAAGTGGGGAAATGGAGTTTCAATTGGTGCACTCTTCAGGAGGATCGCCGTTCGTGTCTTATGTATTCAAATTTAATGCTATTAATTAAAAAGTAATATGAAAAAATTTCTATATACAATCTTACTTGCCCTTTTGATGGCCCCAAATTTTATGAAGGCGCAAGAAGCTGCGGGATCTGTAGGTCCAATATCATCATTTCCGGTGGTATACAAATATGATGAAAAAGTTACCTGGTATTTTGATCTTTCAGGAACCACATTTGCAGAAACCGAAGATCTCTATATCTGGATTTGGTCACCATCTGAACCAGATGCAGGACATTGGGAAAACTCTTCAGACTTTGCAAAATTACATTATGAAGGTGATAAAATTTGGAGTTTTACTTTGACTCCAACTGAATATTTTTCTAAAACCCCAGATGAAATTGCAGCAAGCGCAGGATTTTGGTTTCGTTTAAAAAACAAAAACGGATCTAAACAAAGCGAAGTGGCAAATGTGCCATATACTGATTTTTCATCATTTTACACGGCGAATGAGCTGATCAGAGCTTATCCGACAAAACCAACTATTGATAAAGGTGTAAGTATCTTGTTTAACGCCAACTTGGTTCCTGGATTTGCAGGCGCTACAAGCGTACACATGCATAGCGGATTGAACGATTGGGATATTAAACAAGAATACCAATCATGGTTACCGGAAATTGTAGCCAAAACAAAATTGAAAGATTTAGGGAATGGTTTTTACAAAATGGATTTAGTTCCAAAGGATTATTACAATGCTCCGGCTGGTTACGAGATGAAAAATTTAGTTTTCCTGATGGTAAAAGATGATTGGGCAGCTACAACTCCGGATCAGGTTTTATATGCAGGAGCTTATGTACCGCCGCCAGCACCGGTTTTTGGATTTTTTCCTTTACAAATCAGTCAAAAAGATTTTCTTGGAATGTCAAGAAAAAACAATGAGTCCGGCGTGAACAAATTAATCTATACGATTACTGCGGGAAGTAAAGTAATTACTGGAGAATTTGCTGGAGGAACGGCTGAGATAAAAGGATTTGTCAATTTGGTTTCAGAACTAAATGGTATTCCAAATTTAACTGAAATTCATGTTTTGGTAAAAGACAACAAAGACAAAACGATTTCGGATACAACGATGCCCCTTAAAACTCTAGACAAATAATTCACTATCAAATTAAAACATCAGATATAATGAATAGTAAAAATAAAAAAATAGTCCTACAGCAAATGTGGACTACCAAATCGCTGGTATTCATGATTTTCATGCTTTTTCTTTCGGCAGGAATATTTGCTCAGGGAAAAAAACATGTGTCAGGAACCGTTTATGACAATACAGGCAATGTATTGCCTGGAGCTTCAGTTCTGGAAACTGGAACCAGAAATGCCACTACAACAGATTTTGACGGAAAATTTGTGCTGGATGTAGCCGTAGGAGGTTCTATTGAAGTTTCTTTTATTGGATCAACAACTCAAAAAGTTCAAATTACTGAAGCTACAAAACCAAATATAGATATTCGTTTACAAAATGACGGATATCAGCTTGCAGAAGTTCAGGTAGTTTCTGTGGGATATGGAACGCAAAAGAAAGCAGATTTAACGGGTGCTATTTCTTCGCTTAAAGCGGATGATTTAGTAAAAGGAACAATCTCTTCGACAGAACAGGTTTTGCAAGGAAAAGTTGCGGGATTAAATATAATTCGTCCTTCGGGAGATCCGGCTGCGGGTTCTACAATCCGTTTACGTGGAGGAACTTCATTAACAGCAAGCAACAGTCCGTTAATCGTAGTTGACGGTATTGCAGGAGTTGATATCAATGTGGTTCAACCATCAGATATTAAATCTATTGACGTATTAAAAGATGCTTCGGCGACAGCCATTTACGGATCAAGAGGAGCAAATGGAGTTATTATCATTACTACAAAATCAGGAACAAAAGGTGTTTCTGTAGTTTATAGTGGTTTATCAAGCATAGGTTATGTGGCTGACAATTTAGATCTTTTATCAGCAAATCAATGGAGAGGATATGTTCGCAGCAGCGGAAACAAAGATGCAATTGATTATGGCGGAAATACAAACTGGCAGAAAGCAATTGAGCAAACAGCAATTTCGCAATCACATACTTTGAGTATTAATTCTGGTAAAGCAGATAGTGGTTTCAGAACTTCACTTTCGTATTTAAATAACGAAGGAGTTATTAAATCTACAGGTTTAGAGAGATTAAGCGGAAACGTAAGTGCTTATCAATATCTTGGAGACAATAAAGATGTGAAATTTGATATGGGTTTATTTGCCAATGTTGACAAATGGCATCCATTAGATTACAGAATTTTTGAACGTACTTATAATCTAAATCCAACGATTCCGGTATATGATTCTAATGGAAAATTTACATCTGTAGCGGGAACTATTTATGAAAATCCAGTTGAGATTTTAACAAATAGAACGGTTGATAATGAAAGACACAGATTATTAGGATATTTTAAAACTGAAGTTAAATTCTTGCATGATTTTACTGCTGTAGGGAATGTTTCATACGAACATAATGCGGTAAAAGGAAGTACTTACAAACCAAGTTACGCAGTTATGGAAGGTATAACTGAAAATGGTTATGCTCAAAAAACATACGCAGAATATGCAAATGCACAAGGCGAACTTTATGTAAATTATAATAAAGTAATTGACAAACACACAATTGGAGCTCTTGCAGGATATTCGTATTTAGAGAATATTTATGAAGGTTTTGGAGCGCAACGTAGTGGTTTTGTTACAGACGCTTTTAGTTATAACAACTTAGGTGCAGGTTACAATTATCGTTTAGGAGATGTTTATTCTTATAAAGGAAAATCAGATTTAGTTTCGTTTTATGCACGTGCAAATTATTCTTATGACAGTAAATATTTGTTGACTGCAACAGTAAGACGTGATGGTTCAAGCCGTTTTGGAGCAAACAATAAATGGGGAACATTCCCATCTGCATCTGCGGCATGGAAAGTTTCTAGTGAAGAATTTATGAGCGGAACAAAAGGCTGGTTAGACAACTTAAAATTAAGAGTTGGTTACGGAGTTACAGGTAATCAGGACGGAATTGGTGAGTATAAATCACTTTCGATTTTAGGAGTTGGAAACGATAGTTATTATGATCCAAAAACTGGAACATGGAGTTTGGCTTATTCGCCAAAACAAAACCCAAATCCTGATTTGAAATGGGAATCAACAAGACAATTAAATATTGGTGTAGACTTTAGTTTATTTAATAGAATTACGGGTTCATTCGAATATTATTCTAAAAACACAGACGATTTATTATATACTTACGAAGTGCCGCAACCTCCTTATTTAGTAGGAACAATGTTGGCAAACGTTGGAGAAATGTCGAATAAAGGAGTTGAACTTACGTTGAATGCAGACATTATAAAAGGAGATAAATTTACTTGGAATGCTAATTTGACTCTAGGACATAACGTTCAAAAAATCGAAAAACTTTCAAATCCAACTTATAAAACTGATGTTATCTACAGCGGATCTTTACACGGATTAGCAGGTATGTCTGGACAATATTCTCAAATTATTGCCGAAGGATATCCTGTTGGAACATTCTGGGGATTCAAAAATGCGGGACTTGATGCAAATGGTAAAATTCAATACTATAATGCAGCAGGAAGTGTAGTTGCTGAAAGTGCTTTAGTAGATGCTGACAAAACAGATTTAGGAAATATTCAGCCGGATTTGACTATGGGTATTGGAATGAATTTTACTTATGGAAATTTTGATCTTGGAGTTTCTGGATACGGAATGTTTGGTCAAAAAGCATTAAATGCTACAAACATGATGTTGAACGATCCTAACAGATTACCAAGTTTCAATGTGCCGGATGACTTCCTAAACAGCGGAATTAAATCAGCTCCAAAGTATTCAGATTACTGGATCGAAGATGCTTCATTCTTTAGACTTCAAACACTTTCAGTAGGTTATACAATGCCATTAAGATCAAAATCTTCAAAATTGAGAGTTTACCTTATGGGAGAAAATCTATTTGTAATTACAAGTTATAAAGGTGTAGATCCTGAGATTGGTTTAAATGCACAAGACGGTGCAGATCAAACAGGTTTGGCAGCTCCGGGAATTGACAAGTATAACAATTATCCTAGACCAACGACAATTTCTGTTGGATTAAATTTCACGTTTAATAATTAAGCGAATTAACTCAAAAATATAAAAAATGAAAATCAAAATAACAGCAGCACTATTAATTAGCATGCTTTTTACGATATCATGTACCAATTTAAACGAGGATTTATATGATAAGGTAGAAGATGGAAATTTTGGAAATACTCCAAAAGAGGTCGATGCATTAGTTGGTGGAGCATATTCTTCATTAAGAGGATTTGCCGATGGAATTTCTAATAATTATCCAACTTCTGAGTACGTATTCTTTCTTGAGGAAACTGTTTCTGACGAAGCTACAATCCCAACAAGAGGTACAAACTGGTACGATGGCGGACAATATCAGGAAGCTCAAAAACATACCTGGAAACCGGACAACCGTTTGATTCTTTCGGCTTGGCGTTACAATTATACCGGAATCGCTAAAATCAATGCGATTATTTATCAAGTAAATAAATCAGCATTGACAGAAGCAGCAAAAGCACCAATTTTTGCGGAATTGAAAGCATTAAGAGCTTATTACTACTATAATCTTTTGGATTTATTTGGTAATGTGCCAATTGTAACCAATTTTGAGGATACTTCTTTACCATCAAATTCTACAAGAAAACAAGTCTATGATTTTGTTGAAAAAGAATTAACAGACGCAATTCCGCATTTGACAGGAAACGTGGTTTATTCTAAAATGACAAAAAATGTGGCGTATTCTATATTGGCGAGATTGTATTTAAATTCTGAAGCTTTTATTGGAACAGCACGTTGGCAAGATTGTATTAATATGTGCCAGAAGATTACAGGTTATACTTTGACACCGGATTTCTTCGCCAATTTTGCTACAGAAAATCAAAAATCACCAGAAATTATTTTTGCTATTCCTTACGATTCAAAAGCAGGAACAGTAGGTAATTATATGAACTCAATGTCTTGTCATTACTTACATAAATTGACAATCTCGGCTTCTGGAAATGATTATCCATGGAGCGCAAACGGAATGTGTGCACAACCGGGAGTTTATTCAGCATTTGCAGATACAGACAAAAGAAAGAAATGTATGGTTGCCGGTGATCAGATTAGCGTAGCAACTGGACAAGTTATTATGATGGATAACGGAGAACCATTGACTTATACAGAAGAAGTTACAAGTGTAGCTGATGCTAAAGAAAATCAAGGAGTTCGTTTAGGAAAATACGAAATGAAAGCCGGAGAACAATGGGAACGCGATCATGATTTTGTTTTAATTCGCTATGCTGAAATCTTAATGATGCAAGCCGAATGTTACGTTCGTTTAGGATCTCCGGATTTAGCAAAACCATTTTTACAACAAGTAACAGCACGTGCCGGAGAAGAAATGCCAGCAACGATAGATCTTCATTTTATCGATCAGGAATTGCTAAAAGAATTCACATTTGAAGGAAGAAGAAGAACAGATAATATCCGTTTTGGAACATTCTTCGATTCATGGTGGGAAAAAGGTCCAACTGAAAAGTACAGAGCAATATTCCCAATTCCAAGTACAGTTATGACAACAAATAAAAATCTGGTACAGAATCCTGGTTATCCTGTAAATTAGGTTCTAGAGTGTCAGTCTTCCATGTTGGTTAGTCGTGGAAGGCTGACATATTTTAATAATAATTTTTACCACAGATTGAAAGATTTTTGTTTCTCGCAGATTTGGCAGATTGAGCAGATTTTATTTTGTCATAGATCAAGACGAAATAAAATTCACTTCTAAAGAAATGCTTTAATAGAGAAAAAATCTGCTCAATCTGCAAAATCTGCGAGAGAAAATTTTAACCATTGCAAATAGCAATCGGAATAAAAGATTCATAAAGATTAAAAGCAAATTAATTCAACGCAGATAAAGATCATTTTAATCCTTTTAATCTGTGGCAAAAATAAAATCAAAAATAAAATCAATATGAAAAGATATATCACATTATTGTTTTTTGGAGTCCTGAATATTTTGGTTGTCGCCGGTTGCAGCAGTGATGATAAAGGTTCAGACAAACCTACAGAACCAGAAACATTTGCGCCAGTTGCAATCGAAAAAACAAATAGCACCAAGATTTACGTTCATTATATGCCTTGGTTTGAAACCAATGAAAGTAGTGCCGATAAAAAATGGGGATATCACTGGACAATGGCAAACAAGAATCCAAACAATGTAGGAGCAAACGGCCGCAGAGAAATAGCGTCCTATTATTATCCACTAATTGGTCCATACCATTCTGGCGATAAAAATGTGATTGAAAATCATTTATTATTGATGAAATATTCTGGAATTGATGGACTTTTAATCGATTGGTACGGAACTTACGACGTCAACGATTACCGAATGGTAAAAGAAAATACAGAGCAATTAATTGCAATGTTAGACAAAGTAGGACTTCAATATGCGATTGTGTATGAAGACAGAACCACAAAAAATGCCGTTGATGCCGGAAAAGCAATTTCTGTAACCGCAGCTGCAAAAACAGATTTGGCATACCTGCAAAACAATTATTTTGACGATGCAAGTTATATCAAAATAAACGGAAAACCTTTGTTGCTAAATTTTGGTCCAATAATATTGCAAACACCTGCAGAGTGGACAAACGTTTTTAATACGTTAACTACAAAACCTACTTTTTTAACCCTTTGGGATCAATCTGTAGAAGCTGGAGCTAATGCTTCGGGTGAATATGCCTGGGTTTATAAAAACAACACTTATCTGACCAATTTTTATACCAATACAAAACCAAAACTTTCTTTTGCAATGGGAAGTGCTTATCCCGGTTTTAAAGATTTTTATGCCGAAGGTGGTGGTGGAGCAGCAATTGGCTGGACAATAGAACCAAACAATGGAGCCACACTTGATGAAACACTTTCTTTGGCTAAAAATGCAAATTTAAACTACCTGCAATTGATCACCTGGAATGACTTTGGCGAAGGAACAATGTTCGAACCTACAACGGAATTTGGTTATAGTTACATCGAAAAAGTAAAAGCATTTGCCGGTGTAAAAAATACCGAAACGGTTTTTCCCGATATCAGTAAACTTTATAATCTGAGAGTAGAAAAAAAGGGTAACGCCGATGCCCAGAAAAAATTAGATCAGGCCTTTAATTACTTTGTTTCAATGCAGCCCGCAAAAGCAAAACAGTTAATAAATGAAATTAAATAAGAGTTGTAATTAATACAATTAAATAATGAAAAACATAAGATATAGATACTGTCTAATTGCTTTAGCGTCAATATTAATTTACGCCTGCAGTGCTGGTACTAAAAAAACATACAGAATAAGTTCTCCGGGAAAAAACGTTGAATTAGTTTTTGAATTAACCGCTTCAGGTCAGCCCGAATATAGTTTTACGTCAGGCGGAAAATCAGTTATAGAACCTTCTTTAATGGGATTTGAATTTCAGGGAATCCAAAAAATGACAGAAGGTTTTGAAGTGGTTTCCACCGAAGAAAAAGCTGCTGATGAAACCTGGGAACAACCTTGGGGAGAATTCAGAAAAGTGAGAGATCACCACAATGAACTAATTGTTCACCTGAAAGAAGCAAAAGGCGAAGAACGTTTAGTAGATATCATTTTCAGAGTTTTTGATGATGGAGTTGGTTTTAGATATTTTTTTCCAAAACAACCACATTTAGGTAAAGTAAAAATTGCGAATGAAATCACACAATTCACATTCAAATCAGACAATGATGTTTGGTGGATTCCGGTGCACCGCGAAAACAGTTATTACGAAAGTACATATCGCAAAACACCAATTAGTAAAACTGATACCATAAATACACCGGCAACTTTTGAAACAAAAGAGAAGTTGTACGTTGCAATTCACGAAGCAAATTTGACTGATTTCGCTTCAATGACACTTTTAAAAACAAGTGACAAACAATATAAAAGCGAATTGGTGCCTTGGGCAGACGGAGTAAAAGTATATGCCGAAACACCTTTTAATACACCTTGGAGAACCATTGTTGTAGGCAAAACGGCTGGAGAAGTTGCTACTTCGACTATAATGCTAAATCTGAACGATCCTTCGAAAATTGAAGATCTTTCCTGGATTACACCTTCAAAATATATTGGAATCTGGTGGGGAATGCACTTAGAAAAATATACTTGGGGACAAGGACCAAAACATGGGGCGACAACTAAGAATACAAAAGAATACATTGATTTTGCTGCGAAAAACAATTTTGACGGCGTTCTGGTAGAAGGCTGGAACGAGGGCTGGGACGGCGACTGGACTGCCGATGGATCTGCATTTAGTTTTACTAAAGCATATCCCGATTTTAATTTGGAAGAAATTACAAAATATGCTGCTATTAAAAATGTTCGTTTAATAGGACATCACGAAACGGCGGGAGCCACAAAACATTACGAAAGCCAATTGGAAGATGCTTTTAAACTGTATCAGAAAATGGGCGTGAATACCGTAAAAACAGGTTATGTAAATAAATATTTGGATAAAAAAGAATGGCATGACAGCCAATACGGAGCACGTCATTACAGAAAAGTAATGGAAACGGCAGCCAAATATCATATCATGATTGATAATCACGAGCCTATAAAAGGAACAGGATTACAACGTACATATCCAAACTTCATGTCACAAGAAGGCGGACGCGGACAGGAATACAACGCTTGGTCTGTTGATGGCGGAAATACTCCAGAACATTTAACGACTTTACCGTTTACAAGAATGCTTTCAGGTCCATTTGATTATACGCCGGGGAATTTCAATTTTGATTATAAAACACCATCTGGAGCGCGAGTTCAAACGACTTTGGCAAACCAATTGGCATTGTATGTAATCATTTATAGTCCGTTGCAAATGGCGTCTGATTTACCGGAAAACTACGAAGGAAAACCTGAGTTTGAATTTGTAAAAGAAGTTCCGTGCAATTGGTCAGACACTAAAGTTTTGGATTCTAAAATTGGAGAATATACCACAATTGTGCGTAAAGACTGGGATGGAAAAAATTGGTATTTGGGATCTATCACAAATAGAGACGCCAGAGATCTTAAAGTAGCCTTGCCATTTCTAGATGCAGGAAAAGATTACGAAGCCGAAATTTATGCTGATGGAGCAGGAGCAAATTATAAAACAAATCCTTATCCGGTTGCAATTTCAAAACAAAAAGTAAATAGTAAAACAATACTGAATATTAAATTGGCAGCTGGCGGAGGAACAGCGATAAAATTCTCTCCAATCGAGAAATAAGTTAGTAAATTTTATTTTGAGTTAAGTTTGGTTTGAGCAATGAACCCGATATCTTGAGAAAGGTATCGGGTTTGTTATTTTGTATTAACCATGTAAGTTATTTAAGTTCATTTAAAACTGTGTCAATTTTACCGCAAAGCACGCTAAGATTTTTTATTGGTTATGTGTTAGAAAACGCGAAGTTCGCAAAGCTTTGTGTTGATAAATCTTTGTGCGCAATATTGTAGACAATTGTTTATTTAGTTTACAATCATTAATTCATAACTCACAATTCATAATTCATAATTAATAATTAACAATTAATTTCAGTGTTTATAAAGCTTAACATGATTACCAAAAGAGTACGTTGCAGCAATAGTAGGTCCGTTATAACCCCATTTAAAGAATCCGTTAAGTCTTTCTTTTTGAGCATCAACTCTAATGTTTAAACCTGTGTATCCTGCTGTTAAACTGAAGTTTTTGTAAACATTATATAAAACAGATAAGTTGTAACTCAAAAGACGGCCATCGATATCATTGATTTTAACAGCGAGATAATTGAAATTAGCATATAAACCCCATTTTTTTCCCAGTACAAACTCTCCCCAAACTCCAATATCCGGTAGAGGTGCGGTTACACTAAAATTATCACGATATTCGAGCTGTTGTGTTTGACCTTCCAGCCTTAAACCTACATCTATTAACATGACGTGTGCACCTATTAATGCGCCTATTTCATACTTTGGTTTAGATATAAAAGCATAACCGTAATAAATTCGGATAATCTGATTGTCCATAAAAGCAGAAACCCTTGCATCTACTGGATAAGTATGATCGCCAAATTCGATATCTTTTTGAAGGACTTTTGTCGAAGATCTGTTCAAATAAAAATATTCAGAACCAAGTCTGGATCTTCTTGAAATTCTCCATTCAAATGTTGCTGTAAAAGATTGACTACTTTTATTAAAGCCTAAATCTTTTTCAAAATCAATTAGATTTCCAAAATTTCCATTGTTGCTTCCTACTTCAACTTCGGTATTGTTAATCGGAAAAAATGCTCCGGCTGTAACTTTAAAACGTCTTGCGTGCCAAGGAAGATCTTCGTCATCATAGTTCTGGAATTTATCAGAATTATCGTTTTGTATCGTTTGTAAAGCGTTTTCCACGGGGATTTCAGCTGTGTTTTGTGCCTTAACAGAAAACCAAAAAGCAAAAACTATCAAAAAATAAAGTAATTTTTTCATTGGATTATTTTTAGATTTAGTTAATAAGATTTTTAACACTTAAAGTTAGCGAAAAAAATCATTCATTTCATTTTTTTGGATTTATTATTTCTATAATTAATCTGATAGTCAATTAGATATGTATTTTTAGTTAAAATTAGTTGACATGTCACTCTTTTTTGTAATTTTGTCTAATGGAAAAATCAACAACAGATTTTGATACTTTTAAAGATGAAATATCAGATAGTTTCTTCTTTCAGATTCATCGAATGAAACGAACTATTTTTCGTCGTACAAATGCACTTATGAATGAGGCGGGAATTACTTTGCAACTCGAACAACTTCCTTTAATTATGATTTTGCAGCGAAAGAATCTTTCGCAAAGAGAACTTTCAGATATGACAATGCGGGATAAATCATCAATTTTAAGAAGTATCAATGCTTTAGAAAAAAAGAATTTGGTTGAGGTTCAAAAAGACGAAGACGACAAACGAAAGAACGTTGTAAGTCTCACCGAAGAAGGAATCAAATTGGCAAAAAACATTCGCACTTTAATGAAAAAATCCGAAGATGAAGTTCTTTCTGTTTTTTCTGCCAAAGAAAGAATAGAAGCCCTGGAAACGATTAAAGGTTATGCAGATAAACTAGATGTACTTTAAAAAATAGCCCACAGATTTTACGGATTAAACGGATTTTCACTGGTTTATTATTAAGGAAAATATTGCCACGAATTTTTAAAATTGGTAAACAAGTAATTTTCAATTTTTAAAGCAAAAAAATCCACGAAAACCCGTTTAATCCGTAAAATCCGCGGGCAAAAAACAAACAAACATTATAAAATAAAAAATGAATAAAAACGAATTATTAGAAGGACCTATACTTTCTTCATTATTAAAATTGGCAGTTCCTATTATGATTGCCAATTTATTACAAGCCGCTTATCAATTAGTTGATGCTTTCTGGGTTGGACGTTTGGGCGGAGATGCCGTTGCAGCAGTTTCTGTAAGTACGCCCGTAATCTTTTTGACAATTGCTTTAGGAACAGGTTTGGCAATTGCAGGATCAATTTTAATTGCGCAATATTTTGGCGCCGGACAACAAGAAATGGTAAATCATGTCGCAGCTCAAACCTTATTAATGGTAGTCACAGTTTCGATTGGTTTATCAATTATTGGCTATTTTTTGAGTCCTTATTTTCTAACGCTTTTAAAAGTCACACCAGAAGTTTATAAAGACGCTTTGGGTTTTATGCAAATTGCCTTTATCGGACTGGTTTTTAGTTTCAGTTTTATGATATTTCAATCTGTAATGCGAGGCGTTGGACGTGTTACTTTGCCGGTTTATATCGTGTTAGGAACCGTTATTCTAAATTTTGCTCTAGATCCGTTGTTTATTTTCGGGTGGAATTTTATTCCAGCAATGGGCGTAAAAGGAGCAGCTTTGGCAACATTATCAACTCAAAGTCTGGCGATTATTATAGGTTTTGCTATTTTGTTCAGAGGAAAACACGGTATTCATCTACAATTAAAAGATTTTAAACCTGATTATAAACATATTAAGAAAGCGTTTAAAATTGGTTTTCCATCTTCGATTGAACAATCTATGCGTGCGATTGGTTTAACAGCAATCACTTTTTTAATTGTCCATTTTGGAACCACGACTGTGGCTTCATATGGAGCGGGATCAAATTTGATTCAACTGATTATGATTCCGGCATTAGGACTTTCGATGGCAATCGCAACTTTGGTAGGACAAAATATTGGTGCAGGAAATATGCTTCGCGCAGGTAAAATTGCCAAATTAGGCGCTTATTTAGGTTTCGGATTATTAACCGGAATTGGTTTGATTGCTTATGCTTTCGCTCCACATTTTATTGCTTTTTTCGTGCCAAACGAACCAGCAGTTATTGAAGGAGGAACAACTTTTTTAAGAATCACATGTCTTTCATGGGGATTTCTGGGACTTCAAATGTGTTTGCTTGGTGTTTTTAGAGCGGTTGGTAACACGACACTTCCAATGATTTTGACATTGGTTTCGCAATGGGTTTTACAATTTCCGCTTGCCTATATTTTATCACATAATACTTCACTTGGGAAAATTGGAATTTGGTGGGCTTTTCCTATTTCAACAGTTGTAACGGCTATAATTACAGTTTCAATTTATTCTAAAGGCGATTGGAAAAAAGAAAGACTTACCGGAAAAACTAATAAATTGATTGATAAAGTTGAAAAGGAGATAACGAAAGAAGGATTTGAAGTTAAATAGAGGTTCAAAGGTTCATAGTAGCAAAGGGACAAAGGTTTTCCGTAGAGGCGCACAGCAGTGCGTCTTTTTTTTGTCGTTTTTAATGATATTGTGTCTGTAACTTTATAAGTGATATTTAAATTTGATTCTCTATATTTGAAAGTATAATCTGAAAAAAAATATGGACAAAAAATTAAAACAATTCTTTATAAAGTCTTTTGGAGTATTATTACTGATACATTTGGCGTATTTTTTATACGGTTATTTTAAGTTTGCCGGTATTGGAGATATCAATATTTACTTTGAGTTTTATAGGTTTAAGTTTTATGATGATGTCTCTATTTCGCACTTTTTTATAAGTGGTTTATTCTTGCTTTTCTTTCTGATTTTCTTAATTAAAAATCATTCGCAACAGCGTTATCCTTTTGCTAAACTACTTCAAATTGGCTTTTTATTGCTGTTGGTTTCCTTTTTGAGTTTTTCATTTTTTGTGAGTTATAGTTTTGGACTCAATGCAAAATTGAAAACTGAATTGTCTGAAACCAATTTTAATAAAGACAAAGATTTACTGAATGTATTGAATCCGTTTTTATATAATTATACATCGTATAGTTCTGAGAAATTATTTAATCCGGTTAATATTTTATATCCAAAACCTTATCCGGTTATTGAAGTCGTTGACAGCACTTTAATCTCAGATCAATATTATAATACACAAAGCACATATTACAGTATCGACACGCTGAAAGTACTTACATCAGATTTTGATAAAGTTTCGGCAGCAACGAATACAATTTTGGATAAAATAGGTTTTGATAAAGACGAAATTTCGAAAAGAATTATAACGAAAAAAAGTATCAAAGACAGCACTGAAATTATCTACAAAGGCAGAGAAGTAAACCCAAAGTATGATGAAGATATTTGTATTTTTATCGAAAATAAATCACTTTATAAACCAGTAAACGGAATCCCGATTGAGCAACAGCAATTTGATGCCGCTGTCAAAAGATATAAGCTAATTTATAAATACAAGAAAGATTCGTTGCAATCTAATTTCCAAAAGTTAGATACTTTGTTTAAAAAATATAAGGTCGAAAGTCAGATCGTTCCCAACAATCTTGTAAAAGATGTTGAGTATTATAAAAATCATAATGATGAACCACTAAATGCAATCAGAAACAATTTTGATCGAAAAGTATTAGCGGAAAAATTCGACACTTTAGAAAGATTATTTTATGAACCAAATTACCTTCATCCGTCGATTATTGCGATTTTTTTCGGTGTTATTATAACCGTTTGGTTGATTCTTTTCTTGATTTATATTTTGTTCAATCTAAAAAGAAGAGTCTTAGAACCTTAGTATCTCAGAACCTAAGAACCTTAAAAAAAAACTAAACTCTATTATAATCGGCTTTCCAGTGTACGATTGCTTTTTTTATGGAATCTCCGGTAAGATTATTTTTTATGGCATCTTCAAGAAGAGGTAAAAACTCTTCGTCTGGAGCAAATCTCAAAGCAAATATTTGATCGTCGGTTAATTTATATTCGATTTCTTCAAATCGTTTTCCGGTTAAAGTAAAATAACGATAACGGATTTCTAATCTTACGATTCGATTTTGTAGAATAAGTGCATAATGTTGGCGCAGCATAAACGCTAAGCAGAATAAAAATACAAAGCCAACGCTAATAAACGACCAAATAAGAGTGTCGTTTGTAGTGAATGCAAAATAAATACTGGCGATTAAAAACAACGTCAGCACAGGATAATAAACAAAATGGTGTGGGGGATAAAACCGTATGTGATTGTAATAGGTTTGGATTTTCATAAATATTTTGTTTTTGGTTTGTACTTAAAAAAAACAAAGCTACCCTAAAATAGAATAGCTTTTCCCAAAAATAAACTAACATAACCAATGTTTCCTCTATAATTAAACTTTTTACAGTTTTCTTAGTAATATCAATAATTCGAAAAGCCTCATTTTCTTTTGCTGTGATCCATTCTATGGCTTTATTTCGTTATTGTAAAATTATTACAGAAGGAGAAGTTTATTGTTATATTTTAAATGAGAAATGTTACATGATTTCAATATTGACTTTTTAAAATGAAATTAAAAAGTCTCAATAATTTTCCATTGGTCAAGTTTAGACTGAAAAGATTGACTTGCATTTGCCGGACTTGTTGAAGGAAGTGTAATAAGTTGATACGGTTTTTCTAAATGAACATACTTCTTAAAAAATGCCGCCGCTTTTTGTCCGTTAAAGAAAATCGTTTTTATGTTGGGATGTTGTTTTAAAAACGTCTCAAAATCATTAGCAATTTCGTTTTTGATTGCGCTGTCCAGACTTCCAATGCGATCACAATATTGAAGAACATCCCAAAGCGCAATTTTATTTTTCTGCAAAAGCGCCTTTCTGGTTTCATAATCCGTAGAGAAATCCTCCTTTAGAATCGTGAACATAAATTTCCAGAAATTATTTTGATTGTGTCCATAATATTGATTGATTTCTAATGATTTTGTTCCAGGCATTGTGCCTAGAATCAAAATGTTAGCGTCATTATTACTTATAGGTTGAAAGGAGAAACTTTTCATGTTTTGAATTAAGAAATATTTTTTTTGAGTTAAAATAATCATTTGTAAGTAATTATAAAACAAAAGCAGAAAATTATATAACATTATTCGCACAGGTAAAGACGAACTTTGAAATATGATTTTACCACACAAGAATACTATTTCTTGAGCACAAATCCACACAAGACATTATAGAATTTTAAATCGGAACAAAATGAAAACAGTTACTATAAATACAGAGAAAATTCAAAATATATTTGAAGCATTAAATAAAAACTTTGACGGAAAAGTGACTTATGATTTAGATGAATATACACTTGAAGTGGATAATAGTTTTGCAAAAGGATCGATTATTGGCGCGTCTTTCAATGATAATATTTCATATGTACAATTTGATATGACCTTTTCGACAAATGTTCGCATGGATATTTTAAACGTTAAATCGTCGCCGGTTTATTTTGCATATTGTTCAAAAGGAAGTCTTTCGCATAGTTTTGGTTTTTCGGGCGAAGAAAGAAAATTTAAGACTTTTCAAACCGCAATTGTAACCTCAAAGGAAAGTCAGGATAATGTTTTATTTTTCGAAAAAGACAAGAAAACAAAATTTACTTTAATCATTGTTGGAACTGAAAATGAGGAACAAAACGAAATGTATTCTTTGAATCAAAAAGTTAAAGAAACTTTCTTTGAGAATAATGCAGTTCAGGATTTCTTTTATATAGGTTCGTATAACTTGAAAATTTCTGAAAAAATAGAACAATTAAACGCCGTTACACAAACCGGAATCGTTAGAAATTTACTAAAAGAAGGAATTTTGAGAATTATTCTGGCAATGGAAATTCAGCAACATACAGACGATTTAAATGCTTTGTCAAAAGATACAAATTGTTTGACTCTCAAAGAAATGGAAGAAATAAAAGAGCTTTCAGAAATCATAAAAGCCAATCCCGAAGAAGCTTTTACAATCAAATCACTAAGCAAAAAATCAGGCTTATCGCCAAATAAATTGCAGGAAGGTTTTAAAATGATTCACAACAGAACCGTAAACGATTATATCACACATATGCGAGTTTTAAAAGCCGAAATTCTAATCAGAACTTCAGACTTAAATATCTCCGAAATCGTGTATTGCATTGGTTTCACAAGCAGAAGTTACTTCTCAAAAATCTTCAAACAAAAATTCAATTGCAGCCCAAAAGAATATAAATTTAATTTAAATCCTTTAGCTATTACAGCATAGAAGAAGGTTCTAAGTATCTAAGGTTCTAAGTATCTAAGGTTCTGAGTTGCTAAGGTTTTTTAGAATTAAAGGTAAATAGGTTTTAACGTAGAGGCGCACAGCAGTGCGTCTTGTCAATTTATAAAGGTTCAAAAGGACAAAGTTTTTAACGTAGAGGCGCATAGCAGTGCGTCTTGACAAAGATTGGACGTACAAAAAATACGTCTTTTTTTGTGTCTCAGAATTTTTATAAGGAGCTATTTCCTGCTGTTCCTTCCAATCTTTTGTGCCGAACCCCGGCACAAAAGGATTTTCCCTCCCATCAGGGCTAGGATTCTAGTTCCATCCATATAAAATCATTTACATAATTGCCTTTTCCGCAAAGCAAACCTTTGTCCCTTTGCAACTTTGTCCCTCTGAACCTAAAAAAAATATTTGGTCACAAATAATTTTTAGCTACATTTGCATAACTAGTTATGTAATTAATTATATATGGAATTTTTTAATAAAGTTGGTAAGGTGGCTTTAGGAAGCCGATTACGTTTGATGACAGCAATGATAACCGATGATGCTGCAAAAATATATGAGTCTTATGGTATGAATTTTATGCCAAAATGGTTTCCCGTTTTTTATACACTTATAGAAGAACGCGAAATAACCATTACAGAAATCGCCAACGAAATAGGGCATTCGCAACCATCAGTGAGCAAGATTGTTCAGGAAATGATTGCGGTAGGTTTGGTAGAAGAAAGTTTAAAAAGCAATGACAAACGCCGAAATATAGTTGGCTTAACAGAAAAAGGCAAAGAATTTTCGAAAGAATTAAAACAACAACTCAAAGATGTCGAAGCTGCGGTTGATGGTTTAATTGCCGAATCAAGTCATAACCTTTGGGCTGCGCTTGAAGAATGGGAATTTTTATTAGACCAAAAGAGTTTGTTTAAAAGAGTAAACGAGCAAAAGAAACTGCGTGAAAGCCAGGATGTAAAAATTGTAGCATTCGAACCTCAATACCTCGATGCCTTCAAACAATTAAACGTAGAATGGATTTCGGCTTACTTCGAAATGGAAGAAGCAGATTATAAAGCTTTGGATAATCCGCAGGAATATATCTTGGATAAAGGAGGCAAAATTTTCGTGGCTTTATACCATAATGAACCTCTTGGTGTTTGCGCTTTAATAAAAATGAAAGATTCTGATTATGATTTCGAAATGGCAAAAATGGCGGTTTCACCAAAAGCACAAGGCAAGAATATTGGCTTTTTACTTGGTCAGGAAATTGTAAAAAGTGCTAAAGAATCCGGTGCAAAAAAGATATATCTGGAAAGTAACACCATCTTGAAACCTGCAATTAATTTGTATTACAAGCTCGGTTTCCAAAAAGTATATGGATTAGCAACGCCTTATAAACGTTGTAATATTCAGATGGAGCTTAAAGTTTAGGCTCAAAGTTACAAAGGTTCAGAGGTTCTAAGTTTTTTCTTAGAACCTTAGTAACTCAGAACCTCAGTACCTTCTCTAACGCCCAAACTTATAATAAACCAAATCCTGATTTTCTTTATCATCAATAGAATCGAGAATAGAATTCATACCGAGAACGCTAAAAGTGATTCCGTTTCCTCCAAATCCGAGGACGTAATGTTCATTTTTTTTGGGATCAGGTTTTCCAAAATAAGGTAAACCATCTTTTGTTTCTCCAAAAGTTCCTGCCCACGAATAATCAATTTTGAAATCGATAAGCGGAAATTTTCTTTGGAATTGTTTTTGTAAATACGCTTCTTTTTTCGGCAATAATTTATCGCGTTTTTGAGCGTCTTTAAAGTCTTCATCGCCGCCGCCAATAATAATCCGATTATCTGCCGTTGCTCTGAAATATAGATATGGATCTGCTGTATTCCAGAATATTGCATTTTTGAAAGCCACTGGTAAATCAGGTAAATTTTCTGAAGTAATTACATAAGTACTTTTTAGATCTACTACTTTCTCTTTTAATGTTTCGACACTTTCGTAACCGCTGCAATGTATAACGTGATCTGCCGTAATGGTAAATTTGTTTTCAGTACGAGCAATAGATTTTTCTTTTAGGTTTTGAATACCCGTAATATTTGTTCGGTCAAAAATTTGCATTCCGTTTTCCTGGCAATAAACCAATAAATCCTGAGCCAGTTTATACGGATCCATAACTGCGGCAGTTTTTGATTCGATTGCTGCGAGCGCATTTAAGCCCATTTCTTTCAAATTAAATTTGCTTAACCAGGTTACATCAAATCCGGAGTTTTTTCGGGTATCAAATTCTCGTTTCAAAAACGGAATATCTTTTTTCACGGAAGTAAAATAAATGCTTTTTTTGAACTCAAAATGACAGTCACTTTTTATGTCATCAATGATATTTCTTAAATCAAAAATAGCTTTTTTTCCATTCTTATAACTGTCAACGGCGCATTCTAAACCTCTTAATTCTATTAGTTTATGTAGCGGAACATCAATTTCATATTGAAGTAAAGCCGTACTTGCCGCCGTGCTTCCGTTACAGACATCACGACGATCAACGAGAACTATTTTTTTTCCTGCTTTAATTAATTTATAGGCGATTAAAGCTCCCGTTATTCCTCCGCCAATGATTAAAATTTCCGTGTCAATATCTTTGGTTATTGATGGATAACTGTTTAGCATGGCGTTTTTTAAAGGCCAGAAAGTTTCGGTTGAGCGTAGTTTCATTTTTTGGTAATATTTCTGGTACGTGATTTCGTTCTGTTTTTGTCCTTGCGTTCATGTTGTTCATGCGCTTCTGCAATAGAATGCGAGTTTCTGATGCTTTCGTCTTTTTTGGCAAGTTCACTAAGTCTGTGATAGTATTTCTGAACAATAATCATTTCTTCCTCCGTCATACTTTCGATATCGACAAGACTATTACTCGAATATTCGTTTGAAGCAACCAACTCATTTAGCTTAAGTTGAATCGCTAGAGAATCTTTGTTTTGCGCTTTCTGAATCAAAAAAACCATCAGAAAAGTAATAATCGTAGTTCCTGTATTGATGACCAATTGCCAGGTTTCTGAATAATCGAAAATTGGACCGGAAACTGCCCACGCTACAACAATCAAAAAAGCGCCTATAAAAGCTGGTGTGCTTCCGGCAGCTTTTGAAACATTGGTAGCAAATTTTTCGAAAGCACTGCTTTGTTTTGTTTTTTTAGTTTTCATTTGAATTTAACTTTTTCGTTTGCTTACTTTTTCTTCTTTTATGACTTTATTGTGTTTTTCATCATAAACGGCATCATCAATTTTTTGTCCTGTTTTACTAAAGATTTTAATTTTTGGATCTTCGTGAGTTCCGGTAATAACAATCGGGAAACCAATGATTCCAAATGGAGGCAATCCTAATCGCATTCTTAAATCAAGAAGTCCGTCAAAACTCGTAGTTCCTTTTATTGTTGGTTTAAAACTTGCAACACTAAATGTGAAAGGTTCTATGTGAATCAAATTATTATCAATAGACGATTTGATTTCGATTCCTTTCAAACCAGGATCGTCAAGACCTTTTTGTCCGGTTTTAGAACTAATTCCGTCAAATAATTTTAAACCTTTTACTTTTACATCACGTAAATTCAGAGTTCCTCCGCCTTCAAGAGATTCATAAATTGGTCCCATATTTCCGTTCAGATCTCCTTTTATTTTATAATCTACAGAGATAATTCCTTGTGCTTTTTCAGCGACCGTAACCATATCATGAAACATCGGAATTTCTTTGTAAGCTCTTTGTACGCTGAAATCTTTGGCTGTAAAATGAGCATCAAAATGTGCTGCTGTTGGCGATTCATCTTTATAAGTTGCGTTTATTCCCAAGAGACAATCGATAATGCTGAAAGTGGCATTATCTAAATAAAAACCTTCTTTTGTGATACCAACTTTTCCGTTGAGTTTGTTTAAAACCAAACCATTATATTCGACTTTATCAGCATTTGCAGTAAGTGCGACATTCAAGTTTTTCGGCACAATTACAACGCCGCTCATTTTTGGATGATCTTCTTTTGCATATTCCACTTCAAGATTCCGATCGGTATTTTCACCTTTTTTAAGCGCCATAAATTCATCGACATTGATAAGTTTAGAATGCATATTAAAGTTTCCGCTCAAAGTTCCGTGCGATTCCAGAAAGTAATTGATTGTGTTGAGTAAATATCCGTTAATCGCAAAATCAGATTTTCCATAAGTAGCATCGAATTTTTCGAACCACATTTTCTCATTCTGAAAACGGAAATTTCCTTGTTTGATAAAAAAGGATTTCGGAAAAAGTTCAGAAGTTGCTTTGATATTTTTTAATATAATTGTGCCTTTATTATCGAGTTTATTGTATTCTCCTTTTGTCGCATAACTTTGTTTTCCTTTAAGCGAAAGATCTGCTTTTGCATAACCGGTTACGTCAAGTCCTTTACGGGAAAAAACCTGATAAATGCGTCCAACATTCAATTCACCTTTTATTTTTGCATTATAAGCCAAATCATTAAAGTCAGATAAAGCGGCGTTTACATACATCGGATTTCCTTCAAAAACAAAAGAAGCCGGAGCAACAGCAACAATCAAATCCTGAAATGTTCCTGCTTTATTCAATACATTGGCGATAAAAGTTATATCTGTAATTGGGTTAGGATAGGAGTCGGTTTTTAACCAGCCATTACGCAACGCAATTCCGCCAATAGTTTTAGGAAATAGTTTTTTTGAAGTGCTAAAAATACCTTTTGCCTGAATATTTGTTTTCAGAATTCCTTTTAATTCTATAGTATTCAAACCTATCGCGGCATCAACTGTAGCAAGATCTAACGCGCCTTTTACGCTTGCATTGACGTTCATTTCATTGAAACCTTTACTGTGTAAATAAGCGGTGAAATAATCTTTTTCTCCAACTTTAAATTTAAAAGTCTTTAGATTAATTAAAAGTTTTTCTACGTCAAGCGAAGGTAAAACCGCATTTAAATCCATCTGAAAACCGGTTAATGGAGCAGGGGCATTTTGATAATTTATAGCGCCTTTGTCAATTTTAAGATCAAAGGCTAAATCCGGTTTTAGCTTTTTGGCGACATTATAATCTCCTTTAAAAGTAAAAAGCAAATCACTATTTCCTGAGATTTCAGTTTCATCCATCCATTTTAAATATTCCGGTGGCATTACTGATAATAAATCTTTTACGGTTGTGTTTTCTGAAGCTGCTTTGATATTGATTTTATATCCGTCTCTTAAAATGGTAAATAAACCAGTAAATTTCAGAGGTAATTTATTGATTCGTAACTCATTTTTTTGAAGAATAAACGAAAGCGCGTGCGTATTAATTCTTGTAATCAAATCGGCGCGAACGGCTTTTTTTCGAAGGTAAGCGGTTCTGTCATAATAGAAATCGACATTATCGATTCTGGCATCTGTATTTAAGTCAAAAATATCTTCGCTTAAATTTCCTTT
The DNA here is from genome assembly GCF_951805225.1 of uncultured Flavobacterium sp. Lineage (NCBI taxonomy): Bacteria > Pseudomonadati > Bacteroidota > Flavobacteriia > Flavobacteriales > Flavobacteriaceae > Flavobacterium > uncultured Flavobacterium sp. Next base: position 2,144,007 of record NZ_OX638201.1, on the reverse strand, counting down.
TCCAATATAATTAAAGCCTTTTGCGTCAACCAAAATTTTTGCAGATCGATCATTATATTTTACGTGACAATCTTTCAAATCTATTCGTTCTAAGCGAATTGCAGTTCCTTCTTCAGGTTCATTTGGATCGTTTGGCTTTTTGTCACGATCTTCCGGAGCAACATAAATATTATAATTGGCTTCTCCTTTTTGGTTCACCATTATATTTATTAAAGCTTTAGAAACATAAAGTTTATTGATTTTTACTTCATTGTCAAAAAGCAATCTTTTCAGGTTAATCCCAAAAGCAACTTGTTCAGCTTTTAACAAAGTATCGTTGCGAAATGGCGCTGAACCTGTAAGTGATAAATCGTCAAGCGAAACTGTAAGCGACGGAAAATGAGTGAAAAATGACAACCTTGATTTCGTAAAATCCATTTTAGTATCTAAACGTTCATTGGCAATTTTCTTTACTTCAGACGCAACTGTTCCAGGAAATAACAACGGAATCAAAAACATTAAAAGCAAGATACTCGCAATTGTAATTCCGGTTATTTTTAGAGTTTTTAGGGCTATATTTTTATAAGATACAGGCATATAGAGATATTTTAAACCATTTCACGAATCACACAATTCACAATTCACGACTTATTTTTTTTCAGCTTCTTTTTTAGCGTCTTCTTCTTTTTGTTTTTTAGCATCTTCTTTGGCTTTGTCTTCCTTAGCTTTTGCTTCTTTTTCCTCTTTTGCTTTTTCTTCTTTAGCTTTTTGTTTCTCTTTTTCCTTTTCCTCTTTTTTCTCCTTCATTTCCTCTTTCGCTTTTTCTTTTTGTTTCTCTTTTTTCTTGAAATATCCTCTCAACAAAAAGTTACTTTTGGCAGCTTCCATATTATCGCTAAAACCTTTGGTTCCGGATTCTAAATTTGATAAAGTATTCGAAACGCTGTTTGCCATTTTATCATCGCGAACTAATCTTGCCAAAGCACCGTTTCCGTTATTCATAGAATGACTGAAAATGGCAAGCTCATCAGAAATAACACCAACATTATCAACACTTTTTTTGACGCTTTTCATAATATCATTCATTTCGATTCCGTCAATAGAAGCAATTGCACCATTGTTTTCGATAACTTTTGTAGATTTTATTCCAGGCGTAATAGTCAAAACTTTGTCGCCCATTAATCCGTCAGAACCAATGCTGGCGCGCGCATCTGTTTTTATAAATTTGCGGACTTCATCTTTTACGACCATCGACACAACGACAGAAGAATCATTAATTAATCTGATTTCTTCGACCGTTCCGATGTTGATTCCTGAAAACCGAACATTATTTCCAACTTCTAAACCACTAACGGTTTTAAATTGGGATGAAATGTGAAATGTTGACCCAAATAGATTTTTTTGTTTCCCAATAAAGTAAACTGCCATAATAAAAAGCAGTAAACCTATTGTTACAAACATTCCTAATTTCCAAGTATATCCAGATTGCTTCTCCATGATTTCTAGTTTTTATTTTGCTTTATTCAAAGAATGAGCGAACCCATTCGTCTTCGTCTTTTTCTAATTCTTCATATGTTCCTTCAGCGTGTATCACTCCATCTTTCAAAACCATGATTCGGTCGGCAGTTAATTTGGCGCAAGCCATATCGTGCGTAATAATGATCGAAGTTGTTTTGCGTTTGTGTTTGATATCGAGAATCAATTCGCTTATTTCTCTTGAGGTAATCGTGTCCAATCCTGTAGTTGGTTCATCGTATAAAATGATTTCCGGCTTAAGGATTAAAGTTCTGGCTAAGCCAATTCTTTTCTGCATTCCGCCCGATAATTCAGAAGGCATTTTATCAATTGCATCACCCAATCCTACATTATCTAGAGCTTCGATGACTTCACTTTCAACTTCTTCGGCGGTTAATTCTTTTTTATGTTTTTTTAAAGTAAATGCCAAATTTTCTCTAACTGACATTGAATCGTACAAAGCGCCACTTTGGAATAAAAATCCAATTCGAACTCTGATTTCGTTCAGTTCAGGTTTAGTTAGATTCAGGACATTTTCGTCAAAAACTTTTATTTCGCCTTTGTCCGGTTCAATTAAACCTACAATACATTTTATTGTAACTGATTTTCCCGAGCCTGAACGTCCTAAAATCACTAAATCTTCGCCTTTGTTTACGGTAAGATTTACACCTTTTAAGATTTGATTATTGGCACCAAAAGTTTTGTGCAAATCTTTGATCTCAATAATCGGAGTTTTGCTTTTTTCTTTTGTTTTAGGTTCTGTATTTTCTTTCTCTTTAATCATTTTTAAAAGAATAAATCGGTTATTTGAACTGCGACCATATCCAGAATAAAGATGGTTAAAGAAGCTGTTACAACTGCTGAGTTTGCTGCTTTACCCACACTTTCGGTTCCATTTGAAGCATTAAATCCTTTAAAACATCCAATCATTCCGATAAAAAATCCGAAGAAAAATGTTTTAATTGTCGCCGGAATCAAATCCAGAAATTCCAACGATTGCAAAATCTGAGTCAGATAGCGATAAAAGTTAACATCGCCATGAATATTGATACCAACATATCCGCCAATAATTCCAACAGCGTCTGCAAAAAACACTAAAATAGGAACCATTAATGTACAGGCTAAAATTCGCGTTACGACCAAATAGTTATAAGGATTTATAGCCGAAACTTCCATTGCATCAATTTGTTCCGTTACTTTCATAGAACCTAATTCGGCACCAATTCCTGACGAAATTTTTCCGGCGCAGATCAAAGCGGTAATTACCGGCGCAATTTCTCTAATTAAAGAAAGAGCAACCATTCCCGGTAACCATGATTCGGCACCAAATTTTACAAGCGTTGGTCGCGATTGAAGCGTAAGTACCAAACCCATTATAAAACCGGTTATAGCTACCAATGGCAGCGATTTATAACCTATCACATAACATTGTTTCAAGAATTCTTTTGCTTCATAAGGAGGTACAAAAACTTCCTTAAAAAACTGCTTTGCAAACAAGGTTGCATTTCCAATTTCTGTGAATGTATTTTTTATAGTGAAAATCAAAATACTATGTTTTAAGTTAAATCTAATGATTGAAAACCAGTTCTTTAAATAGCTTTACATCTTCTGATTGTTAAGTATAAAATTACTCTGTTAATACAGAAGAAATCTTACACAACTTTTTAGGAAGTTTATATAATTAACATAGTCGTACACAATAAAGGGATTATTGTGTCGTTTGGCGGAAAATGTTAAAATTAGGAATGTTGTTGAATGGCACGCAGATGACACGGATTTAAACAGATTTGTACTGATTTTTTTTTCTATTTCTGGGAATAACAAAAAGAGGATTTTATTATTATTATTATTGAAATAGGATAGATGTAAAAAACAAAAAATCCCTTCGTTAAAAGGGATTTTCTGGGTTTAATAGCAATTTTGGTCAGTCTATTATCGTTTGATTCTTTATGAATTTATAGCAACGCCGCTTCTGTTTTTCATTAACGGAATTACTTTTATTTCTGCTAATTTAAGGTTTTCCATGATTAATCTGGCAGTAAGATAACAAACTGTAGATTCTGCACCTTGATTTAGGTTGACATTTTCTTTTTCCAGTCCATCATAACCACCGCCACTTATAGGATTGTACATAATTTGGTTAAGATGATTTTTGCCTAAAAACCAGTTAAATGCGATTTTCATTTTGTTTTTATATTCGGCTGTACCAAATGCATTATAGAACGAATTTAAGGTTTGAATTGTGTAAGCAACATCAATTGGCTGTTCTCCATATTCGTTTACATCTGCTTCCGAATCTCTGTGTAACCATCCGTTGTTAGAAATTACTTTAAAGTTTTTGTCTTTAAACATTTTCGACATTAAAAAGTCAAGAGAATCTAAAGCTACTTTTTTATAGATTGGTTTATTCGTTGTTAGAAAAGCATAAAGCATTGATTCCGGTAAAATTCCGTTTCCGTAAGTCAAATAATTTTCGAACCATTTCCAATCACTTGAAGCGTGAATTTCATAATTAGAAAGTAATTTGGCGTTCAATTTATTAATAATCGCGGCAACATATAAGTTAGGAACTGCTGTGTGATACAAATACAAACCTTTTGTTGCAAAACCAATAGAACGCGGCGACTGAATATTTTCGGCCCATTTTAAAGAATTCAATAAACATTTGGTTGCCTTTTTAGTGATTGCTTCCGGCAAAATAGCAGCGTTTGAAACCACTGTTCCTAAAGCCCAAATAGCTCTTGCATTAGAATCTTCTAAATTTACTTCGGCATTTTGCTCTACATGTTCGCGGTTTTCCTGATCTACATAATTGATAAAATCGCCTTTTGGTTGCTGACAACGTTCAATAAAATCTAAATAAATCAAGATATAAGCTAAATCGTCTTTGTCTTGCGTCAATTTATAATGCATGCAAAGAGCAATCAAAGCGCGCGCATTATCGTCTAATGTATAACCTGAATCAAGATCCGGAATTGAGATTTTGCAAAATTGAATGATACCTAAATCGGTTGTCATTTTTTTGATATGCTTCAATTGAATTGAAGGATAGGTATATTTTATGTCAGTTGGACTTTCAAAAAGCTCTTTATAAGTATTCATATGTGTAATTGCCGCATTTTCCCAAGAAGAAGCGCGCGTTTTTCTAAAAGCATTTTTCCCCATTTCTTCTCTTAGATTTTCATCTGAAAGTAATTTAATAGCTGCTTCAGAAAATTGATCTACGTTTCCAATATCAACCAGAATTCCAGAATCCGGAGTTAGAACTTCTAATGTATGCGGAATTTTTGATGCTACAATTGGACAAGCACAACTCATTGCATAAGAGAATGTTCCGCTTACAGCCTGATTTGGATCTTTTGATGTAAACAGATAAATATCTGTAGCTTTTAGATAATCTAAAAGTTCGTCTGTATCGAGATATTCATTTATAAAACGAACATTATTTTCCAGTTTTAATTCTTTAACAATTCCTTCCAATTTATCGCGATAAGCATCAACGCCATCTTTTATTAAATTAGGATGTGTTTTTCCGATAATTAAATAAAGAACATTTGGAGTATTTTCGACAATTTTTGGTAATGCTTGTAAACCGGTCTCAATGTTTTTTCCTTCTCCTAAAAGTCCAAAAGTTGATAATACTTTTCTATCCTGAATATCGAATTTTTCTTTTGCTTGTAGCGGAGTTTCATAAATTACAATATGAGTTCCGTGTGGTACGCAAGTAATAATATCTTCTTTTATACCATAATCTCTCATCAAAATTTCTTTGGATTGATTGGTCATCACAAAAACCGAATTGCTATAAGAAAGCAGCAATTTCACGAAAGTTTTTAATTCGTCATTCGGGTTTGGGATTACGCTGTGAAAAGTATAAGTAAGTGGCTTTTTGACTTCATTTAAAAAATCTAATAAATAGTCTCCATAATTACCTCCAAATAAACCAAATTCATGCTGAATATGAACCAATTTTACTGATTTGTCTTTGTTGATTTCATGTGCAACTTTAGTATATTCTTCTTTATTTCTTGTGTTTAAAGTGTAGGCTTGCGTTGGATTTGCTTTTGGTTTATCGACCAATTCACAAATTTGACAAGTAACGGATTTACCAAATACATCATTAATTCCTTTTATTGTGTCTTGTGTATAAGTTGCTATTCCACATTGTGTTGGAGGAAATGTAGAAAGAAAAACTATTTTAGATTTATTTGATATCGCTTTCATGGGGATGTTGTTTTAGTTCGTTTAATAAGTCGTTTAGTTTCAGTAAGACATTCTAATTTATGTCTCTATTATGGCTAATTCTATACTGCTAAAATTTTTATCTAAAATTACTTTATCAATAAAGTGGCGATTAATCCAATCGATCAAAAAGTTAACTCAAAAGCATTTATGTGGGAATTTTGAAACGAAAAGGTGGAATTATAAAATTAACTCAAAAATTTGATTTATAGTTGATTGCGATAAAAAATTAACGTTTTGAGTTAAAGGTTTTCTATCGAATGAAGGAACTTTGAGTAACAAACAAATCGGACTTTAAAAAGTCTTTATTATAAATTTAAAATTCAAGATTATGTTACGTTGGACAGTCACATTTATAATTTTGGCTATAGTAGCCGGAATTTTTGGTTTTGGTGGAATTGCCGCCGGAGCCGCTAGTATTGCAAAAGTTTTATTCTTTATATTTTTAGTATTATTTGTTATTTCATTAGTAACAGGAAGAACAAAAGTTTAGCAATAAGTTTTAATCAGCTAAAAAAAAAGCGAAACCAAATAATCTTGGTTTCGCTTTTTTTTGTTTTGTTTCAGGTTTAAAGTTTCAAGTTTTTGATTGTGACTTAAACTTAAGTTTGAAAACTATTTTTGTAAAGAATAATATTTTTTGTTTAGAAAGGCAATCGGTATTCCGATACAGAAAATCAGAATCAGGATTGATAATATTAATGGGAAATCTAAATGTTTCTCTGGCAAAACCGGAAATACAACCGGCAAAACAACTAAGTTCATTGCAATCCAAACGAAGATTCCATAAATGATTCCGGATAAAAGTGTGTTCTTTTTTAAGAATGTGAAATACGGATATATCGTAAAGTAAAACCAGGCAAAAACAAAAGCTATAAAATAGTGCAATAACAATCCGTATAACGCCATTTGTGAACCGCCGCTATAAGCTTCTTTTTTGAAAATTCCACTTGCTATAGATTGCAGAATTTTTATTGGCGTTGTTTTTTGAAATAGAATTGCGTAGAAAAAAATTGCGGCAAGAATATCCAATGTTCCTGCAATTAATCCCGCTAAAAATATACTTCCTGATTTAGACTTCATACAATGATTTAAGATTTGGAAACTTGTTTATAAATGTCATTCAACTGTTTTGTATGTCTTTGAATATGAGTCAAAGCAAAACTAATCCATTCAAAAATAGTAAATTTTCCAAAACCGGGAAGTTCAAAATCAAGACATGTTTGTGATAAATCTAAAGTTTCTGTTGCAAGTAATAAATCTGCTTCTGTATTAAGAAAGATTGATGTTATTGAATCTTTGTCGTAATCAATAAGTTCCGGCTTTAAAAATTCAGGTGCATCCATTTTTATATCGAAGTTCAAAAATAATGCTTCAATATCCTTGACTTTTTCATGATAAGGTCTTTCGGTTTCTTCGGTTTTTCCCAGAAATAATTGAGGATAACCGGAGCAGGCAAGTACAAGATGCTGAGCTGTTTGTCCGGCAGTCCAACTATCTTTGGCAGGAACAATATTAAATTCTTCTTGCGAAAATGAAGAAAGTATCGCATTTAGGTTTTTAAATGTTTCAACTGTATCTTTTTGAATTGCTGCTTCCATTTTTCTTGATTTAGAGATTGTGTTTTTTATTCGATAACGGATGTTATCCACCAAACATTTCCAAAAGGATCTGTTACGCCACATGTTCTGCCATAATCCTGATTGCTTAAACCCATTAAATTTGTAGCACCGTGATCTAATGCTTTTTGGTAAGTTTCGTCTGCATTAGGAACATAAACAAACAAGTTAGAGTTATGTTTTGTCCAGTCTTTCGTTTGATCAGCAACCATTATTGTACTTCCGTGAAGGATAATTTCGGCGTGCATAATAGTTCCGTCATTGCGTAAAACGTTTGTACTGGATTTTTCTGAATCGAAAACTTTTTGAGTAAAATCAATAAATTCAGAAGCGCCATCTAAGATTAGATAAGGCATTATTGTTTGATGATTGATTGGTAAATTCATTTTTTGAAATTTGAAGATTGATAGTATTTCAAAAGTACAATAAAAAAATTAAAATTTTGATAATCAGTATATTGTGTTTTTTTATGAATTATAAAAGTACCTCACAATGGTAACCGTAAGAACCAAGAAGTTCTATAATTTTTTGATTGGAGATAGAAGCAGCATTGATTCGCAGAATTTTGTCGCAATCTTCTAAATCAAAATTGATCGCGCTATTTGGGAGATGTTCAAGAAGTTTCCCCACAATCATAATAGATTGCTCCACTTCCTGAACATTTGTTTTGAAAACTTCTATCATCACTTTAAAAGTTTACAGAGCAATATTCTTGTATCGCTCAATTCTATGATAATAATGGTATGAAATCGCCAGAATCACTAAAAATATTAATGGAAAAAACGATTGAAAATTAACTCCGTCAACGGCAAAATGACTTATTGACGCGAATATGAAATCGAAACCAAATCCAGCGTAAGCCCATTCTTTTATGTTTTTAGGAATTGATGGAATTACCAATACTAAAACTCCTAATATTTTAAAAACGACTAATGCATTTCCAAAATATTCAGGATATCCTAAGTGTTTGATTCCTTCTTTTGCCAATTCAGTTTGCGAAGTTAATGCTGGCATAACGCCTTCAAATAAGAAAATAATAATAGTTGTAATCCAAAAAATAATTTTTGCTTTCTTCATAATTTGTTATTTTTAAATGGTTATCAGTTAATGTATTACAAACTTACAAATCTTATTTTTCTGATAGAATACTTATTTACGACTATTTTAGGGGCATTTTGGACAAGTTGGGGAATTTTAGATTTTAGAGGAAAGAGGAAAGAATAAAGAGGAAAGATTTTCTGGATTGAGTTTATCAGATAGTTTATCATTTCTTGTTCATCGGAATGATAGGAGAAAAAAAGAAAAATCCGTTTTTATCCGTGTTTTCGCGATAGCGAATCCGCGTCATCCGCGTGCTAATAAACGCAAACCATTAAGCAATAACATAATTCTTAATCACAAACAAATCCTCAAAACCTAATCTTGTATAAATATCTTTTCCCATTGCAGAAGCTTGTAACAAAGCATTATCCGCATTTAAATCTATAGAAAGATTAAGAGCGAATTTCATGATTTCTTCGGCAAAACCTTTTCTACGCATTTTTGGGATTACGCCAACGCCATGAATTCCGATATTATTTTCGGTTTGAAAAAGCATGAAAGTACCAATTGGCTGATTTTCTAAAGAAACCAAATAAAAATGAACATCATTATGATTGTGAATCAGGATTTCTTTACTGATTACATAACCAAAAGCATTTGGATATAAATCTGCCCAAATTTTAGCATCTTTTTCAGTAGAAACTCTTTTAAAACTTAGCTTGTTTTCTAGTGCAAATTTTTGATCTAATTTCAGCGCCATTGCTACTTGTTCGGTTTTTATTTCAAAACCATTCGATTCCAATATTTCATAAGATTTTGTTCCGAAAATATTCCAATATGGTAAAACTAAACCTGAATTTGTTTGCATAGTTTTGATAATTTGCGGAAGGTCTTTTTTTGAAATATCTTTTCGAAACCATAGTTTATTTGGCCAGCCTGAATTTTCGATTTTGCAATATTCGAAAGTTTCATTTTTATGATAGGATAGGAAAGGAGCGCCAACGGTTTTCCATAATCCGGTAAGATTGTTTATGTTGTCTTCGATTAAGTTTAGATCTTTCATTTTGATACTAATTATAAAAATATAAGACAAAGATAAGTTGTGATTTCGGGCGAAACCTTTACATATGTTGATTTACATATCTTTTTCGAGACTTTTTCTAATTCGGCTTAATTGTGTTGGTGTAATTCCTAAATGTGATGCAATATGCAACAACGGAATTCGCTCTGAAATATCCGGATGTTTAGATAAAAGATGCAAATATCTTTCGGTTGCGTTTTCCATTACTAACGAAATTTCGCGTTGTTCTTTTTCAATCACCCAGTTTTTTTCTAAATAGGCGATATAGTAGTTTTTCAGATCTTCGTTTTGGTCAATTAATGTTCTGTATTTTTTGTAATTAAGGTTTATCAAAGTGGAATCTTCAAGTGCTTCGATAGTAAATTCAGATGGAGTTTGTTGTAATAAAGAAGCTTTTGAACCTGCAAAATCGCCTTCGAGAAAAATGTTTTTGTTATAAATATTTCCGGCAGAATCGGTGATAAAGGCTCGCAAAGCACCTTTGGCTATAAAATGAATTTCTTTTGCAATTTGTCCGTTTCTCAAAAGTATTTCTCCTTTTTTTATTGACTGAAATTCAATAATATTTTCAATCAATTGCCAGGATTGTTCAGAAATAGGAGCGTAGCTTTCGAATTTTAGTTTTAAATCGTGGAGATACTTATCTTGATTGAGTTTCATTTTATTGAAGTTTGGCTTATCTAAAGTAAAGAAATAATGCGGAATTATGGTACGCGGATGACGCAGATTCGCTATCGCGAAGACGCGGATTTAAAACGGATTTTTTTTTCGCAATCTTGTACTCGCACTATTTTTCGAGCTACAAACAGAGGAAAGATCTCTGTTTGTAGCTCGAAAAAGATTTGAGATTTACTTTATGGACTTTAATCAGCGTAATGATAGATGCTTTTTTTAATCGTATCATTTATTTTTTCGAGAGTAACTTCGGTTACACCGCCTTCATAATTCATCGTAATAGCTACTTTTTTACCAGAAGTGATTTCATAATCAATTGAGATTAATCCTTTTTTATTTACATCAACAGATTCATTTTTGCTTGGAATTGCACTTAAAAAATATTCTGTTTCTTCGACTTCTTTCTTTTTGATAATATTTTGATACGTTTTCTCAAGATCTGTATTTGTTATGATACACTCTTTTCCGGATCCCATTTCTACTTCAATATCTTTGCAATCTTCTTTTTCCTCTTTTACTTCTTTTGCTGTAATATTGGTTGTTACTGGTTTTTTTTCTGATTTTAATTCTTCATCCGAAGTGCTTTTTTTACAGTTTGTAAATAGTAAAGCTAAGAGAGCGATGCATGCAATTTTTTTCATAGTTTGAATGTATTGATAGTAGGAATTTTATTTTAAAAGTATTCCTTTTTTTTATAATTTGAAATTCATTTTTACTTAAATATAAATAAAGCGAAATAATGGCACGCGGATGACACGGATTCGCTATTGCGAAGACGCGGATTTAGGCGGATTTTTATTTTTATTAATGTGATAATGATTGTCGATATATTTTGTGTTCCTTCGACTTCGCTCAGGATGACATATGTGATTATGATTGTAGAGTTTCTTGTGTGATCCTTCCTTCGTCAGGATGACAAGATTGAGTATAATAAAATGAGGATAGATTTAGCACGTGAGATTGCTTCGTTCCTCGCAAGGACACGCAAGAAAAAAAATCCGTTTTAAATCCGCGTCTTCGCAATAGCGAATCCGTGTCGTCCGCGTGCCATATCTCAACAACATAAAAAAACGCCATGAAACTTAAAAGTCTCACAGCGTTTTCATCTCAAAAAATAAATAATTAACGGGTATTATTTCCAACCACCGCCTAATGCGCGATACAAATCTGTATTGGCAGATAGTTGCTCTCTTTTTATGTTTGCCAGTTCCAGCTCGCTTTGCAATAAGTTTGCTTGCGCAGAAAGAACTTCCAGATATTCGGCCATACCGTTTTTGAATAACAAATTGGCATTTTTAATTGCTTGTTGTAAAGTTTTTACACGCTCTTTTAGAAAGGATTCTTGTTGTTGTAATTTCTCTACTTTTACTAAAGCATCAGAAACTTCGCTAACAGCAACCAAAACAGATTGTCTGAAACTTAAAACTGCTTTTTCTCTTTCGGCAACAGCGATATTATATTGTGTTCTTACTTTTTTATTGTTCAACAAAGGTTGTGTTAAACCTCCTGCAACGGTTCCGAATAATGAAGCCGGAATGTTGAACCAATTACTGGTTTCGAACGAGTTTACTCCGCCTTGAGCGGTAATTTTAAGCGAGGGATATAAGTCGGCTTTTGTGATTCCAACATTTGCATTTGCTGCTTTCAAAGCTAATTCGGCGCTTTTTACATCTGGTCTTCTGCTTACTAATGAAGACGGAATTCCGATTGCATTATTGTTTTTAACTTCTAGAGTTGCTAAACGAATGCTTCTTGTTTTTGAATTTGGAAAAGCTCCTGTCAAAACGCTTAATGCATTTTCCTGAATCGTAATGTTTTGTTCTAATTGCGGAATCAATTGTGCTGAAACTAATTTTTGTGCTTCAGATTGTTGAATCGCTAATGTAGTTACCTGACCTGCATCGTATTTTAATTTAATGATATTTGTTGTACTATCATTTAATTTAAAGTTTTGTTTGGCGATTTCTAATTGTGCGTCCAACATCAAAAGATTGTAATATCCTTTAGAAACATTTGCTACGATTGTAGTTTGCAATGCTTTTTTTACTTCTTCTGATTGAAGGTAACCTGCGTAAGCTCCTTTTTTCTGATTTTTGATTTTCCCCCAAATATCAGCTTCCCACGAAAGTGTTGCTCCGGCAGAATAATCGTCAATATGGTTTTGGCCTAGAGCCTGACCTAAATTTTTTCCTGTAAAACTATTGTCTGACGGATTGCTTGTGCTTGCACTTACATTTAAATTAACCTGAGGAACATTTCCCCATTTTGATTGTGTGAATCTGTATTGTGCAATTTCGATGTTTTTAACAGCAATCTGCAAGTCATTGTTTCTTGCAACGGCGCTATCAATCAATTGAATAATATCTTTTTCGGTATAGAAGTTTTTCCACTCCACATCTCCAATACTTGTTGTATCTTTTGAAACCGATGCATTCCTGAAATTTTCAGGAAATGCATCTTTTGGAGTTTCAATATCCTTCGAAACTTTACAGGATATTATAGTCGTGATCAAAATGGCGATCATCACGATTTTGGTTATATAATTTTTCATTTTATGTTTTGTCATTAAATTTCTGTACAAGTATCTTTTCTATTATCAAGATCTTTTGAGATTTTATAGGATATGTATCCAATGCCGGCAATTATGGCTATTAGGATTGTCGTTATATAGTTTTCCATTTTTATTTTTCTTCGTTATGAATTACGGCTACTGGTTTTCCAGAAACCTTTTCTTGTAGATATTGGAACACGATGAATAAAACCGGGATGATTAACAACCCAAGGATTACTCCGGAAACCATACCTCCGGCGGCACCAATACTAATAGAGTGGTTACCTTGTGCTGACGGTCCTGTGGCGCTCATCATCGGGATTAATCCCACAACAAAAGCTAGTGACGTCATGATAATTGGTCGCAAACGTAGTTTGGCTGCATCTATTGAAGCTTTTACTAATGCCTGACCTGATTTTCGCTTTTGGACGGCAAACTCAACGATCAGAATCGCATTCTTGGCGAGCAATCCAATAAGCATTACTAATGCAACTTGTACATAAATGTTGTTTTCGATTCCTGTTAATCCGATGGCAACAAATACTCCAAAAATACCTGCAGGAATTGATAAGATTACAGCCAATGGCAATATGTAACTTTCATACTGTGCAGCAAGTAGGAAATAGACGAATATCAAACACAGTAAGAAAATTGTTGCTGATTGACCTCCTGATGCAATTTCTTCTCGGGTTTGTCCTGAGAATTCATAGCTATAACCTGCAGGTAATTGTTGTGCTGCAACTTCTTCAATTGCTTTAATGGCGTCTCCGGAACTAAATCCTGGTTTCGGGATTGCATTAATCGAAATCGAATTAAACAAGTTGTATCTCGAAGCGGTTTCTGAACCATAAATACGGCTTAGTTTTACTAAAGTATTTATTGGAACCATTTCGCCAGTTTTGTTTTTCACAAAAACTCTGTCAATTGATGACGGATCTGCTCTGTCAGCAATATCTGCCTGAACAACAACTCTGTAATATTTACCAAATCGGTTAAAGTCAGAGGCTTGCGCGCTACCAAAATAGGTTTGCATGGTTTGTAAAATGTCTTTTACGTTCACACCTAATTGGTTTGCTTTTTCGTCATTGATATCCAATTGCAATTGAGGATAATCGGCTTTGAAAGAGGTAAATGCTACTGCAATTTCCGGACGTTTCATCAATTCTCCGATGAAGGTTTGAGAAATTCCACTAAATTTATCCAGTTTTCCTCCGGTTTTATCTTGCAGAACTAAATCTAATGCTTCTACGTTACTAAATCCAGGAACGGTTGGGAAACTAAATACGAAGAAACTTCCTCCTGTAATTGCTCCTAATTTTCCTTGAACATCAGCCATAATTTTGTTGATGTCTTTGATTTCTCCACGCTCTTCATTTGGCTTAAGCAATACAAAAACTACTGCTGAAGATGGACTTGTAGAGTTCGTCAATAAGTTGAAACCTGAAATTGCTGTTACAAATCGTGATGCGTCTAAACCTCTTAAAGTGTTTTCTGCCTGAGTCATTACTTTTTGAGTTCCGTCAAGAGATGTTCCTGAAGGTGTGTTTACTGCAATTGCAATAAAACCTTGATCTTCTGTTGGAATAAATCCTGCAGGAGTTGTTTTAACCATTACAATAGTTGCAAATGTGATTAAAGCCAAACCTCCTAAACTAACCCATTTGTTACGAATTAAGAATTTCAAACCTCCAACATAACGGTTGGTTAGGGAATCAAAACTTTTGTTGAATCCGTTAAAGAATTTCTCTTTAAATCCTTTTTTCTCATGAGATCCATCACCATTTGTTCCGTGATTATCTTTTAAGAATAAGGCAGCAAGTGCAGGACTTAAAGTTAAAGCGTTTACTGCTGAGATTACAATTGCAATCGCCATCGTAAAGGCAAACTGACGATAGAAAACTCCTGTTGAGCCTTCCATAAAACCAACCGGCAGGAATACAGCAGCCATTACCAACGTAATCGAGATAATAGCACCCGTTATTTCGTGCATTGCTTCATGAGTTGCTACTTTTGGAGACAAATGTTTGTGCTCCATTTTAGCATGCACGGCTTCGACGACCACAATCGCATCATCTACCACAATACCAATCGCCAGAATTAAAGCAAAAAGCGTAAGAAGGTTGATCGAAAATCCGAATAACTGCATGAAGAAGAACGTTCCTAAAATTGCTACAGGTACAGCAATAGCCGGGATTAATGTTGATCTAAAATCTTGCAGGAATATAAATACTACAATGAATACTAATATAAATGCTTCGATTAAGGTATGTTCAACTTGTTCTATAGATTGATCCAGAGATACTTTTGTACTATAGAAAATGTTGTGTTTAATTCCTTTAGGGAAATCTTTTGAGGCTTTCACCATCAATTTGTTAATCGCAACCTGAATATCATTTGAGTTAGAACCTGCTAACTGAATGATACCAATTACAACTCCTTTTTTTCCATTTAAACGGGTTAAACTGTTGTATGAATAAGCGCCAAGTTCTACTCTCGCAACATCTTTTAAGCGAAGTACTGAACCATCTGCATTAGAACGTATAGCAATATTTTCATATTCTTCTGGTTTGGTTAATTTTCCTTTGTATTTAATAACGTATTCAAAAACTTCTTTACTTCTTTCTCCAAATTTACCCGGAGCAGCTTCCAAACTTTTATCCTGAATAGCGCTCATGATTTCGTTTGGTGTCACTTTGTAAGTTGACATTTGTGTTGGATTTAACCAAACACGCATAGAGTAATCTTTTACACCTCCAAAAATACTTGCTGAACCAACTCCAGGAATACGTTTGATCTCCGGAATAATATTGATTTGAGCATAATTGGCAACAAAAGTCTGATCGTATTTTGATTCATCATCGGTATACATACCAATCGCCATGATGAAACTGTTTTGTTGTTTTGCAGTCGTTACACCTTGTTGTACAACCTCTGCAGGCAATTGACTTGTTGCCTGAGCAACTCTGTTTTGTACGTTTACCGCTGCCTGATCTGCGTTAGTTCCTAATTTAAAGAAAACTGTAATAGCAAGAGATCCATCATTACTGGCTGTAGAGCTCATATAAGTCATGTTCTCAACACCATTTATAGATTCTTCCAGAGATGGTGCCACAGAACGTAGAACCGTTTCTGCGTTAGCTCCCGGATAAACCGCTGTTACCAAAACCGATGGCGGCGCAATATCAGGAAACTGTTGTAAGGGCAATTTCGTAAGTCCAAGTACACCCAGGATCACCAACAAAATGGAGATTACGGTTGCCAGTACAGGTCTTTGTATAAATATTTTGAACATTTTCGTAAAAATTATTTTTTATTAATTATTTGGGCAACTTTTGCAGTAGATGCTTTTTCAGGCTGAATTACTTGTCCTTCCTGAAGTTTATCGATACCGCTTAAAACAATTTGATCACCAGATTTTACACCGTCTTTGATAAGGTAGTTTGTACCGCTTTTACCAATAACTGTAATAGGCATTTTGTTTACTTTATTTTCTTTTCCTACTGTGAAAACAAATACTTTATCCTGCATTTCTACCGTAGCCGATTGTGGAACTAAAATTGCATCGTCATGTTGAAGACCTAACCGAATTCTTCCTGTGTTTCCTGAACGTAAAGTTCCGCCAGCATTAGGGAAAGTTGCTCTAATTGTAATTGCTCCGGTAGTTTTGTCAAATTGACCGTCAACCATATCAATTTTTCCGGTTTGAGGATAAGCGTTGTTATCTGCTAATATTAAAGTAACAGGAGGTAATTTTTTGATTTTATCACCAAGGCTGCTTCCTGCATATTGTGCTTTAAAGTTGATGAAATCTGTTTCTCCTAATGAGAAGTAAGCAAATACTTCATGAACATCTGATAAGTTTGTTAGAGGTTCAACATCTGTTGCAGAAACTAAACTTCCTTGTTTTTTAGGTAATCTACCAATGTAACCACTAACAGGGGCTGTTACATTTGTATATCCTAAATTAATTTTGGCAGATCCTACCATTGCTTTTGCTTGTTCGATATTTGCAGCAGCAATTTTTTGAGAAGCTTTAGCTGTTTTTAATTGATAATCAGAAACTACTTTGTTTTGTACAAGTGGAGTCAATTTATCAACCTCTAAGTTTGCGTTAATTAAAGCAGCTTCGGCAGCGTGAAGATTTGCTAAAGCATTGTTTAATTGCTCACGGAAAGGACGTTCGTTTATTTTGAATAAAGTTTGACCTTTATTTACATAAGCACCTTCGTCTACAAAAACTCTTTCGAGGTTTCCGCTTACTTGTGGGCGAATTTCTACGTCAACAGTTCCTTGTATCGAAGCAGGATATTCAGCATCTGTAGTAGTGTTCTCGCTTGATATTGCTAAAACAGGTAATAATGGTGGCGCTGGAGCTGCTGGAGCTTGCGACTTATCTGCACAACTGCTTAACACAAGTGCCAGAATAAAACTGGTTATAATTACATTTTTCATTTTCATATTGGTTTTAATTTGTTGGACATTCTTATTATTTAAATTTTGTGGTATTCTGACATTTTCGGCATTCATATTTAAGTATATTAAATTTTCTAACGGTGTTAAGTGAATTGGTACAGAAATTCATACTATGATGCCTTCCAATTCTATTTTGTAATTGGTATTAAATTATTTATCACTGTTAAGTAAATGAGAAAAAAACTCTCGATATTACTCTATTAAATTATCTAACGTTGTTAAGTAGTATGTGCAAAAGTACTTTATATTACTTAATTAAATCATTTATCACTGTTAAGTAAAAATGAAATTTTTTTTATTGTATTGATTTTATGATACCACTAATAGCATCTTTTAAGATTTGAGCATTTATAGTTGCCATAATATCACTTTTGTTAATGATATTGATTGCAATTAAACCATGAATAACAGAGAAGAAAGTAAAGTACTTTTGTTTGATTATATCTTCGCTTGGATTACTGTTTTTCATTATTTCACCAATAACTGCAGTAAACAATTTATATGGTGCTTCGGCAGCGGAACATCTTTGAGAACAACAACTCATTTGAACACCAAACATTACCTGATACATTTCGGTATCAGTAAAAGCAAAATCCCAATAAGCCATCCACATGGCTTCTAATTGATCTTCGGGTTTTTCAAATTTATCTCTTGCTTTCTGAAGTTCTTTCGCCAGCTTAAGAAAACCTTTTCCGGTTAGTTCATTTAATATGGCATCCTTATTCGAAAAGTATTCATAAATAATAGGAGCCGTATATTCAATTTTGTCAGCAATTTTTCTCATGCTCAGACCTTGCCATCCTTCTTCTTTAACGATAGCATAAGCAGCTTCAAGAATGTTAGTTCTTGTTTCTTCTTTTTGTCTTAAAATTCGATCTTTACTTGCCATTTTTAATGAGTATTAAATTGTTTAACACTGTTAAGCAAATGTATGACGGTTTTTCTAATAATGAAATAATTTTGTCATAATATTTTCTTATTGTTGTATAGACAAGTATTGAAAACTTCTAAAAGCCTTTATTTATAAGGAATTTTTAGTTTTATTTTTTTTTAGGAGCAGAACATTTTTGGTATTTCAAGACCATTTTTCCTGCTCTACACTATATCTTTTATGGTGAAACCAGCACAAAAGGATGCCGTTTCGATCAGGGCTAAGCGAGAAAATATCTTTTTTATGAGATTTTTAGTTTAATAAAGCGATAAAATTTCAAAGGAATGTTTCCATATTGTAGGGCCGGATTTTAATCCAGTTAAAATGGAATATATTGGTTGCGTAAAATTATGCTGGATTAAAATCCAGCCCTACAATATAATTCGAACCTGCGGCTCTTTTTTCATCTTGAGATTAATTTAGAGTATAACCACAAAGATTTTAAAATTCCGAAGGAATGGTAAATATTGTAGGGCTGGACTTTAGTCCAGTTTACAATGAAGTTTCATTAAGAAACCCCATAAAGAGTATTTGTTTTTTCGTTAACACCATTATAATAAGGAGTTTCAATTCCGTATTCATTAGCATTTTCAATAACATAATCCACTAAAAATTGTTTCTCCGTTTGATTATGATTTTCGAAATCCAACTGAAGAGATGATTTAGATTCAAATGGAAATTTGGTCAATAAATCTTTAGAAGTTTGAATATCCTCATTCGTCAAAATGATATTGTTTTTTGCAGCGAGTGATTGAATTTCAATCATCATATTTTCCAGAATGTGCATTAGATTTTGATCTTCCAGAAGTTGACCAAACGTAACTTTATACGCCGATGTTATTGCAGCAACTGGCGCAACAAACAAATATTTCTTCCATAATATTTCGTTGATATTGGCAACATAAGTAATGTCTAAACCTCCGGCAACTAATAAATCGATTAAGTTTTTGTTTTCTTTTCCTCCAACGAAAATTTTTCCAGGTCCGCCAAGATGTTGAACATTTCCTGGTTTCTTTACATTCGAAGCTACATAAATACAACCTTCCATAATCTGACTAACTTTTGGTAAAGTTTTCTGAATTATTTCTTTGGCATTAACCACATTTTGTAAAGTGATTATGATTGTTTCGTCGTTTATGCAATCTTTATAAGTTTCTAATATATTGTTTATAGAATAAGATTTACAGGTAAGAATCAATACATTCAGAATACCAATTTCCGTTGGATTATCTGATACTAAATCCGGAAATATAGTTTCAGTTGTGCCTTTCGATTCAAATAATAAACCGTCGTTTTGAATTGCTTTTTTAGTTTCGCCGCGACATATAAATATAATGTTTGTCGAAGTATTTTTATATTTTTTGGCTAAAGGTGCACCAACAAATCCGCCGATTCCACCAATTCCAAGAATTCCTATTTTTATTGTATCTGAGTTCATATTGTAGTATTTTGAGTTTTAATTCCTCATGCAAAGTAAATAGGTTCATGATCATTAATTGATGTAAAAATATAGGTTATATTTGTAAAAATTAAGGATTATGAAAGACACGTTTTTTATATACAAAGATTTCGAAATTTATTCGGTCGAAGAACTTACTTGGAAAAAGGAAGTACACCGACATAATTTTTTCGAATTACTATATATAGAATACGGAACCGGAAATCATATATTAAATTCGATTCCTCATAATTATCAAAAGCATGATATTTATTTGCTTACGCCAAAGGATTATCATTCTTTCAAAACACTGGAACCAACAAAGTTTCATTGTCTGCGGTTTTTGCCTAACTTTTTTTCGAATAAAAAAGAAATTGAAGAAATCGAGAAGTTGTTTTATTACCACAATCAAACCAATGGAAATCTAATTTTCCTGGAAGAAGATAAAATGTTTTGTGAAATTGTTATTCTAAAAATACTCGATGAAGTGGCCAAACCAAAAGGTCAAAACGAAATTATAATCAAAAGCTTGATGATGTCATTAATTCAAATAATCCGAAGAAATGCAACCATAAACGAAAGCAATTTAGAATTTCAAACCACCGAAGTTTTAAAGATCGATACTATTTTAAGTTATATCAGATCGAATATTGCGAACCCGCATTTGCTGAAGAAAAAAGAAATGGCCAATCATTTTAATGTTTCGATCAACTACATTGGCGAATATTTTAAAACTCACTTAAACATTACTTTAAGAGATTATATCGAACAAACAAAACTTAAAGTTGTAACGGAAAAACTAAGCAAAAGCAATCTGACTTTTTCAGAAATCAGCAATGATTTGGGATTTATTGATAGCAGTCATTTTAATAAATTCATTATGCGAAGCACGGGAACATCACCATCACAATTTAAAAAATCTTTGACCATTTCATAATCGGAATTCTTATTAAACTGGACTAAAGTCCAGCCCTACAATATAGGCCGAGCCTTTGGCTCTTTTTCA
Organism: uncultured Flavobacterium sp.; assembly: GCF_951805225.1. NCBI lineage: Bacteria > Pseudomonadati > Bacteroidota > Flavobacteriia > Flavobacteriales > Flavobacteriaceae > Flavobacterium > uncultured Flavobacterium sp. Next base: position 2,123,456 of record NZ_OX638201.1, on the reverse strand, counting down.
TCTTGAAATTATTTAGAAGCATAACCATATAGAATATAAAATTCCGAAGGAATGATAAATATTGTAGAGCTGGATTTTAATCCAGTTTATTAGAAAGAATTGTTTATTTTATAAAATCCATTTCAACGTGTTCAATTCCGGCATCTAGAAAATAATTATCGGTTTGTCTGAATCCGTTTTTAATATAAAACTGACTTGCATTTACCTGAGCGTATAAATATACTTTCTGTTCGTTTTTTAAATCGTCTAGAATTTTTAATAAAATTGCTTCGCCAATTCGTTTTCCACGAAAAGTATTTAGAACCGCAATTCTTTCAATTTTAGCGCCTTTTTCCATTTTTCGATATCGTGCGGCTCCGGCTGGTTCCCCGTTTACTGTTGCTAAATAGTGAATTGATTCATCATCATCCATCGATTCGCGTTCTGGTGACACGTTTTGTTCTTCTACAAAAACTTGTCTTCTAATGGCAAATGCTGTTTCAATTTGATTCTGATTTTCAACTTTTTCAATGTTAATTGTATTTTCTGAAGAGCTTTGAGGAATATTATTTTTCATTCGTTTTTTTGTATTTAAATCACTGTCGAGTTAAGTTATATCTAGACGTGAGAATAATTTTAGACAAATTTACGTAGTTAACTACATATATTCAAAACGAAATTTAAATTTTAAGATTTATTTATATAGATTGTCGCTATAAATATTTGAAAAAATTACCAATCGATTTTTTTACGCAAATAAAAAAAGCTTCCATCTCCTTTCATAACTCTAAATTTAATCGAATCATTAATTTTTCTAAAATCATCAATCATCCTTTTATTTTCTTTTTTGAATTTATTATAAGGGTTTAGTTTTATGGTTTCTCCAAACTTTAAATTATCCAAAGATTGAGCATTGTATTTCTTTAATAACGATAAAGCTTCTTTTAGAGTGATAAGATGTTTTCTTTCTTTTTTAATAATCCGAATCTTTTTTTGCGCGAATATTTCATAAATATCCAATTGATCTAAGGGCGATGCTTCATAAATCTGATAATCAAAAGCATCATTCCATTGGGTTTTTCCATCACCAACATAATGCCAGGTAATATATTTGACCGAAGAATTTATTCTTATTTCAAATTCTGTTGGGATCGATATAATAACACTGTCTTTTACTGAACTTGGAATAATTTGTACCATTTCTTTAGATTCAATTTGTTTAATTTCAATAGGACATTTAGACTCGCACGAAATTAATAAGAAGGAAATTATCGCAAAATAATAGCTGTATTTCATGATAAGTAGTTATTGGCTATAATAAAAAAATACACCTTTAAACATATTGTCCAAAGGTGTATTTGAGATTTGATTAAGATTTTGGATCAATATAACCAGCGTCTTTTTTGCGATATACCAAGTAAAATACTTGAGGTAATACCGTCAATGATAAAAACATACAGGTTATTAATCCACCAACAATCATGATCGCTAATGGTTTTTGAACTTCAGAACCCATTCCGGTTGATAATGCGGCTGGTAATAATCCTAAAGATCCCATAAGTGCGATCATTACAATAGGACGAATTCTGCTGTAAATTCCGTTTGAGATTGCGTCTTTTAAATGCATTCCGGCTCGCATATTTTCTCTAATCATTCCTATGAGGACAATACTATCAATCGCACTGACTCCAAACAGAATAATAAAACCAATTCCGGCTGAGATTCCAAATACAGTTCCGGTTACCCAAAGCGATAAGAATCCTCCAATAAAAGCATAAGGCATTGCGCTAATGGCAACTAATGTATCTTTGAAATTCCCAAAGTTGAAATATAACAAGCATAAAATCAATACTAAAACTACAGGAACAATCATTGCCAATTGTTTTGATGCTCTTTCTTTACTTTCAAATTCTCCTGCCCATTTCATTGTATTTTCTTTTGGAAGTTTTACTTCGGCAGCTACTTTTTTCTGAGCTTCGTCGATTGTGCTTCCTAAATCTCGTCCTTCAATACTAAAACCTACGGCAATATATCTACTGTTTCCTTCACGATAAATAAAAGTTGGTCCCGTTTTGTATTCTACAGTAGCAATTTCTTTTAACGGAACTTTTTTACCATTCATAGTCGGAATCAAAATGTCTTCAATTTTTTCTTTTGAGTCACGATATTCTTTTTCAAAACGCAAAGTGATATCAAAGATCTTTTCGTCATCATAGAATTTTGTCGCGGCTTGACCTCCAATTGTCATTCGGATTACGGCTTGCGCATCGGCAGTTGTAATGGCATAACGCGCCATTTTTTCATCGTCAAGCTGAATTCTTAATTCGGGTAAACCGATATTTTTATAGACATTAATATCTTCAATTCCTTTTACATCTTTGATAGATTTAGCCACTTTTGCTGCCATTTCTTCCAATTGAAAAAGATCATTTCCGAAAATTTTAATCACCAACGGACTTTTTACTCCCGCAACATATTCTTCAACATTATCCTGAATTGGCTGACTAAATCCAAAACCAATTCCGGGATATACATCAAATTCTTTCTTGATTTCGGCAATCAGTTCTTCTTTACTAATGTCACGTTTCCATTCGTCCTGATGTTTTAATTCGATGTGTAATTCAATATTAAAAAATCCGGTTGGATCTGTTCCGTCATTTGGTCGTCCGGTTTGTGTCAGGACGAATTTTACTTCTTCAAATTTCCTGATTTTACCTTTCATTTCTTTTGTAAGTCTTACGGCTTCATCAAGATTGATACTATTAGGCAAAGTGGCTCGTACATAAATAGCTCCTTCATTCAATTTCGGAATAAATTCTGAACCATAAAAAGCGAACTTAGCGCAACATATTGCCAATAAACCTAAAAATGCATATAATGTTGTTTTGCGATGTCTCGTGCTCCATTTAAAAAGTTTAAAAAGGTTTTCTCTAAAGAAACGCGAAATCATATTTTCTTTCTCGACAATGTTTTTCGTCAGCATGACTTTACACATTGCGGGAACATATGTAAGTGATAAAATCAACGATCCTAATAATGCATAACTTAACGTAAAGGCTAGGGGGGAGAACATTTTTCCTTCCACTTTAGTGAAAGAGAAAATAGGCATTAAAGCCACAATCAAAATGATCAAGGCAAAGAAAATATAAGTCGCTACGCTACCAACACTTTTCTTGATAAGTCCCATTTTGCTCATACTATTAAAGCGTTCCATTCCTACTTTATGCGCTTTTTTCTCGAGCGATACAAAGACTTGTTCGACGATAACCAATGTTCCTTCGAGGAGCAATCCAAAATCCAGCGCTCCCATAGAAATTAAGTTCGCCGGTAATCCCTGAATTCGCAACATTACAATTGCAAACAAAAACGAAAGCGGAATTACAGAAGCTACAATCAATGACGTTCTCCAGTTATAAAGGAAAATAAATACGATTAACGATACCAATAATATACCTTCGACAAGGTTTTTAGTAACTGTTTTTACCGTTGTATCTACCAATTTAGTACGATCAATAAACGGAACTATTTTTACATTATCCGGTAAAACTCTTTCGTTAAGTTCGGTCAAACGATCTTTAAGTCTCTTGATTACTTCACCCGGATTTTCGCCACGTAACATCACTACAATACCTTCTACAACATCATCATCGCCATCTAAACCAACTTGTCCTAATCTTGGTTTAGCAGAAATTGAAACTTCGGCAACGTGTTTTACTAATATTGGTGAAGATCCTTTGGTTTCGATTAAAATATTACCAATATCTTCGACTTTATTAATTAATCCAACTCCTCTTACTACATAAGCCTGATCTCCACGCTGAATAACATCTCCACCAACGTTTACATTACTTTTAGAAACAGCTTCGTAAACATCAAGCGCAGATAGATTATAATTTTCAAGTTGCGTTGGATTAATTTTAATTTCGAAGATTTTTTCTTCTCCACCAAAACTTACAACATCAGCAACTCCCGGAACAGCGATTAGTTCTCTTTCGATTACCCAATCCTGAATGGCTTTGATTTCTTTAATTGGCAAATCACTTTTGATTACATATCTAAAGATTTCACCCGTTGCTCCGGATGGAGGTTCAATATCAACATCTGCACCTTCAGGTAAATCTAATCCGTTAAGGCGATTTGAAGCATATTGTTGTGCGTAAAAATCCTCGACATCATCATCAAATAATACAGTTACAACTGATAATCCAAAAAGCGAAATAGAACGTACTTGCGCTTTTTTAGGAATTGTATTCATTTGTTTCGAAATCGGAAGCGTGATAAATTTCTCTACTTCTTCGGCACTTCTTCCCGGCCATTGTGTAATGATTCTTGCTCTTGTATTCGTTACATCGGGAAATGCTTCGATGGGCGTGTGGATATAGCTAACTATTCCGGCGACTAGTAGTATGGCTGTCAGGAAAAAAACTATAAGGGAGTTTTTTAGCGAGAAAGCAACCAGACCTTGTACAAATTTTTTCATGTCTTGTATGGTATTTATCCGTTTTTTGGGATAATTAGTTTTTTAATCGTTCGTGAATTAACAGTTGATTTTTAGTAATCACCATTTCACCTTCATTAACTCCTTTATCAAAATAAACCCAATCATTGTTTTTTATAACCGGATTAATTTCTCTCGCTTCAATCGTACAATCATCTTTATAAATCAAAATATGATCACGATTATTATCAAAAATGACAGCTTTTGCAGGAACCGAAGCTAACATTTCGCCTCCTTTGCTTTTGTCAATTTTAATATCAGCGGTCATTCCTGGTTTTAATTTTAAGTTTTGATTTTCCATTACAATTCGTGCTTTTAAAACATGTTCATCAGCGTCAAAAACTTTGGACATCATTTTTATTTTTCCTTTAAAAACTTCTCCGGGATAAGCAGGAGTTGTAACATCGACCAACATATTTTCGCTTACGTTTTTCAGATTACTGGTATATACATTTACCAAAACCCAGATTTCTTTAAGGTCAGAAATGGTAAAAAGAGGTTCGCTTGAATCTGTAATTTGCATTCCGGGACTAATATTTTTTGCTACGATATATCCTTCAGTTGGTGCTTTTATCTGAAAAACGGCTCTTTCGCTTCTTGCACTAAACATGGCAAGATTTGCTTTTACGTTTTCAAGAGAAGATCTTAAAACATCTAGTTCGCTTTGCGCTTGCATAAGGTCTTTTTGAGAAGCAATTCCATCATCAAACATTGATTTGGTTGCTTGCAAATTACGTTGTGCGACTGCTATTTGAGATTGAAACGATTTACTCTCAGATTGCATATTATTCAATTCTGTACTTTTTATTTCAGCCAGAACTTGTCCTTTTCTCACATAATCACCCAATGAAAAAGTAGTTTTGGTTATAATACCTTCAACAAGACTATTAAACTGAACTACGTGATCTCCGTTGTAAGTTATATTTCCCGTAAGGTTTATAGCTTCAGTAACCGCACGTTTTTGTACAGGTTCGATCGTGATTTTTTCTTTTAAGTCTTTGTCAATACAAAATTTTTCTTCTTTTGTATCTTTGATTTCTTCTTTTTTGCCACATCCGTAAACGAGCATTAACCCAAGTATCGGGAGTAAAATAAGTTTCTTCATTATGTTTGTTATTATTTTTAGAGAATTAGATTTAATTGATTTCCTGACCGGCGATATAACGCAGTTCTTCAAGATTTTTATTAAGATCTTTTTTAGAGTTTAAGAGAATCGATTTGTTGTCTAAATACGCATCAACAAAATCAAGATATTCCAACATGCTTGTGTTTCTTTGCATGAAGTTTTTGTGATAGCTTTCCAGAAGTTTGTCTAAATCTGCTTCATAATTAGCATCGACACTTTCGTATAATTTTTTGGTTACAATTAAATCTTCATAAGATTGTAAAACTTCTGCTTGAACGCTTATAGTTTTTTCTTCTGCAAGTAATTTACCTTGGTCGATTGCAATTTTAGCCGCTTTAATATTTCCTTGATTTCTATTAAAAAACGGAAGATCAAGCGAAAAACCAAGTCCCACAAAATCATTCATTGTACTTGCACCACGATCGTAACTTACACCAAGTGTAACGTCTGGCGTTCGCATTGCCTTTTCATATTTATATTTATTATCGTTGTAATCATTTCCAAGTTTAATAACCTTCATATCAGGACGATTTTCTACAGCCGAAGCCATAAGATTCCCCAGATTGATGTTATCGATATTTTTATTATCAGGAACAAAACCTTCATCTGTAAGTTTGATAAAGCTTGTAGCCGGAAGATTCATTAAGACTTTAAGTTCTTTTTGCAATGAATTGTTTTCTTTTTTAAGATCAGCAATTTCTTTTACGAATTGTAGTTCAGTAGCTTTTAGTCTAATGTATTCGCCTTTGCCAACATTTCCTTGTTTTACTTGATTAGCGTAAGCTTTCAATAAAGTTTGCATTGACGAAAGCTGCTTTTTATAAATAGCTTCCTGTTCTTGCGTATATTGGAGTTCAGTAAGATTACCTCTAAACTCGATTTTTAGATTGCGTAAGAAAGTTTTAAAATATTCTTTGGCAATATCAACACCAACTTTTTCCATGGCAATCAGTTTTTTTCTTTTGCCTGCGGTTTGAACAAGTTGTTCAAGCTCTGCATTGACTTGAGAAGTAGTACCAAAATTTCCCCACAAAGCCGGAACTCGTGAAGCGGTAGCATTGTGCCAAAGGTTGATTTCTCCAACAGTTAGAGTAGGGTTGGGCCATAATTTTGCCTGAATAACTTGCGCATCAGCAATGTCGATGTTTAGTTTTTCGGAAATAAGAGAAATGTTCTTTTCCAAAAACAAAGCCTCAGCTTGAGTTCGGGAAAGAACAATTGTATCGTTTATTGTAGCAATTTGCGCCACACTTTTGTGCGATACAATAACGAGCAGGGTTAAAAGTATACGTTTCAAATTAAGTTGTTTTTAATATGTTGCAAAGCTATCTGCGGCATATTAAACCTTAATTTGATGTCAGTTAGAAAGGAGTTGGAACTACATTAGAAAACGATTAGAGTGGCGGAAATAGTAGTGTTATAGTAGTTCCGATGTCTTTTTTTGAAGTAATTGTAAAAGCGATATTGTTTTGTTTGAAGATAATGTTTGCCAAAGAAAGTCCAACGCCGCTTCCTTTTATATCATTAACATTTTTACCTCTGTAAAAAGTTTGTTTGATGAATTTTAAGTCGTCTTCGCTAATACCGGTTCCGTGGTCTTCGATTACAATTTTAAGCTGATTATTCTCTTGTAATAAACTTATTTTTATAGGATTTCCGTTCGAATATTTCACGGCATTTTCTATAATATTATACAAAGCAATTTTGATTTCGTTGCTCTTTCCTTTTATAGAAAGAAGTTTATCGTTTACAATTTCAATAGCAATTTGTATCTGAGCATCTTTCAGTTTATGAACTTCGGGTAATTGATCGTTTATATCCCAAACTAGTTCATCGACCCTGAAAATTTCGTTCAATTCTGTGTTGCCTTTTAATCCCGAAAGTAACATAAGCGTGTTCATTGTATCTTCGATTTGATACACATTTTCTAATACTTTTTCAGACATTTCTTTGTATTCTGCGCTCGTTCTGTCTTTTTGAGCAAATACTTCGAGATTTCCGGATATTGCAGTTAAAGGTGTTTTGAATTCGTGCGAAACATAGTTTATAAAATTCTTCTGAATGATAAATGTGTCCGAAAGTCGCTTAAATAAATTGTTATACGTTTCTATTAATTCCTGAATATCATCTTTGGTATTTGGCGAAACAATATGTCGATCAAGAGACGAAGCTTCGATGTCATTTACTTGATTGATAATGTTTTTGATTGGACTATAAGCAAGATTCGAAAGCAAGCGACTTACAATATAAATCGTGATTAATCCAGAAATTAAAACCAGAATCATAATGATTAATAATCTGTTTGTAATGGTTTTAAATTCGACATCATTCTTCTTTACAAAAACAACAAAATCACCTTGATTATCATGATAAAAACTTCCAAAATAAAAATGATGATTAGATTTAAAACTTAGTTTTCTATTCTTTCGAATGTAATCCAGTTTTTCTGCATTTATGTTTTGATCTTCTTCTTTATCACCGAATACAATCTGATTTTTTTTGTTGTAAACACGCGTAATAATTTCGAGTGAATTTTCGCGGAATTGCTGACCAATTATCAAATGTTGATTTTGCGGTAATTCGTCTTTTTCAAGGTAAAAAATCCCAGTTAACAAACACGTTTTTTGAAGTTCATTATAAACAATTTTCTCAGAATAACTATAGAATGAAAAATACGTGATGATTGAAGCAATGACAAATACAATGCTAAAAGTGAAAGAGGATATTAATGTAAACCGATTACGTATTTTCATGATTGTTCTTTAAGCATATATCCGGTTCCTTTTATGGTATGGATAAATTTATGGTTTTGCTCAATTTTGTTTCTCAAATAAGAAATATATACATCCACAACATTGGTATTATTGTCATAATTAATGCCCCAAACAGCGTTTAAGATTTGCGTTCTGGACATTACTTTGTTTCTGTTTTCTAATAAAAACAACAGCAATTTATATTCTCTTGGAGATAAATCGATCAATTCGTCATTTTCGGCAACCTTGTGTTCTTCGGGATTTATGGTTAAACTTCCTAACGTGTATAAAGTTTCTTCCTTGTCGTAATTAAATTTGGTTCTTCGTGTCAAAGCGTTTACTCTCGAAATTAATTCTTTAAAATGGAAAGGTTTAACCAAATAATCATCGGCACCAGAATCGAGCGCATTTACCTTATCATCAGTATCACTAAGTGCGCTGAGCATTAATATTGGCGTATGAATTTTCTTGAAACGCATTAATTTAGTTAGCTGAATGCCATCAATTCCCGGAAGCATAATATCCATTAGAATAATATCCCACGTATCATTTTGGACAAGTTCTCGGGCAATTTCGCCGGTTTCTGCCAGATGTACCGTAAAATTGTTTTCTTCTAAACCCTTTACAATAAATTCGCTAATGCGTTTATCATCTTCAATGAGTAGAACATTCATACTTAAAAATATAAGGTTACAATAGTTTTATATGGCAATTAGGCGTTTAATTCATTAATAAAAAAGATGAAGTTGCTTGACAAATTGCCTGAAAGGAATATCAAAAATAGGATTTAATTATGGCAATCGTTGTTAAAATTGAATTTCTAAGAAAAGAAGATTCTTGAACTTCATTATTTTATTGAAATTTAGCAAAGCTAATTAACGATAAAGATGTACAGAATCATAGTGCATTTGTACAATTTCAAAAGGCTTCTTTGTATGTAACTTTGTAGTGTAAGTTTAAATAAAAAGATAAATAATATGAAAGCAATAGGATTTAAAACCTCATTATCAATAGAAAAGGAAGATAGTTTTATTGAATTTGAAACTTCAAAACCAGTTCCGGGATCACACGATTTATTAGTAAAAATTGAAGCAGTTTCTGTAAATCCGGTAGATTTTAAGATACGCCAAAATAGTGCAAAAGATACCGTTCTCGAAACGCCAAAAATTATTGGTTGGGATGCCGTTGGAATTGTGGAAGCGATTGGTGATAAAGTAAGTTTGTTTAAAGTTGGCGACGAAGTTTATTATGCCGGAGATCTTAATAAACAAGGATGTAATGCCGAATATCAAATTATTGATGAACGCATTGTTGGTCATAAACCAAAATCAATTTCGATAGAAGAAGCCGCTGCAATTCCATTAACCGGATTAACAGCTTGGGAAATTCTATTTGACAGAATTCGTATTAATCCGGAAAAAGATAAAGGTAAAACTATTTTAATAATTGGTGGAGCAGGCGGAGTAGGATCGATCGCAATTCAGTTGGCAAAAAAGATTGCCGGATTAACCGTAATTGCAACAGCTTCTCGTTCTGAATCTATTGATTGGTGTAAAGAACAAGGTGCCGATTTTGTCGTAAATCACAGAAATTTGGTAGAAGAAGTTCGTAATGCAGGTTTCCAAAATGTAGATTTTATTTTAGACTTTGTCGATGTAAATCAATATTGGGATGCATTTGTGGAGTTGATAAAACCTCAAGGACATATTGGTTCTATTAGTGATCCTGTAGAGTCTGTAAATCTTCGTCAATTAAAAGGTAAAAGCGCCAGTTTTCATTGGGAGTTAATGTTTACGCGTTCCATGTTTCAAACAGAAGATATGATCGAACAACATCATATTTTAAATAAACTAGCCAATTTATTAGATAACGGAACTATTCAGTCTACACTAAAAACAACGTTGAATGGTTTGACGGTTGCAAACTTCAAAGAAGCACATCAATTGTTAGAATCCGGAAAAACAATTGGTAAAATTGCGATTAAGTTTTAAGTGATTAATAAAAGAAAAAGGAAGCTTTTATAGGTTGTTTTAATATAATCTCGCAAAGACACGAAGTCACAAAGTTTTGATTAGCCTTTAGCTTTAGCTGGAGGTTTTGTTTGAATGATAAAATGATTTTAGCCAAATATGTTTATTCGGCTAAAGCCATTTACAAAACATTTACATAATTACTCCAGCTAAAGCAGGAGGCTATTCATGAAAAACGAGAATAAAAACTTTGCGTCTCTGCGAGATTATTTCATCACTTCTAAGACAACGTTTCCAATAACTTATCTAAGTTATCAATACTCATTTTAAAGCCTTCTGAAAAGCCCATTTCAATCATTTTTTCCATACGTTCAAGCGATTCATTAAAAATAGCAATATTTACTTTTGTGATGCCATTTTCTTCGCTAAAAGTATGATCCCAATTAGAACCTGGCAATTCGCGATTCTCGTCTTTATCAGCAAAAGTGTTGAACATTTTAAAATTTGTTTTTGGCGTAATCGAAGTATATTCCTGAATCGCCCAACGCTCCAATCCTTCTGGACTTACCATTGCGTAGAATCTTCGTCCGCCAACTTCAAAATTCATATATTTTGTTTTAGACGACCACGGTTTTGGCGCAACCCATTGATCCAGAAGTTCCGGTTTAGTAAAAGCGTCCCAAACTAACGGAAGTTCTGCAGCAAATTCTCTCGTAATAAATACCGTTTTTATGGCTTTGTCAACGGTAAAATCAAATTGCAAATCTTTTTTCATTTTTTCTGTTCTTTAAGTGTTAATAGTATTTCGTCAAGCTGATTAAATTTGGTTTCCCAAATCGCTCTAAATTGGTTAATCCATTTGTCGATCTCTTTCATTTTTTCAATTTCAAGTGAATAATAAATTTCTCTGCCTTGTTGTTCCTGTTTTATCAAGTCGCATTCTACAAGTATCCGCAGGTGTTTAGAAACAGACTGTCGGGTCGTGTTAAAGTTCTCCGCAATGGCATTTGGAGTCATTGCTTGCATTGCAATTAAGGCAATAATGGATCGCCTTGTTGGATCGGCAATTGCCTGAAAAATGTCTCGTCTCATAATATTTGGTTTTAATTACGAAGCCAATCGGTTGCAAATATACGTGCAACTATTCGGTTTCGCAATTTTTTTCACAAGTATTTTTAAAATAATTTATTAAGGTATTAAATAACAGGGTTTTATATAATACAATTTGTCATCCTGAGCGAAGTCGAAGGCTTATAGAACTGAAATTATAATAGCAATAAACAAGTTAAAAGATTGGAATTTGGAATTTATTGTTTTGAATTTTAATTTGAAGCTATTTCCTGCTGTCCTTCCAAATCTTTTACTTTTTAAAGAAAAAAGTAAAAGGATTTTCCCTCCCATCAGGGCTAGGGCAATTGGGTTTATGAGAAGATTTGGTTATTAAGAAAGATTAGAGGTAATCCTCGATGAATCTTGTTTGTTAATTAATATTTCTAATAAACCAATTGATATAGCCATCTTTTATATTTTCAAAATTTACTTTTTTACTTAATAAAGATTCCTTTGGTAATATTTTCAATAAAATAAGATTCACATTTAAGTTTATTATTTGGGTTGTATTATCACTTTTTAGAATTGGTTGACCCAAAATTGAATTGAAATCCATTCTGTCAGTCAAAGTAGAATTTGCATAACCCAATCTTGCAAAATTCCAAGCATCAGAAACTACCATAAAGGTGTCTGTTTTTGGTTTTATATCTTCAATGTATTTTTCAAAATTTTTAAAATTCTGAATTTCTTTAATTTTTTGTTTTCCAAAATCATCTATTTTTTCCGTTTCCTTATCAATATCAATAAACCAATAGGTTTGGCCGCGTTTTTTAGCGATTTTAAGAATCTCTTTTTGTTTTATTTTTTTCGAAAAATTTGAATTTAAGAAATCAGTATTAAAATTATCTTGATTTTGGTTTAACTGTTTAAGGAGGTTTTCAAACTCTTCCTTTGCGATTTTATTATTTGGAAATTTCAAGATTGTATCAGAAACTTTTCGGTCGTTTTTTAACGTTTCAGGATTATATACATATTTATTCGAAATAGATTGAAATTCTGTGAGAATGAAATCTTTATCATTTATAGTAAATTTAAAAACTTCTTTTTTTTCATATTCGCCCGTTTTTCCAAAGTTGTAATGACCAACAGAATAATTTATAATATACTCTTTTCCTGAAGAAGTTTGTCCAATTGCATTCGTAGAGCAAATAAAAAGTATAAATAATAGTCTTATCATAATTGGATTTGTTTCAAATTATTAGTTTTCTATTCAGCTTACTACGGAGTTACTAATTTTGAACTTTTATATTTCCATTTTTTTAATTGCTCATTGTATTCAAATATATTTTCAGATAATTGGTAGGCATTTGCATGAACGTAAGTTATTAGTCTTTTACTTTTTATGATAAATTTTGAAGGGAAAAATTCCATTTGAGTGGTTAAAAATTCATCTAATGCAAAGTTTTTATTTTTGTCCTGAATATAAAAATTATACGTTGGACCTCCATTTCCTCCAGAATCATTTTTAACGGCAAAATCGTCTTTATTATCAAAATTAAAATCGGCAATTATTAAATCTCCAAAGTCATTATCAATAGCTTTACTGTTTTTATTAATGCCAGTTGAATAAGATCTTACCGCTTTACAATCAATAAAAGTTTTTTCAAAAAGGTAACCCGATCCAAAACTAAATTCTTGCTTTTTATTTGAGATTTTGTTGGAGACTATGATTTTTACAGAATTACTATCAATCTCATTGTTAGGTTTTTTTATTTTTCGAAAATTTGTTTTAAAATTAAATTCTTTAGATAGATTTTTATGCAGGCAAGTTTGACCAAATGCTACTTTCGAAAAAACTAAGCAAACTAATAAAATAATAATATTTCTCATTTCAATTCAGATTCTGTTGTATGTAAATAATCGCCGTTGTTGTAATACGTTTTCATTTTATTACTTCATATTTTCGCCCAATAAGTTCGCATTTTTTTGTTACACTCCAAAATCCAAAACCAGCAGTTCCGGTTGGTATTTCCCATTCTATAATTTCACCATTTTTTAATTTTATAGCGAAAGGATTTAAGTAACCATTCGTTTTTACATTTATATTTCGTCCAATTAATCGCTTTTTGATTATAAAGCGATCAAATCCTTTATGTTCTTTAAAATTCGTGTATTCGATTTCTTCTGTTCCTTGATCTGTCAATTTAATAAACCTTTCAGTAGTATTAATTATTGATTTTTCCTCAGAAATTTTAAGGTAAAGTACAGGTAATTCGTTCTCTCTTAATTTTAATAAATTAATTATTTCAGTTTTTTGTTTTTGACTAATTAAATCAAATATTGTAAATATTTCTTTTCCGTTTAACTCCTTTTTTTCTTTATAATAATATTTTAGAAGCCAAAACTCCAATTGCTTTTTTATATCTACAGCGGTTTTTTCCAATTAATTAGTTTTATGAGAAAGTTTTGTTTTAAATCAACCGAAAAACAAAATATAGTTTCCATTAATATTTGCCTGAGAAATGGTGTGTTTTAGTAATACCAAACCTTCTTCTAAATGTCTTTTATTAAATGCTTTGTCTTCGCTTTCGTCATCATGCCAAACCGCGGGATAAATATCGTGCGTATTAAAAAGATCAGCGCTGTAAAAATCTAAAATTTTATCATTTTGAATGTTCTCCAAAACTGAATTAATTTCTTTTATAGTTATTGGATTTAAAAAATAGACAGAAGTTGATTCCGGAAAATCTTCAATAGTATCAAAATCAATTTCGCTGAAATCTACATTCTCACCAATAAAATTCTGCGGATAAAAAAGCTCTTCCAAAGATTTTGGCAATTGATCCAAATAGTAAGATGAAAAAAGGAAAATTAATCCTTCGAAATTTTGATCAAATACAGAAGAATTATCATCGCTAAAATCGAAATTGAAAGATTCATGATTCTTTGAAAACTCTTCAAAATTGACTTTACTGATTTGATATAAATTTAGACTTTGACTCATCTTAGATTTGGTTTCTTTATTTTAGCTTGCGTAATATAACTTTAATGTTTCTTAGCAATTGGAAATGATTGATAAAGTAAAACGAAAATAAGTATTTTTTAAATTCAAAAGAACTTATTTTTTATTGATAATGAATGCTTATCAATTGAAAGAATTTTCTTTATATTCGCAACTCTTAAATCTTCACATTAAGACGAAATAAAATTTGCCCTTGTAATATGGTTGCATTATTAGAAAAATACTAATGCATCTTAATTATCACGGGTTTTATATTCATTAAAATGTAAGTTATGAGTACAAACTCCCTTTCGAAAGAAGCCGAAACAAGGCTTATGAATTTTTTCAACAATACAATCGAGCCAGAAACTATGGCTAAAACAATAAGGCAATTAAATTATCTACTCGCTTTAGAAGTCATGCGAAAAAATCAAACTCTTCAAAACGAAATCGACAACATAGAAAACAGCTTTTATTGGCTAAATGAATTAGCTGAGGTTTTGAATCCTTATTTGGATGTGGAATAAGGTTTTTCAGAAATAAAAATGAAAACCTCGACTTTTTAAGATCGAGGTTCTTTTTTTTTTAAATGTTGTCAATCTTTTGTATTTACAAACGTTACACTTACCCTAGCTGTGGACACTTCGGATAATGGGAGATCTTGTTTTTAAGTGAATTTACTTATATATTCAGCAAATTGAGAAATAATTTTACTATCACATTCCTTCGCTCGTAATAAGACTTCTTCTAGATCTTCCTTTTTTAATTTTAGTTTTTTTAGCCCTATTGAAAGTAAAAACTCTAAAAGAGCTTCTCCATCCTCTGAATCATATTTACTAATTATAGATAAAAGAAATACTTTCATTTGTAGATTAGCTTCGTCATCTAAATCATAAGATAGATAATCTGGCTTAGAACATCGTAATAAACAGGATTGAATAATTCCATCATTAAATCTATGAAAATTCCTAGGACTGAGTAGATTTCTTACGTAGTTAGTTTGTCTTAAAGATGGATGTAAATTAATTTCTCTATTTTCTAAATTATTTATAATTGAAGAGATTGTAAAATATACTTCTGACTGGTTAACTTCGCTTTCTTCATAGTTAAACTTCCAAAAAGCAAAACTTTTTCTTAAATATAAAGGATTATCATCATATTTATTTAAAAACAAATTATTTGACAAACCTCTCGATTCTTTATTCTTTCTTAAAATGTCAATTCTAGTATTAAAAAATCCGTAGAGTTCTGAATCTTCATCAATATTACCTAATAAAGTTTCTATGAAGGTGGTTTCAATAGCCCAATCAGTTTTTTTTTGAATTATTGATGTGTTTAAAGTTTCAACAGCTATAAATGGTTTCTCATCTGATTTGTCTTTTCCTCTTTTCAAATCATTAATTAAATCATTTGCAAATGACTCATTTGAAGGTCTGAAAATTCCTGTAAAATAAATAAGATTTAGATTTTCAAATTTTCTCATTAATCGACTAACTTGTAAAAGTTTTTTTCCTGTTGTAATGCAAGAAGCAACAACCAATACTGCTCCTCGGTCTTCATCGTTGAATTTCGTAATAAAACTTTTGTTAAGCTCTATGATAGTAGGATTTATAGCTTCATTGATTTGATTATTAATATATTTTGATAATTCTAATGAACCTTCATCTGGTAGATGAATAATATATTTAGTATTTGCAGGCACATATTTATCTATCATTCTATCTAAAGAATTTTTAAATGAAGGAAATTTTTCGACATTCTTAATTAGATTGATAAAATCAAAATAGATTTCATAATTCGCGTTCGCATCATTATCCTTGTAGAAAGTTTTAATTATGTTAATTGATTTACTTTTGTCTCTAAAATGATGAACAAACGAGTTAATATTTGTTGGGATACATTCTGATTTTACAGTTAATAAATGTTTGTAAACTTTTGGTTGGATTGTTAAAAATACGTCCCCACGAATATTTATAGGTCTAGAATTTATTTCACAAAGTTTGCATCCAGTTGAACTATCAGATGTATCAAATATTTCCTCACCTTGAGGGAAAGTATTATCATCTTTTGTTAAATTACAAATGATATTTTCTTTTTTGTCAAGATAATTTTTTTCCTTTCCTAAAAAGAATAATACTTTAATCTGTGTTTTTTCAGCCCTTTGTTCTTTTAATAGTCTATCGATTATATTTCCTGAAGTCGAGGATGAGATTAAAATCAACGAATCATGGGGAAATTTTTCTTTACGAGATTCAAATAATTCATATGATTTAAAACTAAAAATAGTTGGTGCAATGAATTTAATTTTAAACCTTCTTTTCAATTCTAGTACGGCGTAAGGAAGTGTATTAATTGATGAAGTATCGCAATATACAAATCTAATATTTTCAAAGAAATTTAATAATTGGATTGAAAGAAAAAAGACTTCAGTTTGATTTATTAAAACATTTCCAGTTCTTAAAAATTTAGAGCAATGTTTGTTTGAAGGGAAAACAAAATGATGGTCGGAGGTTGATTCTACTATTCCTCCATTTTGTTTAAAAATGATCGTATTACCATTTCTAAATATGTTGTCTATAAAAATATTTTCATTTTCAGGTTTTGCCCCAACTTTTCGTGAAAGTTTTCCTTTCGCATCATAACTATAAATGATCAAGTTTTCATCAAAATATTCTTTTGATTTTCCTGGAATTCTGATAAATGTTGATTCTCTTTCATCAGTAAAAAACGTTTTAGATTTTTCATCTAAATACTTAGGGTATATAACAACTAATTTATCTGTTATACTGTTTTTTTGAAAGAATTTATTAATTTCCTGCGATAAAGTATTTTGAGAACCTATAGTTTCCTGATGAACAAAAATAACGGTCACTTTCTTTTTTTCGTTTGTATAAACTACGTCCTCATATTTAAATATAAAGTAATTCTTCATTATGAATTAAAAGTTAAAGGATAAAAAATTGAGATTAAAGTACCAGTGCTTTCTGGATAAGAACTGAAGTTATTATCACTATTAGTTTTCCAATCAAACAAACTAATGTCAGAGGCATTGTTATGATGTTCGTAATTTAATGTTTTCACATCTCTAACAATATCAACACGCCCTGTTTTAATTCTTATAAATCCTTTTTTATCTAAAGTTTGGAGAACTCTGTCAAGACCTATTCCTTTTGTATCACTTACAGATATGTCAGAGGAAGTATTATGACGGTAGAGGCATTCTTTGATATAATTTACTTCTTGCGATGTATTTAATTGATTTAAATCAGAAATTCCAGCATATCTTTTTACAAGCCCAGGACCACTATCTACTATTGAAATTTCTAATAAATATAATTCGTTTTGAGGATTTAAATTAAATTCTGATTCAAAATAGCTTTCAAGTCCTTTAAAATTTTCGTATATATCTTTAAAATTTTTAATTTTTTTCTTATGAAATTTTAAATGAATTGCTCTAATGTTTGGGTATAAGTAATTTCCAATTTCATCAGTTTTTGCATGTTCATGTGTGTTAAAAAATAATTCATGAATAATTGCTGTTATTGAATCTAAATCTTTAGTAATATTCTGTCTAAATATAGAGCTATTAAATGAACCTACTTTTTGATAAGCGGGAAAAAGATTAAAACCTAATCCATCTTCAGGAAAGACAGTATATTTATCTATATATAAACTTTTTGCAACACCTCTATTTGATTTATCAAAATCAAAGCAGTAAATAGGGACATTATATAATTTTAAATTAAAAAAATCCATCTGCTTAAAATATTCTTTACTTGGCTCTTTAATGTTTTTTTTTATATCAACTCCTCTATTATTAAAAATTGATTTTTCCCAACTAAGAACGATTAAAGGATAAGCAAATTCATTATTATTTAAATAATTAGAGATTTCATCTTCTGTAATAGGTAAATATAAATTTCCAGAATTAGTTTTTCTAACCCATGTTGCAAAAAATTGCACCAGACTAAATAATAAGCTAAATTCGTATGTTTCTATTTTATTAGGTAATGTAATATCTATTTTCTCATCTTGATAAGAATTTAATTGATAATATAGACCCTCTAATTTTTCTATAGTTATGTCTTTAGTGATTGATAACATTTTAGTTATAAATTTTAATGATTATTTTTGTCTTCATTACATCACTTAACTTGTATATATCTAAAACACATTTTATAAATGTGCCTAAATTAAACTTTTAAAAGAAGATGTCTTCTGATTATCTTTCATCAAATATATTATTTTTTTTACAAAAAAAATGTGGTTTTAATATGTAAGGTGTTTTAAATATATAGTTTAAAAAGTAATTTTTATTGATAATGATAGCAGAAAATAGCTCCTAAAAATTCTAAGAGTTTTCATTTAAGTAAAAGTTTAAAAGAATATAACCACAAAGTTTGTCATTTCGAGGGACGAGAAATCTTCGTGAGAAACTCCGCATCGAGAATCTAATCTTTGTCGAGTTACTTGTGGAGATTTCTCGTTCCTCGAAATGACAATAATAGGCTTAATATTTACTCGAGAAATATAATAAAAACAAAAAAGGACGATACTTATCAGGTATCGTCCTAAGGGAAATTTGATTTACATTCTTGAATCATCTCTGATTTTTTGAATGTCGCATTAAGCGTACAGTTTTTGGTAAACTACTATCGAAAGCTAAACGCAGGTTATTCGTTTATGATATCGCCTTCTTTAGTTTCTTCGCTGGCAATTTTTACCAGTTTATCTTTCGGGTTTAAATCTCCGAATATTTCGATTTTATCTTCGATTTCTCTTCCTTTTTTCACATCTACGCGAGTTGCTTTGTGGTTTACAACTTTGATTACGTATAAACCTTCGGCAGAACTTACCAATCCAGATTTCGGAATTACAAATGTGCTGTCTTTCGCGTTAAGCGGTAACAAAACTTCGGCAACCATTCCTGGTAAAAGATCTTTTTTGGTATTAATAACGTCCATTTCTACACGCTCAGAACGTAACTTTAAATCTAATGCTCCAGACATTCTGGTAATTTTAGCTTTAAAATTTTCAGGCAATGATTTTACATTAAAATTCATTTCATCACCTTCATGCAAATATCCTGTGTACAATTCAGGAACAGAAACTGCCAAACGCAATTTATCTTGCTGCTGAATCGTCAATAAAGGCAAATCTGAACCTTTTCCTGCCGGACCAACAAATGTTCCTAAATTCACGTTTCTTGCCGCTACAACTCCGTCAAAAGGAGCGCGAATTTCAAGATAGCCTCTCATAATCGACACTTCTTTGTGGGCTGCAACTGCGGCTTGATATTGTGCATAATCCGAGTTTTTCTTTCCGTTTGCCATTTCTAAATCATTTTTAGAAATCGTTCCTTCAACTTTGCTTGTTTCGTACAAACGGTTGTAAGTGCTTTTGCTTGTAGCATAAATAGCTTCCATTGATTTCAATCTTGATTCGGCTGCAGCCAATTGCGAGCTGATTTCCGGAGCTTCAAGGACGATCAAAAGTTGTCCTTTTTTTACTTTGGTACCAATATCTACTTTTAGCAATTTTACAAAACTGCTTACTTTAGCATACAAATCTACTTGTTGAAAACCAGTTAATTCGGCTGGTAAACGCAATTCTGTAGTTAGTTTTTCTTTCGTTAAAAGAAACGTTTCAGTTTTTGGTTCCAATTCTGCAGTCGGAGCTTCTTCTTTCTTAGAATTACAGCTAGTTAGAAAAAATACGGCTACAAAAAATAATGCGGTCGATTGTATAATGTTATTTTTCATTTTTCGGATTTAATGATGATATATAATGGATGCTTTCTTCGTCTTCAGGATCTAAAGAAACAGATTGTGTTGTTGTTTTTTCTTGTGCCCATGCAAAGATAAGTGGCAGGATTAGCAATACGGCAAAAGTCGAAAATAATAATCCACCAATTACGGCTCTTCCTAACGGAGAAACCTGATCGCCACCTTCGCCATGACCAATTGCCATTGGCAACATTCCCGCAATCATCGCAACAGATGTCATGATAATTGGACGAAGACGCAACGCCGCAGCTTCACGTGCAGATTCTAGTGCATTTCCGTTTCGTTTTCTGAGCTGTTCTGCATTCGTAACCAATAAAACGGCATTTGCAATCGAAACCCCAACCGACATGATGATTCCCATATACGATTGTAAGTTAAGCGTTGAACCAGTAATTGTAAGCATTAATAAAGCTCCTAAAACTACCGCCGGAACCGTTGTTAAAATTACTAACGAAACTTTGAACGATTGGAAATTAGCGGCTAACATTAAGAAGATTACAAATATGGCAACCAATAATCCAACTTGCAAACTACTTAATGTTTCTACCAATACTTTACTCATTCCAATTGGAGTGATGAATAACCCCCTAGGTAATTCACCCAATGAATTGATTGTTGCATCCACATCTTTTACTGCCGTTCCTAGATCGGTCTGGCTAATGTTGGCTGTAACGGTTATGTATGGCATAGCCCCTAAATTGTCATTTTCACCACTTACAAATCCGGGTGTAATTTTTGCAACGTCACTTAAAACAGGACGAAGCGAGTTTTTTAATACCGGAATTTCTCCAATATCAGTTTTGCTTTTCATTTTGTTCAAAGGCACTTGTACCTGAACGTTGTATGATAATCCGGCTCTTTCGTCAACCCAAGTGTTTTTCTCGGTATATCTTGATGATGAAGTCGACGCAACTAATGATCGTGATATATCGTTCATGTCAACGCCAAGTTCAGCTGCACGAGTTCTGTCGATATCAATATTCATCGCAGGATAATGAATTGGCTGACCAATTTGTACGTCTCTGAAATAAGAGATTTTCTTTAATTTTTCTACGATTTGAGTCGCATATAATTCATTTCGTTTCTTGTCTTTTCCGGCAATACGAACTTCGATTGGAGTAGGAGATCCCTGGCTCAAAACTTTATCAGTTAATTCGATTGGCTCAAAAGAAAGTTTTACATCCGGAAGCACTTTTTTGATTCGGGCTCTAAAGTCGTCTTTGAAGTCGTCCATATCCGTATGATATTCTTTTAAACTCACCTGAAATACTGCTTCATGCGAACCTGCCATGAACAAATAAATTGGGTTAATCGAGAATAACGATGGGTGTTGTCCAACATAAACAGAAGAAATTCCGATATGTTCTTTCCCAACCATTTTTTGCAATTCTTTCAAAACAATGATTGCTTTTTCTTCGGTACGTTCTAAACGAGTTCCGTCCGGAGCACGCATTCTCAGCTGAAACTGACTTGAATTTACTTTTGGGAATACATCTTTTCCAATGAAATTAATAAAGACAACAGCAAGAACTGTAATTCCGATAAGGTAAACTAAAGCAGTTATTTTTTTATAAGGGAATAATCGATCCAGAGTTCTCATAAAACGGATTCTGAAACGCTCGAAAGCACCAATTTTTCCGTTATTATTAGTGTCTACTTTTTCAACATATCCTTTTTTCTGAGTAATCAAATCTTTCTCAGATTCCGGAGTTAATCCGCAATCATTAAATTCAGCTTCATCATCAGTAATTTCCGGACCATGCGCATGTTTTTCATGACCTTTCATCAACCAGTTTGCCATTACAGGCACAAAAGTCTGAGAAAGTAAAAATGAAATTACCATTGAGAATCCAATCGCTAAAGCCAATGGCAAGAACAAAGCTCCCGGAATTCCGACCATTGTAAATGCCGGTGCAAAAACCGCCAAAATACAAAGTAAGATCAATAATTTAGGCAATGCAATTTCCTGACACGCATCCCAAATGGCGAGTGCCTTGGGTTTTCCCATATCAAGATGCTGGTGAATATTTTCGATTGTTACCGTACTTTCATCCACCAAAATACCAATTGCAAGAGCCAATCCGCTTAAAGACATTAAGTTGATCGTTTGTCCGAATAATTTCAAGAATAAAACTCCTGAGATAATCGAGATTGGAATCGTTAAAATTACGATCAAAGCCGCACGTCTGTCTCCAAGGAAAAGTAAAACCATTAATCCAGTTAAAACTGCTCCAATAATACCTTCTGTAATCAAACTTTTTACAGAGTTAATTACATAAACTGACTGGTCAAATTCATAAGATAATTTTACGTCTTCCGGTAATGTACTTTGAATTTTAGGCAATTCAGCCTTTAATTTCTGAACCACATCCCAAGTAGAAGCATCTCCGGCTTTTGCAATACTAATATAAACCGAACGTTTTCCGTTTACCAAAGCATAACCTTGCGTGATATCTGCACCATCTTTTACGGTTGCAACATCGCCTAATTTTAAGTTTTGAACGCTTCCTTTAAACAACGGAATATTCTCAAAATCTTTAACTTCTTTAATCGTATTATTTGTTGGCGTAATGTAGTTTACATCGCCCATTCTCACGTTTCCTGATGGAGCCGTTTGATTGTTGATACGAATCGCTTCTACAACCTGATCTGGCGTCATATTATGCGAACGCAATAAATCAGGATCTACGTTAACCTCAATAGTTCTTGGGCTTCCGCCAAAGGGAGCCGGCGATAATAAACCGGGAATCGAAGTAAACGAAGCACGAACATAAACGTTGGCTAAATCCTGCAATTCATTGTTTGAACGTATTTTACTGCTCAAAACCAATTGACCAATTGGAAGCGAAGAAGCATCAAAACGAATGATAAACGGAGGTTGAGTTCCGGGAGGAAATGCCGCCTGAATCCTGTTCGAAAGTGAACTTAATTCGGCTGCAGCCTGAGCCATATTTGTGTTTTCATAATAGGTTAATTTCATGATCATTAACCCCTGAATATTTTTGGTTTCTACCGATTTTACACCATTGGCAAACGGTAAAATATTGACATAAGTCTTAGCAAAATAAGCTTCCATCTGGTCTGGCGTATAACCTCCAAAAGGATGCGCAATGTAGATAACCGGCAAGTTCATTTTTGGCAGAATATCTACCTTAATGTCCTGGATGGCACCAATTCCGAAGAAAAATAGACCCGCAACCAATACTAATATGGAGATGGGTTTGCGGAGTGCAAAACGTATTAAATTCATTAGGATCTATAATTAAAATTCATTTATAAATAAGTCAAAATTGCCTGTCGCAGCTACTTTAAGCAAAAACGATTGCCATACATTATTGTTCACGATATCGCGATCAATTTCGGCACGGTTTAACGTATATAAAGTCTGAGTAATATCTGTTAAATCAGTCAATCCGTTTTTGTATAAAGTCGATTTTTGCAAATATGCTTTTTTTGCTGCATCAACCTGAATTGGCGCTTCGGCAAAGTTTTCAAGCGTGATTTGTATTTTATCGTCGGCAAGTTTTAATTGCGATTTCAATTCTCTGTCCGCCTGATTGTATTCTTCTTGAAGACCTTGCGAAATGTATTTTTGAGCGCTTACTTGTTTACTTGCTCTAAACGGAGTCGTCAAATTCCAGCTAATTCCAATTCCAACTAAATAATTAGTGCGATCCGGATTTACGCCATCCCAATAATTTCTGCTGAAAGAATTTTGATTCGTCACATAATCGCTATTAAATCCGGAAGCACGTGTTTGTAAAACACCAAAAGCGCTCATCGTTGGATAATAAAAACGTTTGTATAATTTAGTTTGCTGATTGCTGTAATCGATCTTCGTTTTGTAGAATTGCAATAAAGGATGCAAACTATCTGAAGATGCGGTTCCTCTTAAGACTTCTTTCGGAATTTCATTTACAAATAAAGTGTCTGTAACAAAATCCTGAGGCGCAACGCCCATTAAATCGACTAATTTGCTGTTTTGTTCCTTGACAAAATTCCTAGCCAGATTCAGTGCAATTTTAGCTTTTGAAACTTCGGCTGTAGCCAATGTAGAATCGACTCCCGCCAATAATCCGTTTTTAACTCGTGCAACGGCAGTTTTCTTAAAAACTTCGGCACGGCTTAAATTCTTTTGTTGCGAAATCAATAATCTTTGGCTTGCAAGAAGATTCAAATAAGCAGCAGAAATTTTAATTTCCTGTTGGAATTGCTCTTGTTTCAAGTCTTTTTCTTTTGCCTGAACATCAACTTTAGCCAAATTAATTTTTTCCTGTATTTTTCCAAAAGTGAAAAAATCCCAGTTCATATTGACTAAATACAACGCACCAAAAGCTGAATTCCAGTTTTGGTCCGGCAATGCAGGTCCGGAAGAAGCTGTTCCTAAACCATTAAAACCATACAACGCACCATTTTGCCCGTTGATAGTTCCGTAATCTTGTTGTGCCGATAAATTTAGATTTGGCAAATAATCACGCTTAGATTGTTTGAGACTCTCGCGTGAGGCATTCGTGTAATTGCTTTTTGCCTTGATGGAACCGTAGTTTTCTAAACCTGTTTTTATGGCTTCTTTTAAAGTCAGGTTTTGCGAATAACTACCACAAGCAAAAATCAAGAAAACTAACAAAGTAATTTTTCTGAAGTACATAAAATTAGTGATATGAAATTATCTACCAAAATTATTCGTCTTTAGCGGATTTAACCCTTCTTAAATGATGTAATACAATCATAAATGACCAATTGAATTTGTCATTTAATGGAAATAATAATTAAAAAATTGTGGTTAATTTGTAAACTATTTAAGTTTTAAAAATGAATAAAAAATTTGATAACATATTGGACAACAAATGGTGGCAGGAAATTGCCGTTGTTGCCTTTTCATTTACAATCTATACATTAAAGAATGACTGGATGTTATTTAGTTCTTTTACTTCCATATTAATGGGCATATTTTTCTACTTTATTTTATACATGCATGCCCAATTCAATCGTTTTTTTCTTTTGCCAATATTATTCAAAACACAACGTCCTTTAACCTATATATTTCTAACGCTTTTTGGAGTTTTTGTATTCTCAGTACTTTTATATGAGATTACAATGCTCGATATGTTCAGTAATTGCCGTTTGTATCAAAACTCGCATCAACGCAGTTATGTCTACCAATTGGCGAGTGTTTTAGGAACTTTGGTTTGCATTTTGAGCCCGATAATTGTGTTTAAATTCTATAGAATTCACAGAAAACAAACTGATGAAACTTTGTTGTTTAACGAAATGCAATTGAATTCTTTGAAAGGACAATTGAATCCGCATTTTTTATTTAATACCTTTAATACGCTTTACGGAATAAGTTTAGAATTTCCGGACAGAACGCCGGATCTGATTATGAAAGTGTCGCAATTGATGCGTTATCAGCTTGAAAGTAACAACAAAAAATGTGTCTCTCTAGAAGATGAATTGGAGTTTATAAATAGTTATGTGCAACTTGAAAAAGAGCGTGTAGGTTATCGTTGCGAAATCACTTATGATTCTAAAATCGATAACGAAAACGCCTATAAAGTGTCGCCAATGTTGTTAATTGCTTTTATCGAAAATGCCTTTAAACACGGAACTTGCGCCATAGAAAAATGTTTCGTCAGAATCATTATTACGGTCGAAAACGGATTATTGCATTTGCATGTTGTAAATTCAATACCAACCAAGAAAACCGATGTTGTTTCGACTAAAATTGGTTTGAAAAACACAATCGAACGTTTGAATTTAATTTATGGAAAAAACTATAAATTAGACATTCAGGACGATAAGAACACTTACATTGTAGACTTTAAAGTACAATTGAAAAAGTTTGTAGAATGAGAGAATCCAAAAAATGTATAATTGTAGACGATGAACCCGCAGCGCATTATGTGTTAGCGAATTACATCAAGCAAAATCCACAATTAGAGTTGGTTTTTCAAGGCTATAATGGTATCGAAGCAATGGATTATCTTCGCGAAAATCCAGTCGATTTGATGTTTTTGGATATTAATATGCCAGAGATTTCAGGAATGGAATTGCTAAAGATTCTGCCAACGCATCCTAAAACTATTCTAACGACAGCTTATTCTGAATTTGCGCTGGAAAGTTATGATTACGGAGTTATTGATTATCTTTTGAAACCTATTTATTTTCCGAGATTTTTAAAAGCCGTTGATCGTTTTTTTGGCGCCGAAACCGCAAAAGTAAAAACAGAAGAAACAGTTGTAAATTCCGTTAGCGTAAAAGTCGACGGTTATTTTATGGACATCGAATTAGATCAGCTTTTGTTTGCACAGAGTTTTGGAAACTATGTGAAATTACATACCATAAAAAGAACTTATTTAGCTTCGATTACAACAAGTGAATTTGAAAAATGTCTGCCCGAAAAGAACTTCATGCGCATTCACAAATCCTATATTGTAGCGCTGGATAAAATCGAAACAACGGACAAAGATTTTGTTATTATTAAAAACGAAAAGCTTCCCATAGGAATTACTTATAAAAGAGAGTTATCCGATAGATTAAAAAAATGAAGTATTCATTAAAAGTTCTTTTTTCTTGTTAAAAAAAATGTAATTTTAGTCAAGTATTATTAATGTAAAAATCGGACTCATGAGAAAAGCATTTTTAATTTTAACACTTTTGTATAGTTGCTTTCTAGTATCGCAAAATCAAATTGCACCAAGTAGTGTAGTTACGCCGCCAGAAAAAGTCTTGTTTACTTTTCAGAAAGAATATCCTGGAAAAATAGCATTCTGGACTTTAAAATATGTTGGCGATGATGATGACGAAATACGTTACGAAGGAAAGTTTAGAACCAATGAAAATACAGAATCGTTAGCGGTTTATGATAATCTGGGAGTTTTAAAAGCTTTTGAAACGCAAATTCCATTAAGTAAACTTCCGGCGAAAGCTCAAAGTTATTTAAAGAAAAATTATCCGGCAAAAGCCATTCGCGAAATTGCTATCGTTGTAGATGATAAAAATAAAACTACTTATGAAGTAGGAATAGAAAAAGAATCAAAATTTTATGATGTTGTCTTTGATCAAAATGGCGGTTTTGACGTCATAATCCAAAAAGACTAAAAGAAGACTTACTAATTCAATATATTTGAAAATGAGAAACCCGACTTGTTTATTTAAACTTGTCGGGTTTTGATTTGTTTATCATTTTGCTTTTCAGTTAATTATATTTTTATTTAGGAGCTAATCCCGCTATTCGTTTCAATCTTTTCCTGGCTAAAGAAGCCAGAAAAAGGATTTCCTCTTCTATCGGGGCTAAAAAGCACTAGTTTGTCATTTCAAACAGACTTAAAATAAGATAGTTTATAATAAAATTAAATTTAGTAAGTTTTATCTTTCTTTTAATTAAGTGTGACACTTTTTTTACGTTATTTGTAATTATTAATTTACAATATGTCCAAATGAAATATATTTTACTATTTATCGCTTTTTTAAACACAGGTTTTTTAATAGGGCAAACAAGTATACTTGTGCCTCCACAACCAGTGATTGCAGCTTTTGAAAAAGGATATCCGCAAAAAAAAGTAATTTGGTCTATTGAGTATGGTAAAGGAGAAGAAATTTACTTTGAGGGAACATTTAATCCTACTACTGCAACCAAAGGATATGTACTCTATGATAGTTACGGAGCTTTTAAGTCCTTGAAAACAGAAATTTCAATTAGTAAACTACCTTTAAAAGCTCAGGATTATCTAAAGAAAAATTATCCGGCAAAAGGTAAAGTCAAGTCTGTCGGCAAAATTTTGACCAAGATTGATGATAAAAACAATGAAACGTATATTTCAGAAGCAAAAAAAGATAAAAAACTGTACAATATTGTTTTTGATAAAGAAGGCGAATTTATTAAAAGAATCGAGATAGATATTTTATAATGAACAAGTTTATTTCTAATAACAAACCCGACAGGTTTTAAAAACCTGTCGGGTTTACTATACGAATAGAATAGTTATAAAATTACAAATTCATTCCGCCCGAAACTTCAATTCTTTGCGCGTTTACCCAACGAGCATCTTCGGTACATAAAAAAGCAACAACTCCACCAATATCATCTGGCAAACCAACTCTTCCTAAAGCGGTTAAAGCTGCTAAATTTTTGTTTAATTGCTCATTGTCACGAACAACTCCGCCGCCAAAATCAGTTTCGATTGCGCCCGGAGCCACAACATTTGCTCTGATTTTTCTTTCTCCAAGTTCTTTCGCTTGGTATTTTGTTAGCGTTTCAATTGCACCTTTCATAGACGCATAAGCTGCATAACCAGGGAATGAAAATCTTGCCAAACCAGTTGAAATATTTACAATTCCGCCACCGTCATTCATTACGTTAAGCGCTTTTTGCGTTAAGAAAAAAGGTCCTTTAAACTGAATATTTGTCAATTGATCAAATTCAGCTTCTGTTGTTCCTATAAATGAATTATGAATTCCGATTCCGGCATTGTTAACCAAAAAGTCAAATTTATCTGTGTTAAAAACAGTTTTTAGAGTTTTAGAAATGCTTCCGAAAAAGCCATCAAATGTACTTGAATCCGCAACATTAAGTTGAAGAGCCGCTGCTTTTTGTCCTAAACTTTCGATTTCTTTTACTACTGAATCTGCTTCGTCTTTTTTACTGTTGTAAGTAATGATTACGTCAATTCCTTTTTTTGCAATTGCAATTGCCATATTTTTCCCTAAACCTCTGCTACCGCCCGTAACAAGAGCTATTTTTGTATTTACTGCCATTTTTTTTAATTGTTGGTTGTTAATTGTTAATTGTTGATTGTTGATTGTGAAAAATTAAACACATAGAAACATAGATTTTTAATGTAAATAAGAATATAAAAAGAAACTAGTTTCTAACACATAGCTATGTGAATTTAAACAAATGAAATGCCTTTTTTCAGCGTTTACAATATCTATATTTCTATGTGTTTAAATATTTGCGTTTTACAGATTAGAATGTAATGCATTGAAAGATGCTTTTAATTCCGGAATGCTGGAGTTTATTCTTGTTGCGCTTGTTCCAAAAGTAAGTTCTTCGTTTCCTTCTTTTAATTGTTCAAAAATAGAGACGATAAAATCACTTACGCTTGGATGTGCATCGTGTAAACCAACTCCGCCAAGATCTGTATTTAATGCCGGAGGAATAATTTCGATTACTTCAATATTTTTTCCTTTTAATATATGGCGAAGTGAAATCGTAAACGAACGGAAAAACGCTTTTGTAGCCGAGTAAACCGGAACTTTTGCGAATGGAGAAAGTGATAATCCAGAAGTTACATTCATTACGGTTGTAAGAGATTTTAACTGAATAAAAAGGGAAGTTAAATGTAACGGAGCTTCTATATTTGTTGCGATTTCAGTTTTGGCACTTTCAAAAAAGTCTGCATCTGTAACCGAAACCCATTTTTGAATTCCTGCATTATTAATTAAAACATTCAAATCGCTGTGGTTTTCTGCAATCCATTCGTAAAGCGCTACGCGTTCTGCTTCGTTTGACAAGTCACAAACTTTTGTAATTACTGTTGGAAATTTTTCTTTGACTTCTTCCAAAACTGATTCACGTCTTCCGCAAATAATTACAGTATTGTTTTCCTTAATAAATCTTTCGGTTAGGCCAAGTCCAATGCCGCTTGCGCCACCAGTTATTAAAATTTTGTTGTTTGATAAATTCATCTTTTCGATCTTTTAAATTGATTAGACAAAGGTAGGAGCGAAGTAGTATTGGGGAATTGTAAATATCAAACCGATGTTTGCAAAATTCAAATCAGAGAGAAAATTTTGAAAACTTAATTTTAAACTTTGTCAAAGTTTCGAACTTTGACAAAGTTCTGCAGTAATCTAAAGTCTAAAAGCCAAAGGCGTAAAGGAAGTTTGTTTTTTGAAGAAATTAGAAAAGTGTGCTAATTCTTCAAAACCTAATGAAAATGCAATCTCAGAAATGTTCCAATCGGTTTGTTTCAAAAGGATTTTGGCTTCGTTCGTTAATCTCGTACTGATTAATTCGGTTGTGGTTTTTCCTGTGTTTTCTTTTAGAACTTTATTCAAATGATTAACATGAACAGATAATCTTTCTGCAAAATCTTTCGCAGTTCTTAATTCTAATCGTTGATTTGGTGATTCAATTGGGAATTGTCTTTCCAGTAATTCAGCAAATAAAGAAGAAACTCTCGCCGCCGAATTATGTTTAGAATAGAGAGCTGTTATTGGCTGTAATTTTTGCCCAAAGTGAATTAATTCTGCAACATAATTTCGAATTAAATCATATTTATAAATATAATCTGAGTTGATTTCTTTTTGTATTTTATTGAAAATCAATTCAACTTCGGCAACTTCATCATCTGTAAGTTGAAAAACAGGATATCCGTCTGTAGCAAAAATAGGAAGTTCGTCTAAGTCAATTCCACTTTTGTTTTTCGATAAAAACTCACTTGTAAAAACGCAAAATTGTCCGGATTGATTTGTGTCTTGCGGTAAATAGTTATAAGGTATTTTTGGCGTGGCAAATAAAAGGCCTTGTTTATCGATTTCGATTATTTTATCGGCGTATTCGGCTCTGTTTTTACCTCTTATCAAACTTATTTTGTAATAAGCTCTTCTGTCATAAGGCATACCAGGCTTTTCTTTCATTCTTTCGTAGAGCTCTTTTATATCAAATACATTAAAATGCCCAATTTCTTTTTTAATGTCGTTTGGCAATAATGAGCTTGGTTCAATTGTAGAGCCTTCTGTAATATCTTCGTAAAATGAATCTAGTGATTTCATGAGAGTGAATTTGTAAAATTCAAATATACGAAAAATTAAAAGATTGTTTTTTATTTCAGGTTTTCTTTGTTTTACGTTTTTACTTTGTCTTAATTTAACCGCAAAGTTCGCAAGGTTTTACGCAAGGTTCGCAAAGTTATTTCGCGCAAAGACGCAAAGACGCAAAGTCGCAAAGAAAATAAACTTTGCGACTTTGCGTCTTTGCGCGATTAAACAAAAACAGCTTTGCGCTTAAAACAAACTTCCCTGAACAAATTCCGGTTGTGAATTTCCATTAAAGGAAAAAGAATCAATTACAAAAAACTGCTTTTTTATAGGATCAAATTCTCTTAAAACAATATTGTCACACAAAAAATCAATATCGATTGTTGTAAATAAATGATTGGCAATTTTAAGACTTTCAGGCGTTAATCTTCGGCCAATTGAAATATGAGGATCATTGCTTTTTATTAAGTTTGAAAGCTGCAATGCATCCTGAGTTTTTTTCATAATAGGTTTTAGAAGCATTTTAGAATCTTCATTTGGAGAAATGAAAAAAGCGCCGTTTTCATAAGAATTGTAATGATCTAAAAGTACCTGAAAAGGCGTAAAAGGATCACAGATTTTAAGGAGTTTCTGTTTGTATTTATCTATTTGAGATTCGTCAATTTTAAATTCGCAAATCGTAATATGAGCCACCGAATTTTTGCTGTTAAACCAACCAACTTTATCTGCTAAAAGTTCTTTCATCGTTTTGATTGAATCAATAACATCTTGCGAAGGATGAATAACAACAGAATATTTCTTTTCCATTTTAATTTTGGGTTGTTTACTTAGAGAATAATTTTGCTTAAAAACGTTGTTTTATGCCTTTTTTGAAACAAATTTTCTTAGTACTAAATAAACTAAAGTAATGAATAATATAGCAGCTAAATAAAAAGATATAAAAACTGCAAAATAGAATATATAAAACATCAAACTCCAAAAAGTATTGCTATAAAGATCAAATTCATCGATCAAAAGAAATAAAACCCATGAAATAAAAATCACTAAGAGGCATCCTAAAAATAATTTGAAAACATGAACTATTTTTTTATCGTTCAGCATTAATTACTGTTTTAAAATTGGGATTGTAATAGAACTATTTGTGTACCATTTTATTGTTAAAGGTTCGGCAGCATCAGCCATTGTTTCGTCGCTTACATTCTTACCGGAACCGTAATTAACTTCCCAATTTGGATTTTTATTTACGCCAAGAGCAATTACAATTTTACTTCCTTTTTGTAATTGTTTAGAGATGATATAATTTTGATTTAACTCAATTGTTTCTATTTTATTAGGAGTCAAAAGTTGTCTTTTCGTTCTGTCTTTTGCTAAACTGGCTCTTTGCAAGTTGCTTGTTAAGGCAAAATAATGACCATCGGGAGTTTTTTCATAAAGTTGTAATTGTACATCTAAATCCTTTTTATTGATACTGATTTTTAAAGATGCTTTTAAAGAACCACTTATAATCGTAGCTTCTGATAAAGGTTCACTTTCAAAAATCATTTGTTGTTTTTCAGTTCTTAAAATTGAATCTATAACTCTGGGAAAACCTGTAACAGAATCATCTTTATAGATATTAATTTCCGAGCGATCTTTTAAGTCAACGGTTTGATTTATTGCAATTGGTTTTTTAGGAGCCGTTTTTTGTAATGAATATTTTGAATTTGCATTATCAAGATAAAAAGTGATTTCCTGATTGTGCATTTTGTCTAATGACGCTACACTTTTCCATTCATTTTTGCCCATAATTTCAAAGTTGACTTTGTCTTTTAAAACTTCTGGACGTTTTGCGCCTTTTAAGATATAATCAAACCATTCGAAAATGATGGAATTTATTGGAATAGTAGCAACTTCGTCAAGCGTATATCCGCCTAATTCTTTCTTGGGATATCCTTGTGAACCTCCGTGATCATAAGGTCCTATAATTAGATAATAGTTATCGCTTTTGTTGTATTTATGATATTGATTGTAATAATACATTGCGCCAATCTGATCGTCATCATAATATCCTGTTGTACTTAAAATAGGAATATTAATATTAGCAAAAGCTTCTTTTTGTGGCGTCATATTTTGCCAATAAGTGTCATAAGTTGGGTGATCAAGCCATCTTTGAAACAATGGAGACGGATTTCCTTCGATTTTATCTAAGGAACGAAAGCTGGAACCATTTTTATAATATTGTGTAAAAACGTCGTCCCATTTTTTATTATTTTGAAAGTCATTTAGATCTGTTAATTTGTTATTTGCTACAAAATGAATCCATCTTAATGCATAACTCATAAAGACGCCATTTTGCATTGGAAAATCAATTCCAGCGCCCACAGACACTAGAGGGACTATTGTTTTTAAGGCTGGATGCACTTTTTTTACTGCGCTCCATTGGCTAAAGCCTAAATAACTTCCGCCATAAATACCAATTTTTCCATTGCACCAAGGCTGTTTACTAATCCAGTCCAAGATATAATAAGCGTCGTCGCCATCGTGTTCATAAGGTTCTATAGGATCATTGCTCAGTCGTTTTCCTCTTGTATTTGCTACAAAACCTACATATCCCATATTGGCAATTTCCTTGCAGTCTGAGACTTCTCTTCCTGCATAAATATTGTATTGCATTACGACTGGTTGCGGTTCTGTTATATTTCGATTTCTAACCATCGAGCCGGATATTGTGCTTCCGTTTGGTAAAGTGATAATTATATTGTTGTCTATAATATATTTTTCGGCTTCTATTTTTGCTATTATTTCTTTGGCAGGAGCAAGGCTTTTACTGTAAACTACATATCTGGAATAGACTCTACATAATAAAGCGGCATCTTCTAAACTGATACTATCATTGGCTTGACATTCATTTCGTTTAGTTTCAAATTGCGTCTTCATATCACTTAGTTGAATACTGTAATAATTTTCTACCCAGTTTTTTCCATCTTTATCATAGCTATCATATAAAGTTTTAAATTCAGAAGTGTAATATTTATCGAATTCAGCTTTTGTTTTTGGATTTTTAGCGATAGTATTTGCATAAGTTCTGTAATGAAAACCAAATGGCTTATTGGCAATACTATCGCCCATAATTTCTTGCGCATAAGTTCGCATTGTCTTTTTCATCGTTGTGTAATCCTGAGCAATAAAATTGATTCGGGCATAATTATCCAAATACGTTGCTTTGTCCGAATTGGAATAAATAGGCGCTATCTTTTTGGCTAATAATGTCAGGTTTTTAGAGAAATTGAGACTGTCGCTGTAATTACTTTTTGGAAAGTATAATTTTTGCGAATTGCTTATTTGTACCGATAAACAAAATATTACTAAGAGTAGACTATTTTTCATAAACAGAAATCTTTAAGTGGTATTTTTTTGAATTGCTTTATCAAAAATACTATAAATTTCTTATTAATCAATCGGTCTTATTTTGAATTTATATGGAACAAAAAATGCTTTCAAAATAAATTTATGAGAATCTTTTTAAGAGGAAATGGCCCGCTGATTATACGGATTTGCGTCGCAAAAACGCGGACAAAAACGGATTTATAGATTTAAACGTTAATTTAAAAAATCTGTAAAAATCATCGTTTTCGCAAAGCGAATCCGTTTTATCCGCGTTCAATTGTATTTAGTGTTTCAACATTTCGTGTGCATACTGAACACCAACACCATAAGCTCCACCGTATTTTTTTGCAAGATCAGTAACGGCAACATAAGTTTCCTGACGTGCCCAATCGCGCTGTAATTCAAGTAAATACTGTAAAGAAGTCATTGGGTGAGCACCTGCCTGAACCATACGAGTTACGGCCATTTCGTGAGCTTCTTTTGATACGTCTGCGCTTGCATCTGTGATAACATAAACATCATAACCTTCGTTAATGGCTGATAAAACCGGTCCAACAATACAAACGCTTGTCCATAAACCGCCAAAAACGATTTTCTTTTTACCTTTTGCAATAATTGCTTTGTATGCAGGAGCATCTTCCCAGGTATTCATAGAAGTACGATCGATATAGTTTGAAGTTTTTTGAGGATAAAACTCTTCAATTTCACGGAAAACAGGTCCGCTAAATGATTTTTCGGCTACAGTTGTTACAACCGTTGGAACATTAAATATTTTCGAAGCACCAGCTACTAAAGCAGTGTTATTACGAAGTTGATCAATTGGAGTGCTTCCTACAGCAAAAGCCATTTGACTTTCGTAATCAATAAGTACCAAAGTATGGTTTGTAGGATTTAATAATGCAGGACTTGGTTTTTGTGCGAAACCAATAAATATTGCGAATAATAAAATTGCTGTTAAAACTAATTTTTTCATGATAATGTGATTTTGTTTGTTAATAAAAAGGTTTTTAAAATTTATATTCACTTAGATTTTCAGTTTATTGCGTTCAAAAGCAGTGCCTTGTTTGTAAGGCGTTGATTTCTATGGAATTTTTGAAAAAAGGCAATAGTGATTTTAACGATATATCGTCAATAGTCAGGCGATCTTCGTCAATGTGTTAATTAATAAGGTATTGAAGAGAAAATTCTTGTATCTAAATTTTTCCTTTAAGATATAATCTGTGTTGTATTTCAGATTTTAGTAAACCGCTTCCACCGCCAAAATGTTCAATTACTTCGACATCAGGTTGTTGTTCTAAACAAAATTGGGTAAACTCTTTTTCGATATGATCTTCGATTCCGGAACTCAAAAGAACAATATCGATTTTATGGTTTTGAAAATATTCCTGAGCCAGATTTTCATCGCTGAATCCAACTGCATTCCAATTTTCGTATGCATTTACCAATCTAAGTAAGATCTCCAAAATTGGTTCGTTTTTTCCGAGTATTAAGAATTCAAATATTTTCATTTTGTTTTTAGTTAAGGTTCTGAGTTTCTAAGGTACTAAGTCGCTAAGTTATTTTAGTTGCAAAAAGAACTTCTAATTTACTTGACAAATTTATTAGTTATAAAATTATTTCAACTTAATCTAGAACAAGAAATCTTTTAGTAAAGGTTCTAAGTTTCTAAGGCACTAAGTCGCTAAGTCGCTAAGTTTTTTTTACCTGTAAAAAGAACTTCTAATTTACATGACAAATGTATTTCAGAAATTACAGTTTTCAACTTAATCTAGAACAAGAAATCTTAGTGACTTAATCCCGAAGCTTCAGGATAGTAACTTAAAAATAACATTGGATTAAAACCTTAGTAACTTAGGAGCTCAGCGGCTCAGCATCTTTTAACTAAACTTTTGTTAAAAAATATTTATAACGTTATCGTAAACAATAAATTAGAATTTTTAGGTTTAAAAAAATGCTTTTTTTTCTGTAAAATGAGGAAACCCGTAATGAATTCATAAAAGTAGCATGTAGTTTTGTGGAGTAGAAATCAAGAAAATAAGATGATTTTGCCTTTTTAAACATCTTATTTGATTCTATGGTTAAAACTGTTTTTGGAGAAACAATTTTTTTATTACAATGAAAATTGGGCGTATTCATTTGATCGTGGGTCGAGTTGTATAAATTTGCAAGAGTACAAGTCTGTCTAATTTTTATAGGGTCTTTAGATTTGGTTTTTTAACTGATTCTAAAGACCCTTTTTTTATTTATACTGTGTGAATTTCAAAAGAACAGAACTTAATTTATATAGTAAACCCGACAGGTTTTAAAACCTGTCGCGTTTAAGAATTTATAGGATGAATTTTTAGACTTTATTGTTTTATTAATCCTTGTGCTTTTAGCCATTCTTCGCAGTCTTTAGTCCAGTGTTTACTGGTATCTTCGACTCCTAAACCAAAACCATGTCCGCCTTTTTCATAAATATGCATTTCAGCAGAAACACCATTTTTTTTAAGTGCTAAATAATAGTTGATACTGTTTTCGGGCAAAACCACAGTATCATCTGTAGCATGAATCAAAAAGGTTGGTGGAGTTTGTGGGGTTACCCTCTTTTCATTAGAAAAAGAATCAATTAATTCTTGCGAAGGATGTTCGCCCAATAAACTAGTTTGCGAACCTTTGTGAGTGATATCATTTTGCATCGAAATTACAGGATAAATCAGAAGCGAAAAATCTGGTCTTGCACTTACTTTTGAAGCATTTTCGTATACTTTATCGTCATAATGTGTTGCTAAAGTTGATGCTAAATGTCCTCCGGCAGAAAATCCTAAAACACCAATTTTTTTCGGATCAATATTCCATTTTTCAGCATTTTCTCTCACATAGCGAACGGCTTGTTGCGCATCTTGTAAAGGTCCAATATTTTTGTTTTTCATGATTAAATCACTCGGCAAACGGTATTTTAAGACAAATGCCGTAATACCTAAACTATTAAACCATTCAGCTACTTTAAATCCTTCTTTATTAATGGCCAAATGCTGATATCCTCCGCCTGGAAGGATTATTACAGAGGTTCCATTAGATTTTGTTTGCTGAGGACGAAAAACTGTTATAGTAGGAATTGTAACCATACTGACACTTTGTATTCCTTCCGTCAAAGAAATATCTACTTTTTCCTTATAATCAAAAGCTTCGATTTCTCCGGGAATTTTATCCCAAAGTTGTATTGGTGGCTGTGATTGCGCTTGTAGTTGTAAAGAATTCATAAATGCTAAAAACAGTATGGGAATTATTAGTGTTTTCTTGAATAATTGGGTTTTTAATTTTTTCAATTTTAAAAGTATTTAGGGTTGTCGTAATCGGGATGTAATTTACTTTATAAAAGTTGATTTATTAGGTAAAATCATTAAAAATAAGAGGAATTTTCTATTAGAAAAAAATATCTCAAAAAAGAGTTGTTTTAGGGTGTTTTTATGTTGATAAATCTCCTATTTTTTAAAATTCACGATTTAACAAATATATTGTTTAATATGTAATTATGTATTATTTTTTTTATTCGATATGTTTATTTATTGGCTTAAATTAATTTTTTAGGCAAATTATTTGGAATATAAAGATTTAAAACTATATTTGTGCAATCGATTACATTATTTGATTTTTTAGAAATTTGAATCTTTAAAATTTTAAAGAATAATGAAATTGAAAACCCAGAAAGTAAAAATTTATAATAAACCATTACCATGAACCAAACAGATGCAGTTATTATGAGCCAAATCAGTAAATCTACAGGAAAGTATCGTTGGAGTATTTGCGCATTGCTATTTTTTGCTACGACAATTAATTATTTAGACAGACAAGTACTTTCGTTGACATGGAGCGATTTTATTGCACCAGAGTTTCATTGGACTAATAATGATTACGGAAATATTACAGCATTGTTTTCTATATTTTATGCAGTTTCATTATTGTTTGCGGGACGTTTTGTAGATTGGTTAGATACTAAAAAAGGATTTCTTTGGGCAATCGGGATTTGGTCTTTTGGAGCTTGTTTACACGCTTTTTGTGGAATTGCAACAGCCGGATATATTACAGGAAACTGGTTTGTAGGTTTTGAAGGCGCTAAAGAAGCAATTCATCTCGTAAAAGATACCGGATTGGTCATTAATGTAAGCGTTACATTGTTCATATTTGCCCGTTTTGTTCTGGCGATTGGTGAAGCGGGAAATTTTCCTGCGGCGATCAAAACAACAGCCGAATATTTTCCTAAAAAAGACAGAGCATTTTCTACTAGTATATTCAATGCTGGCGCTACTGTTGGCGCATTGGCAGCTCCAATTTCTATTCCGTTTATTGCAGCGTCTTTTGGTTGGGAAATGTCATTTATTATCATTGGTGCGCTAGGTTTTGTATGGATGGGATTTTGGGTTTTTATGTACGATAAACCAGAAAAACATCCAAGAGTTAGCGCTGCCGAATTAGAGTATATTCAACAGGATGATATTGCTGATAGTAAACTGGTTGGATATATTCCGGAAACTAAAACCAAAGTTTCTTTTGTGGATTGTTTTAAATACAAACAAACCTGGGCTTTTGCTTTTGGAAAATTCATGACTGATGGCGTTTGGTGGTTCTTTTTGTTCTGGACACCAGCTTATTTAAGTTCGGTTTACGGAATGGATTCTACACAAGCCGCGTTACCATTATTCGTTTTATACATGATTACATTGCTTTCTATTATTGGAGGTTGGCTTCCGACTTATTTTGTCGAAAAGAAAGGAATGAATCCATACGAAGGCAGAATGAGAGCAATGTTGATTTTTGCATTTTTTCCATTATTGGCTTTAATAGCGCAGCCTTTGGGGTATATAAGTTATTGGATTCCAGTAATTATCATTGGAATTTCGGGTGCTGCGCATCAATCTTGGTCGGCAAATATATTTACTACAGTAGGAGATATGTTTCCTAAAAAAGCAATCGCAACTATTACCGGAATTGGCGGATTAGCCGGAGGTCTTGGTTCGACTTTAATCAACAAAGGTTCAGGTTTATTGTTTGATTTTACTCAAAAGAATTGGAGTTTAATAAACGGTCAGCCTTTGTTGGAAAAATATCCTCAATTTCAAAATCCGGAAACAGCAAAAGTTTTTTTAGATGAAAAAGGTGTTGGTAATCTGGGTGATTTTTTAAAGTTGTTATCTACATCAGGTGATAATGTCATAAATGGAATAAACTCTGGATATATGATCATTTTCTCGATATGTGCAGTTTGCTACTTAACAGGCTGGGTTGTTATG
This sequence comes from uncultured Flavobacterium sp., assembly GCF_951805225.1. Lineage (NCBI taxonomy): Bacteria > Pseudomonadati > Bacteroidota > Flavobacteriia > Flavobacteriales > Flavobacteriaceae > Flavobacterium > uncultured Flavobacterium sp. The sequence goes on along the minus strand of NZ_OX638201.1, from coordinate 2,083,893 downwards.
AAAACATTGGTTCCAAAATACCGTCCAATCACAGATTTATAAGATTTAGCAAAATTTTAGAACGATTCTAAAAGGTATTTTAAAATAAAAATCTAAATTTGTGCAATCGATTACATTAAATTAAAATTATGACAAAATATAGTTCAAGATACGCGTCAAGCCCAGAAGCTGTTAAAAAATATGATACTCAGGAATTAAGAAATGAATTCTTAATCGAAGATCTAATGCAGGAAGATCAAATTGTATTAACCTATTCGCATTATGACAGATATATTGCAGGATCAGCAGTTCCGGTAAAAGGAGATTTAACTTTAGAAAGTATCGATCCGCTTAAAGCTTCTTATTTTTTGGAAAGAAGAGAAATCGGGATTATTAATGTTGGTGGTAAAGGTTCTATTGTTGTCGAAGGAAAAACTTTCAAATTAGATTTTAAAGATGCTTTGTATATCGGAAGCGGTAATAAAGAAGTGGTTTTTAAAAGCGACGACAGCAAGAATCCAGCTAAATTCTATATCAATTCTGCTCCCGCACATACCAATTATCCAACTGTAAAAGTAAGTTTGGCTGAAGCTAATAAATTACAATTAGGAACAATGGAAACAGCGAATCACAGAACGGTAAATCAAATGATTATCGGGAGCGTTGTGACCACTTGTCAATTACAAATGGGAATGACGGAATTAAAACCGGGAAGTGTTTGGAATACAATGCCGGCGCACGTTCACGATCGTCGTATGGAAGTTTATTTCTACTTGGATATTCCGGAAAATCAGGCTGTTTGTCATTTTATGGGCGAACCTCAGGAAACACGTCATATTTGGATGAACAATCATCAGGCTGTGATTTCTCCGCCTTGGTCAATTCATTCGGGTTCAGGAACTTCAAATTATACTTTTATCTGGGGAATGGCTGGTGAAAACTTAGATTATGGAGATATGGACGTTTGTAAAATCACTGATTTAAGATAAGAATTATGACAAACTTATTTGATATAAAAGGTAAAATTGCCTTAATTACAGGAAGTACCCACGGATTAGGATTGGCAATGGCAAAAGGTTTAGGTCAAGCCGGAGCGACAATTATCGTAAACGGAAATTCTTCTCAACAAAAAATTGATGACGCTGTAAAGGAACTTATAAATGAAGGAATAAATGCAATCGGGTATAAATTTAATGTAACCGATGAACAAGAAGTTATAACTGCAATTAAGAAGATTGAAAGTGAAGTTGGTCCAATTGCAATCTTGATTAACAATGCGGGAATTATCAAAAGAATTCCGCTTATCGAAATGGAAGTTGCCGATTTTAAAGAAGTAATTGATATTGATTTGGTTTCTCCTTTTATAGTTTCAAAACATGTTGCCAAAGGAATGATCGAAAGACGCCAAGGAAAAATCATCAACATTTGTTCGATGATGAGCGAATTGGGCCGAAATACTGTTGGAGCTTATGCTGCTGCAAAAGGCGGACTTAAAATGTTGACCAAAAACATGGCAACGGAATGGGCAAAATACAACGTACAAATCAACGGAATTGGTCCCGGATATTTTGCAACGGAACAAACAAAACCTATTAGAGTTGACGGACATCCGTTTAACGATTTTATCATAAGCAGAACTCCTGCTGCAAAATGGGGCGATCCAAGTGATTTAGCCGGAGCAGCAATATTTTTATCTTCTAAAGCTAGTGATTTTGTAAACGGTCACATTTTGTATGTAGACGGCGGAATTCTGGCAACAATTGGTAAACCGTCAAACGAAGCATAATTCTCAATTATAACTAAAAAGACATGAGTGTAAATCAGACTTTTATAAACGATAATTTTTTACTTGAAAATAAATTCGCCGAAGAATTATATCATAACTATTCTAAAAATCAGCCGATAATAGATTATCACAATCATTTGAATCCTCAGTTTATTGCCGAAGATAAAATTTTTGATAATATCACACAGGTTTGGATTAATGGAGATCATTACAAATGGCGTGCAATGCGTACGTTGGGCGTAAACGAACAATTTATAACCGGAAATGGATCAGATAAAGAGAAGTTCTTAAACTGGGGAAAAACTGTTCCGTACACGATGCGTAATCCTTTGTATCATTGGACACATTTAGAATTAGCACGTTATTTTGATATCTACGATTTATTGAATGAAAAATCGGCAGAGAAAATATATATCGAAACTTCAGAAAAAATAAATTCTGAAGCTTACAGCACACAAAACCTGCTTAAAAAAGTAAATGCTGAAGTAGTTTGTACAACCGAAGATCCTATTGATAGCTTAGAACATCATCAAAAACTGGCTAAGAATCCTTTTGGAACTAAAGTAAGTACGGCTTTCAGACCTGATAAAGCCATCTTAATTTCTAATGATGGATATAATGCATATCTGGACACATTAGGGGATGTGTCCGGAATTGCAATTAATTCTTATTCGGATTTATGTAATGCTTTAAAAAACAGAATTGAATTTTTTACTCAAAATGGCTGTAAATTAAGCGATCACGGTTTAGATCAGATTTATTTTGAAAATTTTACCGAAAGCGAAATCAATTCTATTTTCAAAAAGAAAAGAGAAAATCAAGTCATAACTCCAGAAGAAGCATTGAAATTTCAGAGTGCAATTTTATTGTTTTTATCTGAAACTTATCATGAATTTGGTTGGGTTCAACAATTTCATTTAGGCGCTTTAAGAAATAATAATGCGCGTATGCACAGAATTTTAGGTCCTGATACAGGTTGGGATTCTATTAGCGATTTTCCGCAGGCACAAAAATTATCGAACTTTTTAAATGCTTTGGATAGTAAAGATAAATTGACAAAAACGATCATTTATAATTTAAATCCTGCTGACAATGAAGTAATGGCAACTATGATTGGAAATTTCAATGACGGAAGCGTCAAAGGAAAAGTTCAGTTTGGTTCTGGATGGTGGTTTTTAGATCAAAAAGACGGAATGACCAAACAATTAAATGCTCTTTCAAATATGGGATTAATTAGCTGTTTCGTAGGAATGTTAACAGATTCAAGAAGCTTTTTATCATTTCCAAGACACGAATATTTCAGACGTATTTTATGCAATCTTTTAGGAGATGAAATCAAACGCGGAGAACTTCCAAACGACATGGAATGGATAGGAAAAATGGTTCAGGATATTTCATACAACAACGCAAAAGAATATTTCAAATTTTAAGTAATGGCACGCAGATTAAGCGGATTTGAACAGATTTACACAGATTTTTTTAATGTTATAATCCTTTTTAATCTTAATAATTTGTGGTAAAATAAAACATCAAGCTTAATTGACTTAGTATCTTAATCGTAAAATTAATACTGGTAAAACAATATGAATAAAGTAGTTGCATTTGGAGAAATTATGTTGCGTCTTTCGACGGAAAGGCATTTGCGTTTTTCACAATCTACAGCATTTGGTGCTTCTTATGGAGGCGGAGAATTTAATGTTTGCGTGTCGTTATCCAATTATGGTGTAAATGCTGAATTTGTAACGCGATTACCGGATAACGAAATTGGAATTTCGGCATTAAAAGAAATGCGAAAAATGAACGTCGAATCTAAAAATATCATTTATGGAGGTGAACGTTTAGGTATTTATTTCTTGGAAACCGGAGCAGGAACGCGCGGAAGCAATGTAGTTTACGATCGCGCACATAGTTCGATGGCAACTATTGAGAAAGGAAATATTGATTGGGAAAAAGTTCTGGAAGGTGCAAACTGGTTTCATTGGAGCGGAATTACACCAGCAATTTCCGAAACCGCAGCAGAAGCTTGTTTAGAAGCTATTAAAGTCGCGCACAAAATGGGAATTACGATTTCATGCGACCTAAATTACCGATCAAAATTGTGGCAATATGGCAAAACTCCAAGTGATGTGATGCCTGAAATGTTGAAATATTGCAATGTTATTTTGGGAGATATTGATACTGCATATTTCATGTTGGGAATTCCGAAAGTAAACCCGAATTATCAGGACGAAAAATCACTTCCGGTTTTGTATACGAAATTGTTTGATTTGATTCCAAATTTAAAAACGGTTGCGACGACTTTGCGTTATTCTGTAAGTGCTTCACATCAGAGAATTGGCGGTGTTTTATTCGACGGAAAATCAATATATCATGCCGGAATTAAAGAAGTTACACCAGTTGTAGATAGAGTAGGAAGTGGTGATGCTTTTATGGGAGGATTGATTTACGGACTTTTAGAATATAAAAATAATAACCAAAAAGCATTAGATTTTGCAGTATCAGCTTGTTGTTTAAAACACACTATTGCAGGAGATTACAATTTGGTAACCTTAAAAGAAGTTGAAAATATGATTGATGGTAATTCGGCAGGATTAGTATCAAGATAATTAGATAAAAATGGCAAAATATTCAAGAATAGAAGTGGCTTTAACGATGAAAGAAAACGGAATGGTTCCGCTCTTTTTTCATTCGGATATAGAAATTAGTAAAAAGGTGCTAAAAGCCTGTTATGATGGTGGCGCAAGATTAATGGAATTCACGAGTAGAGGCGATTTTGCTCATGAAGTTTTTGGAGCTTTAAACAAATATGCTTTGGCCGAATTACCGGGAATGATTTTGGGAGTTGGTTCAATTACAGATGCAGCAGCAGCTTCATTATACATGAGTTTGGGCGCTAATTTTATTGTCACTCCGGTTTTTAGAGAAGATATTGCAATTGCCTGTAATCGTCGTAAAGTATTGTGGTCGCCAGGTTGCGGAACATTAACCGAAATTGCAAGAGCCGAAGAATTAGGTTGTGAAGTCGTGAAATTATTCCCCGGAGATATTTACGGACCAGAATTTATAAAAGCGATAAAAGGTCCGTGTCCTTGGACGAATATTATGCCAACGGGAGGAGTTTTGCCAACGGTAGAAAGTTTGACTTCATGGTTCAATGCCGGCGCATATTGTGTTGGAATAGGATCGCAATTGATATCAAAAGATATTTTGGATAATAATGATTTTGAAGGATTAAAAACGAAAGTAAGTCAGGTTCTTGACATCATAAATAATATTAAAAATAAATAAGGAGTAATCATGCCAATTCCTTATTTGAAACGCAGTTTTTTTTGGTTTTAGAGATTGTAATTGAGCATTACGCTTGAAAAAATAAAACTTGTCATTCCTCACAGCAAGTTTCTGTTTTAGTTTAAACAAGTGTAATGTTTCTTTTACAAGTTTAAAATCTTCGCATAGAAAACAAATAAGGCATTTTGGGATTATTTATAAAGTTTTAAAGAAATTATAATGGATAAAATAAGCAGATCAAATACGGAATTTTCAGAGAGACTTCCGATTAAAATAGTACAATTTGGAGAGGGAAATTTCTTAAGAGCTTTTGTAGAATATGCTTTTCAAAAGTTAAATCAAAAAGCCGATTTTAATGCCGGAATCGCTGTTGTACAGCCTATTGATAAAGGTTTGGTCAATATGATCAACGCTCAGGACGGTTTGTATACTTTGTTTATGAAAGGTGTGAAAAAAGGCGAAGAAATTCAGGAAAAAGAGCTTGTAACTAATATCGTAAAAGCAATTGATCCGTATGTTTCTTTTCAGGAATTTTTGGCTTTAGCCAAAGAAGAAGAATTGGCGTTTATTATTTCAAATACAACCGAAGCCGGAATCGAATATATAGAATCTGATCGCTTAACAATGCAACCGCCAGTTTCATTTCCTGCAAAATTAACCGTACTTTTATATGAAAGATTCAAACATTTTAATGGAGATAAATCGAAAGCTTTAACCATTATTCCTTGCGAGTTAATTAATTATAATTCAGATACTTTAAAGGAAATTGTTTTGAAATATTGTGACGATTGGAATCTGGAGGAAGATTTTAAATCATGGTTATTAAAGGATTGTTCTTTTCATAATACTTTGGTAGACAGAATTGTACCGGGATATCCAAAAGATCAAATTGAAGAATATAACAGTCAATTAACTTATAAAGACGATTTGATTGTAAGCGCCGAAAGTTTCTTTTTATGGGTAATTGAAGGTGATGATAAATTGAAGGCAAAACTTCCGTTTGAAAAAACAGATTTAGATGTAAAAATCGTAGCCGATATGCAACCGTATCGTACGAGAAAAGTTAGAATTTTAAATGGAGCGCATACTGCAATGGTTCCGTTTTCATTGCTTTACGGAAACGAAACCGTAAAAGAAACTGTTGATAATGCTTTTACAGGAGAATTTGTAAACAAGGCAGTTTTTGAGGAGATTAATGAGACTTTAAACATGGATAAAGCGGAATTAACAAGTTTCGCTGAAGAAATATTGGATCGTTTTAGAAATCCGTTTATCAAGCATTTATTGTCTTCGATTGCTTTGAATTCAATTTCTAAATTTAAAGTTCGTGTATTGCCAAGTTTAATTGGATATGTTGATATTCACCACAAACTTCCGGTTCATTTGACGTTTGCATTTGCGGCTTTAATTCGTTTTTATAAAGGAACTTGGAAAGGTGAAAACTTACCGGTAAATGATAGCGAAGATATAGTTACTTTCTTCAATGGGCTTTGGAAATCTGATGATTACAATAAAATAGCAAGACTTACTTTGCAGAATAAAAGTTTCTGGGATGAAGATTTAACATTGATTCCTGGTTTAACAGATGCTATTGCAAAAGGACTAGAAGAAATTGATGCAAACGGAATTGAAAATGGTTTTGCTAATTTTCAAAAACAATTACATAGTACAACTCAGAACGCTTAATCATGGCAACTCAAAAAAAAATAATAAAAGTTAACCCAGCAGATAACGTAATTGTCGCTTTAACCGATTTGGTACAAAACGAACAAATTATGTTTGAAGGAACTACCGTCTCACCAATAACTGATGTTAAAGCAAAACATAAAATCGCAGAGAAAGATTTTACAATTGGTAATGATATTATAATGTATGGTGTTTTGGTTGGAAAAGCTGCTAAACCTATAAAAAAAGGAGAAGTAATTACCACCGAAAATGTAAAACATCAAAGTGAAAAAGTTTTTGGTAAAAACGGAAATTTAGGTTGGACTCCACCAAATGTAGATCGTTGGAAAGATAAAACTTTCAACGGATACCATCGTACTGATGGACAAGTTGGAACCAAAAACGTTTGGTTGTTTTTTCCATTGGTTTTTTGTGAAAACAAAAATATCGAAAAACTGAAAGATATTTTTGAAAACGAATTAATGCCCAAAAAAGAAGTTTCTTATAAAAATTTGTTACGCTCTTTAATTGAAGAAAAAAGCGTAGAAGAAGTTTCGGATAAAAATTTAAATGAAAACCTTTTAGATAATGTCGAAGTAAAATTTATCAATCATCAAGGTGGTTGTGGAGGGATTAGACAAGATTCAGAATTGTTGGCAAAACTGCTTGCAGGATATGTGAACAACCCCAATGTTGCAGGTGCAACTGTTTTAAGTTTAGGTTGTCAAAATTTGCAAGTTGATATTTTTAAAAAGGCATTGAAAGAAATGAGTCCGAATAGTGATAAAGAAATTTTGATCTATGAGCAACAACAAATTGGAACTACTGATCAAATGTTTCAAATGGTGATTAAAGATTCTTATGAAGCCATTAAAAGAGCGAACAAAATTGAACGCAAACCTGCTCCTCTTTCAAAGCTAAGTATTGGTTTAGAATGTGGAGGGTCTGACGGATTTTCAGGAATTTCCGCTAATCCGGCATTAGGAATTGTTTCGGATATTTTTGCAGCTTTGGGAGGGAAAACAATTTTGGCAGAGTTTCCGGAATTATGTGGCGTTGAGCAAGAATTGATGAACCGATGTGTGGACGAAGAAAAAGCAGATAAGTTTTTAACTTTAATGAAAGCTTTTGAAAAATCAGTTGTAGATGCAGGTTCAGGGTTTGATATGAATCCATCTCCGGGAAACATCAAAGACGGATTAATTACAGATGCAATGAAATCTGCTGGCGCAGCTAAAAAAGGTGGAACTTCACCTGTTGTGGATGTTTTAGATTACGGAGAATATATTTCAAAACCAGGATTAAATCTTTTAAATACGCCAGGAAATGACGCAGAATGTACCACAGGTTTGGTGGGATCGGGCGCAACAGTTGTTTTATTTACCACAGGTTTAGGAAATCCGATGGGAAATCCGATTGCACCCGTTGTAAAAATTTCTTCGAACACAGCATTAATTAATAGAATGTCTGATATTATCGATGTAAATGCCGGAACGGTGATTACTGGTGAAAAAACCATTGCCGAGGTTGGAGCAGAAATAGTAGATTATATTATAGAATTGGCAAGCGGAAACGTGGAAACAAAAGCAGACCAGTTGAAACAAGATGTATTTATTCCTTGGAAAAGAGGAGTTTCACTATAAAAAAATCACCATATAAGTTATGTAAGTTCATTTTAGCTTTGCGCATAATTAGCATGCAGCTTATAATTGCTTATATTATTTAAAAACTTTTACCATATAAGTTATATAAGTTCATTTTAGCTTTGCGTATAATTAGCATGCAGCTTATAATTACTTATATAACTTATATGGTTTAAATCCTTTAAATCCTTAAAAGGTAGTTCTTGACGAAGATTTACGAATGTGTAATTCTGGTGCGAGAACTACCTTTTTTTCGATTTTAATGGTGTTGGTTTTGTCGACTTGTTCTAAGAAAACGCGTGCTGACATTTTTCCCATTTCTAGTGGAGACTGATCAACAGAAGTTATCGATAATTCCATGAATTTTGTGAAAGGTTCATTACTAAAACCAGCCACACAAAACTCATTTGGAATGCTAATATTTCTTTCTTTTAATTCCTGAATAGCACCTAAAGCTGCAAAATCACTCGAAGAAAACAGAGCGTCTGGCGGAGTTTCTAGTTTCAATAAAGTGTCGATTGCTTCTTTTCCGGCTTCAACACTACTTTTAGTGCGAATAACATATTCTTCTTTAAAGTTTATTCCGTGATCCAGTAACGCTTGTTTGTATCCTAAAAAACGATTTTTGAATATTTCAAGTGACTGATCTCCTGAGAAATGAGCAATATGTCTGCAACCTTCATCAATTAAATGTTTGGTGGTAATATATCCGCCTTTGAAGTCATTGATTGTTACGGAACTTACGCCATCAATATGTTTGCTTCGGTCAAAAAAGATTAATGGAACATTTTTCTCTAAAACATTATGAAAAGCGCCGTCATTTTCGTTCGTCACATCTGTAACCGACATTATGATTCCGTCTACTTGAGCATCTATTAAGGTATATAAGTTTTCGTTTTCTCTTTTAGGATCTTCATGCGTTTGGCAAATAATAACCTGATAACCATGTGGATGAAGTTCTTCTTCAACTCCTCTAATTACCGATGCAAAGAAGTTGCTATCGATACGAGGAACAATTACACCTATATTATTACTACGACCACTTTTTAAGGCTAACGCCAATTTATTCTGCTTATAGTTCATCGATGCAGCAGTTTTAAGAACTAGCTCTCGTGTACTTTCTTTGATCTTCGGGTTGTTGTTTAAGGCTCTTGAAACAGTAGCAGCAGTGATATTTAATTTCTCGGCAATATCATAAATGGTTATTTTTTCGCTCATTCAAAAAGTGTTTCAGATTAATTGTTAGACAAAAATACATTTTTTTTCATTATCAAATTATAAAATGTTATCGATTACCAGTGTGTAATAACTAAAACGTTGTAAACTCTGTAATGATAATAATTTGGGAGCATTTTTACATTAAATGTAAATATAATCAATAATAAAAATTAAATATATAAATTTTATCTAAATAAATTTGCTGTATTGAAACAATTTTTCTACTTTCGTGTAATCGATTACATTAATATTGATTTTATACCTGAGAAATTAGAAATATATCTGCAAATGATTACAAGTAAGTCTATAGCGTCAAAAGTTGTTGTGGTTTTTAGCCTGACTGTAATGTCATTTTTATCTTGTGGAAAAGAAGTTTCGAATGCTTCTGAAGCTAATCCGTGGAAAAGAATGGAATTAATCGTAAAAAGCATTCCACAAACGCACTTTTTAGACAAGACTTATAATGTTATAGATTTTGGAGCTGTAGCGGATGGAAAAACATCAAATACAGTAGCTTTTGAAAAAGCTATTAAAGCTTGCGCTGAAAATGGTGGTGGAAAAGTACTTGTGCCAAATGGAAAATATCTAACTGGACCTATACATTTAGAAAGTAATGTGAATTTGCATTTAGAAGACAATGCTGAAATTCTTTTTAGTATTGATTCAAAAGAATATCCTTTAGTGCATACTTCATTTGAAGGAACAGAATTGATGAATCATTCGCCACTTATTTATGCAAAGAACAAAACGAATGTTGCAATAACTGGAAAAGGAACATTAAACGGGCAGGCAAATAATACAAATTGGTGGATTTGGGCCGGAACTAAAATGTACGGTTGGCAAAAAGGTATTCCTTCTCAAAATGATCCTCTTAATCGTATTGCTTTAATTGAAATGGCCGAAAAAGGAATTCCTGTTGAACAAAGAATTTTTGGAGAAGGACATTATTTGCGTCCGAATTTTATTGAATTTTTTGAGTGTAATACGGTTTTAGTAAAAGATATAACGGTGATTAATGCTCCGTTTTGGATTTTACATCCTATAAAATCTAATAATGTAATCGTTGACGGCGTAACGGTCAATAGTCACGGACCTAATAATGATGGTTGTGATCCTGAATATTCTCAAAATGTAATTATTAGAAATTGCACTTTTAATACGGGAGACGATTGTATTGCAATAAAATCCGGAAGAGATGCGGATGGAAGACGAGTTGGAATTCCGAGTAAAAATATCATTGTTCAGAATTGTAAAATGATTGATGGTCACGGCGGAGTTGTGATGGGAAGTGAAATTTCTGCCGGAGTAAATAATGTTTTTGTAGAGAATTGTGTGATGGATAGTCCGAATTTAGAAAGAGCAATCAGAATCAAAACAAACTCTAAACGTGGCGGAACTACAGAGGATATTTATGTTAGAAATATTGAAGTTGGAACTGTAAAAGAATGTGTTTTGAGAGCAACTATGTTTTATGATGTTTACGGAAGTCAATCCGGAAATTTTATACCGGCAATAAAAAATATTAGCCTTGAAAATATTAGAGTCAAAAACGGCGGAAAGTTCGGAATTCTTGCAGATGGCTACGAAACATCTCCTATAGAAAATATCACTTTTAAAGATGTTGTAATCGAAAAAGTAGACTCAGTTTATTCGTTAAAAAACGTAAAAAATATAAATTTTATAAGCACTTACATTAATGGAAAGAAAGTAGAATCGATTAAAAATTAAAAAAAGAAAACTATCATTTTAACCAAACCAATTAACCAAACTATGAACATTAAACAATTATCAAAGAAAAAAATAAAATACAATCTTGTATTTTTATTTTTCCTCAATTTCCTTTTGAGTACGACCATGAACGCTCAGTCGACGGTTGTAGAAGGAAAGATTACTGATGCTGCAGGATTATCACTTCCGGGTGTGAATATCCAGGAAAAAGGTACTAAAAACGGAACTTCTACAGATTTTGAAGGAAGTTTTAAAATAAACGTTGCAAGTAATAAAGCGGTTTTGATTATAACTTATTTGGGTTTTCAGACTCAGGAAGTTAGCGTTGCAGGAAAATCGAGAGTGAATGTTAGTCTTTCGGAACAATCCAATTCGCTTAACGAAGTTGTGGTTGTTGGTTATGGATCTGTAAAAAAGACAGATTTAACCGGAGCTGTAAATACTTTATCGGCGGCTAAAATCACGGAAAGAAATGTTACTAATCCAATGGAAGCTATTCAGGGAGGAATTGCCGGAGTTCAGGTAACTTCAAATTCTGGACGTATTGGCGACGGTTTCAATGTTATTATTAGAGGAGCAAACTCTATAAATAAAGATGGATCTAAACCACTTTTTGTAGTTGATGGCGTTCCAACGGATAATATCGACTTTTTGAATCCGCAGGATATTGCGAGAATGGACGTGTTGAAAGATGCTTCTTCTGCAGCAATTTATGGTTCAAGAGGAGGAAGTGGAGTTATCATTGTGACAACCAAAAGTGGTACAAATGCAAAAGCGGGCGTATCAGTTTCTTATGACAGTTCTTATGGAAACAAACAAGCGGTAAGATTACCAAAATTAATGAGTCCTGAAAAATGGTGGTATTATCATCAATCGGCATTTTTGGCAACTACAATTTCGGCTACAAACCCAACATACAATGATATTGATGCAACCGAATTAAAAGCGGCAGTTGGTCAGGCAGGAACAAATCCTGTTTTGTTTAACAGAGTGGCTAATAATCAAAGTTACAATTGGCAGGATGCAGTTTTAAAAGGCGGAATGACTCAGAATAATTATTTGAATGTTACCGGTCGTGCCGATAATGGTTTGTCTTATAACATTGGTCTTGGTATGCAAAAAGAAACTGGAGTTATTGATAATGAAGGTATTGATAAGTATAACTTTAAAGCAGGTTTGAATCATAAGATCAATGATAAAATTTCATTTGGTGTAAATCTTACGATATCAAAAACGGATGAACAATTAGGAAGCGCAACTGCTATGCAAGAGGCTTTTAGACAAAATCCTTTCACTTCGCCTTGGGCAATTGATGCCAATGGTAACGAAATTGTTGGAACTTATGCACAACAACCAGGAACGCTAAGATATCCTAATGGAACTTTAGGAATTAATAAAACGGGTTCTTATAATCCGCTTTTAGAAATTGCAAATTCAAGCGACGAAATAAAAAGATTTACTACAATTGGGAATTTATATGGAGAATATAAATTTACAAATTGGTTGTCTTTCAAATCGACTTTTTCTGCTGGTTCAATGAATGCGAGAGAAGGAAGATCTCTCGGAGCTCAAACAGATTTTGGTCTTAAAAATAAAAGTTTACCTTCTGGAGATGTAACTAATGTTCAAAACTTCAATTATACTTGGGATAATCAGTTTAATATCAATTATACTTTAAAGGAAAATCATGTTTTCAACGTTTTATTGCTTCAGAGTTTTTACTCTAATACGACCGAAACTTATTTTCAATCTTCAAGAGAAAATCCATTTGAAACCGGATTTTACAATCTTGGTTCAGGAGCGCAGCCAACTTACAATTTGACGCCTTCGGGATCTATCGCGATAATTCCGTCAGGAGTATTTATTCCGTATTCTAAAAATACATTAGAATCTTATGCAGCTCGTTTGAACTATACTTACAAAGGGCGTTATTTATTGACAGCATCTGTACGTTACGATGGTTCTTCTGTTTTAGCTGATGGTAATAAATGGACAGCTTTCCCTTCTGTGGCTTTAGGATGGAATATTAATCAGGAATCATTCTTGAAAAATGTTTCTTTTATTTCTAATTTAAAATTAAGAGGAAGTGTTGGTTATACCGGAAATGATAACGTTTCGCCATATTCAAGTTTAAGTGTTTTAAAAGTGCCAACTTATTATGATTTTAATGGTACTCCGGCAAACGGTTTTACGTCTTCAAGCTTAGGAAATACAAATCTTACTTGGGAAAAAACAAGAGAGGTGAATTTAGGTTTAGACTTTGGATTTGCTAAAAACAGAATCTCAGGAAGTGTTGATGTTTATGATCGTTTATCAAAAGATTTATTGTTTCAACAAGCATTACCTTTAGAGATTGGAGTTCCTACAATTACTTCAAACGTGGGTTCTATCAGTAATAAAGGAATTGAAGTTGCATTGGTAACTAAAAATATTCAGACTAAAAATGTGTCTTGGGAAACCAGTTTTACTTTCACTAAAAACGTAAACAAATTAGAATCTATTTACGGGCAGGATAAAGTTGATGATGTTGGAAATAACTTATTTATTGGAGAAAATATTCACTCTTATTACAACTATGTTTTTGATGGAGTTTGGCAGGAAAGCGAAGCTGCAAAAGCACTTTCTTACGGTCAGAAACCTGGAGAAGCAAGAGTAAAAGATTTAAATAATGATGGAAAAATTGATGCCAATAATGACAGAGCAATTTTAGGAAATTACGATCCTAAATGGTCAGGAAGTTTTTCTACAACATTAAAAGTAAAACAATTTGATTTGTCATTGTCTTTAATCACAAATCAGGGAATGACCGTGTTTAGTGGTTTCCACGATAATTTTGCTGATGTAACAGACAGAGGACGTCAGAAATTAGATTTAAAAGATTGGTATATTCCTGCCAATGGCGCTGGTATCGCACCACAATATTCAAACACAAACCCTTTGCCACGTGGAGCAGGAGTTTATTATGATACTAATAACGTTGCTTTTTACAAAAATGCATCATTTGTCAAAGTTCAAAATATAGCATTAGGATATAGTTTGGATAATGATCTGGTAAATAAATTGAAACTTAAAAGCATGCGTTTTTATGTGAATGTGTTGAATCCGTTTGTAATTACACCTTATGAAGGTTACGATCCGGAATGGGCAACGGCAGCTTTAGCAGTGAATCGTGTGTCGACAATGACAGTTCAAATGGGATTAAGTTTAAAATTTTAAATTAGAAAAAATGAAAAAATTAATAATAGCTATACTAATACTGGGAACGACTTTAAATTCTTGCTCAGATTTTATCGAGGAAGACAATCGTTCTTATGGTTCAGCAGAGCAATATTTTTTGACTTCTGCGGGATTTGAGTCATTAATAAATACAAATTATGCAACGCTAAAAGACATTTATGGAGGTGATCCGTGGTTGTTTGAAGCAGGAACAGATATGTATTCTGAGGGAAGAAATCAGGAACCAGAAGGATTAGCCAAATATTTGACATTATCATCGTCATCTGCAGGAGTTGATCAATTGTACAGAACTTGTTATATCGCAATTCAACAGGCAAATAAAGGATTGTATTATTCGACAGTTACAGAGAAATCAAGCACATTAGATACCAGAATTGGCGAACTTAAATTTTTACGTGCAAACGCTTATTTTCTGTTAGTTCAAACTTATGGAGGAGTTCCGGTTGTTTTGGATAATATCAATACGGCTGTGACTTCGTTTGACAGAAATACGGCAGAAGAAGTTTATACGCAAATTTTTAAAGATCTTAACGAAGCACTTCCGGCAGTAAGTACAGCGGCATATGGCGGAAGAGTTAATAAAAGAGCGGTTCAGGATTTATTGGCAAAAGTATATTTGACAAGAGGTTATGAAACTTTTGGAACTCCGGCAGATTTTACAACGGCAGCAGCTTTGGCAGATCAGGTAATTGGCGGTCAGGCTTTGAATGTATCTTTTGATAATGTTGTAAAACCTGGAAATGAAATGAATGCTGAAACTATCTTTTCGGTTCAGTTTTCGATCGCTTCAAATGCAACGGGAACAACAGCTTTGGGAAGTTCTCAAAACTATTGGTTCAGTTCTTATTTAGGAGCTGCGGCGGCTGGAAATCCTTATCCAAACAGAAGTTACACACTTTGTCCTACAGTTTATGCTTTGTCATTATATGAAAAAGGAGATAAACGTTGGGAAGGTACTTTTATGAATGAAATCTACAGCAGATATTACGATTATTATACGGTAACAGATAAAGCAGCTTTGAAAATTTCAGATTTCTATGAGCCAAAATGGTTTACAACTGCTGATAGAGATGCTTGGAAATTGGATAATGCTTCAAGATTGGTAGCAAATTTCAGATACCATAATTGGGGAACTTATTCTTCATCAGCGGCTTCTGGAGGAGATTACAACCTGATTCCGGTTCGTAAATTTGATGATCCTAATGCTCCGTATAGTGGCGCAACAAGTGCAAATTATAACACAACGCCTATTACACCAGCTACAAACAGAAGTAGTACACGTGATTTTATTATTTCAAGATTAGGAGAAACGTATCTAATTGCTGCCGAAGCTTATTTTAAAGCAGGTCAATCTGGAACAGCTTTAGCAAGATTAAACGAAGTAAGAAGAAGAGCTGGAGGCGGAGTTGTAGGAGCAATTCCGGTATTAACGTCAATTGATATCAATACAATATTAGACGAAAGAGGTAGAGAATTATTGGGAGAATACCACCGTTGGTTTGACTTAAAACGTACTGGAACATTAGTAGAAAGAACTGTTTTGTACAACCCAAAAGTGACAACAACAAATGCTTTTGCAGGTCAAAATGGTAATCTTAAAATTTTAAGACCAATACCTCAATCCGCATTAGATTTAAACAGAAATAAAGATTTTCCTCAAAATCCTGCATATTAGTAATTTGATAATTTTTGAGATTGTTTTTTTGAAGTAGTTAAAAAGGAGTTTGACCGCATATCAAACTCCTTTCTTAACTTAATAATTGAAGTTTGCAGATGAAGAAAATAATACTGTTTTTGATGTTTTATGCAACGGCAATTTCTGCACAAAACAAGTTCGAAATTGATACTTCGTATACGGTAAAAAGTACTTATAATAAGTTGATAAAACAATATCCTTTTATAACAATTGCTGAGTCAAAGAAGAATGAAAATGTTACTGAAATTTATGATGTTGTCTATGATAAAAAGCAAAATAGAGACTTACATTTAGATTCTTATTTTTATATAAAAGAAAAACGAAATCCAGCTGTAATCATGATTCATGGCGGCGGATGGAGATCAGGGAATAAAAGTCAGATGCGGATTATGGCACAAGAAATTGCTTCAAAAGGCTATTCTTGTTTTGCAATTGAATACAGATTATCGCTTGAAGCGAAATATCCGGAAGGGATTTATGATATTAAAAATGCGATTAAATTTATAAAAGATAATGCAGAAAAGTTTCATGTAGATCCAAACAAAATTGCCGTTTTAGGATGTTCTTCGGGAGGTCAAATGGCAGCTTTGATTGGTACAACAAATGATAACTTAGCTTTTGAAGATGTGCAATTTAAAACTAAATCTTCATCAAAAGTAAATGCAATTATTGATGTAGACGGAATATTAGCATTTAAACATCCGGAATCAAAAGAAGGAGAAATAGCAGCATTTTGGTTAAACGGTTCTTATGAAGAGAACCCGGAAAATTGGAAAAATGCTTCGGCTTTAAGCCATACAAATAAAAGCACGCCTCCAATCTTATTTATAAACAGTAGTTTTGATAGGTTTCATGCCGGAAGAGATGACATGATTGCAATTTTAAAAGAGAATAAGATTTACAATGAAGTAAAAACAATTGAAAATTCGCCACATTCCTTTTGGTTTTTTCGACCTTGGTTTGATGAAATGACAAAGTATATAACACAATTTTTGGACAAAATATTTAAATAAATTTTATAAAATGAAAACATTAATAACGGTATCAGCGGCTTTAGTTTTTGGACTTTCGGCTTGTAAAGCACAAAAGAAATACGATATTAAAACAGCAAAAACCTATGCCGAATTATCGGTAAAAACAGATGGAAAATGGGAAAACAGAAAGTACATTGGTGGAACTGTTTTTAAAAACGTTGACAAACTAAAATTAGCTCAGGAACATACTGATCATTCGTTTGATATTCGTTATGAAGGTCCGGGTTGGGAAAATAACAGAATTGGATATCGCTTGTATTTAGACTGGAGAAATGCAATTGATATTTTCGGAAAAAAGACTTCGGCAATCGTTTTGCCTCAAGTCGGACAGGATAATTTTGATTCATATCACGAAATGAGCGATTGGGGAGCTGATATTCTGAAAGCTGGAAAAGGTATCGGAATTGGTTCAATTGATCGTTATTTGAACAACGAAAAATTACATTTTCATACTGTAGATTCAACGATTGCAAATGTTGAAAATAAAGTGAATGAATCTAAAGTAATTGTAAAATATTACGGTTGGAAAACAGCTTCTGATAATATTGATTTTACAACAGAATTAACCATTAAACCAGACCAACTTTATACAGAACATAAAATTCAGGCTTCAAAAGAAATTAAAGGAATTTGCACGGGAATTGTCAAACAAAAGAAGGCTGAATTGCTTAAAAAAGAAAGTAAAAATAAAAAGTGGGCTTATCTGGCAACTTATGGTGAACAATCATTAGTTCCTGATAAATTAGGAATGGCTATTTTTTATCAAATAAATGAAATTGAGAATGTTGCTGACACTGATTTGGATTATCTTTTAGTCTTTAAACCAACAACTAAAGCTCATTCATTTTACTTTTTGGGAGCTTGGGAACAAGAACAAAATGGAATCAAATCGAAAGAAGAATTTGTAAAATACTTAGATCAAAAATTAGAAGTTTTGAATAAGAAAGGGAAGATGTAAAGAGTGAAGAAGATAGAGTAAAGAGTAAAGAGTAAAGAGTAAAGAGTAAAGAGTAAAGAGTAAAGAGTAAAGAGTAAAGAGTAAAGAGTAAAGAGTAAAGAAATAAAGCAGATTTTTTTGGATTATAATTAAAAATAAAATCTGCTCAATCTGCCAAATCTGCGAGAGAAAAAAATAAAAGAACTACATGTTTAAAAATGTTTTCATAGAAATAAAATACACCAATTGGATAATTGTTTTCCTGTTATTTTGCAGTAGTTCTATAATTGCTCAAAATAAATATGCAATTTCTAAAGATTTAAAATGGTCTGAAAAAACAGCACTTTCAATTTTAAATAATTATCCGAAAGCTTGGCAAATTGATGGAAATGAAAAGCCAAAATGGGATTATAAAATGGGTTTTTTATTGTTTTCTTTCGAGAAATTCTATCAGAAAACAAACGATCAAAAATACCTGAATTACATAAAAGAATATGCCGATGAAATGATCGACAGTTCAGGAAATATTAAAAAGTATGATGAGAAGGAATACAATATTGATTATGTAAATCCAGGAAAAATTCTTTTTAATTTATATGATTTAACGAAAGACAATCGCTATCAAAAAGTAATTGTTCAATTAAGAAAACAACTCGAAAACCAACCCAGAACGGCAAGCGGAGGATTTTGGCACAAACAAATTTATCCCAATCAAATGTGGATTGATGGTTTGTATATGGCAGAACCTTTTTATACACAATATACGGTTAAGTATGAAAATGGTAAAAGTCTGGATGATATTGCCAAACAATTTGAATTGATTCACGATCATTTATTAGATAAAAAAAGCGGTTTACCCTATCAATGTTGGGACGAAAGCAAACAAATTGCATGGGCAAATCCGGAAACGGGAACATCGCCAACAATTTGGGGACGAGGAATTGGCTGGTATATGATGGCTTTGGTAGAAACATTAGATTATTATCCAAGCCATCCAAAACAGAAAGAATTAGTTCGTTATCTGAATGAGATATCAAAAAGTGTAATTGAGTATAAAAGTTCATCAGGTTTGTGGTATCAGGTTGCTGATAAACCGGAATTAAAAGGGAATTATTTAGAACCTTCGGCTTCTGCGATGATTATTTATGCTTTGGCTAAAGGCTCAGATAGAGGATATTTAGCTTCAAATTATAAAAAAATATCGCAAAAATCTTTTGATGCTTTTATAAAAGAATTTGTAAAAACAGATGAAAATGGTCAGGTAAATATTCTAAACGTTTCGCCAAGTGTAGGTTTAGGTGGAAAACCTTTTAGAGACGGTACTAATGAATATTATATTAGTGGAAAAACAAAAGATAATGGTTCGCCTGCTTTAGCTGCTTTTTTGCTGAGTGCGCTTGAATTAGATAAGTAGAAATTAAAAAAAAAATTAAACACATAGAAACATAGATTTTTCTTTGTTTGAAAAGAACATTAAAAGAAACTGGTTTCTAACACATAGTTAGTCCCGAAGCCTCGGGATGAATTTAAATAAGTGAAACGCCTTTTTTTAGTTTAGGGAAACTATCTTTCTATGTGTTAGAAATAATTGTGTTCAACGGTAAGTAGAAAAAAATATAATTAAAATGAAAAATAATATAAGACAAGGTTATTTCGTATCGGTTTTATTGATCTGTGCAATGGCTTTTACAAGTTGTAAAGTGACTTCGCAGGAACCAGCTGGTAAGGATATTGTTATTTCTAAGGATATGAAATGGTCTGATAAAATGGCTTTAACGATAATGAAACGTCATCCTCAAGCCTATATGATTGATGATGCTAAGAATCCAAAATGGGATTATGTTCATGGCTTGGTTTTGCATTCGATGGAAGAATTGTATAAAAAAAATCCCGATTCAAGATATCCTATATATATTAAAGGATATGTTGATGCTTTGGTTCAAAATGACGGAAGTATTAAAAGTTACGATCTTGATAATTATAATATTGATATGGTGGTTTCCGGTCGTTTACTTTTTAAAATTTACGAAACTACTAAAGAAGAGAAATATCTAAAAGCATTACAGTTGTTACGCAAACAATTGACAGAACAACCAAGAACAGAAAGCGGTGGATTCTGGCATAAAAAGATATATCCAAACCAAATGTGGTTAGACGGTTTGTATATGGGAGAACCATTTTATGCAGAATATACAACGGTTTTTGAAAACGGAAAGCAATTGGATGATGTGGCGAAACAATTTGAATTGATTCAGAAACACGCCACAGATCCTAAAACAGGATTATTGTATCATGGTTGGGACGAAAGTAAACAAATGGCTTGGGCAAACAAAGAAACGGGAACTTCGCCAAACTTCTGGTCAAGAGCTCTAGGTTGGTATGCTATGGCGCTTGTAGATGTTCTGGATTATTTCCCGAAAGAGCATCCAAAACAAAAAGAACTTGTTGGTTATCTAAACAGCGTTTCTGAGGCTTTAGCTAAATATCAGGATAAATCGGGTTTGTGGTATCAGGTAACGGACAAAGGAAATAAAGAAGGAAATTATCTTGAAGCATCAGGATCTTCGATGTTTGCTTATGCTTTTGCAAAAGGAGCAAACAAAGGTTATTTGCCTTCAAAATATAAAAAACTGGCAAATAAAGCCTTTGATGGATTAACAAAACAATTGATAAAAGTAGATACTGACGGATCAATTACATTAACTGAAGCTTGCGCTGTTGCAGGTTTAGGTGGAACTCCGTACAGAGATGGTTCTTATGAATATTACGTTAAGGAAAGAAAAAAAGATAACGATCCCAAAGCAACCGGACCTTTTATTTTGGCAGCTTTAGAATTGAATAGATAATCTGAAAATTATTCTCAACAGAAACCCGACAGGTTTTTAAAACCTGTCGGGTTTAAGAACGCAATAGAAACCACAAAGTTTGTCATAGCGGGATTAGCTCCCAAAAAACATTATAGATATAAAAATAACAATGAAAAATACAAAAGTTCTTTTTCTGTTATGCTCATTTTTCCTGATGCAAAGTAATTTTGCTCAGGTTTGGGTGCCTGATAATGGAGACGGAACTTATACAAACCCTATAATTCATGCAGATTATGCTGATCCTGATGTAGTTCGTGTGGGAGATGATTTTTATATGACGGCGTCGTCTTTTAATTGCATTCCGGGATTGCCTATTTTGCATTCTAGAGATTTGGTGAATTGGAAAATTATTGGATATGCACTTAGTAAACAACCGCCATTTGAAACTTATAATAAAGTGCAGCACGGCAACGGAGTTTGGGCGCCAAGTATTACTTTTCATAACAATGAATTTTATATTTATTATCCGGATCCTGATTTTGGAATCTATATGATAAAAACCAAAAAAGCCGAAGGACCTTGGTCAGAACCACTTTTGGTAAAAGCTGGATTAGGTTTGATAGATCCGAGTCCGTTATGGGATGATGATGGAAAAAATTATCTCGTTCATGCTTTTGCGGGAAGCCGCGCCCAGATAAAAAGTTTATTAGTCGTTTGTACTATGAACGCTGAAGGAACGGTTGTGAATAATGATGAGGTTATGATAATTGACGGTCACGAAAGCGAAGGAACTATCGAAGGACCAAAATTTTATAAGCGAAACAATTACTACTATATTTTTGCTCCCGCTGGCGGAGTTGCAACAGGATGGCAAACCATTTTAAGATCAAAAAATGTCTTTGGTCCTTATGAAAAGAAGAAGGTTTTGGAACAAGGAAAAACGTATATAAATGGCCCACATCAAGGCGCTTGGGTACAAACACAAACTGGAGAAGATTGGTTTATTCATTTTCAGGATAAAGGTGCATATGGCAGAATCGTTCATCTTCAGCCCATGAAATGGGAAAATGATTGGCCGGTTATGGGACAAGATTTTGATAAAAATGGAATAGGAGAGCCTGTTACTACATTCAAAAAACCAAATGTAGGCAAGGAATTTCCAATAGAAATACCTGCAACATCAGATGAATTTGAGGAACCAAAATTAGGATTACAATGGCAATGGCAAGCGAATTCTCAAATCAATTGGGGTTTTCCGACAAGTCTTGGATATTTGAATTTGTTTTGTTTACCGACAATTAAAGACGATGAGAAAATTTTTGAAGCTCCAAATTTGTTACTGCAAAAATTCCCAGCTGAAGAATTTACCGTAACAACCAAACTGACATTTAATACAAGATTAAACGGAGAATCAACAGGACTTTTGATAATGGGCTTGGATTATAGTTATCTGAATTTTAAAAATGAGAATGGAAAATTATATCTGAATCAGAAAATAGGAACTTTCGATAAAAAAGTTTTAGAAACAGAAACTACACCAATTTTAATTTCAATCAATACAATCTATCTTAGAGTAAAAATTAAAAAGGGAGGCATTTGTAGTTTCTTTTATAGTTTAGATGATAAGAAGTATGAGCCTATAGGATCTGATTTTGTTTCGAAAGAAGGAAAATGGATTGGCGCAAAAGTTGGTCTTTTTGCTTTGAGCAAGAAAGTAACAAATGATTCTGGTAATGTTGCTATAGATTGGTTTCAAATAAATAAAGCTTAAAAATAAAATCAGGATTAGTTTTTGTAAAAAACGACTTCTTTAAACGGTGTTTTTTTGAACGAATTTATAAAAATGACACTTTGATGTGTTGTAGGTAAAATTAAAGGATTTTAACAAGGCTAAAATGATTCAATTTATAAAAATAGATTTTTTGACCTAATTATAGTGTTTAGGTTTTGCATTAAGATAAAAATGACAAATAGAAATTAAAAGAAAATGATTCCATTAAAAAAAGCAATAGTGTTCTTTTTGTTAATCGTGAGTTTTGAGTCAATTGCTCAGAATACGTTTAAGAATTGGTCTGATATTATTCGAAAAAATGATGCTGTTTGGTTTGGTTCGGCAGAAGCCAAAAATATTGCGGAAAATGTTTTGCTGTATCAAAGAAATATTGGCGGATGGCCAAAAAATATCCAAATGCAAAATGAACTTAGTGAATCAGAAAAGCAGAAACTTGTAGCACTAAAAAGTGATTTGCATGAGATTACAACAGATAATGGAGCGACTTGTCAGGAAATGCTTTTCATGTCCAGAATGTATGCGCAGGTTAAAGATGAGAGGTATAAAGAATCGTTTTTAAAAGGGCTTAATTATTTATTAGAAGCTCAATATAAAAATGGTGGCTGGCCTCAGTTTTATCCTTTAAAAAAAGGCTATTACACACATATTACTTACAATGACGATTCGATGGTTAATATCCTGAATGTCTTAAAAGAAGTAAGTGAAGAAACTGATTTTTATAGCATAAAACCATCAAAAGAGATTGTTGAGAAAAGTAAAAAAGCATTTGATAAAGGAATTGATTGTATCTTAAAAACACAATATAAACAAAAAGGAGTATTGACAGTTTGGTGTGCGCAGCATGATGAGGTTACTTTGGCTCCGGCAAATGCAAGGGCTTTTGAACTGGCCTCGCTTAGCGGATATGAATCGGCAAAAATTGTGTTGCTTTTAATGTCGATTGAAAAGCCTTCACCAGAGATAATTACTGCGATTAAAAGTGCTCAGATTTGGTTCGAAAAAACTAAAATCAAAAATCTTGAAGAGAAGCGAATTTTGAATGATTCAGGAAAAATTGTAGATAAGAAAATGATCGTTACTCAAAATGCAGCACCAATATGGGCGAGATTTATGGATCTTGATACAAACGAACCTTTCTTTTGCGATCGTGACGGAATTAAGAAAAAATCTCTGGCTGAAATTGGTTCGGAACGTAGAAATGGTTATTCGTGGTATACAGATGCACCAAAAGAAGTCCTTAAAAAATATGCTGCCTGGGCAATCAAAAACGGTATAAAAGTTTCGGCAATAGAAACTTCGGATAAAAAAAAAGTTGATTTTTTTACGGTTGCTTTAGATGGTTCTGGTGATTTTACAAAAATTCAGGATGCTATAAATGCTTGTCCGTCATTTCCATATGAAAAAGTAACACTTTATATAAAAAACGGAATTTATAATGAAAAAGTTCGGATTCCGGAATGGAATACACGTTTAGTTTTAATTGGAGAAAGCAAGGAGAAAACTATTATTCAGTTTGATGATAATTTTTCGAAAATCAATTCAGGAAGAAATAGTACTTTTTATACCTATACAGTTTTGGTTGAAGCTGATGATTTTTCGGCTTCAAATTTAACGATTAAAAATACTTCTGGTGATAACGGACAAGCAATTGCATTGTCTTTGACAGGAAATCGTACTCAGATTTCGAACTGTAATATTCTGGGAAATCAGGATACTTTGTACTTGTCAGGAAAAGAAGCAAAACAACATTTCAAAGAATGTTATATCGAAGGAACAACTGATTTTATTTTTGGAAGTGCGACAGCTTTATTTGAAAATTGTGAAATCCATAGCCTCAAAAATTCCTATATCACGGCGGCTTCAACTCCTCAGGATACTGTTTTTGGATTTGTTTTTAAAGATTGCAAACTTACTGCAAGTCCATTAGTAGAAGCAGTTTATTTAGGAAGACCGTGGCGTATTTATGCTAAAACAGTTTATATCAATTGCGATATGGGAAAACATATCAAACCTGAAGGTTGGGAAAATTGGTCGAAATCTGAAGCCGAAAAAAGCGCTTTTTATGCAGAATATAATTGTAAAGGCGAAGGTTTTCAGCCAGCAAAAAGAGTTTCATGGTCACATCAGCTTCAAGAAAACGAAGCGGAAAAATATACAATCGAAAACATATTGAAAGATTCGATTTCTAATTGGTATTCGAAGTAAATAATTTGCCCGCTGATTATGCAGATTAAACGGATTTGTACTGATTTTTTTCTTTGTTGAAATGATAATTAAAATATAAATCTGTGCAAATCCGTTCAATCCGTTAAAACCTGTGGGCTAAAACATACACACATGAACATTAAGTATCTTTTTTTTCTATTGATTTCTGGGGCTTCATTTGCTCAGAATGTTGAATTTCCATCGGCTAAAGTAGATTCAATTGTCAGTAGAATTCAGCTTCCGGTAATTCCGTCTTATCAAATTAATGTTTTAAAATTGGGAGCAAAAGGAGATTCTATTACTAATAACAAAGCTTTTTTTGATAAAGCAATGGCGTTGTGCAAAAAGAACAATGGCGGAACTATAATTGTTCCAAAAGGGATTTATAAAATTAATGGTCCTATTCATTTTGTAAGTAATGTTAATCTTAGAATTGAAAAAGGTGCAAAAATTAAGTTTAGCGATAATCCGAAAGACTATTTACCAATGGTTTTAACGAGTTGGGAAGGTACAATGCTTTATAACTATAGTCCGTTAATTTATGCTTACGGATGTTCTAATGTTGCCATAAGCGGTGAAGGAACAATTGATGGAGAAGGAGGAAAGAACTGGAAAAGCTTTAAAGCAAAAGAAGAAGTTGGTAAAAATCTTAGTCGGGAAATGAATCATAATAATGCATCATTAAAAGACAGAAAGTTTGGTGAAGGTTATTTTTTGCGCCCGCAAATGATTCAGTTTTTCAATTGTAAAAATATTTTAGTCGAAAATATAAGGATTGAAAACTCGCCTTTTTGGTGTCTACATTTATTAAAATCACAAAGTATTATCGTTCGAGGAGTACGTTATAAATCATTAAATTATAACAATGATGGTATCGATCCCGAATATTCGAAAGATGTTTTAATCGAAAATGTAACTTTCGATAACGGAGATGACAACGTTGCCATAAAAGCAGGAAGAGATCATGAAGGAAGAGCAAACTCGGCAACACCGAGTGAGAATATTGTGATTCGAAATTGTAATTTCAAAGGACTTCATGGCGTCGTTATCGGAAGCGAAATGTCAGCAGGAGTTCAAAACGTTTTTGTTGAAAATTGTAAAACGGTTGGTTACTTAAAAAGAGGAATTTATTTAAAAACCAATGCCGACAGAGGAGGTTTTATTAAAAATATATTTGTTCGAAATATTGATCTTGATACTGTAGAAGATTGTTTGTATATCACAGCAAATTATCATGGTGAAGGAAGCGGTTTTCAATCGGAAATATCAAATATTTATTTTTCAAATATTACATGCAATAAAGCAACCCAATCAGGAATTGTAATTCAGGGATTTCCGGATAAAAAAGTACGCAATATTACTCTAAACAATATAGACATCAAATGGGCAAAAAATGCAATTTCAAGTCAAAATGCTGAAAATGTAATATTGAATGAAGTTTTTATTGGAGATAAAGCAACGGTTCCTTCGGCTGCAAAATAGTTTTTTTTGAGGCTCAAAGGGACAGAGGAACAAAGGCGCAAAGATTTTCCGTAGAGGCGCAAAGCAGTGCGTCTATTGTTAGAACACGAAAACTTGATAAAGAATAAATGCACCAGTAAAAATCCGTCTAAATCCGTAAAATCCGCGTGCCATTAATCACCAATTAATAAAATATGAAATACTACATAATAATCCTTTTATTAATCACAACAACTAGTTTTGCTCAAAAAACTACCTTATATACTATAGGTGATTCTACAATGGCAAACAAAAAAGATCCTGACAAAAATCCGGAACATGGTTGGGCGCAAGTATTACAGCCATTCTTTAAAGATAATGTAATAGTAGAAAATAAAGCTGTAAATGGCAGAAGCACGAAAAGTTTTATTAATGAAAAGCGCTGGGATTCTATTTATAAGAAGTTAAAAAAAGGGGATTATGTTTTTATTGAATTTGGCCATAATGATGAAAAAATAGAAGATTCAACCCGTTATACAAATCCACATACTATATATAGGTATAATTTAATTCGGTTTGTAAAAGAAAGTCGTGAGAAAGGTGCAATCCCAATATTATTCACATCTATCGCCAGACGAAATTTTAATGAAAAAGGTGTATTAGTGCCCACGCATGGAGATTATCCTTTAGAAACCAGATTGGTAGCACAAGAATATAAAGTACCTTTTATTGATTTAGAATATTATACAGAAATACTGGAACAATCTTACGGACCAGAAAAATCAAAACAATTGCACTTGCATTTTAAAGCTGGTGAAAATGCTTATTATGATAAGGAGAAAGTCGATGACACACATCTCTCTTTATTAGGAACGACATCTATTGCACAAATTGTAATAAATCAAATTAAATTGTTAGAGGATCCGTCAGTAGAAAAACTTAAAAAAGGTATTAAGTAATCTAAATATTCAGATTAAATTTCAACTTATAGATATTAATTCTTTAGTAATGTCTTATTTCATTAGTTTTAAAATTTTTAGGAGTAAAAAAAGTTTGTAATAATTCACAAATTTGTTCTTGATACTAAGTAACGGTTAGTGGTTGAATTGTTTTTTTTTATTTCTTAGTATTCTAATATTTTATTAGTTTTTTAGAAAGAGAGAATTTAGGTTCTCTCTTTTTTTGTTTATCGTAATTTGTTTATTTAATCTGTTTTTAAAATAAATTATTTTAAAGATTTGTGATAATAATGTTATTCAAATAAATTTTATTGTAGTGGTTATTAGTTAGGTAAAAAGAGAGAACTGCGGTTCTCTCTTTTTTTTATACCAGTAATAATGAGATTCTGAATTATCTGGTTGATCAAAAAGTCTATTGAGAGTTGTTGAATCTTAGTTTGCAATAGTCTTGTTTGTCTGGAAAAAGCGCCTATTTCCTTAAATAACTTAGTCTGTCATATTTTTCTTCCTTCATTCAAAGCTTTGAATATGAAAGTGAAAACTTTTAACTATCAAATTCCTCTTACATAAGAGGAATGTCTTAATCTATAAGTTTAAAAACTTTTACAGGTCAAAAAAAGTTGGCTTTAACTAGACCTTTGCATCTTCAAACTGAGGTGTATAAACTTGGTTTTTGTGTATTCAATTGAAAAATAGATTAATAGAGTTAAAAAAAATAAATAATAACCCATAATATTAAAGTTATGAAGAATAAATTACTCCCATTATTTGTGGTATTAGGTTTAGGTAGTTTTTCAGCTTACTCACAAGTAGGTATAGGAACAAACAACCCTGACCCTTCAGCGCAATTGCATATTCAGGCTGCAAATAGAGGTGTTTTGATTCCTAATGTTAAGTTAACGAGCACTACAGTTGCTGCTCCAATTAATAACCCTGCTCAAAGCTTATTGGTTTTTAATACGGAAACGGTATCTGATGTTACTCCAGGATACTACTACTGGTATAATAACAAATGGAATAGAATGGGTCTTGCCGGAGAAGGAGGCTTGAATGGTCTTGACGGAAAAGACGGAAAAGATGGTTTAGCCGGAGGAAAAGGAGTACCAGGAGCACGATAATCAGGGAACATTTTTAAAAATGTTTAAAAGAACATTCAAAGATGAATTTGATTTTTATGAAAACTCATTTTCAACTGTCAATGAAAATGAAGTTTTAGATTTTGATCGTTGTATTTATGTAGTCTATAATAAGACTGAATTTCTTGATTTTCTAAAATTGGATAAAAAAGGTACAAACATCTTAGTATGCCTATTCAATAAACAATTATATACAAGTTTAACCTTTTTAAATGATCTTAAAAGTTTAATCATGATTGACGGTTCTAATAATAAAGCCGAAATCATAAAGGATTTAAAATCGTATTTTAAAGAAAAAGCAAATTTTGCAATACCAACAACACCGCGAGTAATTTCTCAAAATTTAAGTTCTCTAAAAACTAAATTTACCAATTATGACAAAGCAGTGTATTTTTTAATGTAGTAGTTAGTGTGTTTTTTTATATTTTCTATTCGTCAGGATTAGAAAATGTTTGTGCAGGGTATATGTTGTTCTATATCCTGCACTTTTTTTTTGCAAAAATGGCACTCTGTCCCTCTAAAAGGTGTTTATTTCATTTTAAAAACAGTACTCTGTAAAAGAATGTTTTTTGTAAGTATTTAGCAAATAGAGTGTTATGTTTTTAATTCTCCAGATTGTGACAAATCTTTGCTCAAGTGCCTAAAAGTGGGATAAATTTAACATCAAATATGTTGAAACTACCGCCTAAAATTTTATTTTTGCCACTTAATTTAATAAGTATAAGCATGAAAGATCTATTAGTAAAAATCAACGCCGAAATCGAAACATTCAAAGCAGAAGCTGAATCTTTAACTGAAAAAGGTGTTAAAGCTGCTGGACCAAGAGCACGTAAATCAACTTTGGAAATTGAAAAACTTTTAAAAGAGTTTAGAAAAGTTTCTATCGAAGAATCAAAAAAATAATATTTGTATTCAGAATAAAACCTCGCTTGAATAAAGCGAGGTTTTTTTATGCCTTGTCTTAAACGAAATCACTTTTCTGTTTTTGAGATAATTTGCAAACCACTTTTATATAATTCCGTTTAAAATTAATTTGATTTTGAACGGAATTATTATTTATAGGGATTGGTTTACTAAAAATACGAAATAAGGAAAAAGTCTTATAAATAAAGGAGTATATGTGAATTTTGTTTCCCTTTTCTTGTGAAATATATACAAAATTAGCTTATAATTGTGCTTTTTACACCAAACCAAAAAACACCACCTTATTTTGAAGTATTTCATCCTCAATTTTCTACTATTATTTGGTTTTACACGCGCAGTTCATGCACAAGATAATCCTATTAAGTTTCTGGATATATCAGATGGTTTGTCGAACAATTCTGTAACAACTATATTTCAGGATAGCGACGGTTATTTATGGTTTGGAACCTATGATGGATTAAATCGTTATGACGGTTACAATTTTAAAGTGTATCGCAATAGAATCAACGACAAAAATTCCTTGTTATTCAATACGATTTATGATATTGAAGGCGATTCGAGAAACAATATTTGGGTTGGAGGAACTAATGGTATTTGTATTTACAATAAAACCAATGCTACATTTCGTCCCGTTGAGTATGTCGTTTCAAATAAAAAACCGCAATATTTAAAAGATATTATTCATCAAACCAGTGCTATTTCCCATAATATGGTTTTGGTGGCTTCCCAAAATTTAGGCTTATTAAGTTTTGAAAACGGATCATTAGTCGGCAAACATATTCCGCTTAAAGCGAAAGAAAATAAAGCAAACATTGATAATTATGATGCGATAGCAATTCAGGACGACAAGAAAAAAGCACATTCCTGGGTTTATGTCAGAAACGTTGGTGTTTGCAGTTTCGATTATAAAACAAAAAATTTAAACGTTGTTTTTCCGCTTTCGATAGAAGTAAAAGCTATGAAACGCACTTTTGACGGAAATCTTTGGCTGGGAACAGACGAAGGACTTTTTTTATTTAATACACAATCAGGAACTCTTTCAGAAAATTATTTCATGAGCAAATGCAGTGTCACAGACATTCTTGTCGATAAGAAAAAAGACGTTTGGATTACAACAGATGGTTGTGGAATTTACAAAGTTATTGGAACAAACAAAAAAGCAATTTCATCAAATACGGTAAAAGACAATAATCTGGTCAAAAGTAATTCGGTTTGGAGTTTGTACGAAGATAAAACAGGAAACAAATGGTTTGGTACTTTACGTGGCGGAATTAGCATGTTGAGTAATACGCCAAAATATTTTAAAAATATTAGATACAACTCCAATGATCCTGCTGAAAATTTTATTTTATCTTTCTGCGAAGACGAGAAAAATAATCTTTGGGTTGGTACAGACGGCGCTGGATTAAAATATTGGAATAGAAAAAATAATACCTATATTAATTACAGTAACAAGCTTTCAAGCAGTTTTATTACAGGAATAATCAGAGACAATAATAATGAAATCTGGTTGTCGACTTGGGCTGGTGGCGTAAATAAAATAAATCCAAAGACTAATACCGTTACGCATTATTCTTGTTATAATCCGTTTACAAAACAAACCGAAAAGAACATTTGGTTTGTTTACAAAGATACTAAATCCAATATTTGGGCAAGTGCCACAAACGAAGGTTCATTATACCTGTTCAATAAAACGGCGAATAATTTTGAGCTTTTTAATAAATCAATCACAAATTTGCAATGTCTCACTCAAACCAGCGATGGTAAACTGTGGGGCGGAAATTATACTTCCTTGTTTTCTATAGAAAAAGCAACAAAAAAAATCAATAAAATAACCATTGGAAATCCTGTAAGATGTATTCATGAAGACAAAGACAAGAATCTCTGGTTAGGAACTCAGGAAGGTGGTTTGTTGTTATTTGACCGAAAAACAAATACCTTCAAGAGATTGACTACAGACGATGGTTTGCCTTCGAACACGATTTTAAGATTGCTCGAAGATAAAGAAGGCAATCTCTGGATGAGCACTTATAATGGTATTTGCAGATTTGATAAAAAGCAAAAAACTTTTAGGAATTTCTCGGTAAACGATGGGCTTCAGAGCAATCAGTTTAGTTTTAATGCCGGAATTAAATTGTCTACCGGAGAGTTTTTATTTGGCGGAATTAACGGTTTTAATATCTTTTTTCCGGAAGCAATTAAAGGATATAATCAGCAGAATAATCTTTTATTGACAGATTTTTATGTAAACAATCAGCCCATTGAAGAAAACAAAACAGATTTGATTTCTGAATGGGATTCCAATAAGGTCAAAGTAGTTAATTTGCCTTTTGATCAAACCACATTATCGCTGGAATTTGTTGCGCTCGACTACAATAATGCCGACAAAATAAATTATGCTTATTTCCTTGAAGGTTGGGACGAACAATGGAATTTTGTGGGTCAGGCCCGAAAAGCAAATTATTCGAGATTACCCGAAGGAAAATATACTTTTAAAGTGAAAACAACCAATTTTAAAGGCGGTTGGAACAAAGACGAAAGCTTGATTATCATAAACGTTTTGCCGCCTTGGTACAGAACGTGGTGGGCATATGCTTTATATTTATTAGCCGGTATTGCCAGTATTTTTGCTTATTTGGAATACCATAAAAATAAAGAAAAACTAAAGTACAAGGTTAAAATTGCGGAACTGGAAAGTAAGAAAGAAAAGGAAATTGCCGAAAAACAATCGTCAATGTTTACTTATATCTCGCATGAATTTCGCACGCCGCTTTCGCTAATTATAAATCCATTGAAAAAAGCGGTTCAGAAGGAAAGTGTTCAAAATGGATCTTCAGGGAGTGATTTGGCAATTGCGCATAGAAATGCACGCCGACTTTTGAGTCTTGTAGATCAGTTATTGCTTTTTAGAAAAGCTGAAAACGACGCAGATTCGCTTAGATTATCGACCATCAATGTCAATAATTTATGCAACGAAGTGTATCAATGTTTTGTCAATCAGGCAAAAGAAAAAAGTATTCATTACAATTTTAATATTCCCGATCATGAAATTGAAATTATAGGCGATTATGAAAAAATCGAAATCTCATTATTCAATTTAATGTCGAATGCTTTTAAGTACACACCAATTGGCGGAACGATTAACCTTAATCTCAATGAGAATGATCGTGAAGTAATCCTTGAAATTGCAGATAGTGGCGACGGAATTGATAAAAAGGATATTGATGTTATTTTTGAAAAATTCAAACAAATCAACTCAAAAGTTTCTGTAGGAACAGGTTTTGGAATTGGACTTTATATCGTAAAATATTTTGTAGACAAACACAAAGGTTTTGTAAGCTGTTCAAGTGAAATAGGAAAAGGAAGTATTTTTAAACTCACGTTTCTAAAAGGAAACAGTCATTTTGAAGATGTAGAAATTACGACAGAAATTCCGCAAAGAAGTCAATTGTTTAATGAATTGATTGTGGATGAAATCGAAGAGAATAATTCATTTTCTAATACTTCGGTTTCAGAAAATGATTTCCAAAGAATAATGCTTACGGACAAACGCACTGTTTTAATAATTGATGATAATGCTGAAATCAGAGCATATCTCATCAAATTATTTTCAGAAAACTATATTGTTTATAGTGCCGAAAATGGAGAAGAAGGTTTGAAGCTGACCAAAAAACACATGCCGGATTTGGTAATAAGTGATATTACGATGGAAGAAATGGACGGTCTTGAGTTGTGCCGAAAAATAAAAGAAAATCCCGCCTTGTCTCACATTCCGGTAATCTTATTAACGGCATCAAAAAATCCTGAAACACATTTGCAGGGAATCAGTGATGGAGCCGATGATTATATCACAAAACCATTTGATGATGATATACTCGTGGCGCGTGTAGAATCGTTGCTGAGAAATCGCAGTAATCTTAGAACTTATTTCCTGGATAGTATCACATTAAAAGAAAACACGCAAAAGGTTCCGGTAGAATATCAGGAAATCCTCAAGAAATGTATTGATATTGTAGAAGCCAACATTCACAAAAGAGATTTCACGATCAAAAATTTCGCACTCGAAATGGGGATGAGCCACAGAACACTTTACACAAAAATTAAAATCATTTCAGGACAGACCTTAAATGCTTTTATACGTTCTGTTCGGATTCGAAGAGCCGCGATGTTAATGCTCACTGAAGATATTAATATCACTCAGGCAAGTGCCGAAGTTGGTTTTGAAGATCCAAAATATTTCAGACAGCAATTTGTAAAATTATTTGGAATGACGCCTTCAGAATACATTAAAAAATATAAAAGCTCGTTCAACGCAGATTTGAATATTATCAAATAAAAAGTTCTTATTGTGATTGATTTGAGTACAATTTTGTCATCCTGAGCGAAGTCGAAGGACACACAAGTAATTTGACAAAGATTGGTCTTTGCTAGGAACGAAGCAATCTCATTTGCTGAATACAATTCGTGATTTTTATTAGTGTGGTTGCTTCGTTCCTCGCAATGACAAATAGCGTGTTTACTTTGTAGAGTTTCATGAGTTTTATTTTTGTCAAAGTTTTAAACTTTGACAAAGATGTCGTAACAAACGTCATTTCGCAATCAATAATTAACAACTAACAATCAATAATTAATAAAATTAGATAATTGCATATTGTTTAAAAATTAGCAGTTATTTTTTTACACTCTGTAATTTTTAACCTAAAATAATAGTTAATTACGATTTTGACCTCCTTTTTTTTCCATTTTACCCCTCCTTGAAAGTTGAAACTCGACATTACTTTGCACTTATAGTAATATTTAAGTTGTATTACTGTGTATGTTATAAGTGTTTATTTTACGATAAGTTTTTTATCTGTTTAAAGAATTGAGCCTTCTTTAAAACTAAGATAGTAAGAGTTGGTTTTACGTATTACTTATCAAACCCGCGGTTGAAAAAGCTGCGGGTTTAAATAGATTTCAAAGAATGTTTCAACGAGAGGAATAATTCGAAAAAAGTGAATGAGAAAATGAGATAATTAGTCAATTAGATAATTATTTATGATGATCAATTTCTTGTTGTCGAATTATAAAAAATAGAAGATGTGAAAATTATTAATCTGGCCAATTATCTAATGATCTCATTTTCTGATTATCAAAATAACTAACTAACCTAACCTTAAAATCAAAGAAATGAAAAGAAATGTATTTTTATTTTTTCTTACCCTTTTTGGACTCCTTTTAACCGGATGCCAAAATAATGAATCAGATTTTCCAAGTTCTGATAATCCTACGGTTGTAGTGTCGACAAAAGAAATTTACGGCGCACCAAGTAGAAAATTTGAAATTAAAGCCGCTTTGGCTGATGATTTAGGATTAAAAAGTGTGCAAATTCAAATTCCTGAATTGTCTCTGGATAAAGTAATTTCATTTGCTACAGATCCTTTACTTAAATCGTATGATTTGAGTTATTTTTTTGAAATTCCTGCTAACAGAGGAACTTCTGAAGCCTTCAAAATAAAACTAATCATTACGGATGTTTCCGGAAACGCAGTTAATGAAGAAATTAATTTACGTTTAGACGGAGAATTTGCTGCGCCTGCAATAACAATGATAACGCCAAAAGAAGGAGCAGTTATCTTATTGTCTACAAGCAAAGAAATGCCGGTAAACTTTGTAGTTAATGACGATTCTGGTATTGATTATATTCAGGTTAAATGTGCTGAATTAGGAATTGATGAAATGGTTCAGTTACAAGGAGCGCCACAATCTTATACTTTCAATAAAACGTATACATTGCCAGTGACCGCGGCAAATTATGTATTAACCATTACGGCGAGAGATAAATTTGCGATTCCAAATACAGGAACTTTAAATGTAAATATAGTTGCGACAAACGAATATCCTGCAATCTATTTATGCGATCAGCCAAAGGGAACCAATCTTACGACAGATGTCGTTGGAGTTCCAATGTATTTCCATGAGAAAAACGGACAAGATTTCGAATTCAAATATTATGCAGACAAAGACAATAAAGAAGTTTATTTCTTAGGTCAGGAATCAGATTTTGCCCCACATTGTTTTGGTTTGAACGAAGCAGGAACTTTAGTTGATGATGTTGCTTCAACGCCAATTATTTTACCTACAAAAGGATATTATATCATAAAAGTAAATCCAAATACATTGACATATACTGCAACAAAATACACGCCTGCAAGCAAAGTTTGGGCAGATATTGCAAACGGATTATGGCATGATGTTGAAGCGCAAAGAAGACCTTTCGTAAGTGTTTGTGGTAGCGGAATTCAAGGTGCAGATTGGGATACGTGGACTGCATGGGTTCAAACAGGATTACACTTGGCAAACAACCCAAACAACCCTTACCAATTAGTGGGAGAATATACTTTGACAGGACAATTAGAAGCGACTTTTACAGGTCAATGGTGGAGTCCGTCATGGAGATTAATTAAAAATGGTATTTGTACAATGTCACCGGGAGAAAACGGAAATGCTAAATATCCTGCTGCTCCGGGAGTGTACAAAGTAGTGCTGGATACAGAGTTAGAAAGAGTATTTATCACAAAAAAATAAGTTGTTGTAACCCAGTTATAACATTTAATTAAAAAAATAACTTGATATGAAATTTAAATATATAGGATTTTTTATTGCCCTGATGTGCACCGCAGTATCATTTGGACAAATAAAAATAAAAGGTACTGTTAAGGACAAAGGCAATGTGCCAATTCCGGGAGTTAACCTAATTGTGAAAGGCACAGCGACAACAGCTGCAAGTGATTTTGACGGAAATTATACAATTAGTGTTCCGAATAAAAACGCTCAAATCGAATTTTCATTTGTTGGTTTTACCAATCAAATAGTTCCTGTTGGCGACAAAACAGAGATTAATGTTATTATGCAGGAATCCAGTCAGGCATTAGATGAAATTGTGGTTGTAGGATATGCCGCTGTTAAAAAGAGCGACGTAACCAGTTCGATTTCTTCTATAAAAGGAAAAGAGCTTCAAACCATGACTGTTGGTAACGTTACAGAATCTTTGCAAGGAAAAGTTTCCGGAGTTCAGGTTACTGGGCAAGGAGGTCCAGGAGCACAACCCAGAGTTTTGATTCGTGGTATTTCTACACTAAATCTTAGTACAGATCCGCTTTATGTGGTTGACGGAATCCCAATGGGAACCAGTATCAATTTCTTAAGCAGTAACGAAATAGAATCTATGGAAGTTCTTAAAGACGCGTCTGCAAGTGCTATTTACGGTTCTCGTGCTTCTAATGGAGTTATTTTGATTACCACTAAAAAAGGTAAAGCAGGAAAAACAAGATTCAATTTTGACTTAAGTTCAGGAATGCAAATGATGGATAATCCGTATCATATGGCTGATGCCGAAGGTTATGCCACAATGATGAACAAAGCGTACAACAATTCGGGATATGCTGATTATTTGCCAAATCCTTCTCAATATAGAGGAAAAACAACCGATTGGTGGGATGCCGGAATCAAAAGAGCTTCGCCTGTAACTAACGCTTCTTTAGGAGTTAGCGGAGGTTCAGATACACATACTTACTCTGTTAGTTTGAATTATTATAACTCAGAATCTATTTATGAAGTAGGAGGTTGGGAAAGAATTACCATGAGAATTGCAAATGATTTTAAATTCTCAGATAAATTCAAAGCCGGAATTACGTTGAATCCTCGTTACGAAACTTGGGGTGCACCAAATAACTGGGCTGATTTTGATAAAATTGATCCAATTACGCCAATTTACAAACCAGCAGATCAACTTACAGGATTAGAAAACGAATACAGCATTTATGCACGTTCTCCATCGTATGTTTGGAATCCTATTGCAGCCGTAAAACGTTATGATGATTATACTAATCAGTACAACTTAAATACAAACGGTTATTTACAATACGAACCAATAAAAGGTTTAGTGCTTCGTACACAAGCTTCTATCGAAGTTGGAGATAAAACACAAGACATTTTTAAACCTGATTTTGTAATTGACGCCGCACACGAAAAAGCAGAAATTAATAGTGTCGAAAGAAGAAACAATACCAATGTAGATTGGACATGGCAAAATACGATTACCTATACTAAAACAATTGCAGAGAAACACAACGCCTCTTTTATGATTGGTAATACAATGGAAGAGTACAATCGCAATGAGGTTTGGGGTTATGGAGAAGGTGTGCCAAACAATTCTGATTTAATGAGAGAGTTGAGCGCAGCAACTAAAAACCGTAATAGCAGTGGTAACAGCTGGTCAAACTCTTTGATGTCTTATATTTCCCGTCTTTCTTATAACTACGATAGTAAATATTACTTTACAGGAACTTTTAGACGTGATGGATCTTCAAAATTCATGACCAATAATAAATGGGCAAATTTCCCATCGGCATCTGTTTCATGGAGAATTTTAAACGAAGGTTTCATGCAATCGACAAAAGATATTTTTAGTGACTTAAGATTCAGAGCTGGTTGGGGTAAAGTAGGTAACCAAAATTTACCTGATGCAGTTTACCAATCTAATATCGGACAAGGATTTTACCCTATCGGAGGTAATGTTTTAGATACAGCATTTCCTTCAACTATGGCGAATAAAGACATCAAATGGGAAACTGTAGAAGATGTAAGTTTTGGACTTGATTTTGGATTATGGAAAAACAAAATTACAGGTTCATTAGAATACTATCAAAAGAAAACAGAAGATATGTTATTCTTAAAGCAATTTCCAACATATAGTGGTTTTCCAAATTATTCAACAATGTGGACAAACGTTGGGTCTATGAAGTCAAGCGGTATCGATTTAATGGTTTCTTATAAAGACAAAAAAGGAGATTTCTCTTATGGTGTTGATTTGACTTTTACAACAGTAAATATCGAAATGCTTAATTTATCAACAGCTGGTGAAAGACTTTACGGAGCAGGAAACAGAAGTTTGACGATACAAGGAGATGAGCCAGGATTCTTTTACGGATATGTAGCGGATGGTTTGTTCCAAAATCAGACAGAATTGAATTCGCATACAGATCAACACGGAACAAAATTACAGCCTTATGCGCAAGTAGGAGACGTTCGTTTTAAAGATATAAACGGTGACGGAAAAATTGATGATAAAGACAGAACAAAAATTGGTTCTCCGTGGGCAGATTATAATGTTGGTTTGAATTTTAATTTCGCTTACAAACAATTTGATTTAATTGCTAATTTCTACTCAAGTATTGGAAATGATATTGTTAACCAAAACATTTCAGATTTATACAACGGAGCAAGTTTAACAAACAAAGTAGCAAATCTGGATCAAATGGCTTGGCATGGAGAAGGAACATCAAATTCAGTTCCTCGTTTGTCTAAAGATGATAACAACGAGAACTTTACAAAATTCTCTTCACTTTATGTAGAAGACGGTTCTTATGTGCGTATGAAAAATCTTCAATTAGGATTTTCATTCTACAATAAATTTGGATTAGACAAATTAAGACTTTCATTGTCAGGTCAGAACTTATGGACCTGGACAAAATTTACAGGAGTTGATCCCGAAGTTGCGGGAGGAGATCCTGACAAAGGCGACAGAGTAAAAGGAGCAGGATTTGGAGGATGGAACTATCCGGTTCAGCCAACAATTTTGATGGGTCTTAATGTAGCATTTTAATAAAAAACGACATGAAAAAAATAATAATAGCAATAATAACTTTTTCGATACTTGCAGTTTCATGCAGTGATTTTATCGAAAAAGAACAAAGAGGAACTCAAACCTTAGAGAACTACTTTCAGACCGCACAAGAATGTGAGAATTACGTTAATGAATTGACACGTAGATTGTTGATTCCTAACGATTGGTACGCATTAGTAGCGCCAAGAGTTACCAACGAAATGTCTACAGACGATGCCTGGATGGGTAATACAGGACAGGATAATTCGGCACACAGACCTTGTTCGCAATATATTATTACACCAGATAATATGGGAGATATGAACAGTATTTATACCGCGCATTATTACACCATACAATCTGCAAATATTGGTTTAGAGAAAATGGCTGCATCGCCAATATCTGAAACTCAAAAAAATCAATATATGGGAGAATCCTTATTCGTTCGTGCCTATTGCTACTACGAATTAGTGAATCTTTTTGGAGGAGTTCCGTTATACACAAAATCTTTAGGAACAGCCGATTTAAAATTACAACGTAGTTCAGCTGCCGATGTTTATGCACAAATCGAAGCCGATCTTAAAGAATCTGCACAAAAATTAGAAACAATTCCAGTAAACAGACAAGGAAGAGTGAACAAATGGGCAGCATATGCTTTATTGGCTCGAGTATCTTTATTTCAGGAAAAATGGGCAGAAGCAAAACAATATTCAAACAAAGTAATTACAGAAGGACCATATGCTCTTGAAGGCGATTTCCTAAACATCTGGAACGTAAACAACCATAACGGAGTTGAATCAATTCTTGAAGCACAATCATCATCAGTTCAGGACAAAAGTTTAGGATCAATGTTGCCAACATTATCCGGAGCAAGAGGAGAAGACAAAAAATATTTTCCAAGTAATGATGCTGCAGATGTTCTTGACGGATGGGGATGGTGTATGCCAACCAGCGACTTAGAAAATGCATATCTTTCTGAAAATGACGTAATCCGTCGTAGAAGCACTATTACAAAATGGGGAGAAGCAGCTTACGGAGACGAAGTTTTAAACCCAACACACAAATTCAGCTTAAACGATAATAAATCAGGACGTATTTGCCGTAAATATTATATTCCGATAGTGACACGTCGTGCATTAGACAAAAAAGACGGACACTTACCATTGAATATTCCGTTGATTCGTTTGGCCGAAATGTATTTGACAAGAGCAGAAGCAAGTTATCATGTTGGTGGAGACGCTTTGGCTGATATCAATATCATTAGAGCACGTGTAAAATTAGACCCAAAAACAGGATTGGCAGGACCAACACTTCTAAAACAAATCTATAAAGAACGTCGTTTAGAATTGGCTTTCGAAGGATTGCGTTTATATGATATTCGTCGCGAAAAAGATCCATCAACAGGAAGACCGGTAATCGAAGGTTTAATGGGACCAAGCGGAACTTTTGTTCAGTACAATCTGAATTCTACAGATCCTTATGAAACTACCAATTTAAGAGAATCACAAGACAAAGGAATCAATTTTAATCCTGCGAAAAACTTATTGTGGCCAATACCACAATTAGAAATTGATTTAAGTGGAGGTTTAATTACACAAAATCCTGGTTACTAATATGAAGTTTATCAACCAAAATAAAGTAAGTCTCCTATGTGCAGGCTTACTTTTCGCAAACACTATTTTAGTAAGTTGCGATTCCGAAAACAATAACAATTCAAACTCCGAAAATACTACAGCCGAATTAAGTATCAATTTGGATGCAAATCTTCAAACGATGGAAAGCTTCGGAGCTTCAGACGCGTGGCAATGTAATTTTATAGGAAGAAATTGGCCATCGGATAAAAAGAATAAAATAGCCGATTTGCTTTTCAGTAAAGAACTTGATGCCGATGGAAATCCAAAAGGAATCGGATTATCATTATGGCGCTTTAACCTTGGAACAGGAAGCGCAGAACAAGGCGATGCAAGCGATATTGGCGACGAATGGCGACGTACAGAATGTTTTACAACAGATGGAGTTTCATACAATATGAACAAACAAGCCGGACAGGTTTGGTTCATGAAAGCCGCGAGAGAACGTGGTCTTGAAAAATTATTGGCGTTCACAAATAGTGCTCCGGTTTACTTAACCCAAAACGGAAAAGCGCACGCAACTATTAAAGAATTTTATAATATAAAAGACAGCAAATGGTCAGAATTGGCTGATTTCTGGACAACATCATTAGACAAATTAAAAACAGAACAAGGATTAACCATCGATTATGTGTCTCCGTTTAATGAACCACAATACGAATGGGATGGTTCAGGACAAGAAGGTTCACCGGCAACGAATGCTAATATTTACAGTTTTGTAAAGGTTCTTTCTCCAGCATTACAAGCAAAAGGATTAGAGTCTAAAATTGTAGTTGGAGAAGGCGGTTCTTATGAGCCACTTTATAAAACAATCTCAGGTAAAGAAAGCAGATCCAACCAAATCGATTATTTCTTTGGCGTAAATTCAGCTAGAAATATCGCAGGATTAAGCAACGTCAAAAAGACCATTTCAGCGCACAGTTACTGGCAAGCATGGCCATTGACCGAGTTAGTTTATTCAAGACAATCAGCTGAAACAAGAGCACAAGCAGTGGCAGGATTAAGTTTATGGTCATCTGAATATTGTGTTTTGGAAAGTCCGGGAACCGCAGAACTTCCTGGCGGAGCAGGTCCGGGAAGAGACTTAGGAATGCCGTTGGCACTTTGGACAGCCCGTATTATCAGTACAGATATTGCCGTTGGAGGCGTAACGTCTTGGCAATGGTGGACAGCAATTAGCCGTGGAGATTACAAAGACGGATTAATTCACGTAGACGATGGTTCAAGCAACGGCGCCGGAAATGCAGATTATTGCAAAAACGACGGATATATTAGAGATGCAAAAACACTTTGGGCATTAGGAAACTTCTCTTTCTTCGTAAAACCGGGTATGATCAGAGTTCAGATTCCAAGTGTAGATAATTCCACTTCCGTGAATGATGTAATGGTAACCGCATACAAAGATGCAGCAACAAAAAAACTGGTTGTTGTAGCGGTTAACATCAGCAAATCGGCAAAAACATACAAATTGAATCTTTCAGGAGGAACTTTAGCAGATAATAAATTAACACCTTATACAACTTCAGAAACCCTGAGTTTGAAAAAAGGAACCGCAGTCGATGCAACGAATTTTGTAATTCCGGCAAAGTCAGTTGTGACTTATGTGGGTAGTTATAAATAGGAGGTTCTAAGGTGCTGAGATACTAAGTTACTAAGGTTTTGAAATGCTTTGGCAAAATTAGGATCAACGGCGCAAACCTTTGTCAAAGTTTTAAACTTTGACAAAGGTAATTGACAGAGTTTGTCAAGAAAAAAATTAGAGTAAAAAATTAACCGCAAGGTGCGCAAAGAAAGACCGCAAAAATTCGCAAAGCTAGGAATAAACTTTGCGAACCTTGCGAAAACTTAGCGTCTTTGCGGTTGAAAAAACAAAAAGAATAAAACAATGAGAAAAATATATATCTCGCTTTTATTGGTCGTGAGTTCGCTGTCATTTGCACAGCGAACCATCACCATTAGCACAGATAATGTAGTGCAGACCATGGACGGTTTCGGCGGTTCTGATGCATGGAGATGTCAGTTTGTTGGAAAAAATTGGCCCGACCAAAAAAAGAATGCCATTGCCGATTTACTTTTTAGTAAAGAAATTGATGCACAAGGAAACCCAAAAGGAATCGGACTTTCGATCTGGAGATTTAATCTTGGAGCAGGAAGTACAGAACAAGGCGAAAACAGCAGAGTTTCGGATGAGTGGAGAAGAAGCGAATCTTTTTTACAAGCCAACGGAACTTATGATTTCTCAAAACAAGAAGGTCAAAGATGGTTTTTGCAAGCCGCTAAAAAACGTGGTGTCGAGAAATTCCTCATTTTCACCAATAGCCCACCGGTTTATATGACAAACAACGGATTGTCTTTTGCAACTCAAAAGAATAAACTGAATCTAAAAGATGGTGCAATTCCAAAATTTGCCGATTTCTTAGTTCAAAGTATTCAGGGATTAGAGAAAAAAGAAGGAATCAAATTCGATTATGTAAGTCCAATAAACGAACCACAATGGGAATGGATGCCAAATAACGAAGGCAAAAATAGTCAGGAAGGAACGCCGGCAACCAATCAGGAAATTTCTG
The DNA here is from genome assembly GCF_951805225.1 of uncultured Flavobacterium sp. Lineage (NCBI taxonomy): Bacteria > Pseudomonadati > Bacteroidota > Flavobacteriia > Flavobacteriales > Flavobacteriaceae > Flavobacterium > uncultured Flavobacterium sp. The sequence goes on along the minus strand of NZ_OX638201.1, from coordinate 2,040,575 downwards.
ATTTAACCAAATCACTTTCGGAAAAACTCAAAGCAAATAAAATGAGTACCGAAATCGTAATTGCCGAAGCCGGACAAATCAACTATTTGTATGAAAATGTAAATGCCGAAAACAGAGACAATCAGATTGAGTATTTCTTTGGAAAAACAAAAACAAACATTTCGAAATTTTCCAATGTAAAAAATGTGATTTTAGGACACAGTTATTTTACAACGTGGCCAGTTGAGAAACAAGTTTTAAGCCGAAAACTAATCGCGGCAAACATCAAACAAAATCTGGGATTGAAATATTGGCAATCAGAATATTGCATTTTAGAAAATCCGGGAGAAGCAGAAATTCCTGGAGGTTCAGGTGGCGGCAGAGATTTAGGAATGCAAACTGCTTTGTTTGTAGCACGTTTAATTCACAATGATATTGCAGTTGCAAACGCAGCTTCATGGCAATGGTGGACATCGATAACAAGAGTTGATTATAAAGACGGTTTAATTTATCTTGATGACGGAAAAAGCAACGGAGGAACAGCACCGGACTATGTGAGAAACGATGGAGAATTTCATGATTCAAAACTACTTTGGGCTCTAGGAAATTATTCCTTATTCGTGCGTCCAGGAATGCTGAGAATAGATGTTCCAAACCAAAACGAAATCGACGCTGCAAACGACGTAATGTTAACCGCTTACAAAGATGTACAGAACAAAAAACTAATTGTAGTTGCGGTAAACTGCGGAAAATCTCCCCAGAAATACAAATTCAATCTTTCAAAAGGAATCGTAAAAAACAACGAAGTAACGCCGTATATTACTTCTGAAAACACAAATTTAAAAAGAACAGAAATTCAAAAAATCGATAATCTCGAAATTCCCGCAAAGTCAGTTGTGACGTTTGTTGGAGAATTAGAATATTAAAAAGTTTCAAGTTTCAGGTTTCAAGTTATCGCAAAGAACCTGAAACATGAAACCTGAAACAAAAAAAAACTAAAAAACTAAATTTAAGAATAACACAAAAGCTCAGAACCTCAGTATCTCAGCACCTTAGAACCTTTAAGAAAAATGTTTACAAAAAAGATCTTACTGCCCGTACTTCTCTTTTCGTGTTTGTCTGCATTCAGTCAGATATCGTTTGGAGATTCCAAAAAAATCAACGACAACTGGAAATTTAATTTACAAGATACTCCGGATGCGCAAAAAGCAACTTACGACGACAGCAAATGGCAAGCCGTAAATGTGCCGCACGATTGGAGCGTAAAAGGGCAATTGAGCCCAACATTGGCAAGTTGTACAGGTTTCTTGCCAGGCGGAATTGGCTGGTATAGAAAATCAATTAATATTCCGCAAAATAAAACAGGCGAGAAAGTCTATTTATATTTCGAAGGAGTTTACAACAGAAGTGAAGTTTTCCTTAACGGACATTCCTTAGGAAAACGTCCAAACGGTTATATTTCATTTGCTTACGATGCAACTCCATATATAAAATACGGTCAGGAAAATATCATTTCGGTTCGTGTAGATCACAGTCAAAGTGCTGATTCAAGATGGTATACAGGTTCAGGAATTTATAGAAACGTTTGGTTAGTTTATTCAAATCCTGTTCATATTGCACAATGGGGAGTTTATGCTTATCCCGAAGTAAAAAACGGTACAGGAACTTTGAATGTTGAGGTTGATGTTGAAAACAATTCAGCAGCAAAATCTAGTGTAACCGTAATAAATGAATTGATTTCTAAAGACGGAAAATCTGTTGGAAAATCATCTTCTAAAGTTGAAATTGCAGCAAACAAAAGTGGAAAAATTTCGACTAAAATAAACGTAAAAAATCCTCAATTGTGGGATTTAGAAAATCCTAATTTGTATCAGCTTAAAACAACCGTTTTAAAAGATGGAAAACAAATAGATGAAACAACGACAAAAACAGGTTTCAGAACTTTTACTTTCGATGCAAATAACGGTTTTGCATTAAATGGAAAGTGGATGAAAATGAAAGGAGTTTGTTTACATCATGACGCAGGAGTTTTAGGTTCAGCAGTTCCAAGAGAAGTTTGGGAAACAAGATTGAAAACATTGAAAGAAATTGGCGTAAATGCAATACGTACAAGTCATAATCCGCAAGCGCCGGTTTTTTATGAACTTTGCGACGAGTTAGGATTATTGGTTTTAAACGAAGCTTATGACGAATGGGAATTTCCAAAACGTAAATGGTTAGAAGGCTGGAATTATGGAACTCCGGGATTCGAAGGTTCATTTGATATTTTTGCAGATTATGGAGAAAAAGACCTTGAAGACTTCGTTCGTCGTGACAGAAACCATCTTTCGGTATTTGCGTGGAGCATTGGTAATGAAGTAGATTATCCAAACGATCCTTATTCTCACCCCGTTTTAGACAAAGGAAAAGAAGGTTTTGGACAAGCAGCTTATGGCGGTTACAAAAAAGATGCACCAGATGCAATGCGTCTTGGCGTAATTGCAAAACGTCTGGTTGCAGCAGTAAAAAAATACGATAAATCGCGTCCAACAACAGCAGGATTAGCCGGTGTTGCAATGTCTAACGAAACAGAATATCCGGGAGCATTAGACATTACAGGATACAATTATACTGAAAGCAAATACCAATCAGATCACGAGAAATATCCAAACAGAGTCATTTTCGGAAGTGAGAATGTTCACGATATGGAACCTTGGTTAGCGGTAAAAAACAACAAACATATTTTTGGACAATTTTTATGGACAGGAATTGATTATTTAGGAGAATCAGGAAGATGGCCTTCAAGAGGATTTTACTCAGGATTAGTTGATTTTGCCGGAGTAATCAAGCCAAGAGGATATTTCCGTCAATCACTTTGGTCAGATAAACCAATGACTTACGTGGGAACTTATCCATTAAAAGATGTAAAAGACGTTTCTAAAGATGCGTGGGCAATCTGGAATTACACTCAAGGTGAAATGATTCGCGTTGTGTGTTACACAAATGCTGCAAAAGCACGCTTAGAATTAAACGGAAAAGTAGTTGGAGAAACAAAAGTTTACGACGAAAAAACCGGAATTATTTATTGGGATATTCCGTTTACATCAGGAAAATTAGAAGCAATTGGTTTAGATAAAAATGACAAAGAAGTTAGCAAATACGCCATTAATTCGACGCAACAACCAGTTGAATTGACAATTGCCGATAAAAACATCACGATTACAAAAGACAAAGGCGTTGCCAAAATAATGGTTCAGGTAAAAGATCAAAATGGTTTACCGGTAATGCTTTCAGACAATGAAGTTACTTGTACAATTAGCGGACCTGGAATTTTATTAGGACTTGAAGCAGGAAATAACAGCGACATGACAGATTATACAGATAATGTTCAAAGAGTTTATCACGGTCATATTGCCGCTTATATTCAATCAACCGGAGAAGCACAACCTATAAAAGTGACCTTTACAAGTCAATGGTTAAAACCAGTTGAGGTTACTGTTAATGTGAAGTAATTGGCATAAGATAAATCGTCAACGAAGACCCGACAGGTTTCCAAAACCTGTTAGGTCTAATTAGAGAGACAGATTAAAATTATTATAATCTTTTTAATCTGTGGCAAAATAAATTGACACATGGAAATCGTCAACGAAGACCCGACAGGTTTCCAAAACCTGTCGGGTCTACTTTAGAATAGATATATTAAAAAAGTTTATTATATTTAAAGTGTAATAATAACACTTATTTGAAATTATCATGAAAATACAAAATAGAATAGCCTTAATACTTGGAGTTGTTTTAGCATCAGCTTCTTCAAATGCTCAGACAAAAACATTCGCAAAAGACGAGTTCAAACAATGGGCACAAACGCCGCCAATGGGTTGGAACAGTTGGGATTGCTATGGTTCTACGGTAGAAGAACACGAAGTAAAAGCCAACGCCGATTATATGGTTAAAAACCTGAAAAAGTTTGGTTGGGAATATATAGTTGTAGACATCAGATGGTTTGTAGAAAACGACAAAGCAGGCGGATACAACCAAACAGATCCTCGATATGTAATCGATCAATACGGAAGATATCAGCCAGCCCTAAACCGTTTTCCATCGGCGAAAGACGGACAAGGATTTAAACCTTTGGCAGATTATATTCATAAAAAAGGATTGAAATTTGGAATTCACATTATGCGCGGAATTCCTAAAAAAGCCGTTGAAGATAAATTACCTATCAAAGGCGCAAACGGAATCACAGCAGATCAAATTTATACAACCGCTTTGCAATGCGAATGGCTAAAAGACAATTATACCATTCTTGCAGACAAACCCGGAGCACAGGAATATTACGATTCATTGTTTGAACTTTACGCACAATGGGGCGTAGATTTTATCAAGATCGATGATTTATCAAGACCTTATCACGAAGGAGAAATCAACCTAATCAGAAACGCAATCGACAAATGCGGACGTAAAATTGTATTGAGTACTTCGCCTGGAGAAACGCCAATTACTGCAGCTTCACACGTAAAAGAACATGCGAATATGTGGAGAATGGTCGACGATGTTTGGGACACTTGGCCGCACATTACACATTTGATGGAAGTAAGCCAGAAATGGTATCCATACATTGCGCCAGGAACTTGGCCAGACTGTGATATGATTCCGCTTGGGCGAATTTCCTTAAGAGGAGAACGTGGCGAAGACCGAATGACTCGTTTGACAAAAGACGAACAATATACGTTGATTACCTTCTTCAATATCTTTAAATCGCCGTTGTTTTTTGGTGGAGATTTACCAAGTAATGATGCTTTTACCTTGTCATTATTGACCAATAAAGATGTAGTGAAAATGCACAATGAAAGTACAGATGTAAAACAACTTTTTCAGAAAGACGGAAAAATTGCCGTAACCTCAAAAAATCCTAAAGACGGAAGCGTTTATTTGGCTTTATTTAATATCTCAGACAATACTTCTGAGAAAATTGCTGTAAACCTTTCAGATCTTGGAATTTCAGATTCTGCCGAAGTTTTAAACCTTTGGACAGGAGAAAAAACAAAAGTTTCTGCCAAAGAAATTTCTGCCGAATTAAGACCGCACAGTTCCATTTTATATCAATTAAAAAGTAAAAAATAATGAAGAGATTACAATTTTGTCTTGTATTGTTTTTAGCGTTTTTTAATTTTTTACAAGCCCAAAATAACACAAAAGGAATTCCGCCAGTTATTGCCGAAAAAGATTTGACAGCCTATTTGTTCGTTTATTTCACCGGAAATAATGTCGAAGAAGAAGCCGTAAGATATGCCATCAGCGCAGACGGTTATCATTATTACAATCTGAATAATAATCAGCCAGTTATTGATAGTAAAACGATAAGTTCAACTGGAGGAGTTCGCGATCCGCATATTTTGCGAGGCGACGATGGCAAAACATTTTATATGGTTTTGACCGATATGACATCTTCAAAAGGTTGGGACAGTAATCGCGCGATGATTTTATTAAAAAGTACAGATCTTGTAAAATGGGAGAGTAGCGTTGTGAATATTCAAACCGCATTTTCAGGAAATGAAAACCTGAAACGTGTTTGGGCACCACAAACTATTTATGATGCAAAAGCAGGTAAATACATGATTTACTTTAGTATGCAATATGCCGGAGGACCTGATAAAATTTATTACGCTTATGCGAATAAAGATTTCACCGCTCTGGAAAGTGCTCCAAAATTATTATTTGTGCCAAAATCAGAAAGAGCTTGTATCGACGGAGATATTATTGAAAAAGACGGCGTTTACCATCTTTTCTATAAAACAGAAACTGAAAAAGCAGGAATAAAAGTTGCCACAACAACTGATTTAACATCAGGAAAATGGATTGAAAACGACAACTATTTACAACAAACAAATGATGGAGTTGAAGGTTCCAGCGTTTTCAAACTAAACAATTCCGATGAATATATTTTGATGTATGATATTTACACCAAAGGAAAATATCAGTTTACAAAAACGAAAGATTTAGAAAATTTCACCGTAATTGATAACGATATTTCCATGGATTTTAATCCGCGTCATGGGACAATTTTACCCATAACACGTTCTGAATTAAAAAGATTAATTGCCAAATGGGGAATGCCGGCACAATATCCACAAATAAATAATAATCCGGTTTTAGAAGGATATTACGCAGATCCTGAGATTTTATATTCAAACAAAACCAATAGATATTATATCTATCCAACAAGTGACGGATTTGACGGTTGGTCTGGAAATTATTTCAAAACTTTTTCATCAGATAATCTAACAGATTGGAAAGACGAAGGAATTATTGTAGATCTTAGAAAAGATGTAAAATGGGCAAACAGAAATGCCTGGGCGCCGTGTATTGTAGAGAAAAAGAAAAGAGGGAAATATAAGTATTTCTATTATTTCACAGCAGCACAAAAAGTTGGAGTTGCATCTTCAGATAACCCAACCGGACCTTTTAAAGACAGCGGAAAAGCTTTGATAAACAAAAGACCAGAAGGCATAAAAGACGGTCAGGAAATCGATCCCGATGTTTTTACAGATCCAAAATCCGGAAAAAGTTATTTGTATTGGGGAAATGGTTATATGGCTGTAGCCGAATTAAAAGCCAATATGACTTCTATAAAAAAAAGTAGCGTAAAAGTAATTAAAGTCGACAACACCTTTAGAGAAGGAACTTACGTTATTTACAGAAACGACACGTACTACTTTTTTTGGAGCGAAGACGATACCAGAAGTCCGAATTATAAAGTAAGATATGGAATTTCGAAATCACCACTTGGACCAATCGAAATTCCGGAAAACAATATCGTAATCCAAGGAAATCCCGATCAGGGGATTTATGCAACGGGACACAACTCCGTATTGCAAATTCCAAACAAAGACGAATGGTATATTGCATATCATAGATTTTCATACCCAACCGGAATAAAAATGGGTGATGCAGGAGGTTTTCATAGAGAAGTCTGTCTTGATAAACTAGAGTTTAATCCAGATGGAACCATCAAACAAGTAATTCCAACGCATACTGGAGTTAATGCAATTAAGTAATGTGACTTCCCGTTGTGCCGTTAGGCACTAAATATCGGTAGTAATCAATAGGATCAAAATTCGTTGGCGTGCCGTAGGTACGCAACAAAACGTTAATCATTGCGTACCTACGGCACGCCAACGTGTCCCAATTCATATTTTCTACCAATATTTAGTGCCTAGCGGCACATTTTGAACTCTTGATTTACACATATATTGATAACAAAAAAAGCGAGGTTTATAGCCTCGCTTTTTAATTAAATATATAAAACATTAAAATTTATGCTGTCTGATCATCTGTAGTTGCTTCTGGCGCATTTGTTTTTACCGATTCAATTCCGTTTTCTCTTGCGGCAGTACTTTCATACATTTCGCTTGCGCCAATAATTTGACCGTTAGTAGCCTTTAGATTAAAATAAGGTTTACCATTAGAAGATTCTTTTCTGTCAAATTTATTGTCATCTGCTGAGTTTGTTTTCACAGATTCGATACCATTTAGACATGCAGCTCTTGTAGTATACCCTTCGCTGGTTAAAATTGTTTGCCCGTTTCCTGCTTTTAAATTAAATTGAAATTCGCCGTTAGTTCTTTTAGTAATCACAAATTTTCCCATATAGTTTTTTATTTAAGTTAGGCATTAAATTATTTTGCTATTGATAAAAATACAAAACTTCACCATACAAATTATAATTCAGTAAAAATAAAATTGTAAGAATATTAAAAGACAATAAAACTATTTTTCAGGAGTTTCAATAAGAAAGAAAATGCCTTAATTCAGTTTTTAAATTCTTGTTTTTCTAAATTTTTTCATTGCAAAAACTAGAATAATATAGGTATATTCTGTATATTTAGCTCATTCTAAAAAAAAATAATTATGAAAAAATTAATGTTAATGTTAGTTATTTCAGGTCTTACAATGTCTTGTAATAATAAGAAAAGCGAAAACAAAGTTACTACACCTATCGATACTACATCTTCAATTGTTGAAGAAACAAAAAACATAGTTCCGGAAAGTGAAAGTCTGGGCGAAGCAAAAATATACGAAGGTGTATTGCCTTGCGCAGATTGCAGCGGAATTCAAACAGTCTTAAAAATTTATCAGGGAGATGGCACTATGGAAAGTCACAAGTTTGAATTGACAAGTACGTATCAAGGAAAAGAACCTGGAAATGTCTTCGTACAAAAAGGGAATTTCAACACCGAAAGAGGAGTAGGAAAAGATAAAAACGGAACAATTTACGTCCTTAATTACGACAAACCAGAAGGCGAACAAATATTCTACGGCCTGACTTCAGCAGAACCAAATAAAATTTTCCTCTTGGACAAGGAACGTCAAATAATCAAATCAAAATTAAATTATACGCTAACTTTGAAAAATTAGAAAATTAGATAATGAGATAATGAGATAATGTGTCAATTAGAAAATGTTAACATAAAAGAAAAGGCTTTCAATTTTTTGAAAGCCTTTATTAAATTATCTAATTATCTAATTGGCACATTATCTAATTAATTTTATTTTTTACGTTAAACGAAGGCAAAATATACTTTTGAATCAATTCATCACTTGGTGATTGCGAATTATAATTTCCACCAGTGATAACTGTGATCATATTTTGTTCTTCCCAAATATATATTTTCTGTCCGCCGTTTCCTTGCGCGGCTTTTCCGTTGTATTTTACGCCGTCGACATTCAGGTATTTTAGCCACCATAAATAGCCGTAATTTACACCTTGAACAACAGAATGTTTAGCAAGCGATTGTTCGACCCAATTTTTAGAAACAACTTGTTTACCATTCCAAAGGCCTTTATTCAGATACAGTAAACCAAATTTTGCCATATCACGAGAATTTAAATAAACCTGACAAAAAGTTTCGGCACTTGAAGCATCAGGTTTAAAATTCCATTTGAAATTCTTAATACCAAGATCTTTAAACAGCGTTTGTTTGGCAAATTCAGGTAAAGGCATTTTTGTAGCTCTTTCGATAATTTTTCCCAACGTAATAGGATTTCCCGAGCAATACATTCCTTTTCCACCCGGAACATCAACCATTGGCAAGTCCAATGTAAATTGAACCCAATCATCAGAATTATTCATTGCTGTTTCATTTCCTTCCGCTTTAGGATTGCTCACATCACAATCAAGACCACTTTGATTCGTCAAAAGATTTTCAATTGTAATTTGTTTTTTATCGTCCGTAAGATTCTTAATCGTATAATCCGGAAAATAAGAAAGTACCGTTTCAGTTTTATCCTTAATCAATCCTTTATCAATCGCAATTCCGGTCAAAGCCGAAACAAAGCTTTTTGTAGCCGATCGAAGTTCGTGCAACTTAGCTTTATTATTGTCATAAAAGTATTCCTCAAAAACTAATTTCCCGTCTTTAATAATCAAAACGCTATGAACATTAGCATAAGTTCCGTCCACAATTTTTTGCATCATTTCGTTCAATAAAGCTTTATCCAAACCAGTATTATCAAGCGTTCCGGTAACTAAACCGTCTAAATCTTTTTTGGGTTGTTGATACACGTATTTATAATCCTTCGAAACATTTAATCTTGGATACCACATTTCTTTCGGAAAAACGACTTTTTTATTAAGTAATTTAAAAGTTTTTCCATCAGATGAATATCCATTAACTACAGAAGACTGATCTCTCAGGAAAGTCACAGTTTCTTGAGACATATTCAAAAAAACATCTTTTTCAGAAGGTTTTAGAGCATATTTACTGTCGTTGATAATGGCAAATAAAATCGTGTCTTTTGGAGAAGCAGCGATTTGCAAAGTGGTGTTGTTTTTATATTCATAAACACCTTCATACTCTTTTAATTGTTCATAGGTAATTTTAAACTTTTGCTGAGAATATCCGTAGAAAGCAGACAACAAAAGAAGTAACAGTAAATAGGTCTTTCTCATTCTTTTGGTTTTTGGTTAGTTAATTGGTTATGTCATAGTTAACAGAATTAAAGATATAAAAAAAGAGACACTAAATTAAAAAATTAGTGTCTCTTTAAATATGTTTTAGAAGTATAAATTATTTGATTGTAATTGGCACTTCAACAGTTGTTTTATCCCATCCTATTACAAGATTTGCAACAGAACCCTGAGTTGTAAATGCAATTGATAAAGCTTCAACAACATTAGATACTGACTTAACCGGAACAGTTACTTTAGCAATATCTTTACTTTCATCATAGGCATAAGCGCCCCACATATCAAGCTCTTTATTGATGATAATTGTCCATTTGTCTTTTTCAGGAATAGCAAATAAGCTATAAGTTCCAGCAGGAATATTTGTACCGCCAATTGAAACCGCTTTGTAAAATTTGATTTCAGTATTCTCATTTGCACCAACGCGCCAAACTTCACCGAACTTAATTAAATCTCCAAAAACCACACGCCCTTTAACTGAAGGTCTTGAATAAACAACCTTAATAACAGGCGATGGATTATCTGTTTTTTTGAACTTAACAGCTTTATTTGGAAAATAAGAAATGTCAACCGGACTTGCGTCAAGAGGAGCAAATTTTACCACATCTTGTGCATTGACAGAAAAAGCAGTCAATAAGATAATTATCAATAAATTAAAATTTTTCATAGTTGTAAATGATTTATTATAGTTTACACAAAGTAAGTTAATAATGAAGAAAAATCATATAAGTTATAACCTATTTTTTGTTAATGAATTGGTAATGGTTATTAGTTTTGCTCTTTTTTCTTTTTGTCGTACCAATTTTGCATAATATAAAAAGCTTTCTTTTTTTGACCATCATTTGAGATCAGACCTTTTCTATTATATTCGTCCTGAATTCCTGGAAGAAGCCTTCTCGGAGATCTGAAATCTACCAGAATCCACGGACTTAAACCGCTAAGATGAGGTATTTTTTCGATCATTTTCAAATTCTGAATGTACAAGTATTCCTGAAATTCTTCTGTCCAGCGCTCATTTTTTTCTCCGTGTAATCCTGCTTTGGCATCGCCTCCAAATTCTGAAACAATAACAGGTTTATTATATTTAGTTTTCCAAAATATTTTTTCGGCATCTTCAAGATTTCCGCCATACCAACCTAAATATTGATTGAAAGCAATAATGTCCAGATAATCACCAATTGCATCATTTATAGTTCCAAATCCTGCGCTGTCACTTTGCGTCAATAAAGCCGCACTGATTAATCTTGTATTGTCTAAAGATTTGGTATGATCGACTAAATTTTTAATAAAAGCATTTCTCGCATCAGATATTGGAGTTTCATTTGCCATTGACCAAATAATAATACAAGCTCTATTTTTATCTCTCGTAATTGCTGCTGTCAATTGATCTTCGGCATTTTTGTAAGTAGCTTCTCTTGTAAATTCAACCGTCCAATAAACCGGAATTTCCTCCCAAACCATCAATCCCATTTTATCAGCCGTTCTGATAATGTTTTCGTTATGCGGATAATGCGCCAAACGAACATAATTACAACCCAATTCTTTAGCCCAGTTTAGCAAACGTAAAGCATCTTCTTCAGAATTTGCACGTCCGCCTTTTGCGTTTTCTTCGTGAATCGAAATTCCGCGTAAGAAGATTGGTTTTCCGTTCAATAAAATTTTGTCTTCCTGAGTTTCGATAGTTCTAAAGCCAATATTATCTTTTAATTTTTCTCCATTAAAATCAATAGTTACATCATATAATTTTGGATTTTCAGGAGACCAATAAGAGATTTTTTTCCCCGGAATTTCAAAGTTTACAATTCCGTCAGCACCAACTTTTCCTTTATAATTAATTTTCAATTCAGGAATAGAAATCGTTACTACATTCAATGCAGAATTAGAATTATTGATTTTAACAAAACCCGAAATCAAACCCGAATTTCCCTTTTTTAGCTGAATATTATAATCCTCAACAAACGATTCATTTTCTTCAATTAAAGTCACATCGCGCGTGATTCCGCCATAATTCCACCAATCTGTATTAATCGTAGGAACATCTTCTTTATGTCTTGTATTATCTACCTTAATAACCAGATAATTATCTTTTGGTTTTACAATCGAAGTAACTTCATAATTAAAAGGCGTAAAACCACCAATATGAGTTCCAAGTTTTTTTCCATTCAAATAAACATCAGCCTTATAATTAATTGCTCCTAAATAAACAAAAAGGCGTTTTTTAGCTTTCAAATCATAATCAAAAGATTTCTTGAACCAAACATTTCCTTCATAATACTTAAGCTCCGGAACTTGCGAAGTCCAATCCCCCGGAATATTTATTTTCGGAGATTTATCAAAATCATATTCTACCAATTCCTGCTTGTTAACCGCATGATAATTATTGAAATAAGCAGCATTTGATGGTTTTGCCTGTTTATCATATTCATCATGGTGAAAGCTGTAAAATCCCGTTTCATAAGGATCAACAATATAATTCCAAACCCCGTTTAAAGAAGTTGTATGTCGATTTGGGACATTAGAAATCAGACTTTGATTTTGCGCAAATCCAAAAAGTGATAACGCTAGGAATAATGTGGTTATTAGTTTTTTCATTAGTAAAATTGTTTTTGTTGTATTATATAAATTTGGGACGTTTTTAACCGCAAAGTCCGCGAAGATTTTACGCAAAGTTCGCAAAGTTTAAAAAAAGCTTTGCGAACTTTGCGTTTTTCACTTGGCGCCCTTTGCGGTTAAATTTATTGTTCAATCTTCAAATATTCCCCTTTAAAACTCTGATTCAAAGCCGTCATTTCAATTGGAACACCAGAACCATCAGGAACAACTTCAATTGAAGCCTTTCCATTTGCCATTTTAATCGATTCACTTCCGGTTGGAGTACCTTGATTTTTCATGGTTTTTCCACCTTTCAAGCATTGAAAATAAACACTTTCTTCATAATCCAGACAACGCAAATTACCATTATCAATTGCAATTGCTGTGACCAGATAATTGCCATTTTTTAATTTCTGAGCTGATAATTGTAAAGAAGTCGCCGTATCATTTTTCTTAAAGCGATAATTAACCTTCAAAGTATCCGAAACCTTTTTGCCATCTTTAGTCTCACCAACGGCAATTAGCGTATTTTCTCCCTTTAAAAAATTCACGTCCCAAGTTAAACCATTTGCAGGATATAGAGAAAGATTTCTTTGTTTTTCTCCAAGAGATTTTCCTTCATGATAAAGCGTAACCTTCTCACAATTACTGAAAACGCTCAAAGTTCTCGGAGTATTTTCAGGTCCTTGTCGCTCCGTCCAGGTATGCGATTCGATGTAAGTAAAAGGTTCTTTGCTCCAATAACTTTTAAAAACATAATAAGCATCTTTCGGATTTCCGTTTCTGTCGACAAGACCTTTTTGATTCATGTACGGAATGTCATCTTCTGGGCGTAATGGCGTTGCAAAATCCTTAAACGCCCACTGAATGTTACCCACAAACATCGGGTCGTTCTCGGATATATGCAAATGCCAATCGAATAAATCAACGATATAATTCTCGCTCCAATCGCCAATTTGCGCAATATTCGCGACTTTGGTCTGAACAATTGCTTCTTCCCAACCTTCAGCTTTTATGATATTTTCACCAGTAACTGGATTTTCGCTGTGACGCCCAACGTGACTATCGCCGCCATATTCAGCGTGAATAAAATGTTTGTATTCTTTTTTATAAACGTCAATTGCTTTTTGGTAGCTTTTATAACTTCCTGAATACCAGCCAGACCAAATAGAAGGAGAGAACACATCGACAATTTGCGAACCTTCATAATACTTTCTAATCGCTGTTTTTCGATTTGGATCCATTTTGTGTGCAATGTCGTTTAGTTCCGTCAAGAATACATTCGTCTTTTCGGTATTATCGCCATCAGGAAAATCAGGAAGCCAGTTCATTTCATTTCCAAGAGACCAAATAATAATACTTGGATGATTGTAATTTTGATTGATGATTTCGACCAACATATTTTTAGTATTCGTTTGCCAAAGTTCATCACCAATTCCACCGCGACACCAAGGCAATTCATCCCAAACCAAAAGACCAAGTTCATCACAAGCTTTGTAGATTTCAGGATCTTGCGGATAATGCGCCAAGCGAACAAAATTTGCGCCCATACTTTTTATCGATTCCATATCGGCACGATGCTGTGCATTGCTCATTGCAGCGCCAACTCCCGCTTGTTCTTCATGTCTGTGTGTACCACGAATCAGCAATCTTTTTCCGTTAAGGTAAAAAGGACCATGATCTTTAAACTCAAACCATCTAAAACCTACTTTTTCGGTAATACTATCTTTGATTTGTTTTTTCTCCGATAAAAAAGCCGTAACCGAATATAGATTTGGTTTTTCAGTATCCCAAAGTTCCGGATTTTTGATGTTTTCGAATTTAATAGTTGACGTTTTATCCGAAACAGAAATCGTTTTACTAGCTACTTTTTTTCCTTTCGGATTTTTAAGAATCACCGTTAAGGATAAAGCAGTATTTTCAGGATTTACAACAGAAGCCAAAATGTTTACCGAAGCCGTTTTTGCCGAAACCTGAGGCGTTGTAATCTTCAAATTATCGATATGGTTTTTGTATTGAGATACAAACCAAACATCCCTAGTAATCCCGCCATAAATAAAGAAATCACTTTTTTGAGACGGAATAATTTCGATATCATAACTATTGTCAACACGTACAAAAATATCGTTGTTTCCTTCGTTAATAAAGTTTGTAATATCAATGGTAAAACCAATATAACCACCAATATGTCCGCCGGCTTCTTTACCATTTACATAAACTTTGGTTGTTACATTCGATCCTTCAAAATAGAGAGAATAACGTTGGTTTTTATCAATTTTCGGAATATTTAATTGCTTAGAATACCAGCTTGCATCACGTCTGTAACCCGGATTTAAATCCGTTGCATCTTCGGCATTCCAAGTGTGAGGTAAATTTAAAGATGTCCAGTTTGTAGCTTTTTTGGCTTCGTTTAGGCTCGAAGTATTATTTTCTAAATAATGCCAATTGTCATTGATATTCATTTTTGCCTGAGCAAAAATGCTGCTCAGACAAATTTGAAAAAAAAACAAAAGCGCAAAAGTATAAAATGTATTGTTGTAGAGGTATAGTATTTTTTTCATTGCGTATAATTAGGTTCAAAGGCTCAAAGTAACAAAGGTGCAAAGGAGCAAAAGACTTAGAGGCTAAAAACCTTTGTCGCTTTGTACCTCTGAACCTCTGTACCTTAATATTTACTTTTTCTTAAAATTGCTTCCAAAAAATAATAATCGGCATAAATAATAGGTTCGTCAATTTCGTCATGTTTTGGCCAGTTTCCGGTGCTGTGATCCAGAATAAAAGGCGCTTTTACATCGATACTCAAAACATATTTATCAGAACTTAAAGAGTTGATTATTTTATCGGCAAAAGCCAAATAACTTTTATTGTTTGTATAGCTGTAAAGTTCATATAATGCCGAAGCCATAACAGCCGCAGCAGAAGCATCACGTGGCGAATTTGGAATACTTGGATCTTTAAAATCCCAATACGGAATTCCATCTTCCGGCAGGTTTTTATTGGTCATAAAGAATTTTGCAGTTGCTTCGGCTTGTTTTAAATAAGCGGGATCTTTGGTATATCTGTACGACATTGTAAAACCATAAACCGCCCAACCTTGCCCGCGTGCCCAAACCGAATCATCATTATAACCCTGAAGCGTTGTTTTCTTTCTCACAGTTCCCGTTTTTGGATCATAATCGATTACGTGATAACAGCTATTGTCTTCTCTAAACTGGTTTTTCAATGTCGTATTGGCGTGTTTTACAGCAATATCATGATACTTTTGATTTCCGGATAATTTTGAAGCTTCAAAAAGCAATTCCAGATTCATCATATTGTCTATAATAACAGGATAATCCCAGATTTCCTTATTGAAATCCCAAGAACGAATTGAACCTACTTTTGCATCAAAACGTGTACATAATGTTTCGGCACCTTTAATGATAACGTCTTTGTATTCTTGCTTGTTTTCCACTTTTAGCGCTTCACCAAAACTGCAAAACACTTTGAAACCAACGTCGTGCGAATTACTATTTACACTTTCCTTTTTGCTAAATGGAGTCCATTTTTCAGCTTGTGTTTTGTATTTATGATCGCCCGTAAGACGATACAATTGCCATAAGTTTCCGGCAAAAAATCCGCTTGTCCAGTCTCTCGAAGGAACTTTCTTGATCAAATTGCTTTTAATCGTCATACTTCTTGGCATCGACATAGAATCAACCGGATAATCCAGTAACATTTTGTATCTGGTTTCCAGAAGACTATTTGTGGTTGTCGAGGTAACTTTTGTTGAAGAATTAATTCCGGATTTGCACGCTGTTGTCAGCAGTGCAAACCCAAGAATTAAAGAAATGAAACTAACTTTATTCATACTTACTAATTAATCTAATGTTGTTGTTGTTTTAAATTAAAAATTGAGAATTAAAAATTAAAAATCTGTGAAAGAGTAATAGCTATGCGTTTAGTATTTCATGCAGATTTTATCCACATTTTTGTCATTTCGACGGAGGAGAAATCTCCACAAGTAGCTCGACAAAGATTGGCGATTTAGCAGACGGAGTTTCGAGTCAAAACGATCACAGATTTTTAATTTTTAATTCTAAATTTTTAATTTGCTTTAATAACCCGGATTATTCGGTTTTAAATTAGGATTGATCGCCAATTCAGTTCCCGGTAACGGAAATAAATAATCCTTATTCGGATTAAAATTTGCGTGCGGTTCTAATCCATTTGGACCAAAAACTTCAGGTCCGTTTTGCAATCTTTTAATGTCGTACCATCTGATATATTCAAAAGCAAATTCTAATCTTCTTTCGTCAATAACCATTTTTCTAAAATCAGATTGCGACATTCCAGCCGTTACATTTGCAGGAAACGAAACTTGTTTTCCTGCTTTATTTCTAGCTCTTGCGCGTACTCGGTTTACATAACCATCAGCTTCGGCAGTTCCCGGAGTGATTTCGTTTAGAGCTTCGGCAGCGGTTAACAATACTTCTGCAAAACGCATTGTGATATAATTGTGCTGAGAAGTTCTTCCGTTAGCACCCGCTTTTCCTGGAAAACGATAGTATTTTGCAATATGCGGACGTGGCGCTTTTTCATTATCACTTGAAGGGAAAATTTTTAATTCGCCACCTACTTTTTTTCTAATAATAGTATCAAAACTCACGGCACGTCTGTAATCTCTTTGATCCCAAGTATTAAAGGCTTTTAAAGAAGGAACAGCAACCGAAAATCCTTGTCCGTAACTGTAACTTTCGTCTTTAAGAGAACCTGTAAAAAATGCAGTATAATCTTGTCCGTAGTTTCCTGATACTAAGTTATTAAAATCAATTGTAAACAAAGGTTCTTTTAGCGAAGCTGTTTTTGTAGCATTAAATAAATCCTGAAAATCTGCGTCTAATCCTAAACCAAATTTAGCTTCGTTATTGATTACGTATTTTGCTTCGTCATAAGCTTTTTGGTAGTTTTTCAAAGTCAAATAAACCGATGCTAAATAACCCGCCGCAGTACCTTTTCCAGGAACAGCTTTTACTTTTGGTTTATCTTCAAGCCATTGTTTTGCAAATTCTAAATCGGAAATAATTTTAAGATAAACATCAGCTTCTTTAGTTCTTTTAAGAGAATTTACCTGAGAAACATCGTTCACAATAAAATCAATATAAGGAACATCACCAAAGATTCTCACCAAATGATAATAGGTAAAAGCTCTTGCAAAATAAGCCTGAGCGACAATTGCGTTTATTTTTGCAGGATCTCCCGGAGTTTTTTTAGCGCCTTCAATTGCCTGATTTGCAGCCGTAATAATCACATACGATTGAGGCCAAAAGTTAGCAACAAGCGCATTAGTATCATTCATATTCATGTCATTGACATCGATTCTGGCAGCCTGAGTTGTTCTGTCGCCAATATCGGCCATATCGTCGCGAAGCATTAACGCAATCGTAAATTCTCTTCCCCAGTAATTATTGTGGGCAATATTGGCAAAACTTCCGTTTACAGCAGCTTGTAAGTCATCTGTATTCTTAAAAAAGTTTTCAGGACGAATAATTCCAACCGGATGTTCTTCAAGATCAGAACAGCCAAAAGTCATTATTCCAAAACAAAATAAAGCTATATATTTTTTCATGTTATTATTTTTTAGGTATTTGGTGTAATAATTCTAACGCATAGAAGCATAGCTTTTAGAAACGCTGAATAAGGCGTTTCACTTGCATTAATCATCATAGCATTTTGCGTATAACTATGTGTGAAAACTAGTTTTTTAAATTTCCTCTTTTTGAAAAAGAAAAATCTATGTTTCTATGTGTTTAAGATCATTTTCAAACTAAAATTTTAAATTAAATCCAAAAGTGAAAGTTCTCACATTTGGGTAACTTCCGTACTCTAAACCTAAGTTCGTGTTACTTCTCGCATTAGTATCATTCAGGTAATTTCCTTCAGGATCAGAACCCGGATAATCTGTAATTGTCCAAAGATTTTGTGCACTGATGTAGAAACGAACTTTACTCAATCCAATTTTCGAAACAATTTTTTCACTTAAACTATATCCTATAGAAACGTTTTTCAAACGGATATAACTTCCATCATAAACAAATCTTGACGTAACCCTTTTTGTTCTTGCAGCATTTGCCGGAACATTTGTATCCGTGTGCGTTGGCGTCCATGCGTCTAAAACTTCTGTAGTTGCATTGTTATTTCCTGAAGCCAATTCCATTAAAGTATAATTCATGATTTGGTTTCCTTCAGAACCTTGGAAGAAAATATTTAAATCAAGATTTTTATAAGTGAAATCATTGTTTAAACCAAAGATGAAATCAGGATTCGGGTTACCAATAATCGTTTTATCATTAGAATCTAATTTTCCGTTACCATCGACATCTCTGAATTTTTCACCGCCAGCAACAGTTTCAAAGTTCCCCGGAAGAACCGCTTCACCTTGCTGAATTACACCATCATAAATAAATCCGAAGAAAGCACCAACTGGCTGACCAACTCTCAAAATCTGAGAATCTGTCGCAAGGAAATGTCCAGGCGTTGAGTTGATTAAAAGATCTTTATTATCGGCTAATTTTAATACTTTGTTTTTATTCGAAGAAATGTTGAAACTTGTTGACCAAGTGAAATCAGCACCAATAAAGTTTTTAGAATTAATACCCAATTCCCAACCTTTATTTTCTAATTCTCCAACATTTTGAAGCTGAGAAGCAATTCCTGAAACTCCAGGTAAAGGTCTGTTAAACAATAAATCTTTAGTAATTGTTTTGTAATAATCTGCCGTAAGACTTACTCTGTTATCAAACAAACCTAAGTCAATTCCGTAATCTTGCTGATAAGACGTTTCCCATTTTAGGTTCGGATTATTCAATGAAGTCAATTGAACCGCATTTACAATTACGTCACCACTTACATCATAAATCTCAGAGAATCTTGACAAAGTAGAGTAGGCACCAATCGAAGGATTTCCTGTTGCACCATAACTCGCTCTCAATTTAAGATTCGAAATCGTTTTGTTGTCTTTCAGGAAATTTTCTTTACCAATATTCCAACCAATCGCTCCAGAAGGGAAAGTTCCGTATTTGTAGTTTTCACTAAAGCTTGAAGAACCGTCACGACGCGCTGTAAACGTAAATAAATATTTATCGTCATAATCAAAATTCAACCTTCCAAAAGCCGAAATTAATTCTGTTTCAGATAAGTTAGAATCCGGTTTTAAGAATACAGTTCCTGCGCCTAAATTGCGATACGAATTGGTATTCGTCAAAAATCCTCTTGAAGCAGCGTAAGAACTTTCGTTTTTGTTCTTTTGATAAGAATAACCTCCAAGAACCGTCAAGATTCCTCTGGCAATAATTTCTTTTTTATACGTAAGATAATTTTCCGTTAAGAACGAAGAAAATCTCGTATTGTTAACAGAAGCTTCACCTTTGATATTTTTTCCGGCAATTAAAGTTGAAGGAATAAAACGACCAGTTTGAGAATTATTATCGGTTAAACCTAAAGTAGTTTTAAAATCTAAATCCTTAGTAATTTTATATTGTGCAAAGAAATTAGATCTGTTTACGATCGAAACCGTTTCAAGAATATTTTCCATTGCAGTTGCATATGGATTATCGATATCATCCCCAATTGGAGCCGTTGTAGTATAAGTTCCGTCAGTATTATAAATTCCTTTATCAGGCATAAATCTGTACGCAGCCGCAATTACACCCGCAGCACCAGTTCCTCCAGCGCCAGTTTGGCTAATGATTCCGTCTTTGTTTTGCTTACTTTGAAACAAATTCAAACCAACTTTAAAACGATCAGACAAATCAGCTTCAAGATTACTTACAATTGTGTATTTGTCAATTCCTGAATTTATTACAACCCCGTTTTGATTAAAGTAGTTTCCGGAAACATAATATCTCACATTCTCAGAACCTCCGGAAAACGAAAGCGAAGTATTCGAAATCATTCCTTCACGATAAATTACATCTTGCCAATCCGTGTTTGCTCCGCCCGAAGTATGCGTTGTAAAACTTTTTCTATACGCTACAAATTGATCTCCGTCTAATAAATCCAATTTATGGTTTACAGATTGTACCGAAGTTGAATTGCTAAATTCGATAACCGGTTTTCCAGGTTTTCCTTTTTTGGTCGTAACCATAATAACCCCGTTTGAACCTCTTGATCCGTAAATAGCCGTTGCAGATGCATCTTTAAGAACCTCGATAGAAGCAATATCCTGAGGCGCCGGCATTGCAACGCCCGCAAAACCATCGACAACAATAAGTGCATCACCACTTGCATTGATCGACGTTCCGCCACGAACCCTGATTTTTACCGGAGCGCCCGGTTCGCCACCATTATTAGATTGCACTGAAACCCCCGCTGCACGACCTTGCAAAGCTTGCTCTGCATTTAATAATGGATAGGCCGTAAGTTCTTTTGCCGTAACCGAAGACACAGATCCCGTGATATCGCTCTTTTTACGTGTACCGTAACCTACAACAATTACTTCGTCAAGATTTTTAGTATCCGGTTTTAAGCTTATGTTCACGACAGTTTTATTGCCTACAAGAACTTCTACAGTTTGATATCCTACGAAGTTAAAAACTAAAACAGCATTTTTTTCAGATATAAAAACGCTATAATTTCCATCCATATCCGCAGTAGCGCCCACAGACGAGCCTTTAACATATACATTGGCACCAGGAAGTCCGAGTAAATCCTCGCTCGAAGTAACTTTTCCAGTCACTTTTCTTTCCTGTGCTTCTACAATAATACTTCCCAGTAAAAAGACTACCAGAAAGCACCATTTAAGCGACTTAATTTTTTGGTTTGTAAACATTCATTTTTTGGTTTAAGGTTAATGTTAGATAAAATAAAAAAGCAATAAACTCATTCCTATTATCAGCGCCACAAACAGAATTTGAAGCAATACGAATTTTGTTTTTTTGAATTTCATAAGGCAAATGTATATTTCGAAAACGATATAGAAATACAAAAAAGGGTATCTAAAAATACAGATACCCTTTTTTAAGCCTTGAAAACAGTGGATTTTTTAAAATACCGACATTGGTTTCGAAAATTTGTCAGCAAATTGTGATGGAGTTTCTCCGTATCTTTTTTGGAAACATTTGCTAAAGTATTTCGGATTGTTAAAACCAACTTTATAACTCACTTCAGAGACATTCAATTTATTTTGTTCTAATAATTGAGCCGCACGTTTTAATCTAATTTCATGAATAAATTCGTTTGGCGTATAATTTGTCCAGGCTTTAATTTTTAAGAATAACATCGTACGACTTACACCCAATTCTGAACAGAAAAACGGAATATCAAATAACTCGTTTGAGATATTATCCTCTACAATCTTAAATGCTTTTTTCAATAATTCTTCATCCAGAGACGAAACCGTGATTTCTGACGGAATAAAACTGTCTTCACTTGAAAATTTAAGTTTCAATCTTTCAGCCGAATTCAATAGGTTTTTAACTCGAAGTTTAAATTCCATTAAATTAAAAGGTTTACTGATATAATCATCGGCGCCACTTTCAAGACCTTCAAATTTATAGACTAATGAAGATCTCGAAGTCAATAAAATCACCGGAATATGACTCGTTTTGATATTCTCTTTTATCATAGAACAAAGTTTTGTTCCCACCATTTCAGGCATAATAACATCGCTGATAATTAAATTCGGCATAAATTGCAATGCTTTTTCCAATGCCACTTTTCCGTTTTCAGCCTCGATAATATTGTACTCTTTTTTGAGTAAATTTTTCATAAAAGTTCTCAAAACCTTATGATCTTCAACAATCAGAATCGTTTGTTTTTCGGCATTAACAACAAGATCATCAATGTCTTCATGATTTGTTATTTCCGGAGTTTCAAGTTGAGCCGTATATTGCGCAATGTCATCACTGATTTTAAAATCCTGAATAATTTCACTATCCAAAAGATGCGCGCGACCCAACGGAAGCGTTACTTTAAAAATAACACCTTCCGATTTTTTATTAATCACATCGATGCTTCCTTTATGAAGTTTTACGATATTTTTGACAATTGATAATCCAATTCCCGTTCCTTTATTATAATTCTTTTGAACATTATTGTGTAGCGGAACTTCAAAGAATAAATCGAAAATTTTATCGATATGTTCCTCCGCAATTCCAACTCCCGAATCTTCTACATTTATAAAAAGATTTTCGTGATCGTGATTTATTTTGATGTTAATATTTCCGCCTTTTGGAGTGTATCTAAAAGCGTTTGAAATCAAATTATAAAAAACACGTTCTAATTTATAACGATCAAAATAAACCAGTATTTCCTCTTCAGATGATTCAAAAGTGTACGTATAACCGCCATCTTTGGCATATTCGATAAAAGACAAAAAGATTTCTTTAGTGAATTTTACAATATTTCCGTTAGCAGATTCCAGCGCAACCTGATCGTTTTCGAGTTTCCTGAAATCCATCAAACGATTAATCAGACTCAAAAGATGATTCGCACTTCCTTCAATAACCAACAGCTTTTTGTACATTTCGTTCGTTCCGTTATAATCGGCCAAAATTTGTTGCAACGGACCTAAAATCAAAGTCAAAGGCGTTCTGAATTCATGCGAAATATTGGTGAAAAAGTCCAGTTTTGCTCTGTTATTTTCTTCGATACGTTTCGTTTCAAGATATTCTAATTCCAGTTTTTGTTTCAGACTAGCTTTCGATTTCATAATCCAGATTAAACCGTATAATCCCAAACCTATTACAATTCCGTAGAATAAAAATGCCCAAATACTGCGCCACGGAGCAGGTTTTACAATCACTGTCAAAGTAGTCGGAACCTTATTCCAAACGCCGTCGTTGTTGGCGCCTTTTACCTCAAAAGTATAAGTTCCCGGATTCTGAATTGCAAATATTGCCTCTGTATTTTTGGTCGTTGTCCAGTTGTTTTCCAATCCTGTCAAACGATAACTGTATTGATTATTTTTGGATCGAATGTAATTTGGAATCGCAAAATTGATCGAGAAATTAGATTTGTCATAATCCAGCGTAATCGTTTTGGTATAACCAATGCTTTTCTCCAGAATTTGCGTAGTATCGTTGGCACGAACCGTTTGATTTTTAATCTTCAAATCAGTAATTAAAACCTGCGGAGCATATTGATTTAAAGATATTTTCTTGGCATCAAAATAAGTTGCTCCAGACGGGCTTCCGAAATAAAATTTATTCGAATCTAATTTTAAAGCCGCATTATCATTGAATTCATTGCTTGCTAAACCGTCTTTCTGATCATAAAGTACAATCGTTTTTTGAGTCGTACTGTATTTTATAATTCCCTGATTAGTACTAATCCAAAGCTTTTTTTCGGCATCTTCAAGAATAGAATGTATCGAAGTAATAATCGTGTTTCCAACTTTGAGATTGATTTTGTTGAATTTTTTTCCATCAAAATAATGCAATCCTTTAGCTTTCGTTCCAACCCAAATTTTATTTTGACTGTCCTTAAACAAAGTCAGAATATCATCGCCGGACAAAGCCGAAGCATCAAAAAAGTAATGTTTTATAGTATAATTATTATGCTGAAAATCTTTTAGCGAAATGCAATTAAGTCCGTTTTGAGTTCCAATCCAAAGTTTGTCTTTGTCGACCAAAATAGTTCGAACGATATTATTCGTCAGAAAATTGGCAGAAGTTGGATCGTTTCCAATTACCTGAAAAGTCTTGGCAATAGTATTATATCGAATCAAACCTTTGCCAAAAGTTCCAATCCATAAAACCCCGTTTCCTTCTGTTTTAAGAGAATAAACGCCGCTTTCTTTCAATAAATTACTTAATTCCGGAGCAATTCGGTTGTCTTCAATTCTTTTAGAAATCACATTGTAAGCCGATAATCCTTTAGAGAAAGTTCCAATCCAGAGAATATTATCTTCAGAAAGGCACATTGATTTAATGTCGTTTTTATTCGTTTGAAACGTTTTACTGTTTATATAATTTACAGCTTCGGTATTTGTATTATAGATGGTAATTCCGCCGCCTTCAGTTCCAAAATAAACATTATGATTTTTGTCGGTAATAATAGAACTCACGACATCAAAACTCATCGGAATCTTTTTGGAATTCTGATTATAATTCGAAAAATTCACATTGGAAACATCCCAAATATTCACGCCTTTATAATAACAGCCAATCCAAACCGAACCTTTTTTATCAATAAATACCGATTTTACTTTGTCAATTCCGCTGTTATTATTGCTGTTGTTTATTTTTTGAATGCTTTTATCTTTACCTAAAATATAGATTCCATCATAAGCTCCAACCCACAAAGAACCTTGATTATCAAAAGCCAAAGCGCGAATATCAGTGCTGATTTCTTTATAATTAGATTCAGATAAAAAAGAAACAAACTTGTTCGCCGATTTATCAAATTTCAGAAGTCCTTTGTTTTTACTTCCAATCCATAAATTTCCCAGATTATCTTCCTTAATTGATTGAATATTTAGGAGATCAGTAGTATTTAGCGGATAATTTTTAAAAGAAAATTTATCGTTTTTTCGGCTTGAAAGTTGACATAAACCTTTAGTTGTTCCAATCCAGATTTCTCCTTTTTTAGATTTTACGATGCTGGTAATATTATTACTCGGCAAAGTCGAATTATCTGTATCCGAATGAAAAACAGAAGTAAATAACCCTGTTTTTTTATTATAAATCGACAATCCTTTTGAAGTTCCAAACCACATTTCGCCGCCAATTTCCTTGATTGCCCAAATAGCATTTCCGCTTATCGTATGATTAGTTTTGTTGTGCAGATATCTTTTGAAAGTATTCGTAACCGGATTGTAACAATTAAGTCCGTTGTAAGTTCCAACCCATAATTGACCTAAATTATCTTCTTCAATCGATAAAATATCATTGTTGCTAATTGAGGTTTTGTCCGTAACATCATTTCTAAAAACCGTGAATCTGCTTCCGTCATATTTATTGAGTCCGTCGCGCGTACCAAACCACATTTGCCCAAATTTATCCTGATGAATGGCAATAACAGAACTCTGCGAAAGCCCGTCAGTAGTGGAGATATTTTTTAGCCGATATTTATTTTGGGAAAATGTATTCCCCGAAACAAATAGCAAAACCAGAAAAGCAATTTTATATTTCATAGCTTTTTTTTTAAGGTGCAAAGGTTCAGAGTTGAAGGTTCAAAGGTTTTTTCGCCACGAATTCACGAATTTTTATAATCATTACGCACAATCATTTGTGAATTCGTAATTAATTTTGCCAGAGATTATAAAGGTTTTTTTCGCCACGAATTCACGAATTTTTTATAATCATTACGCGCAATCATTCGTGAATTCGTGGCTATTTAAAGCATAGTAATTAATTTTTTTAATCTGTGAAATCTGTGGCAAAAAACTTTGCGACTTCGCGTCTTTGCGAGATTATCTTTTCAACCGCTTTTTCAATTGATAATCATACAACGAAGGAACTTTATCCATTGCCGTATTTAGAAACTCAATATAAGCGTCAGGTTCATATTTTACTTCGTATTTAACATTTCCGTTCACGCCGATAATTCGGGCAAAAGGACCATCTTTCATTCCGTAAAGTAAAACAGGTTTTGTGTTATCAGATTGTTTTTCAATCTGAACATTCAGATTCCAAAAAGTGCTGAAAGGTCCGTGAGACGGTTTCCAATAATCAGCACCGCCGCCGCCAAATAAGGCGTAACTATTATTTTTATCCGGCGTAAAATGCACGGTAATATTGTCGAATAAATTTTGATGATTAGCTCCCGAATGTTGATCTAAAAGCGGATCAGCAAATATTTCACAATTCTGATACACATTTTTAGTCGCAAAAGTGTTGAAACTTAACGGATGAACAGCTTTATTATAAATCTTTAAATTCTTAACCAAAACATTGTGAACACCGCCCAAAGTAACCGTATAATGCGCCATATGATTTCCATCAGTCACAATATCCTGAATCATTACATTCGAAATTTCTTCGCCCAAAATTCCGCTGTCAGCATTGGTAATCGTAACATCTTTGACCCAACTATTAAAAACGCGCGTTAAAAATATGGCATTATTTCCCGGTTCAACATGATGTGCCACTCTTGGAATATCCGGAAAAGTAAAGCGAATATGCTCAATTCCAACCTCATTCAAATGTTTCCATTCAACCAATTGCGCCTGATAACTTGGCTTTATCGAAATTGTCAAAGGCGTTTTGATAGTAATTTTAGAACCTGAAATTTTAGTGATTTCAACTTGTTGTCTTACGATTGGAAGTTTTGGAAATTTCCAATGATGAGAACCCGGTTTTACATTGGCACCTTTGTATAAATCTTTGATGATTTCGCCATTTTCACCGTCTTTATTAAACAATTGAAGTTCTACAATATCGCCAACTTTTAAACCTTTAATTTCCGAAACCGTAATTATATGTTCGCCCATATTTCCTACGCTTACTTTGGCAAGAATATTTGGTACAGGTTCGTATTTATCCAAATAAGATTTTACACGTTCACCCGGAATCTGCGTCCAGATAAATCCACCAGACCAAGCATATTGAGAAAAAGGCAAATCGATATTATTTTCAGATTCGCGTTGTCTTTTATCAAACGTGGTTAAATATTCTCTCAATTCGGCCAATGATTCCGGATTTTGGAGATACATCATTGGTCTTGGAAAATAAATTTCAGTTCCGTTTTCACCAGAACCAGTTCCGCGAAGTACAAAATTGCTTCTTTCGATATAAATAATATCACTCAGAATAATTTTCCCGGCAGGCAATTGCAAAATCACATTTCCTTCAACTGCATTTGCTGCTTTTACGGCTTTCAATAAAGCTTTAGAATCATCTAAACCATCATTAGCTTTTACGCCAAAATCCACTGCATTTATAATCTTTCCGTCAATTTCAGGAAGTTGGCTTTCGCCGAAATGATATCCCGCATAACTAAAATCAGGAAGATAATTAGTGACAGGTTTTTGCATAAGAATTTTAGGCAATTCCTGCCCAATAACATTCATACTAATGAAAAGGCTATAGATAATAAGGGCTTGACGTTTCATGTTTGAGTTTTTTTTAAGAGAATTATTGCCCTCGGATTTGGCGGGTTGAACTGGTTTGCACGGATTTTTTTAATCTTTGTCAAAGTTTTAAACTTTGACAAAGATGTTGCGCAATGACAACCAGCGAAAACCCGTTCAACCCGTAAAATCCGTGGGCAAAAACATTACAAATCTGTAATCAGTTTATATTTAGGAACCAATGTTTTCATAATACTCCAAGCCACTAAATAAGCCAAAGCGCAAAGCACAAACATGATGGTGTATCCGGTTTCGATATGACCTAAACCTTCGTAATAATCAAATAAAGCACCGCCTAGTTTCGACACCAAAACACCGCCAAGTCCGCCCGCCATTCCGCCAATTCCAATAATAGAACCAATCGCTTTTTTAGGGAACATGTCTGAAACTGTGGTGAAAATATTAGCCGACCAAGCCTGATGTGCAGAAGCTCCAACACCAATTAATAAGACCGGAATCCAAAAACTGATATAACCCAAAGGCTGCGCAAGAAGCACAAACAAAGGGAAAAGCGCAATAATAAGCATCGCTTTCATTCGGGCTTCATAAGGATTGTGACCTTTGTTGATGAAATACATGGGAAAATATCCGCCGTAAATACTACCAACCATTGTCATACTATATAAAACGGCTAACGGAATCGTAATTTCGGTTTTTTCCATTCCAAATTGTGCTTCAAGATATTTTGGCAACCAGAATAAAAAGAACCACCAAATTCCATCCGTCAGGAATTTTCCAATTGCAAAAGCCCAGGTTTGTTTATAGCTTAAAAGTTTAAGCCACGAGATTTTTTCAGGTTTTAAATTTTCTGCTGAACTTTCTTCAATAGCTTCTTCTTCAAAGATATAAGC
This sequence comes from uncultured Flavobacterium sp., assembly GCF_951805225.1. Lineage (NCBI taxonomy): Bacteria > Pseudomonadati > Bacteroidota > Flavobacteriia > Flavobacteriales > Flavobacteriaceae > Flavobacterium > uncultured Flavobacterium sp. Next base: position 2,012,155 of record NZ_OX638201.1, on the reverse strand, counting down.
AAGTTCTGAAGCCGACATTCTTTTTTGGTTTCTTGGTTTTTCATACAAAACATACCAGAAAAACATCCATATAAAACCAATTGCTCCAATGATTATAAAAGCCATTTGCCAACCCCAATGTACAGCAATCCAAGGCACGGTTAATGGAGCTAAAATTGCTCCAACATTTGAACCCGAATTAAATATTCCGGTTGCCAGAGAACGTTCTTTTTTAGGGAAATATTCGGCTGTAGCTTTTATCGCAGCGGGAAAATTTCCTGATTCTCCAAAGCCCAGAAAAGCTCGCGAAATCATGAAACCGGCAATCGAAACCGGAACAGCTCCAATACCAAGCCAAACTAATAAGTTGTTAAAAGTATTCCCAATCGGGATTGCGTATGCGTGCATAATCGCGCCAATTGACCAAATGAAAATGGCTAGAATATAGCCTAATTTCGTGCCTAATTTGTCTATTAATCGTCCTGCAAATAACATCGAAAGCGCATAAATAAACTGAAAAACGGCTGTTATATTAGCATAATCGGTATTACTCCAATTAAATTCTTCAGAAAGGCTGGGAGCCAGTAAACTCAGGACTTGTCTGTCCAGATAATTAACTGTAGTAGCAAAGAAAAGTAGCCCGCAGATGGTCCAGCGGTACCTTCCGATTGATTCGGTTTTGATAGTCATGATAGTTAGTTAAGAGCATTTTGTTTTTAAATGGTAAAAGTTTGGGGTGGTTATAAAAAAGCTGTTTTCTGAACTTTTTTCCTCAAACGGTAATCTTTATTTTTATAAATTATATTAACAGATTAAAAAATGAAATCTGCTTAATCTGCAAAATCTGCGAGAGCAAAAACATTTTTATTCTTTAAAATTAAAATAACGTTCAGCATTCTCGCTGCAGATATTTTTGACCAATTCACCAATCAAATTAATATCATTTGGCAATTGACCATTTTCGACTTCATTTCCTAAAATATTACATAAAATTCGGCGGAAATATTCATGACGCGGAAAAGACAAAAAACTTCTCGAATCCGTAACCATACCAACAAATCGGCTTAATAAACCAAAATTCGAAAGCACATTTAATTGTTTTTCCATTCCGTCTTTTTGGTCTAAAAACCACCACGCAGCGCCATATTGCATTTTCCCCGGAATTAGATCATCATTAAAATTCGCAGCCATAGAAGCAAAAACTTCATTATCACGCGGATTCAAATTATAGACAATAGTTTTTGTCAATCCATTTGCAGAATTTAATTTATCAAAGAAACCACTTATATTATCAGCCATATTTAAATCGCCAATTGAGTCAAATCCCTGATCTGGACCTAATAATTGCATCATTTTGCTATTATTATTTCTGATTGCACCTACGTGAAATTGTTGCGCCCAAGACCTTTTATGATTCATCAAAGCAATCTCAAAAAGTACCGCCGATTTGAATTTTTCGATTTCAATAACACTCAATTCCGAAACATTTAATCCTTTCTTAAAGATTGATTCTATTTCAGATTCGGTATAAGTTGAGGCATAGAATTTAATATGTCCGTGATCCGAAATTCGGCAACCCATTTCATGAAAAAAGTCATGTCTTAATCCGATTGCTTTTATAAAATCAGCATAATCTTTTATAGAAAAACCAACAGCAGTTTCCAATTTCTGAACCCAGTTTACAAAGAGTTGTCCTTTTTCGATTTCAGTCGCTTTATCAGGTCTGAAAGAAGGCAAAACCAAAATTTCGAATTGATCGTCACGAAGTTTTTGATGGAATTGTAAGTCATCAGTAGGATCATCAGTTGTTCCTACAACTTTGACATTCATTTTTCTAAGTAAATTTTTGACACTGAATTCAGGCTTTTTTAGCAATTCATTACAAGAATTATAAATTTCTTTTGCCGTTTCTTTATTTAATAATAAATCAATTCCAAAATAACGTTTCAATTCCAAATGTGACCAATGATATAAAGGATTTCGCAAAGTATGAGGCAAAGTTTCAGCCCATTTCTCAAACTTCTCAAAATCTGAAGCGTCTCCCGTAATGTATTTTTCAGAAACTCCATTAGCGCGCATCGCTCTCCATTTATAGTGATCGCCTTCAATCCAAATCTCCGTAATCGTCGAAAACTGACGATCTTCGGCAATATCTTTTGGAGACAAATGACAATGATAATCTATGATAGGTTGTGCTTTGGCAAAGTTGTGATACAAGGAAACCGCTGTTTTATTATACAACAGAAAATCCTCAGTAATAAATTTATTTTCAGACATAAAATATTTTTTTGAGCACTATTTAGAAATATTTGAACACGAATTCCACAGATTTGCACTAATTCTAATGATTAACTTAGTTTGTGAAATTAATTACACGAACAGAATTAGTGATAATTCGTGCAATTCGTGTTAATATCCCGACAACAGTATTTTATAAGCTTTTTTTAATTCCCATTTCAAGACCTCTTAACTCAGCCAAACCTCTTAAACGTCCAATCGCCGAATATCCCGGATTTGTCTTTTTGTTCAAATCATCCAGCATTTGGTGGCCGTGATCCGGACGCATTGGCAACGAACTATTATTTCTTTTTTCGACTTCAATAATCGCTTTTACAACTTCATACATATCGACATCGCCTTCAAGATGATTCGCTTCAAAAAAACTGCCTTCTTCGTCTCTTTCCGTACTTCTCAGGTGAATAAAGTTCATTTTATCGCCGTGACGTCTCACAATTCCGGGTAAATCATTATCTGCTCTTACGCCGTATGAACCTGTACACATCGTAAATCCGTTCGATTTTGAATCGGCAGCAGCCATTAATTCTATTAAATCTTCCTCAGTACTTACAACTCTTGGCAAACCCAAAATAGGATAGGGCGGATCGTCAGGATGAATCGCCATCAAAACGCCTTTGCTTTCTGCAACTGGAATAATTTCTTTCAAAAAGAAGAAAAGATTTCGCTTCAAAGTCGCTCTGTCAATATGATTATATCCGCTTAAAGTCACCAGAAAATCTTCTACCGAATACGCTTCTTCAGCACCCGGAAGTCCTGCCAAAATGTTTTGCTGTAACTTCACTTTATCAGCGTCAGTCATGGTTTCAAAATAGCTTTTTGCCTTTTGAATTTGCGTTTGCGAATATTCATTTTCGGCTCCTGGTCTTTTCAAAATATACAATTCAAAAGCTGCAAATGCATTAATATCAAAGCGTAAAGCCTTTGAACCGTCAGCAACTTCATAAGCCAAATCAGTTCTGGACCAATCAAGAACCGGCATGAAATTATAGCAAATGCATTTGATTCCGCACAAAGCCAGATTCCGAATACTTTCTTTATAATTTTCGATGTATTCCAGATAATTTCCCGTTTGTTTTTTGATGTCTTCATGAACCGGAATACTTTCTACAACCGACCATGTCAAACCCGAAGCCCCTTTTTTCGGATCTCCGTTTTCATGTTCAATTTCAACTTTTCGCTTGATAATTTCATCAATACTCCAAACTTCTCCATTCGGAATGTGATGCAATGCCGTTACGATTCCGGTTGCGCCAGTTTGCAGAATATCTTGTAAAGAAACAGGATCATTTGGTCCGAACCATCTTAATGTTTGTTCCATTTTTTGACTTATTTTTTGTGTTGCAAGGTTTTCAAAACCTTATAGATATTATGATATTTTTTTTATTAATAATGTTAAGGAGCTATTTCCCGCTATCCGTTCCAATCTTTTATTTTTTTAAAGAAAAAAAATAAAAGGATTTCCACTTCTATCGGGGCTAGGACATTCATTTTCAAAAGAATTTTTTCTTATTTTATGTATTTTTCGTTCTGCCAAGAACGTTCTCAATTTTCACAATCCCTTTGCGATCTCAAAGCAAAGCGAGATAAAAACAAGCTTTGCAAACTTTGCGAAAAACCTTTGCGAACTTTGCGGTAAAACTTCTTACAGTATAATCGACATAAAAAATTAAATACTAGATGCCGAAAATCCTCCATCAACCTTAATAATAGTTCCCGTCACAAATTTTGACATATCACTGCATAAAAATAAAAGTGCGCCATCGATATCCTCGGGTTTTCCAAATCTTCCCATCGGAGTATGATCGATTATTTTTTCGCCTCGAGGCGTCAATTTTCCTTCCGGCGTCAATAATAAAGCCCTGTTTTGTTCCCCAATAAAAAAGCCCGGAGAAATAGCATTTACCCGAATTCCTTCACCATATTTCGAAGCAAGTTCAACCGACATCCATTGTGTAAAATTGTCAATAGCCGCTTTTGAAGCCGAATATCCAACAACTCTCGTCAAAGGTCTTTGCGCAGATGCCGATGAAATATTAATGATAATACCTTGTTTTTGTTTCGCAAAAAGCTCCGAAAATACTTGTGATGGCAACATTGTACCAATAATATTAAGATCAATTACCTTTTGTAAATCTTCAGTTTGCATATCATAAAATGCCTGATCCGGGCTTATTGTTGCACCGGGCATATTTCCGCCAGCCGCATTGATTAAAATATCCAGCCGACCATATTTTTCTACGATAAAATCTTTTGCTTTCTCAAGCTCTTCCTGATTTAAAACATTCGCCTGAATCGCAAAAGCTTGTCCGCCATTATTTTGAATTGCTTCTACGGTTTTATTGGCTTTTTCAATCGATTGAGAAACGATTCCGGTGATAACGCCTTGTTTGGCCAAAACATTGGCAAAATTACTTCCCAATACTCCGGCGCCGCCAGTTATAAGGGCAATTTTGCCTTTTAGATTAAAGATTGAATCCATATATTAGTTTACTAATTGTTTTTGAATGATCTGTACGATCTCAATAGCTTTTTTAACTTCATTTTCGATTAAATTAAAATCGCCTTCCTCCATGCGTTTTTTACTAATCAGTTTGCTTCCTAATCCCACAGCCGAAGCTCCAGCAGAAAACCAACTATTAATACTTGTATGAGTGGTATCTACACCGCCGGTTACCATAAAAATTAGAGAAGGAAAAACATCTTTAATGCTGCTTAAAAATTCAGGCCCCAATATGTTTCCCGGGAAAAGTTTAATGAATTTTATTCCGGCATTTTCAGCAGCGATAATTTCTGTTGGCGTCATACAACCCGGAGCATATAATATTTCCTTACTTTTCAAGAAATCTGAAACCTCAGGAACAAAACCCGGACTTATAAAAAAGTCAGCTCCAACAGCATGAAATTCTTTCGCCTGATCCAGATTTTTTATAGTACCAATTCCTAATAACATTTCAGGCATTTCGGTGTTTCTCACGGCAACCATTTTCTCGAAATTCGCCAATGCTTGCGAACCTCTATTGGTATATTCTACAGCTCTGATTCCAACGCTGTAAAGGGAACGTAAAACTTCAATACTAATATTTTCATCAGTATTAAAATACAAAGGCAAAATCCCTTGTTCCGAAATAATATCAATCGTATTTTGAATTGTTTTCATGACCTTAAATTTTAACTTTAATCACTATTTTTTTCAATAATCCTTCGCCAATCATCGCTGCGTGAACATCTTCGGGAAATAATATTGTAAATTGTTCTTCCTGTAATTCAAAAAACATATCTGGTTTATCATGAAAAAAACGAACATCTCTTTCGTAGCTATAATCCCCATTTGGACTAATACATTTTTCTCTTGGTTTCCACGCAAAAGTTTCAGGTCCTTTTATCGAAATCTGAATGTCAATATTTTGATCGTGACATTCAAATCCTTTGATACTTTCTTCTCGAGTTGCTCCTTCGCCAATAATTACAATTACTTTTAAACCTTCTGCAATTTCAAAAGCGCCTTCTTCAAGAACCGAAATATCATTTTGTTCTACATACTCAAATGCCTTTTGAAAATTTGGATGTAAACCGTAATATTTTGCTGCGTTGTGTAATGAATCTACTATCATTTTTTTGTTTTTATATTTTTAATTAATACAGAGAAAGGTAGAAGTTTAAACTTAAATAAGTGTTTTGTTTTTTCTAAATTATTATAGGCGAATGTTAAAATTATCGCTACATTTTATACCATCTTTAGAAAAAAAACTAGCCTTTGTATATTAAAATAAATCAGTGTTAATCTGTTCAATCCGTTTAATCAGTGGGTAAATAAATTACCGAATAACTCTTCCGCCACTTGCACCATTCATAAGCGCCGTAACATCATATACGCTCGATAAATTAATATCTCCCGGTATCGAATGTTTTAGGCAAGAAGCAGCAACAGCATATTCAAGAGTTTCCTGATATGATTCTGGCCAACTTATTAGTCCGTAAATTAATCCCGCCATAAAGGCATCGCCGGCACCAATTCTGTCAATAATATGTGAAATTTTATATTCTTTAGATTTTAATGATTTTCCGTCGTTCCATAAAACAGCGCCAATTGTATTTGACGAAGCATTGGCATCATAGCGCATTGTCGAAACAATTGTTTTAAGTCTCGGAAACTGTTTTTTCCATTTGCTAAAAACAGAATCAATACTTTCAGATTCTTCTATTTTTATATTCAGACACTTTTCAGAATCATCAGAACCGCCTAACAATACATCACAATATTGAACCAAATCAGGCATAATTTCAGACGCTTTTTTACCATAATTCCATAACGTTGGACGATAGTTTAAATCTGCAGAAATTGTTAATCCTAATTTTGAAGCTGCTTCAAGAGCTTCTTTAGATAAAATAGCAAGATCTTCGGTTAAAGACGCTGTTATTCCAGACCAATGAAACCAATCGGCATCCTGAAAAATAGCTTCCCAATCGATCATACCTTTTTTAAGATTTGCAAATGATGAAGCGTCTCTGTCGTACAAAACTTTCCCCGGTCTTTCTGATGCGCCTTGTTCAAAATAATAAACTCCCAAACGTTTTCCTTGTTTTACAGCAATTGGTTCTACTCCATAAGATTTTAATTCGCTTAAAGCGGAATCTCCCAACTCGTTATCTGGAACTGAGGTTACAAATTTTACATCACATCCAAATAAAGCCAATGATGCGCCAACATTTGCTTCAGCGCCACCATAATGTGCTTCAAATGTTCTTGATTTATAAAGTTTTGAATGGTTAGGAGGTGAAAGTCTTAGCAGGATTTCACCAAAAGTTATGATTGTTTTTGACATATGTGTAATTTTACGTGTACGCACACGGGTTATTGCAAATGTATATAAAAAGTTAACTAAAACAACTTATCTTTAATAAAAAAAATTAATTTTACAGTCTTACAGAATCTTTTTAACTTAAAAACAATCAATATCATAACGATTAAAAAAATTGCAGAACTAGCCAATGTTTCGCCTGGAACAGTTGATAGAATTATCCATAATCGTGGGCAAGTGACTCAGGAGAATGTCGATAAAGTCAATGCTATAATCGAACAATACGGTTACAAAAGAAATATTCTGGCGAGTAATTTAGCGCTGAATAAAAAATTTCATTTTGTGGTTTTTTTGCCTAAATATGAAAATCTGGAATATTGGAAAAGCCAAATTAAAGGAATAGAAAAAGCGGCTGTAGAATTCAGTAAATTCGGAATTGTTCTGGATTATTTCTTTTATGATTTTAATACTGCTTCGTTTAAAGAAGCGGTCAAAAAAGTATTAGAATTTGATTGTGATGGATTGTTATTTGCTCCAATTTTCTATGAAGAATCTGTTCGTTTTTTAAACGAATATGAAAAAAAGAATATTCCGGTTGTGATGATTGATTCGAATATAAAAACCAATCAGAATCATGCTTACGTCGGGCAAGATGCTTTTCAAAGCGGATATTTGGCGGGAAGATTAATAAGTTTTGCTGTCAAAAACGAAAGACAGGTTTTGATCTTTAAAATTACCAGAGAGATAGAAAGTACATCTGTTTATTTGCAGCGTATTGATGGATTTTATTCCTTTTTTAAAGACCATGAAGAACTTCAAAACTTCAAATTTTCAGAAGTTACCATCAAAGATTCTGGAATTGATCAGTTAAATCTCGAGATGTTTTCAGGTATAAATAGTGTTTTTGTACCTAATTCCAGAGCTTATATTGTAGCGCGATTTTTAGAGCAAAACAATATAAAAGGCGTCCGAATTATTGGTTACGATTTACTAAATGATAACATCGAATATCTCAATAAAGGTGTAATTGATTTCCTGATTAATCAAAGACCCGAAGAACAAGGATATATGGGAATCAATCATTTATACAAGAAATTAGTGCTTCAGGAACCCGTTGAAGACACACATTATATTCCGTTGGAAATTATATTGAAAGAGAATTATTTTCCGGCTAGGAAATAGTTTTTGCCCACGGATTTGAGCGGGTTTAGGCGGGTTTACACAGATCTTTTTTATTGTAAATCTTTGTCAAAGTTTTAAACTTTGACAAAGATTTCGCGCAATCTTGTCCACAATCAAAGTCATTGCGAGGAACGAAGCAACCACATTTGCTAAATCAAACTTTGTGTCTCATTATTAGTGAGGTTGCTTCGTTCCTCGCAATGACATTAAATGCGAATAAAAACAAAAAAATCCGTGTAAACCAGTTAAAATCTGCCAAATCCGTGGGCAAAAAAACTACTTCTTAACCTTCACTGTAAGAGGATTATTTATTTTAGAAGCAAATGAACTCAAATAAGTTTCCCATTCTTGTTTAGTTTGAAATGGACTTCCTTTTTTCCATCCAAAACCAACATAATAAACGACTTTATTGTTTTTCACGGTTAAGTTTCCGTATAAGTTGCTCAAGTCTTTATCGTTGGTAATATAGTTGTCAAATCCGCTTAAAGTACCTTTTGGAGCAACCAAACCAGTTCCTAATTCTGAATCATCAAGAGGTTCCCAATGGCTTAACCAACCTTCTTTGATATTGGTTCCAATAGTTCCTTTTTTGTCATGAAGCGTTAATCCTGCAGCGATTTCTTTTGTGCCTTTAATATTGATTTCAAAACGAGAAAGATAACTTCCATAATCGAGGCTAATTAATTTAGATTCGGTTATTTTATTGCCTTTTGCATCCCAATCTGCATAAGTCAGGATAAAACTCGTTCTGATTGGTCCTGTAGTAATGGTTTTCCAAGTGGTGAAATTCTTAGAAAAATAATATTTATTATCTACTTTAACGGCAATTCCGCCCACGCCACGACTTTCTCCAACATGAAAATTATCCAAGCCTTCGCCCGTATCTTTATGATAAGTTCCTGTTCCTAAAGTTGCTTTTTCGTACCATTTATTGATAATTGGATAATCGACTCTTTTTAACCACGCGTCGATTCCGCTTGTTAAAGTTCCGCCTTCAACATGATCTTCAACCATTTTTTGAGCAACCGGACCATAAGTTCTAAAAGCTACTTTATTGTTTTCCCAAGCATAATCATCCGTTCTTTCCGGAACAAATCTCGAATAACAGTTTACAATTTTTGTAGCATCAGGATTTGTAGCCACCAAAACCTGAAAATCTTTTTTTGAAGAAGCTCCAATTTTTGGCTGAAATAACAATAAATCCGAATTACCATCACCATCAGTATCGACAACCTGAGTTTCTAAAAACGTACTTGTTCCGCTTTCTTTAACCGAATAATCTTCAAGTTTGGAAGAAGAAGGCAAACCAAGAGATTTTTTAGTCAGTTCAATCGTTTCAAATTCTCTGTCAATGGCTAGAGAATTGGTAATAGTTATGGTTTTATTTTGCGAATAAACGGCAAAACTACTTACCAAAATTGCGGTTAATAATAGATTTTTTTTCAAAATTTGAGGTTTTAGTTTTCGTTAGAAGGTTTACCAATTGTAGCGAGAATTCCGCCGTCTACATACAAAATGTGACCGTTTACAAAATCACTAGCTTTAGAAGATAAAAATATTGCTGCTCCGGCTAAATCACTTGGATCGCCCCATTTTGCAGCAGGAGTTCTACTTATAATAAAATCGTTAAACGGATGTCCGTCAACTCTAATAGGTTTTGTTTGTTCGGTTGCAAAATATCCGGGACCAATTCCGTTGATTTGTACGTTATATTTTGCCCATTCCGTTGCCATATTTTTGGTCAGCATTTTCAGTCCGCCTTTTGCAGCAGCATAAGCTCCAACTGTATTTCGACCCAATTCACTCATCATCGAACAAATGTTGATTATTTTTCCTTGACGTCTTTCGATCATTCCTTTGGCAACATGTTTTGAAACTATAAAAGGCGAAACTAAATCAATATCAATTACTTCTTTAAAATCGGCAACTTCCATTTCGATAAGCGGAATTCTTTTGATTATTCCCGCATTGTTAATCAGGATTGCAATCGGTCCAACTTCACTTTCAATCTTCTGAATTGCAGTTATAACATCTTGTTCATCGGTTACATTAAATTTATATCCGATTGCATTAATTCCTTCATTTTTAAGTTCAGCTACAGCGTCATCAATTTTTTGTTGAGAAGAGTTTCCGTTTACGATAATTGTCGCTCCGGCTTGACCTAAACCTTTCGCCATTGCCAATCCAAGTCCGTGTGTACTTCCTGTAATTAAGGCGATTTTTCCTTTTATATCAAATAAGTTTGTCATAATTCTTATCTTAAATCAGTGATTTTAGCAACATCCATATCTCCATAATCAAGGTTTTCACCAGCCATTCCCCAGATAAAAGTATAATTTGAAGTTCCTGAACCTGAATGAATTGACCAAGGCGGAGAAATCACCGCTTGATGATTGTTCATCCAAATGTGTCTCGTTTCCTGAGGTTCACCCATAAAATGACAAACAGCCTGATTTTCCGGAATATTCAAATAGAAATAAACTTCCATTCTACGATCGTGAACGTGCGCCGGCATTGTATTCCAAACACTTCCAGGTTTTAGTTCCGTCATTCCCATTTGCAATTGACAAGTCGTTACGATTCCGCCAATAATCATTTGGTTTACCGTTCTGTGATTCGCCGTTTCCATCGTTCCCAATTGTAATTTATTGGCTTCAGCCAAACTCACTTTTTTAATTGGATGTTGAGTGTGGGCTGGAGCCGAATTCAGATAAAATAAAGCAGGATTTTCAGAATCATCACTTTTGAAGATTACTTCTTTATTTCCGCTTCCAATATAAAGTGCGTCTTTATGACCCAATTCATAGGAAGTTCCGTCAACTTCAACCGAACCTTTTGAACCAACATTAATAATTCCTAATTCTCTTCTTTCCAGAAAATAAGAAGCTTTAAGCGGATCAATAGTTTCCAATTTCAAAGGCGAAACCGGAACTGCTGAACCTGCAATATAACGATCATAATGAGAATAAGTAAGGGCGATTTCTCCCTTTTTCATTAGATTATCAATTAAAAATTCGGCTCTTAATTGTGTAGTGTCGTATTGTTTTACAGCTTGCGGACTTGACGCATATCGTGATTCGTAGGATATTGACATTTGTTTTTTGTTTTGAGTTCAATGTGAATTTTATAACTCTATAAAAATACAAATCAATTATTTAATAAAAATACATTATTGGTATAAAAACGTCCAAAAGCTTGTGAATGAAATTGTTGTCGATTTTTGGTGGATTTTGCGTGTTCCTATTTAATCTATTGAATTTTAGTGTTTTAAATAGTTATTTATTATATTTAACTTATCAATTCAAATACCACAAGAAAAATGAGAAATAGCTATTTATGGATTGTAATCGTGTTTTTATTTTTCTCAAAATCCTTTGGCCAAGAGCCAAAAAATAAAGATGCGGAACAATGGAAAGAAAAACTAAAATCTATAAATAGTGAATTGGCGAATGCTTTTGTAACTAAAGATATCTACGTCGTCATGAAATATTATGATGACAAAGAGCCAACTTGCATGCCGGAATATTATACGACGATATATACAAAAAACGGCATAAAATCCTATTATGAACAATGGTTCGAAAATGTTACGATCAATACCTATAAAAGGGATATTTATGAAGTTCAGTTAATCAAAAATTACTTAATTGAGATTGGAACTTTTACGAATAATTTTACCAGAAACGGAGGAACTTTATTCGTTTATGAAGGAAAATATATGAATGTTTGGCGAATTGAAAAGAATCAGGATCTCAAACTTATTTCTGAAATCTGGGGCGCAAATAGTGCTGTAGATAAATCTAATTTTTCATTTTTAAAGCCAGAAGCCACTATTATGCCAAAGCTTTCGATAACTAAAACCATTTCTGATGAAGTAAATAAGCGTAATAAACGCATTGCAGAACTTGTAAAAAAAAGAGATGGCGAAAAACATGCTACAGAATTCTTTGAAAAAGATGCCATATATATGACATATGATACGCCAATGTTGGTGGGAATTGATAACATAAAATCCTATTTTCAGGAACACGAAAAGCCAAACGGTCTATCAATTGACGCTATACAAATCAGGGCAAGTACAATGATTTCGCTTGGTAAATTTGTTTTAGAATATGGATATTATTATGTAGATGTTTCGTGGGATAATAAAAAAGGGAAAGCAATTGTTACCGGAAAAAGCACTAATGTCTGGAAAAGAAATGAAAAAGGTGTTTTGATGCTTTATCGCCAAATGGTCAATCACGATTAAATATTTGGGATTTTTTTAAGTTTGTGAAGTTCAGTTTTCATCCTAATTTTTGTAATTTACATTCCAATCATCTGATTAAAGTTGTCAGATAGTTTAAAATTGTAAATAAAAAGTATGGAAGTTAAGTGTATTATTTTTGATTGTGACGGAGTTCTTGTTGATACTGAAAAGATTGGTAACGGAATTTTACTTTCGATGGGTGCCGAATATGGTTTCGAAATGAAACTGGAAGATGCATATCGCGAATTTAACGGGCGTAATTTGAAAGAATGTTTTTTACATATTGAAAATGCAATTGGTAAAAAGCTTCCGGATAATTTTGAAAGTGAATATCGTCAAAGAAGTTTCGAAGCCTTCAAAACGCAGGTTAAACCAATGGAAGGTATTGTTGAATTCTTAAATAAACTTGAAATCCCATATTGTGTAGCTTCCAGCGGTCCTGTTGATAAAATCAGATTGAATCTTGAAGTTGCAGGTTTACTCGATAAATTCGAAAATAAAATCTATAGCTCGTACCAAATTAATAGTTGGAAACCCGATCCCGGAATTTTTCTGCATGCCGCAAAAGAAATGGGTTTTGAGGTTAAAGATTGCATTGTTATAGAAGATAGCAAAGCCGGAGTAATATCAGGAACAAAAGGTGGTTTTAAAGTCTATGGTTTTGCAAATGGTTATAACAACGAAGATCTGGAAAATGAAGGAGCAATACTTTTTGATAGTTACGAAGAGTTATGGGATTTGATTTAATTTTTTGTTTCAAGTCTAAATTTTTGTTTCAGGTCTAAATTTTTGTTTCAAGTTTCAGGTTTCGTTGAGATCGATTGCGTTGCATATTTTTTAAGTTCCGAAGGAACGAATTATATTGTAGGGATGGATTTTAATCCATTCTACGCTAGTAATTAACACATAGTAAACCCGACAGGTTTTAAAAACCTGTCGGGTTTGGCGCGAAATAACAAGATTGTAGCTATATAAGCTTTGTCAAAGTTTAAAACTTTGACAAAGCTTGACATTGAGAAATTATCTAATTTTCTAATTGCCACATTATCTAATTTTCCTCCATTATCAAATTCGCTAATTCAAATGTAATTTGTTGCATTAAAATAAATTTTTATATATTTGAATATAGAGATTCGTTTTTTTAATGGCTTTAAGTTATCAAATTATAATTTCTAAAGCCTTAATAACCGACTTTATTTTGCCTTAAAAGCAACCTCTCCCCGGTAGTTGTTTTTAAGATTGTGGCACTCCGACATCACAAAATAACCTACACTCAGCAGCAAAATGACGAAAATTATAATTAGAATTTTAATTCTATACCTATACTTTGTACCCATAATTGGAACCGCTCAAATTAAGAAAATTGGAGTTCCTTTTATTACCAATTACAATCCGAAAACTTACAAAGCCGCTTCAGAAAATTGGGATCTTTTACAAGATTCTAAAGGAATGATGTTTTTTGCCAATCATTTTGGAATCATGCAATTTGACGGCGTGCGATGGAATATTGTGACGCAACCCGAAAACAGAAGTATGGTTCGGTCGCTTGCCATTGATAAAAATAATCGAATGTATGTTGGCGCTCAGGGTGATTTTGGTTATGCGGTTCAGTTATCAAATGGGCAATATAAATATACATCTTTAGTGAAATTGGCTTCTAATTCGGCTAAGAATTTTGGAGATGTTTTGCATACTGTTATTCGAAATAATGAAGTGATATTTTTTTCAAATGAAGAAATGTTTATTTATAAGAATAATAAAATCAAGACAATACGTCCGAATTCAAAGTTTGATGAGTTTTTTGAAGTCAATAAAGAGATATATGTTTCAGATGATGTAAAAGGATTATTGAAATTGAAAAATGACGTTTTGGTAGAAATTCCAAATAGTGCTCAGTTTATCGGAATGAAGATTCGGAAAATTTTTGAAGTTAAAGATGGTTTGCTAATTCTGACACAGAAAAAAGGACTTTTTCTATATAAAAATAATCAGCTAAAAGCATTTGTGACCGAAGCCGATGATTTGTTTAAGCAATATCAGATTTCGACCGGAATTCAACTTTCAGATGGATATTTAGGAATTGGAACGCGCCAAACCGGATTGATAGTCATTGATCGTGCGGGGAATTTAATTCAGCATATCAACAAGCAAATGGGCTTGCAGAATGATTATGTCACGAATCTCAAAACAGATACAGCAGGCAATTTATGGGTGACTTTGAAAGAAGGAATTTCGATGATTCAGATTTCGTCGCCATTATCAAGAATATTGGATACTTCAAGTGCTGAAACCAAAATATATTGCAGTTTAATTTATCAAAACAAACTTTATATAGCTACAGATAATGGCGTTTTTTGGTTGGATTGGGAAGCTTATAAAAGTGGTAAAAATGAAAATGTACGTTTTCAACATATTTCGGGAATGTCTGAAAATGTGTGGAATATTGGCATTTTCGGAAATTCACTTTTGGCTTTTGAAAAAAATGGAATTTTCGAAATAAAAGGAAATTCAGCGCAATTATTGGCTAAAACAGATGGAGCTTGGCAAGGAGTATTAATTCCGAATCACCCTGATTTATTGCTTGTTGGCGGTTACAATGGTTTGTATTTGCTAAAAAACATAAATAATTCGTGGGTATATCAGCATAAAATAAAAGGTTTTGAAGAAAGCAGTAGAATTATTATAACCGAAAAAAATGGAAATATCTGGATTGCTCACGGCTATAAAGGAATCTATAAAATCAAGTTTAATGCCGCATTTGATGTCGTTTCAAATATCGATTTTTACAATCAGGAAGCGGGTTTTCCGTCGAGTTTGTTTCTGAATACTTTCAAAATAAACGATCAGATTTTGTTTGGAACTACTAAAGGAGTTTACAAACAAGATTATAATTCGAAGAAAATGATTCCTGACGCTCTTTTCAAAAAATATCTCGGATTGAAAAGCCATATTCGTTTGCTTAAAGCAGATAATCAAAACAATATCTGGTACATTTCCGGAGAGAATACTGGAAAAATGAGCCAAAAAGTAGGAGGGAAGTTTGAGGTTGAAGAATTACCTTTTAGAAAACTCAGGTATTTGTATGTTCCTGGTTTCGAGAATATTCAAACGACTACAAATGGAGATGTATTTTTTGGAACTCAAGAAGGTTTGATTCATTATAATGCGATTAAAAACAAAAAGTATCAGTCAAAATACAAAGCAATTATATCTGAGGTTAAATGTATTTTTCCAAAAGATAGTTTGTTGTTTTCGAGTCGGTATGATGTTCTTCCAACCAATACGGAATCTGTAAATGAGAAGCTTTCTCCTGTTTTATCGTATTCGAATAATGCGCTGCACTTTTCATTTGCGTCACTTTGTTATGATGAAGCAGATGCAACACAATACGAATATTGGCTGGAAGGCTTTGAGCCAAAATGGTCTGATTGGAGCCTTCAAACGGAAAAAGAATACACGAATTTGTCTGAAAACGAATATGTTTTTCACGTAAGGGCAAAAAATATTTATGATGTTGTAAGCGAAGAAGCCGTTTTTAGATTTGAAATTTCGCCGCCGTGGTATCGCACAAGTTGGGCTTATATATTGTATTTAATACTATTTGGAGTTTTGATTTATGCGATTATCAAGTATCAAAAAAATCTTGCCGAACGCGAACGCGAACAATTGATCTTGAATCAGGAAAAGGAATTACTCCGAAATCGTGCTGAATTAAACGAGCAAAAACTGGCATTGGAACAGGAAAATATGACGATCATGAGAGAAAATCTCGAAACGACAATCAATCTTAAAAATGCAAAAGTTGCTTCAAGTACGGTGAATCTTATTCATTTGAATGAAATTTTACTTTCGATAAAAGAACTTATTGGGCAAATTGATAAGAAGAATGATCCAAATGTAAATTTCAGTTTACTGACTAAAATCAACCGAATAATTGATCACGAATTAAAAGGAGATCAGCATTGGAACGAGTTTGAAGAGATTTTTAATCAGCTTCATGATAATTTCATGCAACGTTTAAAGACGAGTTTCCCAGAATTGACGCCACGAGATATGAGATTGTGTGCTTATTTACGAATGAATTTTAATACTAAAGAAATTGCTCCGCTTTTAGGAATTTCTGTAAGAGGTGTTGAAGATACCAGATATCGCATTCGTAAGAAACTGCAGCTTTCATCTGAGGCAAATATCACGGAATTTATTTTGAATTTTTGATTTTTGTTATTAATACAAATGCAGGGTTGACAATATGAAATGTGCCTTTAGGCACTAAATGTTGGTAGCCATTAGATTTTAACATTCGCTGGCGTGCCGTAGGTACGCAATAGTCGTCATTTTGTTGCGTACCTACGGCACGCCAAATTTATTCTCAATTGTGTTTTCTACCAATATTTAGTGCCTAAAGGCACATTTCAATTTCGATTTTTATTATTAAGTAAAATCTGAAGTGATTTCACGGGTTTTGCGGGCTATTTATTACATTTTTTTATAAACACCGTAGTCAAACCGTATCCCAAAATTGACCTTTTAGGTGGTTTATTTGTTAATATTGTCATCTTATTAATACAATAATAGCTATTTCTTTGCGAGATATAGGATTTGTTGGGTTAATGGAACTTTACTAACAAAAAACTAAAAAAATGAAACAAAATGACCCTTTTTTCGGCCGACCACCGAAAAGCAATTACTATTTTTTAAAGAGGTGTTTTATAATGACACTTATTATGTTGTCTCCTTTTCTAAAACTTCAGGCACAATGCAACACTTTAATTTGGTCTGATGAATTTAATGGCACAACTGTAGATGCAACAAAATGGCAAAGCATTACAGGAAACGGTTGTCCTTCTCTTTGTGGTTTCGGAAACGGTGAAGCACAACGTTATGATCCTAATCAGGCAACGATTGTCAAGGAAGGAACGGATAGTTATTTGAATATTCAGGCAAAATACGAACCAAATGCTGCATTTCCGGCGCAACCGTATTCTTCGGCAAAATTAACTACTGAAGGAAAGTATTCGATTAAGTACGGAAGAATCGAAGCTCGTATGAAATTGTCTAACGGAATGGGCGCTTGGCCTGCATTCTGGATGTTACCGGCGGGGACGTCAAATTGGCCTTTTACAGGTGAAATTGATATCATGGAAGCCAAACACAGAAACCCAAAATCTATCGATGGAACAATACATTACGATGGCGGAGGTTATCATTTTACAGGAAGAAGTTACAGTTCTCCAACTGATTTGTCTACAGAATTTCACGTTTATGCTGTAGAATGGGGACCAAATATCATAAAATGGTTTATTGACGGCAATTTATTTCACACTGCAACACCAAATACGACTGTAAATGGCGGATGGCCTTTTAACGATCAACAGTTTTATATCATTTTAAATCTGGCTGTTGGTAGCGCGGGAACGCCTTATACAAGTGTAAATGGCGCTGGTGTAGAACCAATTCCAGCTGATTTTCCGGCAAAACTACAAGTAGATTATGTTCGCGTTTACAGCGGAAGTTTTACTTATGGAGTTTTGGGCGATGCAAAAGTATATAACAACGAAACGGGTAAAACCTATTCTATAAATAGCATTGCAGGAGCAACTTACAACTGGACAGTTCCTGCGGGAGCAACGATTACGTCAGGACAAGGCACAAATGCGATTACTGTAAACTGGGGAACTTCTGGGGGAGATGTTTCGGTAGCGACTACAGTTTCGGGATGTGCTGCAAATACTTATAAACTGGCTGTAACTACTGAAGTTCCTTTGCCGGTAGAAAGAATTTACGAAGATTTTCAAACAAATCGCAATATAGTTTACGGTCTTAAAACGGGGGTTTTGACTGAAGCGGTTGCAAATCCGTCGGCTACGGGAATCAATACATCGGCTTCGGTGGGGAAATATGTTCGTAATGCTTCTGAATTATATGATGTTCTAAATATCAAAAATGTAGTGATCAGCAATGCTAATGATTATGTTTATGGCAGAAAGAAAATCTCTTTTGATATTTATACTTCGGCGCCTGTTGGAACAAAAATTTCGATGCAATTAGAAAATAGTCTGGTAACAACGGCTACAAATTTTCCTTCAGGAAGACATAGCGGTTACAAAGCCACAACGACGGTTCAGAATAAATGGGAAACGATTGAATTTGAATTCGAAAAAGTAATCGACCCAAATACAAGCGCATTGACGATCAATAATGTAGTTTTTCTTTTTGAATCTAATTCGAATTCCGGAGCGACTTATTATTTTGATAATCTGCTGACAAAAGCTGCGCCTGAAAAACCAATTATTGCGACGGATGTTTTACAAAACTACGACGGAATCAATAAAATTATCAAAGGAACTACAACCGGAACTTATTCTGTGGTTGCAAATCCTGGAACTAATTCGGTTAATAATTCTGCAAATGTGGCGAAATATGTTCGTAATGTAACGGAACAATATGATGTGCTTTTTTTTAATACACAAAGTACGATTGAAGATGCCGGTTTATTGAAAAATCAGACGAATAAAATCATGATTGATGTTTATACGACGGCGCCAATTGGTACGGTTGTAAGTCTGAATTTAGAAAACAGCGCAACATCACTTCCGGCAAATTATCCAACAGGAAGAAACAGTAATTATGTAGCAATCACGACGAAACAAAATCAATGGGAAACGCTGACTTTCTACTACAATTCAAGTCCAGATGCGGGAACTTCAAACCTTGCGGTAAACCAAATGGTGATTTTGGCAAACTCAGGTTCTTATACAAACGATACGTATTATTTTGATAATATCAGAATTGGTTCTACTAAATTACCGGATACTTATACGCCGGGAGTTGTGTACGAAGATTATCAAACGGTACATAATATTACTTTCAGAGACGCGATTGGAACTTATACGCCAAACACGGCAAATCCTAATGCAAGCGGAATAAATACGTCTACAAACGTTGGAAAATATGTTAGAAAATCGACTGAATTGTATGATAATTTTTCATTCAATACGACTTTAAACAATATTGGAGAATTCAAATCAGGCACTAAAAAGTTTGCAATGGATGTTTATACTTCGGCTCCGGTTGGATCTATAATTTCCTGGCAGGCAGAAAGCAGCGCTTCGATTCCATCAAATTATCCAACAGGAAGACATAGTATTTATCAGGCAGTTGTCAAACAAACTAATACTTGGCATACACTTGTATTTACATATGCAAGTTCTCCTGATGCTTCGACTTTAGACAGCGAAGTAAATCGTTTTGTTTTTTTATTAGAACCGGGAACGAGCTCTGGAAACACGTATTATTTTGATAATATCAGAGCTGTAAATTTAGTTTCTACAGAAAATCCTCCGGCAACTTTGCCAGCTCCTTGGGTAAGCACAGATTTAGGCGCAGTTACTCCAGCAGGAGAAGCAACTCACGCCAGCGGAACTTTCACTATAAAAGGATCTGGAAATGATATTTGGGATACAGGTGATCAATTTCAGTTTGTGAACCAACCAATTACGGGTGATGCCGAAATTATTGCTAAAGTAAATTCACTTACAAATACCAATACTTACGCAAAAGCGGGAGTTATGTTCCGTGAAACTTTAACTACTACTTCAAAACATGCGATGACAGATGTGAGCGCTGCAGCAGGTTTAGAATTTCTAACAAGAGATGCTGTTTCGGGAATTACAACTGCTACAGTAGTGGCAGGAACGGCTCCAAAATGGATTCGTGTTACAAGAGCAGGAAACGTGTTTACATCTTATACTTCTGATAATGGAACTACGTGGACGCAACTTGGAGCGCCAAAAACAATCGCTATGGCAAATACTATTTATGCGGGAATGGCGGTAACTTCTCATGCAAACGGAACTTTGGCAACAGGAGTTTTCAGCGATGTTATTGTTCGAAATATTACGCCTCCAACCAACAATGTCAATTTGGCTTTAGCCAAAACTGCTACGGCTTCTACAGAAGAGAATGCGACTTTTTCTTCGGCGAAAGCCACAGATGGAGATGCAGGAACAAGATGGGCGAGTAGTTTTGCGAATGCAAGCGAATGGATTTATGTTGATTTAGGAAGTAATTACAACATCAATCGTGTGGTTTTGAAATGGGAAGCAGCTTTTGCAACTCAATATAAAGTGCAGATTTCTACTGATAATGTTTTCACCGAAAATGAAACTGTAAACACTCAAACGGCAAGCGACGGAGGAACAGATGATTTAACGGTAAGCGGAACCGGAAGATACATTAGAGTTTTATGTACCACAAAAGCTTTGGCTCCATACGGATATTCTTTATTCGAAATTGAAGCTTACGGATCTGCTTCAACAGCCAAAAAAGCTTCGGCTATTACTGAAGAAGCTCAAGCAGAAAATACAACTTTTGCCATATATCCAAATCCGGCAAGTAGTTATGTTCAGCTTTTATTGCCTGAAAAATTAGACAACAAAGTCGTAACGATTTATGACGATGCTGGAACATTGGTATCTCAGAATAAATTTGATGCAAATACTACTGAAGGTGTAATTGATATCAGCAGACTTAGAAGAGGAATTTATATTCTGAACTTTAAATCGGACCAGAAAAGCTGGACTAAAAAATTGATTAAGCAATAACCAAAATACAGTTGGGTGTAATGATCCTTAATAGTTACACCCAATTTTTTATAAAATAATTTGTTAGATGTAATTTTTTAAACACATAGAAACATAGATTTTGTTTACGAAAAAAGGCATTTCATTTTATTAAAAAGCGCATAGCTGGCTATGTGAAAGAAATGTATTTCTTTTTGTATCCTTTTTTATCTATAGAATCTATGTTTCTATGTGTTAAAATTACACCTAACGGATTAATCTTATTTTCTCATTCTTACTAATTAATTAAAAACGAGTTTATTAACCAAAACAATTAAACAATGAGAAATTTTAAATTACAAAAAAACATTTTTGCGGCATTGCTGTTGGCATTGCTATTTAATTTTAGTTACGCCCAAGGGCCAATACCGTTTACGATTAGCAATACTTCGACATTTAGCGACAGCGAGTTGTATGTTGCCATCGTTGGTATTGATTATAATACAGGAAATCACGTTTGGGTTAATGCCAAAACAAGTCAGGTTTTGCCAATGAATTCGTCTTATAATACCGTTACAGGACCAACAATTGGCGGGAATACGGGACCTGGACAAAACTCAAAATATGCCAATTGTTTTACCAAATTAAGCGAAATTCCCAATAAGACTTTTACGTTGCCACAAATTGCAGGTTGTAGAGTTTTTATTGCCAAAGGACAACAGTTGTATTTCTACTTTTTTGGTGCAAGCGGCGCTCCGTCAGGATATACGTCACCAAATCCGTTGAATGCTACAGATCCAAATCAGGGAATTTTATATGAAATAATCGAATTGACCAATAATCAATATGGTTTCTTCGGAAATCCATCGAGAGTTGATTCGTATAAATATCCAATGGGATTGGAGTTATTTGGTGCCAATGGATATCAGAAACGTGTGGGTGAATTAAAAAAACACGCAGATATTGTTGCGGCTTTTAAAGCCAATGTTCCGGCAGAATTTCAAGGTTGTGTTAATGATGCAACGGGAGAAATTACGGCACCTTCTAAAACGCCAGCTTTCGCCGATGGAACTGGAGGAACTTCTGTAGGACCTCAAGCCAATTATTTGAAGTCTTATATTGATGCCATTTGGAATAAATATAAAAATGAAGATTTAATATTTTATGCCGGAGATGCCGGAGTTTTTAAAGGCCGAGTAAATGGTGAACAATTAGAAATGGTTGGACAATCAGGAGGTTTTGTTGGTCGTACAGGACGTGTTCAAAACAGACCCTCGACTCAGGAAGCCCTTGAAGGAAAAGGTGTTCTGGACAGAAGATTGGTTGACGGAGATTTGGATCTTGTAATTCAGGCGCAATTAACGGCTGCAATTAACAGACATGTTGTAAATACAACAACGCCAAATCCGGGTCAGCAAAATTGGTACGATGCATCGAAATTTTATCAGGTGAATCCAACGAATCATTATTCTAAATTTTGGCATTTGCCAGGAATAAGTGTTGATAATCTGGCTTATGGATTTGCTTATGATGATGTTGCTGATCAATCGCCATCGCTTCATTCGCCACAGCCAACTAAAGTAATT
This sequence comes from uncultured Flavobacterium sp., assembly GCF_951805225.1. Classification (NCBI taxonomy): domain Bacteria; kingdom Pseudomonadati; phylum Bacteroidota; class Flavobacteriia; order Flavobacteriales; family Flavobacteriaceae; genus Flavobacterium; species uncultured Flavobacterium sp. The sequence continues at coordinate 1,989,501 of NZ_OX638201.1, read as the reverse complement.
GCTTCTTTTGGAGGATATGCAGGAACGGTGCCTTCTGTGCCAGCTACAACGGATGTAATTACGGTTTATAAAGATTGTAATTATACAGGATTTTCAGGCGGATTAACAATTGGAGATTACAACTTGGCTCGTTTGAATACTTTAGGAGTTTTAAACGATGATATTTCGTCTCTAAAAATTACACAAGGATTTCAGGCGATTTTGTATCAGGATGATAATTTCACCGGAGCTTCAACTGTAATTAATTCTGATAATGCTTGTTTGAATACAACTTGGAATGATAAAGTAACTTCGATCAGAATTTTGGCAAACGGAACAACTACGTTAGGAAATCAAACTTTCTTTTTACAAAACCGAAATAGCAATTTATATATGGATGTTTGGGGAGCGAGTTTGACTAATGGCGCAGCAATTAATCAAGGTGCTTTAAACTCAGGAAACAATCAAAAATTCACATTGACACATTTAGGCGATGGTTTATATAAAATTATTGCCAATCACAGCGGGCAATCTCTTGACGTAAATAATTTCAATAAAGCAAATGGAGCGCATGTAGAGCAATACCTATACAATGCAACAACGAATCAGCAATTTGTATTGGTTTCTACAGGAGATGGATTTTACAAAATTGTTGCCAGACATAGCGGTAGAATTGTTGAAGTTGCCGGAGCAAGTACAGCTTCGGGCGCAGTTGTGCAGCAATGGGATAATAACAACCAAACTTGCGGACAATGGAAATTAGTTCCGGCAACAAGTTCTCAAACTTCAGTTTTAATTCAGGCCGAAGATTATTCTGCAATGAGCGGAATTCAGGTTGAAGCAACGACAGATACTGGCGGAGGTTCAAATGTTGGTTATACCGAAACTGGAGATTGGTTGGCTTACAACAGTATTAATTTCCCAACTACAGGATCTTATTTAATCGAATATCGTGTTGCAAGTGCTGTAGCCGGAGGTAGATTATCATCGGATTTAAACGGAGGAACAATTGTATTGGGCAATGTTGATATTCCAAATACGGGAGGATGGCAAAACTGGCAAACGGTTTCGCAAACTGTAAATGTGAATGCAGGAACGTACAATTTTGGAATCTACATTCAGAATACGGGAATGAATATCAACTGGATTAAAATTACAAAAACAGGTTCTAGTGCAAAAATGGCTTCGGCTGCAATTGAAGAAGAACCAGCTGAAACGGATTTAAATGTATATCCAAGTCCGGTAGAAAACACACTTTTTGTAACGACAAATGTTACTGGAGGAAATTTCAGTATTGTAGATTCTCAAACCGGAAATATTGTTTCAAAACAAAAATTATCGAATAATAGTATAGATGTTTCGCATTTAAGAAGAGGCGTTTATCTGGTAGTTTTTGAAAAAGACGGAACAAAAACGATTAAGCGTTTTATTAAAAAATAGTTTTAAAGCAAATTTTAGATTTAAGACTTTAGATTTCAGATTTGTTGTTCGAATCAAAAAATCTAAAGTCTAAAATCTACAATTAACAATAAGTTTCCCCCATTATTTACAAATTTTTATTAATCTATTAAACAATTACCATGAAAAACAATTACAAAAAAATGCCACTAAAATGGATGATCATTTTAGTTTTGGGAGTTTTCAATTTGTCAATGGCCCAGAAGAAAGTAATAGCTTACATCCCAAATTGGGTAGACTTGAATGCGTTTTCGAGCAGCGTTCAGTACAGTAAATTAACGCATATCAATATTGCTTTTGAAAATCCGGATGCAAACGGATATCTTTCCTGGAATTCAGGAAGTACTACCATTATTAATGCCGCGCACGCACAAAACGTAAAAGTATTTGTTTCACTTGGTGGAGGCGCAGTATCTGAAGGAGGACCTATTCGCGATAATTATTTTAATCTTATTACGAGTGGTAACAGAACGGCTTTTATCCAAAAAATATACGATTATGTCGTTGCGCATAATTTTGATGGTGTCGACGTAGATCTTGAAGGTCCGGCAATTAACGGTGATTATGGCGGATTTGTAATAGCGCTTGCAGCTAAATTACATTCGGGAGGTAAATTGATTTCGGCAGCACTTTCAGAAGGATATGGAGGAGCAAATGTTCCAGCATCGACTTTTGCAGCTTATGACTGGATTAATATTATGGCTTATGATGCAACAGGACCTTGGGCTCCGGGAAGTCCGGGACAACATTCTCCGTATAGTATGGCTGTAAATCAGTTTAATTACTGGACAGGAAGAGGATTACCGGCAAGTAAAGCTATTATTGGTCTTCCGTTTTACGGATATGGATTTGGAGCTTCGGCAAATCAGGGAATTTCTTATGCGAATATCGTAGCACAATATCCCGGAGCTGAAAATTTAGACCAAGTTGGAAACACAATTTATTATAACGGAATTCCAACAATTAAAGCCAAAACAACTTTTGCAGTTCAAAATGCTGGCGGAGTTATGATTTGGGAATTATCACAAGATGCTACTGGCGCAAAATCATTATTAACTGCCGTAAATCAGGTTATTACCGGAAGTAATCCTCCAGGAACAGGAACTTTGATTCAGGCAGAAAACTACTCAACAATGAGTGGCGTGCAAACCGAAGCTACAACAGATACCGGAGGAGGATTAAATGTAGGTTACGCAGATGCAAACGATTGGATGGCGTATTACAATATCAATTTCCCAACTTCAGGTAATTATGTAATTGAATACAGAGTTGCAAGTGCTGTAAACGGCGCCAGAATATCATCTGATTTAAATGCAGGAACAATTCAGTTAGGCGCACTTAATATTCCAAATACTGGAGGATGGCAAAATTGGCAAACGGTATCTCAAACCGTAAACGTAAATGCGGGAACATACAATTTCGGAATCTTTATCCAAGCTTCTGGTGTGAATTTAAACTGGTTCCGAATCACAAAATCTGGATCAGCGTTAGCAGCAAAAACAGTTTCGCCAGCAATAACTGCAGAAGAAGGAATCGCAAGTTTGAATGTTTTTCCAAATCCTACACAAGATTCACTGACTTTTTCAACAGAAGTTTCAGGTGCAAATGTGAGCATTATTGATTCTCAGGGAGGAAATACTGTTTCGATTCAAAAAGTAAACAATAATAGTGTTGATGTTTCTGGTTTAAAATCTGGAATCTACTTGGTTTTAGTAGAGAAAGACGGAATCAAAACGGTGAGACGTTTTATTAAAAAATAAGTTTTTAACCGCAAAAGTTTAACCGCAAAGCGCGCAAAGTTTTTTTATATGCAAGGTTTTATACAAACGCAAAGACCGCAAAGCTTTGTGTTGATAAAGCTTTGCGGTAAAATATTTAACTGCAAAAGTTTAACCGCAAAGTTCACAAAGGAAAAACCGCAAAGGTTCGCAAAGTTTTTTGTTGATCTAGCTTTGCGAACTTTGTGTTTGCTAAATGCAATCCAGGATAAAAACCTTTGCGTGCTTTGCGGTAAAATATTTTAGCCAATACTACTCAAATCCCAAATTTCAAAAAACTCATAACTCATAATTTATAATTCATAACTTTTTTAACCCCAAATTTTATATGAAAAACAATTACAAGTTTCAGTTCGCTTTACTTGTCTTTTTAGCCTTTAGCAGTTTTGCAATTGCGCAGACTTCTTTAGGTTCGAGTAAAGTATTTATGAATCATCTAAAGAAAGAATTAGTTGTTTCAACCTCAAAAAATGCAGAAAAAACAGTTTTACTTCAGGTTGAAAATTCGAAAAACTTTAACGGAAAAATAAATTATAAAGAATCAAATGCGTCAAGCGAATTTCTGATTGGAGAAATCAAAAATGTTCCCGAATCTTCTTTTTACATAAAAGTAAAAGACCAATCGCTTGAAGGACATATTATTTTGAAGAAAACAAAAGAAGCTTATAAATATTATTCAGATGCGAAAGGAAACGCTTTTGTTTCTAAAGTAGACATCAATACTTTGGTTTGTATTGATTACAGAAATGTTCCTTCGAATACAAAAACTACAAGTAAAGTAACAGCGACTCAAATTGCTCCGGCTTTATTAAATCTACAAAGTTTACCGGGCGCGGCAGGTTGTGTTTTATTAGATTTTGACGGATATAATATGCCGGCAGGAAATCTTTGGAACAACGGAAATGCCATTAATGCTGCACCATCCGGAATGAGTGATGCCGATGTACAGCAACATTGGGAAGTAGTATCTGAAGATTACAGACCTTTTAATTTAAATGTTACGACGAACGAAGCCGTTTTTAATTCGTATCCAAGAAACAGAAGAATGCGTGTGGTGGTAACTCCAACCAATACAGCGGCTCCGGGAGCAGGAGGTGTAGCTTATATTGGTTCCTTCAATTGGGACAATGATGTACCTTGCTGGGTATTTATTACTTCGGGTAAATCAGGTGGAGATGCCTCTGCGCATGAAGTAGGACATACATTTGATCTTGGTCACGATGGGCGTACAAATCCTGTAGAAGGTTATTTTCTGGGAATTGACGGAACTTCATGGGCTCCAATTATGGGTGCAGGTTATTATAGACCTGTAGTTCAATGGAGTAAAGGTGAATACAATTATGCTGATAACAAACAAGATGATGTGGCTTCGATAGCAAGTGCAAAATTTGGCGTAGGATATCGAAATGACGACTACGGAAATACGACCGCTTCGGCAGCCAATTTAGATTATAATGCAAGCGGAACTATCAATCAAAAAAATGGTATCATTTCAAGTGAAGCCGATTATGATTTTTTTACGTTTACAACCGGAGGAGGAAATGTTTCGATTAATGCTAATACTGTTGGAAGAGACGGAAACCTTCACCTTTTAATTCGTTTGTATAATTCGGTTGGAGCCGAAATGGGAACGTATTGGAATTCAGATCCTTTTGCACTAAACGCTTCTATGAATGTAAATTTGCCAGCCGGTAAATATTTTATAGGCGTTGATGGAAACGGAGCGGGAAATGTTGGTTATGGCGGATATTCGGCTTATGGATCTATAGGAAGTTATTCGGTTACAGGAACAATTCCGCCAGGAGGAAATATCAATCCGTCGACAGATGTTATTACGGTTTATAAAGATTGTAATTATACCGGATTTTCGGGAGGTTTAACAATTGGTGATTATAATATGGCGCGTTTGAATTCTTTAGGAGTTTTAAACGATGATATTTCTTCGCTAAGAATTACTCAGGGTTTTCAGGCGATTTTGTATCAGGATGATAATTTTACAGGAGCTTCAACTGTAATTAATTCTGATAATTCTTGTTTGAATACAACTTGGAACGATAAAGTAACTTCTATTAGAATTTTGGCAAACGGAGTTACAACTTTAGGAAATCAAACTTTCTTTTTGCAAAACAGAAACAGCGGATTAAATATGGATGTTTGGAGTGCCAGTTTATCAAATGGTGCCAATGTAGCGCAGGGAACTCCAAATTCAGGAAACAATCAAAAGTATACATTTACACATTTGGGCGATGGTTTGTATAAAATCATAGTAAATCATAGCGGACAATCATTGGATGTAAATGGTTTTAATACAGCAAATGGCGCCAATGTTGAGCAATATCCGTATAATGGAACAACAAATCAGCAGTTTGTTTTAGTTTCTACAGGAGACGGATTTTACAAAATAGTTGCCAGACATAGTGGTAGAATTGTTGAGGTTGCCGGAGCAAGTACTGCAAATGGTGCCAATGTGCAGCAATGGGATAATAACAATCAGACTTGCGGACAATGGAAATTAATCGCAACAACTACTGCGCAAACTTCAACATTAATTCAGGCTGAGGATTATTCAGCAATGAGCGGAATCCAGGTTGAAGCAACGACAGATACTGGCGGCGGTTCGAATGTTGGTTATACAGAAACTGGAGATTGGTTGGCTTATAACAATATTAATTTTCCAACAACTGGTTCTTACTTAATTGAATATCGTGTGGCAAGTGGTGTAACAGGCGGTAAATTATCATCTGATTTAAATGGAGGAACAATTCTTTTAGGAAATGTTGATATTCCAAATACCGGAGGATGGCAAAATTGGCAAACCGTTACGCAAACCGTAAACGTAAATGCCGGAACTTACAATTTTGGAATCTACATTCAGAATACTGGAATGAATATCAACTGGATCAGGATTACAAAAATTGGAGCAGCATCTACAGCTTCACCAATTAATCCGGAAAGAGCAGATTCAGTTGCTTTGAATATTTATCCAAATCCGGTTGCAAACATACTTTTTATAACCACAGATTTAACTGGAGGAAATATAAGTATTATAGATTCTCAAACGGGAACTGTAGTTTCTGGACAGAAAGTCTATAATAATAGTATCGATGTTTCTGGGTTGAACAGAGGCGTTTATTTTATTGTTTTGGAGAAAGACGGAATCAAAACAATAAAACGTTTTATAAAGAAATAAATAGTTAGTTATATTTATTCTAACCTTTGTCAGAGTTTTAAACTTTGACAAAGGTTTTTTTTTGTGTTCAAACCCGACAGGTTTTTAAAACCTGTCGGGTTTAATTGCGTTTACGATAGTATTTTCATGCAGATTCCCATTTTCCGTTTTGCTTTGCGATATCAATCAAAAGTTGACCATGTTCTGTCATTAAACCTTGTTCAATCATTCTTTCTGCGCGATCGCGATTGGGCTGACTCCATTTACTTTTTTTAGGATTTCGAGGTGTAAAAGTCAGATAATAACTTTCACCATCACGTTTTTTGCACAAACTATCAATCCATCCAAAACATAGTGCTTCTTCGGTGGCATCGATGAGGTTAATGCTTTCGACTTTACTTTTTTTATGGTATAAAATCAACCAAACCGATTTTTCAATTTGACTGTTTTCCTGAAGCCAATTCCGCCAATCTTTTCTGGTTTGGGCATAAATGGCTAGTTTTCCATCTTTTGTTTCCATAACTAATCCGAATTTGAATATAAATTTAAGGAAAATTTTTTACTGTAAAGAGTAGGGGGAATTTAACCGCAAAGTGCGCAAAGTTTTTTTTCTATGCGTGGTTTTATAAAAACGCAAAGTTCGCAATGCTTTGTCAATAATCAGCTTTGCGAACTTTGCGTTTACTAAGCGCAATCCAGAACAAAAAACCTTTGCGCACTTTGCGGTAAAATTATGACCTACAATAAACATTATCATTAGGTAACAATACGATAAAGGTATTTCGGGTTTTAATCCATAAAATTGCAAATCCTCATTTATGATTGCGCCCACTTCATAAATCCTTTTAAAATTTTAACCTAATGAATTTAAAAATTATATCTATCCATAAAACCTATTTTATACTTCTGTTTTTTCTTTTTTTTAATTCCAATATTTCGGCACAAAAGCAAACCAAACTTGACGGTGTTCAGATTGCTTTTTTATCAGATGTGCATTTGCAGGATTTATTCGGAACATTTTCTGATAATGATTATAAAGGTGTTTTGAATACGAAAACGGGGAAATACACGTTAATGAGAACAATGGCGTCGCAGTTGCATTCGACCCGAATCTTCAATGAAAACTATTTTGCTTTTATTGCTGCTTTGGAAGATATCGCCAAGCGAAAAATAAAATATGTAGCACTTCCGGGCGATTATACAGATGACGGTCAGCCAATTCATGTAAAAGGTCTGGAAAAAATATTAGAACAATATAAAAAGAAATACAATATAGAATTTTTTATCACAACAGGAAATCACGATCCTGTTGGGCCTTTTGCACAAGAATCAGGCAAGGAAGATTTTCTTGGTGCAGAAGGAAAAAGTCAACCCATTTATAGCAAAGAAGGCCTTTATAAGCCAAACTTAACAATCGAACAGCCTGTAGTTGTAACCGCCGATATTGCTAAAATGGGTTATCTTGGAATTACGGATAATCTGAAAGATTTTGGTTTTTATCCAAATAAAAAATACAAATTCTGGGCAACTCCATTTTCTACTTATAGTTCTCAAAATTATAGTTTCGAAAAGGCTTCACAAGCCGCTCAATTGTCAAACCGAGTTTATAATGTTACGCCCGGTTATGAGGTTCCGGATGTGAGTTATGTCGTTGAACCTATCGACGGACTTTGGTTAATGGCAATCGATGGTAATGTTTATATTCCGAAGAAAAATGATGGAGATCCAAAAGATCCTAAAAATTATTCAGAGGCAAGTACGGGTTATAATAACGTGCTTTCGAATAAAAAACATCTTATAAAATGGGTCGAAGAAATTTCGGCGCAAGCCAAACTACAAGGCAAAACTTTGATCGCTTTTAGTCATTTTCCGATGATTGATTTTAATGATGACGCTTCCGCGGAAATAAAAGAATTATTGGGTCCAAATAAATGGCAGTTAAACCGAGTTCCTGTTGAAGAAGTGGCGCAGGTTTTTGCCGATGCAGGATTGAAAATTCATTTTGGCGGACATATGCATATCAATGATACGGGAATGCGCACGACACAAAAAGGAAATACTTTGGTAAATATTCAAACGCCTTCATTGGCAGCATATATTCCTGCGTATAAACTATTGACTATAAAAAAAGACAATCTTGTAGACATTCAAACGATTACAATTGATGCCGTTCCGAGATATAACGAACTTTTTGATTTGTATAAAATGGAATATAAATTCTTAGAAAGTCAACAAACAAAAGACATTTGGAATATTGATATTTTGAAAACCAAGAATTATCATGATTTCACCGATTTTCATTTGAAGGAATTAGTTCGTTTAAGATTTCTAAAAGATGATTGGCCAGAAGGATTTAAGAATTTTATTTTGAATGTTTCTGCAAAAGATTTATTCATTTTAGCGAATATTCAATCGGTTAAAGATTTTGATTATAATCTTGAGCATAAAGATGATTTTCAAAAACAATGGATTGAAGCCGAAGGAAAAACTGATTTAATTTTATCGGATAAGAAAATAAAACGGGAGGATTTAAACTGGACAGGTTATGATTTATTAGTGGATTTCTACCGTTTTAGAAGCGCTGATGAATTGGCTTTAGCCGATGTTGGAATCGCGAGAGCAAAACAATATAAAGTCTTATCTCAATTGTTTTTTGAAAATCATAAAGATGATGCTTCAAAAGATAAACCGTTGCAAAACCAAATGCGATTGTTCCTGATTATCTTCAATAAATTCATGCACGAAGTTCCTGCTGATCATTTTAGTGTTGATTTGAAGAACGGCGAAGTTAAAAGCGAAAAATAGTTTCAAGTTTATTTTGTTTCAGGTTTCAGGTTTTACTGTATGTGAAAATTGGAATGAATTTAACCGCAAAGCGCGCAAAGGTTTTTATATATAAGGTTTTATACAAAACGCAAAGTTCGCAAAGCTAAGTGATAAAGCTTTGCGAACTTTGCGTTTACTAACTGCAATCCACAACAAAAAAAACTTTGCGCGCTTTGCGGTTAAATTTTTATTCATCCCAACTTGAAAACTGAGACTAAAAACTATTTTTCTCCCTATATAAAACGCAAAGTTCGTAAAGCTAAGTGATAAGGCTTTGCGAACTTAGCGTTTACTAAACGCAATCAACAAAAAAATACTTTGCGAACTTTGCGGTTAAATTTTTATTTATCCCAACCTGAAAACTAAGACTGAAAACTATTTTTCTCCTGTAACAGGATTCACTCTCACATAAGTTCCATCATCGTATTTTATTTGATAAGGAGAATTAAAAAGTGTACTTGGCAAATAATAATCGGTGGTTATGATTTGTGCGCCTGATTTTTTGGCTGCTTCAAAGTGTGAATAATCGTTTTTGCGAGCTTCTTTAGTATCTGAATCGGCTCTTGTACGGATTATATATCCTTTTTTGACTAAATCTGTGATTCTTGGATCTTCAGAATTGCCTATTAATAATGCTGCAGCTTCTGGTTTTCCGGGATCTGCGCAAATAAAAGCGACACGTTTTTCCAGCGAAGGATGATCTAAAGCATACATATCTCTTTTTGCTCCGTTATTGTCGAGGATAAACAAGAATTTACCTTTTGCTTTTTTTAGTGTTGGCCAATTGTTGTTTAGAACGGCTTCTTCGAGGGTTTTGTATTTTCCGCGAACCATATCCGGCGTGATTAATTTATTACCTAATCCTTTTCGAAGTTCTTTGTCTAAAGCGTCAAATAATTCCGGAGTAAATTTTTCTGCTTTTGTACCCAAGAAACTATCATCATCTTTTGGTTCCAGCGTAATAAAAACAGGAATGTGATTTGGATTTGCGTCTGACCATTTTTTTAATTCCGCCAAAGCGATTTGTAGCGTATAACAAGAGGTTCTGAAATCAATATCGATCATATGAAAAACTTTAAAACCTGGCTTATTCATTTCTCCTTTTGGATCATAAGCGGCTTCAGATTTTACAAGATCTAATCCTTTTGGGTGTGCATATTTTCCGCCTTTACTATCGGCCTGAACATCAATTTCTAAATTTCTAAGTCCTTTATTTAATTGTTCTGTAAGCGAAATATGTGTGTATTGAAGACCTTTCAGAGATCGAGAAGTGTCTTTTGCCTGAATGAAATTGTATAAATCGGGTTCAATATTCTGACGGTAACTGTTGTGTGATCCAATTACTTGTATTTGATTAATTTTTAGTGTGTCATTTTGCGCTTGTACGCCGTTGTGGATTGCGCCCGCAAGAAATAGTGTAAACAGAATTTGTTTCATGATTGAAAAGTGTAATTTTTATTAGTACTGAGGACGCAGCATTAGAAAATCACCTTTTTTAGAAAGCACTAAAGTAGATACGCTATTTGGTTTTTATGTTAGTTAAAGAAAAAGAAATCGCAAACCAAGTGTCATTTTTAGGTAAAAAAAGTAGTATTAGTAAAACAAATGAATTCATTCCTTAATTTAAAGATAACGTTCAGGAAAAAAACTTTGGTATAACATTTTATTATTTTACATCACCAAATAGTCCCCAAATTAGTTATGAAGAACCCTGAAATTTTTGAAAAAACGTATACTGAATACTGGAAAAAGCTGAATGCGTTTTCGTATACGATGACTCAGGATAAAGACTTGGCACAGAACATTGTTCAGGATGTTTTTATCGATTTATGGGAAAGAAAAGACGACTTGAATATAAATGCTATTGAACCATATTTGTTTAGAGCAGTAAAAAATCAGGTTTTCAAACATTATCAAAATAACCGCTTTGACAAGACGATTCTTGAAGATCAATTTGAAGATTACATTATAGATAATTTTGCGACGATCGATCCTGAATTAATGGATTTACTTTATTCCTTATTAGATAAACTTCCGGAGAAACGAAAGGAAGTTTTATTGATGTACAAATTTCAGGATATGTCTATTGATCAGATTGCTGATGAACTTGGAATTTCTAAACAAACGGTTAAAAATCAAATTTCTTCGGCGTTAAAACAATTGCGCGAAGGCTTAAAAGACCTTGCGTGGCTTGCTCCATTCATTATTTTGAATCAAAAGTTTTAAGATAACTTTCTGTTAATGGTTTCATAATATTTCTCGATAGTACGATTTTGCATTTCCAGTACTTACTAGTAATAATAAGTATTATGATAAAAAGAATCAAGCACAGTTTAGAATATCTTATAGATAAAAGTTCTCGAAATAAAACTTCTATAGCAGAAGAAAATTTATTAAATGATTTTGCTTTTACGCAATATCAACTTTCAAAATGGAATGATGCTTCGATGGGAAATTCAGATGAAGTTTCTCAGGAGATCTACGAAAATATTCAACTTAGAATAGGGAAGAAAAAAAGCTTTAATCCTTATTTAAAATATATGGCAGCTGCCAGTATTCTTTTTCTTGTTGGTTTGGGTTTTTACTTCAAATCAAATATTGCTGTCGAAAAGCAACTTTCATTTAAAACCTCAGATTCCCCCAAATCTATCGAATTAAGTGATGGCTCGAAAATTTATCTGGCAGCAAATTCATTATTTCAATATCCTGAAAAATTTGAAGGAGATGAAAGAAAAGTTTCGCTATTAAAAGGAAATGCATTTTTTGAAGTTGCCAAAGACAAAAAACATCCTTTTATCATTTCTTCGGGCGAAATAAAAACCAGAGTTGTCGGAACTTCATTTCACATTCAGTTATCAAAATCAAAATGTGAAGTAATTGTCGTTACCGGAAAAGTAAATGTTAGCTCAAAAGGACAAAGTGTTGACTTGGTTCCAAATGAAGAAGCTTTGTTTGAATCTCAGAAACTGACGAAACAAATGGCTGATAAATCATTTTTGGTTAATTGGTACAATACGGATGTGACATTAAATCAAACTACTCTTAAACAGGTTATTACCATTTTACAATATAAATACGGTGTTTCATTTAAATACAATAATGAACAAGTATTAGCAACGCCATTAACGGTGTTCATCAAGAAGGACGCATCATTAGAGAATGTTTTAGAACAAATTAATTATATCACAAACCTAAAATTCAAAGTTTATGACGAAATAGTAAAAGTGGATTAAAAACAAAAAAAAAGCAGTTGCTGAGAACAACTGCGATTAATAATTAAGTATCGATAAAAAACCAATAACTTAAATCATGTATTTTAAACTTTCCTATTTAAATCTAAAGAGAATTTTCTTTTTAGTACTGGCATTACTGGCCATTCAAAATGGTTACAGTAAAACTAATTTCCTAGAGAATTCAAAAGTAAAAAATAAAACAGAAAAAGCTACACTTGTTTCTATTTTTTCAAAATTAAGCAAACAAACAGATTACAAATTCAGTTACGGTCAAGCAATTATCGCTGATAATACGGTGTATACTGTAGATTTTTCAGATGATTCTGTAACTTTAATTTTAAGTGATCTTTCTAAAAAAGCAAATTTTAACTATAATATTAATGGTAAATTAGTTTTAATTCAAAAAACAGAAGCGCCAAAAACTATCTCTCGCAAAGCAATTGACAGAGTTAAAGTTAAAGGAAAAATTGTTGATGAAAATAAAGTGCCAATTCCTGGTGCATATATCAAGGAAACAAGTTCTTCAAATTCAACAACTTCTAATTTTGATGGAGAATTTGAAATTACTGTTGGCGAAGGCAAAACGATCGAAGTTACCTATATGGGTTATAAAACCAAAACTGTTGTTGCACAAACTGGTTTCATGACAATTCAATTGGAACCAAATACTGCTGAATTAAGCGAAGTTTTGGTTGTAGGTTATGGTAAACAAGCTAAAAGAGATGTTACCGGAGCTGTTACGCAACTTGAAGCGGCAAATTTTAGACAAGGAGTTACTGTTTCGCCTGATAATTTATTACAAGGAAAAGTAGCCGGAGTTCGTGTTGTAAGCACAAGTGGAGAACCGGGAGCTGGAGTAAACGTTACGATTCGTGGTGTTGGATCTATCAGAAGCGGAAGTACGCCTTTGTTCGTAGTTGATGGTATGCCGTTGTCTAATGATGATGTAAGTCCAAGCGGAACAAATGTTGGTTTTGGAAGTTCGACTGCAAAAAATCCATTAAACTTCTTGAATTCAAGTGATATCGAATCGATTACGGTTCTTAAAGATGCTTCTGCTTCTGCTATTTATGGAGCAAGAGGATCAAACGGAGTTGTTTTGGTTACAACCAAAAAAGGTTCTAAAGGTGAAGGAACATTAACGTATGACTCTTATATGGGAGTTTCTAATGTTGCTCACAAATTGGATGTTTTAAATGCAAGTGAATATAGAAATGCGATAAAAGATAAGTCTTTTGATCATGGTGGAAACACAGATTGGCAGGATGTAATTTTTAGATCTGCGATTACTACAAACAACGCTTTGTCTTTTGCAAAACAAACAGAATCTGGAAATTATTATGCGTCTGTTGCGCAAATGGATCAACAAGGAATTATTCGTAACAGTAATTTCAAACGTCTTTCTGGTAGAATTAATGCTGCTGAATCATTTTTGGATAACAAACGTTTAAAATTAAAAGTGAATCTTACAGCGAGTCAAACTGTAGATGACGGAGTTCCAACAAGTGATGACGGTGGTTCTAACGGACAATTGGTTATTCATACTTTGATGGCAAATCCAACAAGATCAGTTTTTGATGCAAACGGAAAATACACGAATTTTAATATGAATGCGCATTATAATCCTGCTTATTTATTAAGTATTTATGAGGATCAAACGAATACTTTGCGTGTTTTAGGAAATCTTGAAGCTTCTTTTAGAATCGTTAACGGATTAGAATATAAATTAAACGTTGGTGTAGATCGTTCAACTTCTGAAAGAAATACTACTATTTATCCAAACATAACTGATATAAGTAAAATTGGTAAATATGTTCAGAATAATCTTGATTCAAAAAACTCATTAATCGAGCATTATTTAACGTACAACGGAACATTTGGAAAACATAAAGTAGAAGCTTTAGGTGGTTTCTCTTATCAAAAATTCGAAAGATCAGGAACAAGTTTTAGTATTGAAGGTATTACTGAAAAAGGTGTTGGTGTAAAACCGGAAATCAACCCTGGATTCAAAGGAATATTGCCTGTACTTTCTGGATATGCTCAGGAAAATGAATTGCAGTCTTACTTTGGAAGGTTGAATTATACTTTCAACGAAAGATATCTTTTAACGGCTTCGATGAGAGCGGATGGTTCGACTCGTTTTGGAGATAATAACAAATACGGTTACTTTCCTTCATTTGCTTTGGGATGGAATATTTCTAAAGAAAGTTTCTTAGAAAATGTAACGGCTATCAACAACTTAAAATTAAGAGCAAGTTGGGGACAAACAGGAAATCAGGAAGTTGAAAATAAAATTACGAAAGCAAGTTATTCTTTATCTGGTGCTGACGGGTATTATTTATATGATGATTTAAATTTAGTAAACGGAGTTTCTGTAGTAAGAACAGCAAATCCTGAATTAAAATGGGAGGTTGTTACCCAATACAATCTAGGTTTAGATTTTAATTTATGGAGAGATAAATTGTACGGAACACTTGATTATTTCAACAAAACCACTACAGATGCAATCTTAAACGTTACTTCACCGCTATTAAGCCCAACACCAACAGTTTGGACAAATCTTAGTAATCAAGGTAAAATCGTGAACAAAGGTTTTGAGTTTATGTTAGGTTCAAAATTAGTTGATACTAAAGATTTTACTTGGAATGTAGATGTAAACGGAGCAACATTAAATAATAAAATTGAAGATTTACCAATTTCAGAAATCCTAACAGGAACTATTTCAGGACCTGGACAATCTGGCGTAAATGCTAATATTTATAAAAGTGGTTATGCTGCAGGATCTTTCTACTTGTTGCAACACATAGGTTTTGACAGTAAAGGCGGTAACATCTTTAAAGATCAAAACGGAGATGGTAAAATTGATAACAGCGACAGAGTTATTATCGAAGGAGCTTTACCAACTTTTTACTACGGATTTAATAGTGATATGAGATATAAAAACTTTAGTTTTTCATTCTCAATTATCGGACAAACTGGAGGTTATTTGTTGAACAATACAGGATTAAATGCCTTAAATATCAACAACCTTGCTTCTGACAGAAACGTTTCTACAAATTATTATGAGTCTGGTGCAAACCCAACAAACTCACCAATTTTGTCGACTCTTTTCTTAGAAAAGTCTGATTTTATCCGATTAAATACAGCGCGTATTGGTTATAATTTCGACTTAAAAGGACTGAACTGGTTAAACGGATTAACACTTTATGTAACAGGAAATAATCTGGTTACAATAACGCATTACTCAGGATTTGACCCATTAATTAACAGCCCGAAACCAAGCCAGGGAAACCAATCTATTGGTATTGATTATGCGGCTTATCCAACTTCGAGAACGTTCAGTTTCGGAGCAACTTTAAAATTATAAATCATGAAGACAAAGACATTTTTTAGCATAAAAACTTTAACATTATTCTCTTTTATTATCCTCTTAAACAGTTGTACTGATTTAAATGAAGTTGTTTTAGATGAGAAATCAGGAAATTCTGTTTCAGATCCTGCAGGTTCACTTGCAGCTGCTTATGACAGACTTGGAGACGGAACTTTTACAGATCACGGAGCCGTTTTTGCGATGCAGGAATATACTACTGACGAAGCTATTTTGCCAACTCGCGGAAGTGACTGGGGAGATGGTGGAAAATGGAGAGATATGCACGAATTTACATGGAGTTCAACGAATGCTATTATCGTTTCGAATTGGGATTTATTGAATAACGGTATTACTCGTTCTTTGACTGCAGTTAGGTCAGCAGAAGCCAGTACTTTCCCGGAAAAGACATTGTTTTTGGCAGAATCAAAAGCGCTTTTAGCTTTTTATACTTACACAACATTAGATTTATTCGGACAAGCACCATATAGAGATCCATCGAGTACAACAGCACCTTTACAAATTTTAAAAGCTGATACTCAAATTGATCAGTTAATAAAAGATGTTGAAGCGCTAATCCCTGATTTGGCTGATATTGGTACGCAAAGAACGCACCACGGAAGATTTACTAAACAAGCTGCTTATGCTTTTTTAGCGAATATGTATTTGAATCGTGCGGTTTTTAAAGATCGTTTCAATGCTACGTCTGCTTTTAATTTTAATGAAGCTGCTGTAAGCGGAACTGGAACAGATATGGATCGCGTTATTTATTATACATCATTATTGATCGATTCAGGAAAATACAGTTTAGAAAGTGATTTCTTCAAAAACTTTGCAAGAACAAACGAGAATGGTACAGAACTTATTTTTGCAATTTCTCAAAAGATAGATTACATCCGTAACGGTTCTAACAGTTTTGCTTATGTATGTATGGAACGTAACCAGAGAACATCTGCCGCAAACAGAGGAACAAATGCTGCTTGTACAACTCCGGAGTTCTACGCATCTTGGGATGGAAATCATGACGATCCAAGATTTGAACAACATTATCAATATGCTGATGGTACATGGTTTATGAATGATGGTACAGATGTAAGTGTTCCTGCAACAGACATTGTACCTAAAAGTAGTCCGGGATTGCCTTGGTTCCATTTTAACAGAGGTATTCAGGCTGGGCTTCAATATGGTCCTATATTATTGCCTTCAGGATCTCTTGAAATGGCAGGTAATCGTATAAAAGTTTCTCCATTATTTATGGAAAAAAGCACGACTACCAGAATGAATTTTACACCATCATTGACATTTGCAGATCCTACGAAATCTGTTTTTGCTCAAAACGAAATCAATCAGGGAGCTCGTGTTTTTAAATACGAATTTGATCCGGAAGGTGGAAACGGTAACAGTAATGTTGATATTCCGTTATTTCGTTTAGGTGGAGTTTATGCGATGAGAGCTGAAGCTTATTTTAGAAAAGGAAGCGCTGGTTTAGCCATGATCGATCTTAACAAATTGCGTACAAGCAGAAAAAGAGAATCATTATTTGGAAACGCTCCGGGAAAAGCACTTACTACTTTAGACTCAGAGCAGTTATATAAAGAATTAGGTTATGAATTGTACTGGGAATTACAAAGAAGACCAGAAAGTATTCGTTTTGGAAAATTTGATTTAGCAGGAACTGCAAAAGCGGCTTCTCAACCTTTCAGAAGAATATTTCCAATTCCGCAAACGGTTATCGATCAAAAGGTAATTAAACAAAATCAAGGATATAATTAAAAGTTTTGTGTTAGTTTTATTTTTTTACAAATTGCCTGTTTCGAAAGAAGCAGGCTTTTTTTTTATTGGTAATTCAGAACCTAAGTACCTTAGAACCTTAGAAGAATTGGTTTCAAATTCTAATTTGCAACCATTAAACGGCTGTATCTCAAAGATTTTTATTTTCATTTTGGATAATTTTGGAAAAATGTAAAATCAAAGCTATATCTGGCAATTTGAAAAATATTGTAAGGTAAAATTTATAATATAAAACATCTTGCTGCTGTGGCAAAATTGGAAACCCATTAAAAAAAATCAAATTATGAAAAAGAATCATTTATTATTCGTTGTTTTTTTCTTCTCGCTGGCAATGTCAGCTCAAAGTTCAGGAGCATTTTTGCTTAATTTGTACGGAGGTTATACCTTTTCGGACAGAGTAGATTTTGATGATTCATACGCACGTGTCGAAGATGGTTTTGAATATGGTTTAGGCTTGGAATATTTTATAATGGATAACGCTTCTATCGAATTAAAATATAACAGACTTGATACAAATATGCCTCTTTACACAAAGACTGCATTAACTGGTGGTATTACTCCTGGAACTCAACTTAATGCAGGAGACGATAAAGGAGCTATAAACTATGTTTTAGCTGATTATACCTATTATTTTATGGATAGCTCACAACAAGTCCGACCATTTTTAGGTGCTGGTGCCGGTGTTGCGATTCTTGAAACACCAAAAAGCGGCAGTGGAACTTATTTTGCCTGGGAACTTAAAGGAGGTGTAAAAATCAAAACCAGTTCACCATTATCAATAAACCTACATGCTTATTTGCAATCTATGTCGGCTGCTGTTGGATATGATTATTATTGGACTTACTATTATGGACCTGTAGCAGTTAATGATTATGTGTCGACATTTCAATTTGGACTTGGAGCTTCTTTAAGTTACGATTTTAGCAAGTAAAGAACTTTCGATAAAAAACTTCAATTATTGATAAAATAAAGATCAAAAGCGAAAATGCATTCATTTGTGTTTTCGCTTTCTTGAATACCGGTAATAGTAAGATTTGTGCAAACAAAAACAAATTCAATCGCAACACAAGCAACACATAAAGCATGAAATATAGTATTTATGTTCTCTTACTGGTATATACCACAATTGTAAAATCGCAAACGGATAATCTAAATCAGTTTTGGAACGAATATGCATTTACAAAAGATTTAAGCCAAAATTGGGTAGTCGAATTAGATGCAGGATTTACTTCGAGCAGTACGCCGGAAGATAAAGCTGTTTTTCATGATATTACACAAACATATCTTCGAGGCTGGGCACATTATTATCCCGGTGACCGATGGAAAATGTCTATATTTTATGCTTACTATTCGAATAAAAATGTACCGGAGCTAAATCAGACTGAAGCACCCGAATGGCGATCAGCATTGCAGGTAAGCTATAGTTTATTGAAAGATTACAGGATAAAAGTAAATTTAAGATTCCGACTTGAAGATCGGCATTTGCATAACGACGACGGTTATTTTGAAGCAGTAGAACGACTTCGGCTTCAGGTCAAAGCAGTTTATCCTATTACAGATCTTAAAATTCACAAAGGCGTATTGTATTCGTTTGCTTCCGAAGAAGTTTTTTTTAAAACGGACAGCCAAGTAGGAGGTCCCGAAAATTTTGACAGAAACAGGCTTACACTTGGATTGGGTTATGAATTTATTAAAGATTTTATTGTTGAGGCTTCTTATAATAACGAAATCATGCCAAGAAAAGACACCAATAAATTCGTTAATGCAGTACAGGTAAAACTCATTTTTAATAATTTTCTTCCAGATCTTATAAAATCCTTCCAACGAACCAAAAAATCTGTTGATGAAGGAAACGGTGGTTTATAAAAAACATGCTCTATAAGAGTTTAATACTCGCAGATTATCAGTAACTTAGTATGTTAAAATATCTAGCAAAACAAAATTAGTTTACAAAGTAAATCGAGAACTTAGCACCTTAGAGCTTCAGTAAATCAGCATCTTAAAAAGCAGGTAGTTATTTTATAATAATACAAAGAGATGATATAATACCTAAACACTATTCTATAGGTATTTTTGATAGGAATTTCGGTGAAAACTAAAAATCACAAACCCGATATTAATAACATTCAAAATAGAAATATCATGATACATCAAATCGACACAACAGATAATATTGTAGCATTTAGAGCATTGGCAGAAGTAACAACAGAAGATTTTTTAACTGTAGTTGTTCCCGCAGTAGAACATTTGGTAAAACAGACTAATGAGATTAATTTTTTATTGGTTTTGGATACTGATTTAGAAAACTTTACTTCGGGTGCATGGTTGCAAGATGCATTATTAGGACTTAAACATCTTGGAAAATGGAATCGTGCCGCCATAATTACAGATTCTGATGAAATAATTTCCTTCACAAACGGATTTAGTTATGTAGTTCCGGGAGAATTTCACGGCTTTAAAAAAGAAGCTTTCAACAAAGCTTTAAATTGGGTCGAAGGAAATATAAATATCTCTTAAAAGCTCGTTTCAAGTTTTCTTTGTTTGCTTCGCCAATTCGGCTTTAAGCCTCGGGTCAGGTTTCAGGTTGAATTCTGATGAAAAAAATAGCCACGAATTCACGAATGATTGTCTACTATTATGTAGAAGTATTCGTGAATTCGTGGCTTATTTTTTTAGATAAAGGTAATCTTCAAACAAAGAAAACCTGAAACTTGAAACAAATTTTTTAAACCTGAAACAAAAAATTAGTGATTGTATTCAATACCACTACTGTCATTGATTTCGCTTTTTGCTTTCGAAACTTTAGAATATTGTTTGTAACAAGCCGAAGCTATTAAAGGCAATGCAAGACTGCCAACAACTGCAGCTGTTTTATTTTGTCCTGCTTTTTTAAGAACGGCACTTGCAATAAGTGAACCTACTCCGGCAAAAAGCAATTGTTTTGTAGTTAGATTTGGCATTTTCGATTTTTCAGGAGTAATTCCGTGAAGTAGAGGGTCTATGAAATTTAAATTTTCCATGATTTTTTGAATTTTGTTTGTTATACTTTATTATTTAGATAGCTTTTCAGTATCAGTTTCTTGTTCGATTTTTTCAATTTCGACTTTTTCTTTTTTTATAGCTTGTCTTAATAATGCAAAAAGGCTCATATAGACATTTGCTATAAAAACAAGCGAAAATCCTGCCAAAATATAGCCGCGCCAATCATTTAAGAAAAGTTTATAATTACAAAGAACCAAAAATGCAATTGTGACATAATGGCTAAAACAGTACTCACAAGTAAAGAGATAAAATGCCTTTCTGCCAAGAATTGTCTTTTCGTTTTTAGAATGTTTAATGCACCATTCTCGAGGTTCTTTAAAAATTTCTTCATGCGTAACCGTCCAACTTATACAAGCAATTGGAATAGCGAGAACAAAAAGCCAGATGATTTGAATTGTTATATCCATATGTTACTGCATTTTCTAAAATCAGTTTAATTTCTTTAAAACTGATAATTTAAAATTACGGTAATCCGAAGAAGAAAAATTATATAGTTTTAATTTTTTCTTATAGAATTTCATGCCGATTATAATCAAAAGCAGGTAACTGCCAAGAATAATTCTTAGCAGTTATCTGTTTCTACAGGGTGCTATTTTTTAGAAATTTCCAGGTTCAAGACTCGGAAAAGGATCGTGAGATATCTCATCAGAATCATCTTCATCCTCAGAATCATCATCGTCGAGATCACCGTCTTTTTCTAAAGTGTTATCCACATTTTCTGAATCTTCGTCATTTGTGATTTGTTCCTCGCCATTTATGATCGCTTCTTCATTTGGAGTATTTTCGTTTCTGTTATAATCATTTGTTTCATGATTAATGTCAGTTATCAATTGCTCTTCTTCATTAAAAATGTTGTCAGCATAGTTGTTTTCCTTTTCGATAAGAGTATCAAGATCACTATAATCGCGATAATTCTGGTTGTTTAGCTTTTCCATGATATTTTATTTTAAGTAGTTTTTGTGGCTTATTTTCGAACTTAATTTTACAGGCTTTTACATTTGCTAATTTACCCCAGTAATTTACGCAAAATATTACAAAATATGTGTTTCTATTTCTATAATTCTCAGTTGATTATATTGTAATCTTTTAAATATTTTGGTATTGAAGGATTTTTTAGGAAATTGAGTTCTTTATTTAATTGTCAGAAATTATTTCTCCAGTAAAAAATATTTAAGATAAACATCGAAAAAACTAAAAAGTAAGACTTGTTTTATGAAAATCTAACTATGATAGGTTTTAAATTGTAATTAGGATTTAATTATAACTTTTAGTTATATTCTATGAGATGTGTTGTAAGAAAAAAAAGAAGTTATTGCGTAATATTGCGGAAGAGAGTTTATTGCATTCAAAAAACTGCAATATTCCTTAAACAAATCCCTAAATTGTTTTTACCTACTATTTATTATGTTCATTACTCTTACCCCAAATCAAGTCCATTTTTGTTATGGCAAAAATCAATGGCAATATTCTTTTGATGAAATAATTGAACTTGGTATATCCCGAAAAAAGAAAACGTATTTTCTCGTCAATGCCATCTTTATTCTCGTCACCGCGATAGCTTATTATTGCATGATTTTTTCGGATATAATCGACGTTTATTATATCATTCCAACCTTATTGTGTTATACATTTCTTATCATTTTAAGATTTAATGATCGCACAGAATTTGAATATTTCGTTTTGGTTCGGGATATTTATCAAAAAGAAATTTCAATCAAAATCAAAGCCGAAGACCGGAATCTCATAGGCAGGCAAATAGATCAATACTTGAACCTACAGTTTGATCGAATGATAAAGAAAACTGCCTAATCTACTAAAATTTTACTAAATGTTATTACCTCCAATTTCCAATTATGATTTGGTATGCATTGTTATTGCTGTAATATATGGATTTGTAATTATTGCAAAGAAAAAATAACAAAATACCCGATTTCATTTCCCTACAAGTGAAATAGTTTTAGCATACAATTCAAGATGGAACTGCTGTAATATCAGATTTTGATATTGAGTTGTTTTGTCTATTCTACATCCCCCAAACCAAAAAATATGTCTACTTCTATAAAAAATAAAATTAAAAGTATCAGAGAGCTCAAAAATTACACACAAGAATACATGGCAGAACAACTTGGCGTTACTCAGGCAGGTTATAGCAAAATTGAAAAAGGAAAAACCATTTTATCCTATGTAAAGCTGGTCGAAATTGCCCGAATTTTAGAAGTCAGCGTCGAAGATATTCTAAGTTTTGATGGTCAGCGATATTTCGGAAATTTCAATAAAGTTATCGGAAACAACAACGGAAGCATTCTGATTAACACCGAAAATACCACAACGTTAAAAGTTCTCTACGAAGATAAAATAAAGCTCCTCGAAAAACTTCTTCATAAAACAGAAGCAGAACTGGAACGATATAAAGATAAATTTGGAGAAATCTGAATTTATTACAATTCTCTAGGCCATTTCCAGGCATAAAACACAATCAGAAGTGTAATTAAACTTTCCAGAAGAGCCAGAAAAACATAAAAACTTCTCCATGGCGTTAGCGAAGTAAAAGCAATTAAAACCATAATTAAAGTATAGAAAACTCCAAATAAGATATTTAGAAATCTATTAATTTTTGGTTTCAACAGAATAGAAAAAAACACCATCACCGCCGGAATGGCAAGTAAAACTGCTGCCATAAATAATTTTACAGGATTGTCAAGCAAATTGTCTCCGCTTACAAGTCCCGCCGTTTTTTTGGGCACATACAATTCAAAATAATCTCCATATAAATAACATAAGGTTACTGATGTCCAGAGAAAAGCAAGTTTAACTTTGATATTAACTTCAAAATCTTTCAAGTTGGTATTTGGTTTCGTATCCATAGCTTTTGGTTTTTTTATAAGTCGGTATTTTTTAAAATTTGTTACATGTAATAAGATTTCTAATAATTGTAGTTTGTCTTAATTAGATATATTTAAATCTTTTGGGGAAGATATTATATTTGAAATTTTTGCAGTTTTGATTGATTTATTTACAAAGAAAATAGTAATCTAGACATTCGCATAAAAAAATGTTCCATCGGAACAACTCATTGGTAGTAGACAATAAAAAAATAACAGTTTTAATGTTCCATCGGAACATTTCATGGGGACAATATATAAAAAAAACATTGTCCGATTTCAATCGTCCCTCCGGAACGATATCGAAAAATAAATATTTTTTTTCTACCAATGAGATGTTCCGATGGAACAACCTGTATTTGAATGTTTGTTTCTATAGAAATGTTTCATCGGTATCAATATAATTGGAAATAATGGTTTTAATGTTCCATCGGAACATCTCATCGATAATGGCAAATACATACACACAGCTACACATACAATTTGTTTTCGCAGTAAAATTTCGTAAAGCATTAATAGACAAAGAATGGAAAGACAGATTGCATCAATATATAACGGGTATAATTCAATCGAATCAGCATAAAATGCTTTGTATAAATAGTATGCCGGATCACATCCATATTTTTATAGGAATGCGTCCAACTCAATCTATTTCTTCGCTTATTCAGAATGTAAAAACAGAAACAACAAAATGGATTAAACAAGAGAAATTATGTTTGGCTTTTGCGTGGCAGGAAGGTTATGGTGCGTTTTCGTATTCAAGAAGTCATGTTCCAAATGTAATTCGTTATATACAAAATCAAGAGGAACATCATAAGAAAGAAACGTTTTTGGAGGAATATCTAAAAATACTAAAAGCATTTGAAGTAGAATATGATGAACAATATATTTTTAAAGAACCAATTGCGTGAATCCAAACGTCCCTCTGGGACGAAAACGTGAAATCGAGATATTTTTGTTACCAATGAGATGTTCCGATGGAACAATGAATAATTAACAGGATATTTTAAATTCTTTTAAAATATTCTGTTAATCAAATAATTATTATTTTTATATAAAAAATATTCAAGTTTATTTTTGAAAATCAGATACATAATTAAATAAAAAAAACTATGAAAAAGCTATTTTTAATTTTGCTATTGGTATTACAAATCCCTACAATTTTCGGAAACAATCAAGATGAAGATCCTTCGTCTAAAAAAATTATTGGAACCTGGTATAATAATGCAAATCGCAGTGCGAGATGGGTTTTTACGCCAGACGGAAAGGTTTATAATTATGTCAATGATAGTTTCAAGGTTATGTATCGATATTCTATTTCGCACAGTTGTCAGAATAATTCAGATGATAATATTGAGTATTTAACGTTAATGGACAAAGATGGAGATGAATTTTGTTTTAAAATAAATGCTATTAATCAAAATAAGAATGGCATTTTATCCCTTGTCAATATGAGTAATATGGAGAAACTTTTGTTTGTAAATAATACAAACATAAAAGCAACAATGTAAGAAATTGAATTGTGCCGTTAGGCACTAAATGTTGGTAGTAAGTATGAATTGGAAAAAATCTAGCGTGCCGTAGGTACGCAATAGTTATGATATTGTTGCGTACCTACGGCACGCTAACGAATTTCGAATCGATATGTTTACCAACATTTAGTACCTAACGGTACAAATTATAAATTTCAATTCTTGATTCGCATAATGCTATTAATAGTAGATTTTACTTTGCGACTTCATGGCTTCATGGACAATTTTCAAACCATTAAACTTTCATTAACAAAAAATAATTTAACATTAGTTTATATTTGTAAGGCAAACTTCTAAAGCACTCGCAAATATGAAAATCCACGCTTTTAAAATATATACTTTTTTGTTTTTTGCTTTTTCGATAACCACATTTGGTCAAAACGTAAAGTTGATAAACATTGATCAATTACAGGAAAGAATCAAAAACGGAAAAGACAGTACTTATGTCGTGAATTTTTGGGCAACCTGGTGCGCTCCATGCATTAAGGAATTACCTCATTTTGAAAAACTAAATGCCGAATACAAAGCCGAGAAATTGGCTGTATTATTAGTTAGTGTTGATTTTAAATCCAAATTGACTTCCGCGGTAATACCGTTTGTGAAAAGGAAAAACATGAAAAGCCAGGTTTTTCTATTGAACGAAAGTAATCCACAAGAATATATTGACAGAATCGATCCTAATTGGTCCGGAAGTATTCCCGCAACACTTTTTATTAAAGGTGATAAAAGGAAATTTGTCGAATCTGAATTTACCTATGAACAATTATTAACTGAATATAAAAAACTATAAATTATGAAAAATTTTATTACCGCAACCATGGTGTTTTTGTTTAATATGTTGCTTTCTCAGGCGCAAACAACACTTAAAGCCGGAGATACTGCACCGGATTTCAAATTGAAAAATGTAGATGGAAAAGAAGTTTCTTTTGCAAGTTTTCCAAAAGCCAAAGGATTTATTGTTGTATTTACCTGTAACACTTGTCCATATGCAGTGGCTTATGAGCAAAGAATAATTGAGCTTGATAAAAAGTTCAAATCTCAAGGATATCCAGTAATTGCAATTAATCCAAATGATCCTGAAGCTTCAAAAGCAGATTCGTTTGATAAAATGCAGGATTTAGCAAAAGATAAAAAATATCCTTTCCCTTATTTATTTGATGCAGGACAAAAAATTACTGATGAATATGGAGCAAAACATACACCACATCTTTTTATTGTTTCAAAAAGCGCTAAAGGAAATGTTGTAGAATATGTAGGTGCAATCGATAATGATCCGGAAGGAACTAAAACGGAGAAAACAAAATATGCCGAAGATGTAATTGCATCCTTAAAAAGCAATCAAAAACCAGCGATTACACAAACTAAGGAAATTGGCTGTACAGTAAAAAGAAAAGCAAAAGCTTAATACTTATTAAATAATTCAAACACGAATTTCACGAATTTGCACAAATTTTGGAGGTTACTTTTTTGCTGAAGTAATTTCACGAATGAATTAGTGCAAATTTGTGAAATTCGTGTTTTTTTTTATAGTATTGTTTCGCTAAGTTTTTGTTGATTCTGAAGCTCTAATTCAGCTATGATTTGCCTTTTCATTGTTGTGTTGATGTAATCTTTAGCTTCAGCGTATGAAATATTTAATTTACGTGGAATATCTTGAAAATGAACAGGAAAACGCTCTAATTGTTTATCATAATAAGCACGAAGTTCATTTTCGTTTGGCATTTCAAATTTTAGTTTAATCTGAAATCTTCTAAGCAAAGCCGTGTCGATACTATCGTAATAATTGGTGGCGCAAATAAGCAAACTGTTATTTGGGAAATAATCAATTAATTGAATTAAGGTGTTTACCAAACGTTTCATTTCGGCAACATCTTTGTCATTATTATCTCTGCTTTTTCCAATTTGGTCAAATTCATCCAGAAATAAAACTGCTTTTTCTGAGATTACGCGATCAAATATTGCTTTTAGATTTTTTGACGTTTCTCCAATTTTAGCATCGATTAAAGTGCTGAGATTTATTATAATAATCTTTTTATTCAAAGAAGTTGCAATGGCTTTTGCAGTCGTCGTTTTTCCACAGCCGGAATGACCGTGAAGAAGTATTTTATTGTCTACGGCAAGATTGTACTTTTTTAATTCTTCGATATAAGTATGTTCTTTAATCGTTTGAAGCAGCGTAGTTTTATTCTCCTGACTGAAATGTAAATCATTCAGCGCTACTTTTTCAGTATCATTTAAAACAAGTTCGAACAGATTCATTTGAGTTTTTATTTGGTGCAAAATTAGACTTTATTCTGCAATATTTTGGTTCCAGATTTCTTTTGCTAAAAAGCGATTTCCAAAAACAGAAGTTCCAATTCTTACCAGATTTGAACCTTCGGCAATAGCCAATTCTAAATCCTGAGACATTCTCATTGAAAGTTCTAGATTGGTAATTGTTAAAAGTAATAAAAGAGTGGAGTAGGCAAAAGATCCAGTTTTGAGTATTATAAATAGTCCAGTTTGGGTTTGAAGTAGACCAGAATATTGTTATAAATCAAAAAACTGGATTATTCAGCAGATTACAAACTCGAGTAATTTTGTACCAATAAGAAAACCAAAAAGATTTAATTTAAAACAATAAAAATCATATGAAAGTAGCAGTATGGGATACTTATGTAACCCGAAATGATGGAAAAATTATGCATTTTGATATTCTGGTTGACGAACGTACAGACAACGCCGAAAAGGTTTTTGAATATGGAAAAGAATATCTTAAAACGGTTTCGCAAGAAGGTCAGCCTTTAACTTCAAAAGAATGTAAATTTTGCCATATCGATAAAGCTCCAATAGAAATAGAAAATCAAATTCTTAAAAACGGTTATTCAATTATTGAAATGGAAAACTGTAATTGATTTTTTTGTCATTTCGAGGAACGAGAAATCACACTAGCAGATCGACAAAGATTGGCGAACTAGTTTGTCATTTCGAGCGAAGGGAGAAATCCTCGCAAGAAACTCTACAAAGATTGGTCTTTGCGAGGAACGAAGCAATCTCATTTGTAAGATTCAATTCGTGATTTTTGTTAGTGTGGTTGCTTCGTTCCTCGCAATGACGCAGCTTTGGCTATAAAAACAAAAAAAAGACTGCCTTTTACGACAGTCTTTCTTATTTTACATGCTTTTTAATTTTTTCATGAAGACAGGAAACACTTCATTCAATTCTTCAAAAAGTGGATTCTTACGATGCTTTAATTTGATTTCGCTGAACAATTTTAAACCAAGCGCAAATTGCGTTGCTTCATGCGGATTTTCAAATATATTTTTGTCTTTTATTCTTTCGATAATCCCAAATATTTCGTCGTGATTATCAAATTCAATTCCTAGTTCTTTTGCGGGTTCAGTTTCCCCGTTTGCATATTCCTTTAAGCTTAATGTGAGGGAATATTTATTAGATCTTTTTTCCATGCGGTATTATGTATTATAATTATTTCAACCATTTGTCTACGATGGTTTTAAAGGTTTCTTTGTATTGTTCTCCAACTGTAATTTCGGTTTTACCAATGAAGATTGAGTTTTTACTTATCGAACTTATTTTATCTAAGGGAACAATAAAAGAGCGATTGATGCGCATAAATTTTGAAGAGGATAATTTCTCTTCCAATGCTTTAAGCGAAATCAAAGACATCAAAGACTTCTGAGAATCTTCAAAATGTACTTTTACATAATCCTTCAAACTTTCGATATATAAAATGTCTTTTAAAGAAATTCGGACCCATTGATATTCGACTTTCAAAAAAATAAATTCATCATCGGCCGCAACAGAATGAAATTGATTTGAAGCTTCTTCAGACATTTGCAAAACTTTATTGGCAGCTCTTAAAAACTCTTCGTAACTAAAAGGTTTCAATAAGTAATCGACAGCATTTACACGATATCCTTCGATTGCATAATGATTGTAAGCAGTTGTAAAAATAATTTTAGGCAATGGTCCGGGTTGTTCCTGCAAAAGTCTGGCGAGTTCCATTCCTGTTAAATTAGGCATATTTATATCCAGAAAAACAATGTCAGGTTGTTGCTCGCGTATTAAACTCATAGCTTCGACGGCATTATCGCAACTGCACGCCAATTGCAAAAACGGAGTTTGCTCTATAAAAGTTTCCACAAGTTTTAAGGCTAGTGGTTCGTCGTCTACTGCTATACATTTTAATACAATCATTGTTCTAAAGTTATTTGTAGATTTACTTTGTATTTGCCATTTTGGTCAATACCGGCAGTCATAGAATGCTTGTTTGGATAAATCAAATGTAATCTTCGTTTTGTATTTGTTAGCCCAATTCCGCCTTGATCCGTAGTTGATGTTTTTTCGAAAAAAGTATTTTCAACTTCAAATTCAAGGTTGTTTCCATCTTGTTTTAAACTAATATGTATTTCGCTTTTGTCTGTGGCATGAATACCGTGTTTAAAAGCATTTTCTACTAAAGGTAGTAACAACATTGGAACAATTGGAAAATCGTGAATTTTTTCTGGTATATCTGTTGTTATCGTTAGCTTTTTATTGGCACGAAGCTTCATCAAAGCTATAAAATCTTTCATGAATTCTACTTCTTTCAATAGCGTAGTTCGTTCGCCTTCTGTACTATAAAGTAAATAACGCATCATTCGGCTTAAAGTATGCAAAGCGCTTCTAGAATCTTCGATATTGGTATAAGTAAGGGAATAAATGCTATTAAGCGAATTAAAGAAAAAGTGCGGATTAATTTGCGCTTTCAACATCGCCAATTCTGCCATGGTTTTATCCTGTTCCAGTTTTTGCTTGTGTTGTGCGGCTTTTTGCCAGTGGCGTAGCATCGCATAACTTGTACTGATTCCTAAAACTAATAAGGTTATTGTGAAAACATAATTGTCAAAATAATCATTTCGGTATTTTTTAAAACCTAAGATTAATGCCAGTTTATTATGTAAGTCTGTATTGTAATTGTACAGATAAGCAACGAGTTGCATTATAAAAATGATAAAAAGTGCCAGAATAAAAAATGGACTTATATTATCTCTTATTATAGTTCTTGGGACAATTATATGTGCATTAAAATAAAATATAACAATCATGAAAAAAAGCACAATAGATTGCCACAACCAAAAGATTGCCGGAAGAACAATATTCCATGTTAGCGGAATATAAAACAACAAGGTAAATCCTAACAATAGCCAGACCAGAATATGTAATCCGACGAAAATGTAAGGTTTAAAAAAGTTTGGTGCCATTGTAATTTATGGTTTTAAGGGCAATATTACATTTTATTTGCATTCGATATAGAACCAATCGCTCAAAATGTAATTACAGTCCATAAAAACCATTTTAGAACCGATGAGCGCCCGCCAAAATTAAGATTTTTCAGCGATTCAACCTTTATCGGTTCTTATCGCATATCTATCGATTGTGCCAAGGCTTCCGTCTATTTCAAAAATTTTGCTTGAACAGTTTTAGTTCTTTTGTTCCTTAATAAGTAGATAATCTCATAATTCATCAAAATGAATAAGCAATCTTTTTTAAGCATTATTGCTGCGTCAGTTATCATCGCTTCATGCGGAAATAAAAATGACAAATCGGCTCAGGCTGGCGGCGCACCACAAGTTAAAGAGTATAAAACGCTGACTTTAGAACCTAAATCAGCAACTTTATATACTGATTTTCCGGCAACTATTCAAGGACAGCAAAATATCGAAATTCGTCCAAGGGTTGAAGGTTATATAGATAAAATCTTTGTTGATGAAGGTGCTGTTGTAAAAGTTGGACAGCCTTTATTCAAAATTAGCGCGCCAGAATATGAGCAGGAAGTTCGTACAGCAAGTGCAAGTATAAAGAGCGCTCAGGCAAGTTTAAGTGCAGCAAAACTGGCTGTAAATAAAGTAAGACCATTGGTCGAAAAAGGAATTATCAGTAAATACGATTTAGAATCGGCACAATATACTTACGAATCAGCTGTAGCAACATTAGCACAGGCAAATGCAAGTTTAGTAAATGCTAAAACTAATTTGGGATATACAACTGTAACAAGTCCTGTTAACGGTGTTGTAGGTTCGATTCCGTTTCGTTTAGGAAGTTTAGTTGACTCAAACACAACAGAACCTTTGACAACAGTTTCAAGCATTGGTAACGTTTATGCTTATTTTGCATTGAATGAAAAAATGCTTTTAAACTTTACTCAAACTGCTGCTGAAGGAAGTTCACTTGCTCAGTTGATTAAGAAAATGCCAGCGGTTTCATTATTACTTTCTGATGGTTCAACTTACAGTGAAAAAGGATATGTTGAAACGGTAAACGGATTAATTAATACAGAAACAGGTTCGGTTACTTTTAGAGCTCGTTTTCCTAATCCAAAAGGAATTATCAGAAGCGGAAGCAGTGCTACAGTAAAAATTCCGCAAGACGTAGATCAAAAACTATTGATTCCGCAAAGTGCCACTTTTGAACTTCAGGATAAAATGTTTGCTGTTACAGTTGGAAAAGACGGTAAAACTAAAAATGTCGCTATCAAAGTTTTAGAAAATAGCGCAGGGAATTATTATGTTGTAACCGAAGGTTTAAAAACCGGAGATCAAATTGTATTAGAAGGAGTTGCAGCGTTGAAGGACGGAAGCGAAATCAAACCTAAAAATCAAAGTCAGGGAGAAGTTTATGCTGACTTAAAATAAGAAAAAAAATGTTTAAAATATTCATACAAAGACCTGTTCTTTCGACGGTAATATCTGTTATTATTGTCATTTTAGGGATTTTAGGACTTGTTGAGCTGCCTATTTCTCAATATCCTGATATTGCTCCGCCAACAGTAAATGTCTCCGCAAGTTATACCGGAGCCAATGCTGACGTGGTTTTGAAAAGTATTGTAATTCCGTTGGAAGAGCAAATTAATGGTGTAGAAAACATGACTTACATGACTTCTACAGCAACAAATGACGGAAATGCGTCTATAAAAATCTACTTTAAAGTAGGTACAAATCCTGATTTAGCAGCGGTAAATGTTCAGAACAGGGTTTCGAGAGCAACCAGTTTATTACCGGTAGAGGTAACTCAGGCTGGGGTAACGGTGACGAAGAGTCAAAGTAGTAACTTGTTGATTTTCTCTTTATATAGTGATGGAAATGCTTATAGTCAGACTTTCCTTCAAAATTATGCTAAGATCAACCTTGTTCCACAAATTCAGCGTGTAGTTGGAGTAGGAGATGTAACTGTTTTTGGTGCAAACGATTACTCGATGAGAATCTGGTTGAGACCGGACGTAATGCAACAATACAAATTGATTCCAAGTGATATTTCGGCAGCTTTGGCTGAACAAAATATCGAAGCAGCGCCAGGTAAATTTGGTGAGAACGGAAATCAGGCTTTTCAATATGTAATTAAATATAAAGGTCGTTTAACAAGTGCAAAGGAATTTGGTGATATCATCATCAAATCTGTTGGAAACGGACAAATGTTGCGTCTTAAAGATGTTGCAAAAGTTGAGTTGGGTTCTTTAAGTTATGCTTCAACTACTAAAACAAATGGTATTGAATCGACAGCTTTGGCAATTAGCCAGACTCCGGGATCTAATGCACGTGATGTAATTATCAATTCTAAAAAGCTAATTGAAGAAGCTGCAAAAACTTTCCCGAAAGGAGTAAAATATACAACTCTTGTTGATGTTAACGAAAATTTGGATGCTTCTATCGAAAAGGTAATTCATACTTTAATTGAAGCTTTTATATTGGTTTTTATCGTAGTATTTATTTTCCTTCAGGATTTTAGATCAACTTTGATTCCGGCAATTGCGGTTCCGGTTGCGATTGTAGGAACGTTCTTCTTTCTGAATTTATTTGGATTTACCATTAACTTATTGACGCTTTTTGCAATGGTTCTGGCGATTGGTATTGTCGTCGATGATGCGATTGTCGTCGTCGAGGCGGTGCATGCCAAACTGGATCACGGCTATAAATCGTCTAAGAAAGCTACAATTGATGCGATGGATGAAATTTCGGGTGCGATTATTTCGATCACACTTGTAATGGCTGCCGTATTTATTCCGGTAACTTTTATTAATGGATCTACAGGAGTTTTCTACAAGCAATTTGGTATCACATTAGCGGTTGCGATTATCCTTTCGGCAATTAACGCATTGACTTTAAGTCCGGCATTGTGTGCTTTACTTTTAAAACCACATGCTGACGATCACAAACATAGTAGTTTTATTCAAAGATTTTATACTTCGTTTAACGTTGCTTTTGATAACGTAACTGGCAGGTATAAACGTTCAGTTCAATTTCTTTCGGTAAAAAAATGGATTGTTTTAGCAGCGATTATTTTTGCAGGTTCGTCATTATTTTATATGATGAAAACCACGCCATCAGCTTTCGTTCCGGCGGAAGATTTAGGAACTGTTTTTGCGAATATCAGTTTACCGCCATCAGCTTCTATGGAACGTTCTGATGTAGTTGCCAAGAAAGTAGACAGTATTGCCAAAACGATTCCAGGCGTTAAAAATACATTGCGTATTGTTGGACAAAACTTTACAGCAGGAGCAGGAAGTGCTTACAGTATGGTTATTATAAAAATGGATACGTGGGAAAAACGTGATCTAAGTGTTAATGATGTAATTGGTCAGCTTTTTGCCAAAACAAGCGGAATTCGTGAAGCTAATATCTTCTTTATTTCACCTCCAACAATTTCAGGATTTGGACAAAGTGGTGGATTCGAATTTCAGTTGCAGGATAAAGGAGGACATACAACTCAGGAATTCTTTAAGGTTAATACTGAATTCTTAGAAAAGTTATCAAAACGGCCGGAAATACAATATGCGACAACGCCATTTAATCCTGGTTTCCCGCAATATATGATGGAAATTAATTTAGCTAAAGCTAAAGATGCAGGAGTTCCGGTGAATACTATTTTGTCGACAATGCAAGGATATTACGGAGGATTGTATGCTTCGAATTTCAATAAATTCGGAAAACAATATCGTGTTATGGTGCAGGCTTCTCCGGAATTCCGTACAAATACAGAAGGTTTGAATAAAATCTTTGTTAGAAATAGCTCAGGAACAATGGCTCCAATTACAGAGTTTGTAAAAATGACCAGAGTTTTTGGACCGGAATCCATTTCGAGATTTAACTTATTTACCTCTATCGCTATTACAGGAGCGCCAAATCCGGGATTTAGTTCCGGAGATGCAATTAAAGCGATTCAGGAAGTTGCAGCGCAAGAACTTCCGGCAGGTTATGGATATGAATTCTCAGGATTAACGCGTGAGGAATTAGCTTCGGGAAGTGAAACAATATTCATCTTTATATTATGTCTTGTGTTTGTTTACTTCTTGTTAAGTGCACAATATGAGAGTTATATATTGCCATTTGCCGTATTATTATCGATTCCGTTTGGACTTGCAGGAGCTTATTTGTTTTCGATTATATTCAAATTAAACAGTAATATTTACTTGCAGATTTCCTTAATCATGTTGATTGGATTGCTGGCGAAGAACGGTATTTTGATTGTTGAATTTGCCTTAGAAAGAAGGCGAAAAGGAATGCCAATTGTGCAAGCCGCAGTCGAAGGATCTGTAGCACGTTTAAGACCAATTTTAATGACTTCGTTTGCCTTCATTTTAGGACTTGTTCCTTTGATGTTTGCTTCGGGAGCTGGAGCTGTTGGAAATAAATCGATTGGTACAGGAGCCGTAGGAGGAATGTTGATTGGAACTATATTAGGAGTATTTGTTATTCCGGTATTGTTTATCATTTTCCAGACTTTACAGGAAAAACTTAGTGGTCCGGCAAAAGACGGTTATGACGACGAAGATGATGAAGATGTGCAACTGATCGAAGCTCATAAAGAGTAATAATTTAATTAATACAAAGATGACTCATAGTTCAAATAAATATATAATGATAGTAATTGCAGCCACTCTTTTGAGTGCCTGCGTTACTAAAAAATACGAACGTCCCAAAACATTATCGACAGATAATTTATACAGAGATCAGACTTCTACTGATTCGACTACGATCGCTAATATGCCTTGGCAAACTGTTTTTAAAGATCAAAAACTAAATGCTTTAATTCAAAAAGGATTAGACCAGAATCTGAATTTAAAAAATGCGATTGAGAATATCGTGCAGGCGCGTGCTACTTTACGTCAGACAAAATTAGGGTATTATCCAACTTTAGATTTTGATGCTAATGCAACACGTAATAAGCAATCTAAAGCGGCATTAAACTTTCCGGCAGGAATCAATATCAATACGTTAACTACAACCTATAAAATGGGTTTTAGTACGTCTTGGGAAGCTGATATTTGGGGAAAATTAAGCAGTTCCAAAAGAGCGGCTTTGGCAACATATCTTTCTACAGATGCTGCAAAACAAGCTGTACAAACACAATTAATTTCTGATATTGCAAACAATTACTTTTTATTGTTGGCGTATGATAAACAATTAGAAATTACGCAGGCAACATTAGAAAGTCGTATTAAAAATGTAGAAGTTATCAAAGCTTTAAAAGAAGGAGCAATTGTAACAGGAGCGTCTGTTGTGCAAAGTGAAGCCAATCAACATGCAGCCGAAGTTTTGATTCCAGATTTAAAAAGAAGTATTCGTGAGACTGAAAATGCACTTAATATTTTATTAGGGCAAGCGTCAGGACCAATAGAAAGAGGCGTTTTAGGAGATCAGGTAATTCCTGAAAAAATTGCAATAGGTTTACCTGCTCAATTGTTAGAAAATCGTCCGGATGTTCGTCAGGCTGAATTTAATTTCAGAACTGCTTTTGAGACGACTAACTTGGCAAGAACTTATTTTTATCCAAGTTTAACGCTTACAGCAAGTGGTGGTTTATCGACTTTGCAATTGAAGAATTTCTTTGATCAGTCTATATTTTATTCGATAATTGGAGGATTAACACAACCAATTTTTAATCAAGGACTTAATAGAGAAAGATTAACAAATGCGCAATCAAGACAAGTTCAGGCTTTCAATACTTTTCAGCAAAGTTTGTTAGTTGCTGGTCAGGAAGTTTCGAACGCTCTTTATGCTTACGAAATGGCTGTAGCCAAAGAAGACTCAAGAGAGAAACAAATCGAAGCTCTTGAAAAAGCAGTTGATTTTACGCAACAACTTTTAGAATATAGTTCTGCTACTAATTATACAGATGTATTAACATCAGAACAAAACCTTTTAGCAGCTCAATTGAGTGGTGTAAATGATAATTTACAAAAATTACAAGCCGTTGTTGATTTGTACCGTGCTTTAGGTGGTGGATGGAAATAACCTTTGTCCTCACTGTTTAATTGTAATTGTTAATATGAAAAACGCCTCAATATTGAGGCGTTTTTTGTTATAATTATATATCGATTAAGAAGTGCTATTCGTCGATTGGTATCGTGTTTTCGTATAATGAATAGGAGAAAGGTAAATAATTGGCACTACTTTAGCTTTGTATTAAATCAAATAATACTTAAATACCACAACAATGAAAAAAATAGGATTCGCATTAATACTCTTGATGAGCATTTTTGCACAGGCACAAGTTTCAGTAAACGTAAATATTGGTACACCTCCAAATTGGGGACCACAAGGTTATGACAATAGTAGATATTACTATTTACCGGACATCGATATTTATTATGATGTTGTACAAAGTCAGTTTATTTACGACAATAACGGCAGATGGATTCGCGAGAATAGATTGCCTTCAAAATACAGACAATATGATTTGTATGGAGGTTATAAAGTAGTTTTAAATGATTATAGAGGAGATTCTCCTTATACTTATCATAATAAACACAGAGCTAATTATCCAAAAGGATACCACGGAAAACCTCAGAAAAACAGAGGTAATAAACCGGAAAAAAACAACAAAGATTATCATAATAAAAAAGATAAAGACGATCATAAAGGAAATTCAAAAAAGGATCATCCAAACAAAGACAGGGATCAGAATCATTCGCACGATGATCACCATTAATTAAAACATGACTAAATTGGAAGAGCGCCTCAGAAATGGGGCGTTTTTTTTATGGTTTGTTTCGTTCTGAAAAAGGAGGAGCGAGACCGAAGCGATAGCGAACAGCCGAAGTAAATCACACTAAAAACTCGACAAAGATTGGTCTTTGCGAGGAACGAAGCAATCTCAATTGCTGAATTCAATAAGTAATTTTTGTTAGTGTGGTTGCTTCGTTCCTCGCAATGACAAATATTGGGGTTACGTTGCGTTTCAAGGGATTAAAATCCTTTGCTACAAGATAAATCATTCCTGCGGAATTTTATGCAGAGTTCCAGAGGAACGAACTATATTGTAGGGATGGATTTTAATCCATCCATCACAAGGAATTCGACAAAGATAATCCAGCGTGTTATATTAAAGTTTAGCTTTAAACTTCTTAATCTTGAAGTTTTTTGATTTCACGACTTTACCATTATCCGTAATCATCAAACAACTATAATCAGGATATTTTTGAAGCAAAATAAGACCTTCTTTTTGTCCTAAAACCATAAGCGAAGTACTTAAACCATTTGCAGTTTCGGCATCAGGACCAAGAACTGTTACGCTGCATAATCCGGTTGCGGGATAACCTGTTGCAGGATTTATAATGTGGGAATATCGTACGCCATTAAAAATAACAAACTTTTCATAACTGCCGGAAGTCGTTATTGCATGTTGTTCTAACGGAATTGTAGCCAGAAGTTTATCAGGATTAAATGGATTTGTGATTCCAATTTTCCACGGATTTCCGTTTGGTTGTTTTCCCCACGTACTCATATCACCAGAACCGTTTATAATGCCGGCTTTTATGCCTTTTGCTATCATCATGGCGCGACATTTATCGGTTGCATATCCTTCGCCTAAAGCGCCAAAACCAATTTTCATTCCTTTTAGTTTTAAAAAAATAGTCGATTGTGCACTATCCAGAATGATGTTTTTGTAACCGACTTTTTCTACTGATTTTTTTATGGCTTCCGCCGAAGGCATTTCGGTCATTGATCCGTCAAATTTCCAGATTCGGTCCATTGCGGCAAAACTAACGTCAAATCCGCCTTTTGTAGCTTGAGAAAATTTAATTGCTCTTTGCGTTAATTCAAAAACCTCACGATCTACTTTTACAGGACGAATTCCGGCATTTTGATTTACTTCAGAAACCTGTGAGTCTGATTTCCAATCTGAGATTAGGTTTTCAATTCTTGTAATTTCGGCAATAACGATATCTATATTTTTTTCCGCTTCAAGCGAATCATTAGCAACAATTGTAATATCAAAACGTCCGCCCATAAGAAGCGTTGTTCTTTTGCGGAGAACTTGTGCGTTTGCGGATAATCCAGATATTAGTATGGAAAGAAATAGAAGTTTATATAGGATTGATTTATTCATGAAAAATCATTTTAGAACCTTTTTATTAAGATTAGAAATGTGCCTTTAGGTACAAAATATTGTTAGTTATTATGTTGCAAATTCGTTAGCGTGCCGTAGGTACGCAACAAAATGATTCCTATTGCGTACCTACGGCACGCTAAATGTGTTTCAATTCGTGTTTTTTCTACCGACCTTTTGTACCTAACGGCACAATTTGAAACTAATAACAATCCGTCAATAATTGACCATTTTCTTTATATTCAGAAATTGATTTCATCTTTTTTGCGAGACACAAATTATCCAAAATTGACTCAACATCTTTTTGCATTGCAAGAGAACCGCAAATCATAATTACTCCGTTTTGTTGTAATAAATCAGTGAAAAAGTCAGCATCACGTTTGATTAAATCCATTACATAAAACTGATTTGATTCGCGTGATAAAGCCAAATGAAAATTATGCAGTTGTTTCTTTTCGATCATTTCTGATGTGAACTTTTTATATCCTACAACCATTTCAGTCTCCATTCGGAAACCGGAATATAAATGAGTTTCGATCTTTTTCTTGTTTTGTTCGATCATTCCCAGAAAAGGCGCAATACCAGTTCCGTTAGAAATTAAGGCTACTTTTGAAGTTTTTTTCGGAAAATGAAAAGCTCCATTATTGATTATTCTGGCTTTAATTGTATTTCCGGGTTCAAGATTATTCAGAAATCCGGAACCTAATCCGTGTGGATGTAATTTTACGACCAATTGAATATTTCCGGTATGATTTCCAATTGAATAAAGACGTTCTCTTGTATCATTTGCGGGATAAATAGCCAACAAGTCTCCAGAAGTAAATTTGGTTCTCATATTGGCGCGTAATGTAACGAGAAAGGTTTGTTCGAATTCTGAAACCAATGTTTTATCTAAAACCATAAGTTTTGATAAACCTTTTGGTGCGTGATTGTATAATGAAGGCGTTGTCGATAATGGAATTTCTGTTTTGGCACTCCAAAGTTTAATCCACTCTACAAATTCTTCTGCCGATTTATCGTTTACGGTTTGTAATTCCAGAAAGCGTTCTGCCCAATTTTGAGTAGCCAAAAGCTGATCAATTTCTACTGCAAAACCACAAAAATCCGGATAAGCTTTCGAACCAAAACCTACTACCGAAAATTTGATTTTCTGTTGTTGATCGTATTTCTTTAAAAGAGATAAAAATTTATTTCCGTTAGATGGCGCATCTCCCAATCCGTGAGTCGAAGAAAACACAATAATGTGTTCTGCTTTTGGAAAAACTTTATATTGATTTAATTGAGCAATGTGAGCTTTTTCGCCACGATCAATTAATTGTTTCTGAATTGCATTTGCAAAACGTAAAGTACTTCCGTTTTCAGAACCTGCCAGTAAAATATATTTACTTTCGTTGGCATTAAATTTATTTTTAATTCGGCTTGACCTTCTTTTTAAAGTAATTGCAAAACCAGAATAGATAAAAAAGAGAATATTAACGCAGGCAATAGCAAGAATTACAGCCCAAATTCCGTTTATTCTTCCTGTGTGAAGATCAAGGCTTAAATCAGCAAATTGAACGGTCATTGGCGAACGTTTCTCTGTAATTACAGCGCCTGTAACCTGATTAACTTCAATTTCTCTGTCTTTTAATTCGATGATATAATATTCTTCGGGATCGTCTGTAAAAGGAAATTCGATTTTTTTGACATCTGATAAAAGTGTCGTTTTGAATATATTTATTTCTGCACCTTTTTGGGTTGGCGCTAAAGTTTCTGTTTTTTGCTTTTCTTTCTTTTCACCCATGAAAAAATTAAATCTTTCGAGTGATAAATAAGTTCCGGTAAGTGCAATAATCAGAATTGGGATTAAAGCTAATCTTCCCAAAACAACGTGATAATATTGTGCAAAGTATTCTTTTATTACTTTCGAAAAGAAATTGCGAATTCCCCTTTGTCTGTTAAGTACAAGTGCAAAACCTGAAATCGAAATTAATACTAATAAAAATGAAATTACTCCAACAAAAAAACGTCCCGTTTCATGAAGAAACAAGGAACGATGCAGGCTGGTTACCCATTGTATGAATTCGCTTTTCTTTACTGGTTTTCCTAAAGCTTTACCAGTTTTAGGATTGATGTAGGCATTGATATCGTTTCCGTCCTGATCAATTGCCTGAAGTGTTACAAATTGATTGTAATCGACGCTTAACTCTGTAATTTCAGAATATGACTTTTTTAAAGCGGGTAATGTTTCTCCTAAAGTTATGGAATTAAAATTTTCTACTTTGTATGGATTTGTTTTTTCCTGAACGGCATCTATGGCCAAAATAATACCCGTAACGGATGCCAGCAGTAAAAATAAAGAAGAAAACAAAGCGAAAGCTAAGTGTGTGTAACGCCAAAAAGAAAGAGTCATGGAGTGTAAGCTAAAAGGTAATCAAAATGGGTTTTTAGCTTTGTCAAAGTTCAAAACTTTGACAAAGCTTATGATAATAAAGTATTAAATCTTGTTTAATCTCACATATCTTATATAACCTTTTCCTTCTGTTTTGTCAGCAAGACCTTCGGTTGTTAGTGGAATTTCAACGTCATTTACATGGTATTTTTGATCTTCTACTGCTGATTCAAATCTTAATTTATATCCTTTGTTGATTTTAGAATCTTCAATTTCTATTGTTGTAATGCTGCGATCTCCACCAGTTACAGATGCTCCGGTTTTTGCGCTGATATCTTCATGTTTCTGAGCTTGAAATTTATTCCATTCTTTTAATGATTTGTACCATTTTTTATCATCGCCCATTACGTAAAGTGTTTTTTCGTATTCTCCACTTGGATTAATTAGAGAAACTACGATATAAGCGCCTTCTCCCATATAATTTGCCATTTGAAGCATACATTTGTATTTGCTTTGAGCCGAAGCCTGAAATGAAATTAGGCAGATTAATGAAGCTGTAAGGGCTATTTTGAATATTTTCATATAGTTATGAATTATAAATTGTTAATTATAAATTGTGAAATGTGAAATGTAAAATGTAAAATGTAAAATGTAAAATGTGAGTTATGAATTGTGAGTTGATCTTATGTTTTTAACTAAAAGTTCATAACTCATAATTCATAACTTTTAAGGCTATTTTAAAAAATCAATAGAAACATTGTTTTTTGTCAATGACTCGTTTTCTTTTGCTAAAGCATAAGCACTTTCGTCAAATTCTGTTGTAATGTCTTTTTTAGCGCCAATCGAAATTAGATATTTTAAGATCGCATCGTCTTTTGCAATCATTGCAGCTTTGTGAAGCGCTGTCATTCCGTCTTTGTTTTTAGCATTAACATCAATTTTTAAATCGGCTAATTTTTTAAGCAAAGATAAGTCGTTTTTCGCAACAGCAAAATGATATAAAGTACTTCCGTCTTTTTGAGCGGCAGCAAGATCTAATCCTTTTTCCTGAAGTAATTTTACTTTAGCATCAAAAGATTCTTGTTTTGGTCCCGGTCTGAAAGATTGTACTAAATAAACGCCTAAATTGTTTCCGTCTTTATCAATTATTTTAACGTCTGCGCCTTTTGCTAAAAGTGCCGAAACTGCTTCTGAAGTTCCTGATTTTACAGCAATTGTCAAAGCTGATTCTCCTTTTGTATTTTGCAGATTTACATTTTTAGCTGTTGCTAATAATTGTTCTAATGCACCATTTTCTCTGGCTCCGGCAGCAAGCATAAAAGGTGTATTTCCTTCGTTGTTTGCTTTATTTACGTCAACACCTTTTGCCAGAAAGTAAGCGATAATATCTTTCTGATTTGGTTTTGTTGCTAGAAAATGTAATACGTTTTCTCCGGATTTATTTGTGGCTGTAGCTTTTATTTTTACTTCTTCAACTAAAAATTTATAGGCGTCAAGCGAAGTTGTTTCTCTACGGTTTCCTTGGCTTGCAATCAAAAGTGCGTTGTCTGTATATTTTACTTTCTTGTCTAGTAATTTTTTTAACAGCGCGATATTTCCAGTTCTTGCAGCATAATCAAATGCTGTACTTCCTTTAGTATCAGTATCTTTAAGAGACAATCCTTTTGTGATAAGATAATCTGTTAAGACAAGATCTTTATCTGCAGGAATTGCCATTAATAATAGAGTTGAACCATCAGTATATTTTTTCTTCGGATCGATTCCTGCTTTGAAGAATAGCTCATAAAGTGCCGGATTCGTTTGTCCGTTAGAAGCTGCAAAAGCAAGTGGAGTAGTACCGTGGCTGTCTTCAAGATTAACATCAGAACCTTTTGTAATCAGGTATTGAGTCAAGTCAATATTTCCTCTGTATGCCGCCCAGTGTAAATAAATACGATTGTCGTGCGTCATTTTATTTAACGGATTTCCGGGTTGATCCAATAAGAATTTTATGGTTGCCAGCGGCGCATCATTATTGATAGCAAGAGTTGTAACATCAAATGCATTTACATTGGCTTCAGAAGCGCTGTTTCCTTTGGCAATTTCTGCCTGAACAGTTGTTACATCCGGAGCAGTTTTCCAAAATGAAGCTTCTAATAATGTGTTTTTTTGCTGAGCATTAACAAACAAAGTGGCAACTAATGCGAAAGAAAGAAGGAGGTTCTTTTTCATATTGAGATATTTTTGTGTGAATTTCTTTTCATTTTTATTTTCCTAATTGAAATAATCTCTCTTTAAATTACCTATTTAGAATAAATAAAAATAGCGCAAATGTAAAAAATAATATTAGTAAATCAATTTTTATTTATGGAAGAAAGCCCATTTCTAATGATTTTTTAATGTTATCAATGTTTAGCTCTTTCTAGTCATACTCTGACTTTGTCTTAATTTTTTCTTAAAAAATGACTTTCCTATAAAAATGTTTATTTACAAAATAAATTTGATTTTAGTGGTGTTGCAAAATAAACAAGATGTTTCAAGTTATAAAATGCAACAATGTTTAACGTTTTTATCGGGAATCGGAGAATAGAGTTTTTAACTTTATCTTTTTGAAAATCAGTTC
Source organism: uncultured Flavobacterium sp. (assembly GCF_951805225.1). Lineage (NCBI taxonomy): Bacteria > Pseudomonadati > Bacteroidota > Flavobacteriia > Flavobacteriales > Flavobacteriaceae > Flavobacterium > uncultured Flavobacterium sp. The sequence goes on along the minus strand of NZ_OX638201.1, from coordinate 1,946,103 downwards.
TTTGCTTTCTGTCTTCTTAAGGATTAACTTATCCATAATTTTTTTAATGTTTTTTTATTTTAAGACTAAAAAAACTTATAAAGATAAAATGATACACCTCACCTAGGCACATTCTTAAAACTAAAATGCTTGTTTGTATATCTCTAAATAGAGTCCAAAACCATTTTTTTTTAAGAGAATCTATTATTTGTTTCTTAGTCAAAAACATTAAAAAATTATTCAGTATGATTAGTAAAACTACTTTACCTTTTGTAAAAAGATCTTCTCTATTTTTTTTGATAGCCACTTTATTTGTATTACAAACCGTTAATGCTCAAAGCCCCGGTGGGGTTTCGGGAACAGTTTCATGGTATAAAGGCAATTCTGGAATTACATTAAATGCGGGCAATGTTTCGCAATGGAATGATTCTAGCACAAGTGCCAATAATGCTACGCAGGGTAGTACAGGAAGTCAACCTGTTTATACTGCTAATGGTGTTAATTTTAATCAGGCTGTTACCTTTTCTTCTGGAAAGTATTTAAATACTCCAGTGACTAATCTCCCTTCGGGTGCAAGTGCTCGTACTGTATTTTTTGTAGCAACTGCTACTGTAGCAGGAGGCAGTAATAATAGTTATGTATACGCATATGGTGATAATAGCTCAACCGGAGGAGGATTTAATTTAGGAAGACCTTTTGGTTCACAAGCTCTATATTTTTCAGGTGGCATTGGTCTTGCCGGACAATCTACAGCTAGTTTTTGGGTAACAAATTTACCTAAGCTAGGTACTATGACTTTTAATAACCCAACGATATCTTTTTTTGATGCTGGAAATGCTATTGGTACCGCTGCAGGAAGTACTAATACAGTATTATTGGCAAATAGTGGTAGAATTAGTTCTATTGCTGATCAGTCTGGTAGCAATGTATGGTTTGGTAATATATCAGAGATAATTGTATATCCATCTGCTATTACGGGGACAAATGCTATAAAAGTAGAAAGTTATCTGGCATTAAAATATGGTATTCATAAAGTAGGTAATTATCTTAGCGGCACTGGGGCTGTCGTTTGGGATGCAACTGCTAATGCATTATATGATAATGATATATTTGGTATAGGACAAGATGATGCTTCGGGTTTATTACAATCACAATCAAATAGTTCTAATACGGGCAGCGGTGATGGAACGGGACAAACTGGAAAAGGAAATATCATAATCAGTAATCCATCGTCATTAGCTAATAATGGCTTTTTGGTTATTGGTCATGATTTGGGACTTTTAGCAGAAACAACAGTTAGTTCTACAAAAAGAGTACAAAGAATCTGGAAGGTTCAAAGTACAGGAAATCCAGGAACGGTATCTTTAAGTTATGATATAACAGGGCAGACTTATTCGGCACAGACAGCTAGTGATTATGTTCTTTTGGTTGATCCCACAGGAACAGGAAATTTTAGTGGAGGTTCTGTGGTAAGATATTCCGGAGCTGCAATTACAGCTAATAAAGTTTCTTTTAATACAGTTGATTTACCAACAGGTGCTGTATTTACTTTTCAAACTTTGGGTACTCCTAGTACACAAGCAACTAATATTGTTTTCAGCGGCACAACAACTACTGCTACTACAATTAATTGGACAAATGGTAATGGTTCTTCAAGAGCGGTATTTATGTATGCAGGGGCAAGTGGTAGTGCTTCGCCAATTGATCTTACAAGTTATACTGCAAATACTGTTTTTGGATTAGGAACACAAATTGGAACTACTGGCTGGTATTGCGTTTATAATGGTACGGGTACTACTGCAAATATAACGGGATTAATTCCTGCAACAACTTATCGGGTAATGAGTCTTGAATATAGCGGTATATTGGGTGGTGAATTATATTTATCTACCGTAAGTACCGGTAATCCTGCTGAAATAATAACAAATGCAATTACCGGAAGCACAGTGGGTCCGGGAGGTATAATTACCGGGCTTAACTTATGGTTGGATGCTGGTAATGGTACCACGGCATCAGGGGGGAATTTAACTGCATGGGCAGATTTAGCAGGTATTAATACATTCGCGGTAAGTACAACTAAACCAACAGTTATATCTAATGCCATTAATTTTAACAATGCAATAAGATTTACCGGAAGTCAAAAACTTATAGGAAATAGTGCTATTGGAATAAGTGAAGCTTATACAGTTGTTGCTTTTAATGGTGCACCCAATATTGAGAGAGGGACTATATTGGCACCAATTACTAATTCAATAGGAGGGAGTCGCTATATCTTTCGTTCAGCTTCTTCACTCCTTTATGTGGGTATTATACCTTCGTCAGCTTCTGTAAATAGTTATATGACTACAACTCCACCTCCAAGTGGTGAATATGATATATGGACAGCAAGCGGAACCGGTAATGTATTGAGAAAAAATAGTTTACAAGTTGGTACTGGTGCAGCAATGGCAACAGTTATGACTGATATACCACAAATTGGAGATCGATCATCGAATGATTCCAAATTAAATGGCTGGCTTGCAGAGGTAATTAATTATGAAGTTTCAAAAGCTGGTATAGGAAGGGATAATATAGAATCTTATCTTTCTATTAAATATGGTATTAAAAAGACAGGCAATCTTATTTCATCTTCTAATGCGGTAGTGTGGGACGCAACGGCAAATGCTTCCTATGATAATGATGTATTTGGTATTGGGAAGGATGATTTATCTGTATTAAACCAAATTATTTCTAATAGTATCAATACGGGTAGTGGTGACGGTACAGGACAAACCGGAAAAGGGAATATTATAATCAGTAATCCATCTTCATTAGCCAATAACGGTTTTTTAGTAATAGGTCATAATACAAGTGCACTTACTGAAACAAATGTGACTGTTGGAAGTACTTTTACAAAAAGAATACAAAGAATCTGGAAAGTTCAAACTACAGGCAGTCCCGGAACAGTTTCTTTGAGTTATGATTTAACAGGATTGGCTTATTCCGGGCAAATTGCCAACGATTATGTTTTATTAGTTGATCCTACAGGCGCGGGTAACTTTAGTGGTGGTTCTGTAGTAAAATATTCCGCAGCAGCAATTACCGGAAATAAAGTTTCTTTTAATACTGTTGCCTTACCAACAGGTGCAGTATTTACTTTCCAAACATTATCAACTCCTACAGTTCAGGCTGAAAATGTTGTTTTTACGAATACTAAAGGAACTACAACTACAATTAGTTGGACAAACGGAAACGGTTCTTCAAGAGCTGTATTTATACATGCAGGAGCAAGCGGAAGTGCTTTGCCAGTAGATTTGACGACTTATACGGCTAATACTGTTTTTGGTACAGGAACACAAATTGGTGCAACAGGTTGGTATTGTGTTTATAGTGGTACAGGTACAACAGTAGATGTAACAGGATTAACAGCTCTAACAGCTTATCAGGTTATGACGGTCGAATATAGCGGAATACCTGGGGCTGAATTATATTTATCGACAGTAAGCACGGGCAATCCTACAGGAGTAACCACCCTTAATGATATTGCGACATTAAGTAATTTGGCAATTAGCCAAGGGACATTAGCTCCGGTTTTTGCAACAGGAACTTTAATTTATACAGCTAGTGTTGCTAATGGTGTTACAAGTTTAACAGTAACTCCAACTACAACAGATACTAATGCAACAGTCACTGTAAATGGAATAGCGGTTACAAGCGGAAGTCCTTCTACAGCAATTGCCTTAGTTGCAGGTCCTAATGTTATTACCACGGTAGTTACTGCTCAGGATGGTATTACAACACAAACATATACAACGACAGTAACGAAAGCATTTGCACCGCCAATAATTACGAATTTTAGTCCTCAAAATGGTCCGGTTGGTACTACAGTAACTATAGCTGGTACTAATTTTGGAGCAACAATAGCAGAAAATATAGTGTTTTTTGGTGCGACCAGAGCTACTATTACAGCCGCAAGCGCAACAAGTTTAACGGTAACAGTTCCTGTAGGGGCAACATATCAGCCTATTTCAGTTTTAAATACAGCTAATGTTTTATCAGGTTACTCGATAAGTTCTTTTATAACCACATTTACACCTAATAAGGGACGAATAACGATTGATGATATAATGCCAAAAGTAGATATTGCAACTGGTACTTTTATGCAATCTGTCACGACTGGTGATTTTGATGGTGATGGTAAGGCTGATATTGCGTTGGTATTTACTACTTCTGATAATATTTCTATTTATCGTAACACTTCGGTTAGTGGTACAATCAATGCATCATCTTTTACAGCTTCGGGAACTTTTGCAACAGCTACTCATCCTTTGTTTGTAAAAGCAGCAGATATGGATGGAGACGGAAAGTTAGATCTTGTTGTGACACATTCTGTCTCTTCCAATACAGTTTCTGTTTTAAGGAATAATTCATCAGGAGTTGGGAATATTGGTTTTGAAGCTCCTCAGAATTTTATTTTAAGTGTGTCAACGTATGCTTTAGCAATTGGTGATCTTGATGGTGATGGAAAGCCAGATATTGTAACAACAAGTACTGATAGCGGTTTGGCATCAGTTTTACGAAATATATCTTCAGGAATTGGTAATATTAATTTTAGCCCTAATGTTAATTTTACAGCTAATTCTAATAGCAACGGATTAGCATTAGGAGATTTAGATGGAGATGGTAAACTTGATATGGTTGTTACTAATAGCGTTGCAACTGAAGCAATGTCGATTTTTCTTAATACCTCCACTAATGGTACTATTAATTTTGGCTCCAAGATAGGATTTAGTACTGGTTTTGCAGCTACACGTGTAGAAATTGGTGATTTAAATAAGGATGGTAAACCTGATATTGTAGTTGATGGCGGAACAAGTAATTTCGTTTATGTTTTTCAAAATACAACGGCAGGTATAGGTAACTTAAGTTTTGCACCAAAAATAGATTTGGCAATAGATGCAAAATCGACTCAAATTGCAATAGGGGATTTTGATGGAGATGGAGTTCCTGATTTGGCATGTAGTATGCAGAATACTTCATTAAATATTTTTCGTAATACAACATCCGGAGGGGCTATAAGTTTTTCTCCTAGAGTAAATTTTGTAAATAATGTTTTTTCTAATGACTTAGTTATAAGTGATTTAGATGGAGATGGTAAAAGTGACCTTGCTACTGTTAATAATGGTACTTTGTCATTATTTCGCAACAATCCTTTGTTTGCTCCAACTACGCAAGCGACTAATGTTGTCTTTACAGCAACAACAGGAACTACGACAACAGCTAGTTGGACAAACGGAAATGGTTCATCAAGAGCAGTATTTATGTATGCAGGAGCCAGTGGTAGTCCTTTACCGGTTGACTTGACAGTTTACACGGCAAATGCTGCTTTTGGCACAGGAACTCAAATTGGTTCAACAGGATGGTATTGTGTTTATAATGGTACCGGAACCACAGTTAATATAACAGGATTAACGGCAGGAACTCATTACCAACTGATGGTAGTAGAGCAAAATGGTTCAGCAGGTGATGAAATGTATCAAACAGCTGTAAGTACAGGAAATCCTGCAGGAATAACTCCTTTTAATAATATCGCAACATTAAGTAATTTGGTAATAAGTCAAGGTACTTTAACCCCTGTTTTTGCGACAGGAACTACAACTTATACTGCAATAGTAGGCAATGCTGTTACAAGTTTAACGGTAACACCTACAACAACAGATACAAATGCAACAGTTACTGTTAATGGAGTAACCATAACTAGTGGAAATCCTTCCGGAGCAATTGCTTTAGTGGTTGGACCTAATATTATAACCACAGTAGTTACTGCTCAAAATGGTACTACAACACAAACGTATACAACGACAGTAACCAGAATAATTGCACCGCCAGTAATAACTAACTTTAGTCCTCAAACAGGTCCGGTTGGTACTACAGTGGTCATTACCGGAGCCAATTTTGGAGCTACAATACCACAAAATATAGTGTTTTTTGGTGCAACTCAGGCCACCGTTACGGCAGCAAGTACAACTAGTTTAACGGTAACAGTTCCTGCAGGGGCCACTTATGAACCAATTTCAGTTTTAAATACAACTACTGTGTTACTAGGTTCTTCGAGTGTACCTTTTGTAACCACATTTACCCCAAATAAAGGAAATATAACTATTGATGATTTTGAGCCAAAAGTAGATTTTAATGTTAATACGAATGCTTACAGTTCAACAATTGGAGATTTTGATGGAGATGGAAAACCAGATATTGCAGTAACAAACTATTCGGGCAATTCAATATCAATTCTTCGCAATACCTCTTCAAGCGGAAGTATTTCCGGAGCGTCCTTTGCTGCAAAGATTGATTTTACTACAGCTACGACTCCTGAAGGAATAGAAATTGGGGATTTTGATGGTGATGGTAAAATAGATCTTGTGGTAGTAAATTATAATGATAATTCGATGTCTATTTTTAGAAATACATCTTCCGGAATTGGAAATATTTCTTTTGCTACGCGAATAAATTTTACTACATTGGCAAACCCTCGTAATGCTGTTGTCGCTGACTTTGATGGAGATGGTAAGTCAGATTTAGTTCTAACAAATTACAATGGCAACTCAATATCAACTTTCCGTAATACGTCATCCGGAATTGGAAATATTAATTTTAGTGCTAAAGTTGATTTTTCCGGTACTAGTGGATCTATTGGATTATCAATAGGTGATCTGGATGGTGATGGGAAAATAGATGTCGCTACAGCTGATTTAGTCGGACAAAGAGTATCTGTTTTTCGTAATATTTCAACAACTGGCGTTATTAATTTTAGTCCTATAGTGAGTCTTCCTGTTGGATTGTTTGCCAACAATGTAGTGATAGGAGATTTGAATAATGATGGTAAACCTGATCTTGCTGTTTCTAATAACGGGAGCAGTGTGATATCAGTTTTTAACAATACATCATCCGGGATTGGTAATATTAATTTTGATGCGAAAGTTGATTTTTCTGCAGCAACTAATGTAACCAATCTGGCAATTGGAGACCTGGATGGAGATGGAAAGTTAGATTTAGCTGTTAGCGCATCTAGTGGTTTATTTTCTGCCCTTCGCAATACAACCACAGGAAGCGGCAGTGCTATTACTTTTGCACCAAAAGTTGATTTTGTTGCTAGTACCACAGTAAGAAAATTAAAAATAGGCGATCTAGATGGTGATGGTAAAGATGATATTATTGCGACTAATACAACTGCAAATACTATTTCTGTATATCGAAACAATCCATTATTTGCACCTACAACCCAAGCGATCAATGTTGTTTTTACAGCGACAACCGGAACATCAACCACCGCAAGTTGGACAAACGGAAACGGATCTTCAAGAGCTGTATTTATGTACGCGGGAGCTAGTGGTAGTCCTCTTCCGGTAGATTATACACCATATACGGCAAATGCAGCTTTTGGTACAGGAGCTCAAATAGGTACATCAGGTTGGTATTGTGTTTATTATGGCACAGGAACAACGATAAATATAACAGGTTTAAATCCAGCGACCCTTTATCAGGTTATGGTTGTCGAAAGAAATGGTTCAGCTACAGATGAATTGTATTTATCTACGGTAAGTACAGGAAATCCTGCCGCAGTAACCACACTTAGTAATGTTGCCACATTGAGTGATTTAGCGATAAGTCAAGGTACTTTAACTCCAGTTTTTGCAACAGGAACGACAACTTATATTGCAACAGTGCCAAATGCTATTACCAGTTTAACGGTAACGCCTACTACAACAGATAGTAACGCGACGGTTAAAGTAAACGGAGTAACCGTAACTAGTGGAAATCCTTCCGGAGCAGTTGCTTTAGCGGTTGGACCAAATATTATTACCACAGTAGTTACTGCTCAAGATGGCACGACGATAGATACGTACACAATAACAGTAACCAGAACAGCACCAGCAACAATTTTAACTTCAGGAACATTAATTGCACTAACTACAGCTTATGGTACAGCATCGGCATCAACTAGTTTTAATGTTTCAGGAACCAATATGCTCGATGGAATTTTAGTAACGGCACCTTCAGGATTTGAAGTAAGTAGTGATAATATTACATTTACAAATACCATAACAATTGGTGCAGCCGGAACAATTCTATCAGCACCGGTTTATATAAGATTAAAAGGAAATATTCCGGCAGGAAGTTATTCCGGAGATGTTGTTTTAACCAGTAATAGTGCAGTTACTATAAATGTAGCCACAGTTTCTAGTACAGTAAATCCGGCAGCCTTAACAGTTACTGCAGTTGATAAAAATAAAGTTTACGGAAATGCAAATCCAACATTAACGGTTAGTTATTCTGGATTTGTAAACGGAGATACTGTCACAAGTTTAACTACAGCCCCAACTATTTCAACAACAGCTCTTGCAAACAGTGGAGTAGGAAGTTATCCGATAACAGCATCTGGAGCAGTAAATCCAAATTATACTTTTAATTATGTTGATGGAAATTTAACGGTTACTGTTGCGTCTTTAACCTTTACAGCCGATGATAAAACAAGAGCTTATGGAGTAGCGAATCCTACTTTTACAGGAACTTATGTAGGATTTGTAAACGGTGATACACAAAGTGCTATAACCACACCACCAATATATAATACCACAGCAGTTGCAGGAAGTAGTGTTGGAAATTATCCAATAATACCAACCGGCGCAGTAAGTGCTAATTATGTTATAAATTATGTTAATGGAAATTTAGAAATAACTCAGGGTATTTTAACAATAACAGCAGATGCTCAGACAAAAGTTTATGGAGTAGCAAATCCTACTTTAACAGTGAGTTATACTGGTTTTGCTAATGGAGAAACTTCTGCAGATTTAACTACACAGCCAACAGTTACAACCACAGCCACAAACACAAGTGGCGTTGGTTCGTATCCAATTACAGCAAGTGGCGCCGCAGCTGCTAATTACACCATTAGTTATGTTGCAGGAACTCTTACTGTAACTCCGGCTAATCTTGCAATTACGGCAGACAATCAAACTAAAACTTACGGTTCTGCAAATCCAACTTTTACGGTAGCATATTCAGGCTTTGTAAATGGTGAAACAGAAGCTGTTTTATTGACACCTCCAATAGTTACAACTACAGCAGATGCTTCAAGTTCAGTAGGTGTTTATCCGTTGACAGTAAGCGGAGCGACAGCAGCAAATTATACAATTGGTTATACGACAACCGCTACATTAACTGTTACTCCAGCAGCTTTAACTGTTACATCAGTTGATAAAACTAAAATTTATGGAAGTGCCAATCCGGCTTTAACAGTAACTTATTCAGGTTTTGCCAATGGCGATATCGCAACAGATTTACAAACACAGCCAACAATTACCACAACTGCAACAACAGCAAGCGCCGTTGGTTCATATCCAATTGTGGCAAGTGGCGGAGCAGATCCTAATTATACTTTCACTTACGTGAATGGAAATTTAACAGTAACCTTAGCAACTTTAACCGTTACGGCAGTTGATAAAACCAAAGTTTACGGAGGTGCGAATCCAACTTTAACAGCAACTTATTCCGGATTTGTAAATGGTCAAACAGAAGCTGATTTATTGACATTGGCAACAATTACGACAACAGCAACAACAGCAAGCGCCGTTGGTTCATATCCAATAGTAGCCAGCGGAGGAGCAGATCCTAATTATACTTTTACTTACGTTGATGGAAACTTAACAGTAACCGTAGCAACGTTAACAGTTACGGCTGTTGATAAAACAAAAGCTTACGGCGCTGCCAATCCAACTTTAACAGCGACCTATTCCGGATTTGTAAATGGAGAAACAGAAGCTGATTTATTGACATTGCCAACAATTAGTACCACTGCCGTCACAGCAAGTCCTGTGGGAACATATCCAATTACAGCAAGTGGAGCAGTAGATCCCAATTATACTATTAATTATGTTGCAGGAACTTTTAGCATAACGCCAGTTACTCTTACTATTACAGCCGATGCAAAAAATAAAATTTACGGTGATGCAAATCCAGCATTAACGGTAAGTTATACAGGATTTGTAAACGGAGATACCGCAACAAATTTAACTACTGCACCAACAATTACTACAACAGCAGTAACAGCAAGTGCAGCCGGAACATATCCTATTGTACCTAGTGCAGCAGTCGATCCTAATTATACAATTGTTTATGTTAATGGAATTTTGACTGTTAACGCAGCTACATTAACCATAACAGCCGATGATAAAAATAAAGTTTACGGAGACGCTAATCCTGCTTTAACGGTTAGTTATTCAGGTTTTGCCAATGGTGATACTGCGGCAAGTTTACTAACTCCGCCAACGATTAGTACAACGGCGACAACAGCAAGTTCAGTTGGAACATATCCTATTACAGCAATCGGAGCATCGGATCCAAATTATATTATTAATTATGTTAATGGAACACTAACCGTAAGTGCTACAACTTTATTGACCATTGTAGCTAGTAACCAAAGTAAAACTTACGGAGATGCCAATCCAACTCTAACGGTAAGTTATGTTGGTTTTGTTAATGGAGATACCGAAGCAGATTTAACTACTTTACCAACCATTAGCACAACAGCAATTCAGAGTAGTCCGGCAGGAACATATCCAATCACCGCAAGTGGAGCCGTTAGTGCAAATTATACAATTGCTTATACTAACGGAACCCTTACTGTTAATCCAGCAGCTTTAACAGTTACCGCTGATGCGAAAACCAAAGTTTATGGCGATGCGAATCCTGCTTTAACAGTAACGTATTCAGGATTTGTAAACGGAGATAGCGCAACAAGTTTAACAACAGCGCCAACAATTACAACAACAGCTCTTGCAACGAGTCCTGTTGGTAGTTATCCAATAACAGCAATTGGAGCAGTTAATCCAAATTATACCTTTACTTATGTTGCAGGTAATTTAGCTGTAACAACTGCCACTTTAACCGTAACAGCCAATAATAAAACTAAAATTTACGGAGATGTAGATCCAACTTTAACTGTAAGTTACCTCGGATTTGTAAATGGAGATAGTGCGGCAAGTTTAACAACACCACCAACTATTACGACAACAGCTACAACAGGAAGCCCAGTTGGTTCTTATCCAATTACGGCAAGTGGAGCGGTAGATTCCAATTATACAATTAATTATGTTGCCGGAACTTTAAGTATAACGCCTGTAAGTTTAACCGTTACAGCAGATAATCAAACCAAAGTTTATGGTGATGCGAATCCAACTTTAACAGTAACGTATTCAGGATTTGTAAACGGAGATAGCGCAACAAGTTTAACAACAGCGCCAACAATTATAACAACTGCAACTGCGACAAGTCCAGTTGGAACATATCCAATTACGGCAAGCGGAGCAGTATCGACAAATTATACCTTTACTTATGTTGCAGGAAGTTTAGCAGTAACACCAGTTACACTAACAATAACAGCTGACAATCAAACTAAAATTTATGGTAATGCCAATCCAACATTAACTGTATCGTATTCTGGATTTGTAAACGGAGACAGCGCAACAAGTTTAACAACAGCGCCAATAATTACAACAACTGCAACTGCTACAAGCCCTGTTGGAACATATCCAATTACAGCAAGCGGAGCAGTATCGACAAATTATACCTTTACTTACGTTGCCGGAAGTTTAACAGTAACACCAGTTACTCTGACCATAACTGCTGATAATCAAACTAAAGTTTATGGTAATGCCAATCCAACATTAACCGTATCGTATTCAGGATTTGTGAATGGAGATAGCGCAACAAGTTTAACAACAGCGCCAACGATTACAACAACAGCAACTGCGACAAGTCCAGTTGGAACATATCCAATTACGGCAAGCGGAGCAGTATCTGCAAATTATACTTTTGCATATGTTGCAGGAAGTTTAACAGTAACACCAGTTACTTTAACCATAACTGCAGATGCGAAAACGAAAGTTTATGGTGGTGCCAATCCAACTTTAACAGTGACGTATTCAGGATTTGTAAACGGAGACACCGCAGCAAGTTTAACAACCGCGCCAACGATTACAACAACTGCAACTGCGATAAGCCCTGTTGGAACATATCCAATTACGGCAAGCGGAGCAGTATCTGCAAATTATACCTTTACTTATGTTGCAGGAAGTTTAACTGTTAATGGAGCTACTTTAACCATAACAGCCGATGATAAAAATAAAGTTTACGGAGACGCTAATCCGACTTTGACTGTTAGTTATTCAGGTTTTGCAAATGGTGATACTGCGGCAAGTTTACTAACTCAGCCAACGATTAGTACAACAGCGACAACAGCAAGTTCAGTTGGAACATATCCTATTACAGCTAACGGAGCAGCAGCCACAAATTATATTATTAATTATATTGATGGAACACTGACCGTAAGTGCTACAACTTTATTGACCATTGTAGCTAATAACCAGAGCAAAACTTACGGAGATGCCAATCCAACTCTAACGGTAAATTATGTTGGTTTTGTTAATGGAGATACCGAAGCAGATTTAACTACTTTACCAACCATTAGTACAACAGCAGTTCAGAGTAGTCCGGCAGGAACATATCCAATCACCGCAAGTGGAGCAGTTAGTGCAAATTATACAATTGCTTATACTAACGGAACTCTTACTGTTAATCCAGCGGCTTTAACAGTTACCGCAGATACAAAAACTAAAGTTTATGGCGATGCAAATCCAACATTAACGGTTAGTTATGCAGGATTTGTAAATGGAGATACAGTCGCAAGTTTAACGACAGCCCCAAGTGTTTCAACGACAGCGCTTTTAGGAAGCGGAGTAGGAAGTTATCCTATAACCGCAGTAGGAGCAGTAGATCCAAATTATACTATCACTTACGTGAATGGAAATCTTATTATAAATACTGCTAATCTTACTGTTACTGCAGATAATCAAACTAAAACATATGGCTCGGCAAATCCAACTTTTACAGTAGCATATTCTGGTTTTGTAAATGGTGATACCGAAGCAGTTTTATTAATCCCTCCGACAGTTACAACTACAGCAGATACTTCGAGTTCAGTAGGTGTTTATCCGTTAACAGTAAACGGAGCGATAGCTGTAAATTATACGATCACTTTCGTGAATGGAAATCTAACAGTAACCACAGCAACTCTAACCATAACTGCAGATGATAAATCGAAAACCTACGGATCTGCAAATCCAGCTTTAACAGCAAGTTACACAGGATTTGTAAACGGAGATACAGCGGCAAGTTTAGACACGCCAGCAACACTTTCGACAATAGCAGTTGCAGGAAGTCCAGTTGGATCATATCCAATTGTGGCAAGCGGAGCAATAGATTCCAATTATACGATCACTTTCGTGAATGGAAATCTAACGGTAACCACAGCAACTCTAACCATTACAGCTGATGATAAATCGAAAACCTACGGATCTGCAAATCCTACTTTAACGGCAAGTTACACAGGTTTTGTAAACGGAGATACTGCAGCAAGTTTAGATACGCCAGCAACGCTTTCGACAATAGCGGTAACTGGAAGTCCAGTCGGATCGTATCCAATTGTAGCAAGCGGAGCAATAGATTCCAATTACACAATTACTTTCGTGAATGGAAATCTAGTCGTAACCACAGCAACATTAACCATAACAGCTGATGATAAATCGAAAACTTACGGATCAGCAAATCCAGCTTTAACGGCAAGTTATACAGGATTTGTAAACGGAGATACTTCGGCAAGTTTAGACACACCGGCAACGCTTTCAACAATTGCAGTTACTGGAAGTCCTGTCGGATCGTATCCAATTGTGGCAAGCGGAGCGTTAGACGCCAATTACACAATCACTTTCGTGAATGGAAATCTAACCGTAACCACAGCGACTCTAACCATTACAGCCGATGATCAGACGAAAACTTACGGATCGACAAATCCTACTTTAACAGCAAGTTACACAGGATTTGTAAACGGAGACACAGCAGCAAGTTTAGATACGCCAGCAACACTTTCGACAATAGCGGTAATAGGAAGTTCGGTTGGAACATATCCAATTGTTGCAAGCGGAGCAATAGATTCCAATTACACGATCACTTTCGTGAATGGAAATCTAACGGTAACCACAACAATTCTAACCGTCACAGCCGATGATAAATCGAAAACTTACGGATCAGCAAATCCATCTTTAACAGCAAGTTACACCGGTTTTGTAAACGGAGACACAGCAGCAAGTTTAGACACGCCAGCAACGCTTTCGACAATAGCCTTAACGGGAAGTCCGGTTGGATCATATCCAATTGTGGCAAGCGGAGCAATAGATTCCAATTATACAATCACTTTCGTGAATGGAAATCTAACAGTAACCACAGCAACTCTAACCATTACAGCAGACGATAAATCGAAAACATACGGATCTACAAATCCAGCTTTAACGGCAAGTTATACAGGATTTGTAAACGGGGATACTGCTGCAAGTTTAGATACGCCAGCAACACTTTCGACACTAGCAATTGCAGGAAGTCCAGTCGGATCATATCCAATTGTAGCAAGCGGAGCGATAGATTCTAATTACACAATTACTTTCGTGAATGGAAATCTAACAGTAACCACTGCAAATCTGACCGTCACAGCTGATGATCAAACGAAAACGTACGGATCTGCAAATCCAGCTTTAACGGCAAGTTATACAGGTTTTGTAAACGGAGATACCGCAGCAAGTTTAGACACGCCAGCAACGCTTTCGACAATAGCCTTAACGGGAAGTCCAGTCGGATCATATCCAATTGTGGCAAGCGGAGCAGTAGATTCTAATTATACAATTACTTTCGTGGATGGAAATCTATCCGTAACCACAGCAACATTAACCGTAACAGCCGATGATAAATCGAAAACCTACGGATCTGCAAATCCAGCTTTAACAGCAAGTTACACAGGTTTTGTAAATGGAGATACAGCAGCAAGTTTAGACACGCCGGCAACTCTTTCGACAATAGCAGTAACGGGAAGTTCAGTTGGATCATATCCAATTGTAGCAAGCGGAGCTTTAGATTCCAATTACACGATCACTTTCGTGAATGGAAATCTAGCGGTAACCACTGCAACTTTAACCATCACAGCTGATGATCAAACCAAAACCTACGGATCAGCAAATCCAGCCTTAACAGCAAGTTACACAGGTTTTGTAAACGGAGATACTGCAGCAAGTTTAGATACGCCAGCAACGCTTTCGACAGTAGCAATTGCAGGAAGTCCAGTTGGATCATATCCAATTGTAGCGAGTGGAGCAATAGATTCCAATTACACAATCACTTTCGTGAATGGAAATCTAGCCGTAACCACAGCAACTCTAACCGTAACAGCCGATGATAAATCGAAAACCTACGGATCTGCAAATCCATCTTTAACCGCAAGTTACACAGGTTTTGTAAACGGTGATACTGCAGCAAGTTTAGACACGCCAGCAACGCTTTCGACAATAGCAGTTGCAGGAAGTCCGGTTGGAGCTTATCCAATTGTAGCGAGTGGAGCAGTAGATTCCAATTACACAATTACTTTCGTGAATGGAAATCTAGCCGTAACCACAGCAACTTTAACCATTACAGCAGACGATCAAACGAAAACTTACGGATCTGCAAATCCAGCTTTAACGGCAAGTTACGCAGGATTTGTAAACGGAGATACCGCGGCAAGTTTAGACACGCCAGCAACGCTTTCGACAATAGCAATTGCAGGAAGTCCAGTCGGATCGTATCCAATTGTAGCAAGCGGAGCGATAGATTCTAATTACACAATTACTTTCGTGAATGGAAATCTAACAGTAACCACTGCAAATCTGACCGTCACAGCTGATGATCAAACGAAAACGTACGGATCTGCAAATCCAGCTTTAACGGCAAGTTATACAGGTTTTGTAAATGGAGATACTTCGGCAAGTTTAGACACGCCGGCAACACTTTCGACAATAGCGGTAACGGGAAGTCCGGTTGGATCCTATCCAATTGTAGCAAGTGGAGCAATAGACTCTAATTATATGATCACTTTCGTGAATGGAAATCTAGCCGTAACCACAGCAACTTTAACCGTAACAGCCGATGATAAATCGAAAACGTACGGATCAGCAAATCCAGTTTTAACAGCAAGTTATACAGGTTTTGTAAACGGAGATACAGCAGTAAGTTTAGACACGCCGGCAACATTTTCGACAATAGCAGTTACAGGAAGTCCGGTCGGATCGTATCCAATTGTAGCAAGCGGAGCCTTAGATTCTAATTATACGATCACTTTCGTGAATGGAAACCTAGCCGTAACCACAGCAACATTAACCATTACAGCAGATGATCAAACGAAAACCTACGGATCAGCAAATCCAGCTTTAACGGCAAGTTACACAGGTTTTGTAAATGGAGACACCGCAACAAGTTTAGATACACAAGCAACGCTTTCGACAATAGCAATTGCGGGAAGTCCTGTCGGATCATATCCAATTGTGGCAAGCGGAGCTTTAGATTCCAATTATACGATCACTTTTGTGAATGGAAACCTAACCGTAACCACAGCAACATTAACCATTACAGCCGATGATAAATCGAAAACCTACGGATCAGCAAATCCAGCATTAACGGCAAGTTACACAGGATTTGTAAACGGCGATACCGCGGCAAGTTTAGACATACCAGCAACGCTTTCGACAATAGCGGTAACGGGAAGTCCAGTCGGATCATATCCAATTTTAGCAAACGGAGCTTTAGATTCCAATTATACTATCACTTTCGTGAATGGAAATTTAACGGTAACCACAGCGACATTAACTATTACAGCTGATGATAAAACAAAAGTTTCCGGAACCGTAAATCCAACCTTAACGGCAAGTTACACAGGATTTGTAAACGGAGATACTTCGGCAAGTTTAGATACGCCAGTAGCGCTTTCGACAATAGCAGTTACAACAAGCCCAGCAGGAACATATCCAATTGTGGCAAGCGGAGCATTAGATTCTAATTACGCGATTACTTTCGTTCCAGGTATATTAACGGTAACATCTTCTTCTTCAAATAATGTGAATCTGGCAAGTTTAGGTATTAATAGTGGTTTACTTAATCCTGCTTTTTCACCAAATACGTTATTGTATAATGTAAATGTTGGTAACGATATCAACACAGAAACAATAACAGTTTCTTCTGAAGATCCTTTGGCAACGATAAAGATAAACGGAATTACCATTGTTAATGGCGGATCGTTAACTCCGGTTTCATTAGCAACAGGAATCAATGAAATGGTAATAACGGTGACTTCACCAGACGGAACAGTTACTAAAACTTACATATTAAACATTATAAAAGAAGCTTCAGATATTGCAACATTATCTAATCTATCTATTAGTAATGGAGTATTAGAACCGGGATTTGAATCGGATGTAAAAGACTATAACGCAGCAGTTAAATATGATGTAGAATCAATTACCGTGACACCAATCGTTACAGATCTTAGCGCTCACATAACCGTAAATGGAGTAGCCGTCGCTAATGCTACAGCAAGTGCACCAATAATTCTAAATGAAGGAGAAAATATTATTACCACAGTCGTTACGGCAGAAGATGGAACAACAAAAGAAACGTATACAATTACAGTATACAAAGCTGTTGGACCGGATAAAGTAACCGCAAATAATATTTTATCACCAAACGGAGATGGTAAAAATGACTTCTGGGAAATTAAGGACATTCTTTTATATCCTAACAATACAGTTACGGTATACGACAGAGCTGGCCGAATAGTGTATTCTAAAAAATCATATACCAATGATTGGGATGGATCATTTAGTGGCGCTCCATTAAACAATGATACTTATTATTATCTAATTGATCTGGGCGATAATTTACCTAGAATCAAAGGTTTTATCACCATGATTAGAGATTAATACCTAGAGTTAAAAAGTGTAAAATAAGAAAATTGTTATATCATAATCCAATCGATATGGGTACAAATAAAAAAATATATATGAAATTATTTGCCATCAAACCAATCCTGTTTTTGAGTGTAGTTTTATTGGTAACAAATACGGCCTATGCGCAATTGAATAAATTCGAAGCCATGTATTTTCAAAACCAATATTTGGGTAATCCGGCGATGGCAGGACTAAATAAGGGGTTAAATGTAAACATTGGATATCAGGGACAATGGGACGATGTACCCGGAAGACCTGTATTAATGTATGCAACAGCCGAATACAATCCGGATGACAGACTTGCTTACGGACTTAATTTTAATAGTGACAAAGCAGGTTTAATAACCAATACGCGAATTCTGGGAACTTTTGCCTACCATTTGCCACTTGATGAAGACGGTCGAAAATTAAACTTCGGATTATCTTTTGGAGCCAGATTTCTCTCCCTTGATAATGGTAAAATCAACGGAAACATAGACGATCCTTCCATTCAGAATTTTAATGAAGGTGGCGCTTTAGATGGTGATTTTGGAGTTTCATACACAACTAAACTATTGACCATTCAAGCTGCAGTTCCTAATTTAAATAATGTGTTTTTTGAGAACGATAATGGCGAAAGAAGATACGTAGACAATCAGATATTCTATTCGGCGATAAGCTATAAAGTGTTTCTGTCCAGCAGAATAAACGATTTTAATATCGAACCACTTTTGGCTTACAGAGGCATTAGAGGATACAAGGATATAGTAGATATTGGAGGAAGATTCAACATGCCGGAATACAATATAAATATATCGGCGATGTATCACACAAACGAAGCAATTTCGGGAGCTTTTGGACTTCAATTAAATAAACTCGGAATCTTTCTGGCGTATTCCAGTTATATTGGCAACAACGGCGCTTTTGCCAATGATACTTTTGAATTAGGATTGCGTTACAACTTTTTAGATTAAGTTTTTGGTTAAATTTAAAGGTTAATATTCTGAAGAGGAAAAGTGAAATTTCAATGGCAACATTTTAATTTTACTTTTCCTTTTTTAATTTTAAAATGCTAATGATTTTTCATTACTCTTCACAACAAAAAAGTTGCAAATTTCTTCCAAAATCAATTTGATGTTTTCTGAATTTTTTGGCAGTATATTTTGCTTTAGCCAAATGAAAATAACTTCAAATTTGGTTTAATGTTTTTATTTTGATTACAAATTACTTTAATCGTAATCAATGATTGAAAAATTTCCTTTCGTAATTATATTTCCTTTAAAAAAGTATTAAAAAGAAAAGCACTGAATATTTTTAAATAACAATTTAAATTATTTAAAATCAATGTATTATCTTTTTTATTGCTTAGCTTTTACTTCTTCAGATGCAATCATTTTTAATTCTAATTTAATGATAAATTAGCGTTCCATTTTCTTTTGCAAAATACATTTTCGTAGTAAAAAACTTAAAATTTAAAGAGTTATTGTTGATAACTGTTTTTGAAAAATGATCGTTTTATGATACTTATCATGTTGATAACTTTATTTAGAAACGGTATAAATAGCTATGAGTTTGGGTTTTAGGAAGTATTGTGCATGTTGATAAAAAGTAAATTCTTTCCGCTTCTTAAGAGACAATAAACTGTTGATAATTGCTTCGTTTTTTAACATCAAATCGAGGCCAAAAGAAGAACTGTGGCTTAATTTTGTAGATATAAAAACAACATCGCTTTCCCCAAAAAGCTGTTTTTTTTCTTATTCAAGTCACCATTTAATACTTATATATATGTCTATTTTCGATAAAAGAATCAACTATAAACCTTTTGAGTATCCAGAAGTATTACAATTTACAGAAGCCATAAATAAAGCATATTGGGTTCATACAGAAGTCGATTTTACTGCAGATACACAAGATTTTCATTCGCATTTGAATGCGGCCGAAAAAACAGCAATCAAAAACAGTTTGCTGGCAATTGCACAAATCGAAGTTGCCGTAAAAAGTTTTTGGGGTAATATATACGAGCATTTTCCAAAACCGGAATTTAACGGATTAGGAAGTACGTTTGCCGAATGCGAATTCAGACATTCTGAAGCTTATTCTCGTCTTTTGGAAGTTTTGGGATATAATGACGAATTCGAGAAATTGATGGAGATTCCGGTAGTTCGTAAAAGAGTAGATTATCTTTCGAATGTTCTTAAAGACACCAAATCACAAGACAATAAAAAGTATGTAGTATCATTGATTTTGTTTAGTATTCTAATCGAAAATGTATCACTTTTCAGTCAGTTTGCGATTTTATTGTCCTTTACAAGATTCAAAGGATATATGAAAAATGTGAGTAATATCATTGCGTGGACTTCAATCGATGAACAAATTCATGCAAATGGAGGTATTTATATTGTGAACAAAATAAGAGAAGAATTTCCAAATTATTTTGATGAAGAAACTTTAGCATTAGTTAGAGAAACGGTGAAAAATTCGATAGACGTAGAAGCAGATATATTAGATTGGATTTTTGAAGATGGTGAAATCGAAACAATCAAAAAAGCTGATCTGGTGAATTTCATGAAGTTTAGAATAGACGAAAGCCTTACGCAGATAAATATTCCAACGATATTTAATATTCCGGCCGAAGATTACAAACCAATGGCGTGGTTTGAAGAAGAAGTTTTTGCTAATAGTTTAGATGATTTCTTTGCAAAAAGACCGGTAGAATATACCAAACATGATAAAAGTATTACAGCAAACGACCTTTTTTAATTAGCCAAAAATAATATGAATACGATAATAGATACAATTTCAGGAAAAAGCGCGCCATTAAGTGACGCAGACAATAAAATGTGGTGGAAAAATTCTGAAAGTGAACAAATATTAAACCGCGGATATCTTTTAAAAGGAGAAACTGTAGAAGGCGCAATTGACAGAATTTGTACCGCTGCAGCGAAAAGACTTTACAAACCAGAACTAAAAGATTCTTTTGTAGAAATGATCGAACGCGGTTGGATGAGCATTAGTTCTCCGGTTTGGGCAAATATGGGAACAGAACGCGGATTGCCAATTTCTTGTTTTAATGTTCACGTTCCGGATGAAATCGAAGGAATTACACATAAACTAGGCGAAGTAATCATGCAAACCAAAATTGGTGGTGGAACATCAGGATATTTTGGAGAATTACGCGAAAGAGGAAGCGCCGTAACAGACAACGGAAAGAGTAGCGGAGCAGTAAGTTTCATGAAACTTTTTGATACCACAATGGACACAATTTCTCAAGGTGGGGTGCGTAGAGGTGCGTTTGCAGCATATCTTGATGTAGATCACCCGGATATCGAAGAATTTTTGAAAATAAAAAGCATCGGAAATCCAATTCAGAATTTGTTTACCGGAATCTGTGTACCTGATTATTGGATGCAGGAAATGATCGATGGAGATAGCGATAAAAGACAAATTTGGGCAAAAGTTCTCGAAAGCCGTCAGCAAAAAGGATTACCATATATCTTTTTTAGTGACAACGTAAACAAGAATAAACCACAAGTATATAAAGATAAAAATCTACGTATAAATGCCAGTAATTTATGCAGTGAAATCATGCTTCCGTCAGATATTGACGAATCATTTATTTGCTGTCTTTCGTCAATGAATCTGGAGCTTTACGAAGAATGGAAAGATACCGAAGCCGTAAAACTTGCCATCTTTTTCCTTGATGCCGTATTACAGGAATTTATCGAAAAAACAGAAGGTAACTATTATCTTTCGGCAGCAAATCGTTTTGCAAAAAGACACCGTGCGCTTGGATTAGGAGTTTTAGGATGGCATTCGTATTTGCAAAAAAATATGATTCCGTTTGAAGGCTTGGAAGCCAAAATGAAAACCACAGAAATTTTCCAGCACATAAGCGATAAAGCAGATAAAGCAACTCAGGATTTAGCAAGAATCTATGGAGAACCTGAATTATTAAAAGGATACGGACGACGCAATACAACCACAATGGCAATTGCGCCAACAACTTCTTCATCAGCAATTTTAGGACAAACTTCGCCTGGAATCGAACCTTTTAGCAGTAATTATTATAAAGCAGGATTGAGTAAAGGTAATTTCATGCGCAAGAATAAATACCTGAAAATATTATTAGAGAAAAAAGGTCTTGATAACGAAGAAGTCTGGAGAGAAATCATGCTTAATGGCGGAAGTGTTCAACATATGAGCCAACTTTCTCAAAACGAAAAAGATGTCTTTAAAACCTTCAAAGAAATTAGTCAGTTAGAGATTGTACAACAAGCTTCTATTCGTCAGAAATTTGTAGATCAAGGACAAAGTTTAAACCTAAATATTCCTGCCGAATTACCAATCAAGGAAGTAAACCGCTTAATGATCGAAGCGTGGCAACTTGGCGTTAAAAGTCTTTATTACCAACGCAGTCAAAGTGTATCAAAAGAACTTGTTACAAGCCTTGTTACTTGTAGTAGTTGCGAATCATAAAATCTTTAGAGTTACGAAAGTCACGAAATCTTTGTCAAAGTTTAAAACTTTGACAAAGATAAACACAAGAAACTCGCCAAAGTAATCACATGCAGTAAACCCGACAGGTTTTTAAAACCTGTCGGGTTTAATTCGCACTAGAAACTCGACTAAGTAACCCCAGTATTTGTCATTTCGAGGAACGAGAAATCTTCGCAAGTAGCTCCGCACAGAATTTTTTCAATCTTTGTCGAGTTTCTTGCGAAGATTTCTCGTTCCTCGAAATGACAAGATTGGGTTTCAATTGTGGACGAATGATGGATTAAAATCCATCCCTACAATATATTTTGTTCCTGCGGAACGTTTTATAGAATTCCGAAGGAATGGTTTATTTTGTAGCAACGGATTTTAATCCGTTGAAACGCAACGTAACCCCAATATTTGTCATAGCAAACCCGACAGGTTTTAAAAACCTGTCGGGTTTAAATCGCACAAACATAAGTTTTGAGAGGCTTTTTTATTCTCAATTCTTAGATTTCAATCGGCTTAAAGTTTCTTGCGAAATATTAATATAAGAAGCGACTACTTTATTCGGCAATCGTTTTACAATCGCCGGATTTATTTTCAGCAATTGATTGTATCGTTCTAAAGCATCCATTGTGGTGAATGACATTAATCTGTTGGTATTATTAACGTATGCTCTTTCTAAATACGAACAATAGAATTCTCTCCATTGCGGGATAATACTCATCAAATGATTAAAATCATCGTGACTGATATACAAAAGCTCTGATTTCTCAATCACCTGAATATATTCTGAAGAAGGCAATTTTGTTATAAAACTCACCAAAGCCGTAGCAAGCTGATTTTCGAAAGCGATATAACGAGTTACATCTTTTCCGTCTTCATTTATAAAAAAGATTCTCAAACAGCCTTTTCCAACAAAGTAAGTATTCTGACTCGTTTGACCGTGCGCAAGCAAAAGATCATTTTTACTTTGTTTTAGAGGTTTAAAGTAAGAAAGAATAGTATTTAAATCGGCATCTGAAATCTGAATTCTTTTTTTTATAAAATTACCAAGTTGCTCGTATATCATCGTTTATTTATAATCTCTAACAAATTTGCGGTAATAGATAATATCTTCTATAGATAAAACTACCAATTCATTTTCTTCTGCAAAACTAATGATTCTGCCGAGTTTAGCCATGCTGCCATCAGGATTCATTAATTCGCAAAGAACAGCTTCAGGCTTTAAATTTGCAAGTTTCATTAAATCAATACTTCCTTCAGTGTGTCCGTTTCTTTCCAGAACACCATTTTCTTTAGCGCGCAAAGGGAAAACATGTCCAGGTCTTGATAAATCTTCAGGCAATGCATTTGTAGCACAAGCAGTTTTGATAGTTGTAATTCGGTCCGTTGCCGAAACGCCGGTTGTAACACCTTCTTTGGCTTCAATTGTAACCGTAAACGGAGTTTGAAAATGACTTGTATTTTCTTTTACCATATAAGGTAGATTCAATTGATCTGCTTTTTCATTCGTAAGACAAAGACAGACAATACCGCTGCATTCTCTGATCATCATTGCCATATCAGGAACATTTATATGTTGTGCAGCAAAAATTAAATCTCCTTCATTTTCTCTGTTTTCATCATCCGTTAGTAGAATTCCTTTTCCGTTTTGAAGATGTTTTAATGCATTTTCTACACGTACCTGGCTAGTTGTTCCAAATTTTGTCAACGGACTTATTTCTGTACTTATCATTTTAATTCAAGTATATTAAGATTTTTGAACAGCAAATCTATAAGTGTTTTAGATAGAAAAGTTTGACATAGGTCAATAAAACGGATCAATACAAAAATCTGTGGAGAAACATAAAATAGTTTGTATTGAATAACCATTTTAAACGCAAAGTTCGCTAAGATTTAATTTTACTTTTCGCAAATAGAACACACAAAGTTCGCAAAGCTAGATCAACACAAAGCTTTGCGAACTTTGTGTTTTTATAAAATCCGATATGCATAAAAAACTTTGTGAACTTTGCGGTTAAATACATCCTTAATTTTTATAACTCCATGGTTTTTTGTATTGTACCAATAAAACGACATTTCGAGAATAGAGAATTAAGAAATAAAAAAAGCCCAATTCAGATGAATTGAGCTTTAAATAAATATCTTGATTTTGCTTTAAAACTTCCGCTTAAGCGAAAGAAATAAAACTAAAAAATGAACATTCTTAATGAGAAACAGCTTTAAGTCCAATGATTGAACCAACTAATGCTGCAAGAAAAAACAATCTCCAAAAATCTACAGGTTCCTTAAAAACAAAGATTCCCATTAATACCGTTCCCACTGCGCCAATTCCTGTCCAGACCGCATAAGCAGTTCCAATAGGTAAAGTTTCAGTTGCTTTAATAAGTAGTAACATACTTACGGTTAGTGATATAAAAAATCCTGTGTACCATAAATAAGCATCTGTACCAACAGCTTCTTTTGCTTTTCCAAGACAAGTTGCAAAGGAGACTTCAAAAAGTCCCGCAATAATTAGAATAATCCAGTTCATATTGTTAAAATTTTATGTTGCAAAGTTCCTTTTCCTGAAGCAAATAAAATTTAACAAATGATAAAAAATGAAATTATTTAATCTCAGCTCTAATTCTGCTTAAACTAACTTGTGTAATTCCAAGATAAGAAGCGATATGTCCCAATTGAATTCTTCTAATTAATTCAGGATGATTGGTTAACAATTCCAAATAACGATCTGTTGCGTTTTTAAATTGACGTGAGATCAATCGTTCTTCCGTTTTTACAAGTTCTATTTCGGCAAATTTTCTGCCCCAATTTGCAATATAAATATCAGAATCAAATAGTTTCTGAAGATCTTCTTTCTTTAATTCATAAAGTTCACAATCTTCCAGAAGCTCAATATCTTCATATCCTTTTTCGTCTTGCGTGTAGCTTTTCATCGAAATTACCGTTTGACCTTCTTTTCCAAACCAAAAAGTAACTTCATTATCATTCTGATTTACATAAGCCCGAACGATTCCTTTTTTTATAAAATAGATATTCGACTCCACTTTTCCTGCATTTAAAAGAATATGTCCTTTTGGATATTTTATCTGAGTAATATTTCGTTTTAATGCAGTTTTTGATTCTTCCGGTAATTTAAATATTTCGTCTAGAATAGTGTCGATTTCCATTTTGAGATTGTTTTGTCCGGAGATTAAGTCAAAAGCTTCGTAAGCTTTATTAGAGAACGATAAAGTTATAAAATTTAGCCTATTCAAAGAGAAAAGAATCTGTCGCGCGTAATTTTAACACATAGAGACATAGCTTTTGTTTACTTAAAAAAGGCGTTTCATTTGGTTTTAACGCACATAGCTATGCGTTTTATTTAGAGTGAAACGCCTTATACGATTTGTTTAGCTATGTTTATATGTGTTAAAAATTGCGTGTGAAGAGTTCAATTTTAGTGTTATATCGTCAATGTTTTTCAAATGATAACGAAATACAACTTTTTCAGCTTTCTTAAAAATATGTAAATCCTTGTATTTAAAAGGTTTGATGTCTTAGGCACAATTCTAGCCTATTAGTAAGCATTTAATAACTTTTTAAATAGAAAATCATGAAATCAATTTCTAACCAAAATTTATGGTCAAAAACTTCAAAAGGAATCTTTGGCTTGTTAATAATCAGTTTTTTATCATTTGCATCATGCAATAAAAAAGAAGAATCTACAAAAGCCGTTTCCGAAGAAGCAACTACAACAACAGATTCAGCAGTTGCGAAACCAGCAGATCCGCCGGCAAATTTTAAACACGAAACCGCTTTGGTAAACGGCGTAAAAATTCATTATGTAATTGGAGGAAAAGGCGATCCATTAGTATTAGTTCATGGTTTTGGTCAAAACTGGTACATGTGGAATCGCCTGCTTCCGGAACTTTCGAAACACTTTACAGTTATTGCGCCAGATTTAAGAGGAGTAGGAGAGTCAGACAAACCGGAAGGTGGTTATGACAAAAAAACAATGGCAACCGATATTCACGAATTGGTTAAAAAATTAGGCTACACAAATATTAATCTTGCAGGTCACGACATCGGATTAATGGTCGCTTATGCGTATGCAGCACAATATGGAAGCGAAGTAAAAAAAATAGCTTTAATGGATGCTTTACTTCCTGGAATTGAGCCAGTTTGGTCACAAGTTTCGGCTTCTGCGTGGTGGTTTGGATTTTTTGCTTGGCCAGCTTCGGGAGATATTGTTAAAGGAAAAGAAAAAGAGTTTTTGACTAATTTCTGGCCAATGGTTGGACACGTAAAAGATCCTTTTACACCAGAAGAAACTGCAGAATTTGTTAGAGCATACGCAGTAAAAGATGCAGCAAAATCAAGTTTTAAATGGTTTGGAAACTTTCCGCAAGACGGAAAAGACAATTTGATTTTTATGAAAACAAAACTTAAAATGCCTTTACTAGCGATGGGTGGAGAATATTTTGCAGCAGCATTCCTGAAAGATCATTCAAAATTAGTTGCAGAGAATGTAACCGAGTCAAAAATTGCAGGTTCAGGACATTGGTTAGTTCAGGAAAATACAGCTCAGGTTCAAAAAGATTTATTGGCCTTTTTTCTAGCAAAATAACTTTATCAGAATAAAATAAACATCATGAAAACTAAAAACATTCTTTCAGGATTTGCATTTGTTATCTTGTTTTTCCTTTGTAATACTATCGCTTATGCGCAATTTCCAATGCCGGATCATGTCCCGATTTGGGATGCGAATAAAGTGACTTTGAAATTACATAAAATAGCAGAAAACGTTTATTCAGTAGCGCCTGAAACTGCCGAAGTCGAAACTTCAAAAGGTATTGCACAAGCAACTTCGGCAGGATTTATTGTTGGAGAGAAAGGCATTTTACTTATCGAAACCATGTTAAGCAAAAGACTATACGACCAGCTTTATAAATTAATCAGAAGCGTGAGTGATAAACCAATTGTATACGCTATAAATACGAGCGATCACGGCGATCATTGCTTTGGAAATTATTTACTTCCAAAAGAAACTATTGTCATTCAAAACGAATTCTGCAAAGACAATCTTTCTAAAAATTACGACAATATCAAGCAGTTTATGATTATGCTTTTTGGTAAAGGAAGAGGAATCGAAGAGAGCGTTTATCGTCCCGCCGATATTACAATTCCAATCAACGAAACCATGAAAATTGATATGGGAAAAGGCAATATCGTTGAGGTTATAAACGTAGGAACGGCACAATCTCCGGCAGATTTATTTGTGTATTTAAAATCGGCTTCGGGAAATGTATTGTGGGCAGGAAATCCTTTTATTGCCGAAAGTCCAACTATTCCGTGGTTGTTTGACGGTTATTTTCTGGAACCCGTAAACAATTTGAACAAAATCTATAATATGATTGGCGATAAAGATATTGTCGTTCCAGGTCATGGTCGCGTTACCAATAAAGCCGGAATAAAATATACAATTGATTATGTCGAGGCATTAAAAACAAATGTCGAAAATGCAGTTAAAAAAGGACTCACATTAGAGCAGACAAAAGCTGCCGTAACAATGAAGGAATTTGATAAAGGATACGAACTTTTTAATTGGCTTCATTTTAATTTCAATGTTCCAAATGCTTATAAAGACATTAAAGAAAATGGGAAAAAATAAGTTTCCGTTTTGTAAATGAGGAATAATAAACATAATAAAGAGATTATGAAAAATCAAGATAAAACGTGGTTTATAACCGGAACATCCCAAGGAATTGGACTTATTTTGGTCAAACAATTATTGGCACAAGGATATAATGTAGCCGCAACAGCAAGAAATGCAGAATCGCTAAAAAAAGCAGTCGGAATTTCATCGGAAAATTTTCTTCCGCTTGAAGTAAATTTGGTCGACGAATTAAGCGTAAAACAGGCTGTAAAAGATACTTTGGCAAAATTTGAATCTATTGAATATTTGGTAAATAATGCCGGATATGGATTAATAGGCGGAATCGAAGAAAGTTCTGATGCGGAAGTTCGTGCCAATTTTGACGTCAATGTATTTGGATTGCTAAATGTTACAAGAGCAATTTTGCCACATATGAGAGCTGCAAAATTCGGACATATTATAAATCTTTCTTCCGTATTTGGATTACTTGCCGGCGCCGGTTGGGGAATATATTGTAGTACAAAGTTTGCCGTAGAAGCCATTTCCGAAGCACTTGTGCAAGAGGTTAAACCTTTCGGCATCAAGGTAACACTTATTGAACCGGGTTATGTGCGTACTAATTTTCTAAACAGCAGTTCATTGATTACATCTTCGGAACCAATCGAAGCTTATCAGGAAATTCGTGATGCAGTGCGTTCTCATCAGGAAGATCTTCCGGGGAAACAATTGGGCGATCCTGAAAAAGTAGCGGCATTAATTATTGAAGTTACAAAATGGCCACAACCGCCACTTCACTTATTAACAGGATCTGATGCGTATCAATTTGCAAACTATAAAATTGATTCTTTAAAAAATGAAATCGAAGCAAATAAAGACTTTACTTTTTCGACAGATTTTGAAGCTTAAATTTTAAAAATAAAGGGTTTTTTATTAGAACTAATTACACCAATTTCAAAGGTCATTCTTTGGAATTGGTGGTTAGTTTAAATTATAAAAGCAAAAAATAATTTAACACATAGAAACATAGCTTTTGTTTACTTAAAAAAGGCGTTTCACTTGGTTTTAATACACATAGCTATGCGTTTTATTTCAAGTGAAACGCCTTATTCGATTTGTTAAGCTATGTTTCTATGTGTTTAAAAATTTGAGTTTACACTAGATTTCCAACTCTTTTTTAGAAATAGGAAGTTCAGCCAAAAACTCAATTTTCAAAACCGTTCCATTATGGTTTTCCATTGTGAATTTGGCATCAAGATCTGCACTTAATCCTTTGATCAGACTTAAACCAAAAGAGTTGATTTTCTTTGAAGAAAAGTCAGCGTCGATTCCAACTCCATTGTCCAGAATTGTCAATAAATAATAGTTTTCTGAGGTCGCTTCGAGCGTTACATAAATCATTCCGCTGCGATCGTCCGGAAAAGCATATTTGATCGAATTGGTAATCGCTTCATTTAAAATAAGTCCTATCGGAATTGCCTGTGCAACATCTAATTCTAAAGAATCTACTTTAATTTCGAAACGTATTCTTTGTCCAAGATTAAACGATTCTCTCAAATATTCAATTAATTCCCGAATATAATTAGGCATATTTATCGTCGAAATATTCTCAGAATTATAAAGTTTCTGATGAATTAATGACATCGAATGAATCCTGTGTTGACTATTTTTTATCGCTGATAACGCCATATCATTGTCCAAATATGCCGATTGTGAATTCAAAAGACTGATAACCGTTTGAAGATTGTTTTTTACACGATGGTGAATTTCCTTCAAAAGCCATTCTTTTTCATGCAATAAATGCCTAAGATTCGTGTTTTTCAGTTTAATTTCTTTCTCTTTAAGCTCAAGTTTAGCGTGATTTCGTTTCTTTAATCGGTAACGGTTATAAAGCAAACCAATTGTAATTGACAATAAAATCAAACTCCAGATCGAAAGATTATTCAGCAGTTTTGATTTTCGCAATTCGCTTTTTTGTAACGAAGACTGATTGTTCAAAAAGTTGATTTTTTGTTCTTTATTCAGCGTTTCATATTGAATTTTAAGTTCTTCGATTTGTTTGTTTTTCGAAAAATCAACCAAAGAATCGTTTAGTTTTTTATAAATCTGAAAATGCTTCAATGCGCCTTGGTAATTGCCATTTAAAGAATCGATTACAGACATAGACAGCTCAAGATTCTCAGAAGTGTAATTTCGTTTATAAGCTTTTGAAAGTGTCAGGATCTTGTCAGCATAAAATTTAGCTTCCAAAGGTCTGTGTCTGTGCGCATAAAAAGCTGTCATTGATGAGTATGAATTTAATACATCAAGCAACGTTTCAGGACCTGTAAGTTTTTGTGCGTTGAGATCCATTTCTTTAAAATAGGTTTCTGCCAACGCATAATTTTTTAAGCGTTCATAGCAAACGGCTCTCACATTATTGACAATCATTTTATCAAAAACATCTGTTGGCGGATATTTCAGTACAATCGTATTGATATAATTGATGGCTTCTGTCGTTTTTCCTCTGGAGAAAAGTGCTGCAACAAGACTCACAAAACTTCTGTAGAAACCGCCGCTATTAATATTTTGATGTCCGGCTTCTACACTTTTTTTATACAAATCCAACGCTTCTTCATAATGACCAAGCGTAAGATATACGTTGCCAAAACGGAGATAAAATATATCGGCAAAATTATAATCATTGATCGTTTCCATTGTTTTTACACTCTTTAGAGCATAATACAAGGCACTTTTTGTGTTGTAGCGCAAAAGTTCAACGTAGGATATTGTGCCTTCGGTAAAGTGTGTATGTTTAAAACCGTATTGCCTTTGGTAATATAAATTTTGATAAAATTCTTTAAGCGCAAGCTTAATATTTCCGGTATAATAATGCACAGTGATAAGCCTCATGTGCATTTCTATTTTTTTATCGTCTAAGCCTAAATCCGTATATAATTTTATAACTTTATTTAAAAGAATTTCCTTTTGCGGATCTTGGTTTGGTAAATATAAAGCTTGGTTTGACAATGCGTCAGCCAATGCTTTTTGATCGTTTTGTTTTTTGCATTGCTCTACAACTTTTGCAAAACAATTTTTACTTTCAATTGGATTATTTGCCTGAGCGTAATATTTCCCAAGAAGCGTTAAACTCTGATTTTGCCATTTTTGAATCTTGAGCTTATTACTAAGTTCGAGAGCTTCTTTTATATTCGAAAAAGCATTTTGAAGATCTTGCGGTTTTGTTCCCGGTTTAAAGAGATAAAAACTTCCAAGTTGAAGCAATAATTTAATTCTATCCGTATTTTTTGAGTTTTCTAAAAGTTGGTTTACAGCTTTGAAATTTCCTTTTTCGATAAATTCAGATCCGGGTAAAACATCATCTTTAGATTCATTAAAACCTTCGTCATAACTTAGCGAAAGAGGCAAATTATAAGCTTTTACCGCTAAAACGGCAGAACTGTCTTCATCAATTTTTCCCTGATTTTTTCCATACAAAAACATCGAACAAAGCTGAATCAAGACTCTCTTTTTCTTTAAATCATATTGTGATGTCGAGGAAGGTAATTGTGAAAAAGAAGGAACAGAAATAAAAACCAATAGAAGAAAACAGTAACAATATTTCATAGTTTATTTAGTATATGTAATCTTGGTTTTTAGCAGAATCAAATATAGTAATAAACGAGAAGGAATGTTAATTTTATGAAGATTAAACTGAAACGATAAAGTAATTTATGATTATGGTATCAAAAGAGAAGTAATTTTTAGAAATAGTAACTTTTGAATGTAGAATTTTCAGAATATCTATTCCTTTTTCTGGAATCAGTATAAAAAATCCGTTTTAATCAGCGTTTTCGCTTTAGCGAATCAGTTAAATCAGCGTCTTTTTGTAACGCAGATAAAACGGATTTTTAAATTTAATTGAAATGCAAAAAAACTGCGTAAAATAATTCAATTCTACGCAGTTTTCGGAGTTATAAAACAAGGATTTAATTATCCGTGCGCAGCCACAGAAACATCAGCCCATTCTTCCCAGATTGCAAGTTTTTGTTCGTAAGTTTGTTTTGCAAATGGTAACGCCACTTTTCCTAAGAATAAACGTAAAGGAGGATTTTCGGCTTCAACCAATTTAACAATCGCAGGTACAGTAGCGCTTGTTTTTCCAAAAGTATCAGGATCATGTCCTTCTGCAATTGCTTTTCTAATTCCGTCATAAGCAGGAATACTTTCACTGTTGAATCCGTTACCCCAAATATCAGTAACATAACCATTTGGCTCAACCAAAGTTACATTGATTCCAAATTGTTTTACCTCTTGAGAAAGAGTTTCAGTAAGACCTTCCACAGCAAATTTAGTTGCATTATAAAGACCTAAATTTGGTAAAGTTGTAATTCCTAAAATAGAAGAAACCTGAATAATATGACCGCTTTTTTGATTTCTCATAATTGGTAAAACAGCTTGAGTTAACCAAAGAGTTCCAAAGAAATTAGTTTCAAATTGTGCTCTCGCTTCTTTTTCGCTTGCTTCTTCAACAGCGCCATTTAAAGCATAACCCGCATTGTTGATCAGGATATCAATAGTTCCAAAATGTTCTTGTACTTTTCGAACGGCAGCAAACGAATCTTCGCGGTTGTTTACGTCAAGCGTAAGTGGTAAAATTGCGTCTCCGTATTTTGCCTTCAAATCATTAAGAGATTCAATATTTCTGGCTGTTGCAGCTACCTTGTATCCTTTTTCTAAAAATGCTTCTGTCCAGGCTCTACCAAATCCTTTTGTTGATCCTGAAATTAAAATTGTTTTTGACATGATGTTTTTTTTTTAATTGTTAATGGTTAATTGTGAATTGTAAATTGATGTTTTGTGTAATTGTTATTCTTTTAAAGCTGATATTGAATTTTGTAATTGATATTGTTTTTTTATCTAAATATGACCGAAAGGTCATTTTTATGATAAAAAAAATTAGAGTGTGTTTTCCTCTATAATTTTTTTTAGGTTTTTTGTGATGATTTTCATCTTATCGTTATTGCCTGACATTCTCGAAATTAAGTGACCGCCTTCCATCATGGCAAACATAATAACTGCAAATTCTTCCGCATTCCATTCCGGATTAAATTCTCCGTTTGCTATTCCTTTATTGACACTATTTGCCAATAATTGCTGATTTGCGTTACAACCTTTATTTATTTTTTCCTTTACAATAGGATTCGTGTCATCTGCTTCTGTACCAAAATTCAATAACGGACAACCTCCCGTAAGAGGCGGATTTACAGCATTACTAAAGAAATCTATATAAGTATAAAGTTCCTCTTTTGCCGTTTTGCTTTTACTGATTTCAAACAAAAGTTTATCGCCCAAAATCTTCATATTATGATCAACTGCGGCGCAGGCAAGAACGTCTTTGTTTTCAAAATGAACATACATACTTCCTTTCGACAACTTCGTAGCCTCCATAATATCACTCATAGCAGTTGCGGCAATCCCTTTTGTATTAAAAATTGGTGCAGCTTTTTCTATAATGAATTGTCTGGTTTCTTCTCCCTTTGTCATGATAGTTTTCATTTATCGAGTACAAATATATGACCGATTGGTCATATGTGCAAATTTTTTTCATTTTTTATGATAAGTTTCACATTTCGAGGCTTTTGTTTTTTTTGGTTATTGTGTTTGTAGAGTGGGTTTTAATCGCGCAAAGATGCAAAGTTGCTAAGTTTTATATTTATTATCACAGATTAAAAAAACTGCTCGATCTGCTAAATCTGCGAGAAACAAAAAAACTTTGCGCCTTTGCGTCTTTGCGCGCATATTTGCGTAAAGATGTAACGTTCTTATTTTAAAGCCACAGATTGAAGAATTAAAAAGATTAAAAAAAATCTGCTTGATCTGCTAAATCTGCGAGAAATAAAAAACTTTGCGTCTTTGCGACTTTGCGTGCATATTTCGCAACAGCATAACAATAATTTAAAATCTTCTTCTTTCTCAAAAAAATCATAAATTTCAAGAAATATTTTTATTTATGTATTTAACTACGTAGTTTTGTGTTTTAATTTTATTTGATATGAAACCGATAATTATTCCAATAGAAAATAAATATGCAGATGCTGTAGTAGATTTAGTTTTAAGCATTCAGCAAAAAGAATTTAATGTTCCAATTACATTAGAAGATCAGCCGGATTTATTGAACATAACCAATTTTTATTACGCAAGTGGCGGTGGTTTCTGGGGCGCTTTTATCGATGAAGAATTGGTTGGTACAATTGCTTTGGTAAAATTCAGCAACTCCGAAGCTGCGATCAGAAAAATGTTTGTAAAAAAGGAATTCCGAGGAAAAGAGTTCTCAATTGCACAGAAATTATTAGAGACTTTGATCGATTATTGCAAAGAAAATGAAATCGATGATTTATATTTGGGAACTGTATCGATCTTAGAAGCAGCTTTGCGTTTTTACGAAAGAAACAATTTTGTGCGAGTTGAAAAAGAATCGCTTCCAACAGCATTTCCAATAATGAGCGCAGACAATGTATTTTGTCATTTAAAACTAAAAAAATAAGGATGAATATTATTGATGAATCGGGAATTTTAGCCATTTCAACGCGATTACAGCGTCTCAGCGAGCAATTGCGTAAAGACGGTGCTTTGTTTTATAAATCGTACGGAATTGATTTTGAGCCTAAATGGTTTCCGGTCATTTATACCTTACATCACAAAGGAGTTTTGAGCGTTGTCGAAATCGCAAACGAAATTGGTTATACACATCCTTCGACGATTAGTTTGCTCAAAGAATTAGAAAAGCAAAAATTGATTCGTTCGAAAAAAGATAAAATAGACGAGCGCAAACGTCTTATTGTTTTAACTACAAAAGGGCAGGAGCTTATTTTGAAAATGGAACCTGTTTGGGGCGTTATGACACAAGTTCTTTCTGATATTGCAGACAATCAGAATAATTTACTGAAAGCAATTGACGAAGCCGAAAACAAGATTTTGCACCAGAGTTTTTTGCAAAGAGCTTTACAATTAAAAAGCGAAAACGAAAATCAATAATTAAGTTTTAAACGCTTAAAGTTTTTTTTCTAAAAGCTGATGGAGTAGTGCCGCGGTGTTTTTTGAAGATTTTATTCAAGTGACTTTCGTCATTAAAACCCAATTCACTTGCAATTTCTCCCACACGCAAATCACTATAAAGCAATCTGTTTTCTACCAGTTTTATTCGGTATTTCGAAATATAATCTTGTAAAGTTTCGTTCGCCTGTTTTTTAAAATACCTTCCTAAATACGTTTCCGAAATTCCAAACTTCTCGCTCATAACCGTTACGCTCAGTTTTTCAGGTTCATAAATATGAGTTTGAATATATTCTAATAACGTATGCGCTTTTCCATCAGATTGTTTATTGATATTTTCCGGTAGATATTCAGAGAT
Organism: uncultured Flavobacterium sp.; assembly: GCF_951805225.1. NCBI lineage: Bacteria > Pseudomonadati > Bacteroidota > Flavobacteriia > Flavobacteriales > Flavobacteriaceae > Flavobacterium > uncultured Flavobacterium sp. The sequence goes on along the minus strand of NZ_OX638201.1, from coordinate 1,910,738 downwards.
ATTTCGGGCAATAATTACAATCAAAGTATTAATTAATAACTGGATAAGTTCTGTATTGTATAAAGTAGGATTGTGATATTCATGCCTGATCGCTTCGATAACCGGATGAACGAGATTTTTATCGGTAATTCTTTTCAAAATACATCCGGGCTGATGATGCGCATGATGCAAAATATATTCAAGTTTGTAAAGATTGTTCGAAGTAAAAGGTCCGTTTTTGATATAAATATCAGTAAAACGCAACTGAAAAATGGTCGTTTTTTCCTTTATTTCTAAAGAATGAAAATCCTGAGGCGTAATTAAAAATAAATGTCCAAGTTCGTATGATAATCTATTTTGATTGATAGTTTGGATTCCGGTTCCGGAGACAATATAAAGCAGCTCAAAGAAGTTATTTCCCACTTCAGTTTGCAGGGATTCCGTTATTTCGCTAAAAATAACTTCATACGGAAGATATATATTATTCTTTATCATAACCTCTTATTACTATATTAACGAAGAATATTACAATTAATATTTTACTAAATCAGTATAATTTTGCTCAAAGTTAAACTTAATATTTTAATGATGGACAAAATCGAAGATAAAATCGCACTACAACAATTTGAAAAACAAAAAATTACATTGCCAATTGCTCCCGCATCTTTTTTTGCAATGACATTAGGATTAGCAGAAACAGGAAATGCGTGGAGAAACGCTACATCATTATGGAACGTGCCAATTTATATTGGAGAAATTTTAGAAATGCTCGCTGTACTTTCCTTTATTTGGTGGTTAACACTTTATTGCAACAAATGGATTCAGCATAGAAAGTTGGCCGTAAATGAATTCAATGATCCTGTTCAATCTTCATTTTTGGCATTGATTCCCGAGTCTGTTATTTTGGTCGCAATTGCCGTTCATGTTTATGATTATTCGATTGCAATTACTTTATTTTGGATTGGTTCAGTGCTAAATCTTATTTATGGCGCGTACAAACTTTCAGGTTTATGGACACAGGATCGTGAAGCAAATCAAACAACGCCGTCTTTGTTTTTGACTTTTACGGCAAGTATTTTGGTTAATGCACTTGCAGCAGGATTGTTAGGATATACAAATTACGGTTTTGTACTTCTGGGAATCGGAACTATTTCGTGGTTGATTATGGATTCTGTAATTACAAATCAACTCACAGTTGGCGGACTTGGCGCAAAAACACGAAATTTTATGGGAATTTATATGGCGCCTGCGGTTGTTTTATTTGTTGCGTATCAGGTTCTGACTGGAGAAAGCGGTAATATTTCAATTACTTATGCATTAATGGGATATGCTTTGTTTCTTTTTGTTTCTATAACTTTTGCCATAAAATGGCTCAAAGAACAAGCTTTTGCACCGGGATATTGGGCTTATACTTTTGGGATTGCTACTTTGTCGCAAGGTTTGTCAATTTTTGCTTTAAAAACCGCCGATTCTGCTATTATGATATTAGCTTTAATTGTTTTTTGTCTGACGAATATTGTCGTTTTAGGAGTAGCAATTGGATCTGTAAAACTTGTTTTGAAAGGCAATTATTTTCCAAAATAAATAAAATTCAATATTTATTATTTCTAACCAAATCAATAATAATGTGATAGATAATATTGCTTTATATATTGATTTGGTTATTGATACTTATTAATTCAGTTGCAGTATAACCAAATTGTTTTTTAAAGGCATAAGAGAAATGTGATAAATTCTCAAAACCAACTTCATAACAAACATCAATTGTTTTTTTCTTGTTTTTGCTTAGCTGATAATGGGCAAGATCAAGCCTTTTTTTGGTCAGCCATTTTTGCGGAGTTGTATCGAAATACTTTTTAAAATCCCGATTAAAAGTAGACAAACTTCTTCCGGTAAGATAACCAAGTCGTTCCAGCGGCATGTTGAACATAAAGTTACGTTCCATAAAATTAACCAAATCAATTTTTCCCGGTTCTTCAAAATTTCCCAGAACATTATCTATTTCAGAATCAATTGATCTTAAAATACTTATTGCTTCCGTTATTTTTAAGTCGGCGATATTTGCGGGAAGTGTCGTCATCTCAAAATACGGAATCAAAGACGCAAGGCAACTTTCGAGTAACAGATGATTGTTATAAGAATGTATTTTTGGCTGTATGTTAGTTTTCAATTTAATATCCAGATTTGTGTAGAAATCTTTCAGTTTTTCAGTAGATAAATGCATCACGACAGTTTTATGAGGTTGTCCATCTTTTGGATAATTTATAATCGTTGCGAGTTGATTTCTAGGAATCAGAAAAATATCTCCTTTCTTAAAAATATGAATTCCATCAGTTTGCACAATCTTCGTTTCGCCCGAAATAAACCAAACCAACATATGCTGATCAAACATTATATCCGATTTAAAAAACTTATCTTCATAACAAGAAAGCTTAATATCTGGCGTTATATATTTTGCTTCGTATTCCATTTAATGTGGTAATTATAAGTTATGTTTTTTTCGATTATATTCTGCTTTAAGCAAAGTTAGAGACATTTACGCAGAGTTTAAATCTTTTCTGTTCTTTAGCTTTTAATGTTATTTAATTTATGCTAAGGTGTGGGAATTTATATTTAAAACAGTATAATTGTATAAATTTTCTCATAAATTATATAACTCTTTTTAATTTTAATTGAAGATTTTTGTTTTGTTATACATTAGAATATCTACCATTTGTATTTTTTTAATCCTTAAAATCCCAAACCTATGAGAACTATTAACCAAATTGCTATTGTTTCTAGCGTGCTAATGACCTTTTTTAGCTGTGCAAACGACAAAGATGTCGATTCAAATCCAGGAACAACTACGAATCCTGTAGAAGGAAATGCTGCTAACACAACTTATAAACCCGCATTTGAAGGGCAAACTCGTATAAATGGAGTTCAAACCAATACACCTTATCAAGGAGTTGTTCTTGCTACAAGCTTATCAAGTCCTTGGGGAATAAAAAGTCTTCCGGATGGCAGATTATTAATTACCGAGAAAGGCGGAACGATGCGAATTGCAACTACAGCCGGAGTTTTGAGTGCTCCAATAACTGGTATTCCTGCTGTTAATGCTGCCGGACAAGGTGGTTTATTAGGATTAACTATTGATCCGGAATTTACTGCAAATCGTATGGTTTACTGGGTTTTTGCAGAAGCTACAACTGGCGGAAATAATACGGCTGTAGCCAAAGGAAAATTATCAGCTGACGAAAAAACAATCGAAGGAGCAACCGTAATTTACAGAGCTAAACCTGCCAACGCAAGTACGCTGCATTATGGCGGACGTATTCTTTTTGATAAATCAGGTTTTCTTGTAATAAGTACTGGAGAACGTTCTGTATTAGAAACAAGACCATTGGCGCAATCTGTTGCAACAGGTTTGGGAAAAGTAATCAGAATAACAAAAGACGGGCAGCCAGCAACCGGAAATCCTACTTTTACGCAAACCGGAGCTTTACCGGAATTATATAGTTATGGTCATAGAAATCCGCAAGGTTTAGCACTTAATTCTGTGACAGGCGAAATCTGGTTGGCAGAACACGGACCAAGAGGTGGAGATGAAATTAACCGTATAAAACCTGGTGCAAATTATGGATGGCCAACAATTACGTACGGAATCGAATATAGCGGAGAAAAAGTTGGTGCGGGAATTCAGCAACAAGATGGTTTAGAGCAACCGGTTTATTACTGGGATCCGGTGGTTTCGCCAAGCGGAATGACTTTTTATACCGGTAATCGCGTTCCTGAATGGCAAAATAATCTTTTCATAGGCGCTTTAAGCGGAATGCATATCGTTCGTCTTGCAATAAAAGACAATAAAGTGATTGGTGAAGAAAGACTTCTGGCTTCAGAAAATCAACGTTTTAGAGATGTAACACAAGGAAACGACGGAGCTTTATACGCCATTACAGATGGTGGAAGACTTTATAAAATCGATAAAAAATAAGATTCAATTTCAATATATATTCTTTTATTTTATGATAGAAGAATGCAAAAAATGGTGCTGTATAGCGCCATTTTTTTGTTAGGCAAAAAAACGTTAAGTATATTTGATACAGCTTAAAACAAAATAATTGAAGAATAAAATTACAACATACTCGCTCGCACATCATAAGAGTTTGTTTACCAATATCAACAATGATAAAGATTATTTTTATGTTCAGGCAAAAGATCATCCGTATATCAGCGAACCTTATCGGGCAGAAAGTTACGCCATAGAGTTTCTAAGAAAGGGTAGTATTGTCATGCAAACGCAACTAAAAAAAGTTGTAATTCATGCACCAGCCATAATCACATTAGGGCCTTCGGTGATTAGAAGTTTTACAAAAGACAGCGACGAAATTTTAATCGATATCATCTTTTTCAAACCACAATTTTTTCTTCATAATCAAGCAAATGTTTTCTTCCTGTCGCAATATGAATTTTTCGATAATAGCGAAATGCACGTTTTCAATCTCGAGAAAAAAAATGAACTAAAGTTTGAGCAAATCTTTTCGTTATTAAGAGAATCGCTCGACAATAATTCGAATCATCAGCCTTTGATTCTTAGAGGTTATCTTTATATTTTAATTTACGAACTCGATTTTATAAAACAGACAATTTTAACCGAAACAATCCAAAATTCTTTGTTCGAAAAGTTTAAAGAAATACTTTTTAAAGATTTTATAAACCAAAGATCCGTTCAATATTATGCTGATGCTCTAAACGTTACCAGAAAATATTTATCAGAAGTCATCAAAAATAATAGTGGCAAAACAGCCAGTAATTGGATAGAAGATATTGTGGTTCTCGAAGCCAAAGTATTACTTCAAAATAAAGACTTGACAATCAACCAAATTAGCGATATATTAAATTTCCCGAATCAATCGACTTTTGGAAGATTTTTTAAAAAAGCAACAGAAATTTCGCCACTCGAATATCGCAGAAAAAATATTTAGACTATTGATGATACTTTGGGCGAGCCACCATCCTGACAAGAGGGCACATTACTTTGCGCGTATACGCCCTCTTATCAGGATGCTGTCGGGCTATACACTCCGCCGCGGCGGATAGCTTCTATCCCTCTCGCGAGCGAACGGATTCTTAATCGGGGTTAGTTTTCAGTCTTAATTTTCAGTTTTCAGTCCCAATTTGTCATTTCGACGGAGGAGAAATCACACCAGAAACTCCGCAAAGAGAATCTCTAATCTTTGTAGAGTTCCTTGTGTTATTTCTCGTTCAAAATGAAAATATTAAGTAGATAAAATCCGTTTTAATCCGCGTTTTCGCAAAGCGAATCCGTGTCATCCGCGTTCTATATTGTCGCCAATCTTTGTGGAGTTTCGCGTGTGATTTCTCCTCCGTCGAAATGGCAAATCACACGAAAATACCTTTGTAAAAAAAAAACACTTCCCGACTTTTCGAACAAAACATAAGACATTTTGCTCTTTTCTAATAGTAACAATCATCGCAACTTTGCCATAAATAATAGAAAATTTAATATTTAGTAATAAAATATAAAACATGTCTAAAGCAGCAAGATTTGTAGTGATAATAAATGATAATATCATTTGGATGGAACAGAAAGCCCTTAAGTTTTATTCGGATTTATTTGGATCATCAAAAGAAATAGGCGAGAAGTACGCAGCGGAAAATCTATCAAGGCAAGAGTTTTTAAGAATTCAAAATGATTTTTCGATCGAAATGTTGATGGTTTACGAAAACGAAAATCCTTTGTCTTTTATGAAATTAAATTCATCCCGACTTTCAAATCAAGATCTTGAAGCCAACAAAGCAATTGGACTAGAAGATATAGTTTATTTTAATCCAGATGATTTAAACGTGCTTTTTAAACGTGCCGAAGAAATTGCCTTGCAAAGAAAACACGATTTGATTTGGGCAAAAGCTTTTGAAATAGATGTAGTTTTAATCAAAACTTTAAGATCTTTAGGATATCAGGAATTCATTTATAAAAATGAAGAGAATCAGGAAAATCCAAACCAACTTTACTTTAAAAAAGCACTTTAGTTTTACCATATTCAGGATAATTTATAATTTATAATTTTCGCCAACGGAATAATTATAATATTTTCTAATCTTTCAAAGATATTTTACATTTGCTGGCGCGAGCGTCTCGCTCGTGCGCGTGCAGATCTTCACGACCGAGACGTTCGCGCTAGCGTTGATACTTGTTATTGTTATGTTTAAAATTCATTTAATTATAAATCAAGTGACAATGATAGTAAATCGTCATTTTTATCAATCAATTGACCATTCATTACAATATTAAACCGATCAACACATAAAGTATCAATCGTCTTATCTTTATGAAAAACAATTATTTTTCTTCTTATATCTATTGATGTGTTTTTGTTGCTATTTTTTATTCCTTTAAGTAATTTATCAATTTTATTGAAAATAGATTTATCTTTTATTGAATAAACTTTTATAACACCATTAAAGGTTAGTTCAAAATCTTTACAACTGACATCAGCCGAAGTATCAATATTAAGGTTAACAGAATGGACAACTATTTTATCAATGTCTGTTTCTTTATTTTCACAAGAAAAAAGTGTGAAAATAAGTAGTATAAATAATTTATTCATTTTCTTTTATTGGTTAGGAACTGAGGTTTTTTACATAATGAGTAAATAAAAATTCTTTACGGTTCTAATATTGCAGTCAAATAATAATTCATTTCTTGAGTAGATAATGCTAAGCGTTTTTTTAAAGTTGGTAAATCACTAATTCCCGGAACGCCATCTTCAGAAAATATGATTTCGTCTTGTCCGTCAAATCTATAACTATCATATTGTATGATGTCTAAACTACTATCTTCATTAAAAGAAGCTGTAATTATTGGAAAATAATCATCCTTTTCAAAATCATAAAAATACTTTTCAGTTTCCTTAAATTTTGGTAAGCCAGTCAAAAGATCAATATTTTCTATACATATTAAATCATTAGTATTATTATACAAATATCTGGAATGACTTGTTAAAACTGTTCCTGAATATTCTTTGTGAATTTCTAGAACATGATTACTAAGATTTATCTTTTCAATTATGGAATAAAAAACATTTGAAGTACTGTATATAGTAATAATATCATTTTCCGATTCTTCAGCATTTTTATAGTGGCTGATATGTTTTAAAATATGATCAATATAAAACTCCTTTTTTAATATTATTTCGTTTTCACTAAACACCTTATAGTATTCACTTAAAGAGCTTAATTCTTGTGAAGATATTTTTTCGTCATTTATATTATGGTATGTTTCCAGCATTCTTTTAAGTTAAATTATTATCAGTTGGAAAAGACATCAGAACCTTTATCAAATTTACTAAAATCACAATCATTCGGAAATTTAAAATAAACAAAGAAGAAATCTTTATCGAATAGAAGTTGCCGCTTCAAAACAACGACAACTTACTATTAACATCTTTTATCTCACAAAACACACCTCACATTAAAGAACATCAAAAGTTATTCCCGTCATTTCTTCACTTAGCAACCATAATCTTTTGGCCTTATCTTCGTCAAGCGAATATAATTTTACTCCTGGAGTTATAGAAGAATCGGTTGCAATTGAAGCAATTTCAGCATCTTCACAATATACACCGCCAATATTATCAAGAAGCGGACTCGTTGCGCACCAAACTGTAGTTGCAGCGCCTTGCGGAATCGTTTTTAGATTTGCTAAAATTTCCGGTCGAATATTCCCAGCAGCATCGCAAAGTCCCATTTTCTGGAATAAATCTAAAGAAGCTTCTCTCGCAAGTTCAGTTCCATTGATAGATCCCGGATGCAGCGAATAAGATCTCACGCCAAATTCTTTTGCGCGATTGTCTAATTCGAGAGCAAATAAATTACAAGCCGTTTTGGATTGTCCGTAAGCTTGTAAAGTTTCGTATTCTTTGTGTAAAAAATTCGGATCATCAAAATTAAAAGAACCAAATTGATGTCCTTGCGATGAAACGCTTATTACTCTCGCAGTTTTGGCTTTTTTAAGCGCTGGCCATAATCTTGTCGTAAGCTGAAATTGTGCCAAATAATTAGTTGCCAATTGCGATTCGATTCCGCGATTATCACGACGATACGGAACCCACATAATTCCGGCATTATTAATCAATAAATGCAAAGGTCTTCCTGACGAAAGGAATTTTTTTGCAAACGCATCTATAGAATCCGGATTCATTAAATCCATAATTTCCAATTCTACATTCGGAATATCCTTTAAGTTTTTCTTTGCTTTCTCGATATCTCTTGCAGGAACTATTACTGTTGCTCCGGCTTCGGAAAGAATTTTTACGGTTTCTAAACCAATTCCGGTGTTACCGCCCGTTATAATTGCAATTTTTCCCGTAAGGTCAATTCCTTTGATAACTTCGTTTGTTGTTGATTGTGAATTAAATCCTGAACCAATTGGTTTTTGGAAAGTTCCCTGATAATTGTTTGTTTTCATTTTGTGTGCTTTTTAAGTAATTATTATAAGGCAAAGTTATTGGGAACTTAAAAGACGGAGTTTGTTCAGAATGTCATTTTACTTTGTTTAAAACGTCATTTTGTTTTGTTGGATTTTTAATAAGAAAGTGTAGTCCCTACGGGACATTTTTTCTGTGTGTGATAAGTTTTTTTTACCAATATTTAACTCCTAAAGGAGTATTGTCTGTTGAAATTCTATAATAAAAGGTTTTTATAATATCTAAAAGGAATATCTCGGAGAGATTAAATGTTGGTAGAAAATAAAATACAAACCACATCAAAATTGTCCCGTAGGGACTAAACACAAATTTGACGGTCATAATATAATGTATGTTGAATAACTCAAACTAGTAAAATATCACTCAAAAAGTTTACTATTTGTAAATAAGTTGCCAATTCCAAAATAGAATTGTTAAGGAATGTTTGCTTCGAAAACGTTTTCTGTTTTGCTTTAAATGTTGATCAAAATCGGTTATTTCTCCCGTATTTAAAGGAATTTTGGTGTCATTTTCAATTCATTAGCATTTTTATTTTTTACAAATCCTTAACAATTGCGGTGCTTTAATTTGCTTTTCTTTAACAATTACATAATTTTCATTTATTTACTATTTATAAAAATCATTGTTTATTTGCTTCAATAAATTTAATATTTGTAAACAAATTAACCATGAAAACAATTTACAAGGCAATTTTTATTTTTTCGGTTGCACTTTTTGCACAGAACATGACGGCGCAAAAAGCAACCATAAGCGGAACTGTTACCGACTCACAATCTCCACTGCCGGGAGCAACTATTATATTATCTAACAATCAAAAAGCAACAACTGATTTCAGTGGTTATTTTACGATTCAGGATGTTAGATCTGGTAGTTTAGAATTACAAATCGCCTATATAGGATATGAAACAAAAAATATAAAAGTTGAAGTAAAAGACAATCAACATGTTAGTTTAGGAATAATTCGCTTAGAAACCAATTCAAAAGAATTAAGCGAAGTAGTTGTAAGCGGAATGAGTCAAAGAAATAGTGAAGCAAGAGCGCTGAACATGCAAAAAAAATCGATGAGCATTGTAAATGTAATTGCGGCTGACGGAATAGGAAAACTTCCGGATCGTAATGCTGCCGAAACTGTTCAGCGTATGCCTGGAGTTTCTATTGAAAGAGATCAGGGCGAGGGACGTTTCGTTTCGGTAAGAGGTTTACCGCCATTTTGGTCTTCAACAACAATCAACGGAAACAGAATTCCAACTGCCGAAGAAGAAACCACTTCGAGAGCTACAGCATTTGACTTTTTTCCGTCTGATCTTATCGCTTATGTTGAAGCTACAAAAGCACTTACGCCAGATATGGATGGGGATGCAATTGGCGGAAGCGTGAATTTTACCACACAAACTGCTCCAACAAAAAGAACTATTAAAGCAAGTATTTTTAGCGGATACAATCAAAAATCGGATAAAGGAATTTACAGCGGATCACTTACTATTGGTGACAAAAGTAAAAACGGAAAGTTTGGTTACATTATTAATGGTACTTATTGGGACAGAAACTGGGCAACAGATAATTATGAAGCCAGAAGAAATGGTGATCAGGGAGTTTACAGATTAGAATTAAGAGATTATACCGGAATTAGAAAAACTACTGGTTTAAATGCTGCAATGGAATTTAATCCTTCTTCGAGAGATAAAATTTTCCTGAAAGCAACTTACGGAGGACTTTCTGATACAGAAACACATTATAAACACAGAATCAGATTTGATAAATTCAACAGCACAACAAATGCTTTAACGGTTGAACAACAAGATATTCACAACGAATTAATGACACAATTTCTAGGTCTTGATTTAGGCGGAAAACATCAATTGGCAAACGGGACTTTAGACTGGAGTCTGGCTTCTTACAGAAACCAATTCAAATATGGAAATATTCCAAATGCAGAAGACAACAGTTATTTTTTAATTCAATTTAATCAAACGGGAGTTGGCGTTAAACCTGAATATTTGAACACAGTTCCTGTTGCATCTGGTGGAGCTGGCGGACCAAGAGCATATTGGGCTACGGATGGCGGAATGCTTGATCCGAATAATCCAAAATCGATATTTGATTTTTACTCAGATCCAAATTTCAAAACAGATCCAACTAAGATGAAGTTTTCTACTTTGGAATTATACAAAATCAGCATTGTAGAAAGAGACAATATTATTGCTGCGGTAAACTACGAACACAATTTTAATGAAAGTCTGAAAATGAAGTTCGGTGCGAAATTAACAGACAAAGATCGTATCGCAACTTTTAGAGACGAATACTATAATTGGACAGGATCGCCAACGCCATTTTTGTCAAATTATGGTTCAGATTTGATCAATCAGCCTGGCGGAACAGATTATATGAGACGTGAAACAGGAACTAATATTGGAAACACTTTTGGTCCGGTTTTATCTGGAAACGGAATGAATAATTTATACAATTCGGCGCAAGGTAGTTTGGTTCTAAATCCAACAGATTCTCAAATTCCTGAATTAGGAAAAGGTTTAGGAAGAAACTTTAATGTTGGCGAAACTACATCTTCAGGTTATGCAATGGCAACGTATTCAATATCTGATAAATGGACAGTTTTAGGAGGTGTTAGAGTTACCAATACAATCACACAAGTTACTGGTAAAACAGTTGAAAATAATGTGGTTGTGGATGCCGAAAACACAAAAACATATACTTCAGTATTACCAATGTTACATGTTAAATATACGCCGGTTGAGAATTTAAACCTTCGTTTTGCTACAACTAGAACCTTTGCAAGACCAAACTTTGGAGACATTTCTCCAGCGGGATCTTTGAACACAATTGACGGCGAATATGCAGGAGGAAATCCAAATTTGAATCCTACTTATTCTTGGAACTTTGATTTATTGGGAGAATATTTCTTAGATGAAGTTGGTGTAATCAACGCCGGAGTTTTCTACAAATCAATTACAGATCCAATTTTTGACGACACGTATCAAGGTACAATAAACGGAATTCCTAATATCGAAATCAGTTCGCCTACAAACGGTGGTAACGCCTGGATTGGCGGAGTTGAATTTGGAATCACAAAAAGATTCAGCTTCTTGCCTGGATTCTTAAAATATTTTGGAACTCAGATTAATGCAACTTTCATGAATTCTGAAATGACTTTAGGGCAAAATACCAATAATCCAAACGGTAGAAAAGTATCAACTCCTTATCAGGCAAAAGAATTATACAACCTGCAATTGTTCTATGAAACGGGCAAACTTAACGTGAGAGCAGCATTCAACCATAAAGGTGCATACGCCATAAGTTTTGATGCAAATGCCAAGAATACAGATATGAATGACATTTATTATGGTAAATATAACTCACTTGATTTCTCGGCTTCTTATAAAGTAGGAAAGCATTTTACAATCTTCAGCGATGTAAATAACGTTTTGAATGAGCCATTAATGTATCATTTTGGAGAAACACCAAACAGACCAAAACAGGTAGAATATTATGGTGCAAAATTCAATCTTGGTTTAAAATATAATTTATAGACAACTATAAGTTAACTCGTTGGATGTTGGCAGGTTTTATTTTTACAGTTTATTTTTTTTGAACCAACCCCATCCAGCGAGTTTCTAAAAACTATAGAGAAACACTTATTTAAACTTTACAACCACACAACTATTACGTTAAATCTCAAAAACTAATGTCTAAAAAAGCATCTAATTTCAGGTTTATATTAAAAACATCCATTGCGGCATTTGGTACTTATTTTTGTATGTATGCGTTCCGTAAACCCTTTACTGTAGCGACATTTGACCATATGTCTTTTTGGGGAATTGACTATAAAATCTTGTTGATTCTGGCTCAGGTTTTAGGATATACACTTTCTAAATTTTTAGGAATCAAGATTATATCCGAATTAAAATCGGCAAAGAGAACTTTATATTTAATCAGTTTTATAGCCATTTCTGAGTTAGCTTTATTAGGATTTGCATTAGTTCCGGCGCCATACAATATTCTGTTTTTATTCATAAACGGATTGCCTTTGGGAATGATCTGGGGAATTGTTTTCTCGTATATCGAAGGAAGAAAAACTACCGAATTATTAGGCGTTATTCTCTGTTCGAGTTTTATAGTTTCTTCTGGAGCCGCAAAATCCGTTGGCGTATTTGTCTTGACGGTTTTGGGATGCAATGAGTTTTGGATGCCTTTTGTTTCGGGTTTAATATTTATAATTCCGTTAATCGTATTTTCATTGTTTTTGGAGAAAATCCCAAATCCTGATAGCGAAGATTTAGCTTTAAAATCAAAACGAAAACCACTCAGCAAAAAAGAACGCGCTTCATTATTTCAGCAATTTGCATTTCCGTTAACGGCAATAATTATATTCTACGCAATGCTTACGGCAATGAGAGAATTCAGGGATAATTTTGCCAGAGAATTGTGGGATACATTGGGATATAAAGAAAGTATTTCGATTTATATGTATTCAGAAATTCCTATTGCGATCTCAGTTCTCGTTATTTTAGGATTTTTAGGAAGCATGAAAAACAACTACAAAGCTTTCAAAAATTATCATTTAGTATTGTTTTTAGGTTCATTACTTATTGGCGCAACAACATTTTTGTTTCAAAAGCACTTAATATCGCCACTTCCGTGGATGATGATCTCGGGATTTGGAATGTACGTTTGCTATATTCCGTTCAACGGTTTGTTTTTTGACCGAATGATTGCCACTTATAAAATAGACGGAAACACTGGGTTTTTAATCTATATCGCCGATGCTTTTGGATATTTAGGAAGCGTTTTGGTTTTATTTTTTAAGAATTTCGGAGACAAAAATATTTCGTTATTAAGCTTTTTTACCACTTGTATTTATCTGTTATCCTTTGTTGGGATAATTACAACCATAATGTCCTTTAATTACTTTAAAAGGAAATTCAAAAAAACATCAAAAATTAGTACAACACCTTTATACACTTGAAATAAAGGAAAAGAATAGCATAAAATCAGCATAAAACAAATTACACAAACACAAACACAAACACATGAAAGAGAAATATGATTTAATAATCGTTGGTTCAGGCGTTTTAGGTACATTTCATGCCTATCACGCTTTACTAAAAGGAATGTCAGTTGCAATCCTTGAAAAAAACAGCAAACCCGAAGGCGCAACAGTTAGAAATTTTGGTCAGGTTGTACCTTCCGGAATGGACAGAAAGTGGCAAAACTTCGGAAAAGAAAGTTTAAAGATTTACAAAGATATTCAGTCGCAATTTGATATTAATCTTCGTCAAAACGGAACCGTATATTTAGCTTCAAACGAAGAAGAAATGCTGTTAATTGAAGAGTTGCATCAAATAAATATAGCAAATGATTACGAATCAAATTTGTTGACCAAAGAACAATGTTTGGCAAAATACGCCGGATTACGTTCTGATTATTGTACAGGAGGATTATTTTTTCCGCAAGAAGTAACCGTTGAACCTGCAACAATGATTCATAAACTGCATCAATATATGACCGAAAATTTAGGTCTTGATTTATATATGAATACCACGGTTTTGAATACCGAAAACAGAAATAATGAAGTAATTGCAACAACTTCAGAAGGATTAGAATACAAAGCTTCAAAAATTATTATTTGTAACGGAAGCGATTTCAAAATACTATATCCTGAAATTTACAACAACAGCGATTTGGTAGTTTCAAAACTTCAGATGCTGCAGACAAAACCTCAGAATAATTACAAATTAGACGGTTCTATTCTAACCGGATTAACGATTAGAAGATACGAATCTTTTGAAGAATGTAAATCCTACGCAGCAATCAAAGCAAAAGAAAATCCGGATAGTTTTGAGAAAAAGTATGGCGTTCATATCTTATTTAAACAAGCTTTGGACGGATCTGTAATTCTGGGAGATTCTCATGAATATGCTCCTGCAAAAGATATAGATTCTTTGGGATTTGATTTGAATATGGATATCGACAATTTCATGATTGAAGAAGCCAAAAAGATCATCGATTTACCAACTTATGAAATCCAAAACAGATGGTTTGGAATGTATTCGCAATGCAAAACCAAAGATATTTTTGAACATACAGTTGGCGAAAATATTCACATTATAACCGGAATAGGAGGAAAGGGAATGACCGGAAGCGCAGGATTTGCTAAACATAACATTGATAAAATTTTTAACGCTTAATTTTTTTAGCCACAGATTTCACAGATTAAAAGGATTAAAAAAAATCTGCTCAATCTGCCCAATCTGCGAGAAAAAAAACTCAAAGATTAGAGAAAAAAATCTGCAAAAACTGCGTGAAAAATTAAACACATAGCTCTGCGTTTTATTTGGAGTGAAACGACTTTTTACGTTTTACAAACTATGTGTCTATGTGTTAAAAAAGCATTTGATTATAAAAACAAATACACACAAAATGAAAATTAATGAAATTGAAATGGTTGTTTTTGACATGGCCGGAACAACAATAAATGAACAAAATATAGTCTATAAATCACTACATAAATCCATCAATAAATTCGGAATTGATGTTTCTCTTGAATTGGTACTTTCGTTAGGAGCAGGAAAAGAAAAACATCAGGCGATAAAAGATATTTTAAAGCATATCAATATTACAGACGCCAATAAATCGGAGGAAATATTTGAATATTTTAAAGAAACATTAGATCAAGAATATCTTACGGCTAAAGTTTTACCTATTGAAGGCGTAGAAAATGTACTTCAAAACCTTAAAAAAGACGGCGTAAAAGTAGTTTTAAATACAGGTTATAGCAGCCATGTTGCGAACACTTTATTAGAGAAATTAAACTGGAAAAAAGACCATCAGTTCGATGCATTAATCACGGCTGACGATGTAGAATTAGGACGTCCTTTTCCGGATATGATACACAAAGCTATGCAATTGTTCGAAATCAAAGATGCTTCAAAAGTATTGAAAGCAGGAGATTCAGCAATTGATATCGAAGAAGGTAAAAATGCTAAATGCGGAATCACGATTGGCGTTTTGTCCGGAGCACAAACCAGATCACAACTCGAAGAAGCAAAACCGGATTACATCTTAGATTCTCTTGCTTCGTTGTACAGCATTATGAATTAAAACACTTTTTTTTAACACATAGAAACATAGAATTTTGATATGAAAAAAGGCGTTTCACTTGATTATGACGCACATAGTTATTGACACAGATAAAAGGATTAAAAACATTAAAAAGATTGAAAAAAATCTGCTAAATCTGCCAAATCTGCGAGAGAAAAATAATCTACTTTGAGCGAAGCATCCTTTATAAAATTCAAAATATGTTTCTATGTGCTAAACATTAATAAACTAATTAGTTAAAATAAAAATCCCTGCAGGAAATAGTTTTACAAGTAAATCAATAGTAACACATTAAAACAATTCAACCCAATGAAAAAGATTTTTAGATTAAGTTACATTACAATTCTTGCAAGTGCACTTTTAGTGACTTCCTGTACCAATGAACCAACGCTTGCGAGCGACGAAAGTTCAGTAAATACAAAAACTATTTTAAAAACAGGCAAATCTGCTTTAAGCGGCGGTACTAAAAAACTGCTTATTATAGGAATCGATGGCTGTCGTGGAGACGCTTTGATGGGCGCAAACACACCAAATGTTCACGCTTTATTGCCAAATTCAGTTTATAGTTTAGATGCTTTGACCGAAGCGCCAACCTGGAGTGGAAACGGCTGGTCGACAATGCTTAGCGGTGTAACTCATTTGAAACACGGCGTTACAGACAATTCATTTTCAACTCCAAATTTTGGAACTTATCCAAGTTTTTTAAAACGTCTTGAAACGTATAATACCGCTTTAAGAACAATGTCAATTGTACATTGGGCACCAATCAATACTTATATCGTTGACGGAATTGATGTAGAAAAAACTTTAACTACAGATTTAGCCGTTAAAAATGAAGTTGTTACGGCTTTAACAAATGACAATCCTGATGCGTTATTTCTGCATTTTGATGATGTAGATCACGCGGGTCACAGTTATGGATTTTCGCTTAATGTGTCTCAATACAAAGCTGCAATCGAAACTACAGACGGTTATATTGGCGAAATCTTAACCGCATTAAAAAACAGACCAAATTATGCCAATGAAGATTGGTTGGTAATTGTAGCGCCGGATCATGGCGGAATCGTTACAGGTTCTACAGGATCGCACGGAGGAACATCTTATGAGGAAAGAAATATTTTTACAATCTTCAATAATAAGAATTTCACTTCGACTAAAATCGAAAAACCAGTTGATCCTACGACATCTATTACAGGTAAATTCGCAAGTTTTAATTCGAATAGTATTTATGCTTCGACAAATAATGCTTTGTACAATTTTGGAAATTCAAGTTTTACAGTTGAATGCAGAGTAAAAACTTCCGGTTATTCTAGCGATCCATCATTGGTTTCAAATAAAAATTGGGTAAGTGGTAAAAATCGCGGATTTGTGATTTGTGCTAATACTGGTGGAACATGGAAAGTAAATATTGGAGACACTCAAAATCGTGTAGATATTTCAGGAGGTTCAATCAACGACGGAAAATGGCATCATTTGACAATGGTGGTTGATCGTACGGCAAAGTTGGTTAAAACCTATCAAGATGGCGCTTTTGTAGGACAAGCAGCAATTGTTAGCACTTTTGGAAGTTTAACTTCTGGTTTGCCTTTCGCAGTTGGACAAGACGGAACTTTGATTTATGGCGCAAATGTAAACGGTAATATTGCTGAAGTTCGTGTATGGAACAAAGCTTTGTCTGAAACTTCAATTCTTAATTATACATGTTCATCTGTAACAAGTTCTCACCCTGATTATGCAAATCTTATTGGATATTGGAAAGGCGATAACGGATCAGGAAATTCTTTTACAGATTCCAGCGCGCAACAAATTAATCTTGCTTTTGCAAATACACCAACATGGACAACAAGTACAGCTACTTTAAAATGCGGAACTGCAACTGGAGTAGTTCCTAAAATGGTAGATATCGCATATTCTTCGCTGTTATGGTTTGGAGTGCCAATTAATTCGGCTTGGTCGCTGGATGGTCGCTCTTGGCTTCCGGCAGGAAATTAATTCAGTTTGTGTTTTTTGTTTTTAAAAGGTTATCTCCATTTTGGAGGTAGCCTTTTACTCGTTTAACTTTATGTTGATTTAACCGTGTTTTTTACCGCAAAGCGCGCTAAGATTTAATTTTACTTGGCGCATAGAAAACGCAAAGTTCGCAAAGCTAGATCAATACAAAGTTTTGCGAACTTTGCGCAAAAACTTTGCTGACTTTGCGGTAAAAATACGCGGTTAAATTTTAAAGTTATGCAGACTAACTATTGCTTTCAGAATAGAAGTAAAGTACTAGCATTACACAATTTTCTGTAGTTCTGTTTTCAGGTACGTGTGGATGTCTTCCGTTGAAACATAACGAATCGCCTTCGTTTACGATAACTTCAACATCATCAATGATATATGTTACGCTTCCTTTTATGATATATTTGAATTCCCAGGCATCTGTAATTACTTTTTCACGTTTACAATTGGGTTCAACGTCAAGAATTACGGCTTCAAAACCTATAGAATTTATGCTTTTACTAAAGATATGATAGTAATTAAAACCAGTAGTTTCGGCGCGGTCTTCTTTTTCTATTTTTTGGTAATCTTCTTTTTTAATATGAATGTATTTGGCATTTTTGGTATTTTCAACACCTTCAAAAAAGTAACTTACATCAGTATTAAGAGATTGTATCAATTCGATTAAAACAGGCAAAGAAGGGATAGTTCTTCCATTTTCGATTCTGGAAATCAAACCATTACTTACACCCGCCATGTTTGCTACTTCGTGAATGGTCAGCGAATTTTTCTTTCTAATTTCTTTTAATCTTTTTCCAATACCAATTAAAAAATCTTCCATAATAAAAACTTCGGTTTAAATGGTAAATATATACAATTAGCCGTGAAATCTTTTAAGATATTGATCGAAGAAAAATTTTATCAGGAATAAACAATTCAGAGCAATATATTTCAGGATTTTCTAATGAAAAACAAAAACAGGGTAAATTAGACAATTAATCTTGTTGCATTATAGGCACAAAGCTATGAAAATAAGGTTGTGATGCCCAATCGAAATATTTAGAATCAAAAGAGGCTAAAAATTCATCTGCGCTCTGGTAATCTTCGTCATAAATATATATGTCGCTTACATCATTATTGGTATGATAAGAAACACTTAAAAAATGACTTTCATATTCTGGTCTTTTATAAATATTTGGATCTCCATAAAAGTATTTTCGTTTATTGTCAATTTCATTGGTTTCTAAATCTATTGTACATGAAGCAATTAACAGATTATCATTATTGAAAACTTTTATTCCGCTTCTATGTAGTTCTCCTTTTTCGTAAAAATGATATTCCCAATAAGTATCTCGCAGATTATTTTGTTGTTTATTAAAGAAAAAGATCCAATGATTACCAATGTATTTATGTTGATTAACAATTGTTTGCAAATCTTCATCGGCAGATAAATAATATTCACCGCCTCGTAAAATAATTTCATTAGTTCTTCCTTTGGGACCATAATCTTCAACTAATTTCAATTCATCATTATTAAAAAATTCTTTTGAGTAGAATTTTAAATCTGATACTTTTTGCTCCGCAATATAATTACCATAATAATCTTTGTATTTTATTTTTGTGCTCATGTTTTTTTAAAACTTTCGGTTTTTAAAAATAATTATTGCTCTGTATATTTTAGCTATTAATGTCAGAAGAATTTGTAGAGAAAATGAATTACCTTATAAATTCTAATAATGATTTTAAGATTTCGTTTATATCGAAAAGAGGAAAATTTTCTAAGGTTTGATCGTAATGATCTTCCAGAAATATATCAAAAGTCATGTTTGTTTGAATTACTCCTGTATATAGTTGTAAACCAAGTTCTACACTCCATTCTTTATCATCTGGAGAAATTAAATTGCCTGCTAATGCTAAGTCTAAAGTTAAAATTAAATCTTTTAGCATATCTTTTTGTCTTATAAATCTAGTCAAATAGAGCGCTAGAATTAATGAATTAGCTGTTATGTTAATTTCTCCATCAATTCTTTTATAAAACTTAATTCCGTAGTGATTTATAAGGAATGTATTCATAGATGATTAGGTGTATATTTCTAAGAAGTGAAAAACTTTATTACGCTATGAGTTATTCCTAATTTGTACAGATTATGTCCGGGACCTTCCAGGAAATTCCATGAAATTATGAAATAAAACAAAGCTGTTGGTAAACTACAAATAAGAATAAAGGTTTCAATATTTAATTTGGGTTTTCCGACTTTTTCTATAAAATCTTTCTTCCAGCTTTTATAATATAATAAGCAATAAAATCCAGATAAACTTATCATAATCGATCCTGTAATCGAAACAGGAATTATTATTCTGGCAACATCTAATGACGGTAGAATAATGAAGAAAAAGAGAAAAGATGCTACAAATAAAACCAGCGATAAGATAAATACAAACTTGTTTTGTCTGGAATAAGTCTTTAATTCAATATCCGAAAATTCACTTTCAGTCGTTTCAAATACTGTATAAGATTCTGCTGAATTATTTTCAGATCTTTCAATTTTCTTTTCTTGATAAATTTTAGTTCCATTTAATGGCGGAGTTAATAAAAAATCACGCCAACCAATAACTATTTCTTTAAAGTCTTCTGTAGGTAATTCATAAACAAATTTAGTTTTACCATAAAGCTCAACTCTATCATGATAAATTATAATGCTTACATTTTCGCTAGAGTTAGCTTCGAAATAATTTGTATCTAAAAAAGCCGCTTCAATATCAGGCAATAATGCTTCGTTGATTTCCTGAGGATTTGACCATTCATACAAAAATAAACTAAGATGCTTATTTTTAATATATGGATGCTTGGCTATTTTCGCCTGATTAGTCTTTGATTGTTCCGTCAAGTTGACAAAGTTAATCTGATAACGGTTTATTAGATTTTCATTCATATATAGATCATAATTTAAACTTGAATAAGTCAATTTTTAAATCAACTCTCTGAATTATTCTTTAATCACGCAATACAAATATCGTTGAATTTGCATTATTATCTATTGATATTAAAACTAAAATTAAAAACAAAAAGTAGAGAAGCTTTTATAAGATTTACATTTTTAAAAGCGAGATTCATTAGATTATCTGGGCTGGTATTTATTTCAAAATTGGCATATTTTGCATCCAGATTAGTGTTGTAAATTTGCTTTATAAAATATTAATAAACAATAATTTAGTTTTAAAATAAAGGATTAATAATATAAAAAAGTATCAAAATGCAAACAAGAATTCATATTGACAAAGTAGAACCAGCGGGATATAGCGCTATTCTGGGACTTGAAAAATTCATCGAAAGCACATCATTGACAAGAACGCATAAAGAATTGATTAAAATTAGAGCATCACAAATTAATGGTTGTGCTTTTTGTATCAATATGCACACAAAAGATGCTCGAAAAGCGGGAGAAACAGAACAACGTATTTATGCTTTGAATGCATGGCGCGAAACACCGTTTTTTACAGACGAAGAAAGAGCAATATTAGCGTTAACCGAAGAAATTACTTTGATTAGCAATCATGTAAAAGATGAAACTTATGAAGCTGCGGCTAAAGTTTTGGATGAAAAATATCTGGCTCAGGTAATTTTAGCCATTATTACAATTAATGCCTGGAATAGAATTGGTATTGCAACAAATCTTATTCCAGCTTAAGTAAAGCTGAAATGATATAACATAAAAGGACTTAAAGCTTTAATTGAAAAGCTTTAAGTCCTTTTTTTGTTGCGTACCTACGGCACGCTTACGAGTTTTGGCGCTATTTTTTACCAATGAAATGTGTCTAATGGCACAAAATAGAAATAAAGACAAACATCAATTTAAAAATGTGCCATTAGGCACATATCGTCGGTAGACCCATATCATCGGTAGAAATGAAATCGAATTGGATGAATTTTACGTGCCGTAGGTACGTTTGATGCAGTACATTATCACGTACCAATAAAACGCAAAGAATTTTGAATTTAATTCATGCTTAGACAAACATTTTCAATTCTTGGTTCACGAAAATATACTCTTATTTTTTCGCTCCTTTTTTCTTTCTTCCCAACCAGATTATAAGCCCTGTAATAGGCAATGTCGCAGCAAAAAGACAAACGATAAATGCGATTATTTTGGTAGGAAGACCATAAATACTTCCTGTATGAATAGGGTAGTTTAAACGTCTTATTTTATCTCCTGTCGAAAATTTATCATAAGGTCTTGCTTCAATTTGTTCAGTGGTATATTTATCAAAATATGCAGCACTCGATTGATTTGGAATCGTTATTTCTGAATATTCTTTTAATACCAAAATACTATTTATCGTGTCAGCAGGCATTCTGATTTGTATGTTTCCCGTGTATGGAAAAATGCTGTCGGCTTTATTATATATATTTTGGTAAAAAGCAGTATTGTTTAGTTTAGGATCAATTTTAGTTGGGTTTTCTACTTTTGCCGAAGGTTTTTTCGCATTTCCTTCAGTTAGGAAATAAACACCATTTTGAAACCACGTAAAGGCAAATGATAATCCTGTTAAGGAAATAATCAACAAAACTAAAAAGCTGTAGAAACCAAAAGTAGAGTGGAAATCCCAATTTACTCTTTTAAAAGAACCACTCCATTTTACAGTAAGTCTTTGTTTTAGATTCTTGATTTTTTTAGGCCACCACAAAATCATACCTGAAATAAGCATAAAAGCAAATATCAAACAGGAAGTTCCCATAATAATTGAACCTGTTTCGCCCAATAATAATTCCCTATGAATGGATAAAATAACAACAAAAAATCTGCTTTCTTGAGGAGTTTGTGCAAGGATTTTTCCCGTATAAGGATCGATAGAAAAAAACTGTGTTTTTTTATCAGAATCCTTTCCAAGAATTTGAATCGTGCGCGAAGGATCATTAAAAGTATAAATACGAGTAATCTTTTTTATAGAATGCTCTTTTTGAAGTATATCTACACAATAATCAATTGTCTTTTTTGTCGTTCCAATCGTAGCAACATTATAATATTCAGGATTTATAGCCTTGTCAATTTCTTTTTCAAAAACTAAAATACTTCCCGTTAAGGCAGCTATAAAAACAATTAATCCAGAACCAAGTCCAAGCCATAAATGCAATAAACCAATATTTTTTTTAAATCCTTTCTTCATAAATGCTGTTTCCAAAACCTTTCAATTAGTTCCGGGAGATTGTTTGCGTTATAATAAAACTGATTAGAACTTTTAAAGTTCTGGCGCAAATTTATACTTATTTAGACTTAATCCATGCAATATCATTAGAAAAAATGCTCTTTTTTTAATTCGAAATAAAACATTCAGAATTTTAATATTAGAAAGAAGAAAAGTAGTTCTTAAACGAATAATTTACGTGTTAAAGTTATTGCTGTTATCTGTATATATAGTTATTCAGAAAAATTAAGGATTACATTTATTGATGTACATAAAGTCAATAAAACCGCTGGTTTTCTGATGAAAAGAAAGTGTCTTAATCATATTTCTGGGTAATAAATCAAAATATTACTTGTTAAACAACGATTAATTTCTACTTTTGCACTGTTTTTATTCATTCTAAATAAAAGCAAAATACCTAACCAAAACTTAAAATCAATGAAATATCTTAGTTTAAGAACATCAAAGTTTTTACTTATTATCAGCTTTTTATTTTCGGTCTTTTCATCTTTTGCACAACAAAATAGTGGAAAAATAAAAGGACAAATAACAACTTCTGACGGAAAATCAGCTTCAGGAGCAACGATTATCATTATAAGTTCAAAATATAAAACTACAGCTAAAAGTGACGGTAGTTTTTCATTCAATAAAGTTGTTCCAAATACCTATACTTTGCAGGCTTCTTTGCCAGGTTATGAAACTATTGAAAAGAATATTTATATCACCAATAATGAAACCGAAACGGTAAATCTACAATTGAATTTTACGGGAAAACTTGATGAAGCTTCGGGCAATAATGGCGATCAACTAAATGAAATTATTATTTCGGCAAGCAGAAAGGTCGAAACATTATCAAAAACACCTTCTTCTGTAACAGTAATTAATGCTAAGGATATCGAAGATTTATCGATTGTGAGTCCAAATATTGCCAATGTTGTGGCTTATGCAGTTCCGGGTTTAGGATCTGCAACGAATAATACAGGAAATTATGGACAAACCCTTCGCGGAAGAAATCCGTTGGTTCTTATTGACGGAATTCCGCAATCGACGCCATTAAAATCAGCAGGAAGAGAAATTCGTTCTATCGATCCTTCGGTAATTGAACGCATCGAGGTAATCAAAGGCGCAACAGCAATTTACGGAAATGGTGCCGATGGAGGTTTGATTAATTACATTACAAAATCAGGTAAAACTCAAAAGAAATTTGCCGGATATAGTGAAGCAGGAACTAACGGAAACATTAAAGGTGACAGTACTTTAGGATACAGATTTAACCAACAATTTTACGGGCGCCTTAATAAATTTAATTATATGGTTTCTGGTACTTACGATAAAACTGGTGTTTTTCGTGATGGCGAAGGACAGGTTATTTCTCCGGAATACGGATTAGGGGAAACTAAAACCTATAATATCTTTACTAAACTTGGATATGATTTAACAGACAAACAGCGAATTGAGGTGATGTACAATTATTTCAGTTCGAATCAGGATTCTGATTTTATCCTTAAAAATGGTGTTTATGGCGTAAGTCCGGCGATTGGTATTTTGGGCAACAGGCCTGGAGTTGATGAAGGAACACGTTACAATCACAACGCAAATCTTCAGTATGTAAACAAACAGCTTTTTGGAAATACTTCGTTTACAGCAAATCTGTATTTTCAGGACTTTTTAACGATATTTTCTAATTCGGCATTCTTCTACGGAAGTGGACAATCTCAAACGGCATCTGCCAAAAAAGGTGTGAGAGTTTATTTGAATACGCCATTTACAATTTCTTCAAATTTTACAGGAGATGTAACGTATGGTCTTGATTTATTGAATGATAAAACAAATCAGAAGCTTGTTGACGGGCGCGTTTGGGTTCCAAATATCAATATGGTCAATCTTGCTCCATATGCACAATTATCGACGCAGATTTTTGGCGATTTTAATGTAAAAGCAGGTTTGCGTGCAGAGAATATCAAGATCAATATTGACGATTATAACACGCTTGCAACCGGAGCAAATGGCGCAGGAAGTATTGCTGTAAAAGGCGGTGATCTTACTTATGATGCCTTTGTATTTAATACCGGAGTGAGATATTCGAAGTTTAAATTCTTTAATCCTTTTGTGAGTTTTTCTCAGTCTTTCTCTGTATTTGATCTTGGTCGTGTACTTACAAATGCTAAAGAAGATGCGATTTCAAAATTACAAACAAAGCCTATTATCGTTAACAATTATGAAGGAGGTTTTAGCAGTCAGCTTGGGAAATTTAATTTAAGTGCTGCTTATTATTTCAGTACTTCAAAATTAGGAACGAATCTGGTTCAAGTTGATGGTTATTTAGTTGCAGAACGTTTACCGGAAAGAGTTTGGGGTTATGAAGTTCAGGCAGATTATCAAATTCTGAAGCAATTGACAGTAGGAGGAAACTACGCTTATGTACAAGGAAGAGGTGATAAAGATTCTGATGGACATTTTTACGGACCTACAGATATTTACTTAAAATCAAACAGAATTCCTCCGGTAAAAGTGACGGGTTATGCAAAATATGGCGACGAGAGATTAAATGTAGAATTGTACTGGATGTTGGTTGGTGATCGTGATCTTTTTCAGCCAAATGCTAAAGGCGCTTATGCAATTGGAGAAGGTCCGATTCATTCTTTCAATTTATGGAATTTGGCTACAGCGTACAAAGTTACAGACAGTATCAGAGTAAAACTTGGAATCGAAAACATATTCAATACAGATTATTACACAACTACTTCTCAGTTCTATGGTACAAATGCGAACTATACAAGAGGAAATGGTTCGAGATTTAATCTAGCTCTTGGTTATAGTTTCTAAAAAATGATATTATAATAATATTTTTTGTTTTTTTATTTGAGAGGTTTCTGGCGATTTTTTGTCAGGAACCTTTTTTTATTTAAAAGATCTCTAAAAAAATCTCGCAAAGCCGCAAAGTCGCCAAGTTTATGTAATTCTTTTGCGACTTTGCGTCTTTGCGAGAAATTCATTCAATAAGTATTAAAGATATTGAGCTCGCACTAGTATGAGACTGAATACTGCGACTGAAAACTAAGCATAACTCACTTCAAGCCATTCCTTAAGCAGCGGATAATTTACTTTTCCGTTTGGCGTAAGCGGCACATCTTCGATAGGCATTACTTTTAAAGAATTAGCATGAAGATTCAGTTTTGCTTTTAGGACTTTCAGAATCAACTCTTTGTTTAAATTTTTGTCTGTGTACATTACAGCCAAATGTTTATCGTTTATTCCCAGGCAAATAAAAGTTTGTCCACCCAAAGCGTCTTTCAAAAGAAGCTCAGTTTCATCGAGATTGAGGCGTACGCCAAATAATTTTACAATTCGTTTTATTCTGCCCACAATATAATAGTAACCTTCGTCGTCTTTTCTGGCTTTGTCTCCGGTATGAAGTTTTTCCTGTTGCTCAAAAAACTGAAGATCAGCTCTTATATTGGCATAACCGCCAAAAACATTCGGACCAATATAAATTAGTTCGTCGGTTTCATTATCGATTTCAAAACGTCCGTTTTTGACTGGTAAACCAATCGAAGTTCCTTTTCGCAATAAATCTTTTGGAGGTAAATAAGCCATTCTTCCACAAGCTTCTGTTTGACCATATTGCGCAAAGAATTGTTTACCAAATTTCTCACTGAAATCTGAAATTGCTTCGATCAGTTTATGGTTTAACATTCCGCCCGTATGCGTAAGATATCTTAGCGAAGGATGATCTTTTTTGAAAAAACCAATGCTGTACAACATCTCATAAAAATAAGGAACTCCGCCCAAAGTAGAATAACCGTATTTTTTGAAATCAGCCCAAAATTCTTTCTGAAAAGCATCTTTATCCGTACACACAATTTGACTTGCTTTAATACAATTTGTGGTGAAAATCGATAATCCGTATACAAAATTTATAGGCACATTTAGCGGCACCACATCATCAGTTCGGATTGGCATATATTCCATAATTGATTTTGCATTCTGAACCAGATTTTCATCAGAAAGTCTAACGAATTTGGGCGAACCTGTAGTTCCGGAAGTACTTAAAAGAAGCTTGGTTTTGGCATGTATTGGATAAATTAAATTCACATTTCGTTTAAACAATACAATACTTTCTGATGCATTTACCGTAACGTAACCTTCGATTTCAGTACGTGTAGGATCGTAGATATAATACGGAGTATATTTTTGTTCTAAATTCTCCTTGAAATCCTCCAATAATCCCATTCCTAATAAGGCAATTGTGTATCTGCTTTGGTAAAAATTCAGCAAGGTTTCTATTGCCGGTAACTGATTATCATTATATATAAAAACGACAGAACGCAGGTTTTCAATTTCTAAAGACTGATGCATATCTGCAATCGATTTTGAAATTCCTGTACTCGAATCTGTAAAGATCAGTTTTTCGTTTTTTCGGATTAAATCGTATAGTTCCATAAGTTTAGGTCTATTTTAATCGGTTAAGTGTAATTATTGAAAAATGATTTAATACATAGTTTTGAAGCCTAATTAATTTCGGGCAAAGTCGCAAAGCCGCAAAGGTTTTGTCATTTCGACGGAGGAGAAATCACACTCGTAGATCGGCAAAGATTGGCGAATTAATTTGCGGAGTTTCTATTGTGATTTCTCCTCCGTCGAAATGACAATATTGTGGTGACTTTGCGAGAAATTTTATTGACATTAAGCTTCGGAACTATGTATTAAAAGTCTAGCGGTTTGTTCTAATTAATTTCGAATCCGTATTTTTTAAGGATATCTTTTATTTTTGCTACACTTCCCATTTCCAGAATATCTTCCATTTCGATAGAGATATTATAAGTGCTTTCAAGTTCTTCTACCAAAACCAAATGACTCATAGAATCCCATTCGGCTATAGCCTGATATTCTAATTGGTCGTTTACTGCTTCAACAGGAATTTCAAAAGCTCTTGAAAATACTCCGTGTAATTGTTCTATTGTGCTCATTTTTATAGTATTAAAATTAAATTGATATTTTTATGTGTTGATTTTTTCACGCAGATTTTAAAAGGATTTCAGCAGTACTATTGTCATTCCGACGGAGGAGGAATCCCCACAAGAAACTAACGCACAGTATTTTTCTTAAATTGTCGAGCTACTTGCGGAGATTCCTCGTTCCTCGGAATGACAAAAACACACCAAAATCTGCGTGAAACAAAATTTTAAACCTTAGTATGTTTCCATTTTCCTTTTCGAAAGACAATTATACAAGCAACCGCCAATACAATTTCAGACAAAAGAATGGCTGTAAAAACACCATTTGATCCCAGTTCAAAAGAAATTCCTAAAGCATAAGCCAGCGGAATCTGAACGATATAAAACATTAAAATATAAAGCCAGGTTACGACTTTGACTTCGCCCGCAGCGTTTAATGCTCTCGAAATAACCATTGTATATCCCAGAAGTATATATGCCATCGAAATAAAATGGATGTATCTGGTACTAAAGGAAATTACTTCGGGAATATCTGTGAAGATTTTGACAACGGGAACGGCGAGGAAAATCCACGAAATTCCAATTAAAACCAAGAATCCCATGTTTAACATTCCGGCTCTCCAAACTGATTTTTCGGCTCTTTCAGGTTGTTTGGCACCAAGATTTTGTCCGGTTAAGATTCCGGCTGCATTTCCTAATCCCCAGGCTGGCATTGTCGCAATAGAAGTTACTCTTTGCGCCAGAATGTATCCAGCCAATGCGTTAGGTCCAAAATGAGACATAATCTTAATCATAAATACCCAACTTGAAGCGGGAATTATAAATTGAACCGTTCCGCCAAAAGCCAATTTTCCTATTCTTTTGAAAATAGCCAGATTAAAGACCAATTGTGCCAAACCAATTTTCATGACCGTTTTTCCTCTTACCAAATACCAGGCTTGATAAAGTACGCCAATAACTCGGGCAATTAAGGTTGCTAATCCAACGCCTAATAAACCATAAGCGGGAATTGGTCCCCATCCGAAAATGAAAATTGGACATAGAATAATGTTGATTGCATTTGATACCCAAAGAATTCTCATCGCTGTAGAAGCATCGCCTGCGCCACGAAAAATACCGTTTATTACGATACGCAGAATCAAAAATCCGCTTGACGCAAACATCACGATTCCGTACGAAGTTCCTTCCTGAACCATTTCGGCAGAAAGTCCCATTGCGCTCATAATATCGGTTGCCCAAATCGTACAAACAACGCTTATAAGTGCTGCAATTGGTGTTGTGATGTAAATTACCTGCATCGCAGTTTGTCCTGCAGCTTTGAATTTTTTCTCACCAATTCTTCGCGAAATCATTGCTGATGCTGCAATTCCTAAACCTATCGAAACCGAATAACAAAACGTAATAAAAGTTGTTGTTGCGCCTGCAATAGAAATAGCATTTGTGCCTAATCTACTCACAAAGAACAGGTTTGAACAAACAAATAAAGATTCCATCAAAAGTTCTGCAACCATTGGAACAGACAATAAAATGATGGTTTTGTTGATACTTCCTGATGTAAAATTGCTTTCGCTTCCGGCAAGAGAACGCCTTAAAAGACCAAAGAAAGTACGTGTTTTTAAAATGGCTTCTTTCATGCGTTTTCTTTTTCAATTAATACTTCCTGATTGATCAATTGATGCAACGGATTCGGAATAAAGCCGCTTTTTTTCATGTGTGGAAAACCAACTGTTTCTTCATAACCATTATACAAACGTCGGCTATTGAAAATTAGACGTTTAAACTCCGGAATGAATAAATTGTATTTGTCAAACATATCCTGAAGTTCCGGATGTTCTTGCTGATATTCTACAATAATTTCGTGAACACAATTCCAGAAAGAGGTTTCTGAATAGTTTGCTGACGTAATTAATACATCGCTTAGATATCTGAAAAAAGCATCAAAAACAGCAATAAGGATCGTTAATGGCGCATTTTCGGGATTTGGAGAAGCGACAAACATATTCTCGATAAATTCCTGTGGAAGTTTTTTCTTTCCTTCTTCATTAATTAAAATATCGCCCACAAAATCCTGCAGAGCAATACGCGTTGGAACGTAATCTTTGAGAATAAGAATCACATTTTGACCATGTGGATCGATGCATAATGAATGTTGGTAATAGATTTGAAGCACAGGTTTTAGATATGCCGTCATATAGGCTTTTAGCCATTGTTCTGTCGAAAGTCCTGATTTTTCGATCAATTCTTCGACAAGACTTTTTCCATGATCATCAATATAAAGCAAGGCTGCCATTGTCATTAAATTTTCGCCGTGTTTTAGATAATTGATCGGACTTTCTCGCCACATTGCACCCAAATATTCGTTGTATTGATACGGTGTATTTGCAACTTTACTATAATTTGGATGTGTGTAACTCACCGAAACCATTTCGCCCAAAAGCACAACATCCATTTTTTGTAAATGCTGATCTTTTTTAAGAATATCTTTCAAATAACCTGTCAAACGTGGCGCAATCGACAATTGTCTTGGACACAAACCTCTAATGTGACTTGTATTTAAGATTGACATTGACGTTTTTACGTAATGTTTGTTGGGTTTGCTTTGGTTGAAAAAAGTACGAATACTTTGTTGCGGACTATAAATGTCTTCGGTTAATTCTAACGGAATAAGATGTTTAGACGCAATATCATTGGCAAATTGCATAACCAATTTATTTTGCCATTGCCATAAATGCACAGGAATAAAAATGTAATCGTCCGGATTTACTTTCGACTGAATTAGTTTGTTTCTAAAGGTTTCTATTTTTTCAGAACCAATTTCATTTTCATAAAAAGTCTGGTCATTCATATCGGTTTGAAGGCGTAAAGTTGCTCTGTTTTTATGAGCAGCAATCCAAACTAAACGTGTTTTTTGACCGGATTCAGGCGTGTAATTTTCATAATCTTCGGAGTCAAAACCTATTCGGCCTTTGTTTACAATTACCCACGGATGACCGTCAAGACTGTGTTCGATGGTTTGAAAATCGGCATCAGCCAACTTTGAAGCCGACAAACGACGTTTTGAATGAATAAAGGCATCGGCATATAAAGTATGCAGCAATTCTTCGATATAATGGGCAAGTGTGAAGGAGTTAATCCCGAAAGTTTCCTGAAGTTCAATAAAGAAATTTGGAACATCAATTTGATCCAGTTTTACTTCATTTTCGATTTTATGAATGCTTTCTTTGACAATATGCCAGTAATTCAGAAACCTTGGATAAGCTGAAAAACTGTAATAAATATTCTCTTTATCGGTGTCTAATATAAAATGGGTCAAACCATTCTCTTCGCGGCTAATTATTTGAGGTTTCGCTACATCTTCGCGCATTAATTCTGCGATACTTTTGGCGAGTAGGTTTCGATTTACTTTATCCCAAGTCGCTGAGTTGAGATGCTGTGCGTCTTTGAATGTGTTTTCTGGGGTTATCATCCTGATTATTTTTCTTATTTATTTAATTCGTTTGCGCATTAATTTTAACACATAGAGACATAGATTTTATTTGTGGAAAAAGGATATTAAAAAGAAATTCATTCTTTCACACATAGTTGTATATGTGAATTTTAAATAAGTGAAACGCCTTTTTTCAAGCCCAAAACCTATATTTCTATGTGTTAAATTATACACAATTAGTTACTCGTTTATTAATTCCAAAACATTGGCTTCAGACAATTCCTGCGTGGTTTTTTGTACGCCAAATTGTTGAAAAGCAATTCGTTTTTCGACTTTATAAACTTCACGATTCGCAAGTTGATTTATAATCCAGGAATTTCTGTAAGCGCCCATTCCTAAATCTGGAGTAGAAAGTCCGTGCGTATGTAATTCAGCATTTTGAACAAAAATATCTGTACCGTTTTTGTCGATTGTATAATTGCGATTTACGTTGAATAAACCATTTTCTAAACGTTGGATTTTGCTTTCGATTCCTGCAAGAATTCCCGGTTCTTTGTATTTATATCCTGTCGCCAGAATTACATAATCTGTTTGATCTTCAAAAGGTTGGTCTAATTCTGTGTGAATGAAATCCAGATTATAAGATCCGTCATTTTCTTCGTTAACGGAAGTAAGACGCATATTCGAACGCAATTCTACATTTAGAGGTTTATCTTCTAAACTCATTTCGTACAAACTATCGAAGATTTCGTTAATTAATTCCTGATCGATTCCTTTGTAAAGTCCGTGTTGTCTCGCCAAAAGCTGTTTTCGCTTTTCATCAGAAAGACTATGAAAATGATCTACATATTCCGGAGAAGTCAATTCTAGCGTTAGTTTTGATTTATTATCCAAAGGGAAAAAGTGAGACGAACGTGTAAACCATTTTAATTGTAAACCATTTTCAGTTTCGGGCAAAAGATCACGGAAAACTTCGGCTGCACTTTGTCCGGAACCAATAACCGTAACGGATGCATTTTTGTTAATACGTGATTTGAAATTCAGATATTTTGATGCATGAATTACATTTGGTAAAACTTCGTGATCGATAAAATCAGGAATATGAGGAGAAGTTCCGGTTCCTAAAACAATTTTATTGGCATAATAAGTATTTGTTATGCAAGTTTGCGTATTGATAACCATTATTTTATAAAGATCATCAACATAATCAATTGAAACTACTTTATGCGAGAATTTGCAATTTGGCAATTGATTTGCAACCCATTTGCAATATTCGTTGTATTCTCGTCTGTAAATGAAGAAATTTTCTCTGATATAAAATTTGTATAAACGTCCGCTTTCTTTGATGTAATTTAGAAAGCTGTATTTGTTTGTAGGATCCGCCATTGTGACCAAATCTCCTAAAAACGGAACCTGAAGCGTTGCGTTATTCAGCATAAGTCCCGGATGCCAGTCAAAACTTTCTGACTGATCAAAAAACAGTGCCGACAGTTCTTCAACGGGTTCTATAAGAGCTGCAAGTCCAAGATTAAAAGGACCAATTCCGATCCCGATCACGGAATATATTTTTTCTGTACTCATTGTGGTATTTTTACGAATTAAACTTGAGGTGCTGAAATTGTGTTGTTTTGAAAATCTTTGGCTGCAGGAAATTTTGCCCAATACCATTCTCTGTAACAGAAGTTTAGATTGGCTTTTTTGTGTGGCATTTCGATCACTTTTTCGATTTTAAAACCTACGTGCGCTTTATTCATCATTGACGCAATTGAATCTACAGATCCTTCGCCAACCATTTTACCAACTTTTGGCTCTCCAAAAACAAAATCCATCATCGATTGTGTTGCCGGAGATCCGTATTTTAGTTTTGGATCTGTTGGTGCGATAAATTGATGGGTTCCATAATCTGACGGCAGAACATCATAATATTCTCCAACAATATCGCGGCTTGCCCAATATACTTCGATGTTAAAAGTTGGAGCTCCATTTGCTTCGCCAATAAAACTATGTCCGTGATCTCCGGGAAGCAACATTCTGTAGAAGGCTTCGATTTGGCGAATTGGCCAGTTCATTTGCCAGATTTTCAAAGCATGTTCACGGTGAAACCATTCGTGAAGCATCTCAATATCTTTGTCAATATCTACGGGACGCAATGTTATGGTTACATTTTCTTTTTCGAAAAAGCGACTGAAAACGGTTGTATTTTCTTTTGGATTAATGAGTTTTTTAGAGAAGAAATGTTTGTTTAACGGATTTGGATAAGTTCTGTAAACCGCCGGATTTGTTCTTGGCGCGCTCGCTTCATCCATATTGTTTAAACTCGTTAAGAGATTTCCTTTTACAACCAATGTCACACTATTTGTAAAATGCGAAATTAAACCTGTAGTATCTGAATCTTCTTGTTTTTTTAATGCTTCATAGATTAGATTAAGCAATACATTTTCGTCAGCTAGTTTGTTTTTGCCCAAAATACTTGTTATTCCAAACAAATGATTTACTAAAAGATAATATCCCCAGAAATCAATAATTCTTTTTTCGGCAATAAAAGATCTGCTGTCTTTTCCGAAATCAGGAATCAGTTTTTCTAATTCTTCAACTTTTCCCTGACGGAAAAAATAGCCTTGATTGTCTCTGAAATAAAGTTTTACAGGAAAAAGATTTTCATCAAATTCTACCAACATATTCTGCTGATGAAACTCGGAACCAAATCCGTATTCATTAAAAACTCCAACCAAAGGCGTTATCGTAATATTCAAATATTGTTTGAACCACGAAAGAGCTGTTTCGGTTACAGAAGAATCTTGTCTTTTGGCTGCTTCATTGATAAGATTCACGATTCTTGGTGTTTCGCCCAGAATTCCGTCTTGAGAAAGTGAAGCAACCATCGTTACATTTTTTTTTGCATTGGCTCCATAAAAAGGATTCTGACGAACGCTTGTACTGAAACCGTCGATAATTTCATCATTATAAGTAACGGCGATAAAAGCAGGATCTGTAATAAGCTGAATTTGTGGAAAATCTTCCTGAATACCTTTTCCCCAATCTGTTTTCATCAATAATGCAGCATCATAACCACGATTTAATTCGTGTAGATAATTGACACGGAACGAATTGGTAATTTTTACATGCAAAGAGAATTTGTACATCCATTCGCTTTCTTCATTATAAACCGTTCGAACAGATGAAGTCGCTGTATATGAAGGTCCAAATTGACCAAGACTGAATAAAAGTTGCTTCGATTGCATTTCTTTTACTTCTTTTTGATATAATAAATAATTGGCTTCCCAAGGATGAACAGGAACTACTTTGTAATTGGTATAAAAATCCAGTAATTCTTTAGCGCTTTTATCTGTATATTTTGAAACTTCATTTCTCAGATAATCGGTCATTAAAAATTCTTCTGCATTTTTTTCTATTACATTTTCAGGATGAATAAGGAAAAAATGCAAAGGGAATTTCCCTGCGGTTTCTGGAGAATATTTCAGTAATTCGTCTTTTGTAAAACCTTCTCGGCTTTTTGGTAACGGATGCACGCTATGTCCAAGAATCAAAGATTGCTCTGATTCTATAAAAGTTTGTTCGGCATTATTGGCAGAATGATCGCTATTTTTATAATTTTCCAGGTATAAAGCCAGATTTTCGATACTGTTTTCCATACGTTCCTGCGTAGGAATTGCATCTATATCAGGATATTCTGTTTTAGAATATTGAGCTACAAGCGCTGTAAATTCCATTGGATTTATGGCTTTGATTTCGTCTGTTGTCGTATTGCGCGACACAATTGGAAAACCAAAAGAATGAACGCCGCTTTCAGAAAAATAAGTCAGCGGAGCAAAAACTTCCTGACCAATCTTTGTAAAATCAAATCTAAAAAACGTACAGTGATTAATCGTTTGCATGAAATCAGCCAGCGTTTGGTCGTATTTAGGAATGCCTTCGTAGCGACTCCAATTACTGAATTCTCTGCAATAACAATTGAGCAGGGATTTAAAATTTACCTGTTCTGCCAATTGATGAAAATTAGTTAAGTCTGTGGTATTCATTTCCATTTTGTTTTATGAGGTTAAGAATGTTTTTAATGTCGTTTAGGGTTGTAATTGGATTGAAAATGGTGAATTTTAAATAGAATTCTCCGTTTACTTTGGTGCTTGCAACTAATACTTCTCCGCTAAAAAATAGTTTTTCTTTGATGTATTGATTGACTTCGCAAGAGTTCGATTCGGCTGGACCGTCAAGATATCTGAACACTAAAACGCCCATATCTGAATGACATAATAGTTCAAAGTTTTTATCAGATTCTATATAAGCGGCTGTTTTTTGGGTTGTTTCGATAATAGTATCGGTAAATTGTCCCAACTTTTCTTTGCCCAAATAACGAAGTGTAAACCACAGTTTCAAGGCATCAAAACGGCGCGTACTTTGTATAATCGATTTATTGATTTGTGCAGGAAGTGCGTCGTAGTTTTGTTCTTTTGGATTTAAATAATCAGCGTGATGTTTGATTATATTCAGGTGAAGTTTGTTTTTTACGATAAAAGCGCTGCTGCTGATTGGCTGAAAAAACGATTTATGATAATCGATCGTTACAGAATCTGCCAGTTCAATTCCGTTTAAAAGATGTCTGTGTTTTTCTGTCAGAAGCAATCCGCAACCGTAAGCTGCATCGACATGTAGCCATAAATTGTTGCGATTGGCAATCTCGGCAATTGCTTTTAGCGGATCTACGTTTCCAAAATCTGTTGTTCCCGCAGTTGCTGTAATCGCGATTGGAATATTGCCTTTTTCGATTTCCTGAGCAATGGCTTTTTCCAGTTTTTCAGGATCCATACGGTATCTTTGATCGACACCAACATGAACGATTGCTTGTTCTCCAAGTCCTAAAATCCATGCATTTTTATGATTGCTGAAATGGGCTTTATCCGAAACAAAAACTCTGAATTTTGATGCATCAGGCGGAAGACCGTCTAATTTGATATTCCATTTTTGGTATTCTAACGAATAATAATCTCTTGCCAAAAGCAATCCCATTAAATTACTTTGAGAACCTCCGGCAGTAAAAATTCCATCGCCGTTTTCGTAACCAATTTGTTCGCTTGTCCAGTCGATAAGTTTACGTTCCATAAAAGTTCCGCCAGCACTTTGATCATAAGTATCTTGCGAAGAATTTATAGCGCTTATCAAAACTTCTGCTGCCAAAGCCGGAATTACAACCGGGCAATTTAAGTGCGCGATATATTCAGGAAGGTGATAAGCTGTAGCATGATTTACATAAATTTCGTCGACTTCGTCAAGGAGACTTTGATAATCGGGTAGAGGTGAAGCTAAATCTATTGATTCAACTTTGGTTTTCATTTCTGCCGGTCTGATTCCCGTAAAAGGTTTCTTTGTGTTTTTTAGAAAATTAGAAACACGTTCCTGCGCTAATTTTACAGCATTTTCATATTCCTGACCTGAATTTTGATGGAATATGTCTTTGTAAAGTTCCTGTTCTGGCAGGAGCGCTTTGTCTGTAGGTAGTTTTTCGTTGATTAGTGTGGTATTCATAAATAGTTGTTTAAGGGGTTTAGTTATTGTTATTCTAGATAAATGACTTTTTTGGATAGGGGAGTTCGCTTCTTTTTAGAAGATTTTAAATCCTCAGGATGATATCCCAGATAGAGAAGTCCTAATGATTTTTCGTTTTCAGCAAGATCAAACTGTGCAACATAATCGATAGCAACTCCTTTTGTGCTCCAATAACTGCCTATTTTATGGGCAGTACAGGTAAGCGCTATATTTTGCACAGCCGAAGAAACTGCTGCAATTTCTTCCCATTCCGGTAAATTAATTTTGGTGTTTCGAACCATAATTACGCCAATAAGACAAGCCGCATTTAGTGGATAATTGGCGAGATAACGAAGCTTCTCTTTTTGATCTTCGGGAGATAATTCGCTATAGAAATTGGTGTAATACTGCGCCATGTATTCACCATATTCTTTAAGATATTTTCCTTTAAAAACAATAAATCTCCAAGGCTCAGTCATTTTATGATTTGGAGCCCAAGTGGCATTGATGAGAATTTCTTCAAGCAATTTATCGGGCAATTCTTTTTTGATAAACTCATTGGCAAAGACGCTTCTTCTATTGCGAATATTCTTTGAAACCTTTTTTAGTTTATCAGAAGTTTCTGATTGCTTGATTTTACTGGCATTGTACTTAATTTTCATACATTTTCGAAATTTTTTTAAGAAAATTCTTTTTGTTTTGATTAAATAAAAATATATTTGTAAGTAATTATTATTTAGAATAAATAAGAATAGTGTTTGACAAATGTATAAATTAATCTTTATAAAAAAAATAAATGCTAAAAATTTTATACGAATGTCCGTACATATTAAAACATATGTATCTAATGTTTAAGTTTTATTTAATTGAATATTAAGTAATTGTAAATTTTATCACCCACATCTTTTAATAACTATAAATGAATTGAAAAAATGAAATCACAATCAATTATTGCAGAGGAAAGGCCTGCGAAAACAAGTTTAAGTTTTGAAATTCCTACAAAGCCATTAATAGTAGTAGTTACGCCTCAGGAAAGGAATATTTTGTCGAATGTTGGCAATCTTTTAGTGAAAGCTTTTGATCATTATGAAAACCCCGATTATATTGCCGCGCTTCATCTTCACGCTTTTCAATTGCTTCCGGAACGCCTTAGTAGAATTTTGAGTCAGTTTGGTTCTGATTTTTCTGCTAATCAATATGGGGCAATTGTTTTTCAGGGTCTTTTGGAAGTAGATCAGGAAGATTTAGGGCCAACACCTCCAAACTGGCAAGGCGCTGATTATGCAAAGCTGAATAAATACGGATTTATATGTTCGCTTCTTCACGGGGCAGTTCCTTCTAAACCGGTGCAATATTATGCGCAAAGAAAGGGTGGAGGACTTTTGCACGCTGTGATTCCTGACGAAAAAATGGCTGCAACTCAAACCGGATCAGGTTCTAAAACGGATTTGTACGTTCATACCGAAGATGCTTTTTTGAGCAATCAGGCTGACTTTTTGAGTTTTCTTTATTTAAGAAATGAGGAAAGGGTTCCTTCAACTTTATATTCGATTCGTTCTCACGGTGAAGTTAATGAGACTATGGAAAAATTATTTGATCCGATTTATCAGTGTCCAAAAGATGCTAATTATGATGATGATCAGGCAATTCCTGGTCCAACGGCTTCGGTTTTATACGGAAACAGACAACTTCCTTTTATTCGTTTTGACGCCGCCGAACAAATATTCAATGAAAATGCGGGACAAACTCCGGAAGCTCTTTATAATTTAACTGAATTTTGGAACGAGGCTAAGGAACTTATAAATAGTGAATATGTGCCAAATTCCGGTGATGTAATCTTTGTAAATAATCATTTGTGCGCACATGGGCGAAGTGCTTTTGTTGCGGGACAACGCGAAGAAAATGGCAAGATTGTAAAATGCGAACGCCGACAAATGCTTAGAATGATGAGCAAAACTAGTTTAATTCATATGCGATCTGTAACTCAGACTAACGATCCTTATTTTATCATGGAAGAGCATTTGGGGAAAATTTTTGATCTGGATTAGTTTTTTTTAGATGCAAGATTTTAGAAGCAAGAAGCAAGAGGCAAGATGTTAGATGCAAATTGTAGCGTATTTTTTTCTTTTTTTTTTTATTTTATAAAAACCTCTAAAGTATTGATTTTAGAGGTTTTTTTGTTGTTTTTTGTCATTGCGAGGAACGAAGCAATCACATTTGCTAAATCAAATTTCGTGTCTTAATGTTAGTGAGGTTGCTTCGTTCCTCGCAATGACAAGATTGTGGTTAGTTTGTTGCCAATCTTTGTCGAGTTTCTAGTGTGATTTCTCCTCCGTCGAAATGACAAGATTATGGTTGTATTGTGGATGATCTTTATGACAAAATTATGTTTACAAAGCTTCCAGAAATGAAATATATTCTTTTGTATTATTTTCTAGTTGTTCTGTGGTTACTTCGTGTTCTGCTCCGTAAAAAGCAAATAAGGGTTTGTAATCTGCTTTGATGTAATTGAAAGAAACTTCAAATGGCGCCGTTAGTTGTTCGAGTGTGTATTTGTATCTTCCGTTTTGGCTGTAATCTTCTTTATTAATTCCTGCTGAAATACTTAAGGCTATTTTTTTATTGGCTAATTTATAAGGGCTATTTTTTCCGTAAGCCCATCCGGAGATTACAACTTCATCGAGCCATTTTTTGAATAAAGGCGGGCAATTGAACCAGTAAAATGGAAACTGAAATATAATTTTATCGTGATTTTCTACTAATTCTTGTTCTTTTTTAATGTCGATTTTTTCGTCTGGATATAAACTGTACAAATCGTGTATGGTATATTGATCTGGATATTTATTTAATTCTTCGATCCATCTTTTGTTTATAATGGATTTTTCGAGATTGGGATGAATTATAATTACAAGTGTTTTCATTTTTTTTCTATTAAAATTTGCTATTGCAAAGATCAAACACATTGATAAATACTACAATAAGGGGCGAATTAATCCCATAGTGATAAATTAATCCCTATTCATTTTTCTTATAAAAACGATATTTGTTTTCTATTTTTGTAATACTAAATGAATATTTTATGTATCAGCGAAAAATACCAATTGATTATAACTGCGGTCTTACTGTAGCTATGGAAGTGTTTGGTTCTAAATGGAAATTTTGTTTGTTGGATGAAATTTCAAAAGGTATAAAACGTCCCAAGGATTTGGTTAATGCGATTACGGGGATTACGAAACGCGTATTGCAAAACCAGCTTAAGGAATTGGAATTTCATGGACTTTTAGGAAAAACTGTTTATTATGAAGTTCCGCTGCGTGTAGAATATTTTCTAACGGAAGAGGGCGAATCATTAATGCCTTTGATTTCTGCTATTGATAAATGGGGATTGGAATTTGCTCCTCAGTTAAAAAATATATTAGAAAATCAAACTGTTGAAGTAGAAAGCTAATATCTGCTTTTGGAAACTTTTATTTTTAATCTTATAAAATCATATCATATTGAGTACTACAGAATTTTTAACCCGACTCGTAATTGCTTTGTTTGCAGGATTAATTATTGGTTTTGAGCGTCAATGGCATCATAAAGAAACTGGTTTAAAAACAAATATGCTGGTTGCAACCGGTGCGGCAGCTTTTGTTTTGTTGTCTATAAAAGTGGCTGGAACGGCACCAAATATTGATGTTACGCGTATTACTGCTCAAGTTGTTATGGGCGTTGGTTTTTTGGGTGCGGGAGTTATTTTTAGGGAAGGTGCCAATGTACACGGATTAAATTCGGCGGCTACAATATGGTGCAGCGCGGCTATTGGCTGTATTGCTGCTTCGGGGTATTTTGTTGAGGCTTTGATTTGTACTTTTTTGGTTGTTACTGTAAATACTGTTTTGGAACCTGTTGAGAATTGGTTGAGAAACAGGAAGTGATTTTTTTTTAACCGCAAAGATAGCAAAGGTCTTTTTCTTGGATTGCGCTTAATAAACACAAAGTTCGCAAAGCTTTATCAATTATAGCTTTGCGAATTTTGTGTTTTAAAGAAAAAGATATTTGCCTTTAGGTACAAAATATTGGTAGTTTTTTTACCGCAAAGATAGCAAAGGTCTTTTTTTAGATTGCGCTTAATAAACACAAAGTTCGCAAAGCTTTATCGATTATAGCTTTGCTAACTTTGTGTTTTAAAATTTGTATTAAAAAAAGATGTGCCTTTAGGTACAAAATGGTGGTAATAACTATAGGCTCATTGTTCGTTGGCGTGCCTTTAGGTACATAATTGTTATTATTTTGTTGCGTACCTACGGCACGCTAAATCATTTCTGCGCATATTTTTTTCTACCAATATTTAGTGTCTAGCGACACAAATTGTGGAGGATTATATATTAATAAAAAAGCCGATTTTCGTTAAGAAAATCGGCTTTTAATTTTTCCCATTTTATGGAAAGATTATCTAAATTGTAAAAACTTATCTCAAGGCATATCTCAATTTAAGTCCGTATGAAACCAATCTGATATTATTTGTGAATTGGGTATTAAGTGAACTGTTGTAGTGCAGTTGTACTGGCAATGCAGGATTATATTCGACTAGATTTTTATTGTTGTTTTTATCTATTATGTCATTTAATCCATAGTCCAGATAAAGTCCGATGTAAATTGCACTTCTGTCTCCAACTTTTTGTTTTAGACCTGTTTCAAAAGTAGCAGAATAAGAGGTCTTAGTAGTAACATCTTGCTTACTTACCTTAACGTCATCTGTACTTGCAAATCCTGCAAATGTCGGTCCAAACAATTCAACATTGTATTGTGGATAATAACCGCTTGTAGTAAGATTGTGCATTTTTGTTTCGTAGTTTCCGCTTACTGCGAATCCTACTTTAACACCGGCAGCTACATACAATTTTGTTGGTCCCGGATTCTCATATTGAATCGTAATTGGAACATTCACATATCCTAAATTTTGCTTCTCTCTTAATTGAGTTGCTTTATATCTGAATTGAAATGATTCATTTTCGGCATCAGTAGTTGTATATTGCCCTGCTAAATACGCGAATTTTACATCAGAACGATACGTTTGATATTCTGCACCAATACCAATACTTATGCCTTCGTTTAAATAATACGAATAGCGAAGTCCGGCACTGATTCCGTTTCCAGGGACTACTTGTCCTGCGCTAGGATACTTCAGAAATGAAAATGGACCTGCTACAGAAATTGATAGTTCTTGTTTTTTATCCTGAGCATTACTTTTTAGAGATGTTCCTAAAAGTACCGTAATCATCAATGTTGATGTTATATAGTTTATATATTTTTTCATCTTTAATTGTTTTTTATGTCAGTGCTATTGAATGAATAGCACTGACAGATATTATTTATTTACAATTACTTTTAGTGTTTTCTTGATATTACCAGTTTCAACAACTACGATATACATACTTGTTTCTGCTTCTGGTAATTGTATCTCAGTTTGTATTGAAGACGATTTAACCGTTTTGATCAATTGACCTGATACAGAATATAGACTAATTTGCATGTTTGCTAATTCTTCTACAGGGAAATCTGCTTCAACAGTAATTGTTTTTCCAGTCTGAATTGGATTTGGATAAAGTTTCGCTTCTGCTGTTTTTGCCAGTGTAATTTTACTGTTACAAGTCTGAAGTACTTTTCCATCTTTTGTAGTCATTTTTACGCTGTAATCTGCTGTTGGATCTAATGTTGTTCCTAAAGCATTTCCTGCTGAATAATACTGACCTGTTCCAATTGGCTGACCGTTTTTAAACCATTCGTACGATACAAATTCGTAACCTCCATTAGTTAATGGATTGTTATTTACAAGAAGTACGTTATTGAATTTTTGACGAACGATATCAAAGAATCCAAATGGTTTTTCTACAGTGATTGTATAAGTATTACTTACACTTCCATCTTCAGAAGTAACTGTTACGTTTTGCGTATAAATTCCCGGTTTTGGAGTACTGATATTAAAGTTAGCAGATGGAGTAATAATCGCATTTGTTTCATTTACAATAGAAACACTTGGATTGTTTTCATCACATGCCATTACGTATTTAATATTATTACCTGGAGTAAGGAATGTTTGGCTTCCAATAGTAATTTTTGCAATTGATACATCATTATTCTTGATCACAAGAAGTTGAGTAACGTCTGGAGCTGGTAAATAATTGTTATCACCATCCTGATGTGCAGTAATTGATATTGAACCTGCTCTTAACAAATTTACTAAACCTGTAGTTGCAGAAACATTTGCAGCCGGCAGGGCAGTAGGAGATGTAAATGAGTAACGTATTGCTAATCCTGAATTGGCAATTGCAGCTAAATTGAAGGTGTTAATTGCTCCAAGAATTTTAACTGGTATAGCTCCAAAAGTAATCTGTTGTGCTGCTTTTTTAATTGTAAGCTGCGCAGTTAGAGTTACAGGAGTACAATTTGGCGTACTTGCAGATGGTGTTACTGTAGCTGTTATGCTGTAAT
This sequence comes from uncultured Flavobacterium sp., assembly GCF_951805225.1. Taxonomy (NCBI): domain Bacteria; kingdom Pseudomonadati; phylum Bacteroidota; class Flavobacteriia; order Flavobacteriales; family Flavobacteriaceae; genus Flavobacterium; species uncultured Flavobacterium sp. The sequence goes on along the minus strand of NZ_OX638201.1, from coordinate 1,867,587 downwards.
CACCTGCATTTATTGCTCCATTTGGCGTTCCTGTTGAAGGAGTTATTGCATAAGTTACTGTTGCTCCTGCAGGAAGATTTCCTACTTGTATAGTATTAAGACTTCCGTTATAAGTAAACTCTGTATCGATAAATGTTACAAGATCTAAAGGAGATGCTGTTACATTAACTGTTTGATTTTGAGTTGAAATATTTCCGTGTCCGTCATTATAGCTCCATGTAATTACGTGAGCACCAACAGTTGTATAATTTAAAGGATCTGTTGTAGTTCCATTAATTATTCCTGCACAGTTGTCAGTTGCTGTTGGAACAGGAATCTGAGCTGCAGTAATTGAACAACTAGCATTAATCGCAGGCAATGTTGCCAAATTAGGTACCGGAGCTGTTACATCAGGAATTGTTATTATGCTTAGTGCTTTTGTCACTGAACATCCGTTTGCATCTGTAATAGTTACAGTATAATTTCCTGCGCTAAGACCTGTTGCAGTTGCAGCAGTTCCACCAGAAGGTGACCATGCGTAAGTATATAAACCTGTTCCTCCAGTTGCAGTTACAGTTGCAGATCCATCTGCTGCTCCAAGACAAGTTACATCTGTTTGTGTAGTTGCCGCAGTCAAGATAGATGGTTCAGTAATTATAATACTTTGAGTTGCGATACATCCATTAGCATCGGTTACTGTTACAGTATAATTTCCTGCGCCAAGTCCTGTTGCTGTTGCAGCAGTTCCTCCAATAGGTGCCCATGCATAAGTATATGCACCAGTTCCTCCGGTTGCAGTTACAGTTGCAGATCCGTTAGTTGCGCCATTGCAAGAAGCATTTGCGTCAACTGTAATAGAAGCAACTATTAAGCTTGGTTCAGTTATCGTAACGCTTTGAGTTGTAGTACAGCTATTAGCATCTGTTACAGTTACTGTATAAGTTCCTGCACTAAGTCCTGTTGCTGTTGCAGCAGTTCCGCCAGAAGGTGCCCATGAATAAGTATAAGTACCAGTTCCTCCAATTGCTGTTACTGTTGCAGATCCTGTAGCTCCTCCGTGACAATTTACATTTGTTGGTGTAATTGTCGCAGTAATTGCATTAGGTTCTGTAATTGTAAAACTTTGTGTTGCAGTACAGTTGTTAGCATCTGTTACAGTTGCTATATAAGTTCCTGCGGCAAGTCCTGTTGCTGTTGCAGCAGTTCCACCAGATGGAGACCAAGAGTATGTATAAGTTCCTGTTCCTCCAGTTGCAGTTACAGTTGCAGATGCATTGCTAAGTCCGTTACAAGTAACATCTGTTTGACCTACTGCTGAAGCTGTTAGTACAGCTGGTTGCGCAATTGTAAAACTTTGTGTTGCAACACAATTGTTTGCATCTGTTACAGTTACTGTATAAGTTCCAGGACTAAGACCTGTTGCAGTTGCAGCAGTTCCACCAGAAGGTGCCCATGCGTATGTGTAAGTTCCAGTTCCGCCAGCTGCAGTTACAGTTGCAGATCCATTGTTAAGTCCATTACAAGTAACATCTGTTTTATTTGTTGCTGAAGCCGTTAATGGAGTTGGTTCTGTAATTGTAAAACTTTGTGTTGCTGTACAATTATTTGCATCTGTTACTGTTGCAATATAAGTTCCCGGACTAAGTCCAGTTGCAGTTGCAGCAGTTCCACCTGATGGAGACCATGAATATGTATAAGTTCCAGTTCCGCCAGTTGCATTTACGGTTGCAGATCCATTATTAAGACCGTTGCAAGTAACATCGGTTTGACCTAATGCAGAAGCAATTAAAGCAGCTGGTTGAGTTATAGTAACGCTTTGAGTTGTAGTACAGCTATTAGCATCTGTTACAGTTACTACATAAGTTCCTGCGCTAAGTCCTGTTGCAGTTGCAGCAGTTCCACCAGAAGGTGACCATGAATAAGTGTATAAACCAGTTCCTCCAGTTACAGTTGCAGTTGCAGATCCGTTTGTTCCACTATTACAGCTAACATTTGTTGGAGCAATTGATGCTGTAAGTGCATTAGGTTCTGTAATTGTAAAAATTTGTGTAGAAGTACAATTGTTTGCGTCTGTTACGGTTGCTGTATAAGTTCCTGCACTAAGTCCAGAAGCTGTTGCAGCATTTCCGCCTGACGGAGACCATGAATAAGTATAAGTTCCTGTTCCTCCAGTTGCAGTTACAGTTGCAGATCCTGTAGTTCCTCCATTACAAGAAACTTCCGTTTGACCTGCTGCCGAAGCTGTTAAAACAGTTGGTTCTACAATTGTAAAACTTTGTGTTGCAGTACAGCTATTTCCGTCAGTAACTGTTACAGTGTAAGTTCCCGGACTAAGTCCAGTTGCAGTTGCAGCAGTTCCACCAGTAGGTGACCAAGAATAGGTATAAGTACCAGTTCCTCCAGTTACATTTACAGTTGCAGATCCATTGTTAAGACCGTTGCAAGTAACATCAGTTTGACTTCCTACAGAAGCAACTAATGCATTTGGTTCAGTTATCGTAACGCTTTGAGTTGTAGTACAGTTATTAGCATCTGTTACAGTTACTGTATAAGTTCCTGCAGCAAGACCTGATGCAGTCGCTGCATTTCCGCCAGTTGGCGTCCATGAATAAGTGTATAAACCAGTTCCTCCAGTTACAGTTGCAGTTGCAGATCCGTTTGTTCCACTATTACAGCTAACATTTGTTGGAGCAATTATTACTGTAAGTGCATTTGGTTCTGTGATTGTAAAACTTTGTGTTGCAGTACAATTGTTAGTATCTGTTACAGTTACTGTATAAGTTCCTGCAGCAAGTCCTGTTGCTGTGTCAGCAGTTCCACCAGAAGGTGCCCATGAATATGTGTATGTACCAGATCCACCAGCTGCAATTACAGTTGCAGATCCTGTAGTTCCTCCATTACAAGAAACATCCGTTTGACCTGCTGCCGAAGCTGTTAAAACATTTGGTTCTACAATAATAAAACTTTGTGTTTCAGTACAGCTGTTTCCATCAGTAACTGTTACAGTATAAGTTCCCGGACTAAGTCCAGTTGCAGTTGCAGCAGTTCCACCAGAAGGTGACCATGAATAAGTATATGAACCAGATCCTCCAGTTGCAGTTACAGTTGCAGATCCGTTATTAAGACCGTTGCAAGTAACATCTGTCTGACCTCCATTAGAAGCAACTAATGGGCTTGGTTGAGTTATTGTAACGCTTTCAGTTGTTGTACAACTATTAGCATCTGTTACAGTTACTGTATAAGTTCCTGCAGTAAGCCCTGAAGCTGTTGCAGCAGTTCCACCAGTTGGAGACCATGAATAGGTATATGCACCAGTTCCTCCGGTTGCAGTTACAGTTGCAGATCCGTTAGTTCCTCCATTACAGCTAACATTTGTTGGAGCAATTGTTGCAGTAAAAGCATTAGGTTCTGTAATTGTAAATGATTGAGTTATTTGACATAAATTGCCATCTGTAATCGTTACAGTATAAGTTCCGGCAGTAAGTCCGGTTGCTGTATCTGCAGTTCCGCCAGAAGGTGACCATGCATAAGTATAAGAACCAGCTCCGCCAGTAACAGCTACAGATGCAGATCCTGTAGTTCCTCCGTGACATAAAATATCAACTTGAGATGGTGTAACTGCTAAAGCAGAAGGTTCAGTAATTGTAAAGGTTTTTACAATAGAACAACCATTTGCAGATGTAATTGTTACTGAATAATTTCCAGCTGTAAGGTTGCTTGCAGTATCGCTATTTCCGCCAGACGGTGACCAAACATAAGTAAATGGACCCGGTGCTCCTGATGGAATTACTGAAGCTGAACCTGTATTTGTACCATTACAGTAAACATCAGTTTGAGATGTAACAGCAACTAAAGTATTCGTTGTATTAATAAAAAAGTTTTTAGTAAGCGTACATCCATTAGCATCTGTGATTGTACAAGAATGACTTCCAGCAGCTAATCCCGTTACTATTGCTGATGTTTGACCAGAAGACCATAAATAAGAATATGGAATTGAACCGCCACTAACATTTACAGCTGCCTGACCACCTGTTGAACAGGTTGCATCTATTTGAGATGTTGTAGCACTTAAGATTGCAGGTTCAGCAATAGTGATTGATTGTGATACAAAACAACCTTTAGCATCGGTAACTAAACAGCTGTAATTTCCAGGTGTCAAACCAGTTGCCGTTGCTGCAGTTCCACCAGAAGGTGACCAAATGTATGTATAAGAACCATTTCCACCTAATGGAGTTACGGTTGCTGTTCCTGTTGCGCCACCGTTACACAATACATCAGTTTTAGTAATTGATGCCGTTAAAGGTGCAGGTTCATCTATCGTAACACTTACTGTTGCGCCACATGTATTTCCATCTTGGATTGTGACAGTATAAGTTCCTTGAGCAAGTCCTGATGCAGTCGCAGCATTACCTCCTGTAGGTGACCATGAATATGTATATGAACCAACTCCTCCTGTTGGAGTTACAGTTGCTGATCCATTAGTTCCTCCATTACATGAAACGTCCACTTTTGAGATCGTACCAGATAGTTGAGTAGGAGAACTAATTGTAATAGTTTTAGTTAATGTACATCCTTTTGAATCAGTAATTGTACAAGTGTAATCTCCGGCAGGTCTGCCCGAAATAGCTGATGTTGAACCACCTAAAGGTGCCCATGAATAAGAATAATTTGGTGTTCCTCCTGATACCGTAACACTTGCAGTTCCATTAGACCCACCAAAACAACTAACTCCAGTTGATGCTGTAGTTGCTGAAAGTGCAAATGAAGGTTGATTGATAGTGAAACTCTGAGTTGTTGAACAAGAATTATCATCAGTTACAGTTACAACATAATTTCCGGCAGTTAATCCAGAGGCTGTTGCTCCTGTACCACCAGATGGCGACCAAGAGTAAGAGTAAGAACCAGTTCCGCCTGTTACATTTACAGTAGCAGATCCCGTAGTATCTCCATTACAATTTACATTAACGGTTGTCCCTGCTGTAGCAGTTAATGCTGTTGGTTCTGTTATTGTAATTGATTCTGTAGTAGAACAACTTTTACTATCTGTAATTGTTACCGTATAAGTCCCTGCTGTTAAACCTGTAGCAGTATCTGCAGTTCCTCCTGTAGGTGACCATGAGTAAGTATAACCAGGTGTTCCTCCTGATACAACTACACTGGCTGAACCAGTTGCAGCTCCATTACATAATATATCAACATGAGAAGGTGTTACCGCTAAAGCAGATGGCTCTACAAGTGTAAAAGATTGAGTTGCTATACAACCTTTAGCATCGGTAACGGTAACAGTATATGTACCGTCCTCAAGACCTGAAGCAGTAGCTGCAGTTCCTCCAGATGGAGACCATGAATAAGTATAAGGTGTAGTTCCTCCCGAAACTGCAACTGTTGCAGATCCGTTTGCTCCACTATTACAACTCGGATTAGTAAATGTATTCTGAGAAGCTACTAATACAGTTGGTTCAGTAATAGTAAAAGCTTGTGTTACTGAACAAGAAAAAGAATCAGTAATAGTTACAGAATAATTTCCTGCCAATAAATTTGATGCTGTGGCTGAAGTCGCGCCATTAGTCCAAAGATAAGTATAGGTTCCCGATCCTCCGGTAGGAGTAACCGTTGCAGAACCAGTATTACCTCCATTGCAACTTACATTTACTTGCGTTGGAGTAGGGTTTATAGCCGTTACTGTTCCTACTGAAATATTATTGAAAGTTCGGCTACATGAATTAGCATCAGTAACTGTTACACTGTAAGTTCCAGTGACAAGTCCAGATGCTGTTGATCCGGTAGCTCCGTTTGACCATAAGTATGAATAATTTGGAGTACCTCCAGATACTGTAATTGTTGCAGATCCATTAGATGCTCCAAAACAACTAACAGCAGTTGTACTTGCAATTGCTGTAAGTCCTGCTGCTGGTCCGCCTACTACAATTCCAGAAACAGTAGTTGGACAGCCATTATTATCTGTGATAGTAACGCTGTAAGTTCCAGCTGTAAGATTATTTGCTAATGCCGCACTACCTCCTGATGGAGACCATGAGTAAGTATATCCTCCAACACCTCCTGATGCAGTAACTGTAGCACTACCATTATTTCCTCCAAAACAAGAAACCGGTGTAGTAACATAAGTTCCGCTAACAGCGGCTGTAGGTCCTCCTACAACGATTCCTGTTACAGTTGTAGAACATAAATTTGCATCTTTAACGGTAACACTATAAGTTCCGGCTGAAAGATTTGTAGCTGTAGCAGATGTTGCTCCGTTTGACCATAGATAGGTTTTCGTTCCTGTTCCTCCTGCCGGAGTAACAGTTGCTGTACCATTACCGCCTCCAAAACAAGAAACTGCTGTTGTAGAGGAAGTTGCAGTCAGAGCGGCTGTTGGCCCTCCAACAATAACACCAGAAATAGTTCTTGAACAAGCATTACCATCTGTAATAGTAACGCTGTAAGTTCCGGGTGCAAGTCCAGATGCAGTTGCTGCGGTACCTCCAGATGGAGACCATGCATAAGTATATGATCCAACACCTCCTGTTGCATTAACATTTGCAGTACCATTATTTAATCCAAAACAAGTTACTGGAGTTGTTGAAGTTGCTCCTCCAATTACTGCAGGTTGTGTTATTGTAAAAGCTCTGGTAATTTGTGTGCTTTCACCATCAGTAATAGTTACCGTATAGTTTCCGGCAGCAAGATTAGAAGCTGTTGCTGCGCTTCCTCCAGATGGAGACCATAAATAGGTATAATTTAACGTACCACCAGTTACATTAACAGTGGCTGAACCAGTTAAAGCTCCATTACAAAGTACATCAACTTGTGGAGTTGATGAGGTACTTAAACCTGCACCTGTATTAAATGTCAATTCAGTACCATAACTGGTACCGGCACTGTTTGTAGCATAAGCTCTGTAATGAATAGTTGTTCCAGAAGGAAGTCCTGTTATTGTCGCGCTAAATGTTCCTGTTCCCGTTCCGTTTTGAACTTTATGATCAGCACCAACAGTTGGAGCTGCAGTTGTCGCCCAAACAATTCCTCTTTGAACTGTTGCGTCACCACCATCTGCGGTTAAATTTCCACCCATTACAGCAGAAACAGCTTTAACACTTGTAGCTGTTGTAGTAGTAACAGTTGCAACTACAACAGTAGATACTGCAGGTGTAGGGTAACTAGTAGGAGTAATTCCTAAATCAACGTTTCCGGTACTATGTGACCAGTATGTGGCTGAAGGATTATTAATTTTTGCCAATAATTCAGCAGTAGTACCTGTTAAAGTCCCTATGTATTTACTGTTATTTTGTTCAGGGGGAACTCCTGCCGGAAACAACGAAATACAAGTTTCACCGTTGGTTAAACCAGGAGGTAATGAACTTTCAGATCCTCCAAATGAACTTACTTGTGCTGCATTACTCCATGTTGTTACAGGGTCATAATCTGAAGCGTTATAATCTGCATGGATACCTCCAATAAATGTAGGTGACGCTGGTCTTGGACCCGTTGCAGACTGATACGCCAATATTTGGTCGCCGGCATTAGGAAGATTAAAACCTGAACCTGACGCAAGTGTTACTCCAGTTGTACCTGTAACTGTAAAAGTATCAGCCGAACTTTCGACTATTGATACAATTCTACCAGCAGGTGTAAAGGCTGGAACAGTCCACAATAAATTTGTTTCGACGTTTGTTGGAGTCCATGAACCGTTTCCCCAGCCATCTTCTGTAAAATATACAAGCGTTCCGGCATTGATATCTTTAAGAGTGATAAAAGAGAAACCATCGGTTGGAGTTCCCGCTTGATAACCAATAAATGCTATATCACCTGGCGCCAAGACAGTTGCTTGGGCTTTAAGGTTTTGTTGTACAAAGAATGTACACAAAAAGATGATAAATAAGAGTAATTTTTTTTTCATAACATACAGTTTAGTTTAATGACATAAATAGGCATTTTGCCATCCGCCTACATAATCGGGCTTAGTAAATGAATTAAAAGCTCTGGTAAATTGCCCGTCATTTACAAATGTTTCAATTTTATTAAAGCTTATATCGTTAGAAGAATCAAAATTTAATTTATACATATAATGATTAAATATTGTTCTGTTAGTGTCCTTATCAAATTTAATATTGCCTCTTGGTCCAGTAATATTCAATTTGCTAATCAGGTTAATTAAAGAACTTGTATTAAGATTGTTTTCTGCATTTAGAAGAAGGTTTTCTAATATAAGTCCATTTTCATATCCCAAAATAGAAAAGACTGTTGGGACCTCTGAGTATTTATTTTTATAATCCTCAGTAAAATTGCTGTTATCACTATCATTTTGCATCCATGAACTCACTACATAAAGATCGTGCGGTTCATTTTTATAATCTTCAATAATTTTATCATTGATAAAAAACGGAGTAACATAAAACGGATACTTTTTAGTGATTTTATTTTGACTTACAAAATCAGCATTTTCTTTTGCATACAAACCACTGTAGAAAGCAAAAACAGCATCAGGTTCATACGAATTAATAAACTGTCCCATGTATTCAGATTCATCTTCTCTGGGCACAAAAGGAGTGATGTAGTGGCCTGAAAAAATTGGATTTTCTTTAAAAGCATATTCAATTGCCGCCAGCATACCATAACCCGAATCATAAAATGAAGTTGAGGTTACGACTTTTTGATAGTTTTTGGCGATTAAATAAGTTCCTAAATGATAACAGGATTCCGTTAATCCAAAAGAATTTATATAAACACCTTTATAAGGAGATGTTTCATAAGGCATAGTTGCTCCGGTATCTGCAGCAAGCAATAGTATATCGTTTTTGGAGGCATAGTTATAAACTTCAGTCATGTTATAATGCCCAAAAAAACCAACAATAATAGATATATCCTCTTGAAAATTTAATTTTTGTATTTTATCAATTATCATTTTTTCATCAGCACCAATACCAATACTTTCCACAAAAAACTTCACATTGAGATTATTAAGTTTTAATCCTCTCATAAAATCTTTGTCCAGGGTAGGGTATTGTTGTGATTTTGGAATTAGAATTCCTATTTTAATAATATCTTCCATAAAATGAGATTAAAAAAACAGAGGCATGATTGCCTCTGTTTCATTTTAATTGTATTAGTTTCTACTTGGGAAAATTCCTTCCATAGCGATACAAAAGTTTATACCTAAGTATGGATTTCTTGAGGCAAATGGTTGGCTACCTCCAGCAACACCTGTAGCACCGCTAATTGTTGCAGTTACACCACCAACTGCATTACTTGTTCCTCCAGGTTCACTATAGATATTTGGAGTAGTTCCGCCAGCAGCAAAATTATTATTACCGCCATCAGGATCATTGCTGATTGGTTTTAAGCTTATTGCACTGACAGCCACAGCAATAGGAGACGTAGCCGCAACAAGAGGATGACCATGTATAGGCATATTGTTTGCTGTAAGCGTAATGGTTTCAGTACCACTTATTTGTCCCATCACGACATTAGCTAAGCCATTTCCTTGTCCTTGACCTACAAGAGATCTACCTCTTAAATCAGGCAAAGCAAATGTAGATGTCCCATTGCCTCCATAAGTTGTTCCTAGTAGTGCAAAGAGTGCATTGTATTGTGATATGGGAACTAGTTGCCCATAACATAATTGCCAACCTCTAGGGTTAAAGTTAAATCCAAATGCTAGAATTGTTCCTAAAAATACGTCCATAATTTTTTTTGTTTAATTGGTTAGTGTTAATATTAGATTTGTTAATCATTTCAAGTTTTAAATTGAAATATATTTTTGTTAATGAAATGCTAAATTACTTTATATAACTCTCTTAGAAACAGGTGTTTTTACCTGTTTTTAAAAGAACTTTCTGCTGATTTAGGATTCTTCTTACGAAGTAACTCTACTTTGAAACTTTCCGGCGCTATCATTTCTCTTTTCAGTTTTTAAAATTAAATATCCGACGCATAAAATCTGGATAATATGACACAGAACAGTTTTTTCGTGTCATAAAATCGCTTTTTTGTGTCACAGTAATTTTGATTGATTATTGCTGAAGAAGCTTAATTTTTGTCAATCAAAACACAGAGACTTTATTGAAAGTTGTAATAAGGAATATCTTTGTAGGCTTATACTGAAGTATGCTTTTTCGATTTGAGATAATAAATTTATAAAATAAATATGACATAACTATCAGAAAAACAGATTTTTCTAAGTTTATTCTTATTTTATTTTAATTTTTTAATCCAATTTTATTGGACCCCAAACAGTTTTTGTAAAAAATGAAGTCCGACTCCAACTGCAATACCCGTTGCTATTGCTGGAGCAGCAGCTGCTCCGGCTGCAATCGCAACACCACCAGCAATTATTCCTCCAACAGCAGATCGACGAGCTTTTTTAGCAAGAGGATTAGAAGATGCTGCCAATGTCGCAACTTGACCAACTAAATAGGCACGTAAAGGCCATTTGCCTGTTTTGATATTAGCGGAAGCTTCTTTCAACCATTTATATCTGTTTTCATTTTCTTTTACAATATTGTTACGGTAAATAATCATTAACTGCCCAATCGCATCTGTATTTGTAAAAATAGATACAGGATTACCATCATCTGTGGCTGCGATTCTTCCTAAATCGAATAAAAATGAAAAGGTTAAATCTTTTAATGCCTGATCTCTTTTTTCGCCTTCTAGTTTACTTGCTATAGAATCGCCTGTATTTAGATATAAGTTTTTATAAACATTATATCTTGTACTATTTCCGCCTGCGAGGCTTTTTGCCAGATTTACGTGATCACGTTGTCTTGATCTGCCTTTTTTCTTTCCTGATTCAATTTCATTTGGATATTTTGCTATTTTGCCCTTAATATCATTATGATGATCCTTGTTTTCATCGTCAAGTTCACTAATTGCATCACTTTGATTATCAGCTTCCCAACCTCCATCGTCTAGCATTTCTTTTCCCATAAGGTTATCTGCAAAAGTGTGCACACCAATTTCATGGATAAACATCCCGATTAAATTTCCTATTGAAACTTTTTCCAAATACCATTTATTTAATTGAACACCAATATTTCCTTTTTTACCAGGATGAAACTTTGTTCCTTTATGATGATTCCATGCAGGAGTCATTTCTCCTTTATTAGTGATTTCTATTTCGATGGAATCATTTGGAAAAACAGGCTGAAGAGTATGTTGTATTATATTTACAAGAGTATTGAACGTTTCGATAGTTTTTTTATCATCTCCCAACATTTCCATAGAACCGGGTTTAGTCGAAATCGTCATTCTTTGAATAGTTTCAGAAGATGTATTTTCGTTTACATTCTCCTTCATTTGCAAAGTAGGTTTTACTCTGCCTTGTTTTTGCTGCACAACATGCCAGGCTTCATGAGGCAAATGTTTTTCTTGTCCCGATGCTAAATGAATATCTGTACCTTGAGCATAAGCATGCGCATTAAGTTGTTGAGGTTTGTTTGAGTTATAATGTACCTTTACATCATCCATAGAATGTCCCGAAAGATTTTCTATTCCCGATTTCAGATGGTTGGGTAAACCCGTATTATTTGCTTTTTTTTGAATGGGTTTAAAAGTAGATTCCTGACCAATTGCTTTTTCAGAAAGTTTTTTTTGCACGGCATTTGATTCTCTGTTATCCTTTAACTGAATAGCATTAGTATTCACATTAGCTGCGCTAGTCTGTGTTTTGTTTTCATGTATTCTTTCCTGACGTTGTTCCATTTTGTTGGTTTTAGGAATCTACTTTTTATAGGCTATGATTCAGTTTTGAATTATAAAACAGCTTAAACCTTTTTATAATTTTTAACAACAATATCATTTAATGGAGTTGGGATTAAAGCGTTTACCGTCAAAGGAACATTCTTAATACCTTCTTTATCCCAATGTGTAAAATCTCCATTGACGTAGTTAATTGTACACAATATGTCGTTACCTTGACTACGTGTACCGTGTGAACCTTCTGTAGTTCCGGGAATCCAGACTTTGTCAGCAAATTGAAAGAAGCAGATACCTAATAGTTTATTAGGGTTTTTAGCAGCATACTCAATACTTCCGGCCAATTGTCCGTCTACAACTTCTTGATAATTTGAAAGCAATCTGTTATTTCCGATTTCTGTAAATATAATTGGCTTTTGATATTTTTCGTATGCGATATCAACGTATCCTTTTCCGGATGCTTCGGCATTTTGAAATAGATACTCGCGATCATTATAAGTTTGTGGAGCCAGAAACAAACGTTTGTTTAAGTTCTTAGTTGTTTTTTTATCCAAAACCGCAAACAAAGGATCCCAAAAACCAAAGCAAGGATACTTAGCCCCATATGTTGCAAAATCAACAGGATGTCCAATTAGTACTTCTCTATAATTTGGATATTTTGATGCTTCAATATCAGCCCAGGAAGTTGTAAAATCGATACAGTGTTGCGCATTATAACCATTTCTGGCAGGTTCATTTCCAATAACAATTCCTGCAACAGCACTGTGGTAATCTGTTTTTTGACTATTAGAAAAAGAATCAATCAATTTAGGAATTTGTATATCTCGATCCTTTAGTCCGTTATCATCACCCGGCTTTACAAAATAACAAGAAACAGATACCAGAACTTTTATATTAAATGAATTGCAATAATCCAGAAACTTCAAATGATTATTTCGTGGATCCCAATCGTATAATCTAATAAGAGTAACTCCCATATTAGCCAATGTCTGAATATCATTTCTGGCTTTATTTGGTCCGTTAAGATCACAATGACTTCCGGCTTTAGAAGTATATTCTTTTCCCCACATAGGAGTCATACAATCATAAGCAACATCACTTCCATAGAAGATTAAAGTATCATTTGCAGTTGATGGATCATATCCGTGAGGATAAGGTGCGTAGCACATTCCGTTGAAATTTTTGTTCATAATGGTTGATTTTAATGGTTAATGAATAAATTATTTATTATTTAAAAATTCTTTATTTATGTCTCATATTGTAAGATTCCAGATATCAAACACGCTACGCAGTCTCAGTTGAATTAATGCCGGAATTAAATTTTTCAGATTTATTTGCAGATACGCACATAATAATTGTTTTCTCTTTTTAAAACATTTTAACTAATTATCCAGCCATATTGCTTAACCTTTCCTGCTGCTTCCGCTATAAGTGTTTCTATTTCTATCCACTTAATAGGTGGTATTTTTCCTCCAGCCTGATCTTCTTGCGTCTTGTAAGCATAGTCGAGTAAAGCAAGATTTCCTTTTGGAAGCAATGGAGCGCTGTCGCCAGTTTTTTTACTGCCAAAACAACTGGTAAAACAAGACCAGAAACCACCTTCTTCAGCTTTTTTAGGCTCATAATTTTTAAAGCCGAATTTTTTTGCAACTAATGCACCACTCTCACTTAAAGAACCTCCACCCAAATACATAATCGAATGTCCACGTTGTGTAGCTGCGAGATAGGTTAATAAATATGAAATTCCTTGTCGAGCAAAACCAGGTTCAACTTTTATGTAATCTTGCGAAACAACTCCCATACCTATAGAAGTATAATTCACAAAACCTATTTCTTTTTCGTTTGACGTTAATGAAACTTTTCCCTCAGAATAAACAACCTCTAGCACCGTGCCTTCTTTATTACTTGCGCTTACCAGTTGCGCTGTCGAAGTATTTTGCACTGATTTATTACTAGGAGAAACCATTGCAGATTGCGGTTTTGATTTCATTTGCAAAGCTTTAGCACCCATAACATCAGCTTCATTTTCCAAACCTTTATCATCATTCACATTTACTTTCCCCTTCATTTGCAAAGTAGGTTTTACTCTGCCTTGTTTTTGTTGTACAACATGCCAGGCTTCATGAGGCAAATGTTTTTCCTGTCCGGACGCGATATGAATATTAGTTCCCTGCGCATAGGCGTGAGCATTAAGCTGTGCAGGTTTATTAGAGTTGTAATGAACCTTTACATCATCCATAGAATGACCGGAAAGATTTTCGATTCCTGATTTTAGATTTTCAGGTAAGCCAGTATTGTTTACTTTTCTTTGTAAGAGAGAAGCAGGGCGATTGTCTTGTAAAGTAATTGCTTTGTTCTGAATGGGTTTTTCATTCAGACTATTCGCAACAGATTGCGTTTTGGCTTTTTCATAACTATTTTCCATCTAGTATTTTATTAGAATATTAGGAACCCGTTATTAAATCTGCGAATTAGCTTTTTTTTGTTCTTGTGTTTTTGCCTATATAAGTCTTCATCATTTTTAGGTTTATTCTAATTTTCTTTTAAAAATGAAGTCGCTTACTACTTAGGTGTCTAAAAAGCTAGTGTTAACACTTAATTTTTTTTATCAAATTTCTTATCTACCACCTTTTGGTGCCTTTTTAATAGCTTTTGCTGCCGCTTTTGCTGCTCTTTGTTCTTGAAAATGCTTTCTATCTTCAGCCCTTTTGGCTTCTCTTTTTCCGTCTTTTTCTGCTCGAGCGGCTGCATGCTGTTTACTTTCTACATTTCCATGACCTGGGTCTTTTCTTGCCATCCCCGTGCCTGAAGCTTTTTTACGATGATCTGCTAGTTGTACCACATTTTTATTATCAGATGTTGCGTCTCCTATTTTTCTTTGCAAAACAGATGTTGGACGGTTATCCACAATTACTGAATTCTTGCCATTATCTTTTCTCTGTGCAACAGCATTTGCTACAGATTGGCTTTTATTATCGGGTATTTTGTCAATGTGAGTATTCATATTTTTTTAAAATTTGGTTAATTAATTGTACTAATTAAAGTCAAATAGTTTTCTGCCAGGTTTTGTTATGGAGTTTTAAGGTTGTATTATACCATCTCCTGGATAAGCTTCTTGTAGTATATGCCCATCTATTGTATACATAGGTAAACCTACAGGGTGAACATTAAGGGTTTGTTTAAATTCAATTGGAAGGTTTTTAACGGTTTTTAATGCGTTTTTTACTGTTGCTCTTTTAAGGATTTTCATTTTGTATTCAATTTGAGTACCATTACCCGCACTTAGTAGATTATTTGCTCGATTCTCAATGGTTTTATGTAGCCCATTCATTGAAGAAGTAATCGGGACAATATTTTTGAAACTTCCACTGCCTCCCAATTGATCATTAACCATGTGTCCTCCAATCCAGCTACCTCCAAAAAATTTCTTTACCTTTTGTGCTTCCGCTCTTGGTCCACTCTCAACTCCAGTCGCCCGACTTAAACCATTTATTAATCCAGAGGTATAGCTATCTTTTTTATTTCTAACAGTCATTGTTTGTTTCTTAAGATCAATTGCATGTTTGGGAGCTTTTTTAGCCTTTGCCTTTGGCTTTAGCTTTTTACCTTTTTGTACGACAAGAGATTTCAATTGATTGGGTTTGTTGGAATTGTTACGGAGAGACTTTTGATCAACAGAATAGTTTTTATTTTGAGATTTTAAGTTATTCTCTTTTGCTTTAGTCTGTAATGCTTTTGCACCCATCACATCCGCTTCTTTCTCCAAGCCTGCATCATCATTCACATTTACTCTTCCCTTCATTTGCAAAGTAGGTTTTACCCGTCCTTGTTTTTGTTGGACAACATGCCAGGCTTCGTGCGGTAAATGTTTTTCTTGCCCTGATGCAATATGAATATCTGTTCCCTGTGCATAAGCGTGGGCGTTAAGCTGTTCAGGTTTATTAGAGTTATAATGTACTTTTACATCATCCATAGAATGACCTGAGAGATT
Source organism: uncultured Flavobacterium sp. (assembly GCF_951805225.1). Classification (NCBI taxonomy): domain Bacteria; kingdom Pseudomonadati; phylum Bacteroidota; class Flavobacteriia; order Flavobacteriales; family Flavobacteriaceae; genus Flavobacterium; species uncultured Flavobacterium sp. The sequence goes on along the minus strand of NZ_OX638201.1, from coordinate 1,851,920 downwards.
TTCTATTCCGGATTTTAAATTATCGGGCAAACCAGTTTGATTCACTTTTCTTTGAACAGGCATAAGAGAAGCCTGTTGCAAACTACTTCTATCAGCAAGTTTTCTTTGTACAACAGAATATTCCCGATTATTTTTTAATTGTACAGCAGTAGCTCCGGCACCTTTATCGGGAACAGTTGAAGCTATTTTATTTTCGAGTATTTTTTCGTGTTGTTGAGTCATTTTCTTTTTATGATGTTATGCCTGCGCCGCCAGAACCGGGATCTGGACCCTTGCGGAAATCGCTATAAAAACCTTCGTTCTCAGGTTCTTCACTAGGAGTATGATATCCTTCTTCATCAGTATCACTTTCATAATCTACTTTTTTCTTTTTCTCATACTTGTGACTTTCATTGCATACTTTGCAAAGAGCCCTTAAACGATCCGGATCATTATGATCTTCTTTTATTTCTTCATTAGTTGCACCTTTCGACTTCAAATCGCGTTCCCGTGTTGCCCAAGTAGGATAGTGGTCTAATGTCAAAGCCCGTTGTTCGTGTAAATTCCCTGTTTTACTTGTATATGCAAACTTTGTCAATTCTAATTTTTTGCTTTCCTTTTTTGTAGCAGCCAATGGTCGTCTGCATGCCGGACAAGTATAAATCTCCTTGTACTTATCGTTTACATTTTCACGTTTGTGCGCAGTTTTTCTTATTACCTGTTCAGTAGTCTCTAGTGGTACATGATATCTCTTTTGCTTTTTTGCTTGCGGAGGTACAAAATTACCGCTGTCATCGCCGTCATTTTTTTCCTCATCACTTTCCGGATCTTCTCTTTTTCTTTTCTTCGAATTCTTTTTCTCCTCTTTTTTACCACCTTTTAACTGCACAACACCAGTATTAGAAAATGTATTTTCTTGTAGACTATTCTCTACATGTTCCTGTATTTTTCTTTGTACAAGAGAATATTCACGATTGTCTTTTAATTGAACCGTGTTATTATCCCGATTTGCATTTGCGGCAGATAGAAATGTTTTATTTTCCGATATTTTTTTGTGTTGCTGCGTCATTTTCCTCCTTTTTGAATTATACAACTGCGCATTATTTCAGAATCTTAACTCGATTGAATAAAATTTGAAAAAGCATTACTATCACCATTAAAAACATCATAATCATTAAGCTGACCATTTAGTTTATAACTTTGAGATTGTTGCCAGATCGTCCAGTTTTTCCAGACATTTGGTATTTTTAGCGTACTGTTATAATTGGCAATCCATAAAGCATAACCCGCAAACGAAGGATCCGTCAAATAAGCATTTGCTGTATTATTATCTGTATAAATAAGAGGTTTTCGTCCCGTTTTTTGTTCTAATAAAGTTAAGAACTGCAATAAATTAGGCTGAATACTCGCTTTATTAACGCCCGCATCAATACTGCTTTCTTCAAAGTCAACAATAGGAGGAATGTCCGTGTCTGAAAATGCGCCCATAACACCCAAATAATTTGTAACTTGCTTAGAAGGATCATCATTACAATGGTAAAAATGATACGCGCCACGAACATATCCTTTTGCCTGAATTGCTGGCCAGTTTGTCTTAAAACTCGAATCCGTATACGTAATTCCTTCTGTAGCTTTACAAATTATAAAAGAAAGCTTATCAACTTGCTTGTTTAGAAAATTGATTTCATTGCCCTGATATCTCGAAATATCAATGCCAAATACTGTAAAATTACTGGTTGTTGGTGTAGTCATTTTTTATGTTTTTTAAGTTGTTTTTTGAATTAGAATTGCAAGATCCCGAGGCTTCGGGAGTAAAAAAGTTAATCAGTTATATTCTAGAGATCGTCGTCTTCTTCTATTTTTTTAAACTTAGTCACCTTTACAGGACCAATTCCTTTTAAATAATAAATTGCCGAACAAAAAGGATGGTTATGAATCAAAGCTTTTAATTCCCTAAGATTTCGATCATAATAAGGAAGCGTAACTTTTTCTCCCGTAATAAGCTTTACTAAATGATCATTTTGTAAAGGATAAATTTTAAACAAAGGTTTTCGTGCTTCGTAAAAAATATTTTCATCATCAGCAATAAAAGAAATTTCTCTCCTGTTTTCCTTTAGTTTTTGAGGATTGGTTTTTAATAAAAGAATAATCTTAGTCTCAATTTTATTCACCATTTCCTCTATGTTTTTTTCGGTAGTTTGTACAACCAAATAAACATTCTGACTTGTAATAAGATATCCATTTATAAAAAAATAAATCTTATCATCAAAATCATTCAAAGCCATTGCAATTATTGCATTTACATAATTGAAATCGAAATGTTTTTTCCAGTCACCAATTTTAAGCGTCACTTTATGGCGTTGCATTTGCGGTGCAGCAACGGCGACTTTCTTTATGTTTTCAGTCTTTTTCATAATCCGTCAATTCATTTGAGTAACCTTTAGCGTTTTATTCTCTTTTTTAAATTCACGTCTAATGCCTTCCAGCAAATCCTGACGACTTACAATAGTTTCATTTTTTTGAATTGCAGCCAAAGCACAAAACCTCAGAACATTTATAATTGCTCCACCAGCCAATTCATAATTTTCGGCAATGTTCTCAATATCAATTTCCGGATCAAGCCGACATTTTCCTGAGAATGCTTTTTCCCATAACAAAATCCTTTCTTCGGCAGTTGGCATCGTAAAATGAATCATCGACTGAAACCTTCTCGAGAAAGCCTCGTCCATATTTTCTTTTAAGTTAGAAGCCAGAATAACAACTCCCGGAAAATCCTCAATTCTTTGCAGTAAATATCCCGTTTGCTGATTGGCGTGTCGGTCATTTGATGAGGTTGCACTGGTTCTTTTTCCGAAAAGCGCATCAGCTTCATCAAAGAATAAAATCCAGTCTTTGTGTTGTGCAACGTCAAATATCTTAGACAGGTTTTTTTCGGTTTCACCAATATATTTAGAGACAATCATCGAAAGATCAACCCTGTAAACTTCTCTGTTTGTGTTTTTTCCCAGTAAAGTTGCCGTAAGCGTTTTACCCGTTCCCGGAGGTCCGTAGAAAAGCGTTCGATAACCCGGTTTTATTTTATTCTCAAGACCCCATTCCTTCATAAGAGTTTCACCATGATTGAGCCACGCATTAATTTCCATAACCTGATTCATAACATGATCTTCCAAAACCAAATCATCCCAATTCATATTGGTCGAAATTTGCTGCGCCGGAAACGAAACACTATGTTCGAGTTTAGGCAAAACTCCAGTTATAAAATAATGTAACCAACGATCATTAATCGAAATTATCTGATTCAAAACTGGCACATAAGATTCTGTAGCTTCCAGAACCAAAACCTGTTCTTTAGCAAGGATATTTGCCGAGCTCAGAATATTCAATATTTCGATTCTTAATTCAGGATTAACCGCCGTAATCAAAAAAGATAAAGTTTGACCAGTTGGTAAAAAACCGCTGTGATTTTTATTGACAACTCCGCCAAACTCCGTAAAACCACGATCGTACATCGCATTTTTGCTAAAGAAAATATCCAGAACTTCAGGTTTAATCTGAGGCGCAAGAATCAAAGCAAGACAAAGACGTTCGTAGAGATTCAAATCCCATTCTATTATTTTTTTATAATAAACACTATCTTCAATATCGGTGTCAGTTTCAGTTTCGGGCAAAGGAATATCCTGCCATCGATTTTCATGACCTTCCTGAAGCAAATAACTGCAAATAACCTGATCGATTACCCTTTGCAGCCAATCCATTTCATTATGCAAAACAATAATATCAGGATTAGTTTCCATAAGCGCCAAATAGTTTTTCTACATCGTCAAGATTGGCATCAACCCATTTAAAATACAACAAAGCCGTATTAGGATTTAACTCATTGCATTGCAACATATCAAGATAAAATCCCTGCGCATTTTGCATCAGCATTTGAGTATTATAATCAATTTCATTATGAAAATTCGAGTCAAAAAAAGAATCCGTCCATTCACTGATATTATTTTCTTTAGCAATAAAATCACTAATAAAATAAGCCAGTTTTTCGTCCTGAACCACTAGTTTTTTAGCTTTGAAGTAAGCAGGTTTTCTTTTGGTTTCCCTGTGATAATATTCAATATCTTTTGATTGAATTGTTTTGGTATTATGATGTCCAAAAATATCAACCAAACCAAAGTTTTCAGCCTCGCAAGCCAATTCCAGTTCAGCATTTGCTTCACCAGCCGTAGCAAGAGTTGTATTAGAAGCTGTAGCACTTTCTGTAACTACATAAAGTTCCCTGAAAGAATATAAAGTTTGCGTTAACTTTATAATTAATTGCTGCTGAATTTCATTCCAATTATTGATTTTTATCGATTCCGGTTCTTCAGCCTTAAAAATGAAACTTCCCTTATTGGCAAAAGCAAGTATTTGTTTGCTGAATTCAAAATTACTTTCGATAGAACCGTGTGCGTGAGCGCGTCCCGAATACGGTTTTGAAATCCCGTCGCTAAAATTCCAATTAGCATCATTTAAGGTAATTATTCCACTAATATCTGCATCGTGATGTGATATAATGCCATTGCGATAAATGTTGCCAAGAAGCATTATTTCTCCATTTTTAATTTGGAAATAATCACCTGGAAAAAGATTTTTATTCAACGGTTTCGTCGGCAGAAATCCTCCCGTTTTAAGATAAAATTGTCTGTAAAAATTCTTGTTTGTATGATCCATAACCTTAAAATTTATTGATTAAAGTTCACTGAATACATTTCTGAAACAGTGTTACAGTTTGGATATAAGTGCAAAAAAACAAACACGAACTTACTTCGTCTGTTCACTATCACTCAAGTCGCTAATTCGCACAAACTTTTATTAGTTATGCCAATAAAGAGTTGAAAGTTTGAAATTTGTGCCGTTTGGCACTAAATATTGGTAGCCCTTATAGGTTCTAAATTCGTTGGCGTGCCGTAGGTACGCAACAAATTGATAACTATTGCGTACCTACGGCACGCTAAATTTATTTCAATTCATGTTTTCTACCAATATTTAGTGCCTAACAGCACATTTCAACTCTTGATTCGCATTAGTTAACTGATTTTGCGAAAGCAAGTTCACGATCGAATTGTATCAATTCATGAAATTCGTGTTTAAAATTATTTTTACTTTATCTTAAGATGCATAAGCTGCTGCAGTTGCTGCCGCCAAACTAGATTGAAGCGATTGAAGTCTAACTTGCGCTTTAGCCAAATTGCCAGTTGCAATACTCAATTGTCTTGCAGTTTCATCATTTGCCGAATTTGCTTTTTCGTATGCAATCTGAGCATTTTTGTAAGCATTGTATAATAATGCTCTGATTGAAAAATCAGATACAGGTTTCAAAGTTAAAGGCGCGTCTATAGATTTTTCATCTGTCAAAGTCACATACAATTTAGCAGCCTGTTTGTTTTCCAAAGTAATTGCCGCTTCAGATTCCAGAACAGAAGCTTCTGCTGCCAAAGTCGATTTTAGAGCAATCAAAGTAAGCGAAACAGCATTATTAGCATCTGTACCAGCCGTATTTATTCGGCTAATCAAATCGTCAGAAATCAACGGATTAAGTGCTTTTTTGCGAATAACAAGATTAGAAAGCTTGTTGATTATTTCTACAGAATAAATTAACTTATTGATTAATTCGCTAATGTTTTCTGTAACTTTTGTCGCTTTCTCAGTTGAAATTATCGTTTTGCTAAAGGCATTATTAGAATTATAACCCAATTCATAAGCGTTTTGAATCACCTGATCGATTAAGTTTTTATTGCTTAAAGCGTGTGAACGATTACTTTCTGAAACTAATAAATAACCTTGATATTTTGTCGATTTTTCGTTCAGCGAATTCACAATTATTTGCTGTTGCTGAACAGTTGCTGTTGCATCAATTACTTGATTTTTCAGGAAGTCCAGTTCCGCTTTTTTCTTTTCAGTAATCCCATATCTTTGCAATTTTGGGCCAGGTTGTAATACTTGAGTTTCCATATCGTTATGTGGTATTAATTAGTTGTTGGGTTTGCAATTTCTTTTGTAGAATAAAGTTCCGGAGTAGTATTTTGCCAATCAGAAAGACTGTTTGTATACTTGCTTTTAAAAATTTCGGGACCTTTGTAGTAAGACAAAACAACAGGAATATATTTTTTGTCCTCAATCAGCGGATTTCCAAAATTATCAGTAGTTGTACCATCAATATGAGCGATAAATTCGTTAGCCGAATTACTGCTTTTATGCGATTTGGCGCTCGTATAATTTCCGGCAGGAATATTCTCTGCTAAATTCAGATTGAAGAAAAAAGCGTTAGTATTTTTAACCGTTTTAGGCGCTTTATCTTTAGTTTCTTTCAGTTTTGCATTCAATTCTGCCAATTGAATTTTTGCAAGACGCAATTTTTCTTTAGCATCAGACAAAGCATTTTTTAAACTGTTATTTTTTGATTTGTCCTGCTCCGTATCTTTAGCATTTTTAGCTGCATCAGGAGTTGTTTGACTTGCAGAATTGTTCAAAGTTTCGATTTCTTCGTTAAAGAATTTAATCTCTGCTTCAACATTTTTAATTTCTTCGTTTAACTCAAGAGTTTCAATTTTAGATTCAAGCGTATCCAAATCCTCATTTGTTAATATATCATCAGGATAAGGCAAGAAGAAACATCTGTAATCAATTTCATTTGTTTTTAAAACCTCTTCATTTTTAACGCTAAAAGTGATTTTAGACAAATCTTTAGAACCAGTTTCTCTTGAAACCACAATTCCGCTGGCATTTTGTAAAGTATAAGTCAATTCAAATGTTTCAGAAGGAGCAGACAGATATTCATCAAAAGTGTTGATCTCTTTCTTGTAACTTTCTGTAAAAACGATCAAAAGAAAAGCAACATAATTTTCGCCAAGAATCAACGGATCATTATCAGAATCTCTAAATTGTTTGTAAGCTATAGACGCAGAATATTTTCCGGATGCATTATGAGGAACACTTTTACACTGAGCCGAATTACCTACTAAATCTTCTGCATTAGAAACACTAAAGAATGATTTTTTGCTGTCTTTTACCAGAATCACATTATAGCTTTGCACAGGTTTTTTTAATCCGCTGCTTTCAGTTGAAGCATCTTTTTCTTCAGAAGCAAAAGGAGTTTTAAAGCCATCAAATAATACATTAAAAGAACCGGAATCAGATGGATCAAAAGGATTAGGAACCTCGACAACTATGTTTTGGTTGAAATGTTTGTTATTATACGAGTACGCTTTTTTTGAAGCTTCATATTCAACTTCACTACATTTTATAACACCTTCTGCAGCTCTCGTTGCAATACTTGCTTTAGATTTTATGTCATTGTCTACCGTTAATACCGCTGTAATAGCTGTTAAATCAGCAGTTGCAACCTGCAATAAATTGTTGACAGAAGTATTGGTTAGTTTAGCGCCATCAGCAACTGTAGTTGTAGCAACTTCAGAAATTGCGGCCGTTGCTTCCATAGCATATTGCGAAGTTTTCTCGGCATCATAAGCCGTTTTATTAATCAGATTATAAGCCTCAAGAGCTTGCGGATAAATATCAGTTGCATAATCAGCAGCATTAATAATACTGTAAATACTGCCAATATCACTTGCCAAACGCACAATCGAATTTGAAGCAATTTGAATGTTCGAAGCACAAACTGCCATATTTGTAACCGATTGTGTTACATACGTTTTTTGCTGATTTGCAGACAATAACAGATTATCTGCCATGTTCTTATTCTTAACAACGACATTATTTATGCGTTGTTTTTCTTCGTACATTTTTGTTGTAGCATCAAGTTTTTCCTGAGCAACAATTTCGGCGCCTTCGGCATAATAAAGAGTAAACATTGAGGCGCTCAATTGCGTACTCAATTGTTTTTTGGTCATCTCCTGACTTTCTAATGAAGACAATACACTAGAATGCAGATTTTCATTGTAGCTGTTCATAATAGTTTTTTTTAGTTGATTAATTTATATTTCAAGATCGTATTCAAGGTTTTTTATTTTCTAATTCATTATTCGTAATCGAAACCCAATTCTTTGTCAATTCTTTGTCGATTCACATTATCCAACGGATTAAAATCCGTTGCTACAAAACATTTCATTCCTCCGGAATTTTATAAAGCGTTCCGAAGGAACAAATTATATTGTAGAGATGGATTTTAATCCATCATACGCAATCCAAACCCAATCTTTGTCGAGCCACTCGTGGAGATTTCTCCTCCGTCGAAATGACAAGATTACGCTGATAAAATCCGTTTTTAATCCGCGTTTTCGCAAAGCGAATCCGCGTCATCCGCGTTCTATATTATCGCCAATCTTTAATGTTCTGCAACAGCTTTGTCAAAGTTTAAAACTTTGACAAAGCTTGCCAATGTTCAGATTAATAAGGCCACAGCACATGCAAAGGCTTATCCATCCAATGGTATTTTATAATCGAAAAAGCAAAAGGAGATCTGTTAATCAATATATCATACGCCCTTTTGTCAACCGTAAGTTCCCATTTATCCTCCTGTTCAACCAGAATTCCGTCGCGAACAAGCCAGTTTCCCCGAAAACCATCTGTGGAGCAATCTCCAATTTCCGGCCAATGCGAAATCGCCGCTTGCAGCAAACCGTTTATCAATTGTTTTTCGTGATCCGGTATTTCAATAAAATCCGGCACCGTATCCGTCAACGGCAAACCGCACAAAACTTTATTCAGAGGCAAATAAACCTCTTCCGTTTCCTGCATTCCCGTAATTACATATTGTAGATATTGTACAGCTCGAACCTGATGTTCATTGCTTATAAACTTATTTTCGGCAACAAGATTCAATCGTTCAAACAAGATCGATATATAATTGTTCAAGAGCACAATTCCTGCATTTCTAACTGCGATACCTTGTTTAAGGCTCGTTTTTGGGCTTGTTTTAATTTTATTTAATTCCATTTTCGAAAATATTTCAGTTTGTTTTAAAATAGGAGCAGATTGTTTTTCCGACCTCAGAATTTCTTTGAAACCAAGTTGCAAAGCAGGCGGAAACTGGTAAATATATTTTTCAAGATCAGACAGAAAGCTTTTCTTCGAAATCCCTTTTTTGGCAACAACTTCCCAGATCAGTTCATTCCAGATTTTATCGATCGCAATAAGTCTCCAATTGTCATTTGTGGCAGCTTTTAGAAGTTTTCGCAACAAGAGATGCTGCATTTCTTTAGAAGCCAAACCTTTGATTTCGACCGAACCCAAAACATGATTGAATTTCTCCAGAATCCTCAAATACGATTCCCTGTTTTTATCCAGTTGACTTATTGCATTGCACAAATTATGAAAGCTAATATTTCGGCAAAGCCAATCCATTTGCGCCTCAGGAATAATTTCTTTTTTAAGTATTCTAAAGAAAATCTTCGGTTCTTTTACAATAATTACATTCAGAATATCTTTGATTTCTATGGTTTTAGAAATAATAAAATCTGATGGAATTTTTCGTTCTATGATAATCGATGAAATCCATTCGTATTTTTCTTTCTCCGATAATTTCTCAATTTCAAACAGCATATTGTTGTTGATAGATTCCAAAATTCCATTAGAAACCGTATAATTAGAAATACTGTTATTTTCGAAAAAGTGATCAAATTCTGATACTGAATTTGAGGCTTCAAAAGATTTTATTTCGTTTTGAAGCTGAAATTTTTCCTTCACAACATTAATTTTTAAATACGATTTCAGTTCCTTTTGAAGCAATTTTTCAAATAAAACTTCATTGCCTTTATATGCCGAATATTTCAGAATCGTTTTCCAAAAAAGTTCGTTTAATTCCTGCGTCATTTTAGTTTTTGAAACTGATTTTACATTTCGAATAATAGTTTCCGACGTTTTCTGAATCCAATTTTTTTTCAGCGCATTTCCGTTTGTCAGGAAATAACGCAAGATATTTTCGCTTTCTTTTCGATCTTGTTTTCGAAGTAAAACAAATCCCGAATCATTAAAATTAGCCGACAATAATTGCGCTAATTCAAGCTGATCTTCTTGCGATGTATTTTGAATAAGCAACGCAAGCGCAAGTGTATCAATAGATTTTGTATTCTTTAATTGATTTAGAAAAGTCTTTTTGATCGCAACGCCAAAAGATTTAATTCGTTTGGACTGAATTAGTTTTGCGATAAACTGAAAATAATCATCACGTCTTGTATCGGTGACTTTTTTGGACAATTGCACAATTATAGTTTCCAGAAATAAAGACGAGTTATGTTCCGGATGAAATAATATTTCCTGCATTCCAAGCAACAATAAATTATCCGTCATTAATTCTTCTGGAAAATCATATTTGTCTTTTTCGTTCAGGATTTCATAGACAACTTGAATTGTTTGTACGAGTTTAGTTTTTTTGTAATTGGCAGTTTTTACCAATAATTGTAACATTTCGCGGTTTAGAATCAACGGAAGTATTTTCTTCAAAACCTCTTTATTTCCGTACGAAAGCATAACCTCAAAAGCCATTTTGGGATGCAGTAAAATAGTCTTGATCAGCGATCTTTGCAAGTCAATGAAAAAGATACTTTTAGTAGCATTTTTTTGCAATTCAAGTTCCAGTTTTGTAACAAGATTCTTAAAGTGAATTGCAGGATAATTAGAGTTATTGCTGTTTATTTCTTTGCAATAAATAGCATTTAAGTTCGTATATATTGTTGCAGAATTATTGTTTTTTACCGCTGCTGGAATCTTTGCATTTGTAAACATTGCCAATAAATGCTCGTGATTCAGATTGTTTCTTTTGCTTAATTCCTTAATGCAAAAAAGCAGAAATGTAGCATTATCAGCATTTTTATTTTTGATGAGAAAAAGAATTCCAATTTCCCATAAAACCTTGCTGTTTGTTTTTAGTTTAAAAGCCTGACTTAGTTTATTCAAGTAAATTACAGATTCCATGTGAAGCAATGATGGAGTAGCGTCCAGTCTGGAAAAAAGTATTTTTATCGAAGTTTCGTTCAAATCCTGAAGTAACAAAACAAGTAAACTTTCGTCTTTTAAAACAGGCTGAATAAGCGCATTAAATTTGGCTTGATTCTCATTATTTAATGCAACAATCAATTCGTTTAGATTGTTTTTGTCCGCTTTAAATCTTCGATCGCTTTTGTTTTTTAGCAATTTTTCGAGAACATTCCAATAATTTGTGTTCGTTTCAGGTTGATAATTTTCGCTTTTTTGAGTTTCATATTCCTGAGTCAATATTTTAAGGCAAGCGATAAAATTGTTATTCTGAGACGTTTTATCAGACAGTTTTACAATCGTATTTTCGATCAAAAGAATAAGTTCCGCGTAAGCGATATTATAATGATTCGCCATTTGCAGAATACTGCTTTTCATGAACGCCAATTTATTGAAAAGAGTTCCGCGTTCCAGCAATAAAAAGTTCAGAATAAAGAACCACAAATTCTTTTTGAAACTTGCCGTACTTGTCTGAATGATAGTTTCTTTGACCTGAATATTAGTCATAATCGAGCTAAACTCAATAATAGATCCGCTATTATTAGGTTCAAGTGCCGCGATTATTTTGGTTATATTTTTCTCATCAAATTGCCATGAAATTCGTTTTCTGACTTCCTCGTGCGTCATTCCGGTTTCCTTGATAATCGCAATAACTTCGGCAAGATTATTTTGGAGTAATTCTGCCATAATTTGGTTTACAGAACCTTCTTTATTTTGATAATTCCACGGCAAATAACCTTCCAATAAAAATACCATAAGATTCTCGAGAATCGATTTTTCTTTGTTGTAAACCGCAATTCCGTTTTGCTTCTGACTGTTTTGATACAGAATTAATTCGGCAATTTTCTCTCGTAATAAATTGCGTATTTTTCGACTCAAATCAAATTCAAGATCGCTATAATCGCAAGAACCAAGATCAAGTTCCAGCGATTCGATTCGCCAGCTTTGTTCCGGCGGACACAATTCGTTAAAAATATTGGCGACTTCTCTGGGCAAAGAAATTTTGCTCCAGGTACTTAAACGTTCCTGAAGTCTGTGACTTTCTCTTTTTTGGTCAAAAGTTGTGTCCCACTTTAGACTCGATACAATATGGCTATTTATTTCTTCCATTTTTTGTTTCTAAAATTGAGGTTAAACTATTGATCAAATTCGCCGCAGAAAGTGCAGGATCTGAAACTTTTACCATCTGCGGATTAACAAATAAATCCTGAGGCGCTTTAAAAATTAAACTGTCATGCCAATTAATATAATTGGGTGTAAAAGTTTCTAATTCCGAAAGGCTTACAAACAAACATTCGCATTTTATGCCTGTTGGAAGGCTGATATTTAAAAACTGTTTTAAGCGTTTTTTGAATTCAGGCTTTTTGAATTCCGGAATAAATTCTGGAAATAATAAGATTGTATTTTTTCTAAAAAGCTCGTCGTTAATTGTAATCGTGCCGTTTCCGGAAACAACTGTAATCTTAAATACATAATCTGATAAACTATTTTTTGTATAATCGCTGCCAATTACGGTTTCAGATTCATCAGAAACTAAAGGATATTTTTCGTTCGAAAACTCCAAATAACCTTTTGCAATTTCAATATCGAGAATCGCTTGGCTTGTAGTATTAAAAATATAATTTACATTAGTAATCGTTTGATAATCTGTATTTTGAATGCTATAAGAAGTATTGTCGCTTTGTTTTACGATTTCGATATTATATTTTAATTGGCTTAAAAGAATTGCAGTTTCGATAAAAATACTGCCATTTAATTTTTTCTTAAACCAATATGTTTTTTGAATGCTTTTATTAATAATCAATTGACTTTCAATAGAATTTGGAGAAATTTCGAATTGAGTCGTAATAAAATTGTTGTATATATTTCTTAATCCAAATAGTAAATTCAGCTTTAATTGCAATCCCGAAAAATTAATGAAATCAGTTTTATGCAGTTTTTCTTTTTTATTGAGTTGGTTTGATTTGAATACAAAATCAGTTGTGTTTTCGCGTATATGATCGTAATGATCGTTTTTAATGCTCAATAAACTTCCATCGTTATTTTGATTATGTGATGAAGTTATTTTTGAAGCAGCCAGAAAATTATATCCTTTTAGTCGGTTATAAGACAATAAATCAAGGTTTTGCAAATACAAACTCTTTAGAATTATCTGATCTTTTTTCTTATTTCCTGTATAAATTGTACCATCGATAATTGCGTCGATAATCTTTGGCGCTTCGCCGTGTCTGGCAAGTAAATGATCCAGTATTTTGTTGCGTCGATCCAGATTTACATGTTCTTCTTCCATGATTTTCATCATCCCAAAAATGTACGTATTGTAAGGATCTTGCTGATATTCAAGCCAACTTTTTTCTTTCAGTTCCTTTTTGGTTTCGTCGCCATAAGTATATTCAAAGACATCATTGTTTTTTAATAAAGGCTTGATATGTGGAGTATTATACAAAGATTGATAAAAATAACTTGGCGAAAACATTTTGTATGGAACGGGATATTCTAAATGTTTTTTCTCAAAATTATCTTTCAATGCATAAAAAGTATCATTGTCTGAAGGCGCTCCACAAACCGAATTTGTAAATGAAAATAACTGTGAAACATTTGCCAATTGCGAAAACTGATTCGCCAAAACCTGATCAAATAAGGTTAAATATCCTTTTAATTGACGGGATTGTGCAACTTGAATTGGCGCCGAATCGTCTTCGATTTTGTCATCGCCAATGCCATATTGCTGCGGAAATGTATTTTGAATCGAATAATAAGTATTGATGTCTCTAAAACTGCTTTTTGGCAATTTTATACTTGGCTTGTTATTTAAACTTGTTGGAGTTTCCTGATATTTACTAATATTAATCTGCAACGAACCAAAAGGATCAAGAGCAATATCTTTTCCGTTACTGCTTAACAGAAGTTTTTTTTCTGTATAAGAAGCCATAATATCTATGTTTAATATCTGACTTATAGTTGATTGCAATTCTTGTACAATATTGTTATTCTGATAAAGCTGCAATCCTGAAACTGATACAATTCCGGAAACTGATTCAATTATCGGAATTAAATCAATGGCTTTTATGGTGTCTTTTTTATCGGTTAAAGATTCATTTAAAATCCAGCCATTTTTAAGATATGGACCATCGTATATTTCGGCAGAATCATATCCGTTTTGTTTTAAAGATTCATAATTTACCTGCGCTATTTTCGGATAGATATAAGTGCGAATTGTATTTTGAAGTTCTAATAAAACCGCGTGTTCATCGACTTCTTTTTCAAGTTCTATTTTACCGCCAATCCAGCAATTTTGTGGCTGAAGCGCCATTGGCATATTAAAAAGTTCTCCAATATTTCGACTTTGATTAAGATAATAAAAGGCAGATTTGCAAATATTATTGTACTGAATTGTATCTGTAATATCCGGATTTATATACAGATATATTTGATAAACTCGGCTTAAAACCTGGATATTATTGTTGTAAGTTGTGATCGAAACATTATAAACATCTTCGATGCCATCGATGATATATTTTTTGTAATCATCGATTGTATAAGGCGCAGTTGTGAGGATTTTATAAGGTAAATAAAACTGATTTTCAATTTCTAATTTTCCGGTAGAATCTGTCAAAATATCCGGAATAGAAAAATCTGTACAATAGCCTAATTCCGTAAGTGCATAACAAACCTGATCGAGAATTGTCATTCCGGGATCGCTTGGATTAAAGTTTGTCCACTGGTCGCCAATATGTTTTTGGATATAATCAATAGCTTCGTCTTTCAGGAAATTAAAATCCTGATGCGGCGGAAGCTGTACTTTCGTTATTTGATTAATTGTATCCATTTATAGCTGAAAAATAAAATTATGATTTGGTGCCGAAACTAAAAGTGTCGATTGTCCGTAAGGCATTAAAGCACTTTTGTTTGTTTTTAATGGGATTTGTTGTCCTGTTTTTGGATTGATATAATAGCTCGAAAATGTAACACTGTCAACTGCGGCAATTCCTTCAATATTTTGAATAAAAGTGCTCACTTTGGCATTAATAAGTGGTTGTCCAATTTCAATCTGAGAAGGACAATTGGAGATCCAAGGCGATAAATATTCTTTCAGCGCCAGATTTACTGTATTACCCACAGGAGTTTTTTGGTAACCGCTTTTAATTGAAAATGTCGCATTAATAGAAACATATTCGAGATTAAAATTGGAGACTTTCAGGTTTGTAAATGGCGACGAATTGGCTTTTAAAAATTTTAGTATTTCAATTTCAAGAGAATTTGTAACCAAAGGAACAAACGCGCTTGAATCTGTATCTGATGCTACTTTTTTTACCAAATAGACGTTTGTGCTGTTGTCACTTTTTTTAGTAACGACTTTTGAATAATAAACGGTATCGAATTTTTCGGCAATCAAAGTATAATAATCTGCCGATGTGCTTGCTCTGTTTTTAGTCTTGATTGTATTACTTACTCTTTTATTTCTGTCGGTTTTGTCTTCGGCGGCTTTTCCTCCAAAAGAAGCAAAAGGCTGAATTATTGTGCCTATTTCCGGAATTTTGATTTCTGGTTTTGTGATCACATTTGCATCAATTTGCGGACTTTGTGTATCGGTCAAAAATGTAGTTCCTGTTCTTTTTACACTAAAACCATTTGTTTGCATAAAAATGGTTTTAGAAAACGAATCTATATCGCCGATTGTCACAATAGAAATCCAATTATTGGTTCCGGGCATTATTGTTTGGTTATTATTGCAATCTTCTGGAATTGGAATTTCTATAATTCCGGAACATCTAAAATCGTTTGTTCCATCTGATATTGGTTCAACTATTTTCCAGCCTGAATCGCTTAAATAATAAAATTGAACATGATTGTAAGTCGTAAGCGCCGTTGAGTTTCTGGCGAGTTCAAAATATAGGTTTAAAGTACTGTTGGAAATCAAATTATCAAGTTCTATAAATAAATTTCCATTATAATCGCAAGTTGGATAAAGCGGAAAACCTTCTTCAAGATTATTGGAAGATTTATCTATTATTGATGTGTTGAACAGCTTATTATCGGTTTGATCAACTGTTGCGCTATCAAATACAACATGGTTTAAAAATGGAGTATAAATAAAATATTGCAGCGGATAATCTCCTGCCGTTCCATCAAGTTTGTAGGTTACACTAGCTTTATAAATGGCAGAAAACGTTTGGATTTTTGGCGCAAAAGGAATATTGGCAGAAGCCAGAAAATCTTTGACTTCGGTGTCTTTTGCTATAGCAAGTTTATTGCCATTTTGTAGCGCAATACTCGAAACGACATTTCCATATAATTCAGATCCAAAGCCGTAAACTGGGTTGATTAATGTCATTTTTAAAAATCCTGACGAACTTTCTTCCGTAAATTTTAAAGGTTCTTTTTGAATATTTGGGTCTGGTTGCCAGCTTTGAGTTACAGTTTGCATTGTACTTGCAGTTGTATTTATATCTGCATTTGAAGTAGAAACTGCTTTAGAATAAACATAATAACTACTTGATGTATTAAGAATAGGATTGATGCTATTTGAAGATGGAGGATCGAATAAACAAACCGGTAACGGAACAGTATCAATAGGCACAAAAACTTTATCAACGTCGCTACTTTCAATTTTTGTCATTTTGATACCTTGCCAAGCTTTATCCTGCATGATATTAAAATTAGCAGTAAAACTATTGTTTGAGAAAACAGATGGCAATATAACTTCTTCCTGTTTTGGAGGCCAAATACTTCTAATCGTTTTTACAACTATTGAATCGCTGGTTTTTTCGGGTGGATACAAATAATCATTGTATTGCTTGTAATAAGCGTCAAAATTTGCAGGTCTTTTGTCCCAATCAATTTCTACGATAAAGCTATCCAAAGGTTTACTCAGTATTTCATTATTTCCGATAATAAAATTGGCATTCACCAACGGAATTGGTCCAAAAGGAGTGTAGGGATTTTTGGGACTTAACTCTCCAAAATCATTATACAATTGAAACGTTTTAACGCCTGTTACTTTTAATGCAATAGTTATCGAAGTAATTTTTGGTGCCTTAAAGGAGCTCGGAATATTCTGAAATAAGATTTTCATCATTGGCCAGTCACTTTTTAATCCGTCAGGATTAATCAGGAAAGGCTCAATCGCTTCAACAGTTGGATCAAGTTTAATACTGATTACGCAATTATTGGAAGTATTCTGTGTAAAATTTTCAGGAACTAAATTGAGTTTCAACCATTCTTTTTGTGTACTCAAAAAATAATTTGCTTCTTCCAGAGTTTGTAGCTCTATTGAATCATCAAATTCCAGCGTTAACGTTACGATTCTTTCCCCTTCACGCAATAATAGCATTGGCGAAGCAAACGAAATACCTGTTAAATTAGGATTTGCTACAGGATCTACAACTGGATTACTGGAACCAAATGTATCCCAACTGATTACTTTATTTTCGGTATCTAATTGAATAGTTGTTGGTTTTGCAATAGATTGCAAATTAAAAGATGGTGTGTTTTGCGCCTGATAAGAAAGCGTATGTACACTTGTAATCGTTGCAGGATTTAAGGTTACATTTTTTTGAGAAGCAAATAAAATCGGATTTTTTTGTGCATCAACTCCTGCGTTGAACAAAGTTTCTGCCGGTAAAGTAAAAGCCTGTGTTGGTTTTGTTAGTGTTGCACACAAAAAAGTATGATCTGCAATGGCAGGTAATTTGGTTTGTTTTAAAATATCTTTATAATAAAAATCAAGATGTTTCTCAGAAAGACCATTCAATTGATTTTGCTGAATTTTTAGAATATTTACAAAAGAGCGTAGGAGAACAGTATCCGGAAATGGGACTTTTTTAAGGTTTAATTTCTTAAATTCTTTTGAAGCATGATGAATTATCGTTTCTAAAAACTGAAATAATTTATCGCCAATTTTGGTTAGAATTTCCAAACTAAAAGACGTTATCGAAGCTGTTTCCTGCAAAATTGCCTGTTCTGCTTCAAACCCAAAAACTTGCCAGAAAGGTGTCTTGTCTTTATTGATAAACCAGATATTTTTATCAAAAGAATTAAATTCCTGAATTGGCGCCGGAACAACAAATAAACCATCGATCGACAATTTATATAAATATTCTCTAAAGGATTGAATCGCCCAAAAGTCAATACTTAATCTGGTTTTTACTTCTTGCAAAATATAGGTTTTGAGATCGTATATTTCGGTATTGCTTAGCATATAATGTGTCCAGCGTTCTATAATTTTATAAATCGCCGTAATACGATCAAATAAGTTGTTTAAAGCTCTCGAGTACGGATTTCCTCCGTTTTCTTTTTTAATTAATCTTTGAATTTCGTTACAGCCATTTTTATAGTCGGAGTAGAGACTTTTGTAGTTTGTTTTTGAAATTGAAGCCATCAAAATAACAGGATCTTTTAGCAAAAACGGACTCCAGTTTCCGTCAATCGTATTACTGTCATTATAGAAATTAATCAATTTGCTAAACTCCGTCAAAAAGTACAACCAGTCTTGCTCTGTTCTTCCGTCTATCAAATGCGGATTTGGAACGAGTGCTTCGTTGAGTGAATTTATGGCGCTATTTTGATCAATTAAAATCATTTTTTACGATCTAGGTTTGTTCCTTCTTTTAAATAAAATGGGAACACATAATTATGTCTTGTATTGGTTTTTGAGTAGATATAAGTGATCAATATTTCTATTTTTCCGTTTAATATATCTGTCGAAGCCACTGTTACGTCTTGTACCAATATTCTTGGTTCGTAGCGCAATAAGGCAAACTTGATGGTTTCTATAATTTCGCCTTTAAGCGTATTATCAATTTTTCTAAACATAAATTGCTGTATTCCAGAGCCAAATTCAGCTTCTAGAGTACGTTCGCCTTTTATGGTATTTAGAATCACATTGATAGATTCGTTGATATTGGTTTCATTAGCAGACAAATTCAGTTGATAATTATCTACAGAGAAAGACACCGGAAATGCCCATCCTGAACCTAAAAAAGCTGTGTTTGTATGTTCTATATTATTATCCACCTATCATAACATTAAATGCTCCAAGGACAATTGATCCTCCATGAGCGGTTGAATCTCCAATTCTCGCGGCTGGCATACCGCATATCATAACCGTTGATGATCCTTTTATAATAGAATCCGGCGGTCCCACACAAACCAACATATCGCCAACTCTGGCTGCCGGTAATCCTACGATCAAAACAGTTGGCGCACCCGGACCAACAATTGGCCCGCCAACATGTGGTATTGGTGGCAATCCCGGTGTAATCATCGGGCATTCGTGAAAGTCTGTAAGTCTTGCTGCTGGAGGCATAATTTTTTAATTGTTAGTTGTTAATTATTAATTGTTGGTTTTTTGGTTTAATCGGTTAATTGTTTTGTTGTTTAATCGTTTGTTGTTATGTCAAAATAATTCTCTCAATCTTGTCATCCCGAGGGACGAGGGATCTCCGCAAGAAACTCCGTTGCTATAATCGCCAATCTTTGTCGAGCTACTTGTGCCTTCGACTTCGCTCAGGATGACACAAAATGCGATTAATACCGTATAGATTATTGTTTATAGACTATTGTCTACAATCTATTTCAACAGCTTTGTCAAAGTTCAAAACTTTGACAAAGCTTAATCGCAATCAATCATCACAAACCAAGCATTAACAATTAATAATCAACAATTAACAATCAATTAATCATTACCATTGCGCCTTTCAACGTCAACTGCATTCCTCCGGAAACTTGTGCCATTTGTCCGCCTTGAGCGCTGTATTGCATGTCTGCATTTTCTTTGATGTTCAGGCCTTTTATGGCGACGTCTCCGGCACTTGATTGTATGCTAACGCCTTGATTTCCTTTTATGGTAACATTTTGATTTGCTGAGATATTGATGTTTTTTTGGCTTGACAAATCAATACCGCTGCTTGACATTACGATGCTATTTTCATTTTCATCCTTAATCGTGATTTTCTTGTCTTCATCACTGATTATGATGGTGTTTTTATTGGGCGTTGCTACGGTCCATATTTTCTTTTCGTCGTCAAATTGCACTGAAATTCCTGATTTGGAAACGATAGCTTTTGTTGTATTTTTTTGATTTGGATCTAAACCTGCAAAGGGTTTTATGGTTGTACTGCTATAAAGACTTCCCAGGATTATTGGATAACGCGGATCTTCGTTTATGAAACCCAGAATAACTTCGTCTCCAACTTCGGGCATGAAAAAAGCTCCGGCTCCGCTTGTCGAATAAAAATTGGTCATTCGTGCCCAGATTCCTTCGCCATTTGGATCTAATAACGGAACATCAACTAAAATTCTATATTGAGAATCGGGATCTTCGTACATCTTTTTTACGGTTGCATTGAAGAGACCTTTTGCTCCGGGAACAAGTCCTGAAGCGGGCGGTGCCATAACATCTGGTTCTTCGGTAAACCAAAACGGCGATAATCCAAGTGTAACTTCTGTAATCCAGTTTCCTTGCGATAAATCATGGACAACGCCACCAATTAAGTAATCTCCATTAAAGCGATCTCCAATACCGTCGAAGGTCATATATTTTCCGGGATCGACTAAATTAGTGCCTTGAAATTTGGCTTCACCCATTATTTTAGAATATTCACTTTTAATGATTTGTGCTTTTGACCAATTGGTTAAATCGGCAGATTCCAGAGGTGCCGAAGTTTGCAATTGATAGGTTTCAAGCCCAATAACTTCGGATAATTTTTTTGTTGTTAAATTTCCGGATCCTGCAACATTTGCCGAAGCAGTACCATTTACTACTGCCTGAGTTTTAAAATCCCAACTGTTTGCGGTTGCGCTTCCTAATTGTGTAACGGCATTTAATTTGGCATTAAACTCTAATAAACTATCTCCATAAGTTACAGTAAGTACTGATGATGAGTTTTTGTCTGGAGGAAATACAGAAATTTTTCCGTTTAAAGTGGTTACGATCAATCCATTTGCTTCGGCTAAAGCCAAAATATAATCCCAATCTGTAACATAAAATTGTACTTGTTCCGGCCAGGTTGTGGTTGTTGCAGTAATATCTGGTGTTATTCCTGAATAGTTTCCTATTATGGAAGATATAATTGCGCTGTCTTTTTGTTTGGAATACGTAAGGCTTTTTCGACCTACGATCATTTTTATGGCTTTGTCACGACATTCAATTTCTAATGCTGATCCTACCAAATTATCAATTCGAATGGTTTGACTCATAATTAAACCGGAAAAAACAACGACATTATTGTTGTCATAACCAGCTTCTATGCTAATTTCAGCGCCAGGCACAAAAACTGATGATGAACTTGCAGGAAACTCACCAGTATTGGCTTCTCCGTCCAGAATTGTAACTTTTGCAGAAGCAATTCGGTTTACTTTTTTTTCGATATGAACAGAAAGCACACTTAGTTCATCGGCTATTGCCGTACCATTTACTTTGACTACGAATGTTGCAATTCCGCCACTTTTTATTTCGGTTGAAGCGCCCATTAATTAGAAGGATTTATAGGTGGAAAAATTAGTTTGTCGATACCATTCAGGTTTCTGAATTTGTTCAGTTTATTAAATTGCGCAACTTGTATGTAGTAGGAATCATCATTCCATACTTTCTGACACAATTGCGGCAAAGACATTCCCTCAGAAACGGTTACGATATGAGTAAGATCCGGAGATTCCGGAGCATCAGTTCTGGTTACCGTTTTTGGAGAAATATAGCGGCTAAAAGACAAAGATAATTTGGCTCTCAGTGGACTTCCGTCTGGTTTAAACAGGGTATAAGAGGTGTCGATAGAATCGAGAACTCCGTTGAATGTGATGTTTTGACCCCATTGTATTTTTACAAAATTAGGACGATGAATTTTACCGTTATACGTATAAATAATCGTTTCTAAAGCTTTCATTTCTTTGGACATATCGATACGTTTTGCATCGACGATACCGGTACAATCTATTACCATTTCAAAACTTAACTTGTCGCTTGGCGTACTTTTGTACTTTTGCGATGCTGAGCTTGTTGCCGGAGCTTGCTGCTCGTTGTATTCTATGCTTTTTTGTATTTTGATATTATCGGGATTTATCATGAAAGAATAGGGATTTCCGGAGAATTTATTCTGAAATTCCTCGTCTGTATATCCCGTTATTTTCATTAATGCTAAACTTGCCATTGGTTTGTTATTTTAATTCTAAAAGAGTTTTTTGAGCATATAAATTATACTTTTTGAAGTTATAATCACGCGGATTATACGGATTCGCTATCGCGAAAACGCGGATAAAAACTGATTTTTTTCTTGATAAAAGTTCTCTCGCAGATTTTGTAGATTGAGCAGATTTTTTTTAATCTTTTTAATCCTTTAATCTGTGGCTTTAACGTTTATAGCTGTTTTCCTGATTTTTCTCGGCAATTAATCTTTTGCATTCTTCGAGTAATTGTTTTCTCAAAATTGATAGTTCTCTTTCTTTGGCTACAGCCGAATTTTTGCCATTTGTAGTTACAATTTCTGTTTTGATAATGAGTTCTCTTATTTCGATTGGCATAATTGTTTAGGTAAAAAGTTTATCAAATGTTGTATCCTTAGAAATGTTAAAATAGGTGTAGGCAAGTTCAATAGATTCAATAGCAATATTGCTTTCCTGAGAGTTTAGGTCAGAAACGGCATATTTTACCGGATAGGCATTATTAAAAGTCCATTGCATGCATACAACGCCAGAAGCATTGAGCAATTTTAAGATTACATTTTTAGGCTTGATTGGGTTTGATAATCCCTGATCGATGCAGTTGGCACACCAATTTACCAACTGAGATCCTGCAGGCACCATGGCTCTTTTAAGTACTAAGTTTTGACCGTTAGAAATAGTTGGGAGGCGATATTTAAATCTATTTTCGCCTCCACAAACAATTTCTTCAACGCTTAATTCTTTAGATATTCCGGATACCTCTTTGAAAGCCGCATCTACACCCGCAAATGAGAGTGTAAAATAAAAGCTAACGGGATAATCGTTACTTACCGCCATTTTTTATGATCAGTTGTTCGTGCGCAATTTCTATCGTGTCTACTGCAACTTCGTTTCCATCAGATTTTAAATCTGTACTGGTAATTTTTGTTGGCCACGCATTATTTAGAGTCCATTGCATGGTTACACCGCCTTTTTCGTCTAATAATTTTATCAGAACTGTTCTTCTTTTAATCGTATTCATTACGACTTGTTGATGCCAATCCCAGAAAGAATTGTCATTTACAAAGATTCCTCGCTTCATTGTTACGTTTCCGTATTTAGTAATTCCCGGCATTTTCTCTACAGAAAATAGTGGACTATTACTTTTGCGATATTCTATAATTTGATTTTCGACATCCATTCCTGTAACTTCCTGAAAAGCTACTTTTGTTAATTCAGTTCCAAGATCTACTTCGAATCTAAACTTTGGCATGGGCCATGTTGCGCCTTGTACGCTTCCGTCATCTGTTGCCATATTATTTTATTTTTAAATTAAAAAATTTACTTAATTGAGTTTTTGTTTGATTAACTAGAAGTTGCCATTTGCTGTTGAAATGTCAGAACGATAAATTCAGCAGGATGAACAACTGCAACTTTTACAGTTACATTCATAAAACCATTTAAAAGATCATCTGCAGTCATTGTAGAACCCAATCCGCAAGCAACTGAAAATGCATCAGAAGCACTCGCGCCTTGTAAACCGCCTTGTTTCCAGATAGAATTAAGGAAACTACTAATCATTGAAATAACAGCTTCCCAGGTATTTTTGTCATTAGGTTGAAATACATAAGCCTGAGCCGCCAGTTTGCAAGATTGCTCTAAGAAAATCATCGTTCTGCGTACCGGAATATATTTCCAGTCCTGACTGTTTCCGTCCAGTGTTCTCGATCCCCAGATTAAAATTCCTAAACCGTTAAAAGTTCTGATGGCATTGATCGATTTACCCGAAACAGCATCAACGTTTAAGTTGCCTTGTTGACTCTCAGAAATAGAAATTGGTAAAGAAGATACTCCAACAATAGAAGTATTTGCAGGAGCTTCCCACGGACCAATTGCGTTGTCTACAGTAGTAATAACTCCTGCCATAGCACCACTTGGAGGAAGAATATTAGCATCAGACAAGATGTGCTTAATCATCAAAGAATACGTTTGACTCGCAATCAAAAGTGCATTATTGTTTTGCGTTACCGTCAAAGTACTTGTAGGACTTTGCATGTTGGCAATAATTGTTGCAACGGCTGGATTAGGAGCACTTGGAGGATTAATTATTGGTTCTAGTTGTTTTAAATCTCCACCAAATAAATTAGTGTAATCAATATCAGAATTTTGCATTATTGTAGTTCCCACAAAAGGATAATACGCCATTCCGTAGTTTAACCCGTTTGAACCCGTGTTCATTCTGAAATTTGCAATATCCTGCGTGTACAAGATTGGGTCCGGATCGTCGCCGCCAATAATGTCAAACAAGCACATTGCCGTTTGCATTTGTGTCGACTGAAGAAGCATTGCCTGCATTAGTGTACCATTGTTTTCTACGCTTAACAAAGTTGCTTCAGGGCAAATGTACATTGTTGGTTCCTGCTCATTTTTCAATAGCGCAAGACCGCCTGTCAAGTCAGTCAATTGCACATTTGGGTTTACAACAGGAATTCCCGGAGTTCCTGCTTTTCCAGACGCAGGTCCGTAAGAACCTACAGAAACAATATAAGCATCTCCACCGCCATTTTCGTAAAAAAGCCTTATGCTATTGTACAAATAATAAACCGTGTTAGGATCCGGAACAATTGAATAAAACGTTGTACCGATTTGCATGTAATCTCCCCTTAAAGGTTGACTTTTTTCGGCTACCAGATAATATTCAGGGCTGTATTGCTTCGCCGGACTTGCAGGTGCAGGTGGATCCGGTAAACAGAAAAAAGCCTGAAAATCAGCAAATGATGTGATTTTTACCGGCACATTCGTATACGATTTTCCTTCGTAAGAGGCCTGAGGTGTGTACCCTATAAATGCTGGTACGGCTGTAGCAACTGCAACAACTGAATTGGGAAAAGCATTTAATTCTTGAATGTAAACACCAGGAGTTTGGATGGTAGATAAATTCATTGATTTTAGTTTTTAATGTTCATTTTTAATAGTTTTTTATAGATAGATATACATTGGTGATGCGACCTGATTTTGGTCGTTATTTTCGATTAATCCTATTCGGGAAACGTCAGGAACAGGAAGCCCTTTTATAATTACTTTGGGTTTTGTATTACTTTGATTTGTTGAAGTTGAACTACTTATCAAGTCAAATTTATATTTAGGTTTTTCGCTCAGTGTGATATAGGTTTTATTCGAAGTAAACAATAATGCCGATTCTCCGGTTGGAATTGTTACGGTTTTCGGACCATCAAATTGTATGTTTTCTTTTTCGGTAATCGAAGGATTGTTGAGCTGAACAGCATTTTTATTTATAAAATAATATTGCCATTGTGTTGCTCTTGCAGTAAAATTTATTTCGAAAAGTACAGTATCATTTGTGTTTTGCTCTTTTAAAATATCTTCGAAATAAATTTTTAAATGACCAAAATGCGTCGATATAGGTTTGTTTTCTAAGCTTTGGTTGAGCGTTATTTTACCATTATTGTTGATGTTTTTAGGATCCTGACTGGAGTAATTAATGGCGCCAATCCAGTTAATGGGTAATGTCGTAAAAAGAATGAAATTGGGATTACTGCATTTGATATCAAATTCGAAATAATCTTGCTGCGTAGTTTTAGAAATATAATCTAATAAGTCTGATAACGAAGATTTTGTATTAGAATATAAATCGAATCCGTTTGAAACGTGATTCATTCTAAATCCGAATTTCTTTAATGTCTGATCAGTTTTATGATTCGGAATAAAATGAAGACAATTGCATTTGCCATTATCAAAAAAAGTATGATAAGCTGCAGTGCCAAAGATCTTTATGTAATTATTCTGTATCATTTTCCAATAGTATTGCTGGTGCTTTTTACAGACGGTATAATTTCCATAATTTCGTGACCCTGAACTTTTATCAGCTTCATTTTGTAAATTATCGAAGGCTGATATTTTGCTGCCATCGCCGTCCACAAACTGTGCATTTGGTGGTAAGAGATTTTTTCATATTCGAATTCTAATCTGCTCAAACCATCAGGAATAGAAGAAGAGGACGAAGCATCGAGATAATTGTTTATCTGAAAAAAGACGATAACGGCATCCAGAAATTTTAGAGATTCTGTATAATCGTCGAAGTTGCTGCTAATTAATAAGTCGATGTTGTATTTTTCTGTTGGATTGAAATTAGAAAAACTTCCGTCTTCTAATTTTTTATTTCTAATGTAAAAAGGCTGGTTGGTTTCTTTTTCGATATTAATTAAAGATAAAACGACTTTATTCTGATTCACTTTTGGCAAAGTACCGCTTGGTTCAATAAGATAATTCAGGACTGTTTTGTCTTCATCCAAACCAAATCGGTTTTTTAAAAACTGTCCGAGCAAATTTTTCGTAAATTGAAGTGATTGATTGATCATCTTGTCTAATTCTTTAATTGATTTGGGGAATATAGGCAAATAAATTACCTATAACTATTGTAAAAGTAGTTGAGAATTAGATTTGTACATAAAATTATTAATATACTTTTCGTGTACATAATCAAAAGATATTTTACGCTTTTGTAGACAAAATGTAGACAGAAAACGTTTTTTGTAGACAAAAAATGTTTTGTCTATTTGTGACGTAGACAATAAATTTCTTCGATTTTACGGATTTCCACATTTTTATGATTATGATCGCGTATGATTATGTATGATGGATTAAAATCCATCTCTACAATATACGCCGTTCCTCCGGAACTCTTTCGTAAAATTCCGGAGGAATGAATTATTTTGTAGCAACGGATTTTAATCCGTTGAAATGTATGAGATATATTCGCAATATTTTGCGTTTCATCTTTGTCAAAGTTTTAAACTTTGACAAAGATTTTCGAAGGTAATTTTTTGCGTGTTTTTCGCGTGATTTTTTAAGAAACAGTTCTCAAGTACGAGATAATGTCTTGTTCTTTTTTAAGGGTCAATTTCTTTTTCAGGCGGTATTTGTGAGTTCGTACGCTTTCCTGATTGATTCCAAGGAGATTTGTGATGTCATTATTGCTCATATTCATTTTGATATAGCAACAATATTTTAAATCTTTGGAGCTTAATGAAGGATGTTTTTTGGCTAGAGCCAAAAGAAAATTCGGATTTGATTGTTCGAAATAAATTTTAAAATCATCCCAGAGTTTTTTATCGTTTGCGACTGTTTTTATAGAATTTACAATCGACATTAATTCAATTCTCGTACTATCGTCAACATTAGGATAGAGGTAAGAAATGCGTTCTTTTACCTTTAAAAGAACTTCAACTTTTTGATCAAGTTCCATTACGTAATGGCTTAACTTATTGGAGTTATTCTTTTGAAATGCTGCTTCGACAAACGATGTTGGAATAGTATTTTGGGTTTCTCCTTTTTTCAGTAAAAAAATAGATCGGATTCTATAGATTAGATATTCGGCATTATTTAAATGGTTATAAGAATACGTAAAAACGATGCAGTTTTTTGACCAGCATAAAGATTCACATTCGTCGTTTTTTGTCAAGCAGAGAATTGGAATATCATTTTTGCAGAAATTAAAATTCGGATCATTTATAATAGTCTGGTTTTTTTTGAAACATAAAAAAATCAGATCAGGATTTAAGGATTCTGCGGTACGATTTAAATCTGCAGCTCTTGAAACGGAAACGGTCGAAATAGTAAAATCTATTATGGTCGACAAAATATGCAATACTTTGGTTAATACCATAGTATCATCACATCCAATCAATATTGTTTTCTTTTCAAGCATTTTTTCTGGGGAGTATTTTTTTTGCCTGGTTGTTGTGTTTTAATCTGTTTTAAAATTAAATATCTTTTGACTACAGAATTTAAAATATGCCATAGAATGGTTTTTTCCTGTCATGAAATCGAGTTTTGTATGAGATATTTCTTTTCGAAAAAAGAGTTATCAAATAGATTCAAATTTAAAGTGAAATGGTTTTATCAGGAAATAAGATAAAAGAGTTCTACAAGGCTTGTAAAAGAAGTTTATTTTTTTATTTGGTATGTAAAATTATAAAATAATTACAATATAATGATAAGTAATAATACTGTTTTTTTTCAGTATATTCTTATTTTAACGATTCGTTTACATAAAAAAAAGATTCCTCAATATCGAGGAATCTCTTTTTATGGACCTATATAAAATTGGTTATTTCTTAACGGATTTTTTCTTTTGATTTGCATTTGCCGTAGGATATTTTGCAAAAGAAAGTGCAAAACTAAAATCGCCAAATTTATTATTGTTAGTACTATCCGGAGGATAAGGAGCTATCGTGCTGTAAACATGACATTGAAAGCATGTTTTGGTTTGTTGCACGTATGTTTCCATCGTTGAATTTGCGACAATATGCGTCCCGCTAAGCATTGAAGAGGCATTTATATTTCTTGGTATATTGACTGGCGTTGTAGGATCTGGAACTGGACTTTGTGTCCAAATAACATCTACTAGCTCATAATATTGCCAAACCGAATTTGGATAAAATTTCTTGATATTTTGCTGCATCAACGTATTGATTGGAGCTGCATCAGTTGGATCAATATTGTTCATTCGTGTAGTTTGAGTTGGAACAGGACCAGCCTGATTTAGATAATAGGGCGGTGATGTATTGGGGTTACATGTGACGACTTTAGTAGAATCTCCCGCACTTGTTTTAATAACTACATTTTGATTTGTACAATTAGCATTGTAAAAATTATAACCATATGGAGGCGGAGTAGCCGTTAGGTTATTATTATCTGGAGCATTGTCTACTTGTTCAAAAGTTGCCCAAAGCCATGTAGGCTGATTTTGTGTTTTATGCAAGATATGAAGTCCCACAAGTGCCACAACAGTATTTCGAAGTTTTTTTGTGATTGGATCTAAAACTGTAGCATTCGATAGTTTATATCTTAGCCATTTAGGTGACTTTCGATCTGTAACTTCCATCCATGCTGCTTTTAATTCAATTGCACCAACAGTTGTAGTACCATATGCGCCCTGAGGAAAATTAATGGGCTGGTTTTGTTTAACAGTATCGTGTTGTACTTGTGCGTTGTAGAATCCTTTTTGGACAATAAAATCATAATAGTCTTTGTTCAGCATAATTTCATACCATACATTGGTACTGTTTTGTGCGCCCATCCAACTTGGTTTGTTAAATGGTGCTGCCTGATTTGGACTAAAATTTATTGTGGCATCGTTTTCTTCAATTTTGCTCACAAAGGTAAGCAGCTTGGTTTGTGTCTTTTTTAGCAGAAACTTTTGTGATTTAAAAAGTCCGCTATATTCATCTGATACTAAAGTTCCCCATACAGGCGGTTTTGAGCCATCGTCAGGAAACAGCACTTCTCTTGGCATATAGGTTTCCCATTGTACAAAGTTAGTATCATTTGGCGTACCAAAACTTGCATTAGGCGAAGAAGGCCAGTTTAAGGAAATGAATTCCTGCCAAGCAAAACAATCTGCCTGTGACTGAAACGTAAATGAAAATAAATCAGTTGGAACTAAATTATTAAAAGTAATAGGAATCGTAATGCCGCTTGTACTTGGAGAATAACAATTACAAGTATTAGTTTGCGATGAAGGAATAGGTTGATAAGAAGATTTTGTGTGATCAAGTTCTGTCTTTGAAGCAATAACAGCCAATGGAATTATGGCAAGACCTATCCAGAATATTTTTTTTGAAAATGTAGTTTTTAAATTCATTGTTTTGAGTATTTGAAGGAAAGAAAAAGGGGAAATTATAAAGCGTTGAAGTAAATTCAATGCTTATATTTTCCCCATATTATTGAACTCGGTAATGATTATCCAATTGTAATTTTCACCGATATACTACCAATGTTATCTGCAAAGCCAGCTCCGTAGATCGCATTTAAATCATCATTAATACACAACTGCAATTCGCCTTGAAGATTTGCAGGAACAGTAGCGCCCATACCAACAAGAAAAACAGTATCTCCAACTTTGCCTATAAGTGCACCTTCATTTTGACCCGGCATTGTATAACCTGGCTGACCAGCTATAAAGTATGGATTTCCATTTGCATTATACAATTGTCCGTTATTGTCATCTGGATTTGCTGTCCAAAGACCGCTTTGATATGCGATATTAACAGTAGTTCCAGAAGGAATAATTACACCCGTATTTTGCCATTTAATATTCGCTTGTATTGTTGTAGGCAATACAGTAAACATTGCCGGCATTGCTGTACTTTGGTTTTGTCCAACGTTTGTGATGAAAACCCCATGAGGACCTGCAGCAGCATTTACACCAACACTTATAGTAATAAACAAAGCCGTATAAGTACTTGGCAAACTATTTCCCGGTACAGCATAGCTAATACCAGTTTGAACAGAATTTACAACTGCTATAATATTAGGATCATCAAAAGTTACGTCCGGATAAGTCGAAGGATCGTTGTTTACAGCAGTGCAGGTGTCGCAAATTAATACCATACTGGCTCCGTTTGCCGAATTAAAAATTGTTGGCGGAATGAAAGTACTATTACTCAAAAGTGAAATTGGATTATTCACCGGATTAGGCACACTGGTATTGTACATCGCGTTAAAATAATCCTGATAAAAAAGTTGCAAAGGCTGAGCAAAAAGAGTAGAAGGCGTACCAACAGCGTCATAACCCTGAGGAGTTGTTGGACTATCATAACTACTGGCAACAATTTGCATTTTAAAAGTTGAAGCAACCTGAGATGCCCATGCAATATTTTCGCCACTGATTTTTATATCGCTAATTGTATAGTTTTTATCAGCAGGAACTTCAAATACAGCGTGTAATATAAAATTACCCGGCATCTGAGTACCATATTCATCATTTAGAGTTTTAGATCCGCGTACAATGTTCCAGAATGTAGAAGCGTCTGTGCCATCAGGAGTACTATAACCGCCAAAAGAAGGCATTTGGATATACAATCCCGGTGGATTTGCAAGCGTAACAACCTGAGAAGGTTTTTGCGTAGCTGGAGGACCAGTAACCAGATTGTTTACATTACCGCCAATAGTTGGATCACTGTTACGATTTTTTTGTCCGTATTGAGCATCACAAAGCAGCGTATTAAATGATCTTGAAGGCCATGCAGTATTTCCTGTACTTCCAGATGGATTATTGCGCTGTACAGTTGCCGCAGTTGCCAATCCAATTTCTGTTTGCAAAGTATTTGGCGTACTTGTCAAATGTATAGCGCCGCCTAATGTATCACTTGATACTGGTCCGCTGTTCCATTTATTCAACGGATTGTAAATAGGTTGTCCAGTAATTGGATTTACTGCACCAGGCAAACTTAAATCTTCTAAGGTAATTTGCGGTTTATTCAATATAGATTGATAAAGCGTAACTACTTTGTTAGGATCAATAAGCCATAGACTATTCCAGTATTCCGGATTTTCGCATGTAAAATCAATACGAATAATTTTGTTATCGGAATTTCTAGTTACTGCCCATTCACAATATTCATCCTGCCAGCCTCTTGGACCATACGGAAAATAAGGAATAGTTGTAGTATTGCTACTATCACATGGACTACTGCTAATCAATCCTTGAATGTTACCGGTATCTGCCATTTGGTTCAATTGATCTTGTGAAGCATTTGGAAAATTAAAAGCTAATCTTCCTGGAAAAGCTAACCAATTAACTGGTGAATACGAACTTTGAGGATTGTTTTGTACCGGATTATAATAGTTTGTAGTTGGAGGCGTATTAGAGGAATTCCAAGGATTGCTTAACATTCCTTGTTGTGTAAATTCATCCAGATTTGAACTCCATAGATTATTCAATGCCGTTTGTTTTGCAGAATCTCCTTGAAAATCCTGAATACCGGCTGGTGTTCTAAATTGAAAATTGCTGTTTGCGTTTTTGATTACAGCAACATCATCTTGTTCTTTTGTGTTTTTTGATTCCATAATATTAGTTTATTTTTGTTGTTAGTCCTACTCGTATGGCTTTTCAGAAGTCGCCCCGTTTTTTAAAGTGGTTTCAGGATTCCACTTTTTTTTGAGGATTGAATTGGGTGATTTTTATTGCGTACAGGGAGAATTGTACAAATTGATCTGGCTTATAAGGCTAAGTTTGCTGTAGTAAAATTAAAAACTATATATGTAAGAATTTAGCGTAAAAATACCTGTTTTAATTTATTGATGTTTAGATAGTTGTAAATAAAGGATGATAATTATGCCTAAAATAAAAAAAAGAAGTTGCCTCAATTATGAGACAACTTCTTTTTTTATTTCGCCTTTTATAGCAGTAAATTCGTATGTTTTAAGAGATTTTAGACATTGATTTTTATAATATTAAACACAGAAAATCTTCCTTAAATCAGCGTCAAAAAATAGAATAAGAGTTCGGATAAATTGTTTTCGAAAATTGTTTAAAAAAGATACAGCAATAAAAAAAACCGCTTCAAATTTTACATTGAAGCGGTTTTTTATATTAGATATAATGACTTTTATTTATCAGCCACTTTTTTAAATCTCATCATCGGAATGTCTTTTACCAACAAATTAAGTTTACCATCTTTATCAATAGAATAAGAATCTATTTTTCTGATCATTTGTGTAAAAACTTGTTCACCGCCACCTTCACAAAACATTAATGTAGCAGGACCTTGCTCACCAAAGCTAAGAGATTTTCCTTTTAAAGTATAAGGAGCACTGTAACCGTTGCAACCAGCATTTCCGAAAACCTGACCTTTACTTTCGTCAAATTTAATAAATGGTTTTTTGGTAGGAAACAGACCGTCAAAAGCAATACGCGGACCAGAAATATATTCTAATTCCCAAGTTGTATTGTAAAGATCAGAAGAGCTTGTGGTATTCTTCATCGTTGTACAAGAATTAAATGATAGTGCTAAAACAGCAACAAAAAGTAAGATGTAATTTTTCATAAAAAACGATTTTAGAACATAAATTTAATAATTATTAATAGAATTTACATCATAAAAAGGGCAAATTTTTCATTTTACGTGTTTCGTTTCTTATTTAATTTTTAAAGGTTTAGTCCCTACGGGACATTTTTTAAATAGGAACTATATTGTATTTTACCAATATTTAATCTCTACGAGATATACTCCGTTAGGAGTTATATATTGGTAGAAATAAAATTATCCCATCCAGAAAAAATGTCCCGTAGGGACTAAACATTATCGCTGAAATATTAGAAAATAAAATAAATTCAAGAGATTAACCCAATCTTTCTTCTATAATCTTGCTTCTTCAAGTCTTAAACAGGTAAATTCTTCTCAAAAGCCGCCCCAAAAGAGAAAAACGAATCCGTACTTCCAACGCCCTCGATTTGGTGAATTTGTTCGTATAGAATTTTACGAAGTTCTTCGTTGTTAAAAGAAACAATTTTGATGAATAAAGCATATTTCCCCGAAACCCAGTGACATTCGATTACTTCTGGGATTTCCTTTAACTTTTCGGCAATAGAATAAGAGTATCGAGCTTCTTTAGTAACGATTCCGGTGTAGGTAATAGTTTCAAAACCAAGTTCTTTAGCATTTAGCTTGACGCCAAAACCTGTAATTACACCAGCTTCCTGTAATTTTTTGACCCTTAAATGCACTAACGAATTTGATATATTTAATTCCTTCGCAAGATCAGAAAATGGTATTCTCCCATTCTCACTAAGTTTTTGCATGATTTCGCGATCTAAATAGTCAGTATTTTCATTCTTCTTGATACTCGCCATAGCTCTTGATAGTTTATAGATTCTATTATTTTGACAATTCTAATGGTAAAACTTGATTTTAAAATGTCAAAATTACAAAAAAAACCTTCTGAAATGTCTAGATTTCAATAATCGTATCTACAGGATGTTATATTAACAGTATAATACATAGATTTGTGTCATAATAACATTATTTTAAGATAACCAAACATGAATAAAGATCAATTACTTACGAAACTATGGGAGCAATATGCTGATATTACTCCATCTGCAAAAAAAATACACGAATTATTAGAAGATAAAGGCGAAGAAATTCAAAATGACCATATCGCGATTCGTACTTTCAATGACAAACGTGTTAATATAGAAGTATTAGAAAAGCCTTTTATCAATGTTGGTTATGAGGCAAAAGGCGAGTATAATTTTGAAACCAAAAAATTATATGCAAAGCATTATGAGCACGCTACTGATAAAAGCGCTCCAAGAATCTTTATCTCTGAATTAGAATTAGAAAAATGTTCAGCTGAATTACAAGAAACAGTACAGAACATTTTGGACAGTTGTGACCAAAATGTATTCAACGATCCAGAATTGGTTTTAAGCGGTTCTGTTTGGAAAGGAAACTCTCAAAAGATTTACAAATCATTATTAGAAGAATCTGAATATGCTGCGTGGATGTACGTTTACGGTTTTAGAGCAAATCACTTCACGATAAATACTAATGCTTTAAAAGGCTTTAAAACATTAGAAGAATTAAACAATTTCTTAGAAGAAAGCGGTTGGAAATTAAACGCTTCTGGTGGAAAAATAAAAGGAACGCCAGAGCAATTATTAGAACAATCAAGCACATTGGCAGATTTATATGTAGTAGATTTTGAAGAAGGAAAAGTAGAAATTCCGTCTTGCTATTATGAATTTGCACTTCGTTACCCAATGGCAAACGGAGAATTGTACCAAGGATTTGTAGCATCATCTGCTGATAAAATCTTTGAAAGTACAGATGTAAAGTTGCAGGAAACTAAATAATTAAAATTCGTTAGGCGTAAATTTTAACACATAGTCCCGATAGCTATCGGGATTAATCCTTAAAAAGGCATTTCACTTATTTAAAATAGACATATATGACTATGTGAAAGAAATGAATTTCTTTAAAAATTCTCTTTTACTAAGAAGAAAATCTATGTTTCTATGTGTTAAAAAAATTTTCGAATTATCCGCAAACGATTGAGAAAGACAAAATAATAAATAAAAAAGGTCGGAATGACAAAAACAGAATTAGGATTCGGAATTAAAGAAGCTTTAGACCAATTAGGAATAAAGGATGTTAATGAAGGAACTTCAACAGGGTTAAACAATTTTTCGAACGGAGAAATTTTAGAAAGTTATTCTCCGGTAGATGGAGCATTAATTGGAAAAATTAAAACTTCGACTGCTGCAGATTATGAAAAAGTAATGGAATCGGCAACAGCTGCTTTCAAACAATTCAGAGTAATGCCAGCGCCACAACGTGGAGAAATTGTACGTCAGTTTGGAGAAAAATTACGCCAGAACAAAGAAGCTTTAGGAAAACTGGTTTCTTATGAAATGGGTAAATCTTTGCAAGAAGGTTATGGAGAAGTTCAGGAAATGATCGATATCTGTGATTTTGCAGTAGGACTTTCGCGTCAGCTACACGGATTAACAATGCACTCAGAGCGTCCGGGACACAGAATGTACGAACAATATCATCCTTTGGGAGTTGTTGGAATCATTTCGGCATTCAATTTTCCGGTTGCAGTTTGGGCTTGGAATACCGCTTTGGCTTGGATTTGCGGAGATGTTTGCGTTTGGAAACCTTCTGAAAAAACACCTCTTTGCGGAATTGCCTGCCAGAATATTATTGCCGAAGTTATCAAAGAAAACAACCTTCCGGAAGGAATTTCTTGCTTAATCAATGGCGATTATAAAATAGGAGAGTTGTTGACAAGCGATAAACGCGTGCCATTAATTTCGGCTACAGGTTCTACAAGAATGGGTAAAATTGTTGCGCAGGTAGTTGCGGGACGTTTAGGAAATTCATTATTAGAATTAGGTGGAAACAATGCAATTATTGTAACGCCGGATGCAGATATTAAAATGACTGTTATTGGTGCCGTTTTTGGTGCCGTAGGAACTGCAGGACAAAGATGTACATCGACGCGTCGTTTGATCATTCACGAAAGTATTTATGATAAAGTTAGAGATGCAATTGTTTCTGCCTACAAACAATTACGCATTGGAAATCCATTAGACGAAAAAAATCATGTTGGTCCGCTTATCGATAAACATGCTGTCGAAATGTATAATCAGGCTTTAGAAAAAGTAGTTGCCGAAGGAGGAAAAATCCTTGTTGAAGGCGGCGTACTTTCTGGAGAAGGATACGAAAGCGGTTGCTACGTAAAACCTGCAATTGCAGAAGCTGATAACACATTTGAAATTGTACAACACGAAACTTTTGCCCCAGTATTGTACTTATTAAAATATTCAGGAACTGTAGAAGATGCCATCGCAATCCAAAACGGTGTTGCACAAGGATTATCATCGGCAATTATGACAAATAATTTAAGAGAAGCCGAGTTATTCTTGTCTGTTACAGGATCTGATTGTGGTATTGCCAATGTAAATATTGGAACCTCAGGCGCCGAAATTGGAGGTGCTTTTGGTGGAGAAAAAGAAACAGGCGGAGGAAGAGAATCCGGATCTGATGCCTGGAAAGTTTACATGCGTAGACAAACCAATACAATTAATTACACCACTAGTTTGCCACTAGCACAAGGAATAAAATTTGACTTGTAAGCCGAATTAGAACTAAAGCTTACACCAAAAGTCATAAACAGTACCGTAATTTATTTGGTCAGTGTTTTACCGCCACTGACTAAATAAATTGCGTCATATTAAATAAAAAACAACAAAAAAAAGAAAATTTTAACTAACTAAAACCATTACCAGAATGAAAAAACTACTAGTTAGGAAGCTAAATTTGCTTCCTTTACTGCTATGTCTATGGTTGCCAAGCATCAACTTCGCACAAGCACAAAAGACAATTTCAGGAAAAGTTACAGACGATAAAAACAACACATTGCCAGGTGTTAGTATTTCTATCAAAGACTCAAAGTACAATGCAGCAACAGACATCGACGGAAATTATACGCTGGTATATTCCTCAAGTCTTACAGATCCCGTTATCATTTTTTCTTATATGGGTTTCATAGGAAAAAGTGAAGCCGTAAATAACCGCACAGAATTTAATGTGGTTATGCAGGAAGAAACCAATAAATTAAATGAAGTCGTTATTATAGGTTACGGATCTCAGAAAAAGAGTAACGTGACCGGAGCTATTTCTACCGTTAAAAAAGAAAGTCTTGAAACCAGAGCCACAACAAGTCCGGCCGAGGCACTTCAAGGTTTAGTTGCAGGGGTAAACGTGCAAAAAAGCGGTGGAGTTGCAGGAGCTTCTGTAAGTGTAAAAATTCGTGGAGTTAACACTTTTGGAGCAACAGAACCACTTTATATTATTGACGGATTTCAAGGATCTATTAATACCATCAACCCAACCAATATAGAATCTATGGAGGTTCTTAAAGATGGTGCTGCAGCTGCAATTTACGGATCTGTAGCCGCAAATGGTGTAATTATCGTAACGACTAAAAATGGTCAGAAAGAAGGCGTAAAAGTTGATTTCAGTTCCTTTTTAAGCATTACAAATCCATCAAAAACATTAGACTTATTAGACGCTGACGGATATCGCACGGTTAATAAAAGAATGTATGATGAATATAATAAATATGCAACTACGCCAAAACCGCTTCCGGCTTATATTACAGCGCCATCTAATGTAAATACAGATTGGCAGGATGAAGTTTTCCGTTCTGGATTTACCCAAAATTACGGTTTAGGAGTTCAGGGAAGACAAGGTGATTTTAAATTTGCTTTATACGGTAATTTAGTAAAGCAAAAAGGAATCGTAATTGACAACGAATTTGGACAACAAACAGCAAGCGCAAGAGTTAGTTTCAAAAAAACGATTTTTGATGTAGACGGGAAAATGGCTTACATCGGAACACAAAATGCATTGCCAAACTTTCAGTTAAAAGAAGTTTATACAATGGCGCCTTTAGTTCCGGTTTATGACGAAACACAACCATACGGTTACGGATTGGCAGACAAAAATGGTTTACCGGCAGCAACAAATCCAGTTGCCGAAGAACACTTTAGAAAAAGCAATGACGTAGGACAGGATTTAACTGCAAATATCGCTATTACAACAAATATTGCTCCTTGGATAAAATACAAATTAGCGTATTCTTATCGTGTGAAAAATAACCAGCAAATGGTTCATTTTCCACCTTATATAGCAAATCCAAAAGAGGTGCATCTTTATCCGTTGCAAAGCGAATTAAGAACAACCTGGAACGAGCAAATATTAGACAATATTATCACAATCGATAAAACATTCGGTAAACATGTTTTCGGTTTAATGCTTGGTAATACTTTCAACAGTCAATCTTCAAACTGGAATCAAGTTAGCGTAGAAGGTAAAACAACGGATTATACGGTAGAAAATGGACAATTAGTTTCAATCGATCGTCCGTCTGGATTTCTTGATCCTGGTTTCGAAACTATTGGAGCAGGAAGAGGCGGAACATATACTGCAGACGGTTCAAAATTTCAATACAATCGTGTATCTTTCTTCGGAAGGTTAAACTATTCATACAATGATCGTTACTTACTTCAGGTTACGGTTAGAAAAGATGGTTCTTCAAAATTTGGAGAAGACAGCCGTTGGGGAACATTCCCATCTGTTGCTTTAGGATGGAAAATCGAACAAGAAGATTTCTTCCCAAAAGATATGATCCTTTCTACATTAAAATTACGTGCAAGCTGGGGACAATTGGGTAACGAAGCTGCATTAGGATATTACTCAGCAAATACATTGATTAAAACCGGAAATACTTTAGGTAATGGTTATGTACAAGGAATTGGAAGCAACCCTTGGCCGGGAAGTATTGCAACAGCATTAGAAAACAGAAATCTGCAATGGGAAACGACAGATTCTAAGAATATTGGACTTGATTATACCCTTTTGAAAGGAAAAATCAGCGGTTCGATGAATTACTACCATAATGTAACAGACAATTTGTTGATTACCAAAAAACTGGCTCCATCTGCCGGAATCGACGATCCAATTCTTAACGTAGGTAAAATTAGCAATAGCGGATTTGAATTTGAAGTAAACTATCGCGATCAGGTTAACGAATTCAAATACAACGCAGGTTTAAACCTTACCACACTTAAAAATAAAGTGGTAGAATTAGCAAACGAAGGACAAACAATTTACGGAGAAGGATTGAAATATGGAGACGAACACTTTCCAACTCAAGCTCGCGTAGGAAGTCCAATCAGCGGATTCTATTTGTACAAAACAGATGGTATTTTCCAAAATGCACAAGAAGTTGCAGCTCATAACAAAAACGGAGTTTTACTACAGCCAAATGCACAACCCGGAGATATTCGTTTCAAAGATTTGAATAATGACGGCGTTATCGACGAAAAAGACAAACAATACGCCGGAACAGGATTACCAAAACTAGAAGTAAACCTTAGTTTAGGAGCAAGTTACAAAGGTTTCGATTTTTCTGCTTTGATTGGAAGCGGTTGGGGTAATAAATTATACAACGGAAACAGATATTTCTACGAATCTATGAATTCAGGAACCAACATGTTGGCTTCAACATTAAATTCATGGACACCGGAAAATCACAGTAATATACCACGTGCAGTATTGCAGGATCCAAACGGAAACAGCCGTGAATCAGATCGTTTTCTTGAAAGTGGAGATTTTATTAGAATGCGCCAATTGCAATTGGGATATACTATTCCGAGCAAAATGTTAGGTAAAGCAAAAATCGACAAACTTAGATTTTATGTAAGCGTCGAAAACCTGTTTACCATCACCAATTATTCAGGTATAGATCCTGAATTCTCACGTGCTTCAGTAGTAGACACGGGTGTTGACCGTTTTGTTTATCCATTTACAAGATCATTTGTATCTGGAGTTCAGTATATATTTTAATACGATTTAAAAAAGACATTATCATGAAAAAGATATTTTTATTATTATCCACAATAGGTCTGTTCACCATCACAAGTTGTAGTGATTATTTGGACCAACAATCTCCGGATCAACTTACTTCAGGTAATTTTTGGAGAAATAAAGCTGATGCGGAATCTGCTTTGGCATCAACCTATTCTCAATTAGAATGTGCCGTTGACGAATGGGCTTTCGCCGAAGTAAAATGGCCGGTTGAAGCGTATCGCGATGACATTAACGAATTAGGAAGTGACGCATTAAACTACCAAAACTGGGTAGAACTTTCGACATTTACCTACACAAACGGAAACAGTCAGTTTACCAGTTATTGGAAAATTAATTACAGAGGAATCAGTAATGCCAATCAGGTTATTGACAAATTGCCACAAGTTCCGGCAGCAACAATAAGCGATACAGATCGCAAACAAATTGAAGCCGAAGCTCGTTTTTTACGCGCATATTATCACATGAAATTGCTTTTGAATTGGGATCAGATTTACATTAGAAATAAATATGTAACCAAAGAAAGTGATCTAAATGTTCCGTTGGCAACACGTGCAGCAGCTTGGGATTTTATTACAAGCGAATTAAAGGCTGTAGCCGATGTACTTCCTGCAAAACAATCTGCAGACAAAACAGGTCGCGCAACAAGCGGAGCAGCAAATAGTTACCTTGGATTTGCTTATTTGACAAGAGCATATGAAGAAACAACTCAAAAACAAGCATTCTTAAACGAAGCACTTACAGCGCTTAATAAAGTTCAAGGATATGAATTAGTGAAAGATTATGTTTCTATGTTTGACGGAACTACGAAAAACACCAAAGAATCTATTTTCGAATTGCAATTTTCAGAAACTACAGCAAACGGAGCATTCTACCGTAACGCACTTCATTATTGGATGGCAGCATCTGAACTTGGAGGTTGGGATGAAATTCTGCCAAGTGCAATGCTTGTAAGCGAATTCAAAAAAGAAGGAAAAATTGCAACAACAGGAAATTACGATACACGTCTTTACAGCACAATTTTCTTCAAAGATCCATATTTCAATGATCCAAATAATCCATTGGTATTAGGAACAACTTACGATGAAAAATTTGGAGGTACAGACAAACCTGTTTACAGAAGATATATCCCAAGTACGCAGGAAAAAATGAATCAGGAATTTACCGCAATCAACATTCCATTGATGCGTTATGCGAATGTATTATTGATGCAAGCCGAAGTATTAAACGAATTAGGGCGTAGCGCAGAAGCGATTCCGTATATCGACAAAGTTCGCGCAAGAGCAGATATGCCTGGAATGACAGGAACAACAACTGCCGAAGTAAGAGCACAAATCGAGCACGAAAGAATCATAGAATTCCCATTAGAAAACTATCGTTTTTATGATTTACGCCGTTGGGGAAAAA
The DNA here is from genome assembly GCF_951805225.1 of uncultured Flavobacterium sp. Classification (NCBI taxonomy): domain Bacteria; kingdom Pseudomonadati; phylum Bacteroidota; class Flavobacteriia; order Flavobacteriales; family Flavobacteriaceae; genus Flavobacterium; species uncultured Flavobacterium sp. Next base: position 1,810,680 of record NZ_OX638201.1, on the reverse strand, counting down.
CAAAAGCAGCACTTGACGCCGTTGGACGCACAGGTTTTGATGCATCAAAAAACAGCTTTTACCCAATTCCTTTAACAGAATTGCAAACGAAATAATAATTTAAAAAGAATTCAATTAAAGTTTTTTTTTCGCCACGAATTCCACGAATTTCCACTAATTTATTATGTTGATTATTTTTAAAATAATTCGTGATAATTTGTGGAATTCGTGGCGAACTTTTTTCTAAAAGTATTTAACAAAAAGAAACATTTAGTATATTATATCTAAATAAAAACACATCAAAAAAACAAAATAACATGGGCAAAAAGAAAATATTTTTTATTCTTGCATCCTTTTTTATATTACAAAATGGTTGGTCCCAAAAGAGTTTTCCAAACTTAGAATCAGCCAAAAACAGTATAAATTACAAAGGAAACCCAACAAATGCTACAGACAGAAAACCATTAGCATTTTCAGATAAAGGCGCATGGTTTGCCTTCGGATTCTTAGAACAATCAGAAGTTCAGGCAGGATTTTCAGGACCATTTTTAATGACAGAACAAAATGGAGTTTGGTTAAGTCCATCTTTTGTTTCGCTGCAGCTAAAGGATGAAAACAAACAAGAAGCCATCAACTGGAAAAGTGCATTAGTTGCTCAAAACAGCTACAACAGCCATTTAGAACAAGAATTTAAAAATGAAAAACTAACGATAAAACAACAATTAGTATTTTTATCAGGACATTCCGCATTACAAAAAACAAGCATTACCAATACATCAGGAAAGGCAATAACACTTTTTCCTTCGTATGAATCGAATATATTTCTGGATGATTTACAATTATCGAAAGAGGGAAACACATTAAAAATCGTTTCCACGAAAAGTACAGCGACAGGTTATATTCAGTTTTTGAAAAGCAATCCCGAAATTGAAATTTCAAAACAAGGATACAAAGCACAAACAGAAAAATTGGTCTTAAAACCAAATGAAACCAAAGAAATTGTAGTTGCTCAAACGTTTATTTTTGCTCAATATTCATGGAAAAACGAAAACGAAGCAATAGCAAAAACAGCATTTAATACGCTTTTAAACAACACGCAAAAGGAAAAAGAAAAGCAATTGGCACAATTAATTGCCAGAAAGAAAAGCATTTACAAAGACGCAGTTTATTCTGATTTAGTAGCAAAATTAGTATTGACATTACAAAATAATACAAGAATTGCCGCAGAAGGATTAAAACACGGCGGACTTTTCCCGAGTTATAATTACGAATGGTTTCATGGTTTTTGGGCTTGGGACAGTTGGAAACACGCCGTTGCAGTAGCTAATTATGATTCGGAATTAGCGAAAAATCAAATGCGAGCTTTGTTTGATTATCAGGAACCAAACGGATTTATTCCGGATTGTATTTATAGAAATAATCTTCTGGAAGAAAACAATTACCGAAACACAAAAGCGCCGCTTGCAGCTTGGGCAATCTGGAAAATTTATGAGAAAACAAAAGACGTTAATTTCATAAAAGAGTTTTATCCAAAGCTAAAATTATATCACAATTGGTGGTACAAAGAACGTGATCACGACCAAGATGGTTTATGCGAATTTGGCTCAACTGACGGAACTGTAATCGCAGCAAAATGGGAAAGCGGAATGGACAACGCCGTTCGTTTTGATGATAGCAAAATCCTGAAAAATGGAGAAAAAGCATATTCATTAGATCAGGAAAGTGTTGATTTAAACGCCTTTTTATATGCAGAAAAAAACTATCTGAATAAAATGGCAGAAGTTCTAAAACTAACCGAAGAAGCTAAAAAATGGAAAGACGAAAGTATAACCTTAAAAGGTAAAATTCAAACTCAATTTTGGGATGCCGAAACAGGTTGGTTTTACGACACAACAATCGACGGAAAAACATTGATAAAAGCAATGGGCTGTGAAGGATATTTGCCAATTTGGGCAGAAGTTGCAACACCAGAACAAGCCAAAGCAGCCAAAACAAATATGATGGATACAAATTCCTTAAACACATTTGTTCCGTTACCAACATTGGCAGCAAATCACCCTAAATTTAAACCGGAAGGCGGATATTGGAGAGGACCGGTTTGGTTAGATCAAAGCTATTTTGGAATAAACGGTTTAGAGAAATACGGATGCACAAACGAAGCAAACGAATTAGCGCACAAACTGATTTATAATGCCGAAGGAGTTTTAGACAAAGGCACTTCAATAAGAGAAAACTATCAGCCAGTTACAGGAAAAGGATTAGAAGCCTTTAGTTTTAGCTGGTCAGCGTCTCATTATTTGATGCTGCTTTTAGAGGATAAATAGTTAAGTTAATTTAAAGTATCAGTGGGAAATGGCATTAAGTTAAGCTTTTAGAAATAAAATTAATCTCGCAAAGGCGCGAAGTCGCAAAGGTTTTGTCATTTCGACGAAGGAGAAATCTCCGCAAGTAACTCCGTAACGAGAATCCAATATTTGTCGAGCTTCTCACGAATATCTCTCCTTTGAAATGACAATATTGAGTTTAAACTTGGCGGCTTTGCGACTTTGCGTGAGATTTATTCGATACAATATTAAAAAACTTTAACTTAATGACATTGCCCGTAGGGACTACACAAAATCAGCAACTGAAATTATTTATCTAAATTTGATTAACACAACAATATTACAAAGTATGTTCAACCAAAATATATCGCTTTCAAAAATAGTATTGACAGGATTGCTTATTGCAAGTTGCAATTCGGTGCCTGTTTTTGCTCAAAGCAAAAAAACTACAGTTACAGAAAAGAAAGATCCGCAGCGTTTTTTCTCAAAGCCGGATTTAATGCAAATTGGGGTTTATTATTATCCGGAACAATGGCCGAGAGAACAATGGGAACGAGATCTAAAAAACATCAAAAAACTAGGATTTGAGTTTACGCATTTTGCCGAATTTGCATGGACTTTTATGGAACCTGAAGAAGGTAAATATGATTTTAAATGGCTGGATGATGCTTTGGCTATAGCCGAAAAACAAGGATTAAAAGTAATTCTTTGTACGCCAACGCCAACTCCGCCAGCTTGGATGGGAGAGAAGTATCCAGAGATTTATTTGGTAGATGCAAGTGGTCGCCGCAGAGAACATGGTAACAGAGCAAATCAGTCTGTTTCGAATGAAAAATACAGAGAGTTTGTAGAAAAAATAGTTACAGAACTCGGAAAAAGATACGGTAAAAACAAAAACATTATGGGCTGGCAAGTGGATAACGAGCCGGGCGCGCCAGATGATTTTAGTCCGTCTGCACAAAAAGGGTTTCAGAAATGGCTTAAAGCTAAATACGGAACAATCGAAAAGCTAAATGCCGAATGGTTGGGAAGTTTCTGGAGTATTCGATATAATAATTTCGAGCAAATCGCGATTCCAAATGCAGAGCTTTATTCGGAAGATAAATTGAGTCCGCATGCGATTTTAGATTTCAAAAGATTCACAGCAGATTCTCAGGCAGAATATCTGAATTTGCAAGCAGAAACACTTCGTAAATATGTTGATCCAAAACAATGGATTACTACAAATTATACGAATGTAGTTTACGGCGCAGATCCAAGAAGAACAGACAAAATGGATTTTGCAACGTACACAATGTATCCCGTAAGCGGAAGAAATACATTGGGAGGACAGAATTTTAGAATGGGACAACCTAATAAAATTTCGGAAGCCAATGATTATTACAGATCTATAAACGGCGTTACGGGCGTTATGGAAATGCAGCCGGGACAAGTAAACTGGGCAAGTATAAACCCGCAATTACTTCCGGGAACGGTTCATATGTGGATCTCGCAAGCTTTTGGCGGCGGTTGTTCTTTTACATGTACGTATAGATACAGACATCCGTTGGGAAGCAGCGAAATGTACCACGACGGAATCGTAGGAACTGATGGCGTAACTTTGTCACAAGGCGGAAAAGAGTTCGTACAATCAATCGAAGACATGAAATTACTTCGTAAGGAATACAATCCAAAAGCGGTGATTCCGGAGAATCTTTCGAAAAGAAAAACTGGATTTTTATGGAGTCATGAAAATCTTTGGGATTTGGAAAACCAGAAACAAACGGAATTTTGGAATACATGGAGACATAGAAATACGTACACATCGGCTGTAAAATCGACTGGTGCGCCAATGGATTTTATTACAGAAGAAGATGATTTTTCTGCTTATCCGTTTATTGTGGCTCCGGCTTATCAATTGATCGATCAGAAATTAGTCGACAAATGGACGAAATATGTTGAGAATGGAGGAAACTTAATTCTTTCTTGTCGCACAGGTCAAAAAGATAAAAACGGACATTTCTTTGAAGCCAATTGGAGCGCACCAATCGTGCCTTTAATTGGAGCTGATGTAGAATTTTTTGACATGCTTGTCGAAGATGTAAACGGAACTATAACCGCTGGAACGAATACATACAAATGGAATTCGTGGGCAGATGTTTTAAATCCAAAACAAGGAACAGAAGTTTTAGCAACTTATGCAGATCAGTTTTATAAAGGAAAAGCAGCGGCAATTACCAGAAAATTAGGCAAAGGAACAATTACGTATATTGGCGCTGAAAGCAAAGACGGAAACTTAGAAAGAGAAGTTGTAAGAACAATTTACGAACGTGCAAAAGTTGCCATTGAAGACTTACCAAGAGGCGTATATGTAGAATGGAGAGACGGTTTTTATGTAGGCGTAAATTATACAAACGAACCTGTAAACTTGCCAATTCCGCAAGGAAGCAAAATATTGGTAGGACAAAATCCATTACAACCGGCTCAGGCAATTATTTGGAAATAAAAGTTTGAGATAAAGTAAGAGTTAGCCACGAATTTCACGAATGAGCACGAATTTTTTAAAATAATATGCGCATAGTATTAGTGTAAATTCGTGAAATTCGTGGCGAAAAAACTTCCAAGATTACGCAAATAAACAAAATATAATTCGTGCTAATTCGTGGAATTCGTGGCGAAAAAATAATAATTTAATATAGTAACAATGACTTTTTCAGAAGCAACTATTCAGGATTTAGTAAAAGAACATTACGGATTAATCGTGACCGTAAAAGCATTAAATGGATATGATGAATTGAATTTTCTTTTATCGAATGAGAAAAATGAAAAATACATTCTAAAAGTGTCCAATGAGAGTCATCCATTTCCTTTTTTAGAAGCGCAGATAAATATAATTCAGCACCTTAAAAAAAGCAATATATCTGATTGTTTTCAGCATTTTAGCATCAATAAACAAGGCGAAGAATTAACTAAAATAGTAAGAGATTCTAAAACGTATTATATTAGAATTTTAAACTTTCTCGAAGGTACTTTTTGGGTTGATGTAGAAGACAAAACAAGCGAATTACACCACAATCTAGGAACATTTTTAGGCAAGATGGACAATGCGTTACAGGATTTTTCTCATCCCGCAATGCATCGCAATTATACTTGGGATATTAGTCGTGCGAGCGAATCGGGAGATAATCTGAAACACATTTTAAATCACGAAAGAAGACGTATTGCAGGTTATTTTCTGTTACAGTTTGATACTGAAGTTTTACCGCAAATTCACCGTTTAAGACACGCATATGTGCATAACGATGCCAACGATTACAATGTATTAGTACAAGAAAATCGCATCAGCGGTTTGATCGATTTTGGCGATATGGTTTATACCGCACTCATCAATAATTTGGCAATTGCCTGTACGTATGCAATGCTCGACGAAGAAAATCCGTTGGAAGTTGCCGCATCAATTGTTGCTGGATATCACAAAGCGTACGCATTGACAGAGCAGGAATTAGATTTGTTGTACTATTTAATTGCCGGAAGACTTTGCATAAGCGTGACGCAATCTGCTTATAATGCTTCATTAGACAGTAATAACGAGCATCATTTTATTACAGAAAAACCAGCTTGGGATTTGTTGTATAAACTAATCGAAATTAACCCAATCAAAGCTCAGGATGCTTTTAGAAAAGCGTGCGGTTTTGCCGGATTAATCAATGAAGATGATTATAGTGATTTATTAGAAATTCGTAAAAAGAAAATTGGTCGAAATCTGAGCATTGGCTACAAAGACAAACTAAAAATTGTAAAAGGAGCTTTGCAATATTTATACGATGATAAAGGAAGAACCTTTGTAGATTGCGTCAATAATCCTTCGCATGTTGGACATTGTCATCCGGTTGTAGTTCGAAAAATGCAAAAGCAAATCGCAACTTTAAATACCAATACAAGATATTTGAATGACGCCATAACAGAATATGCCGAAAAATTAACAGCAACATTACCGGAAAAACTTAGCGTTTGCTACTTCGTAAATTCAGGAAGTGAAGCCAATGATTTAGCAATCAGAATGAGCCGTCATTATACCAAACAAAAAGATATTATTGTGCTCGATCATGCGTATCACGGGACATCGACTGTAGCAATGGAAATGAGTCCGTATAAATTTGACAGCAAAGGCGGTTCCGGTCAAATGCCTTGGATTCACAAAGCGATAAATCCGGATTTGTATCGTGGTCCGTATAAATATGGCGACGAAAAAGCAGGTGAAAAATATGCCGAAGATGTACAAAGAATCATCGAAGATTTAAAGAAAGAAGACAAAGCGCCAGCCGTATTTATCTGTGAAACTTTATTGGGAGTTGGAGGGCAAATTCCGTTACCGGAAAATTATCTAAAAACCGCTTACGATTATGTCAGAGCAGTCGGAGGCGTTTGTATTGCCGATGAAGTTCAGGTTGGTTTCGGGAGAATTGGAGATCATTTCTGGGGATTTGAATTGCAAAATGTAGTTCCTGATATTGTCGTTTTAGGAAAACCAATTGGTAACGGACATCCGCTTGCAGCAGTAATTGTTACAGAAAAAATTGCAGATTCTTTCAATAATGGACTTGAATATTTTAACACTTTTGGCGGAAATCCCGTTTCTATGACAACAGGTTTAGCGGTTTTGGATGTTATTCAGGAGGAAGAAATGCAACAACACGCTTTAGAAGTTGGAAATCATTTAATGGATGGACTTAAAGGTTTAATGTCGAAATATTCAATAATAAGTGATGTTCGCGGACATGGATTGTTTATTGGTGCCGAAATGGTAAAAGACAGAACAACAAAGGAACCCGCAGTTCCGGAAATAGATATCGTAGTCGAAAAATTGAAAGCAAATGGCTATTTATTAAGCACAGACGGACCATTACATAATGTATTAAAAATAAAACCACCAATGACTTTCAGTAAACAAAATGCTGACGAAATGGTGAAATTTTTAGATATCGCTTTAAGCGAATTGTAGAAAAAAATATTTAATACATAATTCGAAGCTTTAAACGCATTTTTGTCATTTCGACGGAGGAGAAATCTTCACAAGTAACTCCGCAACGCAAATCCAATCTTTGTGGAGCTTCTCGCGAAGATTTCTCCTCCGTCGAAATGACAATATAGTGTTTAAGCTTTGCATCGATAATTACATAATAAAATATCAAAATATCAAAATATCAAAATGAATAACAATAATATCCTTTCCAAGAGTTCTATTAATCTTGAAGGTTTAGAAAAGCAATTAGAGGGTAAATTATTTTACGATCACACGATGCGTTTGCTCTATGCAACAGATGCCAGCGCTTATAAAGAAATGCCTTTGGCGGTTGCGATTCCGAAAACGAAGGAAGATATTCAGAAGATTATTGCCTTTGCAAGAGAAAATAATAGCAGTGTGATTCCTCGTGCCGCTGGAACTTCGCTTGCGGGACAAGTGGTTGGGAACGGAATTATTGTTGATATTTCGCAAGAGTTCACAAAAATTATTTCAGTTGATCAGGAAAATAAATCGGCTTGGGTAGAACCGGGCGTAATTCGTGACGAACTAAATCTTCATTTAAAGCAATATAAACTCTTTTTTGGTCCGGAAACTTCTACCAGTAATCGTTGTATGATTGGCGGAATGGTTGGAAATAATGCTTGTGGCGCAAGATCTGTTATTTATGGATCTACGCGTGAACATTTATTGGAAATCAAAGGTTTTTTGGCAGATGGAAATGAAGTTACTTTTGGTTCTTTAACAAATGCTGAATTTGAAGATAAATGTAATGGAATCAATGTTGTGAGTCCTTTAGAGCAAGCGATTTATGTTCAGGCAAAAGAAATATTATCTTCTGAAAGTAACAGAATTTTATTCGATGATAATTTTCCTAAGAAAACAATTCCGAGGAGAAATACAGGTTATGCTTTGGATTTATTGGCGGATTCGATGCCTTTTGGAACTTTCGACGAGAAATTCAATTTCTGTAAATTAATTGCAGGATCTGAGGGAACTTTGTTTTTTTCTACCGCTATAAAATTGAATTTAGTTGATGCGCTAAAACCTTACGCAGCTTTGGTTTGTGTACATTTTGAAAGCATAAATGAATCGCTAAAAGCAAATATAGAAGCGTTGAAATTTAATCCGGATAGTGTCGAATTAATTGACCATTATATTCTGGAATGTACCAAAGAAAATATAGAACAAAGCAAGAATCGTTTTTTTGTAAAAGGAGATCCTCAGGCAATTTTGGCGGTTGAATTTTTAAGAGATTCGCAAGAAGAAATTGACGCTGTTGCAAAAGAAATGGAAGCTTTGATGCGTTCTAAAAACCTGGGATATCATTTCCCGATTGTTTATGGCGACGATACGAACAAGGTTTGGGCATTGAGAAAAGCAGGATTGGGTTTATTATCGAATATCCCAGGTGACGCAAAAGCGGTTGCCGTAATCGAAGATACTGCTGTAGATGTTAATGATTTGCCGGATTTTATCGAAGATTTTAATGCTATATTAAAAGAGCGAAACTTAAACTGCGTGCATTATGCGCATGCGGCAACGGGAGAATTGCATTTGCGTCCTATTATAGATTTAAAAACTAAAGAAGGCACCGCAATTTTTAGAACTATTGCAACAGATATTGCGCATTTGGTAAAGAAATACAAAGGTTCTTTGAGCGGAGAACATGGCGACGGAAGACTTCGAGGAGAATTTATTCCGTTGATGTTGGGCGAAGAAATCTATCAATTGTTTATTCAAATAAAGCAAGTTTGGGATCCTTGGGGAGTTTTTAATCCGGGGAAAATTGTCAATACGCCACCAATGGATTCTAGTTTGAGATATACGGCGGGTCAGGAAACGCCAATGCCGGAAACGTATTTTGATTTCTCTGAACATAACGGAATCCTGCGTGCTGCCGAAATGTGCAACGGATCTGGAGATTGTAGAAAAACAGAGAAAAGCGGCGGTACAATGTGCCCAAGTTATATGGCAACGCGCGATGAAAAACATACTACGCGTGCAAGAGCAAATATGTTGCGAGAAACGATTACAACTTCGAAAAAAGCGAACAGGTTTGATGATGAAAACCTGCTTGATGTTCTCGATTTGTGTTTAAGTTGTAAAGGTTGTAAATCTGAATGTCCGTCGAATGTTGATATGGCAAAACTAAAAGCCGAAACGTTACAACAATATCATGATAAAAATGGCGTAAAATTCCGTTCAAGATTGATTGGAAATACGCCAAAAATAAACCATTTGTTTGCCGCAATTCCGTGGATGTATAATTTGTCAACAAAAGGGGTTTTGGGCAATGTGATTAAAAAAGCAACTGGTTTTGCTACAGAAAGAAAATTGCCTTTGATGCACAAAATTACTTTTGAAAAATGGATGAAAAATTACCTTCAAAAAGGAGATTTTGTAAATGGCAAAGTGTATTTATACAATGATGAATTTCTGAATTATTATGATGTTGAAATAGGGCAGACGTCTGTTAAGCTTCTGAATAGTTTAGGATATGAAGTTGAAATTCCTAAAATTGGAATCAGTGGAAGAACATATCTTTCGAAAGGAATGCTAAAACAAGCACGAGAAATTGCAGAACAAAATACTAGAGATTTCGAAATTTCAATTCCAGAAAATGGTGTTTTAATCGGGATAGAACCTTCGGCGATATTGAGTTTTCGTGATGAATATCCTGATTTGTGCCGTGGAGATTTAAAAGCAAAAGCGAAAACATTTGCAACCAAAACCTTTTTAATCGAAGAGTTTTTAGCCAAAGAATTAGACGCAGGACGAATTTCATCAAATAGTTTTACAGATAAAACAGAACGAGTTAGAATGCACGGACATTGTTTTCAGAAAGCCTTGTCGTCATTGGTTCCGTTAAAGAAAATTTTAATGTTGCCAAAGAATTATACAGTTCTGAATATTCCAAGTGGATGTTGCGGAATGGCGGGTTCTTTTGGCTATGAAAAAGAACATTATGACATTTCTATGAAAATAGGAGAGTTGGTTTTGTTTCCAACGATTCGTTCGGAAGAAGCTGCGACATTGATTTCGGCTTCAGGAACAAGTTGTAGACATCAAATCGCTGACGGTACAGGACGAAAAGCGCAACATCCGGTAGAAATACTTTATGAAGCTTTGAAGTAGGTTTTATAAGAGAATAAAATAATTTAGTTAAGTTTTTTCTTTAAAAAAGACTGCATTCTTAAATGAATGCAGTCTTTTTTTATTGTAATTTCGTAAAATTTAAAATACTGATAATCAGTGATTTTTGTTTTTTTTTACATATGAAAATTTAGTCTTATTTTTTTTAATAATCTTAAATATTGTAGCTATGCCTAAAAAAATAACCATCTTATTTGATGGAACATGGAATAATGGTATTGAAGGAAATTGTGATACGAATATTAATGCACTTAAGCTTTCAATTTCAAAAGTTAACCAAGTCCAATTTTATTATGTTGGAGTTGGAGAGAATATTGGAAAAGTAAATAGAGCTGTATGGGGAGCATTTGGGAAAGGTGTTTTTGGAGCTGTTCGTAAAGCTTGGGAGGATATTGCTAATAATTATGAAGATGGAGATGCAATATACATTTTTGGATTTAGTAGAGGTGCTTTTGCCGCAAGGCATCTTGCATCTATGATTGTTAGATATGGTACAAGTGCATATCAAGGAAGAATAGAGGATGGTTTTAGAGAATATTTGGCTAACTGCCATAAGTCATGTGAAAATGTTAAAAAGGAAGTTCATTTTTTGGGTTTATTTGATTGCGTCCCTGGCAACTATTTATATCTTTTGCGAAATAATAGTTTTCATTTAAATTCATCAAAACTTGAAAAAGGAATTCTACATTTTAGACATGCTGTTTCAATAAATGAAAGAAGATATTCATTTCGGCCAATTTTATTTAAAAAAGGGGCGCAACAAAGTTTTGCACAACATTGGTTTCCAGGTTATCATAGTGATGTAGGGGGAAACAGAGATAATTCTTTAGGACTTTCAAGTTTTAGTCTTTGGTGGATGATTAGGGAGGTGTACGGACTTGGATTGAACTTTGAAAACATACAATGTCCAAATCATTTCGGCGGAAATAATTTAGGAGTCATTCTCAATGTTAATCCAGAGGAACAACCAACTTCCTCGGATTATTTTACCACAAAACTCGGTATTACATGGGAGAGACAAAAAAGAGAAAAAGAGAATCTGCCGAGCGAACAATTAGGATTTGAGAATCTTAATATTTGTCCGAGATGCGGTAATGAAATGTTCGACTATTTTTCAACTGATTACGGAAAGATGAGATTAGAAAGAATGGGTTTAAGGGATGATATATAATACAACTACATATTGATTGTATGTTTGCTGCAGACATCAAATCGCTGACGGTACAGGACGAAAAGCGCAACATCCGGTAGAAATACTTTATGAGGCGTTGAAGTAAGTTTTATAGATAAAAAGAGAATTATTTACGCTTCTTCCTCCAGATTTCAAGTTCATATTTTGCGTCAATTCCCAAATTATCATGAATAAATGGAACGTAATAACTTTTGGATTTATCCTGATTTGCACCAATGAGAACGCCTAAAACATTATAGTCTTCATCATAAATGAGACTGCCGGATTCTCCTGGAATAGAAAATGGCCTTCCCTCCAGAGGATCGACTTCTGTTAGCCCCGTAAAAGGAAAGTTTCTGCCGGAATGAGTAAAAATAATCTCTTCATCTATAAAAAGTGTTGATACTTTACCTTTCCTGATTGATCCATTATTTTTTATTATATATACGATTTGTTCCTCAACACCTTGTTCTATAGAAGGCGGATATATTATTTTACCCGGTAATTTCCAGCATGGTTCGATATCGGGTAAAAGTTTAAACAATGCAATATCCAGATAATTCTTTTGATTATTGAGTTTGATCCAGTATTGAAGCGTTCCTATTTGAACGTCAGAACCGGCCTGAAAAATAGCATCCCCAACAGAACAATTATTAAGGTTTGCTATTACATGATTATTGGAGATTGCAAAAACATCCTTTCCGCCAAAGGTGAAAAAGCCTCCCAATGTGCCTGCTTCAAGAGCTCCTTCGCGGCATATTTGCATAGTATTGTAAATAACTGTTGCCATTATGGTACTTGGTTTGAAGTGTATAGATTAAGAAAAGTGACATCAATAGCAATAAATAAACCTACTCTGAAAGCATTAGATTGATATTCGTTACCTGATTGATTGATAGTTCTTAGCGATGGAGTATAGTTCATACTGACTCCATATACTACTGGTGAGTTTGGTAAATGTCGCATAATTGCTAATCCTGGTGAAAGCATCTGTTTAAAAGTGACATTAGGAGCAGGTTCTTCATCAGAATCATTTGATGTTATTCTATAATTTAATGCCGCACCAAGATCAAGAATTTGGATGAAAAGGTTTGTACTGATAAAATTCTTTTCTTTACACTTACTTCCTAAACTCAAATCAATTCCTATAGGCAAATAGACAGCTGGTGTAAAAGCCCAGCTACTTTCTTTTGGCTGATCTGTTTGAGGCGTACCATCAGCATTCTCCTTAAATTTATAAATTCTTTCTGCTCCACCCAATACGCCCGGGAAAGCACTTAGCGATATATTGTATTTATGCGTATTCTTTAACTTATATAAATTTCGGGGTATCAATTCATCCAACGCAGATTTAACCTGTTCTGAGTCTTTGGCATTAATTATATTAACCATGAAACTACCATATATTTGAAAGTTACTTAATGTGGTTTCCATTTTTTCATTTGTGCCCATCATTCTGATAATTCCTGCAGTACCATCTACGACAGCGCCATAACGTCTGTTTGCAATACCTTCTCCAATTTCGGATAGTGCAGAATAGTACTGTTTTATTTTAGCATGAGTGTCTGTTATTTTTTTTGCGACGGCGGCATCTTTTATAACGATCGGAATATAATTTACAACTTGATCTGTGAGTTGAAAACTTAGTTCAAAAAGCTTTCTGCTTTCTTCAAAATTTAATTCGTTTGTTTTTACATTTCCTGAATTATTAACTGCATTTTGGTAAGTAGAAGTCATATTTATGGTTTGTCGATATAAGCCAGAAAATTTATTAAGATTTGAATCTATTAAAAGTTGGGTTAAGAAATCATTGCTTTCGCCATCAGAGATATAGTTTATTGCGTCTAAATGTCTTATATATATTAGTTTAGCGAAAATCTTCCAAGAAGCAAAATCCATTCGATTGATATCTTCTGTAGTAGTTGATATGTAGACATCGTTATTATCCATTGTGCCACCAGCTTTTAGGAGAATATCAGACAATACGGCTAATTTCTTAAAAACTTCATTTTTAGGTTTAGGTTTTAGAAGATATTCGGCACTCATATCGCTAAGAATATTTACCAGATGTTTCTTGAGATAAAGATCATAAACCAATCGGCTACCTCCTGTGATAGTTGCTTTTATTTCTGATGCTTTTACTTCTGAGCATTCAGTTAAATTTGTTTTATTTAGAAGCAGGGCAACGAATTCTTCATTTTGGAGTTGTAATGGAAAATTGCGAAGATCTTCCTGAAATGCAGCTTTCCATTTATCACCGTATTGCGCAAGATTTAGGCTTTGGGTAGTATTGAAAGCATTTAAAACTCCCAAAGTTTGCGGAAGAAGTTGTTTAATTATAGGATCTTCTTTCAACGTGTTATACCATTTTGAAAGGTAAACTTCAACCATTTGCTCTTTTGCCCGGCTGATGGTAAAATCTACAATACCGTATATTATTTCTGCTTCTGAAAAGGCGAAGTTAGTTTTTACGCCTTCAGTTTGCAAATCACCAAATTTGGAGAGTTTTTCTAAATTTTCAAATCGTTTAGGACACGTAGAAGCGATCTTTAGTAATTCATTCGGATCATCTGTATTGGCAATAAAAAGAATGTATTTAAGTTCGTTTTCCTCTGTGCTTTTGGTTAATTCATCTTTTTCAGCTGTACTTATTTTGCTATTGCTGTTTTTACTATTGTCTTTGGTACCGTTATCATCATCTGCTGCCGGTTGTTCACCACCACCGGTTTCTGGTGGACCATTTTGCTTTTTGGTTTTTTTCTTTTTTGAATCGGACTGGGCTATTTTTTTTGGAGTTGTCTTATTATCAAGAAGTTTGTTAAAAGCTTTAATATCTTGAGACTTTACTTCAAGTATGCCTTTATCGTTAAGTGTGATATTTATTTTACTTTTAAGTGCAACTCTTTTAGCGATCGTTTTAATAAGATTAGCTTCTTTCAAATAGTTGTCGTCTTGCTGCGCATAGCCAGTACAGTTTAAGAATAATATTAAAAGAAATAGCAGTTTTGTAATTTTGTTCATGTTGGTTATATTTTGGGGTTGGTTCGTATCAAATTATCCTGGTTGTTCAGACGCTCCGGGGCGAGGCGCTTTTCCGTCATCGGCAACGGATTCTGTAGTATTTGAGGGAATAGATTTTTTTATAAAACCTTCGATAAAGTCGGTTCCTGCATAACCAATTCCGATAAGCGTCATTATGGTTTCTTTTGGAGTTGCACTAAAAATAGTTGACTTAAAATCTGATATTGATACAACTCCAACTATACCTGCCACAAAACCAATAATAAGACTAATGACAAACCTGCTGGTATCAAACATTTGCGAAGGCGCTATACTTTCTTTTGCAGCTACATCATATAGCTTTTTATAGCCAACTAGAAATCTCAACATTTGGCCTACAAGACCTAAGATTCCTCCAATTAGTAAATTCAGAATAAGTTCAGATGATTCCATAATTATATTCTAATGTTAATATGTATTATTTGAAAAGGATCGCATTTTCTAAATTGAAATCCATTAATTCTAGCTTTATTGTGGCGCGGCGTGTAGATTATCTTCCGATTTTGGCGTAGTAAAAGAGCGGTGTTTGAACACATCGAAAGTATTCAAAAAATAGTGATGTTATGTAAGTAAAAATACCTGTTTTACAGATCTGTAATAGCAAGTTACAGATAAGTATTTGACAGTTGTGTTTTGCGAATTTGACTGTTTCAATAATTCCTCAAAGACTCAAATTATATTTAAACTCTTCTCAAAATTAAAGAAAAAGTTTGTAGAGTCAGAATAAACTTGCAGCTTTTTTCAGTGTGTTTGTACACACTGATTTTAGATTATTTATTTCGAAAAAAATTATATTCTTATGCGAATAAATTCAAATAAATATTGTTCATTTGCGATCTAATTTAGAATCAGTTTAAATAAGAATAATCAGATGAAAATACCATTACTAATAATGTCTTCTTTAAAGGAGATTAATCAAAAAAAACAACAAAAATCAAAATATAATTTAGCATTTCTTATTCTGATATTCTCAGTTTTGAATGTTGGATTTATTCAGGCGCAAACAGCAACTACAGGACAAATTTCCGGAACTGTTATCACAAACGACGGTAATGCAAGTCAGGGAGTTGTGGTAAAATTGATCGAAATAAATAAAAGTGCTGTAACCAATTCAGCAGGTAAATATGATTTCAAAAAATTACCTTTTGGAAAATATACTTTAGAAGTTTCGATGGCAGGATATGCGTCATCTACCGAAACTGCTGAGATTACAGAACAAGCTCCAACTGCAGATGTTGACATAAGAGTAAACTCATCTGTAGAGAATCTTGATGATGTTGTAATTCGTACTGGAGGAAATCGTTTTGCTAAAAAAGAAAGTTTTGATGTAGCAAAAATGCCTTTAAAAAACATTGAAAATTCACAGGTTTATATCGTCGTAAGCAAGGAATTAATGAAAGAGCAGGTTATTACAGATTATAATAGTGCTTTTAAAAACGTTCCCGGAGCCGGTATTGCCGAAGTAAGAAATCAAGGCCGAACAACTTCTATTTCGAGAGGTTTTGCAACGCCTCAAGTTGTTAGAAACGGTGTTGGTAGTTTTACTTATACGAGTATTGATCCTGCAAATTTAGAGCGTATTGAGGTTATCAAAGGACCATCTGCAACACTTTTTGGAAGTACATTATCATCATTTGGAGGTTTATTTAATCGTGTTACCAAAAAGCCTTTTGATTCCTTCAAAGGTGAAATTTCGTACTCAGCAGCAAGTTGGGATTTGAATCGTTTTACGGCAGATATTAATACGCCAATTAACGCAGATAAAACGGCTTTGTTGAGAGTAAATACGGCTTTTCATAGCGAAAGAAGTTTTCAGGACGCAGGATTCAACAAAAACTTTTCTATAGCTCCAAGTTTTTCTTATGAAATCAACGAGAGATTAACGCTTTTAATCGACGCCGAATTTAGTTTATACAAAGCAACTTCGCCAACCAGACTTACTCCGTTTGCGGGAAAAGGAGCTTTAACGAGTATTGAAGCGCTTGATATTCCTTATAAATTATCTTTTGCCAATAATACCATCAATTATACAAGTCAGCAATACAATGTTTTTGCGCAGTTAAAGTATAAAATCTCTGATGAATGGACGTCCCAAACCATCTTATCTAGAACAAGATCATCATCTGATGGTTATGTGGTAGCATTGCAAATGACATCACCAACGACATTAAGACAACAAGTTACGTATCAGGAATCTCCGTTTTACGGAACTGATATTCAGCAAAATTTTATTGGTAAATTTAATATCGGAAAGCTGAAAAACAGAGTTGTAGCGGGAGTTGATTATTATAGTTTGCGCGCAACACGTAATGATGCAATTGTAAACATGCCGGCAATGGATTATAAAAAACCGGGTGATGCTTATAATAATTTTAATGTGGATAAAGTGGCGCCAATGTTTGTTACCGCTAAGTTTACTAATTATGTATCGAATGACGAAGAAACCTATAGTGCTTATGTTTCGGATGTTTTGAATGTTACAGATAGATTATTGGCAATGGGAGGAATTCGTGTGGATCGCTATATGAACAACGGAACTTATTATCCAAGCAAAGATTCGATCGCCGGAAATTATAACCAAACGGCTTTATCTCCAAAATTTGGATTAGTTTACCAAATTATGAAAGAAAAAATTTCGGTTTTTGGTAATTATATGAATGGTTTTAGCAACGTTTCGGGTTCTGATTTTTATGGTAATACATTCAAACCAAATCAGGCGAATCAATGGGAGGGAGGATTTAAGTTTGACCTTAATAAAATCTCGGCTACATTAAGTTATTACGATATTCAGGTAACAAATGTTACTCGTGACGATCCGGATCATTCAAACTTCTCAGTTCAGGATGGAACTCAAGTTAGTAAAGGTTTCGAAGCGGAGTTTATTGCCAACCCAATTTCAGGATTAAATATCGTTGCAGGTTATACTTATAATGATAGTAAATTTGAAAAGAGTAATCCTAATTTCCAAGGTTTACGACCATCAACGGCCGGATCACCAACTACGGCAAATTTATGGGCAAGTTATAGAGTTACGACAGGTGGCGCGCAAGGTTTAGGAATTGGTTTTGGAGGTATTTATGGTAGTAAATATAACCAGACAAATACCGCAGCGTTCAAGTTTTCTATTCCGTCGTATACGGTATTAGATGCTTCACTTTTCTACGATCAGCCAAAATACAGACTTGGTCTTAAAGTAGATAATATTACCAACGAAAAATATTGGTCTTACAGACTTGCAGCTCAAAATCCAACTCGTATAACAGCAAATGTTACATTTAAATTCTAAGATTATTTCGAGAAGATAGCTTTTGAGGTTTTATAAAAAAAGGGATTATTTCACTAATAATGAAATAATCCCTTTTTTAATTCTATTTCTTTTATCTAAACGCCACTATGAAAAATAGCTGGAAATTTATCCTGATTCGCAAAAACCAGTTTCACTAATTCATAGTTAGTTTCTGAATCCAAAAGTGTATTCTCAATTTCTTTTACGTCAGAAAGTGTTGCCATTTTTCCAATTTTTTTTCGATTTTTACGGAAAGTGGTACGATTAAATCCGTAAAGAATTCCGTTTTCGATTATTGAAAACGGGAAGTCATCTTTCATTTCCCTTTTATCTAAATCGTAATTTCTCAACTCGTAACGCTGAATGCTAAAAAACGAATCATAATATTCTCCGTTCACTATAAGATCCGTATATTCTTTAATGAAACTTTCTATTGTAAATTGCGTAAGCAATGGATTAAAGCTTTGAATTTCGATAAAATGTTCTCCACCAATTTTGTCAAGAGTATAAGCTGTAATTAAATCCGATTTTATGTCTTCGCCAATTAAAGATTTTGGTCGGTCGATTATCCTTAATTTTCCGTTGCTTTTGCAATATTCCTTCACATCGTCAGAATCTGTATTGATAACAATACTTTCGAATGCATCAATTTTCAGTAGTTTTTCAATCATATATTGATAAACAGGTTTTCCATTGAATTCAAGGAAATTTCTGTTAGGTAAATAGTGCGAAAATTCTTTTTGGATTGGTAAAAGTGCGGTAAAAATGGGATTGCTCATAAGATCTTTATAAGAGAATTAAAATGACGATTATTTTATTGAGCTAATTTAGAAAGATAGAATGAACTGGTTTTAGGTAGAAATACTTGATTTGAAGATTTCCACCATATAAGTTATTTTCACCATATAAGTGATATAAGAAAATATAAGCTGAATTGTAAATATGCGTACAGCTTAAATAAACTTACATAACTTATATGGTGAAAAAATTAATTGGGAGTAAAAGTCAGGTAATCTAAATTCATGTTCCCGTTTTCGACAATATGCAAGGTTAGTAATTGTGTGCCTTTTTCGAGTTTAATAGTTCCTATGTTTTCCGAACTATTCCAATGATGCCATTGTCGCCACGCAACGGGATCTTTGTCGTCATGTGTTGATTCAATTTTCATATTTCCTGTGGCGTCTTTTCCGTTTACTGCGATAGAAATTGCGCCATCACCATTTGCGGTATACAAAACACCAATTTTGTACGTTCCGGATTTCTTAACCAGAATCGTATAATTTATCCATTCTGAAGGTTGCGTCCAGCCCACATAAAGCTGTTTCATCTTGAGAGGAACTTTGGTATAAGATGTATCATCAATACTATCTGTTTTTGTATACGAAATATCCACGGCTTCTTTTATTCGGAATTCATTCAAAGGATTTCCGTTAACGGGATTCAGTTTTCCGCTGCCATTATTGACTTCATCAGTATCGTGATACGCAATGCCTTCCCCGCCAAGATCATAAAATTCACATTCTATTTTTCCCGGAATCTGCTGTAATTTCATTGGTTTTGACTTTTCAGCCGATGTTTGGGCTATTGCCGATGTGCCAATCAAAATGAAAATATTCAGGATTGTTAATATTCTTTTCATATTATTCTTTTTTGGATTATTACAACGCATTGATTTTAGCGTTGTTAGACCCGACAGGTTTTTAAAACCTGTCGGGTCTGGATTGAACACAAACAAGGCGTACAGTTTTGCATATCTACGATAAAATCTATGACTTCTTTCTTTATTTTAGTGTTGTTAGACCCGACAGGTTTTAAAAACCTGTCGGGTCTATATTGAACACAAACAAGGCGCACGGTTTTGCATATCTACAATACAATCTATGACTTCTTTCTTTATTTTTGCGTTTTTAGACCTGACAGGTTTTAAAAACCTGTCGGGTTTATATTGAACACAAACAAGGCGTACGGTTTTGGATATCCACGATAAAACCCTGTAGTCAACAATATTTATTGACATCGAATATTCGTAGAGGCGCACAGCAGTGCGTCTTCACATAGATTAGGTATAAACGTGAAACCTATGTATTAGAAAATTTATTTTACTTCTAAAGTAGCGATCGAATGTGCGAGACTTGTTATTTTTGAAGCTTTACCTTTTATCCAAAGAAAATAATCTACGTTATCATCAGATTGATTCATCACGACAACTTCAAGATTATTATCCTGATTTACAAATGCTGTAGACAAAAGTTTATTACTGCTGGAATTGCACGCCACACGTTTTGCGCCCGGATGAATGAATTTAGAAAAGTGACCTAAATAATAATATCCGTTTGTATAAATCAATTTTCCGGTTGAAAGATCAGCGTGAATAGGCGACATACAAAAGTTTTGAACGTGGTTTGGTCCGCCTTTTTCGTCTAGTAAAATATTCCAGTCCGTCCAGGCAACCGTTCCAATATTGAAATCGTTAATCATCGACATACCATATTTTTCGCCATAAGTCCAATCCGTCAATAACTTTTGGTCAAAATCAGCCGCACAACCTTCTGTTAAGATAAGTGATTTATCCGGAAAAGCTTCTGCCACACGGCGCTCAGCCTCAAAGTTCATTCCGTTTTTATGCCAATCTTCGTACCAGTGATATCCAATTCCCCAAACATATTTTGCTGCATCGTTATCTTCCAAAACCGTACTCACACGTTGGTACATTAAATCACGATTATGATCCCACATAATCAATTTCTTTTTAGACAAACCCGCTTTTTGCATTGTTGGTCCAAGAAAGTTTTTGATAAAATCGCGTTCTTCTTGCGCCGTAAAAATGCAAGATTCCCATTTTTGCACCGCCATAGGTTCGTTTTGTACCGTGTAACCCCAAATTGGAATTCCCTCTTTTTCGTATTCCTTTATAAATTTCACAAAAAAGTTTGCCCAGCTTTGGTTGTATTCCGGTTTTAAAGCTCCGCCTTGCAAAACATTATTATTGGTTTTCATCCACGCTGGCGGACTCCACGGCGAAGCGTATAAAGTTAGTTTTCCGCCCGCTTTTGTAATAGCTTCTTTAATTAACGGAATTCGGTATTTTCTGTCGTGGCTAATATCAAAGGTTTTTAAGTCTTTATCACCTTCGGCAATATAACTGTAGATATCACTTGAGAAATCGCAGCTTTGCATGTTTGTTCGTGCTAAAGTATAGCCAATACCTTTTTCTTTATCATAATAAGCAGTCAGGATTTCTGCTTGTTGCTCTTTAGAAAGCTTGTAGAAAACTTCGGCGGAAGCATCAGTAATAGCGCCACCAATTCCCAACATAGTTTGATAAGTCTTTGAAGGATCAACAAATACCGAAAATTCTTTTTCTATAGGTTGTGGTTTGTCTATAAAAGATAAAGTTTCTGTTTTTGTTAGTTTGTTATTGGTATTTTTTGCTGTTACATAAACCGTAACGCTTTTATAATCCGTTTTTGAAGGACTTTTTTGAGCGACGAGATTATTGGTCAAAAATCCCGATAACATGATGGTCAGGCATGTTGTAAAATGGTATGTTTTCATAATTATGGGTTAGATAGTTAGTTTTTGTTTCTTGTAAATTGCCCACTGATTTTGCGGATTAAGCGGATTGGCGCTGATTTTTTTATTTAAAACTTGCGCCAATTTGTAATTGCTTTATATCAGAATTTGATTGATTGCTTTAAGTTCCTCTGCAGAAAACGAAGTGTTTTTAAGACATCCCACAGAATCAATTACTTGCTCGGGTTTACTTGCGCCAATAATAACCGATGAAATTCTTTTGTCTTTCATGACCCATGACAACGCCATTTGTGCCAATGTTTGTCCGCGTTCTAATGCCATTTCGTTAAGCTTTTTAACCTTGGCAATATTCTCAGGCGTGATTGCGTCTTCTTCGATTGCGCCATTTCCGCGATGTGCTGTAGCTCTTGAATTTTCGGGAATTCCGTTTAGATATTTATTTGTCAAAAGACCTTGTGCAAGAGGTGAAAAAGCGATTCCGCCAATACCATTTAATTCCAGAACATCCAATAATCCATCTTCAACAGAACGCTCCAACATCGAATATTTTGGCTGATGAATCACACAAGGAGTTCCTAATTGTTTCAAGATTGTAAAAGCCTTTTGAGTTTCGGAAGGACTATAACTCGAAACACCTACATAAAGTGCTTTTCCCTGACGGACAATTAAATCCAGCGCTGCCATAGTTTCTTCCATTGGTGTGTTTGGATCCGGTCTGTGGTGATAAAAAATATCCACATATTCTAAATCCATACGTTTCAGACTTTGGTCTAAGCTGGCAATCAAATGCTTTTTAGAACCGAAATCTCCATAAGGACCTTCCCACATTGGCCATCCGGCTTTTGTAGAAATCAAAAGTTCGTCACGAAAAGGTTTAAAATCCTGTTTGAATATTTGTCCAAAAGTAGTCTCAGCAGATCCCGCCGGAGGACCGTAATTATTGGCAAGATCAAAATGTGTAATACCATTATCAAAAGCAGTGTGCAATATGTTTCTTGCGTTTTCGGTATTATCGATCGCGCCAAAGTTATGCCACAAACCAAGAGAAAGCGCTGGAAGCATTAATCCGCTGTTGCCACAACGACGGTATTCCATTTTTTGATATCGGTTTGAATCTGGTAAATAAGTCATGTTTTTTTAATTATGATTGTTATATTTTTTTGAATGCTTTGGTTACAATTTCTAAATCTGTTGCGCCTCTAAAACCGCTAAAACCAATCGAAAGTTGTGTTCCGTCACTTAATGTAATTGGTTGTCCGCCTTCCCAGCCAATAAGGTCCGGAGCCTGGATTCCGTTAGCGTTCATGTCTACAACTTTATTAAAAACCAATCTTTCATAATCTCCCGTTTTAACTCCGGTAAGCCAAACCTGACTCGCTTTTGTCCAGGCAATTTTATACGATTGTCTTTTACGAACTTTGTCATTTCCGTACATTCGGCCATAAACCATACCTTCTTCGTCAATAATACAAATTGCAACGTTTCCGTTAGAAATTGCTTTGTCTTCTTCAACTTGCATATAAGATGGAATTAAATCGTCAATTGCCGATAATGCCAGTGTAATTCTTAGATGGAGAACTTGATCTTTCATTGATTATAAATTTATTGTGTGTTTAATTTTCAAAGATCAAATATTAAATCGCCTAATTTCTTAAACTAGATCAAGAAATAATAAAATAATACGAATCATGTGAATTTGTGAAGATGTGAAGACGTGATTGAAATGTGCCTTTAGGCACTACATATTGGTAAAAAAAACATCAATCGAAATAAATATAGCATGCCGTAGGTACGCAACAAAACGTTAATCATGCGTACCTACGGCACGCCAACGAATTTCGCGCCATTTTTTTTTCTACCGATGATATGTGCCTAGAGGCACATTGTTGGGTGTGATTTTTGTGTATAATCTATGCGGAGACGCACTGCTGTACGCCTCTACGAATATTCGTTGTCTATAAATTAATATTATATTTTGATTTTTAACGTAGAAATGCGCATCAAATCAAGATTTGCAAAAAATGCACCGTTAGGTACATATCATTGGTAAAAAAAACATCAATCGAAATAAATATAGCATGCCGTAGGTACGCAACAAAACGTTAATCATGCGTACCTACGGCACGCCAACGAATTTCGCGCCATTTTTTTTTCTACCGATGATATGTGCCTAGAGGCACATTGTTGGGTGTGATTTTTATGTGTTTAATCTTTGCGGAGACGCATTGACGTGCGCTTCTACGGATATTCGTTGTCTATAAATTAATATTGTATTTTGATTTTTTAATGTAGAAATACACAGCAAATTAAGATTTGCAAAAAAATGTACCGTTAGGTACATATCATTGGTAAAAAAACATCAATCGAAATAAATATAGCGTGCCGTAGGTACGCATCAAAACGTTAATCATGCGTACCTACGGCACGCGAACGAATTTTGCGCCATTTTTTTTTCTACCGATGATATGTGCCTAGAGGCACATTTTAGGGCGTAATTTTTATGCGTGATTTTCGTGGAGATATTCTGGTGTGTGCCTCTGCGAATATTTATCGTCTATAAAAACACGTTAAATAAATATATCATATATTTACGACTTGTTACCAAAAGCAATCCTACTAAACCAGTTTTTAAGATGTTTGAGAAAATACACGATTATCTTTCCAGATTTGCCAGACTATCAGAACAAGAGATTAAAATTTTTGAAAATAATCTTGAGTTTAGAAAAGTTCCCAAGAAAACAATTTTATTGCACGCGGGCGAAATCTGCAATTTTGAAGCTTATATAAATAAAGGTTGCATACGAGAATATTTTGTGGATCGTGACGGAATAGAACTGACATTGCAATTTGCAACGGAAGATTGGTGGGTAAGTGATATTACGAGTTTTGAGGATCAGGTGCCAAGCGATATGTATATTGAGGCGCTGGAAGATTGTGAGTTATTAGTTTTAAGCCGTCAAGCGAAAGAAAATCTAATCAATGAAGTTCCGCAATTAGAGCGCATGTTTCGATTAATGATTCAAAGGCATTTATCGAAATTGCAAAAGCGCTTGTTCAAAACCGTTTCCTCGACGGCGATGGAGCAATATGTAGAATTTCTGAATCGATATCCAACATTATCGCAGCGGGTTTCGCAACAATATATCGCTTCTTATTTGGGAATCACGCCTGAGTTTTTAAGCAGATTGAGAGCAAAACATTTGAAAAACGGATAAGTTTTGATTTCATCGATTATAATTATAAAGTAGAATAGGAGTTTATGACTCCTTTTTTTATGTGTTGAAGTGAGGTGCTTTTTTCCTCTCGCAGATTTTGCAGATTTTTAATCCTTTGTTCCGATAATAAGTGTTGTAGAAATATTTCTTTCACTTAAGTGTTAAAATTTTAAAGACACAATCTATACGTTTACTAAACTTTTAGGATATCTTTAAAAAGAATTATTGTCAAATTGACTATTTGGCTAAAAAAGTGTAATATTATTGAAATTTTAAAATAGCTGATTTTGTGATGTTTAGCATGGTTTCTAAAAGAACTGGCGAACATTTTTTTTTGAAGTTCTTGCAGAATAAATTATAATTTGTATTATTGTAGTATAGAATAGTATAATAACCAAAACTTTATTTAATGAGACAGTATCATTTCCTGTTAAAAAACATGTTTTTGTCCGTTTTATTTATGGTCATTTTTTGCAATTCGGCGGAAGCCCAAAAAAGCATTAAAATGACTTATGGTAAAAGCGGAATTATTACTTATGATGTTCAACAAAAAACAATTTCTGTAAGTCAATCCGGAAAAAACATTTTTTCTGGAGCAAAAGCTTCGGTTATTGTGAATGGTAAAACAATTTCTCTGAGCGATTATCCGGAAGCTGTTTTATCAAAGGAAACGATTAATGATAATTTAGGGAAAGGTTTAAAATATACGCTTACTTATAAAGATAAAAATAATCCAACGCTAATCCAGAGCTTTATAATTTATAACAATCAGTCATACTTTATAACTCAAATCGAAATTTTAGGCAACGGAAATCAAATTGCAACCAATTATATTTCGCCATTAGATTTAGGAAAAGTTGGTTTTGATAAAATCGAAAATCTACAAACTGTTTTCGTTCCTTATGATAATGACGCTTTTATAAGTTATGATTCGAAAAAACTAGATGAAGTTTCTCAAAATACAAGTGCAGAAGTTGGAATTCTTTTTAATAATACTTCGCGAAATGGTTTTATCGTTGGTTCTCTTGAACATACGGTTTGGAAAAGTGCTGTAAAAACAATCAATAAAAACAAGGAACCATTATTTTCTGCTTGGGCAGGATATTCAGAAAAAGAAACTACGCGTGATAGTATTGCGCACGGAATTGTAAAAGGTGATAAAGTTTCGTCTCCAAAATTCTTTGTTGGATATTATTCTGATTGGAGAAACGGAATGGAAGAATATGCCAAAACGAATCGCATTGTTGAGAAACCTTTTGTTTTTGCGTGGGATAAACCAACTCCGGTTGGCTGGAATAGTTGGGGCGTTTTGATGGAGAAAATCAATTATGATAATACGACAAAAGTGGCTGATTTCTTTGCCAATTCAATTCCGCAATTTCGTGTTGGAAATACTGCTTTTATTGATTTAGATTCTTTTTGGGATAATATGGTCAAAGGTGGATTTACCGGAGATTTTAGTAAACTAAAAGAATTCGCAGATTATTGCAAAAGCAAAGGTCTGGAACCTGGGGCATATTGGGCGCCTTTTACAGATTGGGGTTGGAAAGATGGTCCAAATCGCAAAGCAGAAGGAAGTGATTATACTTTTGGCGAAATGTGGACAAAAACCGGAAATACTTATTTTGATTTTGATGGCGCTCGTGCCATTGATCCTACGCATCCGGGAACGCTTAAACGTGTTGATTATGTTATTAATAAACTAAAAGCGTGCGGTTTTAAAATGATTAAAATCGACTTTTTAGGTCACGCTGCTGCGGAATCTACTTCGTTTTATGATAAAAATGTTACTACCGGAATGCAGGCGTACAAAGTAGGAATGGAGCATTTAGTAAAAGCTCTTGACGGACAAATGCTTATTTATGCTGCGATTTCTCCAAATATGGCAACTTCTCGTTATGCACACGTTCGTCGTATTGCGTGCGATGCCTGGAAAACAATTGAGCAGACACAATACACCTTAAATAGCGTTAATTATGGTTGGTGGCAAACGTATGCATACGATTATATAGATGCAGATCACGTGGTTTTTGCAGATGTTACAGAAGGCGAAAATCGTGCAAGATTAATTTCGGCGGTTATTACGGGAACTTTGATTACTGGTGATGATTATAGCAAAGACGGAATCTGGAGCAAACGTGCAAAAGAATGGCTTCAAAATAAAGAGCTTTTAAAAATTGTCGCAAATGGTGTTGCATTCCGTCCGGTAGAAGGAAATACAGGAAAATTAACGACTGAAGTTTTCGAACAAAAAATAGGTAATGATTGGTATATCGCAGTTTTAAACTATGGCATTTCAAGCAAAAATTTTGAACTTCCTCTAGAAAGATTAGGGATAAAAAATGGCAATTATAAATTGCAGGATCTTTTTACTTCTGAAAATATTGACGTAAAAAACAACATTATAAAAGTCACTCTTGGCGCTAAAGATGCGCATTTGTATAAAGTTATAAATCACTAATAAAATGCAGCTGAAAAAACATCTTTTTAAGAATATGATGCTTGTATTAGCATTGTTTATTCTATCGTCAAATAGCGTTCATGCCACAGTATTATTGCCATCGTTCTTTACGGATAATATGGTATTGCAACAAAAAAGTTCAGTTCCGTTTTGGGGAGAAAGTGACGGAAAATCTGTAACTATTATAACTTCTTGGGATAAAAAAACATATACGTCTAAGGTAGAAAATGGTAAATGGAAAGTGATTTTGAAAACTCCTGTTTATGGCGGACCTTATACCATTACAATAAATGATGGAACTGTAAAAACGCTTAATAATGTTTTGATTGGTGAAGTTTGGTTGTGTTCCGGACAGAGTAATATGGAAATGCCTCTGGAAGGTTGGGGAAAAATCAATAATTATAAAGAAGAAATTGAGAATGCAAATTATCCGCAAATACGATTATTACAAGCGGAGCATATCGAAAGTACTTTACCATTAAATACATTAAAAGTACAACACGATGGCTGGAATGTTTGTAGTCCAAAAACGATAGGAGATTTTAGTGCAACGGCTTATTTTTTTGCCAGAAAGATTTACAACGAAAAAAAGATTCCTATAGGATTAATTCATTCTTCTTGGGGAGGAACGCTAATCGAAGCCTGGACAAGTTCTGGAGCGTTAACCACAATTCATGATTTTGATTCTGAAATTCAAGCCATGAAATCTGAAACTGATAACGCTGCATTATTGCAAAAATATAATGCTGATATGGCGGTTTGGGAAAAGAATTTGACAACTTCGGATAAAGGATTTTCGGAAGAAAAAGCAATTTGGGCAACATCAAATTTTGATGATTCAACTTGGAAAACAATGAAACTTCCATCTTTTTTTGACAGCAACGGATTGGGCAATTTTGATGGAGTAGTTTGGATTAGAAAAAAGATTACGGTTCAGGAGAATAATGTAGACTTTAGTCTAAGTTATTATGCAGATGATGAAGATATACTTTGGATAAACGGAAATTATATTGGCGAAACTAAAGGTTATAATGTAGAACGTCATTATACAATTCCAGCTAAATTTCTGAAAAAAGGCGAAAACACAATCACAATAAGAGTTTTTGACGGAGCTGGGAACGGTGGAGTTTATGGCGATGAAAAAATAGCTTTAAAATCAAGTAAAGAAACGATTTCATTGGTTGGATACTGGAAATATAATATTGGTGTTGATAGTAAAGATTTGCCTGTAAAACCATATTTGGCTCAAGGCCAAAATAGACCAAGCGCGATTTATAATGCGATGATTTCACCTATTATAGATTATAAAATAAAAGGTGTAATCTGGTATCAGGGAGAAAGTAATGCCGAAAGAGCGTATCAATATCAGAAGCTGTTTCCGTTGCTGATAAACGATTGGAGAGAAAAATTCAAGGATAAAAATTTGCCGTTTTTGTTTGTTCAATTGGCAAATTATAAAGAACAAAAACAACAACCAGGAGATTCTGATTGGGCAGAATTAAGAGAAGCACAATTTAAAGCTTTGAGATTGCCAAATACCGGAATGGCGGTTACAACTGATATTGGAAACGGAGCAGATATTCATCCAAAAAACAAACAAGATGTTGGTGGTCGATTGGCAAATATAGCTTTGGCAAAAGTGTATAATACCAAAATCGATTATTCGGGACCACTTTATAAATCTTATTCTATAAAGCAAAATGTCGTGACTATTGATTTTGATTTCAATGAAAATATAAAACCCAGAGACAATCTGCTGAAAGGATTTTCGATTGCAGGATCTGATCAAAAATTTCATTGGGCCGATGCTAAAATAGTAAATGGCAAAGTCGAAGTTTTCGCTCAAGGCGTAACAAATCCGGTTGCAGTGCGCTACAATTGGGCTGATAATCCTGACGGAAATTTAACGAATGCATCTGGTTTGCCGGCATCATCTTTTAGAACTGATGTTTGGGCAGGAATTACACAAGAAAAGAAATAAGAAAATAACACATAATAAAATGAAAAAACAATTTACAACTTTAAGGCAGTCTTTTACGATCGCATTTTTTATTCTGACGAGTTATTGCAGCACAATAACGGCACAAGAAATTATCTCGGTTAAAACCAAAAGTAATGCACTTGTTTTGCAAGTAACTCCGGGAAAAGAATTGAATACCATTTATTTAGGAGAAAAATTGGCAAACGATTTTGAATATGTAAAAATTCAAGGTCAGTTTCGTCAGGGAACAGATTATTCGGGGATTTATAATGCGGCTTATACGCCATCAGGATCTAAAAATTTATTGGAACCTGCAATCGCCGTAACGCACGCTGACGGAAATACTTCGCTTGATTTATTATACGTAAAACACACTACAAAAACGATCGCAACAGGAATTTCTCAGACTGAAATTACGCTTAAAGATAATGTATATCCAATTGAGGTTCATATGTTTATTCAATCGTATTATGATACTGATGTGATTGAACAATGGACAACAATTCAGCATTCTGAAAAATCAAATATTACTTTAAACAAATATGCTTCGGCAAATTTATACCTTAAAGGATATAATAATTTCTATTTGAATCAATATCACGGTGATTGGGCAAAAGAAATGCAGCCTGAAGAAACGAAATTAACTCACGGAATTAAAGTTTTAGACACTAAATTAGGTTCTCGTGCTAACTTATTTCAGCCTTCTGTATTTATGGTTTCTCTTGATAAACCAGCGACAGAAGACGAAGGAAAAGTTTTGTTTGCAGGATTAGAATGGTCAGGAAATTTCAGAACTGATTTAGAATTAGATCCATTAAATAATCTTCGCGTTATTTCGGGGATTAATAATGCTGCGGCAGCTTATTTATTGGCTAAAAATGAAGTTTTTACAACGCCTAAATTTTGGTACACTTTATCATCAAAAGGAAAAGGAAATGCAAGTCGTAATTTGCACGATTGGTCTAGAAATTACAAAATATTAGACGGAAAAGGAAGCCGTATGACATTGCTTAACAACTGGGAAGCGACTTATTTTAACTTTGACGAAAACAAATTAAAAGTGCTTATCGCCGATAGTAAAAAACTGGGCGTAGATATGTTTTTATTGGATGACGGATGGTTTGGAAACAATTATCCTCGTAACAATGATGACGCGGCTCTTGGAGATTGGGATGTGAACAAAAAGAAATTACCAAACGGAATTGGAACTTTAGTGAAAACGGCTAAAGACAATCAGGTGAAATTTGGAATTTGGATTGAGCCTGAAATGGTAAATCCTGCGAGTGATTTGTACAAAAAACATCCGGAATGGATTGTAAAACAACCAGGAAGAGCGGAGCATTATTTCCGTAATCAATTGGTTTTAGACTTATCAAACCCAAAAGTTCAGGATTTTGTTTATGGTGTTGTAGACAATCTTTTTACAGAAAATCCGGAATTAGCTTATATCAAATGGGATTGTAATGCTGTGATTTACAACGCGTATTCAAGTAATTTGAAAGACAAACAGAATAATTTTTACACAGATTATGTAAACGGACTTTACAAAGTTTTGGAACGTATTCGTGTAAAATATCCAAAAGTGCCAATGATGCTTTGTTCCGGAGGTGGAGGAAGAGTTGATTATGCAGCCTTGAAATACTTTACAGAATTCTGGCCAAGTGATAATACTGATCCTTTGGAGCGTGTGTATATGCAATGGGAATACTCGTATTTTTATCCTGCTTTGACTATCGCGGCGCACGTTACAGATTGGGGAAAACAACCTATTAAATATCGTACTGATGTTGCAATGATGGGAAGATTAGGTTTTGATATTGTGGTTAAAGATCTAAATGATAAAGATTTAGCTTATGCACAACAAGCGATAAAAAACTATGGTGCTTTGAGTACTACAATTTGGCAAGGAGATCAATATCGTTTGCAAAATCCTTGGAGAAATGATGCAGCTTCTGTAATGTTTGTGAATAAAAATGGTAATGAAGCGGTAGTTTTTAGCTATTTGGTAAATTCAAGATATGAAGCTGGAACACATCTTCCGATAAAATTAAAAGGACTTGAAGCGGGACAAAACTATAAAGTGGAAGAAATCAATGTTTATCCAGATAAAAAAGCTGCGGTAGAAACGGTAACGTACTCTGGAGATTTTTTAATGCAGGTTGGAATTAATCCAAATGTAAATTCTTCAAATACAAGTGTTGTTCTAAAAATTACTAAGGCCTAAACTAAATCTCGAACATTAGTATATATTTGTAATATATTTCTAATTAAATACCTATTTAACCGTTTTATGAAGCAAATTATTCAACAGATAAAAAATCTTGAATCTATAAATTCCTTCTCTAAACATGAGCAATTGGTTCAGGGAATAATTAATGCAATTGATGAAAAGGTAGTCACAAAAGGTGATTTACTTCCATCGGTAAATACTTTTATAAGCGAATTAGGTTTTGCCAGAGAAACTATTGCCAAAGCTTATAAAGAACTTGTACACAGAGGAATTATCGAATCAAAAAACCGATTGGGTTATTTTGTTGCGACAAATGATGTAAAACAAGAGCTAAAAGTGGCTTTATTGATCTTTGCATTTGATATTTTTCAGGAGACTTTTTATGAAAATTTCAGAAAAGGTCTTGGGAAAAACGTTCAGTTAGATATCTTTTTTCACCATAATAATTTTGATACTTTCGAAAGCATTGTTCAAAATATAAAAGGAAAATACGGAATGTTTGTTATCGCTCCAATTCCGAGTGTTAAAACTCCGCCTGTTTTGAAATTATTACCAACGAACAGAGTTTTGTTGGTAGATCGTTATATAGAAACTGACGAAGATTATAATTTTGTTGCACAAGAGTTTGGCGATTCGTCATACAATGCTTTTGTACAGCTAAAAGATAAAATTAAGAAGTATGATGAGATTATTTTCTTCTTTAAACCATCGTCTGCTGAACCTGATGAAATTTTAAATTCGTTTAAAAAATTCATGAAGGATTATGATATTAAAGGTGTAATTAAGGAAGAATATGTTTCAGGATCTCTTGAAAAAGGGAAGGTATATTTCACGATTCACAATCTTGAACTTTGGGAAATGCTAAAAGATTCTAAAGTAAAAGGGCTTAAAATTGGTAAAGACATTGGGTTTATTTCGCATAATGATGATATTGTAAAAGAGATCATTTTTGACGGAGTTACCACATTCTCTACAGATTTCGCTGAAATGGGAAAAAAAGCGGCAAATTTTGTTTTGAATCGTAAAAAGATTCAGGAGATTATTCCAACAGTTTTGGTTGACAGAAATTCGCTGTAGTTTATGAGTGTTTGGTCTATTGTCAGTTTTATATTAGTTACAGGTCTTATTGCCCTAATTTCAGCAATAAAAACACGTAAAAAAAAGGTACAAACTACCAGTGGACTTTTTTTTGCAGATCACAACAATAATTTCCTAATAGTAGGAGGAGCATTGTTGTTAAGCAATATAAGTGCGAATCAATTTATAGGCGAAAACGAATCTATTTATACCAATAATATGAGCGTTATTGCATGGGGCGTGAGTTCTGTGCTGGCAATGTTATTGGTTGCAGAATACTTTTTGCCTATTTATTTTCGTACCGGAGCCATGACGATTCCGGATTATTTAGGAAAACGCTACGATCAATCGACCAAAAGATTGGTTTCAATTGTGTTTTTATGCAGTTATATCGTTAATTTACTTCCCGCAGTTTTATATGGCGGAGCGGTTGCGTTAACCGGAATGTTCAATTTCTTAGAACCTTTGCACTTAACATATTGGCAAAATATATGGATTATGGTTTGGGTGATCGGATTAACGGGTTGTGCTTATTCTGTTCTTGGAGGTTTGCGCGCAATATCGATAAGTGATACTATTTTAAGTATTGGATTATTGACAATTGGTATCGCTTTTCCTTATTTTGGATTTAAATTTCTTGGTAATGGCGATTGGTTTCAGGGTTTGCATATCATGCTTTCGCAGAATAAAGAGCATCTCAACGCTATTGGAAGCCCGACTGACGAAGTTCCGTTAAGTACGATTTTTACTGGAATGTTTATCATGAACTTGTATTATTGGGGAATGGAGCAGTTTATTGTTCAGCAGGCGCTTTCGGCAAAAAGTCTTTCGCACAGTCAAAAAGGAATGGGATTGGCTTGTTTAGGAAAATTGTTATGTCCGTTTATTATCAATATTCCTGGGCTTATAGGCGTTCATTTGTATAAAAATCTTGAGAATACTACTGAGGTTTTTCCATTAGTAGTAAAAGATACGTTGCCTACGCTTTTAATTGGTTTAACCGCTGCAGTTGTTTTAGGCGCTGCAATAAGTACTTTTAATGCAGGTTTAAACAGCAGCAGTACACTTTTTGTTTTGAATCTCTACAAACCGTGGTTAGAAAAAAGAAATAAAGAAGTTACTGAGAAACATCTGGTTTATACGGGACGTAAATTCGAAATAATTGTTTCGGCTTTAGCCATGTTTTCGGCTCCGTTTATCATGTTTAGCAAAGCTGGTTTTTATACATATTTACAACAGCTTGGAGGAATGTTTTGTGTACCAATTTTCACGATAATTCTGGTTGGTTTTGTATCGAAAAAAGTTCCGCCACAAGCCGCTAGAATCGGAATGATATTCTTTATTTTAAGTTATGTAATCTTTAATTATATTCTGGATATCAAACTTCATTACTTGCATATGCTGGCTGTATTATTTGTTTTGACTACAATATGCATGTTGGTGGTTTCAAGGTTTTATCCGAATTATAAATACACCGAAATCAAACTTGAATCTGTTGGACTTGCACCATGGAAAAACCGTTATTGGTATTTTGGCGCGCTTTTAATAGGGATGATTAGTATTTTTATTCTGTTCTCAAAATGGGGAATAGCTTGATCGAAGGTACTAAGGTTCTGAGGTGCAAAGGGACAAAGGTTTATTATAGAGACGTACAATTGTGCGTTTTTTTTGTGTTCAATACAGACCTGACAGGTTTTTAAAACCTGTCAGGTCTAACACCGCTAAGATTAGGGAAGAAGACAAAGATTGTAACGTAGAGGCGCACAGCAGTGCGTCTTTTTTTACGTCTTTTTTTGTGTTCAATACAGACCCGACAGGTTTTTAAAACCTGTCGGGTCTAACACCGCTAAGATCTGGGAAGAGGACATAGATTGTAATGTAGAGGCGCAAAGTAATGCGTCTTTTTTTACGTCTTTTTTTGTGTTCAATATAGACCTGACAGGTTTTAAAAACCTGTCAGGTCTAACGCCGCTAAGATCTGCGAAGAGGACATAGATTGTAATTTAGAGACGGACAGGAGCTCGTCTTTTTTACGTCTTTTTTGTGTTCAATACAGACCTGACAGGTTTTAAAAACCTGTCAGGTCTAATACCGCTAAGATTTGCGAAGAAGACAATGATTGTAACGTAGAGACGTGCAATTGTGCGTCTTTTTTTACGTCTTTTTTTGTGTTCAATATAGACCTGACAGGTTTTAAAAACCTGTCAGGTCTAACACCGCTAAGATTTGCGAAGAAGACAAAGATTGTAACGTAGAGGCGCACAGCAGTGCGTCTCCGCATAGATTACGTATAAAAACCGCAACCAAAAATCTGTGCCTTTAGGCACTACAGATTGGTAGAAAATATCAATTGATTAATATATAGCGTGCCGTAGGTACGCAACAAAACGCTAATCATGCTTACCTACGGCACGCAAACGAATTTCAAACCATTTTTTTTCTACCGATCTGTAGTGCCTAAAGGTACATTTTTTTTAAACCTGTTAGGTTTAAGAATGCTAAACCCCTTATCAATGCGTCTTTTTTACACATATAAAATCAGGCTTTTACGAGAATTATTAGTAATGGTTGGACTAATAATTTCATGAATTAATACTGTTTTTTTTTCTTTATTTCGAATTGTTTCTAAATGTGCCCTTTACTACAGAAATCCTATGAAAGTGGTTATTTTCTTTGTTTAGAAAGGTGATTCTGTAAGTTTTTGTCTGAGATTTCTTTAATTTAAAGTTGATTTTTTTTCTTTATTCTTTTTAAACTTTATTATTTATACAAATGCCGAAAAAAATCCACTAAAAAAATAACAAATTCTTAAAACATAAATTTGGATGTTATAAAAATATTTGTATGTTTGTATTGTTGTAGTATAGGATAGTATAAGTCAATTCGTCTTCTGATATTTTAAATGCTCAATATAAAAAAAAACTAACTCAATATTTTATTAACTAAAAACCAAATCATTATGAGAATCGCAATAAGATACTTATGCTTCTTAGTAGTTATGATGTCCGCCGGTACACTTTATTCCCAAACCATCACCGGTAAAGTTACAGATAATGAAAATTTACCATTGCCAGGTGCTACAGTTATAGTAAAAGGTACACAAAATTCTACCGCAACTGACATTGACGGAAGTTACAAATTGACAAATGTTAAAGCCGGATCAATTTTAGAATTTAGTTTCATCGGATTTACTCCACTTAGTATTTCTGCGAATAGCTCAGTTGTAAATGCATCTTTAAAACCAAGCTCTCAGGAATTAAGCGAAGTTATAATAGTTGGAGCCGCAATCAAAAAAGGAGATCTATCAGGTGCTGTAAGCAGTGTTTCTGGTGATAAACTTAGAGAAGTTCCTACTCCAAATGTTGTGCAGGCATTACAAGGACGTGCTTCAGGTGTATATATACAACAAAGTGCTGTGCCTGGTCAGACAGGTTCAATAAGAATTAGAGGAAATAACTCTCTAAACTTTGGCGGTAATCCAATATTTGTAATAGATGGTTTGGTTACTGATAGCAATTTTGAAAACATTAACCCTGACGATATTGCAAGTCTGGAAGTTCTTAAAGATGCTTCTGCTACTGCATTATATGGTTCAAGAGCTGCAAATGGAGTAATCGTAATTACAACAAAAAAAGGTTCAAGATCAGGAGAAGCAAAAATACAGTATGATACATGGACGGGTGTTTCTGAATTTGCAAGAACTATCCCGTTGATGAATGGTCAACAATTATTTGATTTAAGAGTTGATGCTTATGCAAATCGTTATATGGATGAACATCCTGGAGCTGATCGTGCTGCTTATGTTAATCAAATTAAGTCAGATGGTTCGACTGTATTTGCGCCTTATGAATTGGAATCTTACAGAACGGGTAAAAGTTATGATTGGTTAGATCAGGTAACGCGTTCAGGTTTTCAGACTAATCACAATTTAAGTTTTAGCGGAGGAGGAGAAAAAGGGACTTATTTTGTGAGTTTTAATTATGTTAACCAAGAGGGACTTCTTAAAAACTCTGATTTTAAAAGATATAATGGAAAAATTAACCTTACGCAGGATTTAAAATCATGGCTGCAGTTTGGTACCAATACTACTTTTTCAAGAAGCAAGAGCGATTATCAGGAAGGTAGTGCTTTTGGTGTGGCATTGGGAGCAAATCCACTATTACCAATAGATTCTAAAGCTACTTATCTGAGATATGGTGAAGTGTTTGACCAAAATCTTTATAACCCAATAAAAAGTCTTGATATCATAAATTCAAGCACACGTAATAGACTTACAAGTAGTAATTTTTTAAGTTTAAAACCATTAAAAGGTCTTGATATCAGAACTACTTTGTCTGTAGATATTGCAGATCAGGCAAATTTTGATTACGTGCCAAGTTATACAGGACAGTCACTTAGAAATTCTATGAATGGGGAAGCACATCATTACAGATATTCACAATTCAATTATCAGTGGGATAACACCGTAAGCTATAGTAAAGTTTTTGCCGCAAAGCATGACGTAAGTGTTATGGGAGGATTTTCTGTAATGAGTAATTCAGGTAATAGTACTGACGTAAGAGCTCGCGGATTTGTTAGTGATGATTTGACATACATGGCATTATCAGGAGCATATCAAAAAGATAATGCACAGTTAAGCTCGAATTTTACGGATTATTCAAACCAATCGTATTTTGCAAGAGCTAACTATACTTATGATGGTAAATATAATATTACTGGTACAGTAAGAAGAGATGGTTCTTCTAAATTTGGCCCTAATAACAAATGGGGAACCTTTCCTTCGATAGCAGGAAGTTGGGATATTTCTAAAGAAAATTTCCTTTCAGGATTTGAAAAATTAAATCAACTTAAACTTCGTGTAGGTTATGGTATGGTGGGTAATCAAAATGTAGATGCTTACAGATATTTTGCCTTATATAATGCACAAGTTAGCAATAATTCAGGAACTTATGTGTCTGATAATTATATTGATAATTTTGATTTAAGATGGGAAAAACAAAAGCAATTTAATGTTGGATTAGATGCTGGTTTCTTTAAAAACAGGCTGACTGCAAGCGCTAATTATTTTCATATAAATAATGACGATCTTTTAATGTTGCGTAATATGCCGGTTTCATCAGGATATAAATATAAGCTGGATAATATTGGTTCTACAACTAATAAAGGTATAGAATTAGAACTTAGCGGAGACATTATTAAAAACAAAGATTTTAAATGGAATGTTTCTGCCAACATATCATCGGCAAAAAATAAGGTTACAAAACTTTATGGAGACGCAACAGAGATATACAATTTGGGTGGTTATAGTAACAATGAAATCCAACGTACCGGAAACTTTTTCTTAGGTCAATCAGTAAACACAGTTTATGTGTTTGAATATGATGGTATAGCACAGACGGGAGAAGACCTTACTAAAGTAAATTATGGAAGTAGAACTGTTCAGGCTGGAGATATTAAAATCAAAGACCGCAATGGCGATGGTGTAATAAATGATAAAGACAGATATGTAGTTGGAGATTTGAATCCTGATTATTATGGAGGTTTTTCTACAGATCTTAATTATAAAGGGTTTGCATTAAATGCAGTGTTTTCATATTCAATAGGAGGTAAGAGACCAAGTGGTACCTACGAAAGCTATATGAACTCAGGAGGAATGAGTGCAGCACACACAGATCTTTTGGATCGCTGGACACCAACTAATACCAATACAGATATTCCAAGAGCCTATTATGGAGGAGGAAGATATACTTTGGGCGAGACAGATAAGGCAATACAAGATGCTTCATTCTTAAGATTAAATGCACTTACATTATCCTACACATTACAAGATAAAGTTGCACAAAGTGTTTTTCT
This sequence comes from uncultured Flavobacterium sp., assembly GCF_951805225.1. Classification (NCBI taxonomy): domain Bacteria; kingdom Pseudomonadati; phylum Bacteroidota; class Flavobacteriia; order Flavobacteriales; family Flavobacteriaceae; genus Flavobacterium; species uncultured Flavobacterium sp. Next base: position 1,772,351 of record NZ_OX638201.1, on the reverse strand, counting down.
TAAAAACTTAAGGTTTTATGTAACGGGATCTAATCTGTTTATTGTAACTAAATATAAAGGTTATGATCCAGAGGGAGGAGATTCTTATCCTATTTCCAGAATGTTAGTTATGGGATTAAATGTATCTCTTTAATCAAATTAATTTAAAAAATTATTTTATGAAAGCAAAAATTATAGCCTTTATGGCCTTAGGAATATTATCAGCTTCTTGTACTTCAGATTTTTTGGAAAAAGAACCTCAAAGCTCCCTTACTGCTGCTCAGGCATATGGCAGTTTAGGTAAAATAGAGCCTGTTCTTTTGGGAGCTATAACGAATTGGAGGAATATGCAAAAAGACCGTGCAGGACTTTATACTTCTCTTGGTACAGATGAAGCACAACAAGGAGCGTTGCAGGTAACCGGAGATGCAAACCAGGCAGGACTTGATTTATACAATGGTTTTCTAAGTCAGGAGAATCAGGCAATTGGGCAATTGTGGAATGACAGATGGCCAGTGATTGAAGTAGCTGCACAAACTATTAGAGCATTAGGAACCAATACCGAAGACGATAGTGCAAAACGCGATCTTTTACTAGGTGAAGCTAGTTTTTTAAGAGCAACATTAATGTTTGAACTTACACAATATTGGGGAGAAATACCAATTAATGATAAAGCAAAAACGGCAGAATATGGTTTAAAACGTCAGCCTTTGACTTTGGTTTATGCTTCTATAGTTGCCGATTTAGAAAGAGCAATTCAAAAACTTCCTGTAACACAAAGCAATCCTGCATTTCCTGCAAAAGGTGTGGCTCAGGCACTTTTAGGAAAAGTATATTTATATGCTCCTCAAGCGTCAGGATACCGTGATTATGCAAAAGGAAAGCAATGGTTTGAAGAAGTTATTAAATCCGGTAAGTACAGTTTACTGCCTAATTATGCAGATGTTTTTAGTCCGGATCATGCTAATTCTTCAGAATCATTATATGAATGGCAGTACACTAATAACTGGCCTGATAATAATCAGATTCAATGGCAAACAGGTTCAAGAGTTTTGGCAAATATAGACCAATATGCTTATTTTGGTGGTTATGACCTGATACTTCCTACTCAATATTGTTATAAAGATAAAACGGATGGAGGAATATGGGAACCAGGCGATGTGCGTAAAGACGCAAGTATTCGTTATGATTTTACTTATAAAGGAGTTACACCAACGCTTCCTGCAGGTTTTGGTGGTGATGAGTTGGATCCGCACATTAAAAAGTTTGAAGATATTCGTGTACAAGGAAAGCAATCATTCTGGAATTCAGGAAAAAACAAACCATACATTCGTTATTCAGATGTATTACTTAACTACGCAGAATGTTTAAATGAATTAGGAAACACAGCAGAAGCTGAAGGATATGTAAATCAGGTTCGTACAAGAGCTTTTGGAGGAACATTACCCGCAGCAATGAAGTGGAGCGGACTTTCTCAAACTCAGTTTAGAGATCAAATTCTTGATGAACGTATGCGCGAATTAGCTTTTGAAGGCTGGAGAAGAATGGATCTTAATCGTACAGGAAAATTGGTAGAATTAGTAAAGGCCCGCAATAAATGGGCAAAACAAAACGCTACAATTGCTGCCTTTCACAGTCTTTATCCTATTCCTATAGGAGAAATTAAGCTTAATGATGAGATTGGACCAGAAGATCAAAATCCAGGATATTAATATCCTTAAAAATAGTTTTAATGTAATTTTTTATTTTTTTGGTCACGTGATTTTTGGTTAATCACAGTTTGATTAGTAATGCCATTTTGGATTTAGGTAATAACAGTACTAAGTGAGTTTTCTGTTAGAAAAAACTTATTCCAAAATGGCATTCTTATTTTCTAATGTTTACAATCTGTAAACCAATTAAGCAACAATATGAAGTTTATTAATATTCAGATTTATACAATATTATTGATTTTAAATGCTTTATCGTTCAGCGTTTATTCTCAAAACAAAGTAAGTTTAAACTCTTCTGATATTGTTTGGAAGCTAAAACCACAAGCAGAATTAGGGCAGGATAGTCTTAAAATATTCACTTCAAATTATTCCGATACAAATTGGGTAAAAGCCGTTGTTCCGGGCACAATTTTTAATTCATATGTCGTAAGCGGAATAGAAAAAGATCCCAATTATGGCGATAATATCTATCAGGTAGATAAATCAAAATATGATCGTAGTTTTTGGTATCGTTCTGAATTTACTGTTCCGGAGAATTTCACAAAAGACATTGTCTGGCTAAATTTTGAAGGAATCAATCGTGAAGGAGATATTTACCTTAACGGAAAAAAAATAGCCACTTTAAGTGGAATGATGCAACGTGGTAAATTTGATATTACCAAATTGGTGCATCGCAAAGAAAAAAATGTCTTGGCAATTTTGGTAAGTATTCCAAAACAACCTTTAAATAATTACGGAAGTCCAACTTATATTTCGAGCGCAGGCTGGGATTGGATGCCGTATGTTCCGGGATTAAACTCAGGAATTACAGATGATGTTTTTCTTAGTAATACCAATAAAATTACCATTATAGATCCTTGGATTCATACAGATTTACCGTCAAACGGACGCGCAGATCTTGAAATAAAAGTAGATCTTAAAAATTCTTCGGCACAAAATCAAGAAGGAGTTTTGACAGGAGTTATAATGCCTGGAAATATTACTTTTTCTAAAAAAATAAGTTTGGATGCAAATGCCATTACAAACATAAAACTAAGCAAAGAACAATTTCCGGAATTAGCCATTCAGAATCCAAAATTATGGTGGCCAAATGGTTACGGAGATCCTAATTTATATACTTGTCAATTTACTTTTAAAATTGGAGATGTTGTTTCAGACGCTCAAAAAGTAACTTTCGGAATTAAAAAATATACCTATGATACAGAAGGAGGCGTTTTACATGTTTCGATAAACGGAAAACGAGTATTTCTAAAAGGAGGAAACTGGGGAATGAGCGAATATATGCTTCGTTGCCGAGGAGATGAATACGATCTAAAAGTAAAACTTCATAAAGAAATGAATTACAACATCATTCGTAACTGGTTAGGTTCAACTACAGATGATGAATTTTATGAAGCGTGCGATAAATATGGAATTATGGTTTGGGATGATTTTTGGCTAAATGCAAATCCTAATTTACCATTAGATATTCATGCTTTTAATAACAATGTTGTCGAAAAAATAAAACGAGTAAGAAATCATGTAAGTATAGCCGTTTGGTGTGGAGATAATGAAGGAGTTCCTCAACCTCCGCTTAACGGTTGGATTGCCGAAAATATCAAAACTTTCGATAATAATGACAGATATTATCAGCCATGCTCAAACACAGGAAACCTGAGCGGAAGCGGACTTTGGGGAAATAAAGATCCAAGGTTTTATTTTACCAAATATCCTGCGACTTATGTAGGAACCGGAGATGGACCAGGTTGGGGATTAAGAACTGAAATTGGTACAGCAGTTTTTCCTAATATCGAAAGTTTCAAGAAATTTATACCTGAAAAAGATTGGTGGCCACGAAATGATATGTGGGACAAACATTTCTTTGGACAAAAAGCCTTTAACGCTTCGCCTGATAATTATGATAAAAGCATCACAGAACGTTACGGAAAACCGAATAATCTGGAAGAATATACCACAAAAGCGCAATTGCTAAATATCGAAACCAACAAAGCCATGTACGAAGGCTGGTTAGATCATATGTGGGAAGATGCTTCGGGAATTATGACCTGGATGAGTCAATCGTCATATCCAAGTATGGTTTGGCAGACTTATGATTATTATTACGATTTAACCGGAGCATATTGGGGCGTAAAATCGGCTTGTGAACCATTACACATTCAGTGGAATCCAGTTAATAATTCGGTTAAAGTAATTAATACAACAGGAACTGATTTTAAAAATCTAAATGCCGAAGCAACGGTTTATAATTTAGATGGAAAATCAGTTGCAAAATTTAACCAAAAAGCGATTGTAGAGTCATATTCGAATACTGCAACAGAAAGTTTTGTGATTCCGTTTTATTCGAATCAAAAAGATTTGGCTTTTCAGAAAAATGCAACAGCTTCTTCAACAGATGGAGGAAATACGAGAGACGTTACAGATGGAGATTCAAACAGTCGTTGGGCAAGTAATTCAACAGATAACGAATGGATTTACGTTGATCTTGAAAACGAATATGTTGTAAATCGTGTGGTTTTGAATTGGGAAAATGCTTTTGGAAAAGAATATAAAATTCAAACTAGTACAGATGCAAAAAATTGGACAGATGCAAGCGTTATAAAAGAAGGAAAACAAGGTATTGAAACCATTTCGTTTGATGAAGTAAAAGCGCGTTATGTTCGAATGTTAGGTATAAAACGAGGTTCAGGTTGGGGATATTCGCTTTATGATTTCAAAATTTTTGGAGCCGAAACCAATACAAATACTTCAGATTTGAGTCCGGTACATTTTATCAGATTAAAATTAAAAGATGCTCAAAACAAATTGGTTAGCGAAAATTTTTATTGGAGAGGTTCTAATATGAAAGACTTCACAGATTTGAATAAATTGCCAAAAACAAACGTAACTGTTTCCAGTAAAGTTGTAAAACAAAATGGGAAATATGTTATAAAATCTAAAGTTTCAAGTCCTTCAGGATTAGCATTTGGAATTCATATTCAAGTTTTAAATGATAAAACTGGAGCGCAAATTTTACCGGCAATTGTTAGTGATAGTTATTTTACTTTGCTAAAAGGAGAAAGCAAAGAAGTTATCATAGAATTTGACGAAACGCTTTTGAAAAACGGAGAAAAACCAGTTATAAAAGCGATTCCTTATAATAAATAAGAAATTATTCTCAACGTAAACCTGACAGGTTTTTAAAACCTGTCAGGTTTAATAAACATTGCAAAATAATTTAAAATAATAATTATGAATATCAAAAAATATAAATCATTACTTTTTATAATACTGCCTTTTTTAGGCTATTCGCAAAGTAATCCGTTAGAATTATGGTATACAAAACCAGCATCTCAATGGGAAGAAACCTTACCATTAGGAAACGGACGTTTGGGAATTATGCCCGATGGAGGAATCACAACTGAAAAATTGGTTCTTAACGATATAACTTTATGGAGCGGATCACCACAAGATGCGAACAATTATAAAGCATATACTTTTTTGCCTCAGATCAGAGAATTGCTTTTAGCCAATAAAAACAGCGATGCCGAAAAGCTAATCAATGAAAATTTTGTCTGTACAGGTCCGGGTTCAGGAAGTGGAGACGGCGCAAATGTGCAGTTTGGATGTTATCAGGTTTTGGGAGATATGACCTTAAAATTTAATTATAAAACCCAATCAAAAGCTACAAATTACAGCAGAAATCTGAATATACAAACTGCAATTGCAGCAACGCAATTTACACTTGATGGCGTAACGTATAAACGTGAATATTTTGCAGGTTTTGGTGATGATGCCGCTTTTATCAAATTGACTTCAAGTAAAAAAGGAAAGTTGAATTTCACTGTTCAGTTAGATCGGCTAGAACATTTTAAAACCGTAAATGGAAGCGATAATTCTCTTGTAATGTCAGGACAATTAAACAATGGAATCGACGGAAAAGGAATGAAATATGAAGCTAAAGTAAAAGCTCAATTAAAAGATGGAAATGCTTTATATACTAATAATATAATCGAAATAAAAAATGCAACAGAAGTCGTATTATTTATTTCTGCAGGAACTGATTTTAAAGATAAAAACTTCGAAGTTTCAGTAGATAAAATTCTGGATTCAGCGATGCAAAAGAAATATCAGGATCAGAAGAAAACACACATCGAAAATTATCAGAAGTTATTCAATCGCGTTGCTTTGAACTTTGGGAAACCAGCCAAAAAAGCATTGCCCACAAATGAGCGTTTAGATGCTTTTATGAAAGATTCTGATTCAGATGCAGGACTTCCGGTTTTGTTTTACCAATATGGTCGTTATTTAAGTATTAGCAGTACAAGAGTTGGTTTGTTGCCACCAAATTTACAAGGTTTATGGGCGCATCAAGTGCAAACACCTTGGAATGGAGATTATCATCTTGACGTAAATGTCCAGATGAATCATTGGGCTTTAGAAACTGCAAATTTATCAGAATTGAATCTTCCGCTGAAAGATTTGGTTAAACAAATGGTTCCTTACGGAGAAAAAACCGTAAAAGCTTATTACAATGCCGATGGTTGGGTGGCGCACGTAATTACCAATGTTTGGGGCTTTACAGAACCTGGCGAAAGTGCTTCATGGGGAATTGCAAAAGCAGGTTCTGGTTGGTTGTGCAACAATTTATGGAACCATTATTTGTATTCAAATGATAAAGTATATTTGGCTGAAATTTATCCGGTTATAAAAGGAGCAGCTCAGTTTTACAACAGTATGTTGGTAAAAGATCCCGAAACAGGTTGGTTGGTAACTTCGCCATCTGTATCACCTGAAAATTCGTTTTTCTTACCAAACGGACAAGAAGCACACGTTTGTATGGGACCAACAATTGACAATCAGATTGTTCGTGAATTATTTGATAACGTAATCTCAGCATCAACAAAATTAGGATTGGACAAGGATTTAAAAATTGAGCTCGAAAAACGATTGAAATTATTGCCTCCGGCAGGAGTAATTTCGCCTGATGGAAGAATTCAGGAATGGTTAAAACCTTATAAAGAAACAGATCCGCAGCATCGCCATGTTTCTCATTTATACGGTTTATATCCGGCATCTTTAATTACGCCTGAAAGCACTCCTGAACTTGCAGAAGCAGTTAAGAAAACTCTTGAAATAAGAGGAGATGATGGTCCGAGTTGGTCTATAGCTTACAAAATGTTGTTTTGGTCGCGTTTGAAAGAAGGAAACCGAGCTTATAAATTATTAAAAACAATATTAAGACCAACATTGGCAACAAACATCAATTATGGAGCAGGAGGAGGAGTTTATCCAAATTTACTTTCGGCTGGACCACCATTTCAAATTGATGGAAATTTTGGAGCTACAGCAGGAATCGGCGAAATGCTGATTCAAAGTCACGCAGGATTTATCGAATTATTGCCTGCAATGCCAGATGTTTGGCTAAACGAAGGCGAAGTAAAAGGGCTTAAATCCGAAGGAAACTTTACGGTAAACATCAAATGGGAAAAAGGTAAAGTAACGAAATATGAAGTTTTTTCTCCTGTAACAACAAAGGTAAAAGTGAAAGTGAACGGAGAAATGAAAGAGATTACGTCTTCTAAATTGTAATCTATAAAGTTTATTTAGACCTGACAGGTTTTTAAAACCTGTCAGATCTAATGTTTTCTAATCATGTTTTACTAATTTAATTCTAAACAATGACTTTAAATAAAATATTATTCTGCGGAATATTTCTAAGTTCAATAATTCTGGGAGCGCAAACAACAGAAAAAATAACGTCGCATGTCAATCCATTTATAGGAACTGGAGCAGCACACGGATCGCCACTTTCAGGTAATAATTATCCCGGAGCAACAGTTCCGTTTGGGATGGTGCAACTTAGTCCAGATACCAGAAATACTCCAGATTGGAGCGTTGCTTGTGGTTATAATTATAACGACACCACTATTGCAGGTTTCAGTCACACACATTTAAGCGGAACCGGCGTTGCAGAATTATTCGATGTTATGTTGATGCCATTTAGTGGTGCAATAGTTAAGGAAGAAGCCGGACAAAATGCCTATCAATCAAAATTTTCTCATGATGAAGAATCGGCTAAACCCGGTTATTATAGCGTCGAATTGTTAGATTATCAGATAAAAGCAGAACTTACAGCAACTACACACGCAGGTTTTCATAAATACAGTTTTCCTAAAAATAAAGAAGCACATATTGTGATCGATTTAGATCATTCGATGAAAAAATCAGATTGGAATACGCGCATAATTGCATCACAAATCTCATTTCCTAATGATCATACAATTGAAGGTTATCGTGTTATTACAGGTTGGGCGCCAATGCGAAAAGTATTTTTCCACGCTGAATTCTCGCAACCTATAATCCATAATCATGTAACGGATGGTGGAAATATTTATGACAATCCCAAAATAGTTAACGGAAATGCAATTCGGGCAATTTTAGATTTTGATACTTCAAAACAACAAGAAGTTTTGGTGAAAGTTGGAATCTCAGCAACCAGTATCGAAAATGCACGTTTGAATGTTCAGGCTGAAATTCCTAATTGGGATTTTGAAGGAATTGTAAATACTACCGATGCTGTTTGGGAAAAAGAACTCGGAAAAATAAAAATTGAAGGAACACAAGAACAAAAACAAATTTTCTATACCGCTTTATATCATACTTGTATTCAGCCAAACACTTTATCAGATGTTAGCGGAGATTATCCATCAGCCGATTTTACGACCAGAAATTCATCAAAACCATATTACACGACATTTTCTTTATGGGATACTTATCGTGGCGCGCATCCTTTGTACACTATTTTGCAACCAGAACGTTCAGTTGATTTTGTAAATAGTATGTTGGCGTATTATAAAGCTTTTGGATATTTACCAATTTGGCAATTATGGGGACAGGAAAATTATTGCATGATTGGCAATCACGCCATTCCGGTGGTGGTTGATGCCGTGCTTAAAAATCTGTCAGGAATTGATGCCGAAATAGCATTTGAAGCTGTAAAGAATTCGGCGATGCGTGAACATCCGGGATCGCCATTTGGTATTTGGGAAAAGTACGGATATATTCCGGAGAATCTAAAATCTCAGTCCGTTTCATTAACTTTAGAAATGGCTTATGATGATTGGTGTGTAGCTGAATTAGCGAAGAAACTAGGCAAAACAGACGATTATAATCATTTTACAAAACGTTCTCAATTCTATAAAAATTTATACGATAAACAAATTGGATTCTTCAGAGCTAAAGACGATAAAGGTAATTGGATTGGTCCATTCGATCCATTAAAATATGGCGCAAACGGCGGATATCCATTTACGGAAGGCAACGGCTGGCAATACTTTTGGTATGTTCCACAAGACGTAAAAGGGCTTGTAGGTTTAGTGGGCGGCGACAATGCTTTCACGAAAAAACTAGATACTTTTTTCACCTTAGAAGATAAACCCGAAGAAGTTAATGACAATGCTTCCGGTTTCATTGGTCAATATGCACACGGAAACGAACCAAGTCATCATATTGCTTATTTATATAATTACGCTGGTCAACCTTGGAAAACGCAACAATATGTTTCAGAGATTTTGAAAAAAATGTACAATACAACCTCATCAGGATATTCCGGAAATGATGATTGCGGAGAACTTTCGACGTGGTATATTTTTAGCGCAATGGGATTTTATCCTGTTAATCCTGCAAGTAGTATTTATGTTATCGGATCGCCATTATTAAAAGAAGCTTCTATTGAATTGAAAGACGGAAAGATTTTTAAAGTTATAGCAAACAATGTTTCTGATAAAAATTTTTATATCCAAAGCGCCAAATTAAATGGCAAAAGTTATAGTAAAACCTTTATTAATCAATCAGATATTGATAATGGCGGAGTTTTAGAATTTATAATGGGATCAAAACCCAATAAGAAATGGGGAACTAGAGTAGAAGACAGACCAATTAAATAAATTTCATGAAAATTGCCCACGGATTATGCGGATTGAACGGGTCTTCGCAGATTTTAATTTTATTATTTGCAAATAGCATTACGAGTAAAATAAAAAAATCCGTTTTTATCCGCGTTTTCACGAAGTGAATCCGTGTCATCCGCGTACTATATTCAAAGGATGACAAGATTGTAAAAAAAACAATAAAAAAAGGTTTAATGAAATTAATCATTAAACCTTTTTTATTTCCAAAAACCTAACAGTTTAAAATCGTGTCAGATCTAATATTTGTCTTATTGTATTTCGTAAATTACGGGTGCAGTTCTTGGTAGTAAATAACTACCAGCTCCAGCAAGTTTAGTTTTAATTTCAGAAATAGTAACCTGATCTCCTTTACCTGCTCTTGAAAGAACTTGTTTACATTGTGCATTTAATTTGTTACCGCTAACAACAACTGTAGGTTGTCCGGCAATTTTCATGTTAAATCCAACAACTTCTAAACCAACCTCAAAATCAAAATCAAGTAAATTAGCACCAATCGTAGCAATTTCTAAGTTAGATCTAGGTCCTTTAACGATACCCATTTCACCTCTAATTGTTCCTGTTGGCCCAGGAATACCTTTAATTCTGAATGTTTTCTTATCTGTAACCTGATCTCCGTTTGGCAATGTACCAGTTACAGAAATAGTCGTTTCAGTACCTGAACCAGGACTCATGTTATATTTTCCTGCTTTACCAGCAGAAGATAATCCCGGAGCACTAGCAACAACTTTGTTATCCGCAACACCAGCGAATGATACAGAGATTGGGTTAACAACACCTCTATAAACTACATTCATTTTGTCTGCAGAAATTGTAGCAGAATTTGGTTTTGGTACTACAACATAAGTTCCATTAAAAGGAAGATTGATTGGTTTACCATTTTCAACAAAATTGAACGAACCACCAATTTTTTGCTCTCCAATTCCACCTGCGGTCATTTCTAATAAAGCTTGACCGTTTACTAATTTTCCAGGACCTTTAAAGTCACTAAATTGAGCATTAGGATCATATTTACCTAAAACTACTTTACCAGTAACTTTTTCACCTTGGAAATAAGCATTTTTATCTAAAACAACAATTGCTTGAAATTTACTGTAAGAAGCTTCTGCTATTGCAGCTTTCCCTAAAGCAGCACTGTAAACATCAGATTCTGCTTTTTGAACGTCATTTTGCCAAGCCGAAAGTTTAGCTAATGAAGCAACAGCTGGAAAACCTTTAAAGTGATAAGCTAAATATTTATCTTTTAAACCTTCTTTATTTGCAACATCTGAAACATCAAATTTGCTTTCAATTTCGGCAATAATAGTTGCATACTTTTTGTCTTTCAAAGCAGTTTTCATGTCTGCTTTATATTTTTCAATCTTAGAAATTACCTCGTTACCTTTAGCAGTATATCCTTCACCTGTAAACCAGTTGTCGATAGTATCACCTTTGTCCATAGACTCATAAGGTAATTTTCCTGTTTCTTTGTCGGTTTCAAATCCTTTTAAAATATCGCCTTTTAGAGAACCGATATATGTATAAAATTCTTTTGAAATTGTTTTAACTTTATGAGCAATAACTGCCTCAGTTGCGAATTCTCCTTTTGCTTCAGCTGCTTTTTGATCTAAAGATTTCAATAAACCATCATTTGTTTGCTCTGAAGAAGTATTAGCACTTTCAAATTTTTCATTCATTAAGCCAAAAGCAGATAATACTTCTTTTGACATATTCATTGCTAACATTGCGATGAAAACCAGATACATCAGGTTAATCATCTTTTGTCTAGGGGTTAATTTTCCTCCTGCCATTATTTCTAATTAGTTTTTATTAATAAAATTATAATAGTTAAAAACTAATTATCCTTTGTTATTCATTGCAGAAAGCATACCACCGTAAACACTGTTCAAAGAAGCGATGTTTGCAGTCATTGATTGCATTTGTTCTTTTAATTTAGAAGCATTTTCAGCGATTTCGCTGTTTGCTTGTGCATTTCTTGAAGCACTTTCTAATTGTACTTTGTATAAGCTGTTTAATGATTCCATTTGCGCAGCAGCCATAGACATTTCCTCAGCATATTTCTTTTGTCCAGCGATAGAATCTACTGTTGGAGAAATTGCTTTTGCAGCTCCTTCGAAATTTTTGATTGAGTTTCCTAAACTTGACATTAATTCTCCGTCAATTTTAGCTTCTTTCAACATATTGTCTAATTTTTGAGACAACGATCCTTGTGTATCAGATGGCGTTTCAACTTTGTCTGTTTTCTTTCTAGCTTGACCATTAGCCAATTCCGGGTAAACAAGAGTCCAGTCTAATTCATGATCTACTGGTTCAAAAGCAGAAAGAGCAAAGATTAACGCCTCAGTTACCAATCCTACAGAAAGCATCAATGTACCAGTTAATGGTCCAATTTCAAAGTGAGTAATTTTGAATAATGCTCCTATAATTACTACTGCTGCTCCCATACCATAAGCAAAATTCATTGCTTTTTTACTTAATAATGCCATAATTTTGTTTGTTTTAAAAATTTAAATTGTGTTTTTGGTTTAATAATAAGTTCGATTAGCGTGCTAATTTTTGTTTATATAATTAGGAGCAATTCGTTGTTTATTAAAAACATGCAAAAATACTTCACACTATAAAATATCGTAAAACATAAAAAAGCATTAAAATATCAGATTAGGACATTTTTTTTTTGATGTAAAGTGTTGGAGGGTTCATGACCTTTGTCAAAGTTTAAAACTTTGACAAAGGTTCGCCCTAAAAGTTATTCTGAATAGTTTTGTCAGCTCGACGGATGAGAGATCACACAAGAAGCTACGTAACTAAAAGCCCCAATCTTTGTCAATCTATGAGTGTGATATCTTCTCAGTCGAGATGACAAGATTGAAAATAACCAGTGCAAGCAAAATAAAAAAAATCCGTTTTTATCCGCGTTTTCGCAAAGCGAATCCGTGTCATCCGCGTACCATATTCATTTACAAAAAAAGCCCCAACAAGTTTTTTAAAACCTGTCGGGGCTAATTACTAACCACTAACCATTATTTTTAAACAGAAACCGATTCCTCATTCTTCAATAAAGACAAATGAATCGTAACTCCTGAATGACTTTTTTCTTCAGAAAGAACAGTTGTAAAAGTTGCATCAGCTTCAGCTTTTTCATCCAAACCTAGAAGTCCTAAACCTTGCATATACAAGCAGTGAATTTTATTTCGTTTATCCAAATCATCTTCCCAAATCATAAGATCAGGAAGTGAAACGGCGAAATAATCAATCGTAACATGATCGTTCAAATGTTGTTGAGCATAAGCAACAAGCTTTTCGAAACGTTTATTAGCTTCAGAAATGTCATTTAATTTCAAGAAAGCAAGACCTTGATAGAAAATTTTATCAGGTTGCTGATCGTTATAGAAAATGGCAGCCGTTGGCTCTTCAAGTCCTTGAGTTGCTTTTTTCCAACAGTTATTAGCTTCTTCCTGATTGTTCTTTTTATCGAAAGCAACGCCCAACCAATAATGAATGTCATTTTCCTGTGCACCCGGTAATTTTCCTTCTCCTAAATTGTCAGGATACGTTTGTGCTTGTTCTAAAAGTTCAATTGCTTCATTATAATTCCCTTCGGAGATTTGTTGTTTGGCAATTTCAGTTAATGAAACCAGATATTGTCCACTTACTTTTCCTTCGCCACCTTCCCACGGATGGAAAATTCGGTTTTGTAATAAGGTTAAAGCTTTGTCGTGTTTTCCTAAAAGATTGTACAAAGCAACTCTTTCTAAATAAACATCATCACGCTGAATCACTAATTCTAAATGTTTCTCCAAGAAAGCCAATCTGAAAACCAAATCTCTGTTCAAACGTTTGTACAATTGATCAAGTTCCATTAAAATTCTAGAATCTTGTAAATCTAATGAGAATGCTTTCTCTAAACTGGCAAGGGCTTTTTGTTCGTTTTCTAATTTATTATAATAGGCCAAAGCCAAATTACGATGTACAGTTGGGAAAGTATTATCTAAAGCCACAGATTGTTCCCAACAAGAAATCGCATCATCATAAAATTTTGAAGCATACCAGAAGTTTCCTAAATAATACAAAGCTTTTGCATCATTGGTTTGTTTCTCAATTACATTTTGAAGTACTATTGCAGCTTCAATTTGATTAGGGAAACAATAATCCGGTTTTGCCTGAGACGCCATTTTGAAGCATTTTTCGGCTTGACCAAAATCATTTAATTTTTCATAAAAAGAACCCGCAAAATACCATGCCATTGGAAACGTTTCTTCATCTTTTAAACCTTCATTTAATAAACTCGCAGCTTCCTGATACAAACCTGCAGCAGCATAATCTAATGCGTACTCTATATAAGTATGAATGTTGTTTCTGATTAATGAATTAAAATACACAAGGTCTTTTTTGTCATTGCTTAAAAGATATTTCTCGAAAAGTAATCCAAAATTGAAGCAATCATTTTCAAGATAATCATTTCCTAATTGTAGCGCTTTTTCTTGTTGACCTAATTTTCTAAGAAAGGCAACTTGCAAATGCAACGCTTTATGATCTTCGGTATTTTTAGAAATTGCTTTTTTGATGTGCGTCAAAGCCAATTCATAATCGCCATTTAATGCGTCAAGTTGTGCTACATAAAAGTAACCTTGGTTTTGCCAGGCCGCATTCCATGTTGCTTTATAGAAAGCGTCGTAAGCTTCCTTATTTTTATCTTGATATTTAAGACATAAACCTAAATTGAAATACGCTTCACCGTCATACGGATTTGGGTTTCTTTGCGTCAAAGTTTTTATTGCTGCTCTAAAATAAGGTTCAGCTTCTATAAATTTTGCTTTTCGCATCAACCATAATCCCATTGCATTATTCGAACGAACATCGCCAGCATCACGTTTTATAGCTTCTTTATAATACGGAATCGGACTATAAGTAGCGTGTCTGTATTGCTCTAAATGTTGTGCTGTAAGGAACAATTGCTCATTACTTTCAATATCTTCAGGCGCAAGTGCAGGTTTTGCAGCTTCAGGAATTTCAGCTTCGTTTGGTCCTTCGTAAGCCCAATCTACCAAAACTTTATCATCAACATCTGTTACTGAAATCGACAAACCTTCTAAAGAAGCATTGCTGTCAAAATCAATTGTTTCTTCGAATGAATTGTACGGTGAAGCATCGTATTGTTTTTGTAATAAAATAGTATCGTTGTTTTTTAAAGTAACCGTTGTTTTCGGATAAACGCCAGTTGTATAAGCTTTAATTACTAATTTATTGTCGATACTTTCCAGATTGACCATTGCATTTTTGGTCGCATTTTTTACGATACCTAAATCGCGATACGGCATGAAATACTGCGTAAAATCTTTTTGTTCACCCGGCATAATCCACGTAAAATCAGGCTGATTATCCGTGTAAACGCCACACATTAATTCTATATACGGACCATCTTCATCAGTAAGATTACGATCCCACGCACGACCGAAATCGCCATGTCCCCAAGTCCATTGTTTTTTTCCGGGAGAAACATGATGATTGGCTACGTGAAGTAACCCGCCTTTTGAATCATTTTCGTATCCGCCCACAAAATTATATTTAGACGCAATCGCCATATAAGACGTTGGAACTGGAATATTTTTATAACGTGAAATATCAGTTCCCGGCGAATAATCTACTTTATAATACGTTCCTTTTGCAATCGGGAAAGATGAAACATCGCGTTTACCGTGGTCAAAAACAGCATTTACATCCGGTGGAAAAACCGATTGATAATCGTCATTTACCTTAACCGCAGGATTTGCCCACCATAAAAAGGTTTGTGGAAACGATGTTCTATTGTACAATTGTGCTTTAATTTCTAAATATGCTTTATCAGGATATAATCGGAAACCCGCCATACCCTTGGTTCTAAACATACGCTCAACTTCGCTGCACCAAACAGTTGCGCTTCCATCTTCATGTTCTTCGATCGTAAAATCTACCGGATCAAAAGTCGTTGGTCTGTGGTGTTGTGGCCAGTTAAATTCGATTCCGCCCGAAATCCACGGACCTGTAAGTCCCACTAATGCAGGTTTTACAACTTGATTATAATATACAAAATGACGTTCTTTGGTTTTATCGTACGCCATATGCACACGTCCGCCAAGTTCAGGTAAGATCATTATTTTAACAAACTCATTTTCAAGATAAACGGCTTGATATTCTTTGTCGATTTTTTCGTCTGCGATTTTTTCAATAACCGGATAAGGATATACAGATCCGTTACTTCCCTGATAAACTCTTTTCTCAATAAATACAGGATTTTTTTCAGGTTTGCCCACCTCATAGGTTGGTAGGATTATTTTTTCCTTCCAAATATTTACTTTTTGCATGATGTAATGAAATTTAAATTATTGAATATTCTTTGATTTTTTATCAGAAACCATCAGTTCTTCAATCTCTTCAAGACTTTTGTTTTTGGTTTCAGGAAGTTTTTTGAATACAAACACAAATCCTAAGGCACAGATGATTCCGTAGATCCAGAAAGTTCCGGATGTGCCAAGATATTCGTTGAAAATAGGGAAGGTTTGTACTAAAAGTGCAGAAGCAATCCAGAGTGCAAATGTGGCTACAGACATCGCAACACCACGGATTTTGTTAGGGAAAATTTCAGATAAAATGACCCACGTAATAGGAGCAAGGGACATGGCGTAAATAGCGATTGCTAATAATACCAATAATAATAAAGGAAATCCGGTAACATTGGTATAATAAAAATAACCCAACAAAGCATAAATTACAGCAAGTGCGCCAGAACCAAAAAGCATTAGTTTTTTGCGACCAATTTTGTCGACAGTTCCCATCGCAACCAGTGTAAATACAAGGTTGATACTTCCTGTAATAACAATATTCATGAACAAATCATTGATACTATAACCCGCCGAAACGAAGATTTCCTGAGCGTAGTTAAAAATGATATTAATACCACACCATTGCTGGAAAGCAGCTGATACAATCCCGATTACCAGAATCGGTAAAGCTTTTTTATCCAATAACATTCTGAAATCGGTTTGATCCGTTTCCTCAGTGAAAGTTTCTTTGATTTTTGAGATAGCTTCTTTTCCGTAAGCTAATCCACCAATTTTGGTAAGTGTTGCTTCGGCAGTATCATTCTTTCCTTTTTTAGCCAAATATCTCGGGCTTTCAGGAATTAAAAACATTAATATAAAGAACAAAACTGCCGGGAAAAATCCTGCCCAAAACATCCATCTCCAGCCCGTTTGTCCATTCCATGAAGCAAGAATTTGAGCGTGTGTATATCCTGTCGGAATAAGTTCGGTAATTAACATATTAGTGATTTGTGCGGCAAGAATACCTATAACAACAGTAAGTTGGTTAATCGAAACGAAAAGTCCGCGGGTTTCTTGCGGAGCGATTTCTGCAATATATAAAGGTGAAATTGTCGACGCAATCCCAATCCCGATTCCGCCAATAATACGCCAGATAATAAATACTGTAAAAGTTTCTGAAGCTCCTGTGCCAAGCGCACATAAGGAAAATAATACTGCAGCAACGATCAACATAGGGCGTCTTCCGTAGGTATCAGCCAATTTTCCCGCAATTGCCGCTCCCGCAACGCAACCTACAAGCGCGCTGCTCATTGCCCATCCTTGTAAAGCCGGAGAATCTGAAATGCCAAAATAAATTTCGTAAAATGGTTTTGCACCACCTATTACAACCCAGTCGTAACCAAAGAGTAAACCACCCAATGCCGCAACAAGGCTAATTGATAATAAAAAGGTATAATTATAATTTTTCATAAAAAGGTTTTAATAGCTTTTGTAAAATTAGCGGAACAGGAACCTTTGATTTATGGATATTTTTTTTGAATAGATGGATTATAATACGATTTTTTTGAGCTTTTGGCTAAAATACGAAAACAATTGCGTTACTGCTTGTATTCCGTGCGATATTGTATAGGCGAAGTACTCATTATTTTTTTGAATAAACGGGAGAAATACAACGGATCATTAAACCCCAAAGCAAAGCTTATTTCTTTAATACTCATCGTAGTAAAGCTGAGATATTGACAGGCTTTCTGCATCTTTAAGTAATTGAAATAATGTATTGGCGAATAGCCCGTTTGCTTCTTAAACAAGGTAAAAAAGTGCGAAGACGAGTAATTAAAATAAGCTGCGACATCATTGATTTTTAAAGATAAATCCAAGTGTTTTTTCATATAATCAATTGCGGACTCAATAGTATTATCCTCTGAAAATTGCCTGTTTTTTTTGATGAAAAATCTCTCATATAAAAAAGCATTCAATAATTGCCATAAAGAGAGATTCGCATATTCAAGATTGCTGGCGCTGTAACCATCTTCCATAACATCAAGTATATTTTCGAAAAGTTCGATACGTCTTTCTTCAAGCGATAATTGTGGTGCTGTTTCTGGAAATTCAGTTATGAATTTTTCGTAGAAATGTGGTGCTTGGGGTCCTGTAAAGTGAATCCAGTAAATACTCCACGGATTTTGTTTTAAGGCATAATAATCATGCGCGACTTCAGGAGGTATTATATAAAAGGTATTCGCCTTGAGCGTTATGGTTTTGTTTTCCTTACTAATAATGCCTTCACCTTTATAACAATAAATAAGTATATATTGTTTGCTGCCATGTTTTCGTTTCATCGAGTGGTGGCTTGCATTGGGGAAAACGCCGATATCTGTAAAATACAAACTGGCAATAAGTGCATTTTTTTTAATGCTCGAAAGTATGTTTTTAGGTATCACGATCATACGCTGGCCTAAAAAACCTTCTCTAACTTTTATTTTTTCCTTTTGTGATGAATTCTTCATTTTCCGTTTGCTAATTTTCAAATATCGTAATTTAATCCATGTTTTTAAAAAAAATGTCCATTTTGATGATAATAATCACAACTACATTTGAAATATTAGAATAACACAGATGTTTTCAATCCTTTTTTAAAAACAATATGAATCCTATTAATAAGATTGTATGCGAACCTTTTGGAGTTTGTAATGGCAAAGAAATCTTTATATTCCGAATGACAAATGTTCACGGAAACTACGTTGAACTCCTTAATTATGGAGCCATAGTAAAATCCATAGTGGTGCCGGACAAAAACGGAATTAAAGAAAATGTAGTTTTAGGATTCCCTACTCTTGAAGGATATCTAAAAGACACTTCTTATATAGGAGCAACGGTTGGGCGTTTTGCAAACAGAATCAATAATGCCGAATTTTCGATCGGAAATAAAATCTTTCATCTGGATAAAAACGATGGTAAAAACAACAACCATAGTGGTTCGGCTGGATTTAATAACAAGGTTTTTGATTTCATTATAAAAGAGGATTCAGTAGTTTTTACTTTAGAAAATAAAAATAGAGACGGCGGTTTCCCCGGAAATTTAAACACAAAAGTCATTTATAAATGGACGGATAAAAACGAACTAAAAATTGATTTTTTGGCTGTAGCCGATGAACCAACTCCACTGAATTTTACAAATCATTCTTATTTTAATTTATCGGCTTGTACCGAAAAAATAAGTCAACATAAACTCAATATTCAGTCAACAAAAATTCTCGAAAGTACAGAAGATTATATTCCGACAGGAAAAATTATCCCTGCAGATAACTATTTGTTTTTTAATTACAAACTAACAGATGTAATGCAAAATAACGGACTGAATATCTATTATGTTTTTGATCGAATTTCGGCCAATGAAAATGCTGTATGTGAATTGTTCGAAGAAAAATCAGGACGATTAATGCGCGTTTATACGTCTTATCCGGGCGTACAATTGTATACGGGAGATTATTTAAACAGTGCAACAATTGGAGAGCATTCTAAACATTATGAATCTTTTGACGGACTTTGTTTAGAATGTCAATATTATCCTGATAGCCCGAATCATGCTCATTTTCCGAACACAATTTTTGGAGCTGGACAGGTTTATAACGAAACGATTACGTATGCTTTTGATGTTGTAATTCTTGATAATTTAAAAAAATATGTCACAGATTATAAAGATTAAAATGATTTTGTTTCACGCAGATTTAGCAGATTAGAGCAAATTTAATTTTAGATTTTTATTAAATTAATCTGCACTGATCTGCTTAAATCTTTTTAAATCTGCGTGAAAAAATAATTCGTGAAATTGGTGGCTAAAAAAACTTTACTAACCAATAAAATTGAACTATCACCTCTAAATTATATATAATGAAAAAAATGTTTCTTCATCGATCTTTAAATTTGCTGATACCCGCAGTATTTTTTGTACTGACAAGTGGTAAAGCTCAAAATACAGGACTTGACCTGAAGTCTAAGGACAATCTAAATAAAATTACTTTGTCTTTAAGCCAAGATGGAAAGTTGTCTTATAAAGTGACGCGCAAGGATAAAACCGTGATTTTAGATTCTCCGCTTGGTTTGACTTTCGAAAATAACGATTTTACATCTGGTTTGTCGGTTGTAAATGTTTCGGCTGTGGAAGAGAAACGCGAAAAATACGAGCTTAAAGTTTCGAATAATAAAGCTGTAAATCATGTTTTTGAAAGTAAAAGCATCACATTCAAAAACAACCAAGGCGCTTTAATGATAATTGATTTAATTGCGGGCGAAGAAGGAGTTGCTTTTAGATATAAGTTTACAGATCAAGAACCGCAAAAGAGAGTTCTTAAAAATGAAATTACAGGATTTCATATTGATCAAAATGCAAAAGGCTGGCTTCAACCGTATAATAAAGCCGGAGATTATACGCCGGGTTATGAAGATTTTTATGTAAATGTAAAATCGGGAGATCCAATAAGTGGCGCGAGAAATGAATCTGTTGGTTGGTGTATGCCGGCACTTTTTAATGTAAATGATACTAAAAATTGGGTTCTGATTGCGGAATCCGGAACAGACGGTTCATTTCCGGGATGTCATTTACAACCAGATTCTAAAGGCGGAATTTACAGCATAGCTTTCGCTAAAAAAGACGAAAAATTTACGTTGCCTTTACCGGATAAAGAAGTTTATCCAGAATCAAATTTGCCGTGGACAATGCCTTGGAGAGTGATTATGATTGGCGATAAAGCGGGAGATATTTTATTGTCGACTATGATTACAGATTTGGCTCCAGCCTCAAAAATCGAAGACACTTCATGGATTATAGCAGGAAAAGCGGCTTGGTCATGGTGGTCACATCCAGAGGATTTTACTCCGGAAATGTATAATAAATTTACAGATGTTTCAGCTTCTTTTGGTTTTAGATATACGCTTTTTGATGCAGGTTGGGAAAAGGCAAATAAAGAAGGGAAAATTATTGATTATGCTTTGTCAAAAGGAGTTCAACCATTGGTTTGGGGATATTCGGCTGAGTATTTTGATGCGGATAAAAGAAAGAAAAGGTTCAAAGAATTGGCTGATATGGGGGTGAAAGGTGTTAAAATTGATTTTTGGTGTTCAGATCGTCAGGAAGTTATGGGAACGTTACAATCGGTTTTTGAAGATGCTGCCAAACAACATTTGTTGGTAAACTTACACGGAACAACGATTCCAAGAGGATGGCACAGAACATGGCCGAATTTTGTAACGGCAGAAGCGATTTTAGGAACCGAAAGTTATTTTTATGAGCCAAGATTCCCAGAAAAAGCAGCGGAACAAAACACCGTATTACCTTTTACAAGAAACGTTGCAGGACCTGCAGATTATACGCCCTTTGCATTGACTTTTAGAAAATATACACGTTTAAATACTGCAGTTCATGAGTTGTCAATGGCGATGATTTATACTTCTGGAGTTATTCATTTTGCTGATTCTGAAGAGGTTTTTAATTCATTACCTAATGAACTAAAGAATCTTTTAAAAGAAATGCCTGCAACTTGGGATAAAACCGAATGTATAATTGCAGAACCTGGTAAAGCAATTGTTCTTTCTCGTAAAAAAGATAACCTTTCGTATATCGTTGGGATCAACGGAACTAATTCTGCAACGCCAGTTTCAATCGACCTTAAAAAATACAGCAAAGGCTTTTCAAAATTCAGAATTATCTCTGAAGGCAAAGACCCTTTAATGGATTTTAAAGTAGAAACGTATCCTTTAACTTCAAATTGGAAATATAATTTAGCTCCAAAAGGAGGATTTATAATTGAGTTTGTGAAGTAGTTAAACAATAAAATAGTTTAAATATTTAGAAAGGTGATATCTTAATTGATGTCACCTTTTTTTGTACAAACAACTCAAAGTTGTGCCTTTAGGTACAAAATATCGGTAGAAAAAAAATGAATTGAGAAGGATTCAACGTGCCGTAGGTACGTAATAGATTGCGTTTTGTTGCGTACCTACGGCACGCTTTCGTATCGTGAATTTATTGGGCTACCAATATTTTGTACCTAACGGCACATTTTGAATATTGATTGCGTTATTGATTTCATCTTTTTATATAAACAGCTTAAAAACGGCAACTCAAAGTTGTGCCTTTAGGTACAAAATATCGGTAGAAAAAAAATGAATTGAGAAGTATTCAACGTGCCGTAGGTACGTAATAGATTGCGTTTTTGTTGCGTACCTACGGCACGCTTTCGTATTGCAAATTTATTAGGCTATCAATATTTAGTGCCTAACGGCACATTTTGAATATTGATTGCGTTATTGATGTCACCTTTTTTTGTACAAACAACTTAAAAAAGACAACTCAAAGTTGTGCCTTTAGGTACAAAATATCGGTAAAAAAAAAATGAATTGAGAAGGATTCAACGTGCCGTAGATACGTAATAGATTGCGTTTTTGTTGCGTACCTAAGGCACGCTTTCGTATTGCAAATTTATTAGGCTACCAATATTTAGTGCCTAACGGCACATTTCTGATTTACTAAATATTTTTATATAACATCACATTTCTATTCTTGATTATCACAAAATCTTCATTATCTCAGTTTTAAACTTTCCGTCATAACATCTGAGAAATGAAATGTTAATACAATGTTTTATAATCGGAACATTTTATTAATATAAACGTAACCTTGTTCACCTACCCTCATTTCTAATTTTGGAGACATATTATAAAACAACACAACACACTGTAGAATATGTCATTTTTTAAATTAAGTACACATCGCAAGAAAATAATCGGAACTGATGTTTTGGCAAGCCTTAATTATTCGCCAAATAATACAAAAGCGACGTATTATGTATAAAAGATTTACCGATGAAGAACTTGTCGAATTATTGAGACAGGGAAAAGACAAAGCGTTTGATGAATTATATTTTCGATATCGGGATTTATTAGTTCGCTTTGTTTATTTGAGGATGAAGTCGATTCCCGTTTCTGAAGAAATTGTTCAGGAAGTTTTCACCACTATTTGGGAACGTCGAAAGACTTTGGTTATTCAAAAGAAATTTTCGGCTTATATCTATACTTCAGTTCGTTATGTGACTTTAGATTACTTCAAATCACACACAATTACAGACCAATATATAAAAGAAGTTCTGGATAGTAATACTGCCGAATACAGTAGTACAAATGCCACAGAAGATTCTATTTATTATGAAGAATTGCAGGAAGCAGTAGATAAAGCCGCTTCGTTACTTCCTAAAAAAGCCAAAGAAGTTTTTATTCTGAGCAGGATTAAGCATTACACCAACAAAGAGATAGCCGAAGAACTTAACGTTTCGCACGAAACCGTAAAGTATCATATTGCTTATGCGCTAAAGTTTATGCGCAGCTATTTGGGCGAGTTCAACTGACAAAAGATTTCCGGATTGAGGTTAGCGTTTTGTTTTCTTAACAAAAGCGTAACCTTATCCGCCTACCTGAAATTAATATTTCTAAGACATACTATTAAAGAGATAAACAAATTATAATGCCTGAAAAATTACATCGAGATATAAAACTTTTTTTAGAAGGAAAACCTTCTCCAAAAGGGGAAGAATTATGGAATAAATGGTACGATCATCCGGAAGAAATATTGGATAGCATCGAAAATATAAAATCTGATCGTTCGAAATTAAATAGAGAACTGAGACAAATAAAGAAATCAAATAAAGTTGTTTTTCTTCAGAATAGAAATTGGGCTATGGCAGCGTCTTTACTTGTATTAGTGGGATTGTCATGTTTCTTTTATTTATCATCTGAACAAATAATGAACAAACAATATACTACAAAGTCGGGCGAACGCGCCAAAGTAGTTTTGAGCGACGGAACTCAAATTTGGCTTAATGCCGGAAGTAAATTAAAATATCCGGGAGAATTTAAAGGAGATACAAGAGAAGTTTATTTAACCGGAGAAGCTTTTTTTGATGTTGCCAAAGACAAAAAACATCCATTTATCATTCATACGGATAAGATGGATACCAAAGTTCTAGGAACTAGTTTTAATGTACAAGCTTATCCGGATCACGCCACACAGGAAGTTTCGGTTTTAACCGGAAGAGTAAATGTAAAGTCGACCGTAACAGAAGAAAATGTATACGTAACGCCAGGGCAGAAAGTGGTTTTTAAATCAAAATGCAACAAACTAAAGGCGTTTACAGATATTCCGGTGAATTCAATTTCGCTATGGCGAAAAAATATAATTGTTTTTGAAGATTCTCCTTTACCAGAAGTGATTGCGACAATTAACCGCAATTATAATGTAAATGTTCAGATTGAAAACAAGAATTTAAACAATCTTAAAATTAGTGCTTATTTCAAGGAACTTCCAGTGGATCAGGTTCTTGCTTTAGTGTGCAATATTATTAATGCTGATTATAAACAAGAATCGGGAGGTTATATTATCCGATAAGCTGAAGAAAATTAACACAGAATAAAAGAATTAAAAATTGAGAATTAAAAATTAAAAATCTGCGTGAAAAAAAATTAAGGCATATATAAAGATCAACATAGAATCTATGTGTTAAGATTAATAATTACAGCAGATTATAATATTATTTAAAAACAAGCTACGTAGAAAACCAATCATAATCAAGAACAATTAAAACTCAAAAACATGACTAAAAAGCAAATGCGGTTTATCCAAAACTGTCAGAGCATTAAAAAATCTGTATTGAAGAAAGCACTTACTTTTGCGGCTTTATTTTTTATCGGATTAACAGCAAAAGCGGCCAGCGTAGATATTGGCAAAAGAGTTACGCTAAAAGTCGAAAATGAAAGTATGAAAAATGTTTTTCAGAAAATTGAAAAACAAGTTGATGTGCATTTTATGTACGAAACGAATCAGGTTAACACGAATCAAAAAATTAGTTTAAAACTGAACAATGTTACATTAGAACAAGCTTTAGACAAAATATGCAGTAACTTTTTGTTGAAATATGAAATTGTAAGCAACAATATCGTAATCAAAAAGAACCAAAAAGTCGCTGATAATGATCAGAGTAAAATCAATATCTCAGGAACTGTTTACAGCGGAACTGACGGAATGCCATTGCCGGGCGTAGGAATTAAAGATAAAGGTTCTGACGCGGCTACATCAACAGATTTTGACGGAACTTTTAAGATGGAAATCAATTCATCTGAAGCTGTACTTGTTTTTTCATATGTAGGTTATGTTAATCAAGAGGTTAAAGTAACTTCGGCAGATAAAAACATAAAAGTGAAATTAGTAGCTGATATGAAACAACTGCAAGAAGTTGTAGTTATGGGTTATGGAAGTGTAAAAAAGAATGCAGTTTTGGGATCTGTAGGATCTGTTTCTATGAAAGAAACTTCAAGCAGAACTTACAACAGTGCTGCCGAATTACTACAAGGAACTGTTGCAGGTGTTACAGTACTTAATAATGGTGGTGATCCAACGGCTGAACCAACAATTAATATTCGTGGAATTGGTTCTTTGAATGCTGAAACGCCTTTAATCGTTTTGGACGGAATCATTTACAGCGGATCTCTAAATACTTTAAATCCAAATGATATTGCTTCGATAAGTGTTTTGAAAGACGCGGCTTCTGCAGCAATTTATGGAGCTAGAGCTTCTGGAGGTGTAATTTTAATTACGTCTAAAAAAGGAGTTTCTGAGAAAGTAAATATCAATGTAAATTATCAGGGAGGTTTCCAGAATGTAGCCAAAAAACTTGATGTTCTTAACGCTGCAGAATATGCTGATGCTATGAACTTAGCAAGAGATAATGCTGGTATGCCAAGAATTCCTGCTTTTGATCCAGCATTTGAACCAACAGCGAGAACTACAAAAACAAACTGGATGGATGAAATTTTCCATACAGGAGAAATTCAGGATTTGTCTCTTTCGATAAATGGTAAAACAGAAAAATCTAATTTCTTTGTTTCAGGAAGTTATAGAAAAAACGAAGGTATCTTATTAAATACTTTTGGAGAACGTTACACAGCAAGAGCAAACTCTTCTTTTAAAATAGCGCCAAACTTTACAATTGGAGAAAATTTATCTTATTCGTTGACAAACGGTCAAAGTGCTAATACGTCAAGCGGATATACGGGAGCAATTTTGGCTGCGATTTTTTATCCGCCAAATGCAACAATTTACAGAGAAGATGGTTCAGGACAATTTGGTGGAGTTCCAGAGAAATATATTGGTTCTTACGGAGACGTTATAAATCCTGTTGCTTATTTGAAAAGATTAGATAACAGAAATCCTGTTTCGACAATTTTGATCAATCCTTATGCTGAATGGGAAATTGTTAAAGGTTTGAAAGTAAAAACAAACTGGGGTTACACAAGAATTCAGGATAATGCAAAAGATTTTGCAGTAAAAATTACAGAACCTGGAAAAATATTTGACTTTAACCGCTTAACGCAAAAGTCAATTACAACTACTGATTTATTAGGAGAACAAACGATTTCTTACGAAAAATCATTAGGGAAACACAATTTCAAAGCTTTAGCCGGATATACATATCAGGAAACAAAAAGAGAATTTTATACAATTGAAGGAACTGGTTTTGATAACGAAGATCCATCACAACGTTATTTGCTAAATGCAAAATTAATTCAGCAAACAGCAGCAGGATTATCTGATGAAATTATTTCGTCTTATGTTGGAAGGTTGAATTACGATTTTAACCAAAAATATTTATTCTCAGGAATTGTTCGTCGTGACGGAACTTCAAAACTATTATCAGAAAACCGTTGGAAAGTTTATCCTTCAGTTTCTGCAGGTTGGTTAATTTCTGAAGAAGAATTCATGAAAAGTATTAGTCCAATTGTAAGCAATTTAAAATTACGTGCAAGCTGGGGACAAATAGGAAACTTAGGAAACCTTGGACCATACCAATTTAGTGTTCCATTAAATCAAACTCAGGCTTTGATTGGTTCGACTCCGGTAATTAATTACGGTTATGCCGAAGGTGAATTGTCAAATCCTAACTTAAAATGGGAAAGCTCAGAGCAAACAAACATTGGTTTAGATTTTACAATGTTCAACAATATGTTGACAGGATCTGTAGATGCTTACGTAAAGAAAAACAAAGATATGTTGGTTCGTGATCAGCTTCCTGGAGTTTCTGGAACGCCACAAGGTAGAATCGTAAACTCTGGAGATGTTGAAAACAAAGGTCTTGAAGCAAGTTTAACGTACCAAAAAACACGTGGAGAATTTAAGTTTGATGTAACGGCAAATGCTGCATTTTTAAGCAACAAAATTGTTTCTATCAAAGACGGTTTAACTTCTCTTGAACCTTTAAACATCAGCCGAGTTCGTAGTTTGCCTTTAGCAAATATTTATCAGGTTGGAAGCCCGGTTGGCGCTTATTACGGATATGCTACAGACGGATTATTTCAAAGTAATGCCGAAGCAAAAGCATATGTAAACAGTACTGGTGCAGTATATCAGCCAAATGCAGTTGCGGGAGATATTAAATTTAAAGATGTAAACGGAGACGGCGTAATCAATAACAGCGATAGAGTAGTACTTGGAAATCCTTTCCCAAAAACGACTTATAGTTTGAACGCAAACTTTAGATACAAAGGATTTGATATGAATGTGTTTTTTAATGCAGTTGCAGGAAATAAAGTTTTCAATGCAGTAAAATATACAGGTTTAAACGCTTCTTTCCCAGGATATAATTTATTGGCAGATTCTAAAAATGCATGGTCGCCAACAAATACAGACACTAATATTCCAGTTCTTTCATCAACAGATAACAATAATAACTTCGGAAGAATCTCAGATTTTTATATCGAAGACGCATCTTTCATAAGATTGAAAAACGTTTCGATTGGTTATACAGTTAAGGATAGTTGGTTGAACGGAAAAGCAAAACTTAGATTCTTTATTTCGGGACAAAACTTGTTTACAATCACTAAATACTCTGGAATGGATCCTGAAGTTGGTCTTAGCAACTTTGGTCTTGACTTAGGTAAATATCCACTTTCTCGTATTTATATGACGGGTGTAAATGCTACTTTTTAAAAAAAATATAAAACATATAAAATGAAAAATTTAAGTCTTTTATTATTGAGTTTTGTGCTTTTATTGAGCACTTCGGCTTGCGAAAGTGAACTTGATGTTGTTCCGCAAGGAGCGCCGTCAACCGGAAACTTCTGGAAAACTCCGGCAGATGCAAAAGCGGGAGTAAATGCAATTTATGCTTTGTATTCTGATGATAATATGTATGGTCGTGGTTTTTTCTGGCTGAATAATGCCAGTGACGATATTGGAACAAAACCAAGACAAAATGCAGAACGTATTAAAAACTTTATTGTTGACGGATCAGAATCTGATACCAAAGATATTTGGAGATTGCACTACGAAGTAATGAAACGTTGTAATGACGTGATTCGTAACATTCCTAAAATTGCTTTAGACGATAAAACAAAAAATATGATGCTTGGAGAAGCTTATTTTAATCATGCAGTAATGCACTTAGAATTAGCTTACCATTATGGAGACGATCGCGCCGGAATCCCGATTCAGGATCGTAATGACCCAACAAATGTTTATGTGCCACGTGCCAAAAATGTTGCCGAAAACTACGCATATATCGCAGCAGATTTAGTAAAAGCAGCAGATTTATTACCTTATTTTAATGAGCTTACGTCAGATAATTACGGACGTGCTCATAAAACTGCAGCTTGGGGATATTTAGTTCGTACGTATTTGTATGCTAAAGATTGGGACAATGCAATCAAATATGCCAACATGATTGTAAATAGCGGAAAACACAAATTGCTTGACAATTTTGAAGATGTATTTAAAATTAAAAACAACTGGTCTTCAGAATATATTTGGTCAGTAACTTCAAGTTCAGAAAACACAGGTTTAGGATCTATTTTTCCAGGTGTTTGTTTAGAAGATAAAGGTTGGGGAGTTTACAATGGTTGGGGAAATTTTTATCCTACAAAAGAATTGTTCGACACTTATGATCCGGCTGATAAAAGACGAAGCGCTACTATTTTACAAAAAGGAGATCAGTTTATGTATTTTGGAGAATTAGTAACTTTTAACGAAGGAAAACATATTGTAAGTTCAAGTAACAGAACAGGTTATCAGTTTAAAAAGTATATGGAGCCATTCGGTTACCCGAAAACAAATTCTGGCGGAATTGATATTCGTTATGTAAATGCAAACGGAGATAAACCTTCAACAGCTTTAAATGTCCCTCTTTTACGTTATGCCGATGTGATTTTGATGTTGGCTGAAGCCAAATTAATGAAAGGGTTAAGCGCTGACACCGAAATTAATATGATCCGTAATCGTGCAGGTTTAGCAAGTATTTCAGGAGCAACATTAACAGATTTAAAAAGAGAAAGACGTTGCGAATTGGCTGGAGAATGGACAGATCGTCATTTTGATTTAGTTCGTTGGGGAGATGCTCAGGCAACATACGCAAAGCCTTTGCACCACTATAACGGAACGGTGATTTATCCGGCTCGTAATTTCAACCCTGCAATTCACCACGTTTGGCCAATACCACCAGATGAAATCGCAGTAAGCAAAGGCGCTTTGACTCAAAATAAAGGTTGGTAGATTTTAATTATGAATTGTAAATTATGAATTATTATTAGCTATTCAGAATTTATAATTCGTCATTAACAATTAATTAGTTTCAGTTTGTTTGTTTTTTTTTACACTGCAAGCTTGTTGTGGAGCTTGCAGTTGTAACAAAAAAAGAAATGAATATTATATAAAAAATCAGCCAGTCTTTTTTACGGAAAAGGCTGGTTTGTGTTTAAGGAAGTTACCCCAATATTGTCATTTCGAAGAATGAGAAATCTTCGCAAGAAACTCGACAAAGATTGGAATTACAAATAAAGTTACCATAATATTGTCATTCCGAGGAACGAGGAATCTCCGTAAGTAGCTCTACAAAGATTGGCGATTAAGCAGACGGAGTTTCTTGCGGAGATTCCTCGTTCCTCGGAATGACAAAAATTAATTATTGACAAATCCTAAAAGTTTTAAAAATGAACAAACCCCAATTACAATGAAAAAAATAATAGTCCTTTTTTGTCTTCATTTTTTCCTGTTTGCACAAGCGCAGGAATACAGTTCTTCAAATATTCATTCGCATAATGATTATGCGAGCAAAAACCCTTTTTATGATGCCTATTCTAATGAAGCCGGTGTTATCGAAGCCGATGTTTTTTTAGTAAATAATGAATTACCAGTTGCTCATACTTCAAAGGAAATTTCAGCTTTTAATACACTTAGAAGTATGTATTTGGATCCTTTATCAAATAAAGTAAAAGCATTAAATGGGAAAGCATATCCAAGTAATAAACCGTTGATTTTGATGATTGATATCAAAACGGAAGCTGAACCAACATTAAAATTAATTGCCCAACAATTAAAAATGTATCCAGATTTGATTTCGAATAAAAATCTAAAAGTGGTTATTTCAGGAAGCAGACCTTCTCCGGCAAACTGGAAAGATTATCCAGAGTTTATTTATTTTGACGGAAGATTAAACGAGAATTATTCTCCGGAGCAATTAGCTCGTGTCGAAATGATTAGTGAGGATTTAAAAGAAATAACACCTTGGAACGGTAAAGGTGTAATGACTCAGGCTGATGCTGAAAAAGTACAGGAAATCATTAAAAAAGTACATGATCAGAATAAAAAAATCAGATTTTGGGGAACAGCAGACAATGTAAATACGTGGATGACTTTGATGAATCTAAAAGTAGATTTTATTGCTACAGATAATGTTCCGACATTGACACAATTCATAAATAATATCAAAACGACATTCTTTCAAAATACAGAATTTCATCAGGCTTATGTTCCTAAAAATGTTTCGGCTTTCGCCAAAAAGAAGCCTAAAAACGTAATTCTGTTAATTGGTGACGGAATGGGATTAACTCAGATTTATTCCGGATATACGGCAAATAAAGGGCAGTTGAGTTTATTTAATATTCCGACTCAGGGATTGTCTATTACAAAATCTTCGGACAGTTATATTACAGATTCGGCTGCTGGCGCAACGGCAATGGCAACGGGACATAAAACCAATAATAGATTTATTAGTGTTGATGAAAGCGGAAAACCGTTAGAATTAATCACACAACAATTGGTAAAGAAAAATTACAAAACGGCAATAATTTCAGCAGGAAATATTACAGATGCAACTCCGGCAGCATTTTATGCACATCAGCCAGAGAGAAGTTATAGTGAACCTATTGCAAATGATTTTTTATCAAATCCATCAGATATTTTAATTGGAGGAGGACAAAAAGAGTTTTATGCGAGAAAAGACGGTAAAGATCTTTCTAAGCTTTTAAAAGAAAAAGGATATACTTTCTCGGATAAATTCAGCAGTCTTGATACCATCAAAAACTCGAAATTTGTTGTTTTAGAAGATGCTTCAGTAGTTTCTATGAAAGCGGGCAGAGGAGACTTTTTGACTAAATCTTTAGCGAAAGCGACATCAACTTTTGCTAAAACAAAGAATCCGTTTTTTATAATGGCCGAAGGTGCGCAAATCGATTACGGCGGACACCAAAACAACGTGGAATATGTAGTACGCGAAATGCTTGATTTTGATAAAGTAGTTGGACAAGCAATGGAATTTGTAGACAAAAATCCTGAAACACTTTTAATCGTTACAGCAGATCACGAAACAGGCGGACTTTCTTTAATCGACGGAAGTATAGAGAAAGGATATGTACACGGAAGTTTCAGTACAAACGATCATACGGCAGTTCCGGTTCCGGTTTTTGCTTATGGACCAGGAGCTCAGAATTTTGCAGGAGTTTATCAAAACACAGCGATTTATACTAAGATTATGGAAGTTATTTCTGCGAAGTAATTATCTATTATTATTATTATTATTATTATTATTATTCAGAAGAATTAATATAAACACCGGCTTTTAAACCGGTGTTTTTTATTTAAAATAGATTAAAGAGTTTTATTGGCTTCAAGGAATTTATTAAGCAAAGCAATTACGGAAACAATACTGCCTCCCATTACGGCAACTCTGTCATAGCTATCTTTATTTAGGTACATCAATAATAGTAATGCGCTAATAGCAACAATAAAAATTGGGATTTTTAATTTACTAAATGTCCCATTTTTACTTTCGGCTTTAAATTCTTTGATAAATTTCTCATCTAGTTTACTTTTTGACAAAATAAATACCCTAAAACTGAGACTCATTATCTTAAGTCTTCCCGTTAATTGATGACAGTCGATTATTCCTTTTTCCATAAGGGACATAAGAATATCTTTATTTTTGTAATTTACAAAATGATCCTGAGCAAAATCGTAAAGAACATTACGGGTTTCGTCATGTTCTGGTAATGATTCCCAAATGTCATTATATTCATCAGCAAATTTCTCGTTATTGTAGTTTAGTATGAAGTCCATTCTTAGATAAGGAGATATTTCATGATCTGTATCACTATCAAATACTTCTTTGATAGGAATATCACGATCAACACATTTTTCGCCATCTACTAATAATAGTTCTTCGTTGTCAGAGTCTTGAACAAGTGCTTTAATGTCATCATTATTCACCATAGGTATAAAAATATGACGATTAGCGAATGGATTTTTCGTGCAGGGATAATATTTTTTACAGGCTGCCTGCATCAAATCATAAAAAAAGAAACGGTTACTATAATAGTTTAGTAAATGATAGACTATAATAGCAAGAAATGAGAATGCAAAAAGTAGAGACAAAACTATAAAAACGCTGCTCATTATATTTTCATCTTGCGCAATAGCTGTTGAGTTCAGGTAATATTTTTTAATAAATGGGCTAAATGTAAAATTTTTAACTTCGTACATAGCCGGGGGATCGAGGAAACCAATATTTGCCTTTTGCACTACATCATCTTTGCTGTTTGGAAATAGTATTAGCGGTTTCTCTTTAGTTTCTTCTTTACAATTGCAGCTATAGGTATTTATGATGTCCTTTTTAATAGGATTTTCATTTTGTTCTTTGATTTGATTTGAAGAGCAGTAAAAACTTGTAAAATCATTCAGATCATTAACATAAAATGCGCTAATCAAAACAAATGGAAACACAGCAAAGTGATATAATAATCTTGCGGTTAGAAATCGGGTATAAACTTTTCTATTAACCCCTTTGTTCAGATCTTTAGCATTCTTTTCAAGATCAATTTCCTCTCTTTCTCTCCAGTTTCTGTAATAATATAAAAGCCAGCCATGTACCCCGAAAAACACTACCATTGCAATCCATATACTGTCAGAAATGTATAGTATCAAGAGTATAATAATCACTAATAAAAACAAACCTGAGACCAGTCTTATAAAGTCTAGTTTGTAGTCTGAAGTGCGAATATTTAGTGTGATTAAATTAATAAGCACTAAGTTAATACCAATGACCATACAGAAAATTAATGCTAATGAAGGAGAAGATAGTAATGAGAAGATAGTTGCCAATAATATTGCAGTAGAATTGACAATTAACAGTTGCTTGTATTGATAAGTTCGGCTATTATCCGGAAAAAGATGGTAAAAGTGATGGTTTGAAAACAGACTAAGACGACCAGCGTAAAAACAGATTGAATAAATATAGGTGATTACTAATATAAAAAAGCCATAGAAAAGAGAAATTAAAAATCCGTTGCTGAAACTAAATATTGATAAACGATTCAGATGAGACAAATCACGGATTCCCAGAATATATACCGGAGAATCAATTTTGATGTCTATTTTTTTTGCATATACCTGATAGAATGTACCCTGATATTCCGTCTCAAAAGATTTCTGATCGATACCTGATAATAAAGTTATAAATTCAAGGTTTCTTTTTGATCCGTAACGTAAATTTTGAGATAAATTCTTTTTTCGATTATTTTGCATTAACACCTCTCCATATCTGTCTATGAGCATATAACCGGTTCCTGGAGGTAATAATATTTTCTCTGAGAAATTTTCTCTGAAACCTATACCTTTGATACCTTTCTCTTCTGATTCCTGATTTTTTTCAGCATATATCCATTGATATCTATTATTTTCTCTCGAGAAAACTGCCGTTAGTAATTTAGTTATTTTTTTTTCTTTATTTTGAAGTCTTTGAAAGTAGCCCCTATCTGAATATTTTCTTCGTATATCAGGAATTGAAGTGTTTAAGTCTTTTGTAATCAATCCGTTAACATCCATTCGAAAATAGTTGTCTAAATGTGCAAGGTTAGTTGAATCTTTAGTTTGTTTTTGTAAATCACCCTTCTTAATATTTATGTACTTTTTTTCTTTACGAAGTAAAATATCATCTTTAGTAAGGGAATCTCCATTTACAGAAGTTGTTTTTGAATCTGTTTCTAAATATATTTTAACAAATTCATTTTTTGAATTTTTCCATTCTTTTCCTAATATTGATTTTGATGCTGAATCTTGGTAAAATTTAATTTGATCTTTAAAATTAGTATCAATTTTTTCTACCAACCCTTTTAAATCTTTCGTGTTTCTGGTTTTTATAGCATTATCCCAGTAAGTTATTATCCCAAAAACAACTAAAACAGCAATCAAAATTCCGACAGAAAATGCAACACTAACCAAATCCATTTGACTGAGTCTTTCTTTATAACTGCTTACAATTGGTTTTATAAAATTTATTCCTAATACCAAAATGATGACTATAAGCAAGCTGATAATTAATAAACTAGTTTCGATTTCTCTAATATTAGATTGAAAAGCAGTATTATCAATTCCTGTGGCTAAGAATATTGAATAATTGGTATTCGGAATTTTTATTTGATCGGCATAATATCGTTTTGCTGATCCTTTGAAACCAAAAGGTCCATTTTTTCTACTATTCTCAATTAAACTATCTTGGTCAGCCAGACCTACGTTGTGAGC
The DNA here is from genome assembly GCF_951805225.1 of uncultured Flavobacterium sp. Classification (NCBI taxonomy): domain Bacteria; kingdom Pseudomonadati; phylum Bacteroidota; class Flavobacteriia; order Flavobacteriales; family Flavobacteriaceae; genus Flavobacterium; species uncultured Flavobacterium sp. The sequence goes on along the minus strand of NZ_OX638201.1, from coordinate 1,737,526 downwards.
TAGAAATGATTTACTAGCTTGACAGCTTCCGTTTTCAATGGGACAAATATAAAATGAAGTGAAATGCGTTGTAGAATTAATTTTAGTAAGAAACCTGGTAAGATCAATACTAATACTGTCATTAACGATTGTGTCCTTTTTCGTAAGTTTTTTTTTAAGAGCTTCAGATGATATTGATAAATTAATTAACCTTGATAATTTGATTGTTCCGTCATCTAATCGTTTAAATCCCTTTTTATTAATTATTATGGTATCAATATACACAGTCGGTAAACCCTCAAATCTTGAAAGTTTCAGACTATCCATCTTTTTTTTGTTAATGTATTTTACCTGATCGTCTATGTATGCCGTTAATTGCTGTTCGATACCTTGCAAAATGGCAATATTTTTCCCATCCTCTTTTGCCTTATTATCAGGAAGAATATAGAAGATATAACCACATGTCAATAGAGCAATGATTATTGCTGTTATTACAGAATAACCATGTTTTTCTCTAAATGATTTGCTTGTATTAGATGACTCTTCCATTTTCTATAGAATTGGTTAAAGCATTAAGCTTATTTTAGTTTTTCCGTGATAATTTTACAAAACAGTAGAAAAAGGCGTGTAGTACTATTCTTTATCCAGGCAGAGTGTAGAAGTAATGTTCTAAGATATTGATTTGTAAAACATTAAAGAATTGTTAAATCAAATTTATCAATATATAAGAAATGAAAAAAGGGTATAAATACCCTTTTTTTGTGCTCCTTAATTCATTCATTTCTAAGGTTTTAAAGCTGTAATAATGTGTTAGTTTTTTTGTTTTTAATGTGTTCCCGATGAGATATTCCCCATTTAATCATTTCGGTAATAATTGGTCCAAATGATTGGCAATAATCTGTAGATTCATAAAGTATTGGTATTTCTGCGTCTCTGTCTTCGGTTCTTTTTACAAGATTGTTGAGTTCCATATCTTTTAATTCTTTCGAAAGCATTCGTGACGTAATTCCAGGAATACTTTGCTGAATTTCTTTGAATCGGTTATTTCCATTACAAATCGAATTGATAATTGGTAATTTCCATTTACCACCCAAAACATATATCGTATCCTGAAGCGCGCGAACTTCTTCTTGCTGATTTCTTGCCATTAGAATTTATTTTAGACTAAGATATAAAAACAATTTTTTTCACCATATAAGTGATATAAGAATATGTAAGTTTAAATGCTGATTTTGTGATTTGAATTATGTAAAAAGTAAGCTAACCACTTAGTAAAAAGCATACTTTAAATGAACTTATATCACTTATAGGATAGAAAATTTGGTATACTCAATGATACCGCTGAAAAAGTAATATACTCTGCGTTTTAACTTTGTACCATTAATTTAAAACATAAAAAATGGACAATTTAAAAAATAAAGTTGCAGTAATAACAGGCGGAAATAGCGGTATTGGTTATGCGACTGCGAAACAATTAAAAGAACAAGGTGCAACAGTTATTATTACAGGAAGAAGAAAAGAAGCAATCGAAAAAGCAGCTTCAGAATTAGGCGTTACAGCTATTGTTGCTGATCAATCGAGTGTTGCCGATATTGATCGTTTAGCATTAAAAGTAAAGGAAGATTTTGGACAAGTTGATATTCTTTTTATAAATGCCGGAATCGCAGGTTTAGGAACTATTGAGCAAGCAACAGAAGCTTTATACGATGATATTATGAATATAAACCTAAAAGGAGCGTATTTTACTTTAAGCCGATTTATTCCAATTCTGAAAGATGGAGCTTCGGTAGTATTTCTTTCTTCTAATACGGCAAGTATGAGTGGCGCCGGTTCATCAATTTATTCTTCAAGCAAAACAGCTCTTAATGCTATAATGAAAATTGCAGCAGTTGAATTAGCTCCAAGAAAAATCCGAGTAAATTCAGTAAGTCCGGGACCAACAGAAACCGAAGTAATGAAAAAAGTCGGTTTAGACGAAGCAACAGTAAAATCTATTATGGACGTTGTTGTCGAAAGAATTCCGCTAAAACAAATGGGAACCGCAGCCGATGTTGCAAAAATGGTTTCCTATTTAAGCGGTGAAGCTTCTGTATTTATAACCGGAGCAGATATCTTAATGGATGGCGGAATGGTGCTTGCTTAATTGTTAATGTTTAATTGTTAATGGTGAATTATTAATTATTAATTATAAATTAAAGTTTAACCGCAAAGGGCGTTAAGATTTACGCAAAGTTCACAAAGTTTTAAGCAAAAGATCGCAAAGTTATTACACACATAGCTTTGCGATCTTCGCGTTTTTACAAAGTCCCAATAAGCCAATAACCTTTGCGCACTTTGCGGTTAAATCACCAGCATTCAAAAACTCCTAACTCCCGGACTGTCCGTTTCAACTATCACTTCGTCCGTTTGGACTGTTTTCTGATTTCGTAAGAAGGGTTATCGAAATACTTTTGACGAAGAAATTAACTGATAAACAAATAATTTAAAATCAAAAACAATGAAAACAATTCACACAAACAAACGAAGCATCGCAAATATTTTTGCAATAGGAACTTTCCTTTTGCTTACAACAACAGGTTTTTCACAAAAGAATTTAGAAAAAAGCAAAACAGATTCAGAAGCGATTCGTCCTTATCATATTAGTATTTCAGAAAATGCAATTACAGAACTTCGTGATCGTGTAAATGCTACAAGATGGCCACAAAAAGAAACTGTACAAGATCAGTCACAAGGAGTGAAATTAGCACAAATTCAAGGTCTTGTAAAATATTGGGGAACAGATTACGATTGGCATAAAACAGAAACTAAGCTAAACGCATTACCACAGTTTGTAACCAATATTGACGGATTAGATATTCAGTTCATCCATATAAAATCAAAACACAAAAATGCCTTGCCAATTATTATTACTCATGGATGGCCAGGATCTTTTTTTGAACTTCTAAAAGTTATAGGACCATTAACAGATCCAACTGCTTATGGCGGAAAAGCCGAAGATGCTTTTGATGTTGTAATTCCTTCAATGCCTGGATATGGTTTTTCTGAAAAGCCTACAGGAACGGGTTGGGGAGTAGAAAAAATAGGAAGCGCCTGGGATGTATTAATGAAACGTTTGGGTTATAAACATTATGTAGCACAAGGCGGTGATTGGGGTTCAGTAATTGCAGATGCAATGGCGCGTCAAGCTCCGGAAGGATTATTGGGTATTCACTTGAATATGCCGGCAACAGTTCCTGCTCATATTGCAAAAGCATTACAAGACGGAGATCCAGCGCCTGCAGGATTATCGGTTAAAGAAAAAGCAGCTTTTAATTCTTTGAATAAATTATATACCAGAGGCGCAGGATATGCCGGAATGATGGTTACACGTCCTCAAACTATTGGATATGGACTTACAGATTCACCAGTTGTTTTAGCTTCATTTTTCTTAGACAAATTCAATGATTGGACTTACAGCGGTGGTAATGCAGAGAAATCGCTTACAAGAGACGAAATCCTTGACGATATATCTTTATACTGGTTTACGAATACAGCCAATTCTTCGGCGAATTTATATTGGGAAAACAACAATAACAACTTTAATGCTGTAGAGCAAAGAACAAATGAAATTAAGATTCCGGTTGCTGTAACCGTATTTCCGGGAGAGATTTATCAGGCACCAAAAACATGGGCTGAAAAAGCGTATAAAAACCTGATTTATTTTAATGAAGTAAACAAAGGCGGTCATTTTGCTTCTTGGGAAGAACCACAGCTTTTTACAATAGAACTTCGTGCAGCTTTTAAATCATTGAGAAAATAAAAAAACTATTACATGTAAATATTTTAACACATAGAAACATAGGTTTTATCTTTTAAGAAAGAATAAAATAGAAAATTAAAATTTCGTCACATAGCTATGTGAATTCATGGAAAGTGAAACGCCTTTTGAGTATCAGGAAAACTATGTTTCTATGTGTTTAAATAATTACACACAATCTAAAACACACACAATATGAAAACAAATAAAAACTTCAGCTTATATACAATTGCAATGTTCCTTTTTATGGCTTTTGCTTCAAATAATGCTTCGGCACAACAATCAGGAATAAAACGTACCGATTTACAAAAACACGATCTAAGTATTCCTGGAAGAGAAGCCGTTCAGGCAAGAATTGATTTTGATGCACATTCCGCTTTTGGAAAACATTATCATCCAGGCGAAGAAATCATTTATGTATTAGAAGGCACATTAGAATATGAAGTAGAAGGTAAGGGAACCGTAACGTTAAAAGCAGGAGAAGTTTTGTTTATTCCCGCAGGAATAGTTCATTCGGCAAAAAATAATACAAACGCAAAAGCTTCTGAATTGGCAACGTATGTTGTAGAGAAAGGTAAACCAATTTTAGTTCTGAAGAAATAGTTTGAAGTTTCAGGTTGAAATGCGAATAAATTAACCGCAAAGCACGCAAAGATTTTTTACTCGTAAGTTTCTATAAAAACGCAAAATTCGCAAAGTTGTGCGAAAATAAACTTTGCGACTCTGCGTCTTTGCGCGAAATAAGTTAGCGAACATTGCGTAAACCTTAGCGCGCTTTGCGGTTAATTTATCCGCATTTCATTCACAACTCACAACTCACAATTCACAACTCACAATTCACAACTCACAATTCACAACTCACAATTCACAATTCAAAAACTCATAACTCATAACTCATAACTAAAAGACTGTCCATTTCAACTTTTACTTTGTCCACTTCACCTTTTTTCATCTTTTAAAAAGAGTATTGCCGAGATACCTTTGACGAAGAAATTAACTGATAATCAACTAATCAAAACATTAATAATTATGAAAACGATATTAAAAATCAAAAACAGTTTTACAAATGCAGTTTTATTAATTGCCTTCCTTTTAGTAAATGCAGTAGCAATTGCCCAAACAGAAAAACAAGAAAGTTCACTAGGAACTTTAAAACAAATCAACGCAGGATTATTAAATGTGGGTTACACAGAAGCAGGACCTTCAAATGGAACTCCGGTAATTTTGCTTCACGGTTGGCCTTACGATATTCACAGTTATAACGAAGTCGTTCCAATTTTAGTTTCAAAAGGCTATAGAGTAATCACACCATATTTAAGAGGATCAGGAACAACTCGTTTCCTTTCAAAAGATACCTTTAGAAACGGACAACAAGCAGCATTAGCAACTGATATTATTGCCTTGATGGACGCACTTAAAATTGACAAAGCCATAATTGGCGGTTTTGACTGGGGCGCAAGAACGGCAGTTGTAATGGCAGCACTTTGGCCAGAACGTTTACAAGGACTAGTTTCGGTAAGTGGTTATTTGGTTGTAAATCTTGATGCCAACTTAAAACCATTACCTCCAAAAGCAGAATTGGGATGGTGGTACCAATATTACTTTGCAACCGAAAGAGGAAAAGCAGGTTACGCACAAAACACTTACGAATTCAACAAACAAATCTGGCAAATAGCATCTCCATTATGGAATTTTGACAAAGCCACTTACGATCAAACCGCACAATCTTTTGATAATCCGGATCACGTAGCAATTGTAATTCATAACTACAGATGGCGTCAATCGCTAGAAGCAGGAGAATCTAAATACGATAGTTTAGAAAAACGCTTAGCAACAAGACCAGCAATAAAAGTTCCTACGATTACAATAGCAAGCGACTTTGACGGCGCTTACGCAGATGGAAAAGCCTACGCAGATAAATTCACAGGAAAATATGCCCACAGAATCCTAAAAGGCATCGGACATAATGTACCACAAGAAGACCCAAAAGCTTTCGCCCAAGCAATTATAGACGTAGACGCTTTTGGAAAAAAATAAAAATAAAAATTTTAGAATTAAAAATCAAAAATCAAAAATCAAAAATCAATTCATATTTCACAATCAACAATTAATAATCAACAATTAACAATTATAAAAAGGTCATGGAAAACAACAACATCTTTCAAGTAGAAAAAGTATTATACACAGGAAAAACGCACACTACTGGTGGTCGCGAAGGAGTATCAAAAAGCTCAGACGATCAATTGAATATTAAACTAAGTTCACCGGGATCTTCACGTCCGGGGACAAATCCAGAGCAGCTTTTTGCAGCGGGATGGTCAGCATGTTTTATTGGCGCAATGGGAATTGCAGCTTCAAAACTAAACATTAAATTGCCTGCTGATACTGCCGTAGATACCGAAGTAGATTTATGCCTAACAGATGGAGCTTATTCATTACAGGCACGTTTGAATATCAGTCTTCCCGGTTTAGATCCTGAAACAGCCAAAGCTGTGGCTCATGAAGCGCATCAGACTTGTCCTTATTCTAAAGCAACAAGAGGAAACATTAATGTAGAAATTAATATCCTATAACATCAAATTACTCATCCTGCAAGGTTTCCAAAACCTTGTAGGTTTGATTTTGCATTAAGAGGATTTAACTATTCTAAACAAACTATACCTATTAGGTTTTAGAAACCTTGCAGGAATCACTTAACAGTTAAAATATAAACTCATGAAAAAAATAAAATTATTAACCTTATTACTGCTATTTATCGGAAGAATGGCTTTTAGCCAAAACAATCCTGAGCAGAAAGCAACAAAAGGTTTTGCTTTATTAGAATTATATACTTCCGAAGGATGTTCGAGTTGTCCTCCGGCAGATGAATTAATGGGAAGAATCCAAAACGAATATAAAGACGATAACGTCTATGTTTTGGCATATCAGGTAGATTATTGGGATAAACAAGGCTGGAAAGACATCTTTAGCAATCCTGATTATACCAAAAGACAATACGAATACGCAAAATTCCTCGGAAAAGAACCAATCTATACACCACAAGTAATCGTAAATGGCAAAGCAGATTATATTGCTTCACAAGAAACTATTGTGAGAAACGCTATTAAAAATGCACTTTCTAAACCTGCTGTTGCTAATATATCATTAGAAGCTGTAGAAAACAATAATACACTTGCAGTAAATTATAATGTAGAAGGAACTTCAAAAAACAGTCAGTTATTGATTGCAGTAGTTCAAAAATCAGCCAAAAGCAATGTAAAAAGAGGAGAGAATGCACATCGTATTTTATCACACTATCAAATTGTTCATCATTTGCATACTGTAAATTTAAACAGAGACAGATCCGGAATAGCGATACTTCATTTACCTAAAGATTTTAATACAAAAGATTTTGAAGTACTTGGGTTTATTCAAGATTCAAAGACCGGAAGTATTTTGGGCGTAAACAAAGCAAATTTTCAAGTTCCTTCCTTATAAAAATTAGTAAAAAATAAAGTCGACAAAATGACAGTTTCAAATATTAGTAATTATATATTAAATTATTAATGATTGAAAAACAGTTGATTTAAATTCGTTATATGAAGTTAAAATTTAGGTACAAAAAAGCAATTTATTTTGTGTTTCAAAAGTCAAAATGAAATAAATTGCCTTTCAAAAAATCCTATCTTTGACAAAGCAAGAGCGAAAAAATAGATAAAAAATTATGGAAAAAGTAAAAAGCTTTCACGTTTCCCGTAAGGTGATTTGGGGAAGTTCTATAGCATTGGCAGTTCTTGCTTCGATTCCCAAATTATTTGATGCCGATTCGACACCTGGAGATATTGTCATCAATTCGTCGATTACGTTGATGTTTTCCATTTTTATATGGTATTATAACATTTATAGTCTTCCAAAATTTTCAACACAACGCACCAATAAAAGTTTGTTCAATTGGAAATTGTTGCTAAGTGTCATATTAGGAATTCTGATAATGGTTGTACTCGTAATTGGACATCAAGAACTTTTTCAGATTTCAAAAATGGACGCTCCAATCATGTTCGAATTACGAGGCGTTCTCATCAATTTGATTGTATATATGTTTCTGCATTTGCTTTTCCAAAATTATCAGACACAACAAATGGGAATGGAGCTTGAACGTACTCACGCAATACATCTTGGCGCGCAATACGAACTTTTGAAACAACAAGTCAATCCGCATTTCTTGTTTAATAGCTTGAATACATTAAAATCTATGGTAGAAATTCAGGATCCGCAGAGCTCTGATTTTATTCTAAAACTATCTGATTTTTATCGTTTTACACTCGAAAGCCGAAAATTAGATTTAATACCACTTCGCGAAGAACTTCAAATTTTAGATTCATACGTTTATTTGCTAAAAGCCCGTTTCGAAGATGGATTTGTTCTAATAAACGAAGTTAATCAAAAGCAATACGACTCAGCAATTCCGCCATTTACATTGCAATTATTAATCGAAAATTGTATCAAACACAACGTTGTTTCGCTCGATAAACCTTTGCATATTAATTTATATTCAGAAGATGATTTTCTGATTATCGAAAATAAGATACAACTCAAAAAAGGCGTATTATCGACAGGCGTAGGTCTTGAAAACATTAATCAGAGATTTATGCATCTGATTCATAAAGAAATAGAAATTCATAAAACCGAAACTACTTTTAAAGTAAAAATCCCAATGATCTATGACTATCATAATAATTGAAGATGAAGTTAAAACGGCCAAAGCACTTGGTCAGCTTATTTTGAGTATCAGACCAGATGCTCAAATTTTGTCGTATATACAAAGCATAGACGGAGCCGTAAGTTATTTGATGGAAAATGATCAGCCAGATCTTATTTTCATGGATATTCAACTTGCAGATGGATTATGTTTTGAGATATTTAAAAACGTTGAGGTTTTGTCACCCGTTATATTTTGTACCGCTTTTGACGATTATGCGATCGAAGCTTTTAAATCAAACGGAGTAGATTATGTCCTAAAACCCTTTTCGAGAGAAAGCATTGCAAACGCAATAAAGAAAGTAGGCGAGTTAAAGAATTTCTTTCAAAGGAATAAAAAAATGATGCCTGATTTCGAATATTTATTAACCAGAACCGGCGAAAATACAGGAAAAAGCAGCTTTTTGGTTTTTAAAAACAATAAATATCAAACCGTTCTAACAGAGAATATTGCCTTTTTTTACATCAAAAATGAAACTCCAACGATTATGACATTTGATAAAACCGAATATCAAATTACACAATCCCTTGATGAGGTTCATAAACTATTGTCTACAATGCAATTCTTTAGAATCAACAGACAATATTTGGTTAATTTCTCAGCAATCAGAGAAGCTGAACATTATTTTTCACGCAAATTAATTCTAAAATTAACCGTTCCCACAGAAGAAAAATTATTGGTAGGAAAAGAGAAAGCCACTGCGTTTTTAAGTTGGTTAGAGAATAGATAAATAACTTTTAAATTTTAGTTTTCTCCGCAATATTGTCATATTCGACGGAGGATAAATCTTCGCAAGTAACTCCGCAACGTTTAAACCCGACAGGTTTTTAAAACCTGTCGGGTTTGTCGCGATATTGTTCGTAACAGAAATTGCGAGTATAATATCTCCAATCTTTGTCGAGCTTCTCGCGAAGATTTCTCCTCTGTCGAAATGACAAAAAACTTTATTAATCATAACATTAAGACAAATAAAAAAGCTGATTTACAATAAATCAGCTTTTGTTGTTATAAGTATTTTTCCGGTAACCGTATTTTGAATAAACCCAATTAATTCAAAGTCTTTCAAGTTATAATTCCCAGGTTTAAGAATCTTTATTTTTCCTTCCTTTTCAGTTAAAGAAAAAGAATCAAGCTGTCTCACAATCTGAACATGATGTAATATATTGCCCTTATTTTCACCCCGAATTACATTAGAAGTTGCTTGCTTTTGAATTGTCGCAACAAACAAACTAGTATTTTTCTCCAGTAAATTAGTTTTAAAATCTACTTCGAAAGAATCTTTATCTGATTTTGCATTCAGATTCAAATCTGCGGTGGTTTTGGCTTTTAAAGCATTTGAAACTTTCTGTTCTAAAGCAGATTCATTATAACCCGCAAATTCAGTAGTTCCGTTAATGATAAATTGAGGCGTGTACATTACAAACAAGTGAAGCCAATCCTGATATTTCTGTTGGCGATTCGTAAATTCATTCGAACTAAATTGATCTTTCCATCCCAAACGATCCCAATAATCAACATGATATGCCAGGAAATAAATGTTTTTGTCGCCAGTTTCTTGTTGCAATTTTGCCATTAATTCATCGGCGGGAGGACAACTCGAACAACCTTCTGAAGTAAAAAGTTCTACAACAGCGAAGCTATTATTATTATTATTATTATTAGTTGAGATTTCCAGATTTGTTTTTTCAGATTTTGGCTCTCCAATTAATTCTTCGTGACTGTCCGGAAACATGAAACAATTGAGAAAAAAGAGAACCGAAAGTGCGATTACCGCAACTATTAAAAGTGCATTTTTCATGATTTTTAAAGTTTAAATTTTTACTTTATATAAAGCAAAATAATTAGATGTATTTTAATGTTTTGAATAAACTAAAAAATGTCTGAAATAAACCTTCAGACATTTTAGTTTGATATTTTTTATTTTCTGAAATGAAGAGAAATTTTAAGCTTCGATTTCGTTTTTAACGTAAGTTGCAGTGTATAATTTTCTAAACATAATGTACGTTACGCTTACCATAATAAAGGCAATAATTGCATCGATTGTAGCAGGAAAACCTAATACCGCTACTTTTGAAAAGAAAGCAAAAATGATGTCGAAGAAAACGCCTGCAAATACCCATTCTTTCAACCTTAATAATTTATTCGGAATCAAAAGCGTGATAACTCCGGATACTTTCATTACGCCGAGCAAATAAATAAAGTGCGTTGGATAACCTAGTTGTTGAGTGATTTTCCAAACTACAGGATTTGTAGTAAGTTCAAAAAATCCGCTGGCACCAAACCATAAAGAAGTTAAAATAATTCCTGTCCAATAAATAATTTTTGTTGTTTTTGTGTTCATGATTTTAATTTTTAAGTTGTTAAACAGGACAAATTTGCGACGAAAGGCTTCGGAATCATATTGCTTTTTTGCCGAAACGGACAATTTGAGATTTGAATCAGACATTCTAAACTTTAAGCTTTTCCAGAGAACTAAAGTTTTGATGTAATCCGATTTCGTAACTTTGAAAAATACTTTCTCAACAACAGAAATTCATACAATAAGAATGGGAGCCAAAGAACTACTAAAAGAACATATTGCCAAAACCGCTTCATTAACGGACGAGGAATTCGATTACTTTTTTTCTCATTTTTCACCAATGTCGTTCAAGAAAGGGCAAACGATTGTAAGCGCCGGAGATCATGTTGATTGCGAATATTTTGTGATTTCGGGCTGTTTAAAAGCTTTTTTTATAAATGACGAAATCAAAATGTATATTCTTCAGTTTGCCATGCCTACGTGGTGGACTTCGGATTATAATGCTTTATATAATCAAACAATTGCAACCATAAATATTGATTGTATTACAGATGCTGAAGTACTTTGTATTTCTAATAGTGACCGCGAAGAACTGTGTAAGGAATTCCATCAGGTAGAGCATTTTTTTCGCTGGAGAACCAACAAAGGATATATCGCCTCACAAAAAAGGCTTTTATCTTTTATGAATAACAATGTTAAAACCCGTTATGAAGAGCTTTTGGCATTATATCCTCAATTGTATAATCTTGTTCCCAAACATTTGATTGCCGCTTATTTGGGTGTTTCAAGAGAAACGCTAAGTAGATTGCAAGCTCATAAATAGTATTTTATTATTATTATTATTATTATTATTATTATGTCTTTACGCATAGTTTGTCATTCTGAGGAACGAGGAATCTCCGCAATCCCGAAGCTTCGGGACGCAAACAAAATCGCGCTTGAATTTACGCATAGTTTAAACCCGACAGGTTTTTAAAATCTGTCGGGTTTAGCGCCATATTGTTCACAGAAGAAATTACGTCTATAATATTGCCAATGTTTGTCGAGTTTCTAGTGTGATTTCTCGTTCCTAGAAATGACAAAAATGAGAATGAGTTTCTCGCAGATTCGGCAGATTTAGCAGATTTTTTTATAATGTTTGCGTCTAGTTTTGTCATTTCGACGTGGGTTTTGATTGCGTATGATGGATTAAAATCCATCTCTACAATATATTTTGTTCCTCCGGAACGCCTTAAAAAATTCCGAAGGAATAATACTATAGATTTTAAAACCTTTGTCCCTTTGAACCTCAAAAAAAAAGAATGTGATCTAGGTCACGTAACCAATTTTTATATCCGCCGTTCCTTTGTATTGTAGTTTTAAACACACTTAAATACAATAAAAATGGAAACAACAAATTTTAAAATCGTAAGCTCAAATAGCAACGTAGAATGGACTGGTAGAAAAGTTACCGGTGCACATAATGGTACAATTGGTATCAAAGAAGGTAATTTCATCTTGAATGGTGGAAAAGTAAAAGGAGGCAATATCGTTATTAATACCTCTACAATAAAAATTCTGGACATTACAGATATTGAAGCAAATGAACAATTTGCAGGACATCTTGCTTCGGATGATTTTTTCTCTATCGAAAAATTTCCAACCGCATCTTTTGATATTCTTTCTGTAAAAGAAGTAGCAGACAGCACTTATTATCTTGAAGGCAATCTTACTATAAAAGATATTTCGCATGTTGTTGGTTTTGAAGCAAGTTTAGAGAATGTTGAAAATGCAATTACAGTTTCGGGTAAATTGGTTATTGATCGTACCAAATATGATATTAGATTCCGTTCAGGGAATTTCTTCAAAGATTTGGGTGATACATTGATTTACAATGATTTTGAATTGGATTTCAATATTACTGCACAAGCAATATAATTTAGAACAATCTAAAAACTAAAGTCATGCCTTACGTAAAAATAGAATTGACCCGCGAAGGAGTAACTCGCGAGCAAAAACAGGAATTAATAAGCGGAATAACCACTTTGATTACAGACGTTTTAAACAAAGATCCGCACCTAACTCACGTTGTAATTCAGGAAATCGAATTGGACGATTGGGGTTACGCAGGAGAACAAGTATCAGTATTAAGAGAAAAAGGCATTACAGCCGATAAAAAATAAAGATCATGAAAAAACAAACCATAATAGTTACCGGAGCAGCATCCGGAATAGGAAAAGGAATCGCCAAATATTTTTTGGACAGAGGCGATAATGTTGTCATAAATTCATTAACGCCAAGCGCATTAGAAAATGCTTTTAATGAATTTGGAGCAGGAGATAATCTTGCAATGTTTGCTGGCGATGTGAGCAATGTAGAAACCGGAAAACAATTAGTTGCTTTAGCAATCCAAAAATTTGGATCGGCAGATGTATTGGTGAATAATGCAGGAATCTTTGACAGCAAACCATTTTTGGAAGTTGACGAAGCGTATTTGGATAAATTTTTGAAAACGAATCTAAAAGGAACATTCTTTACTACACAAGCCGTAATTCCGCAAATGTTAGAACAAAAAGGCGGTGTCGTAATCAATATAGGAACACCGTTGGTAAATCACGGATTGGGCGGATGGCCAGCTTCGGCTCCGGTTTCGAGTAAAGGAGCAATTCACGCGTTGACAATTCAATTGGCAGCTGAATTTGGAAAACAAAATATTCGCATAAATACCGTTGCGCCAGGAGTTATCAGAACTCCAATGCACGGTGAAAACGCAGATCAGAGTGCAGGTTTACATTTATTAAATCGAGTAGGAGAGATCGATGATGTTGCCGAAATGGTTTATACCGTGGCAAAAAGCAACTTTATTACCGGATCAATTATCAATGTTGACGGAGGTAAAGCAGCCGGACATAATTTAAATTAAGTTGAAAAATTTTGCAATAGTAATAGCTTTGATGTCCTGCTTAACGGCAGGACTTAAAGCACAAAATAAAATTAAAATGGAAAATCAAGAAGTAGAAATAAAAGCAATTATTGATGTAGTAGAAAATTACTATTTCAAAGGAATTTATGAAGGAGATGAAATGTTGTTGGGAAGTATTTTTCATCCCGGATCACTGCTTTTTGGCGATGTAAAAGGACAACCTTACTTCAAAACTGTAGATCTTTATTTGGACGGCGTAAAAAACAGACAAAGTCCAAAAGACTCCGGAAAACCTTTTAAAGGCGAAATTCTAAACATAAAAGTCGTGAATTCAATAGCGATTGCAGAGATTAATGTTAAAATGTACGACTTTAATTATCGGGATTTTTTATCTTTCCATAAGATTGACGGCAAATGGATTATTGTCAATAAAATGTTGACAGACATTAGCGAATAATTTAAACTCTAAAGCGATGTGGTACAATACAAAAGCGAAGGAACTGTTAGGAATTGATTATCCAATATTGCAAGGACCTTTTGGCGGTAATTTATCAACCGTAGAATTAACCGCGACAGTTTCTAATCTTGGCGGTTTAGGCGGTTACGGAGCTTATACTTTAACTCCGCAGGAAATTTATGAAGCAGACAAACAAATAAAAGCAGCCACGAATAAACCCTATAATATTAATCTTTGGGTTTCAGATCATGATATTCCCAATGGCGGTTTAACCGATGAAGAATTTGAAAAAACAAAAGCGCTTTTCAAACCTTATTATGATGAAGTTGGGATTCCGTTACCGGAAAAACCAGCACCATTTCAATCAAGATTTGAGAATCAATTACAAGTCATTTTAGATGTTCGTCCAAAAGTTTTCAGCTTTATGTTTGGCGTTCCTTCGGATGATGTTTTAGAACAATGTCGAAAATTAGGAATTGTAACAATAGGAGTTGCCACAACACTTGATGAAGGTATTTTTCTGGAAAGTAAAGGCGTTGATATGATTATCGCTTCGGGTTTTGAAGCAGGCGGACACCGACCTTCTTTTTTGGCTTCAGCCGAATCATCCTTAACTGGAACTTTTGTTTTACTGCAATTAATGCGCGAGAAAATAAAAATACCAATCATTGCCGCCGGCGGAATCGCAAACGGAAAGGGAATCGCAGCAGCTTTGACATTAGGCGCAAGCGCAGTCCAAATTGGGACAGCATTTTTAGCAACCGATGAATCGAATGCATTACCAATTCATAGAGAAATGTTATTTTCGGATGCAGCAAAATACACAACACTTTCGCGTGCTTACACCGGAAGACTCGGACGAGGAATCACAAGCCGAATTGCAAAAGATATAATCGGGAAAGAATCAGATGTTCTGCCTTTTCCGTTACAAACTACTTTTATATCTCCATTACGAAAAGCAGCGCTCGATCAACAAAAATGGGATATGATATTATTCTGGGGCGGACAAATTTCGCCAATTTTAAAACACACAAAAGCCAAGGATTTGATGCATTCTTTAATTGAAGAAACTACAGCTTATTTTGAAGGTTTGAAGTTATAGCTATTTCTTGTGCAAACAATAGCGCGACAAACCCGACAGGTTTTCAAAACCTGTCGGGTTTAAACGGGATGCAAACAGATGCGATAATATCACTATAATACAAACTCATTTCAAAATCGGAATGAGTTTTTTTGTGCTTTTTCTGCAACATAAAAATCATATTTGATGTTTTTCATCAATCAGGTGTATGAATTATTGTTATAAAATAAGAAAAATTCAAAATATTTTTTTTAATGGTAAATGTTTGTTTTACAGTAATTTATAACATGAAAAATAAGCTTTTGAAATAATTTCTGAAAAAATATTCTTAAACTATACTAATTTTATAGAATTAGTATATATATTTGTATCACAGAAAACTTCTGTATGATACTTATCCAGAAAGACTGAGGGAATAGGCCCAGTGATGTCTTAGCAACCTGTTACCGAATAAGGTGCTAAATCCTTCCTGCCTTGCGGGACAGATAAGAAAGATTTCCTCAAAATCTGAATAAGATCATTAATGTTAAAACCTTTTTATTTTTTAAAATGAAAACAGACTCAACTTTATACGCGGCTTATGAATTTTTGAATTCAATTTTTGATGCAAATAGTATTGCTGTTTTCCGAATGCGAAAGCATTAAACTCTATCCAATTTCCCTTTTAAATAGCATTTGCTAAAATCCATTTTACATTGGGTTAAAGGAATTCCTTTGTCTAATTTCAACTAAAATATAAATCTTATTATCACTTAAAAATCAAAACAAAATGAAGAAAATACTATTAGGCTTCGCTTTATTTCTTGGAGTTTCACAAACTCAGGCGCAAGACACCAGCTTGCAATTAAAAGGAACTGTTGTAGATACGGTTGCGCAATATGTATATCTGCAGAAATTCCACAATAAAATGTTTACTACAATTGATTCGGTAAAAGTAAAAGACGGAAGTTTTAGTTTTAAAACCAAAGTAAAAACTCCCGAATTATACGGTTTAAGCGTAAATACAGAAGATAGTCCTTTATATATATTCCTTGAAAAAGGTCCAATAACAGTAAAATTAAATCCAAAGAAATACTATAGTGGATCTGTAGTTGAAGGTTCTGAATCTCAGAATTTATTCGAAACCTACAGAAAATCAAAAGATGTAGAAATCAGTAAATTCATTACAGAAAACCCTAAATCTATAGTTTCTGCTTATGTGTTGTACAGAAATTGGTCGTACAGATTAACACCGGAACAAATTACTCAAAACATTGCTTTGCTTGATAAAAGCCTTCAAAGTACCACTTACGTGAAAGAATTAAAAGAACTGGTTACCGTTTTGAACGGATTGGCGGTTGGAAAAAAAGCCCCCGATTTTACCAGCACTAATCCAGAAGGAAAACCAGTTCGCTTTTATGAAAATTTAAAAGGCGGTTATACTTTAGTTGATTTCTGGGCTTCATGGTGCGGACCTTGCCGAAAAGAAAATCCAAATATCGTAGCGGCTTACAAAGAATTTCACGATAAAGGATTCAACATTATCGGAATCTCTTTGGATAAAAAGAAAGAAAACTGGATCAAAGGTATTCAGGACGATAATTTGACCTGGACACACGTTTCGGATTTACTTTTCTGGAATAGCGCCGTTGCTAAATTATATGGTGTAAGAGCAATTCCGGGGAATTATTTAGTGGATTCAAAAGGAATTATCGTAGCAAAAAATCTTCACGGAGAAGAATTGCAAACGACGCTTAAAGCACTTTTAGGACAAGCAAATTAATTTTTTAAACACATAGAAACATAGTTTTTCATTATCTAGAGAGGCGTTTTAACAAATCCTGAAACTTCGGGAGAAGCCTCGTATGTAACTCGACAAAGAAAATTTTACCGCAAAGTTCACAAAGGATTACGCAAAGTTTTGTGAATTATGCTTTGCTTTAAGAACACAAAGGGATTGTGTTTAAAGCTTAATTTAATGATATGGAGCTTTGGGACTATGTGTGAAAATCTAGATTTTTTCAAACATCTTTTATTTAGAATAGAATCTATGTTTCTATGTGTTTAAAAATGCAAACAATAATAAATTTAGTTAATTTAAATGATAAGGAAATGAATGCTATTGAGACAGAAACGAAACCAATTGAATTGGAGTGTTATTTTTCTAAATTCAGAGAAAACACAGTAGGCGTAGATCACACTTTTAAATCGGTTTATGGAAAACAGAATTTGCTGTATGCAGATTGGGTTGCCAGCGGAAGATTATACGTTCCGATTGAGGATATTATGCTTAATAAAATTGGTCCAATGATTGCCAATACGCATTCACTTTCAAGTCAAACCGGAAAAACTTCGACTTATGCTTATCAATATGCTAGAGATGTCATAAAAAAATCTGTTAACGCCAGCGAATCTGATGTTTTGGTTACAACCGGAACCGGAATGACGGCGGCTTTATCAAAATTGCAAAGAATAATGGGTTTGCGAGCGAATGATGATAATGATAAACCTGTTGTTTTTATCACGCACATGGAGCATCATTCGAATCAGGTTTCGTGGTATGAAACGAATGCCGAAGTTGTGATTCTGCATCCTGATGAAAATAATTTAGTTGACCCAAATGTTCTTTCGGAAGAAATTAAAAAATATGCTGACAGAAGTATAAAAATAGGTTCGTTTACGGCTTGTTCGAATGTTACAGGAATTATTACGCCTTATCATCAATTAGCCAAAATCATGCATGAAAACGGCGGACTTTGTTTTGTTGATTTTGCTGCTTCGGCGCCATATGTCAAAATCGATATGCATCCAAAAGATCCAGAACAGCAATTGGATGCAATTTTCTTTTCGCCTCATAAATTCTTAGGCGGACCAGGAACGTGTGGAGTTTTGGTTTTTAATGAACAATTATACAAATCTGATTTTCCGGATAATCCCGGCGGAGGAAATGTAAAATGGACCAATCCGTTAGGGAAATATTGTTATAGCGAGGTCATAGAAGTTAGAGAAGATGGTGGGACGCCAGGCTTTCTACAAGTAATAAGAACTGCCTTAGCTTTAGAATTAAAAGACAAAATGGGAGTTTCAAACATTAAAAACAGAGAAAAAGAATTGCTTGATCTTTGTTTTTCAAGACTTCAAAAAATAAAAGGTTTATCTATTTTAGGAGACCTTAAAACGGATAGAATAGGTTGTGTTTCTTTCGTAATCGAAGACATTCATTATAATCTTATTGTACGACTTTTAAACGATCGTTTCGGAATTCAGGTTCGTGGCGGTTGGTCTTGTGCGAGTACTTATGCGCATTATCTTTTCAATATAAATGAGAAAAAATCAGCGATAATTACAAACGAACTTTTAGAGAAAAATCAAACTAATAAACCAGGTTGGGTTCGTTTATCATTGCATCCAATTATGACAAATGATGAAGTTTCTTTTGTTTGTGATGCAATTGAACAAGTTGCTTTACATTCTAAAAAATGGCAGAAAGATTATGAGTATAATTCGGTTACAAATGAATTTGAAAACCCTGAAATTAAAGAAACTATAGCCGAAGAAGTAAACGAATGGTTTAACTTCGAGTAATACATGAGATAAACATTGATAAAGTAAACCCGACAGATTTTTAAAACCTGTCGGGTTTTTAATAGATAATATTCCATAGGAATATCTCGTCGGTAGAAAAATGGTATTGTTTGGAGTTATGTCCTGTAAGGACATCTGACACAAGAATACATTATAGGCATTTACCAAACGTTCCTACGGAACGTATAAATCACAATTCAAATTTGGTTCTACCGATCAAACATTCCTACGGAATGAAATTGGTTTCCGAAAAAAAAAAAGAATTATTTTAAAGATTCGATAATTTTCTCTCTGTGTGTAATTCCCCAGTTTACTAATGTTTCGGTTACCGGAAGCACAGATTTCCCATATTCTGTAATTGCATAAGCTACAGTTGCAGGTTTAGTATCTTGTTCCGTTCGGCTTACCAGTAAATTTGTTTCCAGTTCCTTTAATTCCTTACTGAGCATTTTGGCAGAGATTCCTCCAATTTCGCGTTGCATTTTCTTAAAATGAATAGTTTGATGCGTTCGGTTTGTTAAGAAACGCAGAATCATAAGTTTCCATTTTCCTCCCAATACATCCAAACTGTCGCGCATCGCCATAAGTTCTTCTGAACAATTGGCTTCACGAAGTATTCCGTTATCATTAATTTTTGCCATACTAGTTTCTATTTGGTAACCGGTTACCTCGGGTTAACCCATAACAAAAATAAGGCTTTAGCGCTATATTTTTGTATAATAAAACAATAAAAATGAAAGCAATTGTACTACAACAAAACAGAGAGTTTCTTGTGGAAGAAATAGAAATTCCACAACCTGAAAACGATCAAATTCAGGTAAAAATTATAGCTTCAGGTTTTAATCCGATCGATTATCAAATGACTGAAGACGGTTCAGAAAGAAAGCTTTTGCGTTCTCCAATTCTCGGACGTGAGTTTTCCGGAATTGTCTCGGCAATTGGCAAAAACGTAACCGATTTTAAAATAGGAGATTCCGCTTTCTGCGGATCAGGAAGTATGGGAACTAACGGAACTTACGCCGAATATATTTGTATTCCCGAAGCAATTGCGGTACATAAACCTTCGAATATTTCTTTTGAAGAAGCTGCAGCAATTCCGTCTGCAGGTTTAACGGCTTTGCAATCCTTTAATCGTATGAATGTTTCTCTTTCGGATTCAATATTAATTACTGGCGCTGCGGGCGGAGTAGGCAATATGCTTCTGAAATTATTGATTGCAAATGATTATGAGAATTTTATTGTTACGGCAGGAAATGATAATAGTATTAATGCTTTACTAAGTCTTGGTGTAAAACCAGAAAAAATCATCAACTATAAAAAAGAGGAGATTTACGAAACCGCATTTTCTTTAAACGAAAATAAAAATTTTGATTTTGTTGTGGATTTGGTAGGGAATAGCACAGCAGAAATTGGAGCGAAACTTCTAAAAACAAACGGAGTTTATGTAGATGTGACTAATTTTTCGACAGCTGAATCGCGCGGAATTCTTTTTACTAACGGCGCTACAATTTTAAATATCTCGAATTACGTTTACGGACTTGAAAAACGCTATGATTATTACAAAAACGGATTAAATGAGCTTAGATTATTGTTGCAAAACGGAATAATCTCACCGCCAGAAATTCAAATTGTTGGAAGTTTAGAGGTTTCTACAGTTACAACTGCACATTCAATATTACGTGAAAATAAAACACAAGGAAAGAAATTAGTAATGCAAATCAATACAATATGAAAACAATTCCAAGACGAATCGTAACAGGCTTACAAAACGGAAAATCAATAATCGAAGAAGATTCTTTAGTAACAAATGTTTCAGAACATTTTCCGGGTTTGATAATTTCTGATATTTGGTCAACAGATAGTACTCCGGCAAAATTTGAAGAGAAAATTATAGAGAATACAGCTTTTCCCAATACACCTTTAAACGGAAGTTATTTTAGATATGTACAGATTCCGCCTGATAAAGATTTGGGAATAGTAACGCCAGAAAATCAACCACATCCTTTAATGCATCAAACAGAAACTCTGGATTATGTCATTATTCTTTCGGGAGAAATTTATTTGATTGTAGACGAAGGCGAAACTTTATTACAAGCTGGAGATATTGTCATACAAAGAGGAACGAATCATGCGTGGAGTAATCGATCCGATTTTCCTTGCATACAATTGGCTATACTTTTGGATGCTTCTAAATAAGCAATTATGTTAAATTTTTAATTATATGAATGAAAAATTAAGATTAAAAACCCAGAAAAATATGGGATTGCTTCTAAAAGATTAAGATTATTTGTAAAAAAAAATATATTATTGAGGAAAGCCGTAAGGTTTCTTCGAGTAGGCAATTTACATTTGAGAAAATAATCTCACTTTTTTATTTGAACTCTTGGTGCACATATTCAATTAAAATACATAAGGGAGAATTTTTTAAACATTAAATTATTTATTAATTATTTGAAAAAAAAAAGTAACGATGAAAAAATTGAAATTAAAAAATTTGAAAGTATTAAAATTAAGTGCCGACGAGAAAAAAGTAGTTAAAGGTGGGACTCGTCCACCTGATAATAGTGGAATACCATGTAACGATATGTCAAGCCCTTATATTTCTTGGTGTAATGGTTGTTCTAATTAATACTTATATAAGAACCATATAATTTTTTAGCCCGTGCAATTTCTTTGTACTCGGGCATTTTTTATTTATTGTAATTAACGAGTTATATCTCGTTAATTACACAGGTAAAATTATTCAGAAATGCTTTTCAAATAATTCTGTATTTTATGAAATTATTTGTTAAGTGTTGTTTTATTTGCTTAAAATTTAAATAATAGCTTATTTTATTGTGAAATTATTTTAAAAATTTATTTTTTTTTATAATTTATAATTCTATTTTTGATCCAAATAATCTCACTTTTATTCTCGAAATAACTAAGTGCACATGGTTAAAATAGAAGGATAAAATGAGGTCATAATTAGTACCCAAATTATTTATTAATCATCTAAAAAAAGTAATGATGAAAAAACTAAAATTAAAAAACCTAAAAGTTGTTAAATTAACTGGAGAAGAGAAAAAAACTGTTAAAGGTGGTGGTTGGCCAACTTCTGAGCCATGTAACATGACTTCTGGACCATATGTTTCTTGGTGTCATGGTTGTGAAGAAGAAGATCATTAATCAGTAAATCTTCTTGATTAGAACATCTTTGAAGGAGTTCTTATAAGAATAAGAAAGTGGCGTAATTATCTTTTGATTTTGCGCCATTTTTTCAATAAGTAATGACTTAGAAAAAGTCATTATAACCCAAACACATTAATATCATTAACCATTTAGAAATATAATAAAAATGAAAAAATTAAAATTAAAGAATTTGAAAGTTGTTAGCTTAAGTAAAGAAGAAAAGAAAACTATCAAAGGTGGTGGTTGGGATACTTCTAACGGATGTAATGCTACTTCAGGACCATTTATCTCTTGGTGTCATGGTTGTGAATTAGAAGATAAGTAAATCTTTTTAATTAGTATTATTAATCACTTAAAGCGTAATAAAAATGAAAAAATTACAATTAAAGAATTTGAAAGTAGTCAAATTGACTAAAGACGAAAAGAAAACTATAAAGGGTGGTGATTGGCCAACTTCTGCAGTATGTCCTGGTCCTGGAACAGGACCTTATAATTCATGGTGTCATGGTTGTGAAGCAGTAGATTAAACCTTATTGAATAGTATTATTAATCATTTAAAATATAATAAAATGAAAAAATTAAAATTAAAAAATTTGAAAGTTGTTCAAATGACTAAAGAGGAAAAGAAAACTATTGCCGGTGGTAGTTGGCCAACTTCAGGTGAGTGCAATAGAACATCAGGACCGTATGTTTCTTGGTGTCATGGTTGTGAACAAGAACCAGCTCAACAATAATTTTAAACGAAGTTTTGCAATAATAAGAAAATGGCGCAATTGTCTTTTGATTTTGCGCCATTTTTTGGATAAGTCCAGGTGTATAAAACCTTATTATAGTCTATACAGATTAGCATTAATTAATTATTTAAAACATTATAAAAATGAAAAAATTAAAATTAAAGAATTTGAAAGTTGTTCAAATGTCTAAAGACGAAAAGAAAACTATTACTGGTGGTGCCTGGCCAACTTCAGGCGAATGCAATAGAACATCAGGACCATATGTTTCTTGGTGTCATGGTTGTGAAGTGCCAATTGATTAAAACAATCTTAAAAAGAGATCTTATAAAAAAATAAGGAAAATAATGGCGCAATTGTCTTTTTGATTTTGCGCCATTTTTTGGATAAGTCCAGATTCATATAACCTTATTATGGTCGATATAGATTAGTATTATTAATTATTTAAAACATAATAAAAATGAAAAAATTAAAATTAAAGAATTTGAAAGTTGTCAAATTGACTAAAGACGAAAAGAAAATTGTAAAAGGAGGTAATTGCACTACAGTAAGTTCTGAACCGCCATCCGGACCTTATATTTCATGGTGTAACGGTTGTGGAGAAGAAGATCACTAATTTATAAACCACCGTAAAAATGAAAAAATTAAAATTAAAGAATTTGAAAGTTGTCAAATTGACTAAGGAAGAAAAGAAAACTGTAAAAGGTGAAGGTTGCACAACAGTAAGTTCAGATAAACCATCAGGCCCATATATTTCGTGGTGTAATGGTTGCGAACCACCAATTGACTAGGACAGTTTTAAAATGTGTTCTTCTGTGAATCAGAAGATGGCGCAATTATCTTTTGATTTTGTGTAATCTTTCAACAACTCAGGATTTAGAAAGTCTTTTTTAAAATTTGACTTGTACAATTTATTAATTATTTAAAACAATAAACATGAAAAAATTAAAATTAAAGAACCTGAAAGTGGTCAAATTGACTAAAGAAGAAAAGAAAACTGTAAAAGGTGGCGGTTGGGATACGTCAGCACCATGTGACAGTATTATTTCAGGACCTTATATTTCTTGGTGTCATGGATGTGGAGACGAAGATCAATAAAATTATTTAAAACAATAAACATGAAAAAACTAAAATTAAAAAATTTGAAGGTTATCAAATTAAGCAATGAAGATAAAAAAGTATATAAAGGTGGAAATATGGCGGAATGGCCAACTTCTGCAGTATGTCCTGGTGCTACAACAGGACCTTATGATTCATCGTGTCATAGTTGCCAATAATTTTTTGTTATAACTTTTTGTAGCAAAATAGTAAAAAAGCCTTTGAATTTATGGTTCGGCAGAAATGCAAAACATTATAAATTTAGAGAATGTGGGAAACCGTAATGTTATAAAAGTCAGACTATTTATATTTGACAAAATAGTCTGACTTTTTTGAAATCGATAGATACTTAAGCATTTTATAAAAAAAATATTGTTTTTTAATTTTTTGTCGGATTGCAGGAATTAACTATCAAATATTAAAATAGTGATTTATCTATTTAATAAGTTAAAGACTATTAAATAATTATGAATATTTATAAGTATAAAACTTACATTTATTGTTTGTCTTTTTAAGTAATTATTTATAAAATGCTCTTTTTTTTAATTAAAATAATACAAAAGCTACAAAAAATTATCATATTATTTTAATTAAATATTTTTTTTTGTGATTTTTAATTCTACATTTGGTAAAGTTTATCTCACTTTTGTTTTGAAATTTTAGGTGCACATATATTTTGAAATAAAATATTGTGAGATGATTTTTAAACCATAAATACATTATTAACCATTAAAAAAAAGTAACAATGAAAAAGTTGAAATTAAAAAATTTGAAAGTTGTAAAATTGGATTCTGAAGCTAAAAAAGCTATTAAAGGTGGAACTCAGATTGAGTGGGATACTTCAGGGCAATGTAATAGAACATCAGGTCCATACGTTTCTTGGTGCCACGGTTGCGAATAGTAGTCGCTTCTAATTTTTAAACTAAAAAATTTTATAATTACAAAAAATATAACCATGAAAAAATTGAAATTAAAAAATCTTAAAGTTGTAAAATTAACTTCTGAAGAGAAAAAATCTGTTAACGGCGGATACGTACAATGGGATACTTCAGGGCAATGCAATAGAACATCAGGTCCATACGTTTCTTGGTGCCACGGTTGCGAATAGTAGTCACTTCTAATTTTTAAACTAAAAAATTTTAATAATTACAAAAAATATAACCATGAAAAAATTAAAATTAAAAAATCTTAAAGTTATAACATTAACTTCAGAAGAGAAAAAAGTTGTTGAAGGTGGAAAAATTCAAGATTTGACTACTTCACACCCATGCAATGAAACATCAGGACCATACGTTTCTTGGTGCCACGGTTGCTAGTACTAATCTCTTATATTTTTTAACTCACAAATTAGTTTAATTGTAAAAAAAGTAACAATGAAAAAATTGAAATTAAAAAACCTGAAAGTTATTACATTAACTCCAGAAGAGAAAAAAACTGTTAGTGGTGGATATATTGCACCATGGAAAACTTCAGGCGAATGCAATGCAACATCAGGACCATACGTTTCTTGGTGCCACGGTTGCTAGTAGCAATCTACAGACTTATATTCTTTAATTAAAAATATTTATAGCTTTTAATTAATTATATCAGTAGCAGCTTTTGGTAAAACAAAAGTTGCTACTATTTTTAGACCCCAGCCAGTTATTAATAAGACCATCAATGAAAAGAAGTTACCTACTATTTTTTTTGTTATTATCCCAAATTGCATTAAGTCAGACTAAATTTTCTGAAAACCAAAAATTAGTTGAAACCTGTAAAATATGGGGATTTTTAAAATATTATCATCCCGAAGTTGCCAGCGGAAAAACAAATTGGGATGAACAACTCTTCAAAGTTTTACCGCAAATTGAGAAAGCCAAAACTAAAGAAGAATTTTCTAAAACAATAGAAACCTGGATTGATGATCTTGGCGCAGTTGCATTAACTAAAAATGTAGCGCAAGATTCTGATTCAAATTATTTTTTGAAAAATCTAAATTTAGATTGGATAAAAAATAAAAATTTCTTTTCAGAAAAACTTTCTAAAAAACTACAATTTATAGTCGAAAATAGATTTCAAGGAATCAATCACTATATAATATCTAAAGAAGATTCTCCTTATCCAATTGAGTTTGTGAACGAATCAGGATATCCTAATTTTCAATGGACAGATAAAAATCTTCGAATTTTGGCATTATTCCGTTATTGGAATTATGTAGAATATTTTTTTCCGTATAAATATCAAATGGATCAAAACTGGGATGAAGCTTTAGCTCAAGTTCTGCCAAATATTTATGCTCCAAACTCAGAGAAGGACTTTGTTATGACAATGCGCGAGTTATCAGTAAAATTAAATGATACTCATGCTTCTACTTACAGCGATAAAATGTCAGAGTTTTTTGGTGGCGAAAAATTCTTAGCTTTTTCAGTTAAAATTATTGACGAAAAAGCTGTGATAACCAGAGTTGCAAATGATTCTCTTGCAAAAATCGATGATTTGAAAGTAGGCGATGTTATGACCAAATTTAACGGAAAAACAATTCATGATGTTTTAAAAGAAAACGAAAAATATATACCGGGATCCAATAAATCTGCAGCTTTACCTGATTTGGCGTGGGTTACCTTTAGCGGAAATACAAATGAAGTAGAAATTGAATATATCCGTGACAATCAAACGGGAGTTAAAAAAGTACATCGTTACAATCCAAAAGACATTAAAAGAAAACCGAATACGGATCCAAAATGGAAGTTTCTTGAAGATAATATTGGATACGTAAATATGGGTCGCCTTGAAGTAAAGGAAGTAAAAAGTATGATGGACGAGTTCAAGAATGCCAAAGCCATTATTTTTGATATCCGAAACAGACCCAAAGAAACACATCGTTATATTAATGAATATTTGAATCCGGAACCTAAAGTTATTTCAAGCTTTATTATTCAGGATTTGAGTTTTCCGGGCCGATATATTTGGAGAAAAGAGAATGATGTATGCGGTAAATTAAATCCTGATTATTACAAAGGAAAAGTAATTGTGCTTGTAAACGAAGTAACATTAAGTCATGCCGAATATACTACAATGAGTTTTCAAACGGCACCAAATACTACAGTAATTGGCAGTCAGACATCTGGCGCTGATGGTGCAAATTATCCTTTTGACATTATCAAAGGATTCTCTTCTTCATTTACTTCTCAAGGTGTTTTTTATCCAAATAAAAAAGAAACACAACGCGTGGGTATTGCAATTGATGTTGAAGTAAAACCAACAATATTGGGAATTCAGCAAGGAAAGGATGAAGTGCTTGACAGAGCAAAAGAGTTTATAAAAACCGGAAAATAGTTTATTGGAATTAACGAATTTAAAAAGTTTATTATTTTAAAATGCAAGACGAAAAATTACTTAAAATTGAAAAAAATATTTGGGACGATTTTATAAAAAAAGATACAGATAATATAGGTTTATACGTTGGATTATCCGGACTTATTCTTTTTTATGATTCTCTTTTTGAAGCATATCCTATTGAAGAATATGAAAACAAGTTACTCGAAGTTATAGAGAAAGTCAATGAAGTGATTGAGACAAAACAAGATTCTATGACTCTTTGTACTGGCGTTGCCGGATACGGATTAATTTTATTACGACTAAAAAATAAAAGTATTGATATTGATCTGGAATACTTTGAAACTATAGATCAGATTTTAATTGAAGAGTTTGAACTGTTATGCAGTAATAACGGATTTGATTTTATGCATGAAGCTATAGGAATTTCAATGTATTTTATAGAAAGATATAAAATAAGCAAAGACGATAAGATAGCTGCTATTTTGAACACTTTTGCCAAAGATTTAATTCATAAAATTAATGTGGATTTTAAAAATGTTCTTATCAAAAATGATGAAAATAGAGGAGATTATTATTCTTTAGGCCTGGCACATGGTGTTGCAGGATATTTAAATTTTTTACTTTATTTCCATAAACATTTCCCAACATCAGACACAGAAATTAAAAAAGCTTTAAGAACCTGTAGAGAATTCCTTTTTTCATATAAAGGATTTGACGATCGCAGTAACCAATATTACGCCAATGTCTATTCTTTGACGTCAAAGAATTTTATTCCGTCGAGACTTTCTTGGTGTCAAGGCGATTTGGGAGTTTCAAATGCATTATATAATACCGGTGTTTTTCTTGATGACGATTCTTTAATAAATGAAGCCATAGAATTAATGAATCATAGCGTTTCGCTGGATTTTAAAAATTCTTATATTAATGATTTTGGCTTTTGTCATGGCTCTTCAGGTGTTTTAATTCAGTTTTATCTCGCGCAAAAAAAGTACAACATTGATTACAGTCAAAAAATCGATTATTGGTTTGAAATCCTAAAAGAGCAAACCAGCAATTTTGAAGAATATCCTTGGTACAGCAATCGCGAAGAAAAATATTTTCCAGAGATGAATTTGCTTGTGGGCGCCGTAGGATTAGGGTTAACACTATTGACCGTCGAAGATAAAATAAGCACCAATTGGTTAGAGATGTTTAATTTACATTAAACATAATCTGACAACTATAATTTTCCTTTACTAATAAAAAACTATATAAGAATGATTTTTTTTGATACCATAGTTAAGCGAGTAACTAATTTTTCAGTTCAATCATATGATGCGAATAAAAATGATTTAGTTGATTTTTTTGAAAAAAATGAATTATTTAAACTCTGTGTTTTAACCGCTTCAAACAGTTTGTATAATGATGTAAAAAAAAGTAAATCTGAAAAAACTCAGGGTTCTTTGGCCAATTATTTTACAAGAGCGCATTTTAATCCTACACCTTTTGGTGTTTTCAATAGTGTTGGAGTATTGCATTGGGATACTACAACAGATATTCCTAAATCAGAGACTTTACGTTTAATGGTTAAGTATGATAACTTATTCTTATCCTCAAAAATTAATGAAAGTATTGCCAATGATTGGCACAATTTAACGTACTGTTCCAATCCTTCAATCCATTATTTAAGTGATGAAAAATTAGCTTTCTACAAATCAAAGAATCAGGTTAGAGACAAAATAGGCATAAGTTACACAGAAATTGATGTCGATGAAGATTTGCAATGGTTATTAAGTCAGTTTAAAGATGGAAAAAAGATAGAATTAGTAATTGAAGATCTTATTGAGCAAGGATTTGAAAGAAGTGAGGTAGAAGAGTTTTTATTAGAAACAATTGAAACCGGACTTATCATCGAAACATTTTTATTTGATGCTTATACCAATAAACTGTACAATCCGTTTTTACCTTATTTGTCATCATTAGTTGCTAAAAAAGAACACTTATTAGAAAATAAAAAAGATACCGAAGATTTTATCCAAGCTTATATAAAAGAGCAGGACGCTCTCTTTGAAGACAAAAATAATCCTAAAGATTTCTATGCCATCAATTCTTTTGATATAGGAAAAGGAACTCTTAGTATTGATATCCAGGAAAAAGTAAAAAAATATATTGACTTTGCTGTACATTATAATTCTCAAACAACTGCTATAAACAATCATTTAGAAAAGTTTATTAATAAAGTCAGAGGTGAATATAATGAAGGTTTTATACCCTTAAATACTATTTTTAATCCATATTCAGGAATTAGCTATAGCGATATTAAAACAGAAAATGAGTTAAAATTACATCAGGATATCGTGATGAAAATTTTGACATCATCAGATAGTGAGCTTTTTTTGAACATGCCTTCTGATGAGAATATTGATATTAAAGCAAACAAACTTCCTTCTACATTTAATTTAATGATAGAAACATTAACCTGCAAAAAAACCGGTGAGCCGGTTATGTATGTTCATGGAATGGGTGATCCGTCGTCTTTAAATATTATTTCGCGTTTTAGTGATATCGCTCACGATGCTTGTCAGGATATTATTAATTATGAAAAAGAAGTCCATAAAGACAAAATTATTGCTGATATAAGTTGTGTTGGTAGTTTAAGAAGTATAAACGTTGCTTCTACAGAACAACGCTATAGTTATAGTTTACCAATAAATACAGCTTATAATGCCGAGAATAATCCGGTTTTGTTGTCTGATATTTATGTTCATTTATATCAAAATACTTTTTCTTTGGTATCAAAAGAACATAAAAAACAGGTTTTGCCTAAAAAAGTTTCAGCCATCAATCAAAAGCTTTTAGAATCAGATGTTTATAATTTCTTATGTGATTTCGAATATTACAATCAGGAGTTGTATGCAGTTAATTTTAATTTTAACGCATATAAACAACGCTTGCCTTATGTTCCAAGAGTTTACTTGGAAAAAGGAATTCTAGTTGGTCCTGCACAGATATTATTAGTTGACACGAGTAAAAATCTAAAAGAATTCCGTGAATATTTATTTGGGAAAATAGAAGAGTATTCATTTTCAAAAAAGTTAGTTATTACAGAAAGACAAAGACAAGTTATTTTGGATTCTGAAAATGAAGAACATGTTGCTTTACTATATGATAAAGTAAAAAGTACGAAACAGATTTATATCGCAGAATTTTTATATCATAGTTTTGATCCGGAAATAAAACGTGGTAACGAAAATTTTGCCCATGAATTAATTGTGAGCGTAAAAAATCCGCACTACAAAAGACCTAGTCTTGATTACAGTAAGATGAATATTACTGTTACAGAATCTCATAATACGGCAGTAGTTTCTGATTGGTTGTATTTAGAATTATTTTGCAATAGTTACGCAGATTCTGAGATTTTTAAAGTAGTTTACAATCAAATTATTTTAGAAAACAAAGCAGATCAATTTTTCTTTGTTAATTATGCTAATCCAGATAGACATTTACGATTGAGATTTAAAACTAAATCTATAGATAATAAGCAAGATATTATTAATGCAGTTCATCAGCTTAAAGTGAGAAATATCATTAGTAAATACCATATTTTACCTTACGATCAGGAAATTGACAGATACGGAGGTGCCGAAATGATGGAGTTTTCAGAGATTCTTTTTGATCTTGACAGTAGAGATTTTCTAACTAATATCGTGAACAATGATTTAGATGAAAAAACTATTGAGATGATTGCCATTTTGAAAATCAAAAATTACCTGACTTTCTTAGGATATGATTTGGATGGAATGATTAATAATTGCGAAAATGCTATAAAAAATTACTCCAAAGAGTTTGAACTTACTGCTCTGTTAAGAAAAGATTTTAATAAAGATTATGCCGCTTTAAAATTTGAAATAGAAGGTTATGAATATGATAATTTTCTTGATAATGAAGTATTGAAAAATGAGTTTACTCAAAAATTCAATTCAACTGCCAAAGTAAATTTATCATCATAT
Organism: uncultured Flavobacterium sp.; assembly: GCF_951805225.1. Lineage (NCBI taxonomy): Bacteria > Pseudomonadati > Bacteroidota > Flavobacteriia > Flavobacteriales > Flavobacteriaceae > Flavobacterium > uncultured Flavobacterium sp. The sequence continues at coordinate 1,706,403 of NZ_OX638201.1, read as the reverse complement.
ACTTGGTTGTTAATACACATGAGTATGAACAGGCACTTTAATGAGCAACAAAGATTTAATGAATTCAAAATGTATTATTTAACAAAATGTTATTTGAATCAGCTTAAGCATAAAAAATAGATTTAGAATAAAATAATGCCGATTAAAATAGAATAAAAAATTGAAACAATTCACGAATTATATACAAGCTGATTTCAAAGATTGCGGTCCAACATGTTTAAAAATAATTGCAAAACATTACGGTAAAACAATCAATATTCAGGAATTAAGAGACATTAGCGAAACAACTCGTGAGGGAAGTAACTTGCTTTTTTTAAGTGACGCTGCTGAGAAAATTGGCTTTAGAACATTAGGAGCAAAATTAAGTCTGGAGAAACTGGAAGAGGTTCCTTTGCCATGTGTTTTGCATTGGAACAACTACCATTATGTAGTGCTTTATAAAATAAAGAAAGGAAAGTATTTTGTATCTGATCCGGCTTTTGGTTTAATCGAACACGATAAAGAATACTTTCTTAAGCTTTGGATCGGTAATAACGCTGATGAAACTACAGAAGAAGGAATAGCACTTTTACTGGAAGCAACGCCAAAATTTTATCAATCAGAATTTGATAAAGAAGAAAATAAAGGGTTAGGATTCAGATTATTGTCTCAATATGTTCTGAGATACAAATCGTTTCTGATTCAGTTAAGCATCGGATTATTTGCCAGTAGTTTGCTGCAGCTAATTTTTCCGTTTTTGACCCAAAGTATCGTAGATATTGGGATTCAGAATCAGAATATACATTTTATTTATTTAATTCTTTTTGCGCAATTATTTCTTTTTGCCGGAAGAATTGGTTTAGAGCTTATCAGAAGCTGGATATTATTGCATCTTTCGACCAGAATCAACATTTCGCTGATTTCAGATTTCTTTATAAAATTAATGAATCTTCCTATTTCGTTCTTTGATGTGAGAATGACCGGAGATATCATGCAGCGTATTAACGATCACCGAAGAATCGAAAAAATTCTGACCACTTCGTCTATAAGCGTTTTGTTTTCTGTGATCAATATGTTTGTTATGGGAGGTGTTTTGGCTTACTTTAACCTGCAGATTTTCTTTGTGTTTTTTGTCGGAAGTATCTTTTACTTCGGATGGATTACCCTGTTTTTAAAACGTCGAGAAGTACTGGATTATAAACGTTTTGCCGAAGTTTCGCAAGAACAGAGCAAAGTGATGGAACTTATCAACGGAATGCAGGAAATCAAACTCCACAACGCCGAAAAACAAAAACGCTGGGGTTGGGAATATGTTCAGGCAAGACTTTTTAGAGTTTCGATAAAAGGATTGATTTTGGAACAAACCCAAACCATTGGTTCCTCAGTAATCAACGAATTGAAGAATATTTTTATCATATTCTTATCTACAAAACTAGTAATTGACGGATCGATAACTCTGGGAATGATGTTGGCGATCAGCTCAATTGTTGGAAGTTTAAACGGGCCAATCACTCAGCTTATCGAATTTGTGAGAGAACTTCAGGATGCAAAAATCTCTTTGGCAAGGTTGTCTGAAATTCACGAAAAAGAAGATGAAACCGACCAGGAGGAACATCAAACCCACGAAGTTCCATATGATTCAGATATTGAGATAAAAAACCTTTCGTATCGTTATTTAGGATCTGATATTCCGGTTTTGGATGATCTGACCCTTAAAATACCAGCCAATAAAGTAACGGCAATAGTTGGTGTTAGCGGAAGCGGAAAAACCACTCTAATGAAATTGCTTCTTAAATTCTACGAACCCGAAAAAGGGGAAATCAATATTGGGAATTCACAGTTGAGAAATATTTCGCAAAAAGCCTGGAGATCCAATATTGGCGCTGTAATGCAGGAAGGTTTTATTTTTAATGATACCATCGCCAATAATATCGCCATTGGAGTAGATAAAGTCGATAAAGAACGCTTGATATATGCCGCAGATGTAGCCAATATAAAAGAATATATCTCGAGTTTACCACTGGGTTATAATACAAAAATTGGTTCAGAAGGAACCGGAATGAGTACCGGACAAAAACAGCGATTACTGATTGCAAGAGCGGTTTACAAAAACCCTGAAATATTATTCTTTGACGAAGCAACATCAGCATTAGATGCCAATAATGAGAAAGAAATTATGCGAAAACTCGATATTTTCTTCAAAGAAAAAACCGTCGTAGTAATCGCACACCGTTTAAGCACGGTTATGAACGCAGATCAGATTGTGGTTTTGGATAAAGGAAAAATTATCGAAATAGGATCACACTCGGCATTAGTACAACAAAAAGGAAATTATTTTGAATTGGTTCGCAATCAATTACAATTAGGAAATTAAAACATGGCAGAAGATACATTTGAATTAAGAAGTGAAGAAGTACAGGACATTCTCACCAAAGTTCCACATTGGATGATACGCTGGGGAACTGTTGTGATATTTGCCATTATATTTTTGCTGTTTTTTGTGTCCTGGTTCATTAAATATCCGGACGTTGTAAATACCGAAATCATAATCACAACCAATATTCCGCCAGAGAAAATCGTCTCAAAATCATCGGGGCGAATTGAAGCTATTTTGGTTCAGGATAAAGCCATAGTTGCTAAAAATACCACATTGGCGATAATCGAAAACACGGCCAATTATAAAGATGTTTTTTTATTAAAAAGTATCGTTGATAAATACAATGTCAACGATTCAAAAAAAGCATTTCCGTTTGCATTGCTTAAAAATGCACAGTTGGGAGAGATAGAAAGCGCATTTGCAGTTTTCCAAAAAGATTATCAGGCCGAACAATTAAATGAAGATTTACAGCCTTTTGAAGTCGAGAACAGAGCACAGATTTCAGAGAAAGTTCAGATAAAGGAAAGACTGGAAATTCTGCAACAGCAAAAAGTGATAAACGAGAGCGAATTACAGCTTCAGAAAAATGAAATTGCACGATTTGAAACCCTTTTCAATAAAGGTATTATTTCGGCACAGGAAATGGAAGCCAAGAAACTGACTTACTTGCAGGCTCAGAAGAGTTATAGAAGCTTGTTGTCGTCGATTTCGCAATTAAAATCCACTTTGATCGATAATACAAAATCAAGTCAGAGTTCGCAGATAAACAGCACCAAAGAAGAAGTTAATCTGGGACGCAATATGGCACAATCGTTTTATCAGCTCAAAAAAGTGATAAAAGACTGGGAAATGGCCTATACGCTAAAAACATCTGTAAGCGGTGTTGTTACGTTTTTGCAGGTTTGGACAGAGAATCAAACGATAAATGTTGGCGATAATGTTTTTTCTATAATTCCCGATGCCAGAAATGGTTTTGTTGGAAAAGTGAAAGCACCGGCGTTGAATTCAGGAAAAATAAAAGTTGGTCAAAAGGTAAATATCAGATTGGCGAATTTCCCTGACAGAGAATTTGGTGTTTTAAGAGGGAAAATCAGAAACATTTCTTTGGTTCCGGACAAAGACGGAAATATACTTCTTGACGTTGCACTTCCAAACGGACTTCAAACTTCTTATAAAAAGCAAATTGTATTTCAACAGGAAATGAAAGGAAGCGCTGAAATCGTAACCGAAGATTTGAGACTTATCGAAAGAATTCTGTATCAGTTCAAGAGCATTTTTGAACAGGTTTAAGATCTGGATTTAATAACTAAGAATTATTTGCATTAAATGAAAATTATACAAAGTTTCTGGTCCGGAAATCAAAATAAAATAGATGGAAATTACGGTTGGTACGATTCAAAATCTCATTGGTTGGGATGGATACTCAGCGTAAATCATTTGGTTAAGTATTATGATAAGGTCGAACTTTATACGGATGATTTTGGTTATGAAATACTAATTAATAAACTTGCTTTGCCTTATACAAAAGTTCATGTTGTTTTGAATGAACTTAATCATTATCCTGCTGATCTTTGGGCTTTAGCCAAGATAAAAGTGTATTCAATGCAGGAAGAACCATTTCTGCATGTTGATGGCGATGTTTTTATCTGGGATAAATTTCCTAATAGTTTTGACACGGCAAATCTGATCGCTCAGAATATGGAGAAAACCACAAATTATCATTCTCTTATGTGGACAAATATTGCTCCTTTTCTGGAATATAAACCTCGGGAAATTCAGTTTTTCGAAAAGAATATTTCTAATCTAAGTGCTAACATGGGCATTACAGGAGGAGTAAATGTTGCATTTTATAAAGAATACGCCAAAAAAGCTTTTGAATTTGTTGAAAAAAACAAGCCAATCTGGAGCAATATTAATTTGTCCAATTTTAATATTTTTTTTGAGCAGGTTCTTTTTTACAAAATGATTGAAATGGATAATATTCCTATCGAATATTTGTTTTCAGAAATCTGGACAGATGATTCCTATCCGGGATTTGGTGATTTTCACCATGTTCCGCATCAAAGGACCTATTTGCATTTACTAGGAAATTTTAAAAGAAACCCAGAAGTATGTGAAGCGCTGGAAAGATATGTAATGAGGTTTTATCCTGATTATAATTCTAAATTAATGCAATTTCTGAATAAAGATGAAAATAATAAGGAAAAGAAACATTCCTTAAATGAAGAAATTGTACAGGATTTCCTTAAAGAATTCGAGTTAGAATTGATCAAAAATGAGTTTTCGATTTCAGATTTTTTATTAAAGAGAGATCTTAATAATGTTGGTTTGAATCAAGTTTATCACGATTATTTGGATAAAGAAACTGACTTTAAAATTGTTTTGTTACCAGGATTTAAAACTGTCGAAAAGGAAGAAGTTAAAGTCCTTGAAATAGATAAAAAAAATATTGATTCAGCTCCTTTTGAATTAGATGAAGTTGACGAAATACTTTTAGAAGAACTAAAAACACCAGAAACTTATCTGAATTTAATCAAAAAAATGAACTTATATTTAGAGGAAGAAGACGATCAAAACGCTATAGATGAACTAAAAGAAGTTATTAATTGTAAACTTGAAATTTACATTATGCTAAAAATAGTTAGTATTTATAGTGAGAATTAAACAGAAGAATCATTACTTTTTTAAATTCAAAATTTCTCCAAAAGCTTCAGCGGCTTTATGAACCTGAATCATCCAGTCGTCTGCAGCGTTATCATCTGCGCCGTCAGAAATATATTTTAGACACAAAAACGGAATATTTTCTTTCATCGCAATCATAGCAAGCGCGTAAGCTTCCATGTCTACGACGTCATATATTTTTGCGTCGTGTCCCATTTCAAAATTATCGCCGGTTCCGCAAATCCCGATTTGTAGTTCTGGCATTGTCAAACCATATTCTAAAATTACAGGTAAATCAGAAAGTGGAGTTTCGTATAACGCATATCCCAATCCGCGAACATCCATATCTCGTTGCACAAATTTGGTACAACAAATGACATCGCCTTTTTTAAAGTGACTGCTTCCGGCTGATCCAAGATTAACAATAAGAGACGGCTTTTTGGACTGTATAGCTTTTGTAAGTTCATAAGCAGCATTTACTTTTCCAATTCCGGTGATTAATGTGTTATGTCCATCAAAAACATCAGCAGCTTCAACTGCTAAAGCAAACGAAAAAAGTACATTCTCTAAAGCAAAGGATTGCTCGTTGTTAATCTTTATCATTAAAATTTTATTTTCAAGATGCAAATATGCTCAATTAAAATAAATTAAACAGATGTGTTGCGCTTTAATTTTTGGCAAAAAAAGCGATTAAATAAATCAAATAGATCAGTAAAAATATTTTTTTTTAATCCGTACGAGTAAATTTTCCGAAGAAATTCAGCTTTAATTTCTTGGCTTTATATTGCCAATATTATAGGAATTAGTATGAAGTTTTTTATTTTAAAATATTGTAAAACAGTATTTTGTAATTACTCGTACTTCTTGGTTTTATTATTCGTACTTATTTTTAGAAACAAATGAGTACGAGTGTTTTTATTCGGTCGCGCAGGAATGGTTTCTTTCTGAGATTTGTATCAGAATAAATTTCTAACCTTAAAAAACGATACCATGAAAACTTCCCTAAAATTATTAGCAGCAGTATTATTAGTAAGCACTTTTTCTTTTGGACAAGACATTACAAGAAAAATTGATTCCATAATTAGAGACAATTATCAAAAGAATCCTGATGTAGGTATTAGCGTTGGTTTTATCCAAAATAACAAAGAATTCTATACTTCTTATGGAAAATTGAATGCTGAAAGCAAAACAGAAATTAATAAAAATTCTATTTTCGAAATTGCTTCTATCACCAAGATTTTAACTGCAAATTTAGTTGCACAAGCGGTTTTGGATAACAAAATAAAACTGGACGATTATATCGACAATTATCTTCCTAAACAATATGTTTTGAATGAGAATCTGAAAAACAAAATCAAAATTTCAGACTTGGCTTCTCATCAATCTGGTTTGTCTGATATAGATTTCGGAAAATTAATTGCTCTAGATCCGCAGCAACCTATAAATAATGTAACCGAAAAAACATTAGCAGATATTATCAATAATTGCACTGAACTTAAAGATTATGGTAAATACCGCTATTCTACAATTGGAATTACTTTATTGGGGCAAATACTAGAGAAAGCATACAATAAGACTTTTGATGAAATTATTAGAGAAAAAATAATAAATCCGTTACATATGAATAATACGCTAACAAAAGATTTTGATGTAAAAAACAGAACTACTGGTCACAATCCAGAAGGCGGAATTCAGGAATTTTTCAAATGGAATGTTACTGCGCCTGCGGGATTAGTAAAATCGAATGCTACGGATATGATTAAATATCTAAAAGCGGTTTTAAACAAAGAAACTACGGTTGGAAAAGCGGCATTAATTACGGAAAAAACATTTTATAAAGTTGACAACAGAGAATTAGGATTGGCCGTAAATATTGATTCAAATGATAAAAACACACTTTATATGAAATCTGGTGATTCAATGGGACAATCTTCTATAATATGTTATAACAGAGCTAAAAATTGGGGAATCATAATTCTTCTTGATAAAAGAAATTCAAAAATGAGATCGAATTTGTTAAACACTATTACGGAGAATGTTTTGCAATAAAAAGCTCAAAATTGCACGCGGATGACGCGGATTCGCTTTGCGAAAACACAGATTAAAACGGATTTTATGAGCTTAAGTTTGTCATTTCTCCCTCTGGTCGAAATGACAAACTAGACATAAACATTACAAAAAAATCTGCTTAATCTGCCGAATCTGCGAGAAACTCACTTTCATTTTTGTCATTTCGACGAAGGAGAAATCTCCGCAAGTAACTCCGCAACGAGAATCTAATCTTTGTCGAGTTACTCGTGGGGATTTCTCCTTCGTCGAAACGACAAGATTAAGCTGATAAAATCCATTTTAATCCGTGTTTTCGCAAAGCGAATCCGCGTCATCCGCGTTCAATATTGTCTCCAATCTTTGTCGAGCTTCTCGTGGAGATTTCTCCTTTCCTTGAAATGACAAACTAAACGAAAAGATTCTTAATGAAAACGAATTTCCTAGCCCCGATAGAAGTGGAAATCCTTTTATGGCGGGATTCGCCATAAAAGATTGAAATGAATAGCGGGATTAGCTCCTTAAAAAAAAGATTTGGTTTTATCATAGAAATCGAAATAACAATATTGTGGTTAAGCTGCATCTTGATGATATGCCAATTGGGTAATATTAATAAATTATTAAATGAGCGAATCGCAAAAAATATCGATTGCGGTTTGCCTTACTTTTGTAAGGGTCTTCTTTAACAATTTAAAATTGCATTATGAGTTCTAATTTGGTTGTAAGGTTACGAAATGGAGATGATTCCTCTTTTAAAGAAATCTACGATTTATATCATTTTAAAATATTTTGTTTTGTAAAAAAATATACTGCACAGCTTGCAGATTCAGAAGATGTGACACAAAATGTTTTTATCCATCTTTGGAAATACAGAACAAAATTAGATCCGAATGTGGAGTTGGAAGCCATTTTGTTTAAAAGCTCAAAGCAGGAAATTTCAAAATGGTACAAGAAACAAAACAGAATTTTTTCTGTAGAAAATGATCAGTTGATTAATGAACTTGACTATGTTGTTGAAGTCGACGATGATATTAGTTTTAAACTGGAAAAAATAGAATATCTGCTGAATAAAATCCCAGCCAAAAGAAGAAAAATTTTCAATCTTCATAAGTTTGAAGATCGCAGTTACAAAGAAATCGCTGCAGAAATGGATATGTCTCCAAGTGCCGTTGCAAACCAAATCTCCAAGACATTGCAATTCCTTAAAAAGAATTCGATTAAGAATCACGAACTGTATTGGTTTGCGCTTTTTTTTGTGAGTCAGGCTGAATTTATATCTTAAAACTAACTTGTGTTTTAGTCTTTTAATTGGGCTAATTTCTCCTGTTTTAGCGCCAATATTTCATTTTTTGCATTGAAGTCAAAGTTAAGTAAATGTTCTTCTACATTAAGAAAACATTAATAGATGCGACTACCCGTGATATTTAAATCATTGGAAATCTAATGTAGTTGAATCGTGGAGATTCGTGTATGATTTTCCAAACACTAAAGTTGATTTTAATGAAATCCAGAAAATTAAGAGAAGAGTGGGACGCAATACCCAATAGAGGTATTTTGCCAAATGAAAGCACAACTCGTATGTGGAATACGATACGCAAAACGACAGTTGATAAATATAGAAGTTTTTATAACTGGACCGCTGCTGCAAGTGCTGTAATTATCCTTTCTTTTAGCGCTTATCAGGCTTTTAATAAGTCTGGTTTTGTTAAACCTGAAATTACTACAACGGCAACATTTGGTAAAGATGTGCGACTTTTAAATTTGCCTGACGGAACGAGAGTTTGGTTAAACGAAAATTCTGAAATCGAATATCCTAAAAGTTTTACTGGAAAAGAAAGAACGGTTACTTTAAAAGGAGAAGCTTTTTTTGAAGTAAAACGCGATCCGTCACATCCGTTTGTGATTAGTTCCGGAGCTATAAAAACGACTGTTCTTGGAACTTCCTTTAATATTAAAGCTTACGCCGATAATCAACCTGAAGTAAATGTAAGAACTGGAAAAGTAAAAGTCGAAAGTTCACAAAATACTGTATTGCTGGAAAGAGGAGATAAAGCAATTTATCAAGCAGAAACTTCGATGCTAAATAAACAAAAAACTCTTGTTCTTGAACCAGAATGGAAAAAGGTTTTAATCTATGTCGACGGATTAACATTGGCCCAAGTTCTGGAAAAGCTGAAGGTAAACAATCATTTTTCGGTAACATATTTAGACGAAGATTTAAAGAATCTTAAAATTCAGGGAACTCTTGATACGAGACAAGGTTTTTATGGAATGCTTCAGACAATTGCTTTTGCTTTGGAAATCAAGATTCAAACTACCGGAAACAATACTTTTCTCATTAGCAGATAATAGTTTCTAAACATTTTGAAACAATAATTTACAACTGAATTAAATCTAAAAAAAATGATTTAAGAGAAGTTGTCAGGAATCGCTCGCTTTAAACTGAAAATATTTGTCCACAATATTATATAAAAAGAATTCTAATAAACACTAACAATCATCAATTATGAACAATGAATTTTCGAGGCGATTTGTCGTTGCCTTATGGATTTTATTTTTCGGGGTTTTCTTCGGAACAAATTCAATTTATGCACAAACCGGAACTGTATCGGTTGATTTTAAAAATTCTTCACCACAAAAAATTATAGATAATCTAAAATCGCGCACGCCTTATCAATTTGTTTATCAAAAAGATCTGGATCTGGATTTACCATTGGTTACACTAAAAAAAGATAATGTTTCGATAGACGAAATTTTAAGTGATTTGCAAAACATGACCAACTTAAATTTCAGACGAAATGAAAATAATATAGCCGTAAATAGTAAAGACGGCGACAAAAAAAAAAAGAAGGGAAAAATTACAGGTAAAGTCGTAGATGTCAAAGGACTTTCGTTACCTGGTGTAAATATAAAAGTAGCTGAACTGAGTATTGGCGCTCAATCTGATATTGATGGTAACTATGTTTTGGAATTAGAACCGGGAGAATATACGATTGAAATTAGTGCTATTTCGTTTCAAACGCAAAAAATTACAGGTGTTAAAGTTCTTGAAAATGGCGAAACTCCGCTTGTAGTTTCTTTAAAAGAAGATGCAGAATCTTTGAATGAAGTGGTTATTATTCAGGATTATAAAAAAGCAACAGCTTCAGTTGGAGGTATGTTATTGCAACAGAAAAAAGCGGCTCAGTTTTCTGATGGTATTTCGGCAGAACAAATCGCCAGAACACCAGACAGAGATGTAGCGAGTTCGTTAAAACGTATTACGGGTGTAACGACAATTGGCGATAAATATGTTGTGGTGCGTTCTATGGGCGAAAGATGGAATCAGGCGGTTATGGACGGAATCGCTTTGCCAAGTACAGATGCGTATCAGCAAAATTTCTCTTTTGATATTATTCCAACGGCTATTGTTGAAAGTATTGTGGTGAGCAAATCTGCAACGCCGGATATGTACGCCAATTTTGCCGGAGGATATGTAGAGGTTAAGACAATGGATATTCCTAAAGAAAATTTTACCAATTTTTCTATTAGTAATTCTTATAACAGTAAAAGTGCTTTCAAAGAGCGTTTGACAAAACAGGAAGGCGATTATGATTATTGGGGATTTGATGACGGTCGACGTGATTATCCATCTAATCGTCCCACAATAGATCCTCCAACAACTGAGGCGGAATCAGGTCCGTTTTTGGATTATAGTAGACTATTTACTGAGGATAATTTTTCTACTTATAAAACGTATGGTGCTCCCGGAACAACATTGCAATTTGGTATAGGAAGAACTTATCAGTTAAAAGACAATAATAAATGGGGATTTGTTGGTTCAGCGATTTTTAAGAATACACAGGAAACACTAGAAATTGAGCATACGGAAAGAAATTTTAGAAGCAATACTGATTTTACGCCGGAGAGCGATAAAGCATTGTACTCCACTTTTACAAAATATGGCTTTAAAAATGCAGGAGCCAATTATACTTACAATTCGACTTTGGGCGGTATGTTTAATGCGGGTATTCAGTTGGGGAATCATAAAATCACTGTGCGCAATACTGTTATGCATATTTATAACAATCAATTAACCCAAATTACAGGCTGGAGAAATGACGATTCTGTAGATGGGATTTTAGACGGCAGCATACTCCCAACTACTACAGAGTCTAATTATCCTGTTTACACCACTTTTATTCAGAATAAAATTGAAGGAAATCACAAATTCGATAACCTTGAAGTTAATTGGTATGGAGCTTATGGAAATGTAGCAAAAGATACCAAGGACGCAACATTTGTAACTATTGGCCAGGAAAAAGTTGGCGATGATATACTGAGATCTTATAGTGTTTATAATGCTGAGACGAGATTTCCGTTTAGCCGAAGCAATTTTACTAATGATGAGGCTGATTATAACTGGGCCATTAATTTAAAATACACTTTTAATTTTGGAGATTCTTTTACAAATGATCTTAAAGGAGGCTATTTTGGAACTTACAAAATAGCAACAAATCAACAAGAATCAGCTAAATTAATAACGGTTGGTCAGCCAACTGATCGCGCTGTTATTTATGAACCGCTTTCTAAATTCTTAGACGGATCAAATTATTATTGGGGAGGTTTTGGATGGCAGGATTATGGTGTATACGGTAATAAGTATGAAGGGAACGTAAAAATACATTCTCCATTTTTAATGCTCGATGATAAAATTGGCCGATATGTAAGGTTGGTTTGGGGAGTAAGAGCCGAAAGCTACATTTATACCGAAATACAAAGTCAATCAGAATATCCTGATGGTTTAGCAAAAGACCAGGGTAATGATAAAATGTGGCAATTTCTGCCATCGGCAAGTTTAATAATTAGTCCAACTAATAAAATGAATATTAGATTGGGGTATAATAAATCTGTTTTGCGCCCACAATTTGCAGAGCGTTTGGGTATTCCTTATTACGATCCAATTCGTTCGGCTAAAGTCTACAATTACTCAAATGGATTGGTTTCGAGTGTAGCTAATAATTATGATCTTAAATTAGAATGGTTTCCATCAGGAGGTGAGATTTTGTCTTTTGGTATTTATCATAAAGACATTGATAATCCAATCGAATCAGTTGGTTTCCGTAATCCTTCAGATGGAAGAGATATCTACGTTTTGAACTCAAACAATGCCAAACTATGGGGAGTTGAATTTGAGTTTTATAAAAATCTTTCTTTCTTAGGAGAAGGCGGAATATTAAAAGATCTTTTTGTTTATGGAAATGCTTCTTTCAATGATACAAAAGTGACTTCTTATATTAATATAGATGGAACGGGAGGACTTTATCAAGCTAACAGGCCTTTGTATGGGCAATCACCTTATACTTATAATCTTGGTTTAGATTATGTGGGTGACCGTTTTGGTTTTAGTCTTAGACAGAATGCGATTGGAGATCAATATATATTGGTAGGATTTGAATACAGGGCCGAAGAAATTCGTATGCCATATGCGATAACGGATGCTCAGGTAAGTTACAAATTTTTTAAAGAAAGAAATCTGGAATTAAAATGCAGCATGAAGAACATGTTTGATACTGGCATAGAAACTTATAATAACAATAATAGTTATAGTAAAACTACGGATTTCATTTATGGGGCAAATCCAAGAGAACAATTTAATCTGGGAGCAGGAGCAACAAATAAGTACGATGAAGATATTGATCAGGTTGTATTTAAAGCTAAAAGTGGCAGGACAATAAGTATATCTCTTAATTATAGGTTTTAAAGTTGCAAAATTAAATCATTAGTCGATTAAACATTTTATAAAAACAAAAACCTTAGAAAAGCATTTTACTTACTTCTGAGTTTTGCTTTAACGGATAATTTTAATAATAATTAATTCTTTATGAAAAACTTTTTTCTATTTGCAATCGCAGCTCTATTTATGAGTTCTTGCCAAAGTGATGATACTGCCGATTCTTCTTTTTCCATGAAAGCAGCTGGCGCTGATTACTCCGGATATCCAGTTACAGTACAAACGGTTAGCGGTGATGTTACAACTAATACAACCTGGACAAATGACAGGGTCTGGGAAATTAGCGGAGTAATACGTGTAAAATCCGGAGCTACATTAACCATACAGCCTGGTACATTTATTAAAGGAAAACCTCTTGCTGCAGGTGTTGCTACAGGAGTTCTTGTAATTACTAAAACAGGTAAAATTAATGCACAAGGAACCGCAACTGCACCTATTATTTTTACCAGCTATAAGTTATTAGACGGAAACGCGGCAACAACTGGTTATCCGGGTGATTTTGGAGGTGTAGTAATTTTGGGTGATGCTGAAGTTAACACTTGGGTGACTACTAATGTTGTCGAAGGATTAGGTGATCAGCCTAATGTTAATGATTTTTATTATGGAGGAACAAATAATACCCATAATGCCGGAGCTTTAAATTATGCACGTATCGAATTTGCCGGTCGAATTTTAGATTTGGGCGTTGAAATTAATGGTTTAACGTTGGCAGGAGTAGGTAGCGGCACAGTACTACATCATATACAGGTTTCGTACGCTAGAGATGATTCATTTCAATTTTTTGGAGGAACTGTAAATGCTTCTCATTTAGTTTCTTTTGCCCCATATGACGATAACTTTGATTTTGATCTTGGTTACACAGGAACAATTACAAAAGCTATTGCACTCGCGGATAGTAATTCTCTTCACAGTTTTGCCGGTTCAGGCGTAGGAAGCCCAGATTCAAATGGTATCGAATTAGATAACAACGCTTCAGGAACTACAACATTACTTATAACGCGTCCGGTTATTTCTGAAATGTCTATAATTGGAGTTAGCTCAACTACCGTTGCTGACCTATACGAAAATGCTATCCACGTACGCAGATTAGGACAAATTAGGTTTACTGATGTTACTGTAACAGGTTACAATAGAGGTGTCTACTGGGAATCTCCATCATTGCAATCTGCATCCTTTTGGGCTGGAATATCAATTCATGGATTTGATACTCCAATTTTACCAGCAGGAACATTTATAGGTCTTGGTAACACAGCTTCAACCGTAAATCCTGCTCCAAAATGGGGACTAACACAGCCTTTTTTTAACGATGGAGCATTAGATCTTTCTGGAAATACGGGAGCATTTAAAACAGAGGCAAACTGGACAAATACATGGACCAAGTTTAATAATTTCTGATTTTTATAAGTTAGTAAAAAGGAAGAAAAAATATGTTTTAATAAACTTTTTAAAACATGCGGTTGCTTATCTGTTATGTAATATTAAGAAACCGTTAACAATAAATTTAAGCATGATATTTTGCTTTTTTGAAATCTAATACTTAGTAAGTACTGTGATTGTGTAGGGGAGATTTTACAACACGATACTTAATAGGTTTTCTTTAAAGACTCTTTTTTGAGGGAGAGTTTTTATAAAAAAAGTTCTTTGATAAATTTTAAATAAATAAAATAGTAAAGGTTGCAGATATTCGGAATCTTCATACAAAGCCAAATCACCATAAAGCGGCATTAGGTTTATCATATCCATAAACATCTAGCTTTTTATTTATTCTAAAATTTAAATGAGAATTTGACCCTGATCCTTTCATTAGATCAATCCTATAATGAAAGATGGAAGTAGGCGTAAACCTCCGGCGGTAAAGCGGAATCGTTTATTGAAGAAAAAGAATTTACCAAAAAAGAGAAAGACCTAAGGAAAGATATTTTGCTGCTCTCTCCAAAGGCCTAGTTTAATAGCAGCAAATATAGCAATAATTCCAATTATTATGAAAAAATTTTTTCTATGTGCAATGATAGCTCTTGCTGTTACTTCTTGCCAAAATGATGATTCTTCTGCTGATTCTTCTTTTTCTATGAAAGCTGCTGGTGCTGATTACTCAGGATACCCGGCAACAGTACAAACTGTAAGTGGAGATATTACTGTAAACACAACTTGGACAAGTGACAAAGTTTGGGAAATCAACGGAGTAGTAAGAGTAAAATCTGGTGCTACATTAACAATTCAGGCAGGTACTTATATTAAAGCAAAACCTCTTGCTGCAGGTGTTGCTACAGGAGTTCTTGTAATTACTAAAACAGGTAAAATCGACGCACAAGGAACTGCTGCATCTCCGGTTATCTTTACAAGTTACAATTTATTAGATGGTAACGCAACTACAAAAGCAACTCCTGGAGATTTTGGTGGAGTTGTTGTTTTAGGAGACGCTCCGGTAAACAATGGTTTAACTACAAACGTTATCGAAGGATTAGGAGATCAGCCTAATGTTTCTGATTTCTACTATGGAGGAGCAAATTCTACACACAATGGTGGAGCTATAAACTATGTACGTATCGAATTTGCAGGACGTATTCTTGATGCTGCAACAGGAGTTGAAATCAACGGATTAACTTTTGGTGGTGCTGGTTCTGCTACTGTAGTTGATCACGTTCAGGTTTCTTACGGAAGAGATGATTCATTCGAATTTTTTGGAGGAACAGTAAATGTAAACCATTTAGTTTCTTTTGCTCCAGATGATGATAACTTTGATTTTGATCTTGGTTACACAGGAACAGTTACAAAAGCTATTGCAATTGCAGACAGTAATTCTACTCACAGTACTTCAGGTAGTGGATCTACATTAAGCCCGGATTCAAACGGTATCGAATTAGATAATAATGCTGGAGGTACTACAACAACATTAATCACTCGTCCGGTAATTAATCAATTGTCTATCATTGGAGTTAGCTCTGCTACAACAGCTAATTTATACGAAAATGCAATCCACGTTCGTAGATTAGGACAAATCAGTCTTACTAACGTTACTGTAACAGGATACAATAAAGGAATCTACTGGGAAGCTCCTTCATTGTCAAGTAACTCTACTTGGACAGGATTATCAATCCACGGATTTGTTAATCCAGTATTGCCTACAACAACAAGTTTAGGTCTTGGAAATGTAACTTCAACAGTAAATCCAGCTACAGCTTGGGGACTTACTCAACCATTCTTTAACAATGGTACATTAGACTTATCAGGTGCTACAGGAGCTTTCAAAACAGAAGCTAACTGGACTAACACTTGGACTAGGTTTACAAATTTCTAATTGTCAGGTTAATAAATATTTAATTCAGCATGGGCAGCATTTTTGCCCATGCTTTTTAAAAACAAAAAATAAAAAAACGATACGATTTATTTTACTAATGATTATAACTGCTTCATCTGCCCAATTCACAATATGGGAAGATGATTTTGAGGATCAAGAAGTTTCAGATTGGGTTTTATCCGATTGATAACGCGTAAACCTCTGGCAATAAAGCAGAATAATTTTTAAAAAAGTATTTACGAAATACGCACTAATTAATTTATTATGAAAAACTTTTTTTTATTGGCAATTATAGCTCTGATTGCGATTTCTTGTCAAAATGATGATCACTTTGATTCTTCTCCTCCAGTGGTAGTAGAGCCTGAACCTGAGTCTCCTGAAGAACCTGTAAGTGGTAAATTCACAATATGGGAAGATGATTTTGAAGACGGAGACGTTTCTGATTGGGTTTTGCTGGATAAAGATGGAAATAACAGTAATTGGATTGCCAGAAAAAATATTCAATTAGACCTAAATACCGGTGCTATAGTTGGAGGGGATATAAATATTTTAGGAAACTATAATGTAGATCTTAATAATGGTGCACCTCTTGAACAAATAGAGCAAAATTGGGCGATCATGCCTCCAATAGATTTATCTTATTATGGAGAAAAAATTGAACTCAATTTCACAGCACAGCCTTCTGTTTACAGTGGAAATTACAATATTTTAGTTTATGGATCTACCTCACCAGATTCGGCTGAAGCCAAACTTTTGGGAACAATATTATTGACTAGAGGAACCACAATAGATGCAGCATATTTTGCAGATTATACATTAGATATTTCAGAATTTAAAGGCAGTCATAATGTTTATATTTCATTCGTAAATGAAAACACAAGCTTTGTAGGCTATGAAATTGACAAAGTATGGATTACTGCCGGAGCACTTTTAGAAAACGTTTCAAAAAAAGCACCTAAGTCAAACTAAAACAGATATTTCTAAAAACTAAAATTTATCAAAAACTAAAAATAAATAAGTAATTGTTTTTATCGAAGAACAAAAACAGTTGCTAATTACATATATAAAATGAAAAACAAGATTGTAAACGCACTTTTTTTTTTAATAGCAGTTCTCTTTTTAGAGTCTTGTACAAATGACGAATTGGTTCCTTATTATCAAGAACAAAAAGCGGGAAAGTTAGTTATTAGAGGTTATAATGCACGCGCAGATTCTATTCAGATTGCTGTTAATGGCAAACTAATAAAAATTGGAAATAAGAATGCATTCGTCAAAAATATTGTCAGAGATTATGATTTTGTGATCTATGAAAATGCGCCCAAAGATGTTGTGATTACAAATAAAAGAAGCAAAGAAATTTTGCATTCCTACCACATAACAAGCAATAAAAGCATTGATACAATTTCGTTTTATCACAAGAAAGATTTATGGGTTGACAATGTTTTAGCAACAAAACCCGGAGTATTAACAAAGGCAGGAAATGCAGGTTTCAAATTTATTTTCCCAACAATCAATAAATATTCAAATACTGCATATAAAGGAAATTTGGACGGAATTATACGAAATTTAGACGGACAAACTGTTGCTGTAGCACAGAATATTGGACAAAATCAATACAGTACTTTCGTTGAATTTCCGGCTTCATTGCCTCCAATTATAAAAATGGAATTGGTAAAACACGGCACAACAGAATCTTATATTGCAGGAAAGCAAATTTTTGTTGTGATGTTAATGACAAAAGATAAATCAAGATTGATTGTACTCGATGAAAAAAAGGCAGATAATGGTCAATTTTCAGGTGTAGATGGATCCTTGAATCTGGTGGATTTTTTTGAATTCTAATAGTATTATTTTAAGAGTTTAGGTTCCATAATTTTAAAAGTTTAAAATGAAATATTCTTCTCTTATCAGAATCCTTTTTTTTCTTTTTTTCGGTATATTTTTAATTTCCTGTGAAGTCGATGACAAACCGGAAGTATATGAAGAAGGTTCCAATAAATACACAAATGATTGGATTTACAATCAAATGAAAAAGTATTATAAATGGAATGAAACAATGCCTGATAAGGGAGATTTAGCCATAAATCCAAAAGAATATTTCAACAGATTATTATATAAATCCGATGCGTATTCGTATGCTGTAAATCCAAATTTGCCAGAAACCGTTCCGCAGAGTTTGCGCAGGAATTTTGGATTTGATATTTCGTTTGTGGAATATCAAAGCAAAATTTATGGCGTGATTTTATATGCTTTAGAAGATTCTCCAGCTAAAAATTACGGATTATTAAGAGGACAATTAATAACTGATATTAATGGAGAAGAACTGAATTTGAATAGTTATGAGAAGATTTATAAAAGCATAATATCGACTAATCATTTAGATTTAAAAGTAGTTTCCTATTCAAAAGAAACGGGTTTTTCTAAACCGGAATCAGTTTCTTTATCACAAGGATTTTCTTTTTCTCAGCCTATTTCTCCGAAAGTATTTACAAACAATAATACTAAAATTGGATATGTAGAAATTCCGCATTTTGATGTTGGTCAAGCCAAATTATTCCAGCAGATTTTTCAGGAATTAAAAACTCAGAATATAACCGAATTAGTTTTAGATCTCAGATATAATGGAGGAGGAGACGTATCATCGGCAACAGCTTTGAGTATAATTATTGCGCCAAATATAAAAGCGAGTGATCTTTTTATACAATTTGAAGGAAATAAAAACGGAGGACTTGTAAAACAATCTTTTCAGCAAGCCTTAGAAAGTAACGAGCCCAATGTAAGTTTTGAAGTTCTCAAAAATGCACATCCGGATATTAAGAGACTTTATATATTATGCGGAAAACGAACCGCTTCTGCTTCAGAAATAATGATTAATAATCTTCGTCCTTTTATGGAGGTTATTACGATTGGCGAAAAAACCGTTGGTAAAGATGTAGCAGGTTTTCCAATAGAAGACGACAGAATTCCGAATACTAAAGGCTGGATTTTATATCCTTCGATCTATAAATTATTCAATGCAAAACACGAAGGCGATTATTCAAGCGGAATAAATCCTTCGATTGCCGTTGATGAATTGCAGGAACCGGAGATATTTCCGTTAGGCAATCGTTCAGAACTTTTGTTGAGTACAGCAATAAATATGCAATCCGGAAATACCAGTAAAATAAAAGTTACAACGGCAAGATCATTACCATTATCAAAAATTTATATCGATGCTGATCCGTTATTGGTTAAGCCTTAAATTCAAATTTTTAAATATTATTTATATTAGAGTATCTTAATTATGCAAGGAATAAATTCTTCAGAGCATCGTATTTTGTTAGCAGCATTTCGAAAATTTGAATATATGGCTACGATTTCCAAGAACAAAATAGAGGAAAGCGAAGATGCTAACACACGAAAAGCCATGCAAGAACTTGATGCACTCTACGATAAGTTTCAGGTATTATTTGTGGAGTTGAAAAAGTGCAGCGAAGATTATGAAATCAAAAAGAAATCGACCCGAAGCATCATCAATAAAAGCTTAAGAAAGTTAACGCCTGTTTTTATTTAAAGACATTTACCACAAAGACTTAAACACAATATTGTCATTTCGATTTCTATGATAATACCGATTTTTTTTAGGAGCTAATCCCGCTATCCATTTCAATCTTTTGTTCCGAACCCCGGAACAAAAGGATTTCCACTTCTATCGGGGCTAGGGTAAACATTTTCATAAGAATCTTTTCGTTTAGTTTGTCATTTCTGTAAAGGTTAGATATTTCGGTAACAAAATTTAACTTTAATAAATTTTGTTACGATGAGAAATAATAGTCAGGATTCCACTTTAGAACGAAACTATTTAGAGAAGTATCGTTTTTTAATAAAAGAATATGAGCAGGTAAAAAATAAAACTCATCCTTTGTATAAAAAGGTAATGGATTTTTATGCAGCAAATGACACTTGCCGCAAGAGTTTTTTAAAGTATTATAATCGATATAAGCAAAGTGGGAAATCATTGGATCTGCTTCCTCAGAAACGAGGTCCCAGATATAAAACCAGAAGACCGCTAGCTTTTATAGAGCAGAAAGTAATTGAATTACGAGAAAAAGGAAACAACAAATATGAAATTGTTAGTATCTTAAGGCCCAAATTAGGAAAGCATACACCATCATATTCTGGAGTTTATAATATTTTAAAACGTAATAAAATCAATAGATTAACTCCGAAGATTAAAAAGAATCATCAAAAAATAATCAAGGAAAGAATGGGAGAACTTGGGCATATTGATTGTCATCACTTAAGTAAAAGTATCATAAGAGGAGAAAGTAAAAAACGATATTTAGTTTGTGTAATTGATGATTACAGCCGGATTGCCTGGGCTGAAGTGATTCCTGATATTACCGCTTTAACCGTTATGTTTGCCACATTAAAATGTTTAAACATCCTGAGTGATCATTATGAGATAAAATTTGAAGAAGTATTGTCTGATAATGGACCTGAATTTGGAATCAAAACAAGTAAACAAAAATATCAGCATCCTTTTGAGAGAATGCTGATGGAATTAGGAATTACTCATAGGTACACAAAACCTTACAGACCACAGACAAATGGCAAGGTTGAACGTTTCTGGAGAACTCTCGAAGATGATTTATTAAGGGATACGGATTTTGATTCTCAAGAAGAATTAAAAGAAGAGCTATTGCAATATTTATATTATTATAACCATGAAAGACCACATCAAGGTATTGACGGAAAAAGACCAATTGAAATGATAAATCCGTTACCGAAATAAGTGACTTTTACAATTTCGACGGAGGAGACCCGAGCGATAGCGAACAGACGAAGTAAATCTCCACGAGAAGCTCGACAAAGATTGGATTCTCGTTACGGAGTTACTTGCTAAGATTTCGATCCCGAAGCCTCGGGATCAAAATGACAAGATTATGCTGATAAAATCCGTTTTAATCTGTGTTTTCGCAAAGCGAATCCGCGTCATCCGCGTTCAATATTGTCGCCAATCTTTGCCGAAATTCTAGCGAAGATTTCTCCTTCCTCGAAATGACAACATTATGTCTAAGCTTTGCGTCTTTCCAAGAGATCTATTTGATAATATTTAGCTGTTAATATTTAATTTTATACATATATACAGCATCTAATCAAAACAATAATGCTTCCTAAAGATCTGAATTATAGTTGTCTTTAAAAAAATAATAAAAGTTAAGAAGTAAAAAAGCAATTATGACTTGATTTTTATAGATTTGTATAATGTTTTATTCCCAAAAATGAGTTGGGATACAATTATAAAATCTAATGCCGATGAAATCTGTTACTTCAATATTTTTGTTCTTATTTTTGGTGTGTTCTAATTCTTATTCACAATTAAGTGCAGATAAAATATTCGAAAGCTTTAAACAAGGAGAACGCACAAATTGTTCGTCGATTGCTTTTATCAAAGCTTCTTTAAATATTTACGGATTGGATAATCTTTTTGAATATCAGCAAATCGATGAGAATCTGCATAAAATAACATTAAAAAACGGCGCATCATTTAACCTTAATAATGAGGAATTAAGCAAAGCCAAAGAATCTGCCGGATTTGTATTTATCAAAGACAATTGCGACAGCGAAAAAATAACCGATTACGCTGTGTTGACTTATGCCGTGATGGCAAAATACAAGCAAATTGTAGACAAAGAATCAACTTTTGACAGAGCCTTAGAAGATCTGGAAGACGGTGCAGTTTATACGCCAACAATCTACAAGTATTTAGGATTCAAATTAGGAAAGCAAATACAAAAACTAAAGCGAGAATCCGGAAGTGAATTTTGTGGAGTTGTTGCTTGGTCATCTGCACATGCCGTTTTTGTTTGCGAAGAATTTATGGATTATTACGGCAACAAAAAAAGCATATGGATAAAATATCCAGGTCGTTTTAGAGTAATCAAGTCATAATAAATTTTGGAAAAATGAGTGTAAATATTGTGGGATTTGAAAAACAATAACAATAATTACACTTATTATTCGTTGCAAAACAGTCCTAAAATAGATTTCTTAACGATTTTTTGATTTAGAAAAGTAATATAAATCGGCTATAATAGCCTCTAGAGGCGTCTAAAATAGCGTGTTACGAAAAGTTAAAATTTTATTAAAAAAAAGAAATCAATAAACTTGTAATTTAAGTTTAATTATATATTTTTGTTTCATTAACAACCAATTACATTATGAAAATGAAGAGCAAGATTTTTATACTAAGTATCCTTTTCTTTTTGACTACAGGAGCTATCTCAGCACAAGCAAAAAATGCACCAAGAAGTATCATCAGTACAACGGCATTAATCCGTAAATATCATGATCAAAAAGAACTTAGTGCTATGCAAAAAGGAGAACTTTTAGAATTATACATTGAACGTATTAAAGTTCTTGTAAAAACTCTTCCTTATATCGCTTTGGTTACTAAGCCAGGTGTTACTATGGCAGATTTAGGTATTCCGGACGATTCTGAACACAAAAAAGTATTAGATTTGCAAGCAGAGGGAACAACATTATTTTTGGATACAACAGTAGATTTTCAAAGAAAAATGATGCCTTACTCAGACAAAGGAAATTTAATTGCTGCAATCTTATTCTACGAAAGCACATTGAAATCATTACACGAGTTCAACGACTTGAACTAATTGTAAAACAATAAAATATAAAATTTAAAACCTCTAAAGTCATTTGATTTTAGAGGTTTTTTTTGATAAGTATGACTGAAAAAAATTCTCGCAAAGGCGCAAAGGCGTCAAGTTTAAAAACTTTCTTTGCGACTTCGAGACTTTGCGAGATTAATTTTATTTTCTAAAAGCTTAACTTAATGACATTGCCTTTTTTTTTGGGATGACAAAAACGACGACATTAATTTCAAAAGTTTATAATTTAAAATTATATTGTAAATTAGCTGAATTACATTTTAAATACTTTCAGAAGCAAATAAAATTTTAAAACTGACTTTTATGCCTTGGAATCCCAAAATATACAATGAGTTTAAAGAACTACGAAATAAACCGTTTTATGATCTGATGGATTTTATAAAAGAATCAAAAGCTATAAAGGCAATCGATTTAGGGTGTGGAACAGGAGAACAAACCGCAATATTGGCGAAAAAATTCAGTAAAACTGATTTTATGGGTATTGATTCATCTGCAGAAATGCTGGACAAATCAAAAACTTTAGACGCAAAAAATCTTCGTTTTGAGCGCGCAACTGTAGAAGATATAGCAGAATCAAATCAAAAATGGGATTTGATTTTTAGTAATGCAGCGCTACAATGGTCAGACAATCATGAAGTATTGTTTCCTAAACTGATCGATTTGATTAATCCAAAAGGTCAATTTGCAGTTCAAATGCCTGTTCAGAATGAAAATATACTAAACAAGATTTTATATCAATTAGCAGGCGAAGAACCTTTTAAAACCTATTTGAACGATTGGAGAAGAGATTCCCCGGTTTTGACCATCGATCAATATGCGCAAATTATGTTCGATGGCGAACTTGAAGATATTCAGGTTATGCAGAAAATTTATCCTATGATTGCACAGGATAATGATCATGAAGCGCTTTATAATTTTATTTCCGGTTCAGCCCTGATTCCGTATATAGAGCGTCTTGATAAAGAACAACAGAAACATTTTGTCAGCACATTTAAAGAGAGAATTGCAGAACATTTCCCAAAACTTCCTGCGATTTATGCCTTTAAAAGAATTTTACTTTACGGAAGAAAAGCTTAAATACATCATCAAAAAGAAGTCTTAAGATGGAATTAGGAGCAGAGATACTTTTAAAATCAGTTAGGGAAATTTGTCCTGAAATAACTGACGCCGAAATGTCTCAATATGCTTTGAGATTGACATTTGAAGAACTCAATAAAAAAGACTTTTTTCTACAAGTCGGTAAAGTCCAAAAATCGATAGGTTTTATTGCAAGCGGATTAGTTCGTTCATCTTTTGTAGATAATGAAGGCAATGAAATCACGGTCGGTTTTTATTCAGAAGGCGATTATGCTACACATTATCCAGCTTTTATAACACAACAACCTAGTAAATATTCCATTCAGTGTTTAGAACCAACTTTAATGGTTTGTCTTTCTTATGAAGATTTGCAATGGATCTACAAAAATTTGCCCAGCTTTGAAAAATACGGACGTTTAGTTGCCGAAGAAATCCTAAAACGACAACAATCCCGTATTGAAAACTTCATATTTCAAACTGCCGAAGAGCGATATATTGATTTTATAAAACACCATTCAGATCTCTTTAACAGAATATCTGTTTCTCATCTTTGTAGCTTTCTGGGCATTGAAAGACAATCACTTACCAGAATTAGGCAAAAATTAGCGCATCAATAATATTTTGACACATTTGTGTCACGAACCCTTTTCTATTATTTAAAATCTTTGCAGTGTCAAATTAAATGAACTGCAATGAAAACGAATATCTTACTTATACTTGGGCATCCATCTGAAAATTCTTTTTGTAACGCATTATTAGGCGCTTACAGAAAAGGAGTAGAAAGTACAGGAGCAAATTGTAAAACGATTTATATCTCAAGACTTGATTTTAATGTAAATCTTTCTGACGGATATAAAAACGGAGAAACTCTTGAACTCGAACAAGATTTAGTCCATTCGCAAGAACTTATCAAATGGGCAGATCACGTTGTTTTATGCTACCCAAACTGGTGGGGTTTTATGCCAGCAATCACCAAAGGATACATCGACAGAATCCTACTTCCTGACTTTGCATTCAAACACCATTCCGGAAAAATATTCCCCGAAAAACTTTTAAAAGGAAAAAGCTTAAGGCTTCTTGTTACAATGGACACGCCAAAATGGTGGTTCTATCTCATTTACCGAGCCTCACAATATCAGATCCTTAAAAACATTGTTTTTGGTTACGTAGGATTTGATCCAATCAGATTTTCAACATTTGGTTTTATGCGAAAATCAACTGAAAGTCAACGAAATAAATGGCTAAAAAAAGTAGAGAAATTAGGAAAACAACTTAAATAAATAGAATAGTAAAAAAGATAATCCGCCAGAATTTAAAGGTTGGTAGTAAAAATAAAAGACCCGCCAGATAAAATATCCCGTAAGGATTATACCAATACATTTTTTTCAAAATAACAATTTAAATAAATATTCAAAAAATTATAAAATCAACATCATGAGACATTTAGCAAACGAGCAAAAAGTTGCTCAAATCAATCCGGAAAAAGGTTTCAGAATTCACTTATTAGTATTCGTATTAAGTATTCCAGCCATTTGGTTGATCTGGTTTTTTACAGACAGAACGTATTTATGGCCTTTGTGGCAAACCGCTGCATGGGGAACCGGTTTATTGTTTCATTATCTGGGAGTTTTAGTTTTCAGAAGTAAAAAAACAATTTAAAAACGGAAAAGCTGAACACCGTCAAAAAAAGTAAGCACTAATTATAAAACGAAATGATATGAAAAAAAGAATCCCTAAAATGCTCACTGCAATAGTAGCTTTTTCAGCATTTTCATTATCTGCATCAGCCAAAGCTGCACATAAAACTCTAGCTGAAGAATTTAAAAGCGAAGAAATAGCTGCTACAATCACACGTTATGAAGTTAAAGAAGAATATCAGGAGAAGTTCCGTAAGATATTGATTGATTATGTATTAGAATCTCTTTCTGATGAAAATAATATTATGTCAGAAGCGTATTTCGAACAAGATAATCCATCAGTGCTTTGGTTATTTGAACGTTGGTCGAATAAAAAAACGATGAAGAATTTTAGAAGTAATTCAAAATCCAAAGCAGTAATTAAACTCGGAAAAACGGCTTTGGTTAAACCTGAAAAAATAATTGATATAAAAGATTTAGAGCCTATTTCTAAACAAGATTGGAGAAAAGTCAGCAAAAAAGAAGACAATCAATTAACAATAATGCTTTTTGTAGATGCAAAATCAGGAACCGAAGAAAGCTTCAAAAATATCTATCACACGGCAATGCCAAAATTCAGAAGTGAACCAGGAGTTGTAAGCTATCAATTGTCACAATTAGAAGAAGATAAAACCCAATTTGTGACTTTCGAGAAATTCCGAAGCAAAGATGCATTTGAGTATCATTTGAATTTTCCGCCCATTCAGCCAGTAATTGAATATCTGAATACCAGCATTAAAAAACAACCATTTCAAGACGGAATTCACAATCTAATTGAGTTTGCACCGCTTACTCGAGAATAACAAAAATTAAAAACAATCCTCATAAACACTTAAATCTAAAGAAAATGAAAACAATAAATAAAATGATCGTTGCAAGTATAATAAGTGTACTTGCTGTAGCAAATGTAGAATCTCAAGTAAAAGTTAAAACTAAAGAAATGAAAACAAATTACAGTAACGAGTTAGCAGTTGTAAATCAATTATCTACTCAATCGGCAGTGGTAAATATGCCCGTAACAAAATTATTAGACGCACCGGGAAATGAAGCTTTAAAAGCATTCTTTTTTACTCCCGTAAAAGACAAAACCGTTCTAAAAGGAAAGAAAATCGCTGTTCTTGTAGCAGATGGTTTTGAAGAAATTGAATTAACTGGTCCGGTTTGGTATTTTAGAGAACTGGGAGCAGAGGTAGAAATTGTCGCTCCAAAATACAATCCTGCTCCGGAAAGATATGGACTTGCATTTCCTGAAATGGCAAAAACGCACGTAATGGCAATTCAATATTTGCAACCAGTTGGCTGGATAAAATTTGACCGAACTGCAGATCAAATAAAAGTAAGTGATTATGATGCCGTGTTTATTCCGGGTGGAGCTTGGAATCCGGATAATCTTCGATATGACAAAGACGTTATTAAATTCGTTCAGGATTTCAATAAATCAGGGAAATTAATAGCTGCAATTTGTCATGCGCCAGTTGTATTAGCATCAGCAGATATTTTGAAAGGAAGAAAATTAACTGGATATTGGAACATTCAATCAGATTTGAAAAATGCTGGCGGAATCGTGCTTGAAGAAACTGTTGTAACAGACGGAAACATAGTAACAAGCAGACATCCAATTGATGTAGCTGATTTTTCGAGAGCCGTTGAAAACTGGTTAGTTAAAAAATAATTATAATAAGTTCTGATAGTGGAGAAGTACAGTTTCTTCGCTATCAGAATATTATAATAGTAAAAAAATAATTTTTTATCCTTAACGTTCTGTATTACTTTTGATTAGAATACTTTTTTTGCATTTTTAGCCCGTCTCAAACTAAAGCTAATGTCGTTATGGAATTGCCAAAAATACCTTTTTATAGAAAATACAGTCTCACTTATAAAGCAATCATTGTAGGCGGAATATTAGGTTTGCTTTATGCTGTTTTTACAAATGCAGGTTCTGGTTATGCTTATTTAAGGTTTTTGCCAGGGACAATGATTGGAATTTTCATCAGCATTATCATTATAACTTTCGAAAGATCTGTCAAGCTGAATAAATACTCTTTTTTGAAAACCATTATTCTTAAAGCATTTCTTTACAGCATTGCTATCTTGCTTTTTTTGCTTCTTTGTATCGTACTTTTTGAAGAAATTCTGGGCAAATTGACTTATCAGGAAGTAATCAAAAGTTACATTAAAGATCGTTTGATCGAAGATTTTATATTTTCGTTTGGAGCATCTATATTTTTAATTCTTTTTCTGGAAGTTAGCAGTTTATTAAACAGCCGATTTTTCTATAATTATTTTACAGGCCAATATCATCGTCCAAT
Organism: uncultured Flavobacterium sp.; assembly: GCF_951805225.1. Lineage (NCBI taxonomy): Bacteria > Pseudomonadati > Bacteroidota > Flavobacteriia > Flavobacteriales > Flavobacteriaceae > Flavobacterium > uncultured Flavobacterium sp. Next base: position 1,678,536 of record NZ_OX638201.1, on the reverse strand, counting down.
GCAGGAAGAACGAATTTTTATGTTTGTCGATGTAAAATCGTCCACAACATTGGCGGAACAATTGGGAGATCTTCTTTACAGTAAAATGTTGCAGGATTTATTCAACGATTTTACCGATGCAATTATGGCTTCGCGCGCAGAAATCTATCAATATGCGGGAGATGAAATTATATTGACATGGAAAACAAAATCCGGATTAAAAGACAAACGTTGCCTGTATTGTTTTTATCTTTTGAGGCAAAGTATAGAAAGCAAAAAGGAATATTATCTGGAACATTATAATATTGTTCCAAAATTTAAAGCAGGAATGCATATTGGTACAGCAATAACAACTTGGGTTGGAAAAGTAAAAAAAGAGATCGTTTATCATGGCGATCTTCTCAATACAACTTCCAGAATTCAATGTAAGTGCAATGATTTTAACCATGATTTTGTGGTTTCAGAAGCAATAAAAGAAGTATTACCGGAAGATTCTCAGGTAGATTACAGCCATCAGGGAGAAATACTTTTAAGAGGAAAAGCAAAACCAATGCAACTTTATACAGTAGATTTTAATTTTTAAAGTCGGCTGTATTACAAGGAATATTTATAAATTTATAACATGAAAGCAATAGTTATTGGCGCAACAGGTGCAACGGGAGAATTTCTGGTTGACCAACTTTTAGAAGACAAAGATTATACAACAGTTACAGTTTTTGTAAGGAGATCAATTGGGAAACAACATCCTAAATTAGTCGAGCAAATTGTCGATTTTTCAAATATCGAATCGTTTAAAGATCTGATAGTTGGAGATGTTTTTTTCTCTTGTTTAGGAACAACTTTAAAAGCTGCAGGTTCAGAAGAAAATCAATTGAAAATAGATTTTGATATTCCGGCAAAGTTCGCCAGTTTAGCCAAAGAAAACGGAGTTTCTTCGGTTGTTTTGTTGTCTGCTTACGGAGCTTCTGCGCAAAGCAAGATTTTTTATTCTCAGATAAAAGGAAAACTCGAAGACAAAATTGCTGAACTGAATTTTGAACAATATATTATTTTCAGACCTGGATTACTTTTAAGAACCGGAACAGATCGTTTGGGCGAAAAAATAATGGTACCTGTTCTAAATGTGCTTAATTCAATTGGGATTCTGAAAAAATACAAACCTTTACCAACAGCTTTATTAGCGGAGAAATTAGCAAAAGCGCCGAAAAAATTACCAAATGGAACTTTTATTATTGAACTGAAAGAAATATTCGGTTTTTAAGAAGCTTATAAATTTAGGATAATCCATAAATTGAACTTAAATTAGTTCAAAACCAATAGTAGTAAAAGGTATAAAAGCCAAACTACAACATAAAACTTCATCTATGATTATTGAACTTTTAGATACCAATAAAAATATTACAAGAGTAAAAAGCATCGATGAAATTCCGAAAGATCTGAAGGGAATAAATAGTGTTCAGGTTGTAAATTACGCCAAGAAAGACGTTCCGGTTTTTGAAAAGCTTTTTGATATCGATACCACAATTCTTAACAATAGCGAGGATATTGAAATTAGTTCGCATTATTTAGAAAAAGAAAATCAGCTGGCATTTAATTTTTCGTTCCCTTATTTTACGCCACAAAATAAAGTCGAAGAAGTGATTGTTTCCTTTATTCTTAAAGAAAAAATCATGTTTTCGTTTATGGATATTAATTTTGAGAAGTTTATTCCTGAAAATAAAAAACAAGAACATTTCGATAAAATAAAAAATCTGCCTTTTACAATAGATACATTTCTACAAATGATGATTGGAATTGTTCCCGATTATTTTGCGGATTTAACGGAGATTATTTCAAAGAATATCAAAACAATTTATTTGAGATTACAAAAGGAAAATGACTTTTCTGAACAAGGATTAAATGAAATAACTGCTTTGAAGTTCAATAATTTTATAATTAAAGAATCTCTTAATGAGTTTAGGCGAATTTTATTGATGCTTAGAAAAAGCGAAAAACTGGAAGCTGAAGTTAAAGATGCAATTTTATTAGAATTGACGGATTTAACGGTAATCAACGAATATGTTCAGAATAATTTTGAGCGTCTGGAAGATCTTAAAGATTATGTGTCAACGAGAATAGATCTTCAGCAAAATAAGATTTTTAAAACCTTGACGATAATAACAATGTGCATTTCTTTGCCAATGCTTGTTGCAGGAATTTACGGAATGAACTTCAAAAATATGCCAGAATTGGATTGGGAATACGGATATGTTTTTGCGATTACGCTAATACTTTTATGTTTTGTAGTTCCGTTAATATGGTTTAAACGAAAAAAATGGCTGAATTAACTAAAATTCTGCAACGAATTTCATTTTGATTAAACGTAAAATTTCGGGAAATAAATGTTGTTTTTATCTTACGAAATTGTTATTAATGTGTTGATAAATAATCTGTTAAAGCATCTTTTTTAACAGTGGTTTCAAAGAATTAATTTTATATTTGGAATAAGTAACTGACTTATTAATTTAAAATATTTTACTATGGATAAAGCTATAAAACTAAAAGTACGCAAGGAATTAGATGGCAAACAGCAGTTTAATATCATTAAATTAAAAGGAAGTTTAATTTCCCTTGGTTACACAGAAATTATACATATTCTGGATCAGGATGATGAATTTCACATCAATTCCTTCGAAACACCGGTTGAAACTAAAAATGAAGTGCAGGAATATATTGCAGCATTTATTAGTAAAGAAAATCTTGCCGACACAATTACGCTTTACAAATAATATTCAGGTAAATTGTCTTTGAATTTGTAATTAGAAATAAAATTCAGCTAATAATTTAGAGACAAAATCTAGTTTAGTTTCTCGGTACTTTCCATTCTCAAACAATGTTCAGTTCCAAGAAATAGGGGATTTCCATGTTTTTCAGACCAAAAACCTTCCAATACATCTTTGGTGATGCATCTGTAAACAGCAACGCCTTTGTAAGTTTTATTATTTTCGCCTTTATAGCTGAAATTAATAACCAGAATATTGTCTTTAAAGAAACCGTAGCCTTTTTGTTCCTGAGTGTTGTTAATGAGCCATTTAGCAATAACGCGCTTATCATTATCTAATGATAAACTCAAAATACCTTTGTAAGTCATTTCAAAACTTTCATCCTGATTACTTCCGGAAATGGCATAATTCCCGATTAATTCTTCTATAATCATTTATTTTTTGATACAAATTTGAGCAAAATAAGGCAAACAAAACTTATTTTTCAATTGAAACATGAAATTTATTTAATTGAAATTTCAAGATTGTAATAACAAATGCAAGACTTTCGTTTGATCTCAATTAAAATTGACTCATGTGCTTGCAGTTTGTATTTTTGCACTTATGAATGATAATTTTATAAACGAATATTTTGGCATAGGAATACAAAATGGTAAAACGCCTGAAAATTTGGGTGTTTTGTGGCGATCAGCTCAAAATCTGGGTGCTACTTTTATATTTACCATTGGTAATCGATATGCCAAACAAGCTTGCGATACTCATGATGCGGTAAAAGCAATACCTTATTTTCATTATGAAAATTTTGAAGATTTCTATGAAAATTTGCCAAAAGGAGCGCGATTAGTTGGCGTTGAATTAAACGACAAAGCTTCTGATTTAGAAACCTTTGAACATCCAAGACGTTGCGTTTATTTATTAGGTGCAGAAGATCATGGCTTGTCGCTAAAAGCAATGGAAAAATGCCATCATTTGGTGAAATTTAAATCTATAAAAAGCTTGAATGTAGCCGTTGCAGGAACTATTATTATGTACGACAGAAACTTGCCAAAACCAAGATCTTAAAGTAAATACATCCAAAAACTACACTGTTTTTCAATAAAGAAATTAATAACGCTTTTAAGTATTTAAGCGTAAATTTTTCTTTATAGAAAACAGTAAAAACAAGAAGTTTTTTATTTTCTCGTCAAGCGAAGATCGTAAAATCGAAAATGCTTTAGTTATTTGAGCTTCAACGGTTTTTATCGAAACGTCAAGATGTTCCGCAATTTCTATATTGGTTAAACCTTCTTTTTTGCTCAAAATAAAAACTTCTTTGCATTTTGGCGGAAGGTTTTGAATTTCTTTATTAACGGCATTTATGACATGTTGCAAAGATTCTGAATCATCTTCCAGAACAATTGAATTTAAGGCGTCGTAATAAGATTTTTCTAATGAAAATAAAGATTGATTTTTTCGATACAAATCAATAAACTCATTGTAAACTAATTTATACAGAAAGCTCTTAATTGCATGATTTGTTTTTAAGCGAGTACGTTGTTCCCAAACTTTTATAAATACATTTTGCACGATATCTTCGGCACTGTAAACATTTTTTACCAGACTATTGGCATAAACACAAAGTTTGTGATGATACGTGTCGATCAAATAAGTATACGCTTTCTCGTCTCCGTTTTTTAGAGATTCGATTAATATATCGTTATCGTTGTAATCTTCGCTTTTCATAGAAACAAATATATAAATTTATAATTTTTACGACCCAAAACGATAGTTTTTTTGCCAAAAACATTGCGTTTTTCTGTTTTCTATTGAATTTTATTACAAATAGAAAATCACTTGAAAATGCAAAGGTATATTAAATTGTTTATTAATTCTATGTGATTAATAGAGTTTTTGAAAATTTATATTGAAAGAAAAATATTTCAAATAATAAAAAAATCACTAAAATGAAAAAAAGATTATCAAATTGTTAGGGTTTTGTTTTTTAGCTTCGTAATAATATTTAAAAAGAGTAAAATGACAGTGAAAAAGTCAGAGCGATTAATCGTGAAATTCATCACGAATCAAGCCAGTCAGGAAGAAATAGAAACCTTGACGGAATGGCTTAAGGAAGAAGAGAATCAAATTGTATTTAAGGATTTTGTAAAAACCAATTATGCAATAGATTCTGTTGTAAATACTTTTGATTCAACTGAAGTGAGAAAACAATTATCAGAAAGAATTCAGAAAGAAAATAATGTTTTTCAGAAAAGAAGATTTTCATCTTATTATAAATATGCAGCAATTTTGATTGTAGCTTTAGGATGTTTCTATTTTTATAAAAATTCAAATTTATTTCATTCGAAAGGAAATGTTGTAGTTCCAAGACAAGATGAAATTGTACTTCAATCAGAAAATGAATCATCAGAAACAATTGATACATCTGAATCAAAAAATTTAACGGATAAAGAAGGAAGAATAATTGGAAAACAGGAAAAAAACAGATTAGTATATTCTAATGCTTCTTATAATGGAAAGTTGGTTTACAATACATTGAAAATTCCGTACGGAAAAAAGTTCGAAGTTCAATTGTCTGACGGAACTGTGATTCATTTAAATGCGGGAACATCATTGCGATATCCAGTTCAGTTTATAAAGAATCAAAACCGACAAGTTTATTTAACCGGTGAAGCTTATTTTGAAGTTGCAAAAGACAAAGCGCATCCGTTTACCGTAAATACGCAAGAGGTTGATGTTGAAGTTTTAGGAACCAAATTCAACGTCAATTCGTATACAGAAGATGTAAGTACAGATGTAGTTTTGGTCGAAGGAAAAGTTTCGCTTTATAAAGACAAAAAAACTACCGAAAATCAAGTTTATCTGACGCCGGGATTAAAAGGTTCAAACACGCACGGTCAACAGAAAATTTCGACAGAAAGTGTTAATACTGATTATTATACGGCTTGGGTAAAAGGAAGTTTAGTATTTAAAAACGCTTCTTTTGAGTCGATCATTAAAAAGTTAGAACGTCATTATAATGTGACTTTCATCAATAAAAACAAAAAACTTGGAAAGGAAATTTTCAACGCCCGTTTTGATAATGAACCTATCGAAGTTGTACTGAAATATTTTAGCGACAGTTATGCTATTGATTATAAGATTAATGAAGATGTGATAACGATTAATTAGAGTTTTTAGAGAATAGAATATAGATTATAGAGAATAGAATATAGAAGAAAGATGCAAGATGCAAGATTATATTTTATAGACTAAAGTTTACAATCTGGAATTAAAATTAAATATAAACAATCATAAATGAAGAGAATAGATTTATAGACAAAAGTCTACAATCTAAAATCAACAATCATAAATCTAAAATTAAACAAGCCTATGTAACAAAAAGTTCCACGAAAAATGGATCGTTATTTTATAAAAAAACCGGAAAATGCGCCAACATTTTCCGGTAGGATAAGATGCGATCGGTAAACTAACCAACCACAATTAAAAACATTTAAAAGTATGAAAAAACTATTGAACAAAATCAGGTTCGACAAGCCTTTTTTGAAATTTGATTTGAAGATGAAATTGACTACATTATTTTTATTGACCACTTTGACAGTGATGCAGGCGGGAGTTACTTATTCCCAAAAGCCAACTATGTCATTTAATGCCAGCGACATGACCGTTGGAAAAATAATTGAAAAAATTGAATACACAACAAATTACAGATTTGTTTATAATGTAAGATCAGTTGATTTAGATCGAAAAATAGATGTGAGCCTAAGCAATGCATCTATGGAAACGATTCTAAATACGATTTTTAATAATACAGGAACTGATTTTAAAATATCAGGAACTCATATTATTTTGACTCCTAAAAAAGCTCCTGCAGAAAAAGCTGTTGTAGTGCAAAAAGCAGCCGAGGATTTTATTGTAAAAGGTAAAGTTACAGACGAAAAAGGGAATCCTTTGGCTGGCGCAGCAGTTTCGGATAATGGTTCTGGAAACGGTGTTCAGACTGACTTTAATGGTGAATATCAGATTATTACTGTAGGAAAGGAAACTACTTTAGCATTTGCTTATTTAGGATTTGTGAGACAGGAAATTAAAGTTGCCGGAAGAAGCGTTATTAATGTTGTCCTTAAAGAAGATACACTTGAATTAGGCGAAGTTGTATTGACTACAGGTTATCAAAATATCTCATCTGAACAAGCGACCGGATCTTTCTCTAGTTTGAAGGCAAAAGATTTTCAAGAACAGCGTTTGAGCAGTTTAAACAAAATTTTAGAAGGACGTATTGTTGGTTATCAGGACGGAAAAATTCGTGGAACAACGACTATGAATGGTTTAACGACTCCGCTATATGTAATTGACGGTTTCCCGATAGAAAACACAAAATATAATCAGTATTTTGGTCTGGAAGAAAATCTTCCGAATCTGAATTTAGAAGATATTGAAACGATTACAGTTCTAAAAGATGCAGCGGCTTCGTCTATTTACGGTGCACGTGCAGCAAATGGAGTTGTAGTAATTACTACTAAAAAAGCCAAAGCCGGAAAAACTAATATTTCGTTTTCAAGCAATTTGACCGTAACTCCATATAGAAATTACACCGGAAATCTTACTGATGCTGGCGATATTATTGGTCTTGAAAAAGGTTGGGCAGATGCAAATCCAAGTTTAAAAGGCGCAAATGCAAGTACATATGCACAATCTTTGTTAAACAATGCCGTATTTACAAGTCAGGGAATGCAGACTTTGTTAAACGGTTATGCCGGAAATATTTCGCAAACAGAAATGAATAATCGTTTGACTCAATTGGGTTCTCAAGGTTATAAATATTATGATGATGTTGCGAAATATGCAAAACGAGATCAATATTTTATTCAGCATAACGTAAGTTTAGGCAAAGCAACAGAATCAAACACATTTAATGCTTCGTTGACTTATAAAGGAAATAAATTTGAAGATATATATTCTGATAATCAATCTGTTGGTTTAAACTTGAAAAACTCTACAGATATTACAAGTTGGTTGACTTTAGATTTAGGAACTTATATCAATTATGGCGAAAGTAATACACAAACTTATAATCCTCTTACTCAACAAGATTATAAGACTCAGATGTACAACCAATTGGTAAATGACGACGGATCTAATTATACTTCTACAGCCGCATCTCGATACAATAATTTTACGCTTCAATCTATGAAGACTTATGGTCTTTATAATATGGATATTACGCCAATGGATGAATTAGGGCGAAATGTAAATGAAACTAAAAACTTTCTGAACAGAACTTTTGCAAAGTTTAATGTAAAATTCAATAAAGCACTTACATACAATGCAATGTTTCAGTACGAATATGGAGTTGATCGTGGCAGTTTATTAAGAGAAAAAGAATCTTATAGTGTTAGAAATGAAGTAAATGGTTTAGTAACTATTGATAGTAATAACAAAGCCGTTTATAATTTGCCTTATGGCGATATCTTAAAAGAAACAAATCAATTTTCTAATGCTTACAACTTTCGTCAGCAATTGAATTTTGATCAGACTTTTAATAATGCACACGACGTAACCGCAATTGCAGGTATGGAAATCCGTCATTCAAAAATAGAATACGGAGATAAAACTCGTTATGGCTGGGACGAACAAACTTTATCGTACACACCAATTAATCAGGCAGATTTACTAAAAGTTTACGGATCTGTTTTTGGAGGTTCAATGAGATTAGATGATTTTGCAGCAGATCGTGAATTGGTAAACCGTTACGTTTCTTTCTATACAACAGGAGGTTATACGTATAACAAAAAATATTCATTTACAGGAAGTTTGCGTTGGGATCGTTCAAACCTTTGGGGAACAAACAATAAATATCAAAACAAACCAACTTGGTCTACAGGAGCAGCGTGGAATATTGATAAAGAATCGTTTTTTGCAGTTGATTGGGTAAACTCACTTAAACTTCGCGCTTCTTATGGTATTGGCGGAAATGTTGCCAAAGACGCAGCACCTTATTTAACAGCTTCTTATTATGCAAATCCAAATGTAGGCGGAAATCAAGGATATGTTAACCAAAGACCAAATCCTGAATTGTCTTGGGAGAAAACAACAACAACCAATATTGGTGTCGATTTTTCATTCTTCAAAAATAGATTAAGCGGAACTTTTGATGTTTACAACAAAAAAGGACAAGATTTATTAGCAAACAGTAACGGAATCCCAACAGAAGGATTTGGTTATTCGACCTATAAAATTAACAATGGAGAAATGACCAACAAAGGTATTGAAACCACTTTGAGAGGAACAATCGTAAAAACGGGTTCTTTCTCTTGGGATGCTTCAGTTTTATATGCCTATAATAAAAACAAAGTCGATTACGTAAAAGTCGAAGCTCCGGTATATTACTTACAGTTAGACGTTCCAGATGCTTATCCTAAAGTTGGTAAAAATTACAATACGATTTACGGTTACGAATGGGCAGGTTTGAGCGATAAAGGTTTGCCTCAGGTTTATAATGCAAAAGGCGAAAAAGTAATTTACAATCCGGCAGATTTAAATGCAATTCATGATTATGGCTCAACTGTTCCTACACACAGTGGATCGTTTCATACGGCTGTAAACTACAAGAATTTTTCACTTTCGGCATTGTTTATTTATGAGTTAGGACATAAAATCAGAAATACATTTTTACCAATGTTAGAGAACAATTATTCGGCTGGAATAGGTAGTTATGTAACAGATATTACAACTGTAAATAAAAATATCGAAAACCGTTGGCAAAAACCAGGCGATGAAGCTTTTACCAATATTCCTCGCGCGGTTTACGAGTACGAAGCCGATTTTACATCAGATTCTCGCGACATTTATCGTTATGCGAATATTAATATTCTAGATGCCTCAAATATCAGATTAAGCAATATTTCTTTAGCTTATAATTTGCCTTCGTCTATTATAAAAAGAGTAAAATTACAAGATGTTCGCTTCAATCTGAATGCAGAAAATGTCTATACATTCGCTAAAAGCAGAGACGCTAAATATCTTTTAAATGGCTTTCAATCTCCAAGTTTAGTTTTTGGTGTTAACATTAATTTCTAATTTAAAAAGACTACACGATGAAAAATATATATAAAAATATACTGTGCGTTTTAGCATTAGGATTGGTTTCAGCATCTTGCTCCAACTATTTAGATGATGCACCAAAAGGATCTAAAATCCCAACAACATTGGCAGATTATGAAGCTTTTATTCGTGACGAATACACCAATCAAAGCGTAGATATTGCACAAGCTTCGACCTTGATCAACGATAAATTTATCGATATAGCAACTCTGGCAGCGCAGCGTTTGACAAAAGCCAACTATATGTGGGATGAAACCGCAGATCGTATCCAATTAAATCAAGCAGACGAAAGACAATATTATGGACAATATGCAGGTATTTCGACCTTTAACTTGATTATTGCAAATGCTTTAACAACAACAGAAGCAACAGAAGATCAAAAAAGAGTAATTTGGGCAGAAGCAAAAATTCTACGTGCAATGTCGTACTATAACTTAGTTAATTTTTATGCAGATACTTATGTGGCTTCAACTGCAAAAACAAAATTATCTGTGCCATTAATTACAAGTGCCGATATTAACGCGCCAAGTAAACAAGTAACGATTCAGGAATTGTACGATTTTATTTTGGCCGATGTAAAAGATGCATTGCCATATTTACCAAAAGTTTCTCAAACAGCTTTGCATCCAAATTTAGGAGCAGGTTATGCATTTTATTCCCGTGTTTATTTGCAAATGAATAATTATACAGAAGCCTTGAAATACGCTGATTTGGCTCTAGCCGAAAATAATAAACTGTACGATTGGGTTGCCTATTATAATGCTAATAAAGCGATTATCGATATTCCAAATTCTTATACGGCAACGCCATCTCCAATGGGATTTGATTATGTTGAGAATTATACATTTCGTCATGGCGAAAGAACCTATTTATCTACAGAATATAGTATTCCGGTAGAACGTGCGCAACGTTTTGAAGTTGGAGATGTTCGTTTTAAATCTCGTTGGAAATTAAGAACAGTTGGTGCAGATACTTATTACAGAAGAACCTTATCAGGAATGTTTAATTACGGCGGAATCACAACTGTAGAAGTATATTTAATTAAAGCAGAATGTCTGGCTCGTGCAGGACAAATCAGCGATGCATTAGACGTTTTAAATAAAGTACGAAAAACTCGTATTGAACCATCTGCTTATCAGGATATTGTAACTGCAGATAAAACAGTTGCCCTAAATGCTATTTTCAAAACGAAGTATAACGAACTTATCCTGACAATTATTCCTTTTGCAGATGCACGTCGTCTTAATGCTGAAGGTACTTATAAATTGAGTTTATCAAAAACTTCTGGTGGAGTAAACTACGCATTAGCACCAGATTCTCATTTATGGACAATGCCATTTCCTCAAGGAGCTACAAAAAATCCAGGAAACGGAACTATAACTCAAAACGTAGCAAAATAAAAACTTTAAAGCTTCCTGATTAGGACTTTCGAAAAGGAAGCTTTTACTTAAAATATCAATCAAAAATGAACACAATTAAATTTAAAGTAATTGGATTATGCATCTGTTTATTTGCATTTTCCAACAATATTCAGGCGCAAAAGAAAAAGCCTGCAGTTGCAGAAACCTCTTATAATCTTGAAGGAAATATAACCGGACTTGAAGACGGAACGACCATAAAATTAATTCCCGGAGCAACACATTCATCAGAATCTGCAGTTGCAGAAACTACAATTAAAGATGGCAAATTTACCTTTACAGGAAAATTAAATGAACCTCGTTTGTTTTATCTTGAATTCGGAAAAAACAAAGGATACATTCCGGTTTTAATAGAAAATTCTAAAATAAAATTAACAGCTGAAGCCGAAGTTTTAAAACAAGAAGAAGGAAAAATCAACTTTAAAAATGAAGTGGTTTCAGGATCAAAATCCAACGATTATTTTAAAAAAGAAACCGCTTTTAGAGAAGAATTAAACAAAGATTACGAAGAATACCACAAAGGAAGTGAAGAAGTTGCAGAAGCATACGGAAAAGCAAGAGTTTCAGGAAACAAAAAACTGATGGATTCTATTGGAAATTCTCCTGCATGGAAATCTTTCGAAGTAAAAGAAAAAGCATTCTTTAATAAAGTCGAAAAAACTACAGCAGATTTAATTACAAGAAATAAAGCAACTTGGTGGGGACCGTTTTTTATGATCACACAATACAGTTATTTCACACCGGATCAAAAGTCAATTTATGAGCAATTTTCTCCAGAAGCAAAGAAAAGTTATTACGGTCAATTGGTAGATAAAGATCTTAACCCAAAGTCTTTAATCGGAACAAGCGTTGCCAATTTCGGTCTAAAAGACAAAGACGGAAAAGCCTATAATGTAAAAGACATTGTTGCAGGAAAAAAATACATTCTGATTGATTTTTGGGCGTCTTGGTGCGGACCATGTCGTAAAGAAATTCCAAATTTAAAAACAGCTTATTCAGAATATGCAGGAAAAGGATTTGAAATTTTAAGTATATCAATCGATAAAGACGAAAAAGCATGGCAAAAAGCTTTAGCACAAGAAAATATGCAATGGCACAATCTTTTGGATGACAATAAAGTAAGTAATGCATTTAATGTAAAAGCAATTCCGGCAACTTATTTAGTAGATAGCAAAGGCGTAATTATTGGTGATAATTTAAGAGGTGCAGAATTAGAAGCCAAATTAAAAGAACTTTTGAAATCATAATTCTCAATTTCAATTAAAATTTCAATTAAAAATTGAGAATTAAAAGTTAAAAATTAAAAACCAAAATAGTCACACAGCTATGTTAGTTTAAACAAGTGAAACGCCTTTTTTAAACTTTCAACATCTATGTCTCTATGTGTTAAAACAGACAAAGCATTCTTAAAATAAAAAAATATCAAACATGAAAAGTACAATCTTAAAATCAGGTTTATTAGCCTTAGCGCTAACAGCCACAATTAGTTCCTGTTCTAAAAAAGAAGAAGGATTTACAATAAACGGAAATATTGTCGGACAAAAAGACGGAATGGCCTATCTGGAATTTCAGGATGGAGATAAAAATGTTGTAAAAGATTCTGCTAAAATTGTAGACGGCAAATTTACTTTTGCAGGAAAAGTAGACGAACCTTTGAGATACAGCATCAAACTAAAAGGACAGGAATTTGGAAGAGTTTTTGTTTTATCAAATGAAACTATAAATCTTGTTGGTAATAAAGACAGTATTTTTAATGCAAAATTGACCGGAGCGATTCAGGATTCGATTTATATGTCTTATTACAAAAACGAATTTACAAAGATCCAGAAAATTGCAGGTCCGGTTTACAAAACATCTGATTCTATAAGTCAAAACGGAAAAGTAAAACTAACTCCGGAACAAAAAGCAATGATGGACAAACGTTGGGCAGATTTACAAAAGTTGGCAGATGATCTTACTTTTAAATTTATTAAATCTCATAAAGATCAGATTGCCGGAGCTTTAGTTCTGGACGATCGTTTAGTAACATACGGAACTCCGGAACAAGTAAAAGAATATTTTGCAGTTTTGAGCCCTGAAGTTCAGAAATCTTATTTTGGTAAAAAAATAAAAGAAGGAATTGCACTTAACGATAAAACCGCTGTAGGCGTTGCAGCTCCGGAATTTTCTCAAACTGATGTAAACGGAAAAGTGGTAAAATTATCTGATTATAAAGGCAAATACGTTTTGGTTGATTTCTGGGCAAGCTGGTGCGGTCCATGCCGAAAAGAAAATCCAAACGTAGTTGTAGCTTACAAAGCTTATCATGATAAAGGATTTGAAGTTTTAGGCGTTTCATTAGACGATAAAAAGAATCTTTGGGAAAAAGCAATCGAAAAAGATGGCTTAAGCTGGACACACGTTTCTGACCTAAAAGGATGGAAAAATGATGTTGCCGTTTTATACGGAGTAAAACTAGTTCCAACCAATTACTTAATTGGACCAGACGGAAAAATAGTAGCTAAAAATCTAAGAGAAGAAGCACTTCAAGCTAAACTAAAAGAGATTTTTAGTAAATCTTAAAAAGTAAAAGTAGCAGTCAAACTTTGTCAAAGTTTTAAACTTTGACAAAGTTACTTCACGCTAAAAAAAACATCTCAATTACAAAAAATGAAAAAACACATCTTCGTGGGCTATTGCTCACTAGCTTTCTGTACGCTTATTTCAGCGCAAAATAAATCAGTTAATTTTAAGAAAATCAAAGAATTAGGTGGAATAGAAGAGTATTTGTACCAACCAAACGGTATGAATGTTTTACTCTTGCAAGACAATGCTTCGCCAGTTGCAACAGTGCAAATTGTATATCGTGTTGGTTCTAAAAACGAAGTTTTAGGAAACACGGGATCAACGCATCTTTTAGAACATTTAATGTTCAAGGGAACGCCAAGTTTCAACAAAAAAAGTGGAACAACAATTACAGATGTTCTTCAAAATACCGGAGCGCAACTCAACGCAACGACTTGGTATGACAGAACCAATTATTTTGAAACATTGCCAAGTGACAAAATTGCGTTAGCATTACAAATTGAAGCCGACAGAATGCGTAATTCTTTATTATTGAAAGAAGATAAAGACGCTGAAATGACAGTTGTTCGCAACGAATTTGAACGCGGAGAAAACGATCCAAACAGTTTATTAGACAAAGAAATTTGGGCAGCTGCATATATTGCACATCCTTATCATCATTCTACAATTGGCTGGAAGTCTGATATCGAAAAAGCGCCAATTGAAGTATTACGCAATTTCTACAACACTTATTATTGGCCTGATAACGCCACTTTGACGATTATTGGTGATTTCAAAAAAGAGAATGTTTTTGATTTAATCGAACAGTATTTTGGTAAAATTACAAAAGCACCAAACGCAATGCCTCAGCCATATACGGAAGAACCAGAACAATATGGACCTCGCAAAATTGTAGTTAAAAAGCCTGGAGAATTGGGCGTTGTCAACAAAGCTTATAAAATTCCCGGAGCTTTACACGAAGATTTACCAGCTTTGAATATTCTGGCAGAAATTATAGGTTCAGGTCCATCGGCTATTTTAAACAAAACTTTTGTAGACACACGTTTAGGAATTTATGCGTATTCAAGCGCAACAAATTTTAAAGAAGTTGGACTTTTTAATATTGGAGTTGGTTTTCCAACGACTTCAAAGCACGAAGATATCGATGCTAAAATTAGTGAAGTTGTAGCCAAAATTCAGAAAGATGGCGTTACGCAAGAAGAAGTAAATCGTGTTGTAGCCAATATCAGCGCGCAAACTATTTTGGGGCGTGACGGTTCTGGCGTAATAGCTTCACAATTAAACGAAGCCATTGCAGCAGGAGATTGGACAGATTATATTACTGGAGTTGACCGATTGAAAAAAGTAACGCCAGCAGATGTTTTGCGTGTTGCTCAAAAATATCTAGTTGAAGATCAGAGCACAACCGGATATTTTGTTCCGAAGCAAAATGGAGGTCAAAATCAGGAATCGGCGCAAGCCAATAATTTTATGCCAGAGAATGGACCATTTTATTACAGACATCCAGAAAGCGGACATGTTCATAATGAAGCTTCTGAAGTTCATTTATCTGAAGAAAAAACTACGACCAAACTACTTGCTTTAGAAGATGAAACTTTAATTGAAAAAACAGCTTCGGCTTACAAAAGAGAAAAAGTAGCCGGAATTGATGTAGTTTCTGTAAAAACTTCGGCTAAAGATTTTGTGACCGTTGCAGCAAGTATTTCGCTAGGAAATTATGCCAATGAAAACAAAAATCTGGCAATTCCGTCTTTAACAGCTTCAATGTTGTCAAAAGGTACAACGCTGAACGATAAATTTAAATTCTCAGAAAAGCTTCAAAAATTAGGTGTAAATATTAACGTAAATGCTTCTACAACTAAAATAAATATTGGTTTTAAATGTCTGAAAAAAGATTTAGATCAAGTCATTACTTTATTGGCAGAAGAATTAAGAAACCCATTATTTGATGCCAAAGAATTCGAAAATTTAAAGCAGCAATTTACCGGTAGTATTCAGCAAAATCTGAATGATCCGGGAGAAAGAGGAAATATTGCGTTGACACAAGCTATTTATCCAAAAGCAAATCCGAATCATGATCTAAGTGTTGAAGAAGATTTATCGAATGTAAAAAAAGCAACTTTGGAAGAAGTAAAAGCATTCCATAAAAAATATTTTGGACCAGCTTCAATGCATTTGGTTATTGTTGGCGATACTGAAGGCGCTAATTTGAATATTTCATTAAGT
The DNA here is from genome assembly GCF_951805225.1 of uncultured Flavobacterium sp. NCBI lineage: Bacteria > Pseudomonadati > Bacteroidota > Flavobacteriia > Flavobacteriales > Flavobacteriaceae > Flavobacterium > uncultured Flavobacterium sp. The sequence goes on along the minus strand of NZ_OX638201.1, from coordinate 1,662,488 downwards.
AAATCTTTCAAAAACTGGAATGGTGGTGTAATCGAAAACATGAAGTTTGAAGAAGCTGTAAAAGCAAATTCTAAAACAGAAGTTATTACAATTCCTGAGAAACCAAGCGCTGAATTGTACATTGGACAATACACAGGTTTAAAAAGAACCGATGCAGATTATATTCCGTTTTACATTGGGAATTATACTTTGGGCGCTGGTTTTGCTGGTCGTTTGATGCAAACAGTTCGTGATAATGACGGTTTAACATACAACATTTCATCTGGAACAGGCGGAAATATTGCAACTGGTGGTTACTGGATGGTAAATGCATCTTTTAATCCAACTTTATTCCAAAAAGGATTGGACGCAACAATGGTTCAGGTGAAAAAATGGGTAAACGACGGAATTACTTTGGAAGAATTAGAAAACAAGAAAACCAATTTAATTGGAAGTTTTAAAGTTGGAATGGCAACCACAAACGGAATGACGAGAACAATTTTAGGCTTTATAGAAAGAGGTTTGGAACCAAGCTACATTGATCAATATCCAAAAGATATTGAAAAAGTAACGTTGAAACAAGTAAATGACGCTATCAAAAAGTATGTTCAGCTAGACAAAATGATTATCGTAAAAGCAGGTTCATTAGATAAAGATGGGAATCCTTTGAAGTAGTTTTTTAAGAAGTTAGAGGTAAGAGGTTAGAAGCAAGATTGTGACTCAACTTTGTCAAAGTTTTAAACTTTGACAAAGTTATCGCAATCCAAAACCTGAAACCTGAAACCTGAAACCTGAAACCTGAAACCTGAAACCTGAAACCTGAAACCTGAAACCTGAAACCTGAAACCTGAAACCTGAAACCTGAAACCTGAAACCTGAAACCTGAAACCTGAAACCTGAAACCTGAAACAAAAAATAAAAAATAAAAAAACCAATTTTAATAGTTGTCTTTCATTTTTAAATCTGAATTAGTAAGCAATTTTTTGTGAAAGACCCAAAAGAGCTGTTATGCCGACAGCTCTTTTTTTAAATCAAACTTAAAATATCAAAACAAAAAAACAATGAAAAAATTCATCATAACCTTACTATTGCTTGTGAGTTGCAGTATGTTTGGACAAATGTATAATCCGGTAAAATGGACTACTTCTGTAGAAAAAATATCAGATAAAGAATATATTTTAAAAGCCGAAGCTGCGATTCAGTCCGGTTGGCATTTGTACGGACAATATATCGAAGAAGGCGGACCATCGGCGACAGCTTTTTCGTTTAAAAATCCAAAAAATAACTTTGAATTAGTGGGTAAAACTACCGAAGGAAAAGGGCATGAAGTCGTGGATAAAATCTTCAATATGAAAATTAAATATTTTGAAGATAAAGCCCTTTTTACGCAGAAAATAAAATTCAAATCAGATCAAATTTCAAACATCGCAGCCGAAGTTGGATTTATGGTTTGTGACGACAGCAATTGTTTACCGCCATCATCAGAAGAATTATCTTTTAAAATTCCGAATTCGAAAAAGTTGGCTTCCGCCGAAGAAACAGCAATTGTAAAAGATTCAGCTATTACAGAAGAAAAAGTGACAGTAAAAACAGCTGAAAAAGTAGAAACACAAATTGAAAGTCCAGCTAAAAAGAAAGATTCAAGAGGTTTAATAAGCATTTTTATTATTGCATTTCTATCAGGATTTGCAGCTTTATTAACGCCTTGTGTTTTTCCGATGATTCCAATGACAGTGAGTTATTTTACTAAACAAAGTAAAACCAAAGCGGCAGGAATTAGAAACGCTTTGATTTATGGATTTTCAATCATCATTATTTATGTTTTATTGGGTTCAATTGTAACGGCCGTTTTTGGTGCCGATTCTCTGAACGCGCTTTCAACGAATGTTTGGTTCAATCTTATTTTCTTTATTTTATTGGTTGTTTTTGCCGTTTCTTTTTTGGGAGCTTTCGAAATTATGCTTCCAAATGCATTGGCAAATAAAGTCGATTCACAAGCGGATAGAGGAGGATTAATCGGGATTTTCTTTATGGCTTTGGCTTTAGCCATTGTTTCATTTTCTTGTACGGGACCAATTGTGGGAACATTATTAGTCGAAGCAGCTTCAAAAGGAGGAATCGCGCCAATTGTTGGAATGTTAGGATTTTCGACTGCGATCGCTTTGCCGTTTTCATTGTTTGCTGCATTTCCGGGTTGGTTAAATGCTTTGCCAAAATCTGGCGGATGGCTGAATACCGTAAAAGTTGTTTTAGGCTTTTTAGAATTGGCTTTAGCTTTCAAATTTTTATCAAATGCTGATTTGGTTTTGCAATTGCATTGGCTGGAAAGAGAAGTGTTTTTAACGATTTGGATTGCCGTTTTTGGAACTTTAGCTTTCTATTTATTCGGAAAAATAACATTACCGCACGATTCTCCATTAAACCATATTTCAGTTGGAAGATTAGGTTTTGGATTAATTGTTTTATCGTTTACTATTTATTTGATTCCGGGACTTTGGGGCGCACCTTTAAAATTAATCAGCGGATTTGCGCCTCCAATGCAATACAGTGAGTCGCCAGACGGATTTGGCGCTTCTAAAAGTGTTGGCGAAACAAAGTCGGCTTTACCGGAAGGCGCAGAATTTGGTCCGCAAAATATAATCACTTTTCATGATTATAATAAAGGAATGGAATTCGCAAAGAAGAACAGAAAACCTGTTTTATTAGATTTTACAGGTTATGCGTGCGTAAATTGTAGAAAAATGGAAGAATTGGTTTGGTCAGATCCAAAGGTTTTAGGTGTTTTGAAAAATGAAGTAGTTTTGATTTCATTGTATGTAGACGACAAAAAAGAGCTTCCGGAAAACGAACAATATGTTTCTGAAACAACGGGCAAAAAGATTAAAACGGTAGGTAATAAATGGAGCGATTTACAAATCAAAACCTACAAAGCAAACGCGCAGCCTTTTTATGTAATTGTAGATCAAAACAGTGCAAACTTAACGGAACCTTCGGCGTATAATCCTGATATCGAAGATTATTACAATTGGTTGAATACGGGAATCAAAAACTTCAAATCATAATTGTTTTTAGAAAAAATAGTCATGGAATCTATTATAGAAAAAACAGCGACAACAGAATTAGAACATTATTTTTCTAAATTTAGAGGAAATACAATTGGCGTTAATCATTTTTTTGAATCAGTTTACGGAAAACAGAAAATATTGTACGCAGATTGGATCGCAAGCGGAAGATTATACTTTCCAATTGAAGAGATAATGCTCAATAAAATAGGTCCGATGATTGCCAATACGCATTCGTTTTCAAGCGAAACCGGTAAAGCATCTACATATGCGTATCAACACGCGCGAGCAATAATTAAAAAGCACGTAAATGCCAATGAATCAGATTGTCTGGTAACGACCGGAACCGGAATGACAGCAGCTTTATCAAAATTACAGCGCATAATGGGACTTCGTTCTGAGGATAATATTTATAATGTAAAATTGCAATTTGATGATGAAAGACCAGTTGTTTTTATTACACATATGGAACATCATTCTAATCAGGTTCCGTGGTATGAAACCATTGCCGATGTTGTGGTTTTGCCTGCAGATGAGAACAATTTGGTTGATCCAAAAATCTTGTCTTCAGAACTTGAAAAATATAAAAAACGAAGTTTAAAAATTGGTTCGTTTACGGCTTGTTCGAACGTTACAGGAATTATCACGCCGTATTATGAATTAGCCAAAATCATGCATCAAAATGGTGGTTTTTGTTTTGTTGATTTTGCGGCTTCGGCACCTTATGTTTCGATTGATATGCATCCCGAAGATCCTGAAGCGCAATTGGATGCAATTTTCTTTTCGCCTCATAAATTTTTAGGCGGACCAGGAACTTGTGGAGTTTTGGTTTTTAATGAGAAATTATACAAATCCAGTTTTCCTGATAATCCCGGTGGTGGAAACGTAAAATGTACCAATCCGTGGGGCGAATATCATTATAATGATGCGATAGAAGTAAAAGAAGATGGCGGAACTCCCGGTTTTCTACAAGTAATTCGTACGGCTTTGTGTTTAGAATTGAAAGAGCAAATGGGCGTCGAAAACATGAAAAACAGAGAAAAGGAATTACTGGATTTATGTTATTCAAAACTTCAAAAAATCGAAGGAATTTCTATTCTGGGTTATTTAAATACAGAACGAATTGGTTGCGTTTCTTTTAATATTGAAAACATTCATTATAACTTAATTGTCCGTATTTTAAATGATCGCTTCGGAATTCAGGTTCGTGGCGGTTGGTCTTGTGCGAGTACATATGCGCATTATTTATTCGGTATTAATCGGGAAGAATCTGCAGAAATGACAAAAGAACTTCTTCAGAAAAACTTAACCAATAAACCGGGTTGGGTTCGTATTTCTTTGCATCCAACAATGACTAACGATGAACTTTTATTTATTTGTGATGCCATCCAAAAAATAACTGTTTATTATAAACAATGGCAAGAAGTTTATAAATACAATCCAACAAACAATGAGTTCGAGAGTATTATAAATCAGGAAACTATTGCCGAAGATGTTAAGGAATGGTTTATTTTGGAATAAGATTTTTTAAATGTAAAAAGGCGTTAATTATATTAAATTAACGCCTTTTTTTATCTATTTAATTCAGTTTTTAGAATTAATTAATTTTAACCAAATGTGCTTCAATTGCAGCTCTGTCAGATTCATATTGCGCTGGAAGTTTCAAGTTTTTACCTAATTCTTCTAACGGTTCATCAACAGTAAATCCAGGGTTTTCTGTAGCAATTTCGAACAAAACACCTCCTGGTTCTCTGAAATATAGAGAGTGGAAATAATTTCTGTCAATCTGTGGCGTAATTTGCAATCCGTATTCTTCGATTTTTTCACGGAAGTGCATTAAAATTTCGTCATTTTCTACTCTGAAAGCCACGTGATGAACAGTTCCGTTTGCTCCTAAACCGCGTTTTTCTTCCGGTAATTCTACCAAGTCAACAATCGCAGCATTTTCTACCGCATCTGTTGCATAACGATATCTGTTTACGTCTTGGTCAATCAATTTGTAACCAAATATATCTGTTAAAATTGCAGCAGTAGCTTTGATACTATTCAAAGTCAAAGTGATATTATGAAAACCTTTTGTGGCAACGTCAGCTTTTACTTCTTCAGTTTCCCATGCTTTTCTGTTATCGCCAGTTTTAGATTCGATTAATTCTAATTTTAAACCGTCCGGATCTAAGAAAGTAAGGTATTTTTCTCCGAATTTTTCAGCCGGTTTATTATAAATTACATTGTATTTTTCGAAACGTTCTTGCCAGAAATCAAGACTTCCTTTTGGTACAGAATATCCAATTTCTGTTGCCATTCCAGAACCTTTTCTTCCTTGTTGAATTCCTTCTCCCCAAGGGAAAAAAGTTAAGATTGTTCCCGCGCTTCCAACTTCGTCACCAAAGTAAAAATGGTATGTTCCGGGATCATCAAAATTCACTGTTTTTTTAATAAATCTTAATCCTAATATATTAGAATAAAAGTTGAAATTACGTTTTGCGTCACCAGCAATTGCAGTAATATGGTGTAAGCCTAAAATTTTATTTTCCATGATGTTTTTTATTTATTTAGTTGTTTTGATTTTCTTATACAAATTTACTTCGGTTATGGCTGTCTATCGATTAACCTAGATTAAGAAATAAAAAAGCCGTTATTTTTTCATTCGCATAAGAATAACCAAATAATATTCCGTTCTGTTTAATTGCTTATTTATTAGTGTTTTAAAGATGTAGAGTGATTTTTAATTATACGATATATCGTAATTTTATGGATGGAAATTGTTTTATTTACAAAATCAATAGTATTTTAATAAAGGCTATTTCTTAAATTTACGGTTATAATCCGATGCTTGTAATTCGTAAAAAACATTAAACACATAGAAACATAGATTTTATGTGTAAAAGAGGAAATAATAAAGAAATACATTTCTTTCGCATAGATTGTTATGTGTTTTTTTAAGAAGTGAAACGCCTTTTTTAAAGTAAACAAAACCTATGTTTCTATGCGTTAAAATTAAGCTCAACGATTTACAATATCAAAATACCACACCAATTATCGTTTATGGAAAAGCCGACAGATCAGACCGCAATTATTATGAATAGATTGCAGGAAAGAGAAAAAGAACAAATGCTTATTTTGTCTATTTGCAGTGCGCTTGCTCAGGCTTTATCCAAAGAAGAATTTAATAATGTTGTGAATGATTTATTAAAGGAACATTTTAGTTTTGATGATTTTATTTTGGCTTCCGCCGATGAAAAAGAAACCGAATACCATGTCTTTTATCAATTTTTAAATAAAAATGGAACGTCCCAAAAACAGACTATTAATGACGGCTTTTTTGACGTTTGTCTGGATTCTGCCGAAGCTGTTATTTTCGATCTAAAAACAATAAACGAAAAACAGAACAATTTTCCTCCTTATATAAGTACGGTAAATAATAAAGGTTTTAAAAACGGAATTGGAATTTGTCTTCCTTATATAAAGGGAAATCGGAATGTGCTTTTTCTTTTCTTTAAAAACGCTACGACTTTTAGCAGAGAATCCAACCGAATTATTCGTGGAATCGCAATGCAACTTTCTATTACTGTCAGAAATATTTTGATGACGGAAGAATACGAAAATAACATTGCTGAATTGAAGGTTTTAAAACAAAATTTAGGCGAAAAAAAAGCTGAAGTTTCGAACCTAAATGATGAAGGTTTTCACGGAATTGTTGGTAACAGCAATGCTATGCAAAATGTCTATGAATTAATTGCTCAAGTCGCGCCATCGCAATCTACGGTTTTGATTTTTGGTGAAACCGGAACTGGGAAAGAACTGGTGGCAAGTGCAATTCATGATTTGTCGCTGGTTTCGAATAAAAAAATGATTAAAGTAAATTGTGCTTCGATTCCTGTAAATCTTATTGAAAGTGAATTATTCGGACATGAAAAAGGCGCTTTTACGGGAGCAACAGAACAAAGAATTGGAAAGTTTGAACAAGCCGAAGACAGTACGATTTTTTTAGACGAAATAGGAGAGTTGCCTTTAGAACTTCAAGGAAAACTGCTTCGTGTTTTACAAGAAAAAGAGATTGAAAGAATTGGCGGAAATAAAACCATAAAAGTAAATGCAAGAGTTATTGCAGCCACAAACAGATCGCTTGAAAAAGAAGTTGCCGAAGATCGTTTTAGAAGTGATTTATATTACCGACTAAATGTATATCCGATTCCTTTGCCTGCTTTGCGCGATCGTCCGGAAGATATTGCCGTTTTAGGGAATTTTTTCTTAGAAAGACACGCTGGAAAAATTGGAAAAAAGATTAAAGGTTTTTCTAAAAAAGTCCTTAATAGCATGACGGCAAATGCGTGGCCGGGAAATGTGAGAGAATTAGAAAATATGGTAGAAAGAAGTGTTTTGTTTGCCAAAAACGATGTTATAAGCGAAATGACTTTTCCTCAAGTTTTTATAACAGAATCGAATACTGAAACTGATTTGTACTTAAAAACATTGCAGGAAGTAGAACGCGAACATATTTTGAAAGTCGTAAAAAAATGCAACGGAAGAATTTCTGGTCCGCAAGGCGCAGCTATTTTATTAGACTTGCCCGGAACAACTTTAATTTCGAAAATGCAGAAATTAGGCATTAAAAAAGAACACTTTTTAAGTTGATTTATTCTTGTACAACATTTATCTTTCCAGAAGAAAAAGCCCAGAAAACAAGCAAAATCATACAGATCGCCAAAGCAATTGCCGGAAACTGAAAAGAAATTCCAAATGCGATTATATACGTTGGAAGTCCGTATAAGTAGTTATTTCTGATTTTCAGGATTGCCGAATTTGTAATTCCCGGACGCAAAAGTTTTTTGTTTTTACTCGCAATAAACCACAAAAGATTGTACGAAATATTGATTAATACAAAGATTCCTGTATAAAGCGCCACGGCAATATTGGAGGCTTCTCCATCAAAAAAACGAGCTAATAAAGCGGTTGGAAATGATACAGCAGAAACCAGAAAAAGAATCAATCCGTTTGCAAACATAATGGCAGTATTGCGGCTGTAAATTTGTTTGAAAATCTTATGATGATTGACCCACATGATAAAAATACTGAAAAAAGAAAGCGTAAAAGCCAGATATGATGTCCATTCGCCTTTTAGATAAACCAAAAGATCTGAACCGTTTTTGATAATATTTGTGTCCGGAACATGAAGATCCAAAACCAAAAGCGTAATTGCAATGGCAAAAACAGCATCACTGAAATTCTCGATTCGTACGGTTTCTTTTTCCATTTTATAATTTTGTAATTCTGTGTGATTTTTTACCGCAAAGTTCGCAAAGGTTTACGCAAAGCTCGCAAAGTTTTTAGACAAAGCTTTGCGAACTTTTTATACACAAACTCGATTAACAGTAAGAAAAAACTTTTGCGAACTTTGCGGTTAATATTTTTTACCGCAAAGTTCGCAAAGGTTTACGCAAAGCTCGCAAAGTTTTTAGACAAAGCTTTGCGAACTTTTTATTCACAAACTCGATTAACAGTAAGAAAAAACTTTTGCGAACTTTGCGGTAAAATTTTTTCTTAATCTATAGTTTTATAAATATTGATTTTCGCAATTTCGTTTCAATATTTTTAGTTTTGTGTCCTTTTCCTGTAGTGTCTTCAACCAATAAAATAGAACCAGTTTCAAAAGTTCTTTTCTCGCCAAGCGAAGTTTCGATTTCTACGCCACCTTCTAATAAAACAATGTACTGCCGATCCGGTGCATTATGAAAATCGTAATCATAAGAAGGTTTGACTTCTCTAAAAACAATTGATCTCACAGGTTCATTATCTGATAAAAATCCAATGTCGCCATTGTTTTTCAACGGAACTTCAAAATCCTCAAAATGACTTTCGCCATTTTCGTCGCTGTAAACCCGGGTTATCGTAATCATTATTTCTTAGAAAAAATAAGCGCATTTGCACAATCCACTTCATCTTGACTGATGGTATGTCCCATATTTTGATAGATTTTTTTAGTAACGTCTGCGCCTAATTTTTCAAGAAGTGCTTCGGTTTCGTTTACTCTTTCAACGGGAACATGATAATCAGGATCGCTTGTTCCGATGAAAATTGGAGTATTTTCGAAATTTCCTGCGTAATGATTTTCATATACTTTATCGCCAATAAGTCCGCCTGTAAAAGCTACAACGCCGCCATATTTAGCAGCATTTCTAGCCGTAAATTCCAAAGCCAGACAAGCTCCCTGCGAAAAACCTAAAAAGTAGATGTTCTCTTTCTCAATTCCGTTTTGCTGAATAGCAACCACAACCTGATGAATGGCTTCTAATGATTTTGAGAAAGAAGGTTCATTTTCTTCCAATGGCACTAAAAACGAATACGGATACCAGGTTCTGTTTTCGGCCTGAGGCGCAATTAATGCAAAATCTTCAACTTTAAGATGTTTCGCAATTGAAAGAATATCGTGAGCACCAGCGCCACGTCCGTGTATCATGATTAGGGCTTTTTTGGCTTCGTTTAAGGGGATACCTTCGGTTATAACGTCTGTATTCATGAGTTTTGTTTTTTAATTAATGTTGTTGAGTAGTGTTGTTCAAACAGGAATATAAAACTTTGCGACTTTGCGTCTTTGCGCGCAAATTTCTCGCTGCTTAGAAAAAAATTAATCTCGCAAAGACGCAAAGTCGCAAAGTTTTTAAAAGCATATTATTAAAATCTACCGTTACTCAATTATTTCTTCCAGATATCTGCATATTCATCCGGATGTCTTTTGAATTGCGCATGAACATAAGGACAAAGCGCCAAAACCATCATGTTATTCGCACGAACATAAGAAACCATTTCTTCCAGAAGTTTCTTTGCATAACCTTTTCCTTCGGCTTCCGGTTCAACTCCAGTATGGTAAACCGTTAACAAATCATCTTTGATACTTACGGTCATTTCGCCTAGTTTTTTTTCATCAACATAAAGATTAAAAGCGCCGTGTTTTTTTTCGTCTAATTCTAGTTTTATTGTTTCCATATTTATTTTTTATGTCTTGGTTTAGAATTACAAAGTTCGTTAAACTAGGAGTTAAGTCTACTTAATGTAGATTAATTATAATCTTGTTTTATACCTAATTTTTTCATTTTTGAATACAAAGTCTGTGGTTGTATTTGCAACAGTTCTGCCGCGCCTCCTATGCCCGAAACTTTACCGTTGCAGGATTGTAAAGCGTTCATAATATGTTCTTTTTCCATTTGTTCCATGGATTTCATTTTTCCTGTATTTTCTAAAATAGAATTTACTGTGTTTGACGGAAGATCAAATTTTTTGATTTCATCTGTTTTGGCAAGCAGTACATTACGTTCTATCAAATGTTCTAATTCCCTGATATTTCCCGGCCAGTTGTATTGCATCAATTGCTCTAAAGCTTCGGCGCTAATACTGTTGACATTTTTGCGGGAACTCGCGGAATATTTCTTTAGAAAATAATTTGCCAAAGCTTCAATATCTTCTTTACGTTCTTTTAAAGTTGGTAATTGTATCGGGAAAACATTTAATCTGTAATACAAATCCAGTCTAAATCGTCCTTCGGCAACTTCTTTTTCCAGAGATCTGTTGGTTGCTGCCACAATTCGAACATTGATTTTAATGGTTTTATTTCCTCCAAGTCTCTGAATTTCTTTTTCCTGTAAAACACGCAATAATTTTACCTGAGAATCTAGCGGTAATTCGCCAATTTCGTCAAGGAAAATAGTTCCGTTATTGGCTTGTTCAAATTTCCCGATTCTTAAAGCATTTGCTCCTGTAAAAGCGCCTTTTTCATGCCCAAAAAGTTCTGATTCTATAAGAGAATGAGGCAAAGCAGCACAATTGACGATCACAATTGGATTTGATTTATGTCCCGAAAGATCGTGTATAGCATGCGCAACTCTTTCTTTTCCTGTTCCGCTTTCGCCAAGAATTAATACAGAAGTTTCTGCTGGAGCTACAATTTTTATTTTTTCGATTACTTCTTTCAAAAGATGGCTTTCGCCGATGATTCCGTCGATTTCCTGATTTCCGTTTTCCGTTTTTATTTCGGTAAAAGTTCCTTTTTCCTGTTCAAATCTATATTTGGCAATGTCAAGCATCACAATAAGATCTCTTTCTCTAAACGGTTTTACCATAAAACCATACGGATGCGTTGCTTTTACAGCTTCAAGTGTAGTTTGGTTGGTATTTGCTGAAATATATAGAAATGGCAATTGTATTTCGCGTAGTTCCCAAGCAAGGTCAATTCCCGTAAGGTCGCCTTTAAGCATAATGTCAAGCAAAACCCAATCCGGTTTTTTGTCTTCGATTAATTTTCGAGCTTGAACCACAGAAGAAGCAATGCCAACTATTTGATAACCCGCTTTTAACAACATGATTTTTAAGTCATTTGCTACTATAAATTCATCTTCAACAATTAGAATTTTCTCCTTCATTTCTTAAAATTATATAATTTCAGCATTATCAGATGATCCTTCAAACTCTGTGTTTCTGGTAAACGTAATTTTGATTTTCAGTCCTTTATCACTTTTCATATCAAAAATTCCATCAATTTGATCGCTTAAACCAATCATTAAATTCATACCAAGAGAATCTCTTTCGGTATCTTCAAAATCTGCCGGAAGTCCAACGCCATTATCGTCTATAATAAGTTGATATTGATTTCCTTCTGTGTTTTTTAGCGAAACATGTACTTCACCTTTTCTGTCTGAAGGAAATGCATATTTAATAGCATTATTTATCGCTTCATTTATAATTAATCCTAACGGAACTGCTTGAGCAACATCAAGATATACTTTTTCTGTGTCTAAAACAAAAAGAATATTTTTATCAGTATCAAAGCATTCTTTCATGTAATTGATTAATTCATAAATATACCATGACATATCTATATTAGCCAGATTATCAGATTGATATAGTTTTTGATGAATCAATGACATCGCATGCATTCTGTGTTGACTATTTTGAATCGCCATTAAAGCATCTTCGTTATCTAAATAAGCTGATTGTGTGTTTAATAAACTAATAACAATCTGAAGATTATTTTTGACACGATGGTGAATTTCTTTTAAAAGCCATTCTTTCTCGATCAGCATTTTTTTGTTCAGTTCGTTTTGTTCGTTAATCTGTTGTCTCTGAATTTCTAGTTCTTCGTTTTTTTTCTTTTTGGATCTGAAACTATTGTACAAAAACGCCAGAAAAAGGATCAAAACCACAACACTTCCTATAAAAACGTATCTTACAATTGTGGCATTATGAATTTGTATCTTTTGCAATTTTGCTTCCTGCGTAAGCAAATCGATATTTTTGTCCTTTTTTTCGCTATCAAATTCTACCTGAAGACTATTAATTTGTTTGCTTTTTTCGCCTTTAAAAACGGAATCAGAAAGGCTTTTATAAAGCTGATAATGTTTGATTGCATTGAGATAATCTCCTCTTGCAGAATCGGCTTTAAACCAAACTAAATAACTTTCAGATCTAATATTATTGTTTCCGGTTGCTGCCGCGCAGGAATCTAAAAGTTTAATGGTTCTGTAGAAATCATCATACTTTTTAACCTGAAGATGATAAGCAGAATAACTTCTTAAAACCGCAATACTATTTCCGTTTCTCTCTGCATTTTCGCCATAATAAGCGACCAGTCTTTTATAATAAATTGCTGCTGTAGCATTATCTTTCTTTAGTCTGTAAATATTAAATAAAAGATAATTTTCGACCATTTGACGCTCAATATTCGTGGTCGGAAAATTAACCTGCATTTCTTTTATCAATTTAAGCGCATCATTTTGTTTTTTCTGACGAATAAGCAATGAACAAAGGTTCTCAGCAATGGTTCTTACATAATCTGTATCCTTATAATATTTGGCGATTTCTAGCGCTTTATACCAATATTCTTCTGCTTTATTATTTTGTCGTAAGTAATAATAAACCAAAGCTGCACGATTATAAATCGAACTCAATTGCAAGGAATTATCGCGCATTGCAAGAGCTGTTTTTTCGGCCAATAAAGCATATTTTAAAGCTTCGGGATAATTTCCTTTTTGGGTATAAACCTGAGAAAGAATATTATAAACGCCTTGTAATTCCCTGAACTTAATGGTTTTATAAAGCGCCAATGATTCCAATAAAATAGGATCTGCTTTATCCGGATTTTCGTTGCTGCTGTATAATTCGCCAAGTTCTTTTAATGCAGTTGCTTGCTTTTCTTTTGCGCCTGATTTTTTGAACAATTCGATAGACGTTGTTTTTAATTCGGCTTTTTTATCCAGATCATTTTCATAAATAGCAAGTTCAGCATAACTATCACCTTGTTGTTCGGTTAAATTATTTTTCTGAAAATAGGCGAGTGCTTCTTTCGTCTTTTTTAGTCCGTTTTTTGAATCTCCTTTTTCTCTGAAAATCTGAGCTTCTAATAGAATTGCTTTCCCTTTACCAAGTTTATAATTTAAACTATTGCTTAGATTTTTTGCTTCGGTATTTATCGCATTTGCATTGTCAAGATCCGCTTTAAATTCGCCTGGTTTGGTGAGATAATAATTGCTTAAAGCTAAAAGTAACTCCACTTTTTGGTTGTCACTTTTAGCCGAAGCTATTTTCTTTTTTAATTGATCAGGATCTTCTTTTGACTGCGCATTTGTGTGCGTAATCAGGAACAGAAATGCAGCTATGGTATATAGAATGCATTTGTGGTTTTTGACTGCTAAATGGGGACTATTATTCATTTTTTAAAGATAATCTATTATCAGATATCTGCAAATCTGTATGTTAAATTTGCTTATTTTTCGCGGTGATAATGGTAACATATTAGCATTGCAATTCCCGGAATAATTAGAGTTCCTAAACCAAAAAACTTTCCTGCAATTGCGCCTAAAAAACATCCTGTCAAAAATCCCATAATAGTAACTACTTGTTTCTTAAAACTTAACAGGATTTCAGCATCTTTTAATCCGTTTTTTAATATGCTGCCTAAATCCAAAGAAGCTTGTGTTACATTTCCGGTCATCATAGTTGTTGGACCATGCGTTTCTTTGGCATATAATTTTCCAAAAGCATTCTGAAGGCCCATTGCAAAAACGGTTGCCATTGCGATGGTATAAATCGTCCATTCTGAAAAAATCTCTAAAAAGCCAAAAGCATAAGAAGCAATTCCGCTTAAAACCAACACGATACCTTCCCAAAATAAGATTGTATAATGATTTGTGTTTTTTAAGGCGATTCTTCCTCCGGTAATAACTGCCATAATAAATACCGGAAATGTCAGTAATTTTATCCATGCATGTACATCAGAACCTTTGATGATCTGATAAGCAAAGACAATAAAGTTGCCCGTAACGTGTGCCGAAAATATAGAATCTGCCGCAACAAATGTTACGGTATCGCAATACCCTGCAATCATGGTTAGAAGCAGGGTTACGTACCAAATGTTTTTTTGTATTTCCATAATTTTGATTATTTCAGGTGTGCACGAAGCATCCATGCCATTTTTTCGTGATTTTCTAAAAGTCCGGTAATATAATCGCTGGTTCCGGCGTCGTGAAGTTCGGCAGCAAAATTATTGATGTTTTCACGTAAGTGAATTAAAATGCTTTCGTGATCTGCCAATAATTCTTTGATGTAACCTGTGCTGTCGTTTTTCTCTCTTGATTCTTCAGTTAAATGCGTTAATGCCAAATATTCTTTTAAAGTTCCGGGCGCATAATGACCTAAAGTTCTGATTCTTTCGGCAACAGCATCTACGATTTCGTCAAGCGCTTCATATTGTTGCTCAAAGAAGATGTGTTTGTTGTAGAAATCCGGACCTTCTACATTCCAATGTGCTTTTTTTGTTTTGGTATAAAGTACAAATTCGTCAGCCAAAACTTTAGTCAATACATCTACAACTTTTGTGATGCTTTCTTGTTTAATTCCGATGTTTGCTTTCATTTTATATAAGGTTTAATAAGTAATCATTTTAAATTTATGTACTGGATATTTTTTCACGCAGATTTAAAAAGATTTAAGTTGATAAGCGCAGATTAATTGATAAAAATCTAAAATTAAATTTACTCTAATCTGCAAAATCTGCGTGAAACAAAAACTATGCTTCTATCTGTTTAAATTAATTGTTTAAGAATGTTAATAAATAAGAATCAAGTGAATATTTTCCTGCTCCAAGCGCAAGAATTAATAATAAAGACAGCGTGTACATATAAGGAACGTCGCGTACTTCGAGTGAATCTTTTCTGTGTACAACAAAATATCCTACGGCTGTAACGCCAATAGTTGGTAAGACAACAAGTCGGGTTCCGATACCTAAAATGATAAGAAATGGAACTACAGTATCAGAAAAAGTAGCGACTAATCCGTTTAGTTTTTCTGGTAAATGCAACGGATTTGGAACGTGTTCTCTTTGTCCATTTTCAACTCTGAATTTCTTCATTCCGTGTACTCTGAATAGCTCAACTGCAAGTAATACTCTAAATACTAAAAGTGCCGCATTGTTGAAGGATGTTCCTAAATCTGAGTAAAGGATTTGTTTGATAATTTCGTTCATCTTTTTTAAATTTAAAAGGCAAAACAGGAACAGCCCAAAGCGCCCCAAAATGCGTTATAGTTATTTACCGGCACGTTGCTCATTCTGGCAATATCATGACTGTGAGCATGAACATCACAGCTTCCGGAGCAACTGTGAATTTGAGAAGTCAGACTTGGTTTTGCGTCTGCTTTTGAGTTCTTTTCGATCGCACTTTGCAAATTACTTTTGGTTGGATAACCGTTGTAAATATTTGTTGGCGACCAATCCGGTAATATCGGAATGTGAGGCGGTGAAAAGGAAGAGAAATCTCCGTTTGCATACACAATTTTTCCGTCGACAATGGTTAGATCAGCTTCGATTTTTTTAATGTCTTCATCAGGAATAGAAAAATAATCACTGTCTAAAACTACCAAATCTGCAAACATTCCAACTCTGATATCTCCTTTTTTGGCTTGTTCCTGAGAAAACCATGCGCTTCCTCTGGTGTATAATTCTAGTGCCGTTTCTCGACTTAATCTGCTTTCATTATACAATTGCAAACCTCCAACTGTTTTTCCAACTGTCATCCAATACATTGAAACCCACGGATTGTAACTGCTTACTCTTGTTGCATCTGAACCTCCGCCAACGGGAACTTCCATTTCTAGCATTTTTTTAATTGGTGGCGTATTTTCGGCAGCTTTTGCGCCATATCGATCTGTGAAATATTCACCTTGATACGCCATTCTGCTTTGAACTGCGATTCCTCCACCTAAATTTTTGACACGTTCGATGTTTCTTTCGTCAATGGTTTCGGCGTGATCAAATATCCACGGTAATCCGTTAAACGGAATTTCCTTATTGATTTTTTCGAATACATTCAAAAATCTTGTAATGCTTTCGTTATAAGTCGCATGAAGTCTGAAAGGCCAGCGATTTTCTACCAAAAGGCGAACTACTTTTTCCAATTCTGCTTCCATATTTTCAGGAAGATCTGGTCTTGGCTGAAGGAAATCTTCAAAATCAGCAGCAGAAAAAACTAACATTTCTCCCGCACCATTATGACGATACATATCATCGCCCTGATATAATTTTACGGTATCAATCCAATCTTCAAAATCTTCGAATTCGTGTTTTGGTTTTTGTGTAAAAAGATTATACGCGATTCTTACCGTTAATTGTTTCTTTTCGTTTAGTTCGTTTACGACTTTATAATCATCGGGAAAATTCTGAAAACCTCCTCCGGCATCGATAACGCTTGTGATCCCAAAACGGTTCAACTCTTTCATGAAGTGACGCGTCGAATTGATTTGATGCTCATACGAAAGCGTTGGTCCTTTTGCCAAAGTAGAATACAAAATCATGGCATTTGGAGTAGCAATAATAAGTCCGGTTGGTTCGCCGTTTGAATCACGTTCAATTTGTCCTCCGGGAGGCGCTGGCGTATTTTTAGTATAACCAACGGCTTTTAATGCAGCTCTGTTCATAATCGCTCTGTCGTATAAATGCAGAATAAAAACAGGAGTTTCGGGAGCAATTGCATTAATTTCCTGTAAAGTTGGCATTCGGCGTTCAGCAAATTGAAACTCAGACCAACCGCCAACGACACGAACCCATTGCGGATTTGGTGTACGATCAACTTGTTCTTTTAACATTCGAAGTGCATCTGCAAGCGAAGGAACGCCATCCCAACGTAATTCTAAGTTATAATTTAAACCGCCACGAATAAGGTGAATGTGCGAATCGTTGATTCCGGGAACCACTCGTTTATTTTGAAGATCGATTATTTTGGTTTCTTCAGATGCAAATTCCATTATGTTGCTGTCGTTTCCAACTGCAATAAATTTTCCGTCTTTGATTGCTACAGCTGTAACATTTGGCGTTTCGGCATTGAAACTATGAATCTTACCATTGAATAAAATTAAATCTGCTTTCATAATTCAATTATTTAGCGTTAAGTTTTGCAATTGCTTCTTTAATTCCTTCGCCTGCAACATTGTAGAATGATGGTCCGGCAAGTAAAGTGATTTTTGTCAATGGCTTATAATCTGATAATTTTTTATCTTTTAAATAAGTTTGGGTTCTGTAAGCTTCAAAAGAACCTAAAACTACATTTGTTGCTATTAAAGCCGTTGGAGAATCGATTCCTGCATCTTTAATATCACTTGCAAAAGCGAAGTTAGAAACGCCTAAACGCAAAGCTTCGCGCGTGGCAACACTTCCTACACTTATCATTAAATCTGGTGTGAATTTATTGCGATCACCAAGACCAATAAGCAATAATTGTTTGGCTGCCAAAGTTCCTTTTGGGGGTGTAATCAATAAAGTTTCAAGAGAATGTCCGGTGAATTTTCCGCTTTTGCGTAATTCGGTAATAATTCCTTTTAAGGCATCGTCTAAATGTACCATTCCGTTTAGGTTTGCAGGAAGGGCAGGAGGGTTAAAAATGTCACCTTCAGTATATTCGAAAACGCAGGCAACTTGTAATTCTGCTTCGGCTGAAGATGGTCCCTGAACTAATCCGTTTATGGAAACTCCGTCAACTTTTCCCCAAGTGGTTGTTGATCCAAGTGCTGCTGTTTGTGCAAATGATGCATTAGCAAAAAATAATGTGATAAAAAGAATTAGAGAATTTCTAAGTCTGTATGTTGAGAAAATTAATGAATTTTTCATTGTTGTTAATTTAGTTAATGTTGATGTCATCGTGAATTTTTTTTAACACATAGAGACATAGATTTATATTTTGAAATGAATAAAAAAGAGTATCCAAAAGAAACTAGTTTCTCACACATAGCTATGTGTATTAATGCAAGTGAAACGCCTTTTTAAAATTACAAAATCTATGTTTCTATGTGTTAATTAATTATGTTCAATGGTTGTTTTTAAAATTTAAATCCGAGTCGGGCATTAAAGAAAACGCCGTCTTTAGAATTTGGTATGATGTCGTCGATAAAAGCGCCTGTTTTAAAATATTGAATTCCGCTTACGACTGATATATATTTGCTGACGCTATAGGTAAAATTGGCAAGATAAGCCGTCCCAATGTATCGTTTGTCTGAAGCACTTCCGGGAAGATTTAAGGTTCCGCTTGGCCTGTAAACACCGTCTTGAAGTGAATATCTCCAGTTAAAAACCACATCGACCTGCATCTTTAATTGTGGCAATAAATCCATCGTGGCATAAGGATGAATGTCGATAAGGTTTACGGGACCCACTTGCGGACTAAAACCAAAATATCCTCCTTTTGGATATAACGGATTAAACGTTTGCAGGTTTCCATTGCCTTGATTTTGATCTCCGGAGATGTAATCATTTCGAAGGTTTATCGTTGGCTTGAATTTTATGTTTTCAAAGGAATAACCTAAATCTGCAGAAGCCGTCCAGGCATTGATATTTCCCGAACCAAAACTCCCAAATTGATAAGCAGCTTCCAGATTATAAATAAAACCACCGCCATATTTCCAGAATCTTGTACCTATTGTATGTCTTTTTTCGGGAGCAATTCCTTCTTCAAAAAGAGATTCTTTTCTGTTGATTCCGAGATAATAAAGATCCAGATTTCCTGCTTTTGGGAATATTATTTTGGAATAAGCGCCCCATAAATTGATTTGTTTCGACATTTTATTATCAAAAACGCCTTTGTAAATCGTATCGGCCATCATAGCAAAACCGTCAATTGATAATCGGGCAGAAGAGTACATTATTTTTACTCCTGTAAAATAAAGTCTCGCATTTGGACCTTCTCTTACCGAAATTAATCTTCCGGAACCATAATCAAGTTCTTGTCTTCCGGCACGAATGGTCAGTTTTTTATCTTCTTTTTGATAGAGATTTACATCTAAAAAAAGATTCTGAACATTCAACTGATCTTCGTCAATTCCTCTTGGACCGTTGATTCTGCCGTCTTGCAAAGCGCTTCTTAATTGTGCAAATACTCTAAAGGTTTTTCCTAAATGAACATCGGCATGAAGATCATAACGTTGCAGAAAAAAGTTATTGTGACCAATATTTAATCTTCCCCAATCTTCATTATTGAAATCAACGTATTCATATCTTGCTTCACCTCCAAGAGACATATAAAAATCTTTCTGTTTGTTTAACGGAATGAATTTTAGATTCTCATAAAAGTTTCTGCTTGAATCTTTTAGAAATTCGTAGTTTTCGTCATAACGCAAAAGTTTAAAATTTTGTGCCGATGTAATGCTTCCCATTAAAAGAAAACACATTACGATGATTCCGAAGTTCTTGTTTTTTGGCGATATGGATTTTGATGATTCCAAGATAATGAAGCTTAAGAGGGTTTTGTTTATTTGTTTTAGGTTTGAAGTTTCAGGTTTCAGGTTGAAATGAATTAGTGTTTCAACATGTTGTGTGCATAATGAATTCCTAAACCGTAAGAACCGCCGTGTTTTTTCATCAAATTCGTTACCGGAACATACGTTTCCTGACGCGCCCAGTCTCTTTGAAGTTCTAATATATATTGGATAGAAGTTATAGGTTGCGCGCCAACTTGTATCATTCTTTGTATCGCGCGTTCGTGAGCTTCGGTGCTTACATCTCCGCAGGCATCTGTGATTACATAAACTTCATAACCTTCTTCAATGGCAGATAAAGCCGGACCCACAATGCAAACTCCTGTCCATAATCCAGCAAGAACCAGTTTTTGTTTTTTAGTTCCTGTAATGGCTTTATAAGCATTTTCGTCTTCCCATGTATTCATTGTTGTACGATCGATATATCCCGAAGTTGCGATTGGATAATATTCTTCAATTTCCGGAAAAACTGGTCCTGCAAAACTTTCTTCAAAAACAGTAGTTACAATTGTTGGAACATTGAAGATTTTTGATGCGCCGCAAACAATAGCAACATTATTACGCAATTCGCTTAACGGAATACTGCTTGTAGCAAATGCCATTTGTCCTTCGAAATCAATTAATACTAATGCGTGATTGTCTGGTGATAATAAGTTTACTGATGGTTTCATAAGTTTGATATTTAATATTATTAGTTAAGCTAACAAGATGCCAAATCTGTAATTGGCTATTATATTGGGATGTATGAGATAAAACGATATTTTTTGGTTACGATATTTCGTAGATTTATTATCGCTTTATTGAAATTTATAAAGAATGTGTTGAAAGTTTACGGATCATTTCAGCAGAAACGGCGTCGGCATAGATTCCAAAAGCGCTGGTCAAAACACCTTTTATGTTGTAGATTTCAGATATAATTCCGTAAACAATATCTTCATCTCCGGGATCTGTATCTCCTTCAAAACGGAATAAATATTCGATTTTGAATTCTTCCGGTGACATCGTTTGTTTGTTATTGTTGTAACGAATACAGTTTTCGTCAAGGTTAAAGTTTTCGGTAAAACCTTGCTGATTCAGCCATTGTAAAGCTTCTGTAACAGTATCAAAAGACGGTTGTTGAATAGAACTCATGGTTTGAAAGTTTAAAAACTGCCTGTAAAAGCGAACCAATAAAGGCAGTTTTGATTTGTGATAAATACTTACGCTTTAATGAAAGCCAAAATATCGTTGTTAATTGTTTCTGCTTCTGTAGTTGGCATACCGTGAGGAAAACCAGGATAAGAAATTAATTTTCCGTTTTTCAAAAGTGCTGCTGCTCTTGGTGCCTGACCGTAAGGAACGATTTGATCATCTTCTCCGTGTAAAACCAAAACCGGAATATCTAAACTTTTAAGATCTTCTGTAAAATCTGATTCAGAGAAAGCTTTGATTCCATCATGATGTGCCAAAACTGAACCCATCATTCCCTGACGCCACCAATTGTGTCTAATTCCTTCCTGAACTGCTTTTCCTTCGCGGTTCCATCCGTAAAATGGAATTGGGAAATCATAAAAATATTGTGCTCTGTTAAAAGCTGTTCCTTGTCTGATTTCGTCAAAAACTGATAATGGAACTCCTTCAGGATTTGTTTCGTTCTGAATCATAATTGGTGTTACAGCGCTAATAATTACTGCTTTTGCAACACGTAATTTTCCGTATTTTGCTGCGTAACGTATTACTTCACCACCTCCGGTTGAATGACCAACGTGAATTGCATCTTTTAAATCAAGAAATGCAGTTAATTCTGCGATATCTGATGCGTAAGTTTCCATGTTGTTTCCTTCTGAACTTTGACCAGAACGACCGTGTCCGCGGCGATCATGTGCAATAACTCTGTATCCTTGTTTTAGGAAAAACATCATTTGAGCATCCCAATCATCGCTTGATAAAGGCCATCCGTGGTGAAAAACTACTGGTGTTCCTGTTCCCCAATCTTTGTAAAAAATTTCTGTTCCGTCTTGTGTTTTAAATGTGCTCATCTTGTTATAGTTTTAGATTATTAAATTGTTCATATAATTGTTAAAATTTGAATTATAATTAATTGTTATTTTGATTTTATTGATGTTGTTTGATTTCTTTGACAAACTTACAGCAGTTTCGAAAGTTTGTCAGTTAACCTAGATTAAGAAAAAAAATAATCCCGAAATTGACATGTTCACGTTCTGCATTTTTAAATATTATTTATTTTACGCAGAGTAATTTTCAAACAATGTGCCGTTGAAGTTAAGCGGTTGTTTTTAAAGGAATTGTGATTTTTGGAGTGATTTTTATTTTACGGTATTTCGTAAAATTATTAATCGGAGATTATGATTTTATATAAATTATATAAAATGGATTAGTTTTTCAGCTCTTTAAGTTTGAGCTGAATTAGAAAATAAGACTGTATTTATAACCTGAAATCTTATTTTGAATGGTAGTAAAACAAAAAAAATACTAATCTCATAGAGGTTAGTATTTTTTTGGAAGGTATTTTGTGTAGAATTTTAATGCTTTTCTATCGAAGTTCCTTTAAAATCTTGAAGACTTCGGCAATTTCATAATCTAAGGCTTTTATTTTTTCTATTGTTTTAGAATTAAAATGCTCGTGTTTGGCTTCTTTTTCAATAGTAGATAAATAATTACTAAGATCTTTTAGCATGAAAATATCCAGACTGGATTTCATATTGTGGCAAATTCTCATTGCTGTATTATAATCGTTATTGCGAATTGCTTTACCTAATTCTATAACTTCGTTAGGAATTTTTTCCAGAAAAAGATCAATCATATCTTTTCTAAAATCTGCTTCACCGCTTGAAACCTCATCAATAAAAGAAAAATCGATTATTCTCTTTTGTATCGGATCAACATCTTTAGTTATAACTGTTTTTATAGCTTCTAAAAGTTGTTCTTGTTTGAAAGGTTTAGGAACGTAAGCATTCATTCCAATTTTATAACAAAGTTCCTGTTCGCCCACAAGAGAATGCGCGGTCATTGCAATAATAGGAACTGTTAAGTTCATTTCGTTTCTGATGTATTCTGTCGTTTGATAACCATCTTTTACTGGCATCTGAAGATCCATCAACACTAAATCATATTTATTTTTGGATAAAAGAGCGATTCCTTCTTCACCATTTCCAACAATATCCAATTTAAAACCAAAATTATGAATAACACTTTTTACCAGTTTTTGGTTCAAAGCGTTGTCTTCGCAAAGAAGTATTTTAAGATTTCCGGGATTATAAGCAGTTGTAGTTTCAACTGTGGTTTCAATATGATTTGCTTTTTTATAAGTAAGAGTAAAGAAAAATTCGGAACCAAATCCGGGTTTACTTTTTACATGAATCTCAGAATTCTGCAATTCAATAAGTTGTTTTACAATATTAAGACCAAGTCCTGTACCGCCAAATTTTCGTGTTGTACTTTCTTCGGCTTGCGTAAATCTTTCGAAAATACTTTTAAGTTTAGCTTCATTAATACCAATTCCGGTGTCTTTTACAGAGAATCTAAGCGAATATTGATCATTAGTTTCACTAATTTTTTTGACAGAAATGGTAACTTCACCTTCTTCTGTAAATTTTAGTGCATTTCCCGCAAGGTTAACCAGAATTTGATTCAATCTTCCCTGATCGCCAATTACCATTTCTGGCATATCGGCATCGAGAAAAAGATTGAATTCGACATTTGCAGAAACTTTTACTTTTAGTAAATCATAAACGTGTTTCAGCGTATTTTTTAAATGAAATGGTTCCGCATCAATAGTCAGGTTTCCGGATTCAATTTTAGAAAGATCCAGAATATCATTTACAATTAAAAGTAAATTCTCTTGGGCAATTTGTACGCTATTAACATAATCACGCTGAATTGTATCCAGAAAAGTTTGTGCCAAAAGATCTGTAAAACCAATAATAGCATTTAATGGCGTTCTGATTTCGTGACTCATATTAGCCAGAAAATTATCTTTTGCCAAAACTGCGCGTTCGGCAATTTTTTTCTGAGCTGCAAGGTCAATATTTTTTGTTCTTAATTCTAATTGATTGATAATGTGCTTTGCAACAATCGAAAGTGCATTTCGTTGATTTTCATTCAACTCTTTTGAAACATGGTCGATTGCACAAATAGTTCCAATATTATAACCATCTGGCGTTGTAAGCGGAATTCCGGCATAGAATCTCACTTTAAAACCATCAAGAACATTTGGATCGTCTTTAAATCTTTCGCTTAAAAAAGTATCGGATATTTCAACCAATTCGGATTGCATGATTGTATATCTGCAAAAACTAATATCACGAGGAACTTCTGTTACTCCAATTCCAATTTCAGATTTAAACCATTGTCTGTTTTCGTCTATAAAAGAAATATGTGCAATGGGCACACCGCAGATATAAGCAACAAGTGCTGTTGCATCATCAAAAGCATATTCAGGCAAAGTATCGAGAATATTGTAACGCTTTAATGCCGCAAGTCGCTCTGTCTCGTTGTTAGGTAAAGGTTGTAGTAGATTATTCATTCAGTCAATAAGGAAAGTACAAAAGTATAGAGAATGTGATATAAACATATGTTAAATATGGCTCAGAACTGATTATTTCGTTATTTTAGAGGGGAAATTATACTATTTGAAGAATAAAATAAGAATATACTTCTACAAAAATGTTTGTGAAAGTTCTCTTTAATTTTATTAAGAAATGCGAATGTTCTAAAAATATAGTATTAATTTAACTGCTCAAATAAGATAGGATGAGAGTAGATATTTAAAATAGGTATTAACGTCTCATCTTGATGATTTTAAAAATAAAATACCATGGAAAATTTAAAAAAAGCGTACATAGCCGGAGGTTGTTTTTGGGGAATGGAAGACTTATTTCGCGTACGACCTGGAGTAAAAGATACTGAAGTAGGTTATATTGGCGGAGACAACGAAAATCCAACCTATCCAAATCATCCGGGACATGCCGAAGGAATAGAAATTACATACGACACTAACGAAACTTCGTTTAAAGAATTATTAGATTATTTTTTCAGAATGCATGATCCAACAACTGTAGACAGACAAGGTAATGACAGAGGTTCAAGTTACAGATCTGCGATATTTATTCAGAATGAGGAGGAAAAACAAGATGCTGATGAAGTAATTAAAATTGTTGATGATTCGGGTAAATGGCCGGGCAAAGTTGTTACGACGCTGGAACCTTATTCAAAATTCTGGACTGCCGAAGAATATCATCAGGATTATCTTGTGAAAAATCCAAATGGTTATACTTGCCATTTTGAGCGATTCGGAACTTCGTTTTTATAATCGAATTATTTCATAAAAAAGCACAATTAAAAATCTGTGCGATTTGATAACTATTGCCTATAATCTCTGCTAAAAAAGGGGAGATTATAGGCTTTATTTATTTTAATACTATATATAGGTTATAGCTCGAAAGCTTCGCTGGTTAGTGCGAGAGCAATTCTGGGAGTTTTTATAAATTCGATTAATCCGAAGTTTTTTAATTCGGAAGCCAAATTATTGATTTCATCTTCTTGTCCTGTTGCTTCAAAAACAGTGAAATCTTTTTCGATTAGTATAAATTTTGCGTTGTATTTTCTAAGTAATTGATTTATGTTTTCTTCATTGATAAAACTAGAAGTCTTTACTTTAAATAATCCCATTTGTTTCCAGACAATTTCTTCATTTGTGCTGTAATAACATTTAAAAACTTCGATGATTTTTTCGATTTGAAGCGCAATATTTCTGGCGATTTCAAAAGTTTCATTTATAACGAGCGTACATCTGTACATTTTGTCAATTTCGCAAGTAGAGATATTGAGGCTTTCTATACTGATTTTTTTTCGCGTAAGCATAATGGTTATTTTATTGAGTAATCCCATTTGATCTTCGGTGTAGGCTGTTAAAGTATATTCTTGTTTCATTTGAAATGTGTGTCTAAATTGTTTGAATTATTAGTAGTTAGTGTTTTCCGGAAATAAAAAAACCTTTCTCATTTATGACTGAGAAAGGTTTTTATTATACAATAGAATCCTGCCTCGTCATAAAAGACGAATAATGATAATTGCGATAATGATAATTTGTACTGAATTTTTCATGTGTATTTTAAATAAAAAAACCTCCCGAAAAGGGAGGTTTTAAATTGTATCTGTGTACTTATTTATATAACATCCCTGATCATTATCGAATGATAATAATGCTGCTAATAATAGTGATGTTAATTAAGTTTTTCATTTTGTATTTCTAATGTGCGACAAATGTATTGATTTTTATAATGCTAAAGAAAGTTTTTTTTGATTAGCTCTTTTTACAGGCCCGATATTCTATGGTATCTCAATCGAAATTATTTGCTTGTTATCTCTTTTAATAATTAGATTAATTTCAGCATTAATTTTTTCCAAGCACAATGCTTCGTTAAAAATTATTACGTCACCATAGTCTGTGTGAGCAAATCTAAAACCTTGAAACTGAATTTTTTTTACAACACCATATTTATTTTCAATTAAAGTAAATAGTTGTTTAATATTTTCTGTTTTAATATTAATTGATGTGCTAAATTTCTGTTGTAAACTATTATAATCTTTGGAAATTATATAATTGTTAATTTTATTAATATCTGATTGTAATTTTTCAACTTCTTCTAATTCTTTGGCGGAATATTTGAATTCCTGAGTAGATTCTTTTAAATTTATTTTTACTCTTATTTCGTCATAATTTAATTTTTCATTTTTTAGGTTAGAGTAAAATAGATAAGCAATATTTGCTGAATGTGATTCAATATTGTGAATACTATTCTCAAGTAAATCACTTTTGCTAATTTCTAATTCAAAATATTGTTTTTTGATTTCGTTTTTTACTTCAAAGCCTTTATATTTTATGCAGACTCCATTATAAAAGTTTAAAACTTGTTGAACAGCATTAATCTCGATATCTGTATTAACCGTCTTATTGCATGATATTAAACATATTAAAAAAATAATTAATATTCTATTTTTCATTTTGTATTATTTTAATGGGGTTTTAATAAATATACGAGAAAGTATAATTTGATGTGAACTAGGAAATTAAAATGTCTAATAAATGTCAAGCTCAATTTACTTTAATCCAGGTGTGGGTTTGTTGAGAATATTATTTTATCATGTTTTAAATTAAGATTATAATTGAATATTCGATCCTCTTTTTCCCAATGATTGGTTGCAATTATTAAGCCTCCTGCTATAATGTAGTATTTTTTATTATTAGAGCTGATTTCAAATGCTTTTCTGCCGAATTTGCATAAATCTTTGTCTATATCTAATGGTAATAATTCTATTGCTATTTCTTTAATTTCTAGATTATCTATAGAGGTAGGAATTCCTATATATTGTACATCCCATATTTCAATATCAATATTAAAGGAGTATTCTGGTGAATAATCTTTATCATCAGAATATAACATTTCACTTCTTAAAAGTAAAGAGCTATGACTAACGATATAAATCCAAATTCTAAAATATCGGTTTGATTTATATAACATGTTTTTATTTTAATATTAAGGTAGATCATTCATCTACGGAGTACGATTCAATTCTTAAAAATTTCTATGACTTTGAGCCATCTTAAACAAATATAATTTAAAAATGGAAAAATCATAAGATGTTTGACTTTAAAACTTTTTTCTTAGAATATAAGATTCGGTTAGAGAGGAATATTTCGATTAATACTATTTAAGGAGATTTATTACCTTCGTATAAAAAATCAAAACCAATGAAATTCTTTAAGCTTCTTTTCGTATTTCTTCTGTTTCCAATTGTGTCAAATTCACAGGAAAAACATGTTATGGAAACTTCGGATAAAGCTTCTACTCATGGAATGTTGATTTTTGGAAAAAATAAAATCTATGCTTATCATCTCCCGATGTTTCATAGTCCGCACAATTATCAGATAATTTTGGAACTTGAATTAGCTGAGACAGCGAAAAGTTTATTTATCGAAGATCAGAAAAACAATCCTGAATATGCAACTTATACAATTGAGCCAGAAACTTTTGTTTTGCCTCAAATGATTGCAAAAGGAAATTCGTTTATGGTTGATTTGTATCGAGGTCATTTTGAAAGAGGCGGAAAAAAAATTGCTTCAAAGATTAAAGTTGCAATCAAAGAAGTTTTGTTTTACAACAAATTTAAAAGTGATGAGAGACGTTCTGCTTTAAGCAGTTTCATATTATTTGGAAATGAAAAAGAGCAGTTTATGGCTCATTTGCTGACCAATAAACCAGATTTTGATCAGATTATAGAAGTGAAAGCTCCAATTGAAACTATACTTAAAGAAAAGAACAATGTTGTCATTAATACAGATTTAATCGAAAATTCAGTTCTTGGAGTAAATGGAAACGAAATTGAAATATCGATCAATAAAGTAAAATACCCAATAGTTTTATTAAGACAATTATATCTCGAATTTGGAGATTTAAAATAAAGATATTCAGATATAAAAAACGAGTTGAAATATTAAGGAACAATATTTCAACTCGTTTTTTTGTTCTGCAACTTCCCGATACAAAATGTAAATCAACACTCAATTATGGATAACATTATAACTTCTGTTTTTGGTTTATAATTATTGATACTTGAAAAATATACATAAAATATTGTTAAAATAGTGGTATATTTTTAAATAAACAAATACTTAATCAAAAAAGGGATAATATAATACTATCATGTGGTAATATCGGCATTTTTCTTAACTCAGGTTTAACATAATTTTACAAGTGTTAAAAATACACTAACCAAATTGTTAAATTATGAAACCAGCCACGCATGTTTTAAAAAGTACAGGAACATCTTCTCAAAGAGAAAAGTTGTTCTATACGATTTTGTTTTTGTTTGTTGTTTTTAGCTCATTTTCACAACAGAAAATTAGCGGAAAAATAACAGATGCAAATAAGATTCCTATTCCGGGAGTATCAGTTTTAGAGAAAAATACCTCTAATGGCGCTGTAAGTGATTTCGATGGAAATTTTCAGATTACACTTAAAAATAAAGATTCAAAATTAGTTTTTACTTATTTAGGTTTTATAACTCAGGAAATTTCTGTTTCAAATAAGAATGTAGTAAATATTGTTCTTCAGGAAAGTAAACAAGAATTAAATGAAGTAGTTGTTGTTGGATACGGAACTCAGAAAAAATCAAGAATTACAAGTGCGATAGCCAGTGTAAAAGAAAAAGATTTTACAAGAGGAGCAATCAATGACGCTTCTGATCTTATAAAAGGTAAAGTTGCGGGTCTAACTATTAGTAACGGTTCTGGAGATCCGGGTTCATCGCCAAATATTACATTACGTGGATTTTCAAGTTTAAAAGGTAATAATGGTCCTTTGGTCTTAATTAATGGTGTTCCGGGAAGTATTGATACGGTTGCTCCAAATGAAATTGCTTCGATAGATGTTTTGAAAGATGCATCGGCGGCAGCAATTTACGGAACAAGAGGGGCAAATGGAGTAATTCTTATTACAACTAAAACAGTAAATAGCGATATACCGCCAACAATTACGTACTCAACATTTACTACAACATCTGATTTTGCTAAAAAGGCTAAGTTTATAGATGCCAGTCAACAAAGAGCTTTACGTTCTCAAGGTGTTACATTGCCTTTTACTGATGGCGGCGCAAGCACAAATTGGTTAGATGAAATCTCAAGAACAGGATTATCTCAAAATCATAATTTAGCTTTAAAAGGCGGAACTGCTAAAACAAACTATATCGTAAACCTTAATTATGTCAATCAAACTGGGGTTTTTAATAATACTTATAATAAAGAATACAGATTTTCATTTGATGTAAATCATAGCATGTTCAATGATAAGTTAAAAATTAATTTAAGCTTATTAAACGGAACACGCGATATGGGTATTAGCGAAGATATTGCTGCATATGCTTACAGACAAGCAATGATTAGAAATCCTACGGCTCCTGTATATAACCCAAATGGTACTTATAATGAAGATAGAAACAAGCTTCAATATTACAATCCAGTTGCAATTTTGAATGAAACGACACAAGACAGAAACAGTACATGGCAAAGATTTACCGCTAATTTAACTTTGGATTTATTACCGGGATGGGATGTAGGTGCACAGCTTTCAAAAAATAAAAATACAGCTTTGAATGGTTATGCTGAAACTAAAAAACATTATTCAAATACAATAAATGGTAGAAATGGTGTTGCTTCAAGAGATACTGGAGCTACAGATAATGATTATGTTGAGATAACATCAAAATACCACAAGACTTTAGGAAACCACGACTTTACAGTATTAGGAGGTTATAGTTATCAATATACTATTAATGAAGGATTTTCTGCCCGTAATTCTGATTTTCCAACGGATGCATTTTCGTATAATAATTTAGAAGCAGGAAATGGTTTGTCAGATGGTACTGCATCTATGGATAGTTATAAAAATGACAGTAAATTAATTGGATTCTTTGGTAGGTTAAACTACAACTTTAACAGTAAATACGATTTGTTATTTAGTATCAGACGAGAAGGTTCTTCTAAGTTTGGAAACAATCACAAATGGGGTAATTTCCCAGCAGTTTCTGCAGGATGGAGTATTAACAAAGAATCTTTTCTTAAAGACGCTACGGCTGTAAATACTTTAAAATTAAGAGCAGGTTATGGAGAAACAGGAGTAATACCTAATGATCCTTATATGTCAATGACATTATACAAATATGATGGATATTTCTTTAGTAACGGAAAATGGGTTAAAGGTTTAGAACCGGTGAGTAATCCAAATCCTGATTTGCGTTGGGAGAAAACAGCAGAGGTAAATATTGGTCTTGATTTTGGATTTTTCAATAATAGAATTAGCGGAAGCATTGATTTCTATAATAAAAAAACAAGCGATATGTTATGGGATTATGCTGTACCAACTCCTCCTTATTTGTTCCCTCAAATTACGGCAAATGTTGGAAAAATGGAAAATAAAGGATTTGAAATTCTTCTTAACACAATTCCTGTTAAGACAGATAAATTCCTTTGGAACTCTTCAATGACTTTTTCGCACAATAAAAATAAGCTGACGAGTCTTTCTAATGATTTATATAAAATTGAAGGAGACTTTTTGAATACCGGAAATACAGGAGATCCAATTTCGTTTGAAACACATAGATTAGAAGTAGGACAATCAATAGGTAATTTCTGGGGATTAAAATCTGTAGATATTACGACTGATGGAAAATGGATTGTTGAATTGCCGGACGGAACAAGAAAAACACTTACTACAGAAATGTATAATGATGCGAATAAGCAATATTTAGGAAACGGTATTCCGCAATATTATGCTGGATGGACGAATACTTTTTCATACAAAAAATTTGATTTAAGTGTTGTATTAATAGGAGCTTTTGATTTTCAAATCTTAAATACACAACGTATGTTTTATGAAAATCCAACAATTGCTTACAATATGTTAGACAGTGCATATGATAAAGTGTATGATAAGTCAGTACTAAACTACAATCAAACTTATGTAAGTTATTATATCGAACAAGGAGATTATGTAAAAGTAGACAACGTAACCTTCTCGTATAATTTTGATGTAAAACCATTGAAAATTATCAATGCAATGAGATTGTATGTATCTGGAAATAATTTAGCTACAATTACAAAATACAAAGGATTGGATCCTGAGATAAAAAGAGCAGATCCTTTGTCACAAGGAATGGATGGAAGAGATAAATATCCAAGCACAAGAGGTATTACACTAGGTTTAAATGTAACTTTTTAAATTAAATCAAAATGAAAAATAAAAATATAGTATATAAAATTCTTATTTCGGGCTTATTCCTTTTAGGAACAGGATGTACAAATCTTGATGAGACCGTTTATGATCAGGTAAGTGCCGAGAATACTAAATTAACTGCAGATGATTTAGCGAGTATTATTGCTCCGGCTTACAACTCTTTTAGACAAATTTATTCAGATTGGGATGCTATTTTTAACCTGTATGAAGATTCGTCAGATTTAATGGTAACGCCGCAAAGAAACGGTATTGGTTGGGGAGATTATTACATCACAATGCATAAACATAGTTGGGGTACAGCGCTCCCTATGGCAGAAGGTAACTGGTATTATATGTATACAGGAGTAAATAAAGTCAATCGCGCCATATACCAAGTTGAGCAATTAGAAGGAGTTGAAAACAAAGAAAATGTTATTCAGGAATTAAAAGCATTAAGAGCAATTTATTATTATTTGCTATTAGATAATTTTAGAAATGTTCCTATTGTAACTTCATATATCAATCCTCCTGGATATTTGCCAGTTCAAAATACCGGAAAAGAAGTTTATGATTTTGTAGAAAAAGAATTAAAAACAGCTTTACCTTACTTAAGCGACAAGAATAATTCTTCGACTTATGGTAAAATTAATCAGTGGGCTGTAAAAATGACTTTGGCAAAATTGTATCTGAATGCCGGAGTTTATTTAGGAACACCAAAATGGGACGAAGCTTTGGCTCAGGTTAATGATGTAATCAATAACGGAGGGTTTAAACTGAACTCAAATTACAGAGACAATTTCATCATAAAAAATGAATTTTCTACAGAGCAAATATTATCGATTCCTTATGATCAGATAAAAGCTCCGGGAACAAGCTGGCCGTACAGAACATTGGCAGCTGCAAGTCAGGCAACTTTTGATTTAGCTGGAGGACCTTGGAATGGAACCGGCGGAATCCCTCAATTTATAGATACTTATGATCCGGATGATCAAAGGTTAAAAGATTGTTGGTTAGGAGGAAAGCAGTTTACAAGTAAAGGAGAACCAATAATGTTGGACGATAAAGTAACACAATTTGAATATATCAATTATATGACTAGCGTTGATGGTTGTGAGCCAAATGAAGGTTATAGAATGGTTAAATATGAAATTGGTCCCGGTCTTGTAGGACAAGCAAGTAATGATGTTCCTTTTTACAGATTAGCAGATGCTATGATGATCAAAGCAGAATGTCTATTAAGAAAAGGAGACGCTGGCGGAGCTGCAGCAATTGTTACAGAATTACGACAAAGAGATTTTAAAAATACCAATCCTGCAAAAGCAACAGTAACAGGCGCAAAACTTATGGGAGGAAGTGTTTATAAATACGGAACTTATCAGGCTGGAGTAATTACAGATTACGAAGGAGGAGCAGATATTCAATACGGTGGTTTCCTTGACGAATTAGCTTGGGAATTTGTTGGAGAAGCACACAGAAGACAAGATTTAATCCGATTTGGAGTATATTCAAAAAAATCATGGTTCTCTAAAAAAGCAGATCCAAGTGGAGATTTTAGAGCTATTTTTCCAATTCCACAGTCAGAAATGGTAAAGAATAGCAACTTGAAACAAAATCCTGGATACTAGAAAATAATATAAAGATTTTACAAGTTGGTTGCTTGTAATTATAAGTGTGTGAAAAGCTGTTCCTTGTTTAGGAATGGCTTTTCATTTTTAAATCAAACAATTATGAAATACAAATCAAAAATTATAAAAGCCTGTTTTTTTCTGATCGTTTTTCAATCTTTTTTTTCCTCGAAAGTAATAAGCCAAACGAAGAATAAAGATTTGAAAATGAATTTCTCGATCGCTTCACAAAATCCTGAATCTCATTATCTTGAAGTTGCTCTGGATTTTGAAAATTTATCATCGAACAAAACAAATTTAGTACTTCCGGTTTGGACACCAGGTTATTATTTAATCCTCGATACACCAAGATATATTGTAGATTTTGACGTAGAAGATATAAATGGGAATAAAATAAAATGGCATAAAAAATCTAAAAATTGCTGGATTGTAGAAAACGGAAAAACTTCTAAAATCAAAGTAAAATATAAAGTTTTCGCCAACAAAAAATCTGTAGCAGAATCTTACGTCGATGCCGATAAAGCTTTTTTAATGCCGAATACCATTTTTATGCATGTAGAAAACGCGTTAAATAATCCTGTTACACTGACCATTAATCCGCATAAAAACTGGAAAAAAGTCTCAACCGGATTAAAACCAATTCATGAAAATGAATATATTTTCTCAGCCAAAAATGTTGATGCATTTTATGACAGTCCGATTTATTTGGGAAATCAAAAAATAATAAATTTCGAACATGAAGGAAAATCATATTCCTTAGGAATTGCAACTCCCGAAGGATTAAACGAAGAAAAGTTCACCACAGATCTCAAAAAAATAATGACCGCAACAACGGCAATAATGAAAAAAGTTCCGTACGATTATTACAGTTATATTATGATGGAATCCGGAGGCGGAGGGCTTGAACACTCAAATTCACAAGCGATTTTCACCAACGGAACTTTCGATTTTAAATCTCCTGATGAATACACAGATTTTTTGAATTTTGTAACACACGAATATTTTCATCTTTATAATGTAAAAGCCATTCGCCCAATAGAATTAGGACCTTTCGATTATAGTAAAGAAAATTATACGACCATGTTATGGGTTTCAGAAGGTTTTACCGTTTATTACGAATACATCATTATGATGAAAGCAGGTTTACTCGACGGAAAAGAAGCCCTAAAATATATTACAGAATCGATAAAACGTTACGAAAATATCGAAGGCAGTAAACACATGTCGTTGTCAAGATCGAGTTTTGATATTTGGCTAAACTTTTTTAATAACGAAAGCAACGTCAAACAAACTACAATTTCTTATTATAACAAAGGACCAATTATTGGATTCTTATTAGATTTAGAAATCAGAAACAATACTCAAAACCAAAAATCATTAGACGATGTAATGCGTTTTTTATACAATGAATATTACGAAAAAAACAAAAGAGGATTCACCGAAGCCGAATTCTGGAAAGCTTCTGAACAAATTGCAGGAAAGCCTTTAACAGAAATAAAATCCTATGTTGATACCGTAAACGAAATTGATTATCAGAAATATTTAAAATACGCAGGACTTCAAATCGATTTAAGTCCGATAAATTCTAATGAAAAAAAGGATAATCCAATCGAAAGAAATTTTGAAATAAAAGAATCCCCAGAAGCTTCAGCACTACAATTAGAAATCAGAAAATCTATTTTTAAATTGTGATTATTTTGGACTAGTTTGTCATTTCGACGAAGGAAAAATCACACTCGGGATTCGACAAAGATTGGCGATTTTGATTGTCGAGTTTCTTGTGAAGATTTCTCGTTCCTCGAAATGACAAAAATGCGGTTACCAATTTTGAATAGCTTCCAGCTAAAGCTGGAGCCTATTCAAAAAAAACTTTGCGACTTTGCGTCTTTGCGCGATTAAAAAAAATCCCCACAAAAAAAACTTAAAACTGCGCACGATAATGCGAAGGCGAAATCCCTTTCAATTCCTTAAATTTTCTATTGAAATTAGCAATATCCTGAAAACCGCAAAGCTCAGATACAGAAGCAATTGAAAGATCTTTTTTATTATGAAGTAATTTGCAGGCATTTTCAATTCTGATTTCAATCAAAAACTGAAAAAAAGTTTTATTAGTGCGTTTTTTAAAATATCGACAAAAAGCATTTTTACTCATATTAGCTTTTTCTGCAACCTCATCAAGAGTAATATTCTGATGGTACAATTCGATGGCATATTCAAAAACCGCACTCATTCGGCGACCTTCATCATCAGTATATTTCTTTTTGTAAACAAAAGAAGAAAGAGGCGTTTTTTCCGAAGAAATAATAATATTTATAATTTTCAGGAAAGAAGCAATTCGCTGTATTTTATTCTGTTTTTTGAGTTTATTAAAGTGATGCGTAATCTTCTTATGATTCGAAAGTATCTTCATACCATACTCAGACTCTTTAAAAAAATCATCTACAGAACTCATATCATTCAGACTAAAAAAATCTTTACCAAAAGAAGTTTTAGTAAAAAACAAAGTCAGCATTACAGATTCCGGACTAGCCTCGACATTACTTCTAAAAACATGAGGAACATTCTCGCCAATTACCAAGATATCGTTCTCTTTATAATCATTTATAGAATCTCCAACGATTAAAGTTCCCGAACCTTTTGCAATATAACTTATCTGAATTTCTTCATGTTGGTGCAATTGATCATAGAAAACACTTTCGATGTCTTCCTGATAAATTAGAGCTTCTCTTTCTGTTTTAGGTATTTTAAAAGGTAGGATTTTCAACGTAATGTTTTTTAGATATGTAAATATTAACAAAAAAAACAGATTATACAAAAGATTTGGTAATATAGTACTGATAAAGGCTAATAATGACACAGAACTACTTTTTTTTAAGCTTTATTTTTGATAAAAATTAAGAATATGAAAATTAAATGGGATGGCGTAATGCCAGCTGTAACAACAAAGTTTACAGCAGAAGGTCAACTGGATCTTGTAATGTTCGAGAAGAATATTAAAGCACAAATTGAAGCTGGAGTTAATGGAATTATTTTGGGAGGAACTCTTGGAGAAGCAAGTACATTGACAAAAGAAGAAAAAGAGATTTTAATAAACAACACTTTAAGAATAGTCGAAGGAAAAATTCCGGTTATTGTAAATATTGCTGAGCAAACTACAAGCGAAGCAATTACTCTGGCAAAACGCGCTGAAGAGTTAGGTGTAAATGGTTTAATGCTTTTGCCGCCAATGCGATACAAAGCTACAGATCATGAAACTGTTGTTTATTTTAAGGAAATTGCTCAAAGTACTTCTTTGCCAATTATGATTTACAATAATCCTGTAGATTATAAAATCGAGGTAACACTTGATATGTTTGAAGAGCTTTTGAAACTTGAAAACATTCAGGCCGTAAAAGAATCAACCAGAGACATAAGCAATGTAACAAGAATCAGAAACCGTTTTGGCGATAGATTAAAAGTTCTTTGTGGCGTAGATACTTTGGCACTTGAAAGTTTAGTGGCTGGAGCCGATGGTTGGGTTGCAGGTCTTGTAGTAGCATATCCTGCCGAAACCGTAGCAATTTATGAATTGGTAAAAGCTGGAA
Organism: uncultured Flavobacterium sp.; assembly: GCF_951805225.1. NCBI lineage: Bacteria > Pseudomonadati > Bacteroidota > Flavobacteriia > Flavobacteriales > Flavobacteriaceae > Flavobacterium > uncultured Flavobacterium sp. The sequence continues at coordinate 1,625,682 of NZ_OX638201.1, read as the reverse complement.
AAGTAGAGGAAGCACTAGCAATTTACAGATGGTTTATGCCATTATTAGAATTAGATATTTCTCCGCAATTAGTTCAAAACATAAAACTTGCCGAAGTAGCAACAGGACTTGGAACAGAAAATGTAAGAGCACCAAGACTTCCGTTGCAAGGAAAAGAAAGAGAACGCGTTTTGTCGATTATTGATGTTGCAATGAAAAGCAGACCCGTATTGCCAGCCTATAAAACTATTTAATTAAAGATTAAAAGAAAGCGATGACTACAGGAAAAAATTATATTGGAGATGTGCTTTCCGCGAAAGGTAAAACGACTTACAAAACAATAAATCCCGAATTAAACTCGGAGAATGAAACTGTTTTTTATGAAGCTACAGCCGAAGAAATTTCGCAAGCCGTAGCATTAGCCGAAGAAGCTTTTAAAATTTACGGAACAATTGCAGACGTAAAAAAAGCAGATTTCCTAGACGCAATTGCCGAAGAAATCGAAGCTTTGGGCGAAGATTTATTAGCGACTTATATCCAGGAATCAGGACTTCCGGCAGGAAGAGCAAATGGAGAAAGAGGCAGAACAACCGGACAATTAAGAGTATTTGCAACAATGCTTCGAGAAGGTTCATGGGTTGAAGCAATTATCAATAAATCAGAAGGAAAACCGGATATCCGGAGATTACAGATTCCAATTGGGCCCGTAGTTGTTTTTGGAGCAAGTAATTTTCCGCTTGCATTTTCTACTGCCGGTGGCGACACAGCGAGCGCATTGGCATCAGGTTGTCCTGTAATAGTAAAATCGCATCCGCTTCATGCGGGAACAGGCGAATTGGTAGCTTCGGCTGTTATAAAAGCAGCCAAAAGAACCGGAATGCCAAATGGTGTTTTCTCAAACCTAAACAGCAGTGGTGTTGAAGTTGGAGTAGCTTTAGTAGAACATTCGTCTGTAAAAGCCGTCGGTTTTACCGGAAGCATAAAAGGCGGAACAGCACTTTGTAAAATTGCAGCCAACAGATCTATTCCAATTCCGGTTTATGCCGAAATGGGAAGTATAAATCCTGTACTTATTTTACCTTCTGCATTAAAATTAGAAAGTGAAAAATGGGCTAAAAATTATGCTGCTTCAATTGTAGCAGGAACAGGACAATTTTGTACAAATCCGGGGCTTATTTTAGGAATAAAAAGCGCCGACTTAGATAATTTTATTACTATTTTAGCTTTAGAGACAGATAAATTAGACGCCACTTGTATGCTTCATCCTAATATAAAAAAGCAATACGAAAGTCTAAAATCAGAAGTGCTTGGACAAGAAGGATATACACAGGAAACTAGTTTAGAGAAAGTTGTAAAACCAAATTATGCATTGCAAAATATAATTGCAGTGGATGGTGAAACCTTCTTAAAAAACAAAACATTTCATAAGGAAGTTTTTGGACCTTTTTCTGTAGTTGTCAAATGTGATGATGTAGAGCAACTCAACACGATTATTCTGGAATTGGAAGGACAATTGACAGGAACAGTTTTAAATGCTGATTTGCAAGAATGGGATAAATTTAAAGAGACAATCGAAAACCTTAAAAACAAAGTTGGAAGATTGATTTTTAATAATGTTCCAACAGGAGTAGAGGTTTGTTCCGGAATGACTCACGGCGGGCCATTTCCTGCAAGTTCAGACAGTAAATTTACATCTGTAGGATTAACAGCGGTTAAAAGATGGGTTCGTCCGGTAACTTTTCAGGATTGGCCGGATCAATTATTACCAAGCGCTTTACAGGATAAAAATCCTTTAAATATTACCAGAACTGTAAACGATATACTAACAAAGAACGCTATATAATTTATGCCAAGAAAAACCTTTTTTTGTGTTGATGCACATACGTGCGGAAATCCGGTAAGAGTTGTCGCTGGTGGTGGTCCCAATTTGGTTGGAAACAACATGAGCGAAAAACGACAACATTTTTTAAAAGAATTCGACTGGATTCGTAAAGGACTTATGTTTGAACCCCGCGGTCATGACATGATGAGTGGCAGTATTTTGTATCCGCCAAGCAATCCTGAAAATGATTTTGGAATTCTATTTATCGAAACTTCGGGTTGTTTGCCAATGTGTGGCCACGGAACTATCGGAACCATAACAATTGCGATCGAAGAAGGATTGGTTATACCAAAAGTTCCCGGAAAAATCAAAATGGAAGCGCCGGCAGGACTTGTTCAGATCGAATATCAGCAAACCGGTAAAAAAGTGGATTGGGTAAGATTGACGAATGTAAAATCATATTTGGCTGCCGAAGGTTTAACTATTGATTGTCCGGAATTAGGCGAGATTGTTTTTGATGTGGCATACGGAGGAAATTATTACGCGATTGTAGATCCGCAAAAGAATTTCTCAGGAATACAGGATTTTACAGCCGGAAAAATTGTTCAGTACAGTCAGGAAGTGCGCAAACGTATCAACGAGAAATATCCAAATATGTTTATTCATCCTGAAAATGATACAATTCGCGATGTGAGTCATATGTTGTGGACAGGAGATCCAATCGATCCAACTTCTTCGGGAAGAAACGCCGTTTTTTATGGCGACAAAGCAATCGATCGTTCGCCATGCGGAACTGGAACTTCGGCTAGAATTGCACAGCTTCACGCTAAAGGGAAACTAAAAAAAGGAGAAGATTATATACACGAAAGTTTTATTGGAAGTAAGTTTATTGGCAGAGTCGAAGAAGAAACATCTATAGGAGATATCAAAGCCATTGTACCAAGTATTCAGGGTTGGGCAAAAGTTTACGGTTACAACAATATCATTATTGATGAAGATGATGATCCGTATGCTTTTGGTTTTCAAGTGATTTAAAAAAAAAAATGATAATATAAAAAAATCATTGGTTTACAGAAAAACTTCTTACCAATGATTTTTTAAATTTATAATATTAATGAAAAAAGTAAGTATAATTGGCGGAGGAATAATTGGCTTATGTTCAGCTTATTATTTAGCCAAAGAAGGTTATGAAGTAGTTGTTTTCGATAAATCAGATATGAGCGACGGTTGTTCTTACGGAAACGCCGGAATGATAGTTCCATCGCATATAATTCCGCTGGCACAACCCGGCATGATTGCGCAAGGAATAAAATGGATGTTTGATAGCCAAAGTCCGTTTTATGTAAAACCCAGATTAAACTTGGATTTAATGAAATGGGGATTACAATTCTACAAACATGCCAATTTAAAGCATGTAGAAAAAGCAATGCCGGCACTTTGCAATTTATCGCTTTTGAGTAAAGACTTGTATCAGGATTTTGCAAAACAAAACAACTCCTTTTTTTATGAAGAAAAAGGACTTTTAATGCTTTATAAAACCGAAAAAACAGGCGAAGAAATTCACCACGAAGGAATTCTGGCAGAAAGATTAGGATTGGAAGTTGATTTTCTTTCGAAAGAAGAAGTTTCAAGATTAGAAACCGGAACTGCTACAAACGTAATTGGCGGAGTACATTACAAAAGCGATGCACATGTATATCCTCAAAAATTCATGCAATTTCTTAAAGAAGAATTGAAAAAATTAAATGTAAAAATTCATTCGCAAACCACCGTAAATGATTTTGTTTTAAAGAATAATCAAATTGCAGAAATCATAACAGACAAAGGCAATTTTGCAGCAGATGAAGTAGTTTTGGCAACAGGATCCTGGAGTCCGCATATTGCTAAAAAACTGAATGTAAATATTTCGATTTTACCTGGAAAAGGTTACAGCTTCACGCTAAATGATCAAAGCCATAAACCGTCAATTCCGACAATTTTATGCGAAGGAAAAGTTGCTGTAACGCCTATGAATAATGATATTCGTTTTGGAGGAACAATGGAAATAACGCACACCAATGACACCAAAATCAATCAAAACCGACTACAGGGAATTGTCAACTCAATCAATGATTTTTATCCGGATTTAAAAATTGCAATGCCAAAAGAACAAGATACATGGTTTGGTTTCAGACCTTGTACACCTTCGGGAATGCCAATTATTGCGAGAGATAAAAAACTTAAAAATTTAACTTTAGTTACAGGACATGCCATGATGGGATTAAGTCTGGCTCCTGCAACGGGAAAAATTGTTGAAGAAATTATTTCAGGTAAAGCAACTTCTGTAGATACGCAAATGTTTCAACTCTAAAAAATCAGCTTCATTTTTAATTAAAATTGAAGCTGATTTTTTTTATTAATAGGCATAAAATCGTAAAGATTTTGTCATTTCGAGGAACGAGAAATCTTCACGAGAAGCTCGACAAAGGTTGGAGAGAATATTGAACGCGGATGACAAGGATTCGCTTTGCGAAAACACAGATTAAAACGGATTTTATCAACTTAATCTTGTCATTTCGACGAAGGAGAAATCACACGCGGGATTCGACAAAGATTGACGATTTTGATTGAGGAGTTACTTGCGAAGATTTCTCCTCCGTCGAAATGACAATATTGTGAATTCGTTATTAAAGTTTGTCTAGAAATAAAAAAGAAACATGATTTATTTCTCTCGCAGATTTGGCGGATTGAGCGGATTCCATTTTTGAGTATATTTATTAATTATCTGCTCAATCTGCCAAATCTGCGAGAGAGAAAAACTAATTATCAAATTCAATTTTCAGCCTCTGGAGCTTTACATTTTATTATAACTCACTATTAATAAAAGCAAAACTCACATTACAAAATTCTAAATACTTACCACATTTAGAATTAAAAATGATTATCGCATTTTCAAACAAAAAACAAAAACAAACCAAAAAATGAAAGACCAGAATCATGAAGAATTTAAAAAAGAATTAGGACTTCTAGACGGAACCATGCTTGTAGTAGGTTCTATGATAGGATCCGGAATATTTATTGTGAGTGCTGATATTGCCAGACAAGTTGGTTCAACAGGATGGCTTATTTTAATTTGGCTGCTTTCGGGGATAATTACCATGATCGCGGCGGTAAGTTATGGCGAATTAAGCGCGATGTTTCCTAATGCAGGCGGACAATATGTGTATCTAAAAGAAGCGTATAATAAATTAATTGCCTTTTTGTATGGCTGGAGTTTTTTTGCTGTAATTCAAACCGGAACTATTGCAGCGGTTGGAGTAGCATTTTCAAAATTTGCAGCTTATTTAATTCCTGCCGTTAGCGACGAAAATATCTTATATGAAATAGGAAATTTCAAACTCAATGTCGCTCAAATTGTTTCTATTGTAACCATTATTTTTCTAACGTATTTAAATACTCGTGGAGTTAAAAACAGCAAGATTCTACAAACTATTTTAACGATTATAAAAATACTTTCTATTTCAGGATTAATCATCTTCGGATTTACTTTAGCGGCAAAAGCTTCTATTTGGAATGCAAACTGGACAGACGCCTGGACGCCACGTTCTTTTAGTGCAGAAACAGGTTCTTGGCTTCCTATAAATACTACGGCTTTGATTTCTGGGATTTCAGCTGCAATGGTTGGGACTTTATTTTCCAGCGATTCCTGGACAGGAGTTACTTTTATTGCAGGAGAAATAAAAAATCCAAAACGAAATGTTGGATTAAGCATGTTTCTGGGAACTTTAATCGTAACAATCATTTATGTATTGACTAATTTAATGTATGTCGCAGTTATTCCGTTAACCGAAATTGCAACAGCAAAATCGGATAGAGTAGCGGTGGTCGCTTCAGATTATATTTTTGGAGATATTGGAACGTTAATTATTGCGCTTATGATTATGATTTCGACATTTGCCTGCAATAACGGATTAATTATGGCGGGAGCCAGAGTTTATTATACCATGGCAAATGACGGTTTGTTCTTTAAAAAAGCTGCGAACTTAAATAGCGCAAGCGTTCCTGCGTGGGCACTTTGGGCGCAATGTATTTGGGCTTCTGTTTTATGTCTTACCGGAAAATATGGCGATTTATTGGACTTTGTAATCATCATTGTTTTGATTTTTTATATCCTGACGATCTACGGAATTATACGTTTACGTAAAAAAATGCCAGACGCTGTTCGTCCGTACAAAGCAATTGGGTATCCTTTTTTACCGATTTTTTATATCATAATTGCTTCGGCTGTTTGTGTTTCGTTATTGTTTACGAAATTTTCAACTTGCGGTTGGGGAGTCTTAATTATGTTACTTGGAATTCCTGTTTACTATTTAATAAAAGAAAAAGATTCACATTAATTGTTTTGTGATTTTATAAGATTGAAATCATTGTGATTAAAAGCTATTTTTCTATTAAAATGATTTCAATAAGAACTTTCAGAACATTCTGCCTCAATGTGTTAAAACAATCGATTAAGGCTTTAGGTTAGTATTTAATAACTGTTTTTTTACAATTCATCGTTTTTGATGGATAATATAATACTACATTTAGTTAATATTAGCCTATAGTTGTCGATTAATTATGTCTATTTTTATTAATATTTAAATTATGGGAACAACTAGCAAAAAAATAAGTGTGTTTTTAACACTTTCATGGTGTTTGATAACTCACTCTCAAGGAACTTTGAAGGAATATAAGAAGGCAAATGCCGTAGATTCTTTATTTAAAAATAAAGTTATCAATACTCCAAAAGAATTTCATTGGATTGGAAATGATTATGTGTGGTACAGTAATAATCTGCTAAAAGGAAAAGAATTTCTTTTGGTTGATACCAAAGAACAGAAACAAACACAAGCTTTTGATCATAATAAACTGGGACAATCTTTATCGAAAATTTTAGGAAAAGAAGTAAAATCAACTGATTTACCAATTGAAAATTTAGAATTTGATAAAACCCTTTCAACCTTAGTTTTTACAACAGATACAATTAAGGTTTCTTGTAATTTAAAGACGTATGAAATTGCTAAAATTGGACCTTATAAAAAGCCATTAAAAACAGATGATTATTGGGGCGGTAATTTTGATGAATTAGGAAATAAACCTGTTGGTTCTCCGGATTCTTTGAATGTTGCTTTTATAAAAAACTATAATTTATATATAAAGAATAAGAAAACAAAAGTAGAAACTCAGTTAAGTTACGACGGTTCAAAAGGCTTTTATTATTCTTCGTATTTGCAATGGTCGCCAAATAGCAAGGAAATAATGGCTTATAAAGTGCGACCTGGAGAAGATCATAAAATTTATTTTATAGAATCAAGTCCGTCAGATCAGTTTCAGCCAAAATTGCAAACCAGAGATTATTTAAAACCTGGAGATCAATTGCCATTTAAAAGTCCGCAATTGTTTGTTGTGGATTCAAAAAAGCAAATTTCGGTTGCAACCGATTTATTTCAGGAGCAATATGAGTTGAGCGGAATCGAATGGAAAGACGACAGCAGCGCTTTTACTTTCGAATACAATCAAAGAGGACATCAGGTTTATCGTGTTTTGGAAGTAAATGCAACAACTGGAAAAGTAAAAGTAATTATAGAAGAAACCAGTCCAACATTTGTAGATTATAGCGGAAAAAGATACCGTTATGACCTTAAAAAAAGCAATGAAATTATTTGGGCTTCTGAACGTGACGGCTGGAATCATTTGTATTTATACGATGCCCTTTCGGGGAAAGTAAAAAATCAGATTACTAAAGGAAATTGGCCAATAAGAGAAGTATTAAAAGTAGATGAAGAAAAAAAGCAAATCTATTTTACCGCCAGCGGATTAGACAGCAATCAGGATCCGTATTTATTGCAGTTTTGCCGAATTGATTTTAACGGAAAAAACTTTACCAGATTAACGACAGAAAACGGAAATCATAAAGTAACTTTTTCACCGGATTGTAAATATTATGTCGATCAATATTCAAGAGTTGATGCAGCGCCAATTACGGTTTTGAAAAATATTGATTCTCAAAAGACAATTGTTGAGTTACAAAAAGCAGATATTTCGGCATTACAAAAAACAGGATGGATTGCACCGGAAGTTTTTACAGCAAAAGCCAGAGATGGCAAAACTGATATTTGGGGAGTTATTGTTCGCCCAACAACTTTTGATCCAAATCGCAAATATCCAATTATCGAATATATTTATGCCGGGCCTCAGGATTCATTTGTTCCAAAGAATTTTCAGCCTTATTATTGGGCAATGTCTTCGCTGGCAGAATTAGGATTTATCGTGGTTCAGATTGATGGAATGGGAACTTCAAATCGTTCAAAAGCATTTCATGATGTATGTTGGAAAAACTTAAAAGATGGTGGTTTTCCAGATAGAAAACTTTGGATGAAAGCGGCTGCAGCCAAATATCCTTATATGAATATTGACAAAGTTGGAATTCACGGAACATCGGCAGGAGGACAAAACGCCGGAGCAGCTTTGGTTTTTAACTCTGATTTTTATGATGTTGCCGTAGCATCTTGTGGTTGTCACGACAATAGAATGGATAAAATGTGGTGGAATGAACAATGGATGGGATATCCGGTTGGGCCAGAATATGAAGCGTGTTCTAACACAGCAAATGCAGCACAATTGGGTGGAAATTTAATGTTGATTGTGGGAGAATTAGACGATAATGTTGATCCGGCTTCAACGATGCAATTTGCAAATGCCTTGATAAAAGCCAATAAAAACTTCGAGTTAGTAACCGTTCCCGGAATGGGACATTCGGCGGGAGGAGATTTTGGAGAACGCAAACGAAGAGATTATTTTGTACAGCATTTATTAGGCGTTATTCCGCCAACGTGGGAAGAAATTTATAAGTAGAAAATTCCTCAGAAATAGAGAAAAAGGAGTTTTGTAAATCATAAGAAAAAGAAGTAGTGATGAAAAAATATCAGTTATTTATTTGTGTAATATTAAGTTTTTGGGCTTCGTGTACCACAACTTTACGCGCACAAAACGGCGACCAGATTTTAGACGGAATTGGAGAAACGGGATTAATTGCACGTTATGTTTTTGATGGCGATCCAAAAGATTGGTCGCGAAATAATTTGCATGGAAAAATTCAGGATACAAAAGCCAAGTTTGTAAATGACGAACTATTTGGCACTGTACTTTCTTTGCCTGCAGACAGTAAAGCTTTCGTTTCAATTCCTGGTGACGGATTAATTGGCGAAGAATCTTTGAGTATTTCGGGATGGATTTTCTTAAGATCGGCACAAAAAAATCAACGCTTTTTTGATTTCGGAAAAAACACAAATTCACATTGGTTTTTTGCACCAACAGGAACACAAACTGAAGACGGAATTCAGACTGAAGTTAGCACCGAAACAGGAGCAAAGTACAAGACAAAAGGTACAGCTTTAGAAACCGGAAAATGGAATCATGTTGCAGTTGTAATCAATATTCCTTCCAAGACAATCAGCACTTTTGTGAATGGTTTATTGGTAAGTGAAACCAAAAATATAGAATTGGATTTGGCTAAATTATTCGATTATAATTCGGCAGAAAAAAATAAACTTTATATTGGGAAATCGCTTGGTGATGAAAATATTTATCTGAATGCAAAACTTCATGATTTCAGAATTTACAGAGTTCCTTTAACGGATAAACAAATTACGAGAATTTATAATAATGCATTGAAAGAAGGTCAGGAAGAAGAATCTGGAGAAGAACAAGCCACAGATTTACCAAAGTTTCCTGTTGGAACGCCACAACTTTACAATCAATTCCTGACAAGTGTTTCTGATGTAAAAGTAGAAACCGCTGTAGGATCGCTTCCAAGATTGCCAAGTTATATCAAAGGAGTTTACAAAAATGGAATTCAAGGCCCGGAAGTTCGTGTGATTTGGCCTTCGCCGAAAGATAATAATCAAGTACTTAAAAGTGGACAATATACTGTAACTGGAACAGTTTCTGGAACAGATTTAAAACCAAAAGCAATTGTAACAGTAAAAGATGCAAAAGAAGCTGCAACGCCAGAACGCAAACTGGAAGCTTTTAAATTAGAGCAAGTTGTATTGAATTCTGATGCTGACGGACACGAGACTAAATTTGTAGAAAATCGCGATAAATTTTTATCCACATTAGCCACAACAGATCCGGATTCGTTCTTATATATGTTTCGTAATGCTTTTGGGCAACAACAACCAAAAGAAGCCGAACCACTTGGCGTTTGGGATACGCAGGAAACAAAATTACGCGGTCACGCCACAGGACATTATTTAACTGCAATTGCTCAGGCATATGCAAGCACAGGTTATGACAAAACACTTCAGGCAAATTTTGCCAATAAAATGGAGTATATGGTAAATACACTGTACCAGTTATCTCAGCTTTCGGGCAAACCAAAAACAGCAGGAGGAAAATTTGTGTCAGATCCAACTGCTGTTCCCTTTGGTCCGGGCAAAACAGCTTACGATTCTGATTTAAGTCCGGAAGGAATCCGTACTGATTATGAAAATTGGGGAACAGGATTTATCAGCGCTTATCCGCCGGATCAATTTATAATGCTGGAAAATGGTGCAATGTATGGAGGACAAAAAACGCAGATTTGGGCACCTTATTATACTTTACATAAAATTCTTGCGGGATTAATGGACGTTTACGAAGTCAGTGGAAACGAAAAAGCATTAGAAACGGCAAAAGGAATGGGAAATTGGGTTTATGCTCGTATGAAAAAGCTTCCAACGGAAACACTTATAAGCATGTGGAACCGATATATTGCGGGAGAATTTGGCGGAATGAACGAGGCAATGGCAAGATTGTACAGAATCACAAAAGATCCGCACTATCTTGAAGTAGCTCAGTTATTCGATAATATAAAAGTGTTTTATGGCGACGCAAATCACGCTCACGGATTAGCCAAAAATGTAGACACTTTTAGAGGATTACACGCCAATCAGCATATTCCGCAAATTATGGGAGCGCTTGAAATGTACCGCGATTCAAACACACCGGATTATTATCGTGTAGCTGATAATTTTTGGTACAAAACCGTAAACGATTATATGTACACAATTGGCGGAGTTGCCGGAGCTAGAAATCCTGCAAACGCTGAATGTTTTATCAGTCAGCCTGCAACGATTTATGAAAATGGTTTTTCTTCAGGTGGACAAAATGAAACTTGCGCAACCTATAATATGCTTAAACTAACCGGAGATTTATTTCTATATGAGCAACGTGGCGAATTAATGGATTATTATGAGCGTGGTTTATACAATCACATTCTTTCATCTGTAGCCGAAAATAGTCCTGCAAATACATATCATGTTCCGTTAAGACCAGGTTCTGTAAAACAATTTGGAAATGCTCATATGACTGGTTTTACATGTTGTAACGGTACAGCAATTGAAAGCAATACCAAATTTCAAAATTCAATTTATTTTAAAAGTGCCGATAATAATGCGCTTTACGTAAATCTTTATGTGCCTTCGACTTTAAATTGGACAGAAAAAAATATAACTGTAGAACAAACAACAGATTTTCCTAATGAAGATTTTACCAAATTAAAGATTAAAGGAAATGGCAAATTTGATCTAAAAGTCCGCGTGCCACATTGGGCAACCAAAGGATTCTTTGTAAAAATAAATGGTAAAGAAGAAAAAGTAAAAGCAACACCGGGAAGTTATCTTTCATTGAATAAAAAATGGAAAGATGGCGATATAGTGGAATTGCGTATGCCATTTCAATTTCACTTGGAACCGGTTATGGATCAGCAAAATATTGCGAGTTTATTTTACGGACCAATTTTATTGGCGGCACAAGAAACGGAACCAAGAAAAGATTGGCGCAAAGTAACTTTTGATGCAAATGATATCAGCAAAGCAATACAAGGAAATCCTAAAAAGTTAGAGTTTACAATAGACGGAGTTTCATACAAACCGTTTTACGAAACCTACGGACGCCATTCTGTTTATCTGGATGTTACATTAAAATAATATTTAAAAAGTTAGGCAAGCAGATTTAAAAACTTTGCGACTTTGCGTCTTTGCGAGATTAATATATAAAGTTTTCTTAGCAAAAGAATTTTGCGCGCAAAGACACAGAGACGCTAAGTTTTTATATGTAAAGTTAAGTTCAAAAAAACCTTTAGAATCATCAAACCAAAAACATGAAAAAATCAATTCTAAGCCTTATTTTATTTTTATTTACGGTAACATCTTCATTTTCCAGTGAACTTATAGATGTTGTAAATACTTTTCAGGCAGACAAAACCGCTTTGCAAAATTTTTATCCCAATAGAGAATCGGATGAATATTATGTGCGTTTTTCTAAGTTTTATGCTGATTGGGAAAAAACAGTAAAAAATATTGATTTTAAAAGTTTATCCAAAGACGGAAAAGTTGATTATTTATTATTGAAAAATCTGATTAGTAAAGAGAATTATTTTTTGCAAATAGAATACAAAGGATATAAAGAAGTCGCTTCGGTTTTGGATTTCTCCGATGATATAAACGTTTTTATCAAAGAAAGAAGAAGAGGAAAACATCCGGTTTCTAATCAATTAGCGAAAGCTTTTGATGTTGCAGCAAATAATATTGATAAAAAGACAGAATCTTTAAAAACCAAACCTTTTAAAGATTGGTTTGCCGCCGATAAAGCAGCAAAATCTGTAGCTTATTTTAACCAATCAGTTAAAGAAGCTTATGAATTTTATTATAGTTACGATCCCGATTTTACATGGTGGATGGAAAAACCTTATAAAAAGTTATCAGAGAAATTGAAAGCTTATGAAGATTTTTTAAAAACAAATTATTCTCAAACGAGCATAAAAGACGATGGAAGCGGTATTATTGGAAAACCAATTGGAAGAGAAGCAGTAATCAAAAGTTTGTCTTACGAATATATTCCATATTCTCCCGAAGAACTTATTGCAGCCGCACAAAGTCAATTTGAATGGTGCAAAAAAGAAATGATCAAAGCTTCAACGGAATTAGGTTATGGAAACGATTGGAAAAAAGCTTTAGAACACGTTAAAGATACTTATGTTCCCGCAGGCGAACAACCGCAAGCGATTACGAGTCTTTACAATCAATCGATCAAATTTATTGAAGACAAAGATTTAATTACGTTGCCGGATTTGACAAAAGAAACCTGGCAAATGATTATGATGACGCCGGAACGTCAAAAAGTAAATCCGTTTTTTACCGGAGGTTGGGAAATCAGTATTTCGTATCCAACTCAGGATATGGATCAGAAAGACAAATTGATGAGCATGCGCGGTAACAATCCTAATTTTTCTTTTGCAACCGTACAACACGAATTACTTCCGGGACATAATTTGCAGTTCTTCATGAACAGCCGTTATAAGTCTTATCGTCAGCCTTTTGATACTCCGTTTTGGATGGAAGGTTGGGCTTTATATTGGGAAATCATACTTTGGAACAAACAATTTCCGCAAACTCCGGAACAAAAATTAGGAATGTTATTTTGGAGAATTCACCGTTGTGCCCGAATCATTTTTTCTTTAAAATATCATTTAGGAGAATTGACGCCACAACAATGTATTGACTTATTGGTAAATGAAGTTGGACACGAAAAAGCCAATGCTGAAGCTGAAGTCAGACGTTCTTTTGCCAGCGGAGACGCACCATTATATCAAGTTGCTTACATGACCGGAGGTTTGCAATTTTATGCTTTGAGAAATGAATTGTTAGCAAAAGGATGGACAGAAAAGCAGTTTCACGATCGCGTTTTAAAAGAGAATATAATGCCGGTTGAAATGCTTCGGGTTTTATTAGAAGATTTACCGGTTTCTGAAGATTATAAAACGAATTGGAAATTTTCGACGGATTTCAAATAATGAAAATAGTTTAGATTTTATCATTTAAAAAAGTATAACTAAGAGACTAAATTGAATTGATTTAGCTCTTAAAATAATAAGAATTATGAAGAAAATACAACTTTTGGCTTTAGTATTTTGTTGCACAATAGCTTCGACTAATGTGCAGGCACAAGAATATTGGGATCGAATTAAAGCTAAAAAATCAACGCTTGAAGTCGACAAAGGATTTACAGTTTTGAATACAAAATCATTTGAATTAAAAATATTAAAATCTTCTCAAACGGTAGCGGCATTATCGCCACTTTCAGATAAAACTTTTGATTTTACACCGGGAGAAAGACTTTCGATTCGTGATAAAGACGGACTTTATCAATTGGGAGATATTAATCTTCGGGTAAAAGCTGCTGATGGAACTTGGAAAAGTTATTCTACAGCGGCCAAAAGAGCTTCTGTAACTCCGCTAAATGTTTCGGGAAATATTTTGGCTGCAGCCGATCTTTCGAACAGTTTACCAACAGATATTCCGGTAACGATAAAACGTTTTTACGAAGAAAAAGACGGGAATTTAATTTTGCGTTTTGAAATAACAAACAAATCAAATGCTACTCAGGAAATTGGAGCTTTAGGTGTTCCGATGGTTTTTAATAACATTTTGGAAGGAAAAACATTAGACGAAACACACGTTCACAATGTATTTTTCGATCCATATATTGGTAAAGACGCAGGTTATCTTGAAGTAAAAAGATTAAGCGGTCATGGTCCGGCATTGTTGGTGCTTCCGGAAGCAAATATGCCTTTTGAAGCGTATCGTCCTTTATTGGATGATGAAACGCCAAGAAGTATTGTTTTTGAAGGATTTCATGAATGGATGCCATTTAGTAAAGCTTACGCCGATAATGAATGGAAATCAGCTGATCAATGGAATACACCAACTTCATTAGTGCTTAAGGCGGGAGAAACTAAAAGTTTTTCACTGAAGTTTGTATTGGTAGATCAAATCGAAAATATTCAAAATAGTTTAGTTCAAAACGATCGTCCGGTTGCAGTTGGAGTTCCGGGTTATGTTTTGCCTCAGGATGTTGACGGTCAACTTTTTCTAAAATATACTAAAGCAGTAAAATCTTTTAATGTTGAACCGGAAGGTGCTTTGACAATAGAGGAAAAATCAAAAAATAAAAATGGTTATTTTCAATATGCTGTTCACGGAAAAAAATGGGGAAGAGCAAGATTAACCGTTGTATATGAAGACGGATTACAGCAAACAATTAATTATAAAGTAATAAAATCAGAAACGAATGTTGTAGCTGATTTTGGAAATTTCCTGACAACAGCACAATGGTTTGACGAAAAAAACGATCCATTTCATAGAAATCCTTCGGTAATCTCTTATGATTATGAAACTAAAAAACAAGTAACACAGGACAGTCGTGTCTGGATTTCAGGTTTAAGTGACGAAGGTGGAGCAGGAGGATGGCTTGGTGCAGTAATGAAGCAATTAATTGAACCGAAAAAGGAAGAAATAGAAAAATTACAGCAGTTTGTTGATAAAACATTATGGGGGAGTATTCAGTATAATACGGCTGATACGCTTAAATACGGAGTTAAAAAGAGTGTTTTTTATTATGAACCAACTTTAATGCCGGAAGGAACTTACAGCAAAGATGTTAATTATAAAACATGGGCTGCTTGGGACAAAAAAGGCGCTGATGATCCGGGAAGATCTTATAATTATCCGCACGTTGCCGCAGCTTATTGGACAATGTATCGTTTGGCGAGATATCATGACGGTTTGGTTACAAATCATGCTTGGGATTGGTATCTAAAAAATGCATACGAAACCAGTATCGCAATGACAAGATTAGCGCCATATTATGCGCAGTTTGGACAAATGGAAGGAACGGTCTTTTTATTGATTTTGAAAGATTTAAAAACAGAAGGTTACACAGAAATGGCTACTATTCTGGAAGCCAAAATGAAAGAAAGAGCAGATCATTGGAGAACCTTAAATTATCCTTTTGGAAGTGAAATGCCTTGGGATTCTACAGGTCAGGAAGAAGTTTATATGTGGTCAGATTATTTTGGATATACAGATAAAGCAAAGATTACTTTAGACGCGATATTGGCTTACATGCCTACAATGCCACACTGGGCTTACAACGGAAATGCGCGTAGATATTGGGACTTTTTATACGGAGGAAAATTGTCAAGAGTAGAGCGTCAGATTCATCATTATGGATCGACTTTGAATGCGATTCCGGTTTTGGAACAATTTAGAAAAACACCTGAAGATTTCCATTTATTAAAAGTTGGTTACGGAGGATTATTAGGCGGAATTTCGAATATTACCGAAGACGGTTTTGGAGCTGCGGCTTTTCACTCTTATCCTGAAACTTTAAGAATCGATTATTTATCAGGAGATTATGGTTCTGGTTTCTTTGGTTACGCTGTTAATACGGCCACTTTTATTACGAATGAAAAGGATTATGGCTGGGTTGCTTTTGGAGGAAATGTAAAAGAAAAAGGAGATGAAATTGTAGTTGATATTACTACTGCAGCAAAATCTAAAGTATTTATCGCTCCTAAAAAAATATGGTTAACATTAGACGCAGGAACTTTTAACAAAGTAGCTTACAATACTAAAACTGGTGCAATCACAATTACTTTGGATCCAAAAACAACTTATACGCCAAATGCTTATTTAAGAGTAGATCAAGACGTTAAATTATCGTATGAAAAAGTGAGAGGCGCTTATAAAATTGCTTTGAAAAATAAACCTGTTGAAATTAAATTATAAGATTCAATGCCGAAAAAGAAATTATTTTACTGTCTAAGTATACTTATTTTTACAGGAACTATTCTTGCTCAAAAAGATGTAGATATAAATTCACCGGGAACCAAAAATCCTATTTTGCCGGGTTGGTTTGCTGATCCTACAATTAAGAAATTTGGAGATACATATTACATCTATGCCACCACAGACAACGAAATGCTGGCATCAGGCGCTCCTACAGTCTGGTACAGTAAAGATTTTAAAAACTGGTATAATTATATCATGGAAATCCCTTCTTTTTCGGCAAAATCGATTACCAATTTTTGGGCTCCCGATATTATTGAAGGAAAAGATGGCAAATATTATCTGTATTTTGGAAATTGCGAAATAGGCTGTAATATCTATGGTTATGTTTCAGATTCTCCTGTTGGACCTTGGAAAAAATTGAGCGAAAATGATACTCCGGTGATTTCAAACGGATATCCGAAAGAGAATTTTCCATCTCTGGATGCACAGTTTTTTACAGATACAGATGGAAAAATATATAGTTATTGGGGAACTTGGGTACATTATAATGGCGGATATGCTGTTGGCGAATTAAATAAGGATAATATGAGCGAAATGATGCATTCGACCAATATTCCGTTAGAGCAAACGCCAGCACCTTTTGAAGCAGCTTATATGATGAAAAAAGGTTCTAAATATATTCTGATGTATTCCGGAGCGTCTTGTCATGATGAAACATACAATGTTCGTTATTCTTATTCGAATTCGCCATACGGACCTTTTACGCCCGGAAAAAACAATCCGATTTTGAGTACAAATGAAGATCAAACCGTTCATGGTCCTGGTCATCATTCGATCTTACAAGAAAAAGATGATTATTATATCGTTTACCATAAACATGATTTTCCAATGACTCGAGGCGGACTTGCGAGACAAGTTTGTATTGATAAAATGATTTTTGAAAACGATTCGACGATCAAAAAAGTTGTTCCTTCAAGCAAAGGAATAGCTGATTTAGTAAAGTCTGAAGTTCCGGAAAATATTGCTTTTGGAGCAAAAACTACCGCTTCATCATTTTATCATTTAAAATCTACGCAATACGATTATGAATATAAACCTTCGTATGCGACGGATGATAATAATGCTACAATGTGGAAAGCGGCTGATAATACTTCGGCGCAACATTTAATTATTGATTTAGGTTCTGAAAAGAAAGTAAAAAGAATAATGACTCAATTTGAATTTGCGAGTTATTATTACCAATATAAATTGGAATATTCTACCGATGGAAAAAAATGGAATTTATTTGCTGATAAATCCAAAAATCGTACAGCCGGAAGTCCAATGATTGATGATAATGACGTAACAACCCGTTACATAAAATTAACCGTTCTAGGCACAGAAAAAACAGGACTTTATGGCGCAGTTTGGAATATTAAAGTCTACAGTTCATTATTTGAAATTCCGTTGCAATTGCACAACAAAGAATCGAAAATAAGTCCGGCTTTAAAAAGTTCTAAGAAATTATTGGTAGATTTTGACGCCAGTAAAATTCAAAATAATGCAGCTATAAATTCAGTTGCAAATAAAGGATCTCTTGGCGGAATTTTTGTAAAAAGTGGCGAAGTTTCTTTAGAAAATGTAGACGGAATAAAAGCTTTCAATTTTAAAAACGGCGCTTTTACTTTAGATAAAGCGGTGCCAAAAACATTAGCATGGAACGGTTCTTATACTGTTGCAACTTGGGTTAAAAATCCTGAAATACCAAAAGAAGGAGATATTTTGTTATCGTGGTGTGACAGAAACGAATTTGGCTTAGCCAATTCATACAATACATTAGCTTATAATAGTGGAAGTTATGGCGCAGGAGTACATCTTGACGGTCATTTTGATATGAAATACAATAAACTTCCCGAAGCTAATAAATGGCATTTTATTGTTTTAACTTTTGATGGCGTTGTAGAAAAAGTATATGTCGATGGCGTTTTGGACAATTCGCAGAATATGCTTTTATCATCGGCAATTGATAAAGCCAAAATTATAATTGGAGCATCTGATATTGGAGAAAATTTCTCGGGTTTTATGGCTTCTTTGCGTTTGTATGATTATGCACTTAATGAGCAGGATTTAGTTAAACTGATGAAAGACACAAGTAAAAAATAAAAAATAAAAGATGAACCGATTATTACTTTTACTATTTACAATTGTTTTTTCTGGTGTTCAGGCGCAGGAAAGTTCTATAATTAAAATTGAAACCGAAAATTCAGCTTTGGTTTTAAAAGTAGGTAAAAACAAGAAATTGTATCAAACGTATTTGGGAACAAAGCTTGATAATGGTTCAGAATATGAATTTGTTTCGAAAGAAAATACAAAAAAGTTTGTAGTAAATGATGGTAATCCTTTAATCGATTTGCGTCATTTGGCTTATCCAACTTTTGGAACAGACAATTTGTTTGAACCTGCAATCAGGATGACTCATAATGACGGAAATCCATCTTTAGAATTAGAATATCAAAACCATACATCTCAAAAAGTAACGGACGATATTTCGGAAATTATAATCAAGTTAAAAGATCCGCAATATCCGGTTTTTGTCAATCTTCATTATAAAATATTCTACTCAGAAAATGTAATAGAAACCTGGACAGAAATTCAGCATCAGGAAAAAAAATCAGTTGTACTTTATAATTATGCTTCGGTTGCATTGCATTTAGATTCAGATAAATACTGGCTGACTCAGTTTTATAGTGATGTTGTAGAAGAAATGAGAATGGAGGAAACTCAGCTTGTCAGAGGCGCTAAAACTATTGATTCGAAGCTGGGAGTTAGAACGAATATGTTTGCATCGCCAAGTTTTTTTCTTTCATTAAATTCAAAATCTACAGAAAATACAGGAGAAGTAATCGCTGGAACAATTGCTTGGTCGGGTAATTTTAAGCATACGTTTGAAATTGATAATAACAATGAATTAAGAATCGTTTCGGGAATAAATGAATTTGCTTCAGAATACAATTTAAAACCCGGAGAAATATTCAAAACACCTGCTTTTATTTATACTTTTTCGAATAAAGGAAAAGGGCAGGCGAGTAGAAATTTGCATACTTGGGCAAAAAAATACGGAATCAAAGATGGCGAAAAACCACGTTTGACTTTATTGAATAATTGGGAAACCACTTTTTTTGATTTCGATCAGGCGAAATTGAGCAATATGTTTCAAGACGCTAAAACCTTAGGCGTCGATATGTTTTTGCTTGACGACGGTTGGTTTGGGAATAAATATCCAAGAAGTGGTTCTGTTTCAGGTTTGGGAGATTGGCAGGCTACAAAATCAAAATTACCGGACGGAATTGGGTTTTTAATGCAACAAGCTAAAAATACTAACGTAAAATTTGGTATTTGGATTGAGCCTGAAATGGTTAATGAAAAAAGCGAACTGTATGAAAAACATCCGGATTGGGTTTTAAGTTTACCAAATCGCGAAAAGAGTATTTATAGAACACAATTGGTTTTGGATTTAAGCAATCCAAAAGTTCAGGATTTTGTTTTTAAAGTTGTCGACGATATTATGCAAACAGAATCTGGTGTTGCTTTTTTTAAATGGGATTGCAACCGAATGATGACAAGTGCTTATTCTACTTATTTAAAGAATGAGCAATCGCATTTGTTTATTGAATATACAAAAGGATTGTACAAAGTTTTGGACAGAATAAAAAGTAAATATCCAAATTTGCCTATGATGCTTTGTGCCGGCGGCGGCGGAAGAGTCGATTACGGATTACTGAATTATTTTACAGAGTTTTGGGCAAGTGATAATACAGATCCTTTTGACCGCGTATTTATTCAATGGGGATATTCTAATTTTTATCCTGCATTGGCGACTTGCAACCACGTAACTTCGATGGGAAATCAATCGATAAAATTTAAAACCGATGTCGCAATGATGGGCAAATTAGGTTTTGATATTCATGTTGGAGGTTTAAAAGAAAACGAATTGAAATATTGTCAGGAAGCTGTTTCTAATTATAAAAGATTAAGTCCGGTGATTTGGCAAGGAAATTTGTTCCGATTAATTTCTCCTTATGAAGATAGTAGAGCCGTTTTGATGTACGTGAATGAAAACAAAACTAAATCGGTGCTTTTTTCTTATACGTTGCATCCACTTACAGATCCAAATTATAGTTTGGTAAAACTCGAAGGACTTGACGCTTCAAAAAAATATAGCGTTAAAGAAATTAATCTGATGCCTCAGAGTAGAAATACTTTTGAAGAATCCGGTACTATTTATTCCGGTGATTTCCTGATGAAAATAGGATTAAAAGTTTCTTCTTCCAGACAAGAAAGTAGTGTTGTACTTGAGATTACTGATGTCGAACAAATAAAATAGCATTAAACTATTGTCAATAACAATTTTGTTCCATCGGAACATCTCGTTTGTAGAAAAAAAAAGATTGTGAAAAACATCGTCCTGTAAGGACGTTTGACAAATTGTGTGTAATCTGTATGTATTTTCGCTGTCATTATTTATAAAATCAAACGTTCCTATGGAACGTAAAAAATGCCGTATTTATTTGACTACCGACGAGATGTTCCGATGGAACAAAAAGCAAAAAACAGGTTTTTTTAATAATGAAATTGATTTATTTTCTAATAAACAAAAAACCTGAGGGGATATTATCCTTAACAACTTGTTATATTGTGTTTTATCTTAACTATATTGGTTTTTGGACTAGCTATGTGAAAGAAATATGCTTCTTTTTTGCATTCTTTTTGAGTATAAAATCTATGTTTCTATGTGTTTAAATAAAATATTTAGTAATTACACTCAAAGGGGTAAACCATTAAAATTAGTTTTAAAATTTGATGTAATTCTTTTGGTAAGCATTTATAGGTTTACAACGGGATTAATAAACAATTGCATTCAAGACAACTAATACCGATTTGAAGGTTTGTTTTTTAAAATTTTCTGTTTATCTAATGTGAGAATTAATAGTTTATAACTAATTGTATAACAGAATAGTATAGTTAAATAATAGGTAAAATAGTATTAAATGTAGTTAATATTCTCTTATAAAATAATTAGTGTAGTTTTTACATTTACAAAAGAATGCTATTTCTTAACCTATTAATTAAATAAACTATGAAAAAACTATTACTACTGATTGTCGTTTTTCTATCCAGTTATTTTGCAATTGCACAGAAAACGCTTTTTACTCCCACAGAATGGAGTGACCCCAACAATGAATTTTATAATAAAGTGTCCAACACCAGAAAGTACGAGTCTACGAACTTTGTAGTTTACTGGGGAGATAAAGTGGGTACAAATCCTGCAACGTACTCTGATACAGCACTAAGATTTACTCCAAAATCGGTTGCAGATACGCTTGAGACTAGCTTTAAACGCTACATTACCGATTTGCATTTTATAAATAATGCACCAACAACAAATTTTGGAAAATACAAGATCATTATTATGATGATGAACACTTGGAATTCTACAGATCCACGATTAGAAGCTTTTGCACAAGCCAGTTCGTTTAGTGGTACAATTGGTGCAATGTTTGTACATCCTGAAGCTACAAGAGATGGTGGAGCATTATCACATGAGTTTGCGCATACGTTGCAAATGATGATGACCATTCAGGAAAATCCAGGTGCGGGAAAAGCTTTTTCCGGATATGATTGGGCAGGGCCGTTTTTTGAAGGACATGCCAATTTTATGCGTGCACAAGCCTATTCTCAATGGGCAGAAATTGACGGAACTCTGACCCGCTGGATTCAGACGAAACATTTTATGTGGTCTTCTAATCGACATCATTACACCAATTTCCATTTAATGTATTATGTGCAGGAAAAAGAAGGTTTTGATTTTACAAGAAGAATGTGGGCAGAATCGATAAATGAAGAACATCCGCTTGAAACTATTAAGAGATTAAAAGGTTTTACACAAGACCAACTCGATGATTATCTTTGGGGATATGCGCAACGACAACCGGCATTCGATTATCCTATTCAGTGGAATTCTCAAATAAATACGACAAGTAATTTCGGAAAAACCATCAGAAATGTTTACAACACCATAAAAACAAATATGCCTCGTTATACCAGCAGACAATACACTTTGCTGACAAAAGTTACGGGCACAACTGATCAATATTACACCAATAATGACTGGGCTCCACAAGATTACGGAATGAATGTAATCCCTTTATACCCAACTTGTACAGGAACTCAAAAGAAAGTTACTATTAAATTTAAAGGACATACAGAAGTTAATACAACTCAGGCTGGCTGGAGATATGGTTTTGTTACTACAAAAACCGATGGTACTATTTCGCGTTATAGTCCAATGTATAAAACGGATGGTGAAGCTTCATTTACGCTTAATACATCGACAGAAGCCAATATTTATTTAGTAGTTTTTGCAGCACCAAAAGTTCATGTTAATTACAACATGGATGTTGGTTACCCAAAACAAAGAAGATATCCTTATGAAGTAAAAATTGCAAATGCTACTCCTGAAGGATTTCAGCCTGCAGCTAGTTTTAGAAGTTTTCTTAAAACAAACGGACATTTACACACAAACGGAGGCGGATGGGTATCTAATACCGCAACTGTAGCATCGACAGTTTACGTAGGTCCTTATGCTATTGTTAGAGCCGGAAATGTTTCAGGAAATGCCCGTATAGATGACTACGCTATGGTAGATGGAGGAACTATAAATGGAAGCGCGATTGTAAGAGGAAATGCGTGCGTGTACAACGCGACTATATCAAATAGTGCTATTGTAGAAGGTAATGCCTGGATGGAAGGCGGATCAGTAGCCAATACTGCTAATATAAAAGGAAATGCGATGTTGTTTGCCGGTAATTTCGGAAGTTCAGTTGTAGTTGGTGGTGATGCAGAAATTGGAAGTTGCTCGACGCCAGGAGTTTATTTGCAGTTTCCTTATTGGAGAAACGGAAGAGATAATTGCGATGGTAAAGGAGCGAGCGATACTTCTAATATTGATATCAACTCAACATTTACCAACTTTACAGCTGCGCAAATGGCTTTTAGTACCACACCAAACTGTACTGTAACTACGCTGGCAACTAATAAATCAGTTTTTGAAACCGAAGTAGATCTAAGTGTTTATCCTAATCCAACAAAAAGCAATCTGAATATAACCTTTTTGCAAACGGAACAGGATAAAACAACTATTGAATTGTTTGGTATTAACGGACAAAAAATCGCCACAATTGCAGATAAAGTTTACGAAGTTGGTAGAATTGAGATTCAATACAATTCTAGTAATTTGCCTGCCGGTGTTTATGTATTACACATTCAAAGAGGAAATGACGTAGTAAGCAAAACATTTATTAAAGAATAAACATTCAATATTTGGCACTATTCTAAAAGTGTGAAGTTTAAAAAAAGGGTTTGACTTTAATTAAAAAGTCAAACCCTTTTTTCTATTACTATTATTATTTACCGATGCAGAAATTGGCAAAAATATTCCCCAGTAATTCATCATTAGAAACCTGACCCGTAATAAGTCCAAATTGGTATAAAGCTTCGCGAATATCCAGAGCAATTAAGTCGCTTGAAAGATTTGTTTCAAGACCATATTTTACTTTTTGTATTTCGTCTAAAGCTTTAAGTAATGAATCATAATGTCTTGTATTTGTTACGATCGTTTCATTATTTCTAAGAGCGCCGGTATTTACAAAAGAAAGTAATTCATTCTTTAAATCATCAACACCAATTTTCTCTTTAGCAGAAATCAATAAAAGTTTTGCGTTTAAGTTTTCAAGCTTTGTAGTAATATTTAAAACTTCATCAGCGGACAATATATCTTTTTTATTTACCACAATTACCAAAGGTTTCAGTGGATATTTATTCTTGATTTGCTCAATTTCAGAAACAAATTCAGAACTTGAAATCTGAAACTTTAAACCATCAAATAAATAAATTACAACTTGTGCCTGATCGATTTTTTCAAAAGTTTTTTTGATTCCGATGCTTTCTACAACGTCTTTCGTTTCGCGGATTCCTGCTGTATCAATAAATCTAAAACCAATTCCGCCAATTACTAATTCATCTTCAATAGTATCACGAGTTGTTCCCGCAATGTCCGAAACAATGGCGCGTTCTTCGTTTAATAAAGCATTAAGCAAAGTCGATTTTCCAACATTTGGTTCACCAACAATCGCAACAGGAATTCCGTTTTTAATCACATTTCCAACTGCAAACGAATCAATTAAACGTTTCAAAACAAATTCAATTCTGTTCAGTAATTCATGAAATTGAGTTCTGTCAGCAAATTCTACATCTTCTTCTGCAAAATCCAATTCCAATTCGATTAACGAAGCAAAGTTTAAAAGTTCTTCACGCAATTTTGCTATTTCATTACTAAAACCGCCACGCATTTGCTGCATCGCAATTTGGTGTGAAGCTTCATTATCTGACGAAATCAAATCTGCAACAGCTTCTGCTTGTGATAAATCTAACTTCCCGTTAAGGAAAGCTCTAAGCGTAAATTCACCCGCATCAGCCATTCTACAGCCTTTTCTCAATAATAATTGAATAATTTGCTGCTGAATATAAGTTGATCCGTGGCAAGAGATTTCAATGGTATTTTCGCCAGTATAAGAATTTGGTCCTTTAAAAACAGAAACCAAAACTTCATCAAGTGTTTTCGAATCATCGACAATATGACCCAAATGCAAAGTATGTGTTTTTTGCTGCGTTAAGTCTTTGTTTTTTATGGATTTAAAAACCGAATTTCCAATGGTAATAGCGTCAGAACCCGAAATACGAATGATAGCAATAGCTCCAGCTCCGGATGGAGTAGCCAATGCAACTATAGAATCTTGATTTATCATGTTGCAAAGGTATAAAAAAGGCAGAAAGATAACAACTGACAACTGAAGCTGAAAATCAGTTTTTTTGGTTCAATTAAATGTTTTTTTGAGGTAATATTAAATGTTAAAATACTGATAATTATCAGGTTGATTTGTTTTTATAATGATTAAATTTGAGAAACAAACCACTAAATCTCAGTCAAAATGAAAAAGATACTATTTCCAACAGATTTTTCTGAAGCAGCCACAAATGCTTTTGTTCATGCTTTAGAATTTGCTAAAATTGTTAATGCAGAACTTGTTTTGTTGCATACTTTTGAGATTCCGGTTTATGACAGCCAATTTTTTCCTGAGAATTATGCCTCGATTTATAGTTCAATAGAATTAGCAAAATTTGAAATGTTTAAGGATGAAATTCCAAAACTTCGAGCTATCGCCACAGAACGAAAATTAGACGATATTGTAATAAAACATCGCTTAATGGACGGTGATTTAATTTATAATTTAAAAAATGCAGTCGAAGAAGATAAAATAGATTTTGTAATAATGGGAACTTCCGGAGTTACGGACTGGACAAAATTCTTTTTGGGATCAAATACAAGCTCTGTAATTTCAGAAGTAAAAGTTCCGGTTCTATGCGTTCCTGCTGATGCAAAATTCAAGAAAATTAAAATAATTGGTTTCACAACACGCTATCGTGAAAAAGATAAAACAGAGTTGAGAAAAGTTCTTGAAATTGCAAATAAAACAAAAGCAAAAGTAAAAAGTTTATATGTTAGGACTTCTAATTCAGATGTTTCAGACGCTACAATTAAAGAATGGGAAAGAGAATTTGCAAACGAGAATGTCGAATTTCTGGTTTTGCCAAGTGATGAAGTAAAAGAGACAATTCTTGATTTTATACTTTATAAAGATGTTGATGTTTTAACGACAATAACGCACAAAAGATCTTTCTTTGAGAGTATTTTTGAATCCAGTTTTTCTAAGAAAATTACAAAAGAAGTTTCAATTCCGGTTTTGGTAATGCACGAAACCTAAAATCTAATAACTATTGATGGTGTTTTGTAAGTCTAAAACCTATATTTGTATTTCATTAAATTCTAAAAATGGAAGCATACAATAATAAAGTTGAACACTATACTGCACTTTTTCATAAAATCAATAAAAGATACAATAGCATAAGTATTCTGCGTCTTTTAACCGTTTTTCTTTGTTTGTTTATGTTGTTTTATTACATAAAAACCAGTGAAATTCTTTACGTAGTTTTTGCTTTTCTATCTTTTGTTGGTTTTATTTTTTTGATGCGAATTCATTCAAAATTGTCTTTCCAGAAAGAACTTACTTCAGCTATTTTAAAAATCAATAAAAATGAGATTACGTATTTAAAAAGAGAGAAAATCCCTTTTGAAAACGGAATTGAATTCAATGATTTTCATCATCCTTATGCTTACGATTTAGATATTTTTGGAGATCATTCTTTATTTCAAAATATAAATAGAACAGCAACTTTTATCGGAAAAAAAACATTGGCAAATCAATTATTGAAGTTGTTGCCTAATGAAACAATTCTGGAAAATCAAGAAGCAATTAATGAGTTAAAGACTAAAATTGATTGGCGTCAGGATTTCCTGGCTTTAGCAATTGTCAGTAATGACAGTAAAAACTCATATGATTCTTTAATCTATTGGAATTCATTTAAAAATAATCATTTACCTAAAGTTTTAGTTGCACTTTCCATTATCCTTCCAACTTTATTTTTCGGCTTTTTAATAGCATATTTTATAACATCAAAAACGATCTTATTATCATATGTTACTTATATTTTTATAGCTAATATGATCGTGTTAGGACAATCATTTAAGAGAATACAATCAGAAATTGCAAAGGCTGATAATATTGATAAAACCATTAAACAATATAGTTTATTAGTTAAGAAAATTGAAAATGAAACTTTTCAATCCAAGAAACTGATTGATTTACAACAACAGTTTATTTTTAGAAAAGAAACTGCAAGTAAACATTTGAATGATCTTTCGGAATTATTTTCGAGAATGGACACCATTAATAATTTTGTAACCGCGATAGTATTTAATGGAACCTTTTTGTTTAATCTTCACGTTTTAAAAGCATTATTAAAATGGAAAGAAAACTATTCTACCGAACTTGAAAAATGGATCGAAATTATTGGAGAATTTGAAGCTTTAAATAGTTATGCAAACCTGGCCTACAATAACCAGGATTTTGTTTTTCCTGAAATCAATTCAGAGTATAAAATTGGATTTTCAGATTTAAGTCATCCGTTGTTAAATCCGGCAACTAGAGTAGGGAATGATACTCATTTTTATCCGGAATCGTTTATGATTCTTACGGGTTCTAATATGTCTGGGAAAAGTACTTTCTTAAGAAGTTTAGGAATCAATATGGTTTTAGGCGGAGTAGGTTCAGTTGTTTGTGCTTCAAAAGCTAACATTCATCCACTTCCAGTTTTAGTTTCAATGCGATTATCGGATTCTTTAGCAGATAGCGAATCTTATTTCTTTGCGGAAATTAAGCGTTTAAAGCAAATTATGGACGCATTAGAAGAGCAACCAGCGTTTGTTTTATTGGACGAAATTCTAAGAGGAACAAACTCTGACGATAAACGAAACGGAACAATTGAGGTTGTAAAAAAGATCATTGCAAAAAAAGCTATTGGAGCAATCGCAACGCACGATATCGAAGTGTGTTTAACAACAAATGAATATCCGGATATATTAACGAATCAATGCTTTGAAGTCGAAATTAAAAACAATGAACTTCACTTTGATTATAAACTCCGCAACGGAATCTGCCAGAATAAAAGCGCAACGTTTTTAATGCAGAAAATGGGAGTGATTTAAAAAGAGGAAAGATATTAGAAGCAAGATTATAGAACATAGAATATTAGATCATAGAAGCAAGATGCAAGAGTCAAGATTTTAGATTTTTATGTTGATTGTCTTTAAGATTGAATCTAAAGTTAGGGTTGATTCACTTTGACTGCTTCGACTTCGCTCAGCATGACAAATATCGCTTGTCACTCTGAGCGAAGTCGAAGAGCAAAACGTAATCACAAAGAAAAGCATCTATACTCTTTATTCTTTATTCTTTATTCTTTATTCTTTACTCTATAATCTATTTTCTATGTTCTATAATCTTGCCTCTTGCTTCTTTCTTCTAAAATCTTACTTCAATCCTTCTTTAATAGTCTGTACAAAAGCCTCAACTGGTTGCGCTCCTGAAACCGCATACTTTCTATCAAAAACAAAAAACGGAACACCTTGTACTCCAATTTCATTTGCTTCGTGAATATCAGTGTGAACATCGCTTAAATAAAGATTCTCATTTTCTACAACTTCTTGTACTTCTTTTGAATCTAAACCTGCCTGAACACCTAATTCTATTAAGGTTTGATTGTCATTTAAATCTTTTCCTTCAGTGAAATAAGCTTTAAAAAAGATTTCTTCCATTTCGTCGCCTAATTTTTTGGCTTTAGCCAAATGTATAATGCGATGTGCAGTCAAAGAATTTGAGATAATAGCTTTGTCAAAATGATAATCCAAACCAACGCTTTTTGCGCGTTCTACGACACCTTTATGCATTTCTATTGATTGTTCAATAGAAATACCTTTTCGTTCGGCTAGAAACGTATAAACATCTTTACCTGATTGTGGTGTGATAGTTGGGTCAAGTTGAAAGCTTTTCCACTCAATTTCAAATTCTCCATTTGGAAACTCAGCTAAGGCTGTTTCCAGTTGTCTTTTTCCGATGTAACAAAACGGACACATGATGTCCGACCAAATTTCTATTTTCATATTACAAAGTTAAAGAAAATTTGTTTCAGGTTTTATTTGTTTCATGTTTCAAGTTTGCTTGTATTGTGTTTTTTACCGCAAAGCTCGCTAAGGTTTTTCGCAAAGTTCGCAAAGCTTTGCGTTCTTCGCGTTTGTAAGTACAAGCTATATCAAAAAAACTTTGCGCGCTTTGCGGTAAAAATCAGCCCAATCTATAATCGCATTTCAACTTGAAACTTTAAACCTGAAACAAAAAAGTGTTCCAAATAAAAAACCGCAACTCTTTATAGGAATTGCGGTTTCTAGGTATAAAAAATGGTTGGTTAATAGCGATATTTTTTTTTACAATGATATGTCTTTAATTTGAAATTAAAAAAAATCCCTGTAACAAAAAGAACTTTTGATGTTAACTATTTAACATTACAGGCATTACCAACATTGTAACGGTTTCACCTTCTTCTAAACCATCAACTGGCGTAAGGATTCCGGCTCTGTTAGGCAATGACATTTCTAACATAATCATATCAGATTGTAAGTTAGTTAACATCTCCGTTAAGAAACGAGAGTTGAAACCAATTTGAAGATCATCTCCTTGATAATCACAAGTCAATCTTTCTTCAGCTTTGTTTGAATAGTCAATATCTTCCGCAGAAACATTTAATTCAGCTCCGGCGATTTTTAGACGAATTTGGTGCGTTGTTTTGTTTGAGAAAATTGCCACACGACGAACTGAACTTAAAAATAAAGAACGGTCAATCATTAATTTGTTTGGATTTTCTTTTGGAATTACCGCTTCATAATTAGGGTATTTTCCATCAATTAAACGACACATTAAGATATAATTGTCAAATGAGAAAGTCGCATTTGAATCGTTGTATTCAATTTTTACTTCGGCATCAGAAGATCCAAGGATACTTTTTAAGATATTCAAAGGTTTCTTAGGCATAATAAAATCAGCAACCTGAGACGCTTTTACATCTGTACGGGCATATTTTACTAATTTATGAGCGTCTGTTGCTACAAAAGTCAATCCTTCTGGTGAGAACTGAAAGAAAACTCCAGACATTACCGGACGTAAATCGTCGTTTCCGGCAGCAAAAATAGTTTTGCTTACAGCAGTTGCCAAAACATCTGCAGGAACAAGCGTAACAGAAGGATCTTCAAGACTTACTGCTTTAGGAAATTCTTCTCCTGCAGCGTATGCTAATGCATATTTTCCTGAGTTTGAACTAATTTCGACTGTATTGTTTTCTTCAACTGTAAAAGTTAAAGGTTGCTCTGGAAACGTTTTCAAAATTTCAAGCAAAAGTTTAGCTGGCACAGCAACACTTCCTTTACTTGTAGAATCGATTGATAATGTAGCCGACATTGTAGTTTCAAGATCTGAAGCCGAAACTGTCAACTCACTATTGTCTAGTTCAAATAAAAAGTTATCTAAAATAGGCAACGTATTGTTACTGTTGATTACACTACCTAAAACTTGTAATTGTTTTAATAAGTACGAACTCGATACTATAAATTTCATCTCTTTTGTTTTATTTTTTTGCACTTTTCCTTAGTATTTCTTCAACTAAGATAGGTTTTACAAATATATCGTAAACAATCTTAGTTTCGCAATTTTTTTATTAACATCTATTTGCTGTATTTTCTTTTTCGCAAGTAAGTAAATACGATTCCAAAAACTAATAAAATTAGAATTGGAAGTCCGATAGTTATGAATTGCGTCATCGTATAATTCTCGTAAACCTTCTCTTTGTCTAATAACGGTAAGCTGACATCTTTGCTTCTAATGTTAATAAGTCCTGTATCATCCAACAAATAATTAATACAATTCATCATAAAATCTTTGTTGTCGTATAGGTTTCCTGTACGTTGATCGTAACCTAATTCAACAGGCATCATGTTTTTGTCTAATTGATTTCTCGCGAGATCTCCATCAGCAATTACAATCATTTTGTTTGGTTTTCCTTTTGCTAAAAATGAATTTTCCTTGAAAGGTAAAACGCGATTCTCAAAAGCCGAATGGAAAGAACCTTCCAATAAAACAGAAAGTGGAATATTTCCTTTGTTTAAATAATCCTGTGGAGAACTTTTCTCTGTTACAATGTTTAAATTGATTTCTGTTGGAGTTCCAATTACTTTCGAATATTGAGACGATTGTAATAAAACTGTTTTTTTGATTCCGTTTTTTAAAGTATCGATCGGGCTTGCAAAATCAAACTTAATCTGACCTAGATTTTTTACAATAGGATTACTGCTGATTGGAACTACGACAGGAGCATATTTCCAAAAGAATTCCTGATATTGTGTAGCACTTCCTTGTTCTCCGGTCGCTAATTTTATTGGACTTCCTTGTTCGTCTTTTACTAAATCAGGATTAATTCTGAATCCATATTTAAAGAACATATCGTTTAGATTCAAATCTCTTGGATAGGCTAAAGTTGCTCCGGATTGATTGTACAAACTGTCCATATCTGCTGCAACCTGATCGATTAACCATAACGTTTTTCCGCCGTTCATGATATATTGATCTAAAACTTGCTTTTCTTCGTCAGAAAAAGTTTCTGTTGGTTTTGAGATAATTGCAAGATCATATTTCTTTAAAGCATTTAAAGTTCCGTTTGGATCTTTGGCTACAGAATCTAATGTAAAAGGTCCAATATAATAGCTTTCGCGAATTTGCTGCAGCATTTTGGCAATGTGAATTTCGTTCAATTCTCCATTTCCTTTTATGATTGCAACTTTCTTTTGTCTGTCTTTGCTAATTTTATTAATGGCATCGGCAATTGAATATTCTAAATGCTGAATCGATCCAATTACTTTCTGTGTAGTCGAAGCGCCCATTATGTTTTTCAACAAAGGAATATTAACTTCTTTATTGTTATAAACTGCAATTGCCCAAGGAAAAACCATCGCCTGAGATTGCTTTCCTTTATCGTCAACAGTTATGTTTATTGGCGTAAGACCTTTTTGATACAAAGATTTTACAACATCCATGCTTTCGTCTTTGTTCTCCATTGGATTTACAAATTCGAAAACTATATTGCTGTTATAAGCTTGAAATTCTTCTAGTAATTGTCTGGTTTCTTGTTGTAAACGTTTGAAATCTGCGGGTAAATCACCTTGCATATAAATCTTAATCGACAACGGATTTTTAACCTGTTTTACAATCTGTAAAGAGGTTTCGGATAAAGTATATCTTTTGTCTTTTGTTAAATCAAATCGGTGGAAAAATAAACTTCCTAATACATTTAAAACGATTAAAACAAAAACAGTAATACCTAATGTTTTGATATTTTGTTGAGTAGACGCTTTCATTAGGCTTTAAAAGATTTTAATTGATAAACTGTAAAAGACAGAAATAATACGGTGATGCTCAAAAAATAGATAACATCGCGAGTATCAATTACGCCTCGACTCATACTTTTAAAGTGATCCTGCATACCAAGAGCCGAAACAATTGTCGAAGATCCCGGAATTAATGAAGCTAAACCTTCAAATCCAAAATAAAAGAAAAAGCATATAAAAACAGCAATTATAAAAGCTACAATTTGATTTTCGGATAGGGTAGAAGTAAAAATCCCAATTGCAGAATAAGCAGCAATCAAAAACAATAATCCAAAATAAGAACCAATTGTGCTTCCCATATCGATATTTCCTTCTGGCGAACCTAAATTAGAAATTACTTTTACATATATAAATGTTGGAATAATTGCTAGAATAATCAATAGGAGAGAACCTAAAAACTTTCCATTTACGATTTCCCAAATTGATAATGGTTTTGTTAAAAGCAATTCTAATGTTCCTTGTTTTTTTTCGTCAGAGAAACTTCTCATTGTAACCGCCGGAATCAGGAAAATCAAAATCCATGGCGCTAATGTGAAAAACGGAGTCAAATCTGCGTAACCGGTATTTAATATATTGTAATCTCCTTCGAACACCCATAAAAATAGTCCGTTGCTAATTAGGAAAATAGCAATGACTAAATAGCCAATAGGAGAGCCAAAAAAGGATTTTATTTCTCGTAAAATGATTGATTTCATTTAATTGTTGTTTAATCGTTTTATTTGTATTTTTTGTTTAAAGTTTCATGTTTCAGGTTTTGAAAAACTTAGTAAACTAAATTAGTTCTCGTTTTTCTTGCTCTGATTTTAGTTCTTCAAAATGTTCAATATATGACTTTCTGTTTTTTTTATACATTTCTGTAAAATCCATTTCAGTATAATATTCAATCAAGTCGGTAAGTTCATTATCTGTTAAATCATTTATTTCTTTGAATTTGATTGAATCATCAAAAGTTCCTTCATATTTTTCATTTAATATTTCTGTTGCTTTTTCTTTCGCCGGAACATTATTCAGCTCTGCAATTTTGAATTTATTCTTTTGTAATTCTTTTTCGCCAATTATATTAAGATACTCTTCAATAATACTTGTATCAATTTCAATTACACCTTTTCCAGACTTATGTCTATCATCCCCATTTTTTTTAACTCCTGAAATCCAATAATTAATTCCGGTTTCAAGGTCAAAATAGTTACTTGAGATTCCTTTTCCTTTTTTGTAAATGTTTCCATTGAAATAAATCGTTTGCTTCGTTTTGGAGAAAAAACATTTTCCAATCCACGCTTTTCCATTGTGATTTGCTTCAGTTTTATTTTCAACATATACAATTTCAGATTTCATCTTAGTTATTGTTTAGAGTTTTATTTTGTTTCAGGTTTCATGTTTCAAGTCTAGCTTTGCGAACTTTGCGTTTCATTAAACCTTATTAAATATAATCTTTGCGCCCTTTGCGGTTAATTCATTCCAATTTTCAGTTTCAACAATAACTTGAAACCTGAAACTTTAAACTAAAGAAACTAATTTATCCACGCTCCAAGCTTCAGGTTTTGCATTAAACAATTGCTTTGTAAAACTCCAAACTGTATTAAAAAGCTCAGATTGTCTGTAATTTTTTAAATCTTCTTCGGTTTCCCAATAACTATAAGTAAAAAATATGCATTTGTCGTTTTTATCCTGATACAATTCTAAAAAACGATTTCCATCTGCTTTTCGTATTTTGTCTTTTACGGATTCAAAATTCTCCAGAAAATCAGGAATTTTTTCTTCGTGAAAACTCATTTTGACTATTCGAACAAACATATTTTAATTTTAGATTTTAGATTGCTGATTTTAGATTTTTTATTGAAGTCTAAAATTATTTCAGGTGCGCAAAAATACCAAAATAGATTGTTCTTTTTATTAAAAAGTAAAATATTCTAAAAGCTAATTTTTGATACAATTTTGTCATTGCCAGGAATGACAAAAAAAAAGAAAAAATCCGTGTAAATCTGTTAAATCAGTTTAATCTACGAGCGATTTTTGCGTTATCAAAGAATCTAAAATTTCTACAAAAACTTAATCGTTATTACATCACGATAATTCAATCCTAAAAGGCTATTTGCAGAACCAACTTTTGAAGGATTACTCCTAAAAATGGCAATTTCTAGAAAACCAGCTTCATTAAAAATGGCAAGTTTTTCTCCTTCATATGTTTTTATAGGATATTTATCTGATGTTGCAATAGCGGAATAATTTGGCAAAATAGTTTTAATACTTTTTGGCTTCATAACGATTTCATACGGACGTCCTTTTGCGATTTCTACAAATTGCTTTTTCGAAATATTTGTTACGACGTTTCCAAAATGATCGATGTAAATCACATATCCTTTTATAGAAGTTCCGTCGTTTGAAATCACAGGTTGCAGTTCTGTAATTTGTTTAATTTCCGAGATTTCTTTTCCGATGACATTTAGTAATCCGCCTTTAGAAATATGAGAAGCTACTTTTATAAAAATATCCAAATCGCTGAATTCACTCGGAAAACGGTCATGTATATTGATAGAAACAATTTTTTGCGGAACAATCTTCTGCGTAAGCATACTTAGAATACCATTATCGGCACAAATAAAGAAATGATCGTTCCATTCCATTGCAATATGCTGGTTTTCTTTATTGCGTTCAATATCGACTCCAATTAAGTGTACAGTTCCTTTTGGAAAACTCAAATAAGATGCGCCAACAACGTAACTTGCTTCAGCAGTGTTGAATGGATCTATGTCATGCGAAATATCCACAATTGTAACCTCTGGATACTCTGATAATATTTTACCCTTTAGCGAACCAACAAAGTGGTCTTTTAAGCCGTAATCGGTAGTAAGGGTAATTATTGACATAATTTTGTTTATAACTATTGGTAGTATTTAAATCTAATTTTCATTAAATTTGAGAAATGCAAAGCTAATAATAGTAATTGCAAAATGAAAGAAAGAAAAGACAATTTGCAATAATAGTCTCAGCTATCAGCCACAATGGCAATTATGGAAAACTGGCACAAAAACTGCAAGTATAAAAAAGACCCGACAACCACTAAATTATAAAAACTGATTTATTTTTAATTTAAAACTATCTCATTTGAACGAAAGAATTATCGAGCTCATAGACATCGCTCCAAAAGACTTTTGGGGCGCTCAAGACACTCATCTTGAAATAATTAAAAAGTATTACCCAAAGCTTAAAATAGTAGCGAGAGGTACCACTTTGAAAGCATTTGGCGAAAAAGAAGTTCTAGATGAATTCGAAAAAAGATTTCAGAGGCTTATGCTTCATTTTACCCGATACAACAACATTGACGATAATGTAATTGAACGTGTAATAATGAGTGATGGTCAGGATGAAAGAAAATCATACGATCATGACAAAATATTAGTTCATGGTGTTGGCGGTAAAATAATTAAGGCAATGACGCCTAACCAACAATTATTGGTAGATACCATCAAGAAAAATGATATGGTGTTTGCAGTTGGTCCTGCGGGAACCGGAAAAACGTATACGGGTGTTGCAATGGCGGTGAAAGCGCTTAAAGACAAGGAAGTAAAAAGGATAATACTAACGCGACCAGCGGTAGAAGCAGGAGAAAATCTTGGTTTTTTACCCGGCGATATGAAAGAAAAATTAGATCCTTATATGCAACCGCTTTATGATGCTTTGCGCGATATGCTGCCTAACGAAAAACTCGAAGATTATATTTTGAAAGGAATTATACAAATTGCGCCGCTTGCATTTATGCGTGGTCGTACGCTTGATAACGCCTTTGTAATTCTCGATGAAGCACAGAACACGACACACTCGCAAATGAAAATGTTTTTGACCCGTATGGGAAAAAATGCCAAATTCATGATTACGGGTGATCCTGGACAGGTCGATTTACCACGCAGAACTATTTCTGGTCTTAAAGAAGCTATTTTGGTTTTGAAAGACGTTGACGGAATCGGGATTATTTATCTTGATGATAAAGATATCGTACGTCACAGATTAGTCAAAAAGGTAATTGACGCTTATAAACAAATAGAAAATCACGATTAATTTTATAAAGTGTCAAATGTAAATCGTGTAATGTGTTTTGACATTTATTAATATTCGTTTTATACATATCTTTCAGTAGAAATGTGTAAAACGAATATTTTTTTTGATAATTTTGAAAATTAAAATTTTATTTGATGACAATTAAAACATTGAGTTTAGCAATACTTATTTTTTCTATTTCGTGCAAAAAGACTGAAAGCAATCCAAAGAATTTTACCGGCACTTGGTATGATACCGGATACGAAGCTGAGAATAAAACAATTTTAAATATACTTCCTGATAATACCTTTTTATATAATGGCGGAAGTAGTTCGTGGACAGGTTTCTCTAACGGAACTTGGAAAATGATTGGAGATACAATAGAATTAAGTAGCGCAAAAATGGAAGATTGTTACAATGTTTTTCCTTTTTCAGATTGTAATTATGCTGATAAAACCAGTAATGTTTTAACGACAATACCAGGTTGCGTGCCTGATATGGATATGTCATTTGTTACTATTGATAAAGAACAGTTTTATATCAAAAATGATTCATTGATCTACAAGCGTAAAAAATTTGCTAAATGCCCTAATAGATTCAAAATTTCTTTTGCAAGAACTCCAAAAAGTAAAAAATGACACAATTGGATGATTTCTATTTAAAACAAGAAGAACCCATAAAAGGGATATTTCTTGTATTGAAAGAAATTATTCTGAAACAAGATACAGATATTACAAATGTTTTAAAATACGGAATGCCTTTCTTTTGCTATAAAGGAAAGATGTTCTGCTATTTGTGGCTTCATAAAAAGTACAAACAACCTTATATAGGAATTGTCGAAGGAAAACATTTTGACGAAGATTTTTTACTTCAGGAAAATCGGTCGAGAATGAAAATTATGCTTTTTGATATAAATGAAGATTTGCCTTTGGAACAAATTGAAGACATTATACAGAAAGCAATAAATTTATATAAATTAGGAATTATTCAAGTTTAAAATACTTATAAAACAATATTTAACGAAATAGTTAAATAAATAATAAACTTGGCGTATTTCGGGCTTTTATGACTTGCAATCTTTGTTCTTGTGCGTGCAAAGACGTAAATTTGCAAATCATAAATACTTGATTTTTAATATGACTTCGAAACTTAAAAATATAAAAGTTGTTGTAACGGACTTAGACGGAACTTTACTCAACCCACACCACAAAATATCAGATTATACTAAATCTATTTTTCAGGAATTACACAATCAAAATATTCTTATCGTTGTTGCCACAGGACGTCATCATCTTGATGCAATGGCAATTATTGAAAAATTGGAAGTTCCGGTTTATCTAGTAAGCTCAAACGGAGCAAGAATTCATTCGCCTGAGCGAAAAGAACTTTTTGCATTTAACTTAGAAAGTGACGTTGTAAAAGCAGCTTTAAACGTAGAAATTGATCCGGAAATTACAGTAGTTTTATTTAAAGAAAATGTTTGGCAAACCAATAGAATAAGCGAAAGATTAAATGCTTTTCAGGAAGAATTAAGATACGCTCCGGAATTGGTTGATTATAAAAAACTGGAAGATTTTGGCGCTATTAAAATATTCTTTTCTCATGATAATCATGAAAAATTAGTAGCTTTAAAAGACGCTATTATGTCAAATTCTTCTCAGGATTTACATCATGCTTTTAGTTTACCAACTTGTCTGGAGTTTATGGATAAATCTGTAGATAAAGCAGTTGCAATCGAGAAAGTTCTGGAAAAAGAAGGGTTTTCATTAGAAGAAGCGATTTCGTTTGGAGACGGTTTTAACGATGTTCAAATGTTGTCTTCAACAGGAAAAGGTTTAATTATGGGAAATGCTCCAGATTTATTAAAGGAAACTTTGCCAAACTTAGAAGTAATTAAAACAAATGCCGAAGATGGTGTTGCAAGATATATAGCTTCAAAAATTTTGGATAAAGAATTTGTTCAGAGTTAATTTTTAAAAGCAAATACGAATAGAAAGTCTATTATTATTATTATTATTATTATTTAAATTGTAATTTTTAGACTTTTAACAAAAATAGAATCCCTGAAGATAATTCTTCAGGGATTTTTTTATGAAACGAATAAAATACTAAGGATTTTGTAACCAAATTGCAGAAACATTTTTTTAATAATCTGCAAAGTGTATTTTTGTTTTCTTAAACGAAAAATACCATGAGAAAAAACTTTTTTATCCTTGCCTTTTTGATTTTTTCAATATTGGGCAATAGCCAAATTTTGAAACTCGAAGAAATAATGAAAGGCGAGTCTTTTATTGGAAATCAACCAACAAACGGACGCTGGTCTTTGGATGGGAAAAAAGTGTATTTTGAATGGAATCCAACGAATGATTTAGGCGAAAGCACTTATTCTTGGCAAAAAGGAGCCGCAAAACCTGTTTTGGTTGAACCTAAAGAAGCTAGTTTTTCTAAACTTGATTTTAAAAGTAAAACTGGTTCTGATGTTTTTTATTATGTAGATAAAGGAGCTTTATATTCTTATACAAATAGTACAAAAGCAGTTAAGAAAATTATTCAGCAAAGCAGCGATATTTCAAATTTGGAATTAGGAACAACTGCAGGAATTGTTTTTTTCGAACAAAATGGTAATATTTTCAAATACAATGCTAAAGAAGGAACAGTTTTGCAAATAACCAACCTTTCTAAAGGAGTTAAAAAAGAGAAAACTACAGATAAAGACTCATTTTTAGTAACACAACAAAAAGAGTTGTTTCAGTTTATTAGAGATAAGGAAGCAAAAAAACAATGGAATCTTGCTAAAGCTAAAGCCACTAAATCTGATTTTGCTAAAGAGTATTTCTATGGAAAAGACAATTTGTATAATCTGAAAGCTAATCCAAATGGAAATTTTGCGACATTTAGTTTAGTTGAAGCAGCAGATATCAAACAAGAAAAAATGGAAGTTTTTATAACGGATGACGGTTATAATCAAACGCCGGATACTAAAGAAAAAGTTTCTACAGCAAATTTGGTAAAAACGAAATTCGGAATTTATTCTGTAGCAAAAGATACTGTTTATTATGTGAATTTTTCGACTTTAAGTCATATTCAGGATTCTCCAAAGTATTATGAAACTTACGATAATTTAAAAAATAAAGCCAAAGAAGATAAACTAATTACAACTCTTGCTCCGGTTTATAACGAAGACGGAACGCTGGCAATTGTCGATATTAGAAGTCAGGATAATAAAGATAGATGGCTGATAAGTTTAAACCTTGAAAACGGAACTTTTAAAGAAATTGAACATCAATATGATGAAGCGTGGATTGGTGGTCCTGGAATTCCATCGTATTCTTTTGAATCTGGAATTCTTGGTTTCTTAGCAGATAACGAAACGATTTATTTCCAATCTGAAGTTACAGGATATTCACATTTATATACTTATAATTTAAAGTCAAACAAGAAAACCCAATTAACAACCGGAAATTGGGAAGTTCGTGACGTAGTATTGTCTAAAGATAAAAAGACGTTTTATTTAACGACAAATACAACAAATCCGGGAAATAGAAATTTCTATAAATTACCTGCAATTGGTGGCGCTTTAGAACCAATTTTGACTAAAGATGGCGCACATGAAGTTGTGGTTTCACCAGATGAAAAATCGCTTTTGGTACGTTATTCTTATAAAAATATTCCATGGGATTTTTATATTGCCGATAATAAAAAGAACACGACATTACAACAAATTTCTTCTTCGCCTTCTGAGAGTTTCAAACAGTATAAATGGAGAGAACCGGAAGTAATTACATTCAAAGCGCAAGACGGAACTCCTGTAAATGCGAGATTATATACGCCAAAAGCAGAAAGTAATAATAAAGCTGCCGTAATTTTTGTTCACGGCGCAGGTTATTTACAAAACGCACATAATTTTTGGAGTAATTATTACAGAGAATATATGTTTCATAATTTGTTGACTGATTTAGGTTATACAGTTTTAGACATTGATTACAGAGGAAGTGATGGTTACGGACGTGATTTTAGAACTGGAATTTACCGTTTTATGGGAGGAAAAGATTTATCTGATCAGCTTGACGGAAAAAAATATCTAGTTGAAAAATACGGAGTTGACGCGAACAGAGTTGGTATTTACGGTGGATCTTATGGTGGATTTATTACTTTGATGGGAATGTTAACGACTCCTGGCGAATTTAAATCTGGCGCTGCATTGCGTTCTGTTACAGATTGGGCACATTACAATCACGGATATACAGGAAATATTTTGAATTTTCCAGAAACAGATCCTGAAGCTTACAAGAAAAGTTCTCCGATTTATTTCGCAGATAATTTAAAAGGAAATCTTGTTATGTTGCACGGAATGGTTGATGATAATGTCGAATATAAAGATGTTGTTCGTTTATCTCAACGTTTTATTGAGTTACAAAAGAAGAATTGGACTCTTTCTACTTTTCCGGTAGAATCACACGGATTTAAAGAAACATACTCGTGGATTGATGAATACAGTAGAATTTTGAATTTATTTAATTCGACTTTGTTAGAAAAATAAGTTTTTCAGTTTTACAGTTGTCTAAAAATGCAACTTGAAGCTTTGACAAAGCTAGCGCAAACTGAGACTGCGACTGAAAACTGAAAACCGCGACTGAAAACTGAATACTTTCTTGCTTGCTCTTTTAATTAGTTTTAAATTTGCAATCATAAAAAAACAACACAACTAAGGATAATGAGCAATACAATTACAACAACAAATTTTAATTTCCCAAATCAAAAATCAGTTTACCGCGGAAAAGTTAGAGAAGTTTACAATATTAATGACGAACTTTTGGTAATGGTTGCAACGGATAGACTTTCGGCTTTTGATGTGGTTTTACCAAAGGGAATTCCGTACAAAGGACAAATTTTAAATCAGATTGCAACAAAATTCATGGAGTTAACTCAGGATATTGTTCCAAATTGGTTAATTGCAACACCAGATCCAAACGTAGCAGTTGGACATTTATGTGATCCTTTTAAAGTAGAAATGGTTATTCGTGGTTATGTTTCAGGTCATGCTGCGCGCGAATATGCTGCCGGAAAAAGACAAATTTGCGGAGTTACAATGGCAGAAGGTTTAAAGGAAAACGATAAATTTCCGGAACCAATTATTACGCCAACTACAAAAGCTGATAACGGTTCTCATGATGAAGATATTTCCCGTGAAGATATTTTATCTAAAGGAATTGTTTCTGAAGAAGATTATTTGGTTTTAGAAAAATATACTCGTGCTTTATTTCAAAGAGGAACTGAAATTGCTGCAAGTCGTGGTTTGATTTTAGTTGATACTAAATACGAATTTGGAAAAACTAAAGACGGAGTTATTGTTTTGATTGATGAAATTCATACACCAGATTCTTCTCGTTATTTTTATGCTGATGGATATCAGGAAAGACAAGAAAAAGGGGAGGAGCAAAAGCAACTTTCAAAAGAATTTGTACGTCGTTGGTTAATCGAAAATGGTTTTCAAGGACAAGACGGACAACAAATTCCAGATATGACAGATGCTTATATTGAATCAGTTTCTGAAAGATATATTGAATTATATGAAAATATTCTTGGAGAGAAATTTGTAAAAGCTGATATCGCTAATATCGATCAGCGCATCGAGAAAAATGTAATAGAATATCTTGCTTCTAAATAGTGATTTTTGGGTTTAAACTAATTATTTAAACCATGAATATTATAAAACATAAAAAATGCCTTGCTCTTTATTTGTATAAAGGCAGGGCATTTTCTTTTTGCGCAAATTGATAATGTTACATTTTATAAGGATTCTAATTCTTTGTTTAAAATGATTTAAAGAATGTTTGCGCAAAAAAAATAGTTTAAAATAAAGACTTTGCAGAAATAAAAAAAAGTGCAATTCAGCTTTTGACTGAGTTGCACTTTTTTATTTTGTTTTTTTTTCATTTAAGTGCAACGTTTTGGGTCATTTATACGTCTATATAGTAAGTAGTAAAGAATTCTAAAAAATAGTTTTATGCATTAATTTAATTTTTACAAAAATCATCAATCATTTAATCATCAATCATCATGAAAAAATCAATCATTATTTTGGGTATAGCTTTGGCTATATCAACAAATGTATCAGAAGCTTCTAATTTGAAGTTATCTGTAAAAAATCAAATTAATTCTTCTGCTTACGCAGCATCACTATTGCATTACGCAGTATGTGACGGAGATATTGAAACCGTTAAAAAATGCATTAAATATGGAGACGATGTAAATAAGTTATCCAGAGACATGTCGCCTTTAATGCTGGCAGCACGTTTTAATAAGGTTGAAATCATTAAAATTCTCCTTGCCAACGGAGCAAATCCTGACATGGAAAATGAAAAAGGCTTTATAGCATTAAATTACGCAGAGTACTCAAAAGCAAATGAATCTATTGCTATTTTGAAAAATCTAAAATAAAGTGTAGTAAAAAGCATCATTACAATTAATGATGCTTTTTTGCTTAATTACTTCTCTAAGTTTGTTTTTAGATTCTCAAGACCTTTATCGAGATCTTTTCCAATCATCTTGTCCATATTCATCATTGGCATCATTATATTCATCGGATAAGGAAAAACGCCATTGATTCCCCATTTTACTTTAGTTTGATTCGCTGCAATTGCATCTGTAGACATAAAACCTACAGCAGTATCATTCATCGGTTCTTTAAAACGTAAAGCAAAATCTATACGTTTTCCTTCAGTGATCTTTGTGATTTCCTGTTCGCCAACACCAACTTCTTTTACTTTGCTTTCCCAGGAAGATATAGAGCCAACAGTTCCATCAATTCCTTTGTAAGTTAATTTCATTTTCGGGTCGATATTTGCCCAAACACTAAATTGATTTTGGTTTTTTAAATACTTCACATATTTAAAAATACTATCGGCTGGTTTGTCGATTACAATCTCTCTTTCTATTGCATATTCTTTTGGCATAAAATACGCCGCGATTAATACAATCGATATAATTAAAATCAACACTACCAAAATTCTTTTAATAATTATCATTTTCTCTAGTTTAAAGGTTAAAAATTAGGTTCTGTTCTGGTTTGATATTCTTTTTTGCTTTCATTTTACAGTAAAGTTAAAAAACTAAAGCCTTGAATTTGTTGGGTTTGAAATTTTTTGATGAATTTTTTTATATTTTTTTCGATTTTACTGTAACATTTCGATAGTTGTAGCGTCTATTAGTAAAGCAAGTTGAAATTTTGGAAACATTAAGTTTTAATATGAAACCCATTTATTAACGGAATGTTAAGAATTAGTTAAAACATGGT
The DNA here is from genome assembly GCF_951805225.1 of uncultured Flavobacterium sp. NCBI lineage: Bacteria > Pseudomonadati > Bacteroidota > Flavobacteriia > Flavobacteriales > Flavobacteriaceae > Flavobacterium > uncultured Flavobacterium sp. The sequence continues at coordinate 1,581,931 of NZ_OX638201.1, read as the reverse complement.
ACCTTGCAATACATAATACAAAAAATAGAGTACATTTACATAGAAATTAAAAATCATCATTATCAATCAATTAAATAATCAATCAACATGAAAAAATCAGTAATTATTTTAGGAGTAGCTTTAGTAGCATTTGCAAATGTTTCAATGGCAGCAAATCACACACCAGCTGTGAAAAACACAGTTGAATTTAGAACTTATTTCGTATCTCCATTAAACGTTGCAGTTAGCAAAGGAGATGTTGAAATCGTGAAAAAATTTATCGAATATGGAGCTGATGTAAATCAGATATCAGAAGATATGTCTCCTTTAATGGTAGCGGCTCGCTACAATAAAGTAGAAATCTTAAAAGTATTATTAGCAAGTGGTGCACGTCCAAGTGATAAAAACGACAAAGGATATACTGCATTAAAATATGCGCAATTATCTAATGCAACAGATGCAATTGCAATCTTAAAAGATTTAAAATAAAAAATAAACGTTTTGAGCTAAAAGTTTAAAAGAGTTTTGAGTTAGTAATTGAAACGACCTTCCTTGAGCAGAAGGTCGTTTTTATTTTATATAAATTGGTAGAAACTATTTTACCACATAGAAACATAGCTTTTGAAAATTAAAAAAGTAGGCGTTTCACTTTTTTAAATTCACATAGCACACTATGTGTTAGAAACTGGTTTCTTTTGATCTCCTTTTATTGCACGAAGAAAAACTATGTTTCTATGTGCTAAATGTTTTTTTCGCCTACAATAAACAACGGAGTAATTACATTTAACGTTAATAGATAAATTGAGTATATGGTAATCAATTGTGAAAAAGCTTAAAAATTGATTTTCTGAATTTGTCTATCCTGAATTTTGGAGAATAAAATTAACCCAACAATTGCACCAATTGTAGCAAACAACATATCAGATTGTGTGTCCCAAACATATCCCTGAGTTCCTAAAAAGGCGTCACCTCCGTCGCCAGTTGCTAGCGAAACAAACCATTCTATAAATTCGTATGTCGCACTAATTGCCAAGCAAATACAAACGATAATAAAGTTGAAGAAACTTTTATTACTAATTACTTCTTTGCGAATAAAAAGCTCTCTGATAATCATTGCAGGAACTAATCCTTGTGCAAAATGTCCCACTTTATCATAATTATTTCTGCTTTGATGAAATACCTCTTTTATATAGTCAAAAAAAGGAACTTCGGCATACGTATAATGTCCGCCGATGAAGAGAATAATACAATGTATCAATATCAAAGTGTATGTAAAATTGGTAAAGCGGAATTTCTTGAATGTAAAAGCCAAAATTAAGAATCCAATAATTGCCGGAATAATTTCAAGAAAGCAAGTAAATCCCTCTTTTGGATTTATAACCGAAGCTATTAAAGAAATTGTAAAAATGGCGAGTAGAGAATAGATGTATTTCATAGTTATTTTGTGTTATTTTCATTTTTGTCAGACTGAGCGAAGTCGAAGTCCCGCAACGTGATTTAACAATTGGAACTTCGACTTCGCTCAGTTTGACAAGATTGTACGCAAGATATCAAACTAAAATATACCAGAATCAAAAAAGCACCATTAAAATAATGATGCTTTCTCTTTTAACCGAATCAAATTAATTTTAACCAATTAATACTCTTCAATATTTTACTCAATTTTGATATGTTTTTTACGATTGAATACCCAAAATAAAATTGGGAATACCAATAACGTCAGAATTGTTGCTGTAACCAAACCACCAATAATAACAATTGCTAATGGTTTTTGTGATTCAGAACCAATTCCGGTAGATATTGCTGCCGGCATTAAACCTATAGAAGCCATTAAAGCAGTCATAACTACAGCTCTTGTTCTTGCTTTTACTCCCATAAATATGGATTCTTCGAGTGTGAATTTCGCTTTGAGATTATGATGGAATTCGGATATTAGAATAACTCCGTTTTGAATACAAATTCCAAGTAAAGCAATAAAACCAACCCCTGCCGAGATTCCAAAATTCATTCCTGTAAGATGTAAAGCGATGATTCCTCCAATTACTGCAAAAGGAACATTCGCAAGAACTAAAAGAGAATCTTTGATGTTTCCGAATAAAATAAACAACAGAACAAATATCCCGATTAAACTAATTGGAACTACTTGTGCCAAACGTGCACTGGCACGAACTTGATTTTCAAATTCTCCAGTCCAGCCAGTTGTATAACCTGTTGGCATTTTTAATTCAGACACTTTTTTCTGTGCTTCGGCGATTGTACTTCCTAAATCTCGATCACGAACAGAGAATTTTACACCAATAAAACGTTTCGTATTATCTCTGTAAATAAAAGCGGGACCTGTAACGGTTTTAATATCACAAATTTCTTTAAGCGGAATTTTTACGCCACTTATTGTTGGCACTTTTAATTCGGCAAGATCGAATTCGTCTTTACGGTATTCTTTTAAGAAACGAACTCGTACATCAAATTTTTTCTCATCTTCATATTTTTGAGTGGCAGTTTTTCCTCCAAAAGCCAATTCCAGAACGGCTTGAGCATCGCTTAAAGTAACTCCGTAAGCAGCCATTTTTTCTCTGTCCAGAACCACACTGATTTCCGGCTGACCGACATTTCTAAGAATCCCGGCATCTTTTATTCCAGGAATATCCTTGATTTTTGCCAGAACTTCATTCGATAATTCATCTAGTTTATCAAGATCGTCTCCGTATATTTTAACTGCATTTGAAGCTTTAAAACCAGCCACAGATTCAGCGACATTATCAATAACAGGCTGCGAATAATTATAGGTAATTCCCTGATGAACTTTTAGTTTCTGATCCATTTCGTTGATCAGTTCGTCCATATTAATTTTTCGTTTCCATTCTGATTTAGGTTTTAAATCTACCTGAAGCTGAATAAAACCAAAACCATTTGGATCTGTTCCATCGTTACTTCTTCCGGTTTGTGATAAAACATTTTTTACTTCAGGAAAACTTTCAAGATCTTTTCGAATCATTGACGCCGTTTGTACACTTTCAGGCAACGAAGTACTCATTGGCAATTCGGCAGTTACCCATAATGCGCCTTCATTTAATTGTGGTAAAAACTCAGTTCCCAGAAAAGTTGCCGAGAAGAAAACCACTGCCAATAAAGATACAGAAGCAATAAGTGTTTTTACTTTATGTTTAAAAGTCCACGCAAAACCTTTACCAACTATTCTGTCCCAAAAATTCACAAAAGGATTGTTTTTCTCTTTTACATTTTTATTCAAAAGAATATGTGATAGCACAGGAACCAATGTCAAAGTAAAAAGTAAAGCTCCCATTAAGGCAAAACCTAAAGTGTAGGCTAGAGGAGAGAACATTTTTCCTTCTACTTTTTGGAATGAAAATATTGGTAATAACGCTGTAATAATAATAAGTTTAGAAAAGAAGATGGCTTTACCCATTTCAGTTCCGGTTTTTTTAATCAAACTACCTTTTGCGATTTTATTATATTTTGCCATTCCAAGTTGATGCGCCCTATGATCAAGAACTACAAACAAACCTTCGACCATAACGACAGCTCCATCAATGATAATTCCGAAATCGACTGCACCTAAACTTAATAGATTCGCACTCATTCCCATCATTTTGAGACATAAAAACGCAAACAATAAGGATAACGGAATAACGATCGAAACGGTGAATGTTGTTCTCCAATCGGCCATAAAAAGAAATACGACACAAGTAACCAGAATAATTCCTTCGAATAAATTATGCATTACCGTTTCGGTCGTGAAATTCATCAAATTATCACGATCGTAGAAAGTCTCAATTTTTATATCCTTTGGAAGTACATTTTCATTTAAATCCTTTATTTTATCTTTAATTAATGCAAGTGTTTCCTGAGCATTTTCACCTTTTCGCATTACAACAATTCCTTCAACGGCATCATCATTTTTGCCAATTCCGGTTTGACCAACTCTAGGCATTGAACTTTCATAAACTGAAGCAACATTTTTTACTAAAATTGGATTTCCGTGCGCATCATCAACAATAATATTTTCGATATCAGGAATTGATTTCAAAAGCCCGACACCACGAACCACAAATGCTTGTCCATTTTTCTCGATTACATCTCCACCAACATTCAAGTTTCCGGCATTTACAGCATTATAAACTTGTAACGGCGTAATATTATATTTAGCCAATTTTATAGGATCAACACCAACTTCATACGTTTTAACCTGACCACCAAAAACATTCAAATCTGCAACACCAGGAACTGAACGCAATTGTTTGTCAATAATCCAGTTTTGATACGTTAGTAATTCTCTACTGTCTCTACTGTCACTTTTGACAATATATCTAAAAATTTCTCCGGTTGGTCCATAAGGCGGCTGAACATCTGGTTCGACATCATCTGGAAGAGAAACATTTTTCAATAAATTATTTACTTGTTGACGCGCAAATGTATCATCGACACCATCATCAAAAATAATCTTGATTACAGATAAACCAAACATCGTTATACTACGAACGCTGGTCTTTTTTTGTACCGAATTCATAGAGATTTCAATAGGCGAGGTGACAAAACGCTCTACTTCTTCGGCACTTTTACCATTCCATTGTGTAATGATAATTATCTGTGTGTTAGTTACATCCGGAAAAGCGTCAATAGGCATATTCTTGAAAGAAATAAATCCGGCAACTGCCAATATTCCCACCCAAAAAAATGTAAATGCTTTGTTCTTAAGTGAAAAAGCAATAATATTTCGTATGAATTTGTTCATTTTAAAAAGTATTTTTAATGATGAATTTTTATTTTTTAATTATAATATTGGCATTCTTAGTATAAATTCTGATTGCAATTCAAGATCAGAATTCTGTATGAAATCGTATTGCAAAAAAACTAACCGGACCTCGATCTTTATTATAAGCAGGATTCATGGCAAATTGATAATCGGGCGAAAGCCAAATATGTGTATTAGGAACTAAAAAAGAATAATATACCTCGGCGATTTGTTCGATTCCGTAATTCAAAGTTCCGTCACCAATCATAAAACCATTTCCTCCAAGTTTCTGATATTCTTCATGCGGATTCGATAATCCGTTTGCAACTAAAGCAATACCGCCAAAATCGTCAGGACGGTTCCATATTTTTCCTTTTAAGCTAATACCTAATTGTGCCGATCTGTCAATTTCTGTAAAAGCCCAGGTTTCGTTTTTACCATCATTATAACTCATTCTTGCAAAAAGTCCCCAAGTATCGCTGTGCGTATATTCCATATTTAAACCAATGCCATATTTAGTACGACCATTTTGTCTTGTACTTTTAATATCTGGAATTGTAGTAAAATTTGAATACGCTTCATCATAATTTCCCATTCCGGCTACATTTCGGAAACCTAACAATTTGATATTACCGGAATCATTGTTTTTGAAAGTTATTTTCTTTTCAATTTCTACGTTTATAGCATTTGAATCTTTAAAACTAAACTCGACATTTGGACCATTGGCATATGTTGGCAAGGCAGTCAAAGAAGCTCGCACTTGCCAGCTATCAAATTGATAATTAGCATACAATCCATCTGTATATCCTCGAGTATTCGCGGCATAATCCCAAGCTCCGTGCGTCATCAAAGACCAGTTTAGAAATTGTGTTCTGGGATCATGTGAATATGTATTGTCATCAAAGTAATCTGATAATCCAAACTTTCCGAAAACCAATTGCAATGCCTTATTATCGCCAAGCTTAAACTTTTGTTCCAGAAGCATTCGTGCAACATAAACAACAGGTTTTGTGTCTCCAATTCTAAAAGTTTCTCCGTTAGGAAAACCTCCTAATCCTCTGGCTTGTGATAAACCTTGTCCTCCTGACATTTCAGGATTGAAAGTTGCAGTAGCACCTTTCCAAAGCGGAACATCAAGATATAAAGTTGAAGTCAATGACAGCGCACTTTCTTCTTTGGGATTCATACTATTTGTTCCGGAATAATTGGCGCTAAAACCTGGATGATATTGATAAATAGAAGTCATTTGAAATTTCAGACTATATTTTCGTATCGAATCTGTTTCTTGTGAAAATGATAACGCTGAAAAAAACAACGTTGCAAAACTCAATATGTTTACAGACTTTTCCATCTTGTTAGTCGTTTAAAGCGCGATAAATAAACAGTTGATTATTGGTAATTACTTTTTCATTTTCTTTTAAACCGCTAGAAATATAAGTTGTGTCGCCAACAACTCTGTAAACTTCGACCTGTCTGGTTTCTATATTATGGCGATCTTTAAAAACCATTACAAAGTTTTTACTTTTATCAAAAACAATTGCTTTACTAGGAATTGCAATCATCGATTTATCTTCATTAAACGATAATTTGATGCTTGCATTCATATCTGGTTTCAACATATAACCGGGATTCTGCAATTTGATTCGGGCTTGCATCGCTTTAGTTTCCGGATCAATTACGTTGAAGATTTTATCAACTTTTCCTTTAAAAACTTTATCAGGATAACTTAAAGTAGTTACATCGGCATCAATTCCAAGTTTTACTTTATTGATATCCATTTCGTTAATATTTGCCATTGCCCAAACTTCACTGATTTCTGCAATATCAAAAATGTTTTCAGAACGGTCGTTTCTCAAAAGCATATCCTGATTGATACTTTTTTGAATTATAAAACCACTTATTGGCGCGGTAACTTCATAAATAGAACCCGCTTTGATGTTGTAAATTTTATAAGTTTCCTGAATTTTATTCAATTGAGATTGTGCTTTATTTACTTCTGATTTCGCTTGAAGAACATCACTTTCAGAATTTAATTTTCCGTCAAATAATTCCTGAGCAACCTTCAAACTGTTTTTGGCTACCAATAAATCACTTTTTGCATCAATGGCTTGTTTTTCAAAATCTGCAATATCAGTACTTCTAATTGTTGCGAGAACTTGTCCTTTATTTACATAATCACCAAGTTCTACATTTACCTTTATAACGCTTCCGCCAACTAGCGGATAAACATCGATGGCTTTATTATTATCGGCAGTAATTTTTCCATAAAAACTCAATTGATTTTTTACAGGCTGATTTTGAGCTTCTGACATTCTTGTAGTTTTCAGCATCGCATCGCTTAAAGCAAAAGAGGCATTTGTGTCTGGATTTTCAACTTCTTTTTTGCAGCTTGCAATTGACAGACTTACGATTGCAATTGCTATGATTAGTTTATGTTTCATCTTTATTTGGTTTTAAAATAAGTCTTTGTTGATTGTACTATTTAATTCTTCGCCTGAAAGCACTACTTTTTTCTTTAATTCATTTACTTGAATTGAAGCTTGATTGTAGCTTTCCATAAAATCAGTAAACTCTAATAAACTAACATTTCGCTTCTGAAAATTATTTAGCATTCCATTGTAAACCGCTTCAAAATCAGAATTAACGGTTGGTTTTATAACCACATAATTTTTACGCGATTCATCCCATTTATTCCATGCTGATGTAATTTCGGTTTGTAATTGCAAGTCAAAATTTTGTTTATCAACTTTAGATTGTTCCAGAATTGTTTGAGCATATTTAATGTTTCCTTTGTTTTTATTCCAAAGTGGCAACGGAATCCCCAAAGTCAAATTAGCTTCTTTATTAAAAGCACCACTACGTTGATCGTAGTTTGCACCAACAGTTATATCTGGAATAGAAAGAGATTTTTGCCATTTTACATTTAATGTATTAGCGTCAATTTCTTTTTGTTTAGCCAAATAATCCGGGCGATTAAGAATAGCATCACTTTCGAAAGACTTTAAATCAAAAGCAATCGTTTTTAAGTATTTATTAAACTCACCATCAGGAACGCTTGGAACGACAGTTTCGGTTTCATTCAATAGTAATTTCAAATTTGCCTGTTCTTCAATATTATCATTGACAACTTCCATTCGTTCGTTTTTAAAATTTAGATACAAAGACTGTAAACGAACCAAATCTTTTAGCGCAATGTTCCCTTTTTGAACCTGAACAGAGTAGGAGTTGATCAAATCTTCAATGTGCGCGATCTGCTTGTCTGTAGTTTCAAGATTCTTTGTGTTGTAGTAAACAGTGTAAAAACTTTTGCGAAGCTGCAATTTTAAAGTCCTCAGTAAATCATTAAATTGCAATTCGGCCAATTGTTCATTGGTTTGAGCCAGTTTAACTTCGTTACGTTTTTTTCCGCCTAAGTAAATTAGCTGCTCAATGCCAAATGCTTTTTGTCCTTCTTTTCCAATATCAAAATATTGATTTCTTTCGGGATTGTAGGCATTTAATTCTGCGCTGATCGTGGGATTGTCCCAAATACGGGCTTGAATGGTTAGTGCTTTCGAAGCATCGATATTATACTGTGATGCCAACAAAAAAAGATTCTTTTTAAGAAACTGACTCTCACAATCCTGAAGTGTGACCGTTTTTTGAGCCGTAATCGCTTGATTGAATAATACAAGCAATAGAAGTGCACATAGTTTTCTCATTGTATCAAATTTATTTTATACAAATATTCTATCAGCAGACTTTAAGACGCCTTAAATTCTACCTTAAAAATACCTTAAAATAAATTATAAATGAAAAAATAATTGAAATAAATTCGTGTTAATATCTGTAGCCGTGTAAGTTATAGTTGCGTCGTGAAGATTTAGAATACGCTGTACAATACGCAATCCTAATCCAAAACCAGTAGTTCCCTTTGAGTTTTCGCCACGCATAAAGGGCTCAAAAAGATTTTGCTGTTCCGTTTCATTTAACGTTTTACCAGTATTTAAAACCGAAATAACTAGATGATTTTCTTCAGTACTAATTTTAACTTTTGCTTGTTTATTATCAGAGTAAACACAAGCATTTTTCAAAACATTACTTAATGCGATTTCTAATAGATTTTTATTTCCTTCGATTTCTAATGCGGTATCTAAATTGTCATTTTCTTCGATTTCAAACAGAATAACGAAATCCGGAAAGCTTTTATTTAATTTTTCTATTGCCGAAAACAGAATCTCATCAATGCGATGAACTTCATTATTTTTGAAATTTTTCGAATCAATTTTAGATAAAACAAGCAACGAGTTAATAAGCTCAGTTAATTGATTTACATCGGATAAAATTGTTTTTAGAAACGATTTACTTTCGGGCGGAGTTTTATCATTAGCTACAATATTCTCAATTTGCGAAGTAATTCTCGACAACGGAGTTCTGAGTTCATGAGAAGCATGCGCGGTAAACTCTTTTTGTTTTTGATAAGAAATCTCAATCCGATCCATCATAAAGTTAAACTCATTTGCAATCAAGTCAATTTCGTTTTTATTGCTTTTAGATGCAATTCGGGTATCAAGATTATTCTCGTTTATATTTTTAATTTTCTGATGAAAAGAACTTAACGGATTCATCGCTTTTTTGACTGTAAAAGACGTTAAAACCCAACAAATACACGTAAAGAAAATATAAGAGATTACGAGCGTATATCTCAGGAATAAAAGTTTTCTTTGACCATAATCGTCTGTTGCTGATATTAAGGCATAAAAATCTCTGTCTTTAGTATCATAAAAAACACCATAAACTTCATAATTACCTTGTTGTTTAAAGAAAGTTTTATGCTTTTTCAGGTATTTTAAATCATCAATAGACCAATTGATTCTGGCATCGTCAATACTGCTATATATAAGTTTGTAGTGAGAATCGAATACCAACGTTTTCTCGTCATATAATTTATTGATGGAATTTTGATCGATCATTTTCAAAAGTTGATCGTCGACTTCCTTTACATTCACTAAAAGTTTAATGTTCGAAAGTGCCTTTATTTCCAGACGATCGCGAAATTCTTCCTTTCGAAAATTAGAATACAAAACAAATATCAAAGTAGAAGCCAACCCAAAAAGGATTGTAAATAATAAACTAACTAATAATGATATTCGATTTTTTAAAGTCATTCCTGATCGCTTAAATAATATCCGTATCCAATTTTGGTCCGAATAAGTTTTGTTTCGTGGTCTTTGTCTATTTTTTTCCTTAGAAAGTTAATATAAACTTCAATCGTATTCTGATTTGTTTCGATATGATAATCCCAGAGTTTCTCTGCAATAAATTGTTTGGACAAAACTTTTCCTTTGGCATGAGCCAAAATCAAAATCAATTTAAATTCTTTTGGAGTAAGTTTTATTTCTTCGCCAGAGCGATAAACTCTCATATCATCTTCTAAAATCTCCAAATCCTGAATCAATAATTTCTTTTCACTTTGCTGCGGAATATCTTTTCGTCGTAATAAAGAAGAAACTCGAGCATATAATTCTTCAAAATGAAAAGGTTTTACCAAATAATCATCCGCACCATTATCAAAAGAAGCAAGTTTGTCTTCGATTTCGCTAAAAGCCGTTAGCATAATTATTGGAGTCTTTTTATCGATTTCTCTAATCCCTTTACAAACTTCGATGCCATTAATCCCGGGAACATTAATATCCAGAATAATTAAATCGTATTCATAAGGAAAGTACTTTTTTAATAATAAAGAACCGTCATAATAAGGAAAACACTCGAATTCTTTTGAAGTAAAGAACGCTGAGATTTCTTTGGACAAAGTAAAATCGTCTTCGAGTAATAGTAGCTTCATATTTTTTTAGAAATCAATTCGGTTATTACTAAAACAACCGAATTGATGTTTTAATGCTGTTTTTTATTTAAAATAAGAGAAAGTTTCATTGTTTTCGATCTTCAATAATGACTCATAAATCAATTGAATCACATTTTCAACATCTTCTCTGTGAACCATTTCTACAGTTGTATGCATATAACGCAAAGGCAAAGAAATCAATGCCGACGCCACTCCGCCATTACTATAAGCAAATGCATCAGTATCAGTTCCGGTAGCTCGTGAAGTTGCATGACGCTGAAACGGAATTTTGTTTTCTACCGCAGTATCAACAATTAAATCACGAAGTCTGTTCTGAACCGCTGGAGCGTAAGCAATAACGGGACCGCGACCCATTTTAAGATCACCTTCAACTTTTTTATCAATCATTGGAGTAGTCGTATCGTGGCAAACATCAGTTACAATAGCAACATTTGGCTTGATAGTTTGAGCAATCATTTCAGCTCCACGCAAACCAATTTCTTCCTGAACAGAGTTTACAATATATAGACCAAAAGGTAATTCTTTTTTGTTTTCTTTTAATAAACGAGCTACTTCGGCAATCATAAAACCGCCCATTCTGTTATCGATCGCACGACAAACAAATTTATTCTCGTTCAAAATCATGAATTCATCAGGATATGTAATCACACAACCTACATGAACACCCATTGCTTCAACTTGCTCTTTGGTTTCACAACCCAAATCAATAAAAATATTACTGATTTTTGGAGATTCTTCCTTGTCACGTAAACGAGTATGAATTGCCGGCCATCCAAAAACACCCTTTACAATTCCTTTTTTAGTATGAATATTAACTCTTTTAGAAGGCGCAATCTGATGATCAGAACCACCATTACGTATTACATACAACAAACCATCGTCAGTAATATAGTTTACATACCATGAAATTTCATCTGCGTGACCTTCAATTACAACCTTAAAAGGCGCATCAGGATTAATAACACCAACAGCAGTTCCATAAGTATCAGTGATAAAGGTATCAACGTAAGGCTTTAAATAATTCATCCAAAGTTTCTGGCCTTCACTTTCATATCCTGTCGGCGAGGCATTATTTAGGTAGCTTTCCAGGAAAGCAATAGAGGTATCTTTTAAGATAGATTCAGTACTCATAAAAATATTTTTTTGCTAATTTATAAATTTGGTATTAGAGTTGTATATAAATATATAATTTTACATTTAAATTATGACTCAATGAGATTTACCTACATTATTTTATTCTTTACATTGATTTCGTTTACAAGTCAAGCTCAGGTTACCCCAAAACCAAATGAGGAAATGGGTTATATATTAACTGAGCAGGATTCTATTTTGAACGATACAATTCAATTACCTGAGATTATTATTTCTAAAGAAAAGCTCGATCCCGAAGCACAAAAGCAATTTTTGATACTTCAAAACCGTGTCTATAAAGTATATCCGTATGCTAAACTTGCAGCAGATAGATTGACGGCATTAAATCAGGGAATGGCACGATTAAAAACCAATCGCGAAAAAAAGAAGTATTTCAAGATTGTTGAAGACTATCTTAATAATGAATTTGAAGACAGATTAAAGAAATTGTCCCGCAGACAAGGTCAAATACTTGTAAAGTTAATCAATCGACAAACCGGAATCACAACGTATGAATTAATCCGAACCTTAAAAAGCGGATTCAAAGCCTTTGTTTCTAATACAACAGCCAATTTATTCGATATAAGTTTAAAGAAAGAATATAAACCGTTTGAAGTAAACGAAGACTATTTAATAGAAACCATCCTTCAACGCGCTTTCGAATCTGGTAGATTAGCGAATCAAAAACCAGCGAATCCCATAGACTACAATGATTTGATGAATACTTGGGAAGAAAAAGCGAAGACACAAACTAAAAAATAATTCACTCCTTATATATAAGGAAGAATATCATCCCACAACCCGACAGGTTTTCAAAACCTGTCGGGTTTATTTTTGGTACCTAATATATAAAGACAAAGATCCACTCTATATATAAGAGAAAGTTTCATCCCTCTGAATGAACCGAAGGTTCTCAAGAAGCATTATTGGAATAAGGAGCTATTTCCCGCTATCCGTTCCAATCTTTTGCTTTTTAAAGAAAAAAGCAAAAGGATTTCCCCTGCTATCGGGGCTAGGGCAGAGGATTTGAGAAGAAAATACGTTCCAAAAGAGAAAACTTAGCGCCTTAGCGTCTTTGCGCGATTAAAAAACCTGAGCAAAACCGCAGAAAAAAGAACCTTTGCATCTTAGTATTTTAACGGCAAACCACCGAAAAACGGCAAAAACGCTCAAAACTGGCAAAACCTCAAAAAAAGTTTGATGTGTAAAAAACGCGAAACCAGTCAGTTAGAAAAAAGAATAAAAATAGTTTGGAAAAGGTATTGTTTAACTGAATAAACTACCTACTTTTGCACCCGCAACAGCGATATACGTTCACAGAAATACTGGCAAGCAAAGGAATTGAAACTGAAAATTTATTTTCAAAAAAAGATTTAAAAAAGCTTGTGAGATTCGAAAAGGGATATTACATTTGCACCCCGCAAAACAGGGAAAGTTCATTGAAAGATTGGCAGGTTTGAGAAGTTAGAGAGAAGAAAATTTTCTTAAAAAAAACTTCAAAAAACATTTGCCAGTTAGAAATAAGTTTTCTACTTTTGCACCCGCTTTGAGATACAGGCGAAACAAGAAAGAAACACGTTCGTAGACATATTGAATTGACAGCCGTTTTAACAGAGATGTTAAAACAAAAGAATAAGAGTAATAGAATCGTAAGATTTGAAAAGAACCACTAGAGATAGCGTCGAATATATAATATTAAAATATACGATGAAGAGTTTGATCCTGGCTCAGGATGAACGCTAGCGGCAGGCTTAACACATGCAAGTCGAGGGGTATAGTTCTTCGGAATTAGAGACCGGCGCACGGGTGCGTAACGCGTATGCAATCTACCTTTTACAGAGGGATAGCCCAGAGAAATTTGGATTAATACCTCATAGTATTATGAAATGGCATCATTTTATAATTAAAGTCACAACGGTAAAAGATGAGCATGCGTCCCATTAGCTAGTTGGTAAGGTAACGGCTTACCAAGGCTACGATGGGTAGGGGTCCTGAGAGGGAGATCCCCCACACTGGTACTGAGACACGGACCAGACTCCTACGGGAGGCAGCAGTGAGGAATATTGGACAATGGGCGCAAGCCTGATCCAGCCATGCCGCGTGCAGGATGACGGTCCTATGGATTGTAAACTGCTTTTATACGAGAAGAAACACTCCTTCGTGAAGGAGCTTGACGGTATCGTAAGAATAAGGATCGGCTAACTCCGTGCCAGCAGCCGCGGTAATACGGAGGATCCAAGCGTTATCCGGAATCATTGGGTTTAAAGGGTCCGTAGGCGGTTTAATAAGTCAGTGGTGAAAGCCCATCGCTCAACGGTGGAACGGCCATTGATACTGTTAAACTTGAATTATTAGGAAGTAACTAGAATATGTAGTGTAGCGGTGAAATGCTTAGAGATTACATGGAATACCAATTGCGAAGGCAGGTTACTACTAATGGATTGACGCTGATGGACGAAAGCGTGGGTAGCGAACAGGATTAGATACCCTGGTAGTCCACGCCGTAAACGATGGATACTAGCTGTTGGAAGCAATTTCAGTGGCTAAGCGAAAGTGATAAGTATCCCACCTGGGGAGTACGTTCGCAAGAATGAAACTCAAAGGAATTGACGGGGGCCCGCACAAGCGGTGGAGCATGTGGTTTAATTCGATGATACGCGAGGAACCTTACCAAGGCTTAAATGTAGTTTGACCGATTTGGAAACAGATCTTTCGCAAGACAAATTACAAGGTGCTGCATGGTTGTCGTCAGCTCGTGCCGTGAGGTGTCAGGTTAAGTCCTATAACGAGCGCAACCCCTGTTGTTAGTTGCCAGCGAGTCATGTCGGGAACTCTAACAAGACTGCCAGTGCAAACTGTGAGGAAGGTGGGGATGACGTCAAATCATCACGGCCCTTACGCCTTGGGCTACACACGTGCTACAATGGCCGGTACAGAGAGCAGCCACTGGGCGACCAGGAGCGAATCTATAAAACCGGTCACAGTTCGGATCGGAGTCTGCAACTCGACTCCGTGAAGCTGGAATCGCTAGTAATCGGATATCAGCCATGATCCGGTGAATACGTTCCCGGGCCTTGTACACACCGCCCGTCAAGCCATGGAAGCTGGGGGTGCCTGAAGTCGGTGACCGCAAGGAGCTGCCTAGGGTAAAACTGGTAACTAGGGCTAAGTCGTAACAAGGTAGCCGTACCGGAAGGTGCGGCTGGAACACCTCCTTTCTAGAGCCTCAAATGTTAGTTGATTTATCAACACGTTGAGGAAAAAAGATGCTATTAAGGTGTATTCTGAATTTAAGGATTCAATTACTCTTGCTGTTAATTCAAATAATAAATTTTAAGTAAAACAGAGTCTCGTAGCTCAGCTGGTTAGAGTACTACACTGATAATGTAGGGGTCGGCAGTTCGAGTCTGCCCGGGACTACTATTTAAATTGTTAATTATAAATTATGAATTATAAGTTATAAAAAACAAGTTAAAAAGACTGAGATACTTAAAAAAAAGGAAATTTTAGAAGTTGAGCGTTTATGAGCATTCATAACTCATAATTTATAACTCATCATTTAAAAATGGGGGATTAGCTCAGCTGGCTAGAGCGCCTGCCTTGCACGCAGGAGGTCAACGGTTCGACTCCGTTATTCTCCACTGATTTACTGTGAAGATAGTAAATAAAAGTTCATTGACATATTGAGATAAGAAAATAATAAAAAGTAGAAAGCGTTTTTTGTTATAGTAGTAATACAAGTAACAAAAGACAAAAAAAAACGGTCATAATTGATTTTATGATTGGTACAATAAGCAAAATAAGGGCGTATGGGGGATGCCTTGGCTCTCAGAGGCGATGAAAGGCGTGATAAGCTGCGAAAAGCTACGGGGACGGGCACACACCGATTGATCCGTAGATACCTGAATGGGGCAACCCACTATGTTGAAGACATAGTACACCGATAGGTGGGCAAACCCGCTGAACTGAAACATCTAAGTAGGCGGAGGAGAAGAAAACAAAAGTGATTCCGTAAGTAGTGGCGAGCGAACGCGGATTAGCCCAAACCAATGATGTTACGGCATTGTTGGGGTTGTAGGACCACGATATTTTATGTACAAGGAACCGGAAGTTACTGGAAAGTGACACCATAGAGGGTGATAGTCCCGTATGGGTAACGAGTATAATAGATAGTGGTATCCTGAGTAGGGCGGGGCACGTGAAACCCTGTCTGAATTTGGCGGGACCATCCGCTAAGGCTAAATACTCCTGAGAGACCGATAGTGAACCAGTACCGTGAGGGAAAGGTGAAAAGAACCGTGAATAACGGAGTGAAATAGATCCTGAAACCATACGCTTACAAGCGGTCGGAGCCCTTTCGTGGGGTGACGGCGTGCCTTTTGCATAATGAGCCTACGAGTTAACGTTGCTGGCAAGGTTAAGTGGTTAAGCCACGGATCCGTAGCGAAAGCGAGTCTGAATAGGGCGCTTTAGTCAGTAGTGTTAGACGCGAAACCGTGTGATCTACCCATGGGCAGGTTGAAGCTGTGGTAACACACAGTGGAGGACCGAACCGGTTGACGTTGAAAAGTCTTCGGATGACCTGTGGGTAGGGGTGAAAGGCCAATCAAACTCGGAAATAGCTCGTACTCCCCGAAATGCATTTAGGTGCAGCGTTATGCTTAAAGTTATATAGAGGTAGAGCTACTGATTGGATGCGGGGGCTTCACCGCCTACCAATTCCTGACAAACTCCGAATGCTATATAATGTTTCATAACAGTGAGGGCTTGGGTGCTAAGGTCCAAGTCCGAGAGGGAAAGAACCCAGACCATCAGCTAAGGTCCCCAAATATACGCTAAGTTGAAAGAACGAGGTTTGTCTGCCCAGACAGCTAGGATGTTGGCTTGGAAGCAGCCATTCATTTAAAGAGTGCGTAACAGCTCACTAGTCGAGCGGACGAGCATGGATAATAATCGGGCATAAGCGTATTACCGAAGCTATGGATTTACAAGCAATTGTAAGTGGTAGGGGAGCATTCTAACAGGGTTGAAGGTGTATCGTAAGGTATGCTGGACTGGTTAGAAAAGAAAATGTAGGCATAAGTAACGATAATGCGGGCGAGAAACCCGCACACCGAAAAACTAAGGTTTCCACAGCTATGCTAATCAGCTGTGGGTTAGTCTGGTCCTAAGGCGAACCCGAAAGGGACAGTCGATGGCTAACGGGTTAATATTCCCGTACTACTAATTACTGTGATGGGGTGACGGAGTGATGAAAGCGCCGCGAACTGACGGAATAGTTCGTTGAAGTACCTACCTATAAGAGATGCAGGCAAATCCACATCTTTTGGGGAAATACGATAGTACTCGGAGTCTTCGGACAAAGAGATAGTGCGCCTAAGGGCTTCCAAGAAAAACCTCTAAACTTCAGGTAATTAGTACCAGTACCGTAAACCGACACAGGTAGTTGAGGAGAGAATCCTAAGGTGCTCGAGAGATTCATGGCTAAGGAATTAGGCAAAATAGACCTGTAACTTCGGGAGAAAGGTCGCCAGCGCAAGCTGGCCGCAGTGAAGAGGTCCAGGCGACTGTTTATCAAAAACACAGGGCTCTGCAAAATCGTAAGATGAAGTATAGGGCCTGACACCTGCCCGGTGCTGGAAGGTTAAGAGGAGATGTTATCTTCGGAGAAGCATTGAATTGAAGCCCCAGTAAACGGCGGCCGTAACTATAACGGTCCTAAGGTAGCGAAATTCCTTGTCGGGTAAGTTCCGACCTGCACGAATGGTGTAACGATCTGGACACTGTCTCAGCCATGAGCTCGGTGAAATTGTAGTAACGGTGAAGATGCCGTTTACCCGCAGTGGGACGAAAAGACCCTGTGCACCTTTACTATAGCTTAGTATTGACCTTGGATAAATGATGTGTAGGATAGGTTGGAGACTGTGAAGTGGCGTCGCCAGGCGTTGTGGAGTCATTGTTGAAATACAACCCTTTGTTTATCTGAGGCCTAACCCCGGAAACCGGGGGACATTGCTTGGTGGGTAGTTTGACTGGGGTGGTCGCCTCCAAAAGAGTAACGGAGGCTTCTAAAGGTTCCCTCAGTACGCTTGGTAACCGTGCGTAGAGTGCAATGGCATAAGGGAGCTTGACTGAGAGACATACAGGTCGATCAGGTACGAAAGTAGAGCATAGTGATCCGGTGGTTCCGCATGGAAGGGCCATCGCTCAAAGGATAAAAGGTACGCCGGGGATAACAGGCTGATCTCCCCCAAGAGCTCATATCGACGGGGGGGTTTGGCACCTCGATGTCGGCTCGTCACATCCTGGGGCTGGAGAAGGTCCCAAGGGTTGGGCTGTTCGCCCATTAAAGTGGCACGCGAGCTGGGTTCAGAACGTCGTGAGACAGTTCGGTCTCTATCTACTGTGGGCGTTAGAAATTTGAGTGGATCTGATTCTAGTACGAGAGGACCGAATTGGACAAACCTCTAGTGTATCTGTTGTCCCGCCAGGGGCACCGCAGAGTAGCTACGTTTGGAAGGGATAAGCGCTGAAAGCATATAAGCGCGAAACCCACCACAAGATGAGATTTCTTTTAAGGATCGTGGAAGATGACCACGTTGATAGGCTATAGATGTAAAGGCAGTAATGTCATAGTCGAGTAGTACTAATAATCCGTAAGCTTATGTACACCCTTTTCCCGCACCGCAAGGTGCGGGGAGAAACTTTCTAAAATAGTAAATAAAAGTACTTTTCTTTATCTCAGTATGTTAAGATATTACTGCAATTTTAATTTTTAATTCTAAATTTTTAATTAAATGCAGAAGTTGCCTAAAGCAACTAACGACCTTAAGGTGGTTATTGCGGCGGGGCTCACCTCTTCCCATCCCGAACAGAGTAGTTAAGCCCGCCTGCGCAGATGGTACTGCAGTTATGTGGGAGAGTATGTCGTCGCCTTTCTTTTGAAAAATCCTCATCATTTACTTGATGAGGATTTTTTTGTTTATAAAATATACAATGAATTATTCGGGATCCCTGATTAGAAAGTGGAAAAGTAACGGCTTGAGAATCGTTTATTTGAAAATTATCTTATACTTATTGTGATAAAGAGATTCTCAGCGAAGTAATTAAATTACTAGCGTAATGCTTATTTATGTTAGATTTTATATTTTTGTGACACTATCAATACCAAAATTTTATACTAGAGTAAATTATGAAAAACATTTTTGATAAAGAAGTTTGTAATGAATTTATAAATCGAATCAATAAACTAACTCCAGAGTCAAAAGCACTTTGGGGAAAAATGAATGTTTCGCAAATGCTGGCTCATTGTAATGTGTCTTATGAAATGGTTTATGACAATATTCATCCAAAACCTAATACCTTTTTTAGATTTATATTAAAATTACTTGTAAAAAATAAAGTGATAGATGATAAACCTTACGCTAGAAATAATGGAACTGCACCTCAGTTTATAATAAAAGGAGATCGAAATTTTGATATCGAAAAGGATCGCTTAATTGCTTACATTAATAAAACTCAAGAATTGGGAGAAGGAGAATTTGAAGGAAAAGAATCTCTTTCTTTTGGAAAATTGCATTCAGGAGAATGGAATAATATGTTCAGCAAACATCTGGAACATCATTTGAGTCAGTTTGGTGTTTAAATTGTATCTTTTAATTTGATTTTTATGAGATTATATATTTTATTAATTGCATTATCGTTTGGGTTATCTGCAAATGCGCAGAAACAAGATGTTCAGAAAACTATTGAGTCTTTTTTTGAAGGATTTCATCAAAAAGATACGATTAAACTGAAATCGGTTTGTTCTGATAAGATTATTCTGCAATCTATTAGTGAGAGTAAAACCAAGGGAAATAAATTAACTGATGAAAGCGCAAAAGAGTTTTATAATTCTATTAGAACAATCCCTTCTAATCTTAAATTTAATGAAAAGATTTTAAGTTATAATATTCAAATTGATGGCTCGATGGCGCATGTTTGGGCTCCTTATGAATTTTATCTGAACGATAAACTGAGTCATTCCGGTGTAAATACTTTTACTTTATTTAAAGAAAAAGATTCCTGGAAGATTATTTATCTGATTGACACGAGAAGAAAGTAGTTTTTTAGATAACTTCTGTTAGATAATAATTGCAAGAGTCGGCAATTATGCATTCTTCGCACTTTGGCTTTGGTCGGCAAGTTTCTCGTCCTAAAAAAGAGATTGCCATTCCAATTTCTGACCAGATATTTTTCGGTAAAACTTGCATCAGGTCTTTTTCGACTTTAATTCCGTCTTTAACTTCTTTTATTATCCCTATTCTCGGAGCTACACGAATTACGTGTAAATCAGCAATAATTCCTTCAGCAGGTTTATGAGTTTCTCTAAGGATTACATTCGCAGATTTTCTTCCAATCCCTTTTAAAGCGGTCAAATCCTTCATGTTTAGAGGAATATCTTTGTCATTTTGAATAGTTTTAGCAATTTCCAAAAGCCATTGCGCTTTCGTTGGATAATTTCGAACTTTACTAATATAAGGAATAAAAGTTTCTGGATCAGTTTTAGACAAACTATTTAAAGTTGGATATTTTTCAAATAAAGCTGGTGCAATTTTATTAATATTGGCATCAGAATCCTGCGCAGATAAAACAACCATAACCAATAACTGATATGTATTTTGATATTCTAAAGGATGTGTTTTGCCTTTATATTTGTCTAAAATAGGCGTAAGTTTCGTTTCCCAATTAGATGTTTCTCCAAATAAATCCATTTTATTTTCCTTTAGAATTTAATAATCAAAACTGTAACTATAACAAAATTAGTTAGTTTTAATGAATTCTAGTGTTTTTTTAATAACATTTTGATTTCCAAGTATTTTTCTATGTCCTAATCCATCGGTTAGATACAAAGTTCCGTTTTCAAGTTGTTGATGAATATGAATTCCTGCTTTTACAGAAACTTCAGGATCATCATTATCGTGTATTACCAATATTGGAATTTTTACTTTTTGCGCTGCTCTATAAGCTGAAAAGTCATCCATTTTTACTTGATATTTATCCTCAAAAAGATCTCGAAGTCGGTCACTTATTTCTTGTTTTAAACCAAGTTTTACAATAAAATCATCTAATATATCCTGAACAATATCTCCACTTCCTATTACTACTGCTTTGTTTACTTTTAGCCCGTCTTTTATTGCATTCAGAACTGACATTCCGCCTAACGAATGTCCAATTGCGATTTCAAACGGACCATATTGTTTATCAATTTCTAAAATCGAAGCAATAAACTCTGACATTATTGTTGTTTTTCCTTTTGATTTTCCGTGTGCAGGAGCATCAAAACTGACAGTTGAATATCCATTTTTTAAAAGTTCATCTGCTATTTTAAATAATTGTGTTCCTCGTCCTGACCAGCCGTGAACTAACAGAATCCTTCTATCACTTTGTCCGTAGTGATAAGTCACAACGTTTTGATTAATAGCCGGAACGTAAACAGTTTTTTGAGTACATTTTTGATCCATCTCAAACTCTCGTTTGGGAATCTTATGTTTTATTGGTGTGGTGAATAGCTTTGCTGCGTATGACGTAACTAATTTGGTTGAAATAAAAGCGCATATTTTACAGGATATAATTATAAACTGAGGAATTTCTAATGATTTAGTAGGATTAGTTACCTTTTTTGTCATATCAATAAATTTTTTCTGAGGGCTTAGTTTTGCTTATTTTTTTTCTAAATTTAAAAAACATAAAAGTAGCATATTAATGAATGTTTACTGAAAAAAATAATTCACAAATTACTATTTAATACGATTATAAAATTTTAGCATGGAAATATTTCATATCAGTGCAGAATGTTACCCAATGGCAAAGGTTGGCGGATTGGCAGATGTAGTTGGCGCTTTACCTAAATATCAAACAAATGCCGGTCATCAGGTGAGAGTTGTTGTACCTTGTTATGATACTAAATTCAGAAAAGAAAATGACTTTGAATGTGTTCATTGGGGAAGTGTTAAGTTGGGAAATTTTAATTTTCCGTTTAGTGTTTTAAAAGAAACTACAGATAAGCTGGGGTATGAATTATATCTGATAGAAATTAATGAATTGTTCAATCGCCCCAATGTTTATGGATATGAAGATGATATTGAGCGTTTTTTATCTTTTCAAATTGCAACTTTAGATTGGATTCTGGCACGAAAAACTGTTCCGGATGTTATTAATTGCCACGATCATCATACAGGAGTAATTCCGTTTATGATTAAATATGCTTATAAATATGAAAGTTTAGCCAATGTAAAAACGGTAATTACAATTCATAATGGATTGTATCAAGGTTGGTTTGGTTTCGATAAATTACATTATTTGCCGGAATTTGATTTGATTCATGTTGGATTTTTAGAATGGAATAATTCTTTAAATTCTCTGGCAGTCGGAATTAAATGTGCGAATGCCGTAACGACGGTTTCTCCAAGTTATTTGAACGAAATAAATATCTCCGCAAATGGATTAGAGGGATTGTTTAATTCTGTGCGTTATAAATCAAGAGGAATTTTAAACGGAATTGATATTGAGGTTTGGGATCCTTCGAAAGATGTAATGATTGCTGAAAATTATTCTGTTGAAACTTTCGAAACAGGAAAACAAAAGAATAAAGAAAAATTATGTGAGCAATTTGAATTAGATCCCACAAAACCATTATTCAGTTTCATTGGTCGTTTATTTGAAGAAAAAGGTGGAGACTTATTGCCGCAAGCTTCAGCATTGGCATTATCAGAAAATTTCGAAAACATTAATATTTTAATTTTAGGTTCAGGAAATTCATTAATTGAAGAACAATTGGTGCAATTACGAAATGATTACAATGGAAATTATAATGTTTTTATTGGTTATAATGAAGAATTGGCTCATTTGATTTATGCAGGTTCAGATTATATATTAATGCCGTCAAGAGTAGAACCTTGCGGATTAAATCAAATGTATGCTTTGCGTTACGGAACGGTTCCAATTGTGAGAAGAACGGGAGGATTACGAGATACTGTGATTGATTTTGGTGACGATGGAAACGGAATTTGTCACGATCAGGCTTCAGTTGGTGATATTTGTTACTCTATAAATCGTGCGGTCAAGTTGTATGACGATAAAATAAATTTCAATAAAATAGTAAAGAAGGGAATGGCAATAGATCATTCCTGGGAAAGAGTTTGCCAAGAATATATCGAGATATACAACCTAATAATTGAGAAAAATGAAATTTAAAAAGAAAAATGTAGTTGCTATTATTTTAGGAGGAGGACAAGGATCACGTTTGTTTCCATTAACCGAAACAAGATCAAAACCAGCAGTTCCGATTGGTGGAAAATACCGATTGGTTGATATTCCTATTTCAAATTGTATCAATTCTGATATTTTTAAAATATTTGTTTTGACACAGTTTAACTCGGCATCTTTGAATGCCCATATCAAAAACACCTTTAATTTTAGTATTTTCAGCCAATCATTTGTTGATATTTTGGCAGCTGAGCAAACTCCGGATAATCCAACTTGGTTTCAGGGAACTGCAGATGCTGTTCGACAATGTATGCCGCATTTTTTGAAACATGAATTTGATCATGCTTTGATTTTATCAGGTGATCAATTGTATCAAATGGATTTTAACGCAATGTTAGAAGCTCATATTGCTGCCGATGCTGAAATTTCTATTGCAACTTTACCGGTAAATGCTAAAGATGCTCCAGAATTTGGAATCCTTAAAACAGATCATGAAAATCGTATTCAGGCTTTTATAGAAAAACCAAATGCTTCATTATTACCTGAATGGGAATCTGAAGTAAGTGATCAAATGCGCGAAAAAGGTAAAAAATACCTGGCTTCGATGGGTATTTATATTTTTAATAAATCATTGTTGGTTGATTTAATGTGTAATCCTGAAACGAAGGATTTTGGAAAAGAAATTATTCCGGAGGCTGTTAATAAACATAAAATTTTAAGTTATCAATACGAAGGATATTGGACAGATATTGGAAACATTGAATCTTTTTTTGAAGCTAATATCGGTTTAACTGATGATATTCCGGAGTTTAATTTATTTGATAATGAGAACAAGATTTTTACAAGGCCAAGATTATTACCCCCATCAAAATTTAGAAATTCAATTATAAATCAATCTCTGATTTCTGAGGGCTGCATTATAAACGCCAAAGAAATTAAAAGATCTGTTATTGGTATTCGTTCCAGAATTGGCGCAGGTACTGTTATTGAAAATTGTTACGTAATGGGTAACGATTTTTATCAGGATCTTGATGAAATGCATCAGGAAAGCAGCGACAATAAAATTCATGTAGGAATTGGCGAAAACTGCTTTATACACAATGCTTTGGTTGACAAAAATGTTCGAATAGGAAACAACGTTCATATTAGCGGCGGAAAACATTTGGATAATTTCACGAATGAATTGTATAGTATAAAAGACGGAATTGTTGTCATTAAAAAAGGAGCTATTCTCGCTGATAATTTTAGAATAGAATAAAAATACCAAAAAATTAATTGTTGCCTTAAAAACCAAATATGAATAAAGTTATCACGCATTCTCTATTTACTGATTTTGATATTGATTTATTCAAAGCCGGAAAACACTTCAAATTATACGAAAAATTAGGAGCGCATTTAATTGAAGTTAACGGAGTAAAAGGCGTTTATTTTGCGGTTTGGGCTCCAACGGCAGAATCTGTTTCGGTAGTTGGTGATTTTAATTATTGGACTCAAGGCGAACATTTGTTGCAAGTTCGTTGGGATTCTTCTGGAATATGGGAAGGATTTATTCCGGATATTACAAAAGGAGCGCTTTATAAATATAAAATTCAATCGAATATAAACGGAATCGTAACCGAAAAGGCTGATCCATTTGCTTTGTATTGTGAGAAACCGCCTCATACAGCGTCTGTTGTCTGGGATTTGGATTATAATTGGAAAGACGAAAATTGGATGCAATCCCGTCAGGAAAATAATGCTCTCGATAAACCATATTCCGTTTATGAAGTGCATTTAGGATCTTGGAAACGTGCCGAAAACAATCGTTTTTTGACTTATCTGGAATTGGCAGACGATTTAGTGAAATATGTTAAGGAAACGGGTTTTACGCACGTAGAATTCATGCCAATTATGGAATATCCATATGATCCTTCGTGGGGCTATCAATTAACGGGATATTTTGCGCCAACTTCTCGTTTTGGAAAACCGCAGGATTTTATGGTTCTGGTTGATAAATTACATCAGGCTGGTATTGGCGTAATTTTAGACTGGGTTCCGTCACATTTTCCTGATGACGCGCATGGTTTAGGGTTCTTTGACGGATCTCATTTGTATGAACATCCAGATCGCAGAAAAGGGTATCATCCGGATTGGAAAAGTTTGGTTTTTAATTACGGACGTAATGAAGTTCGTGCTTTCTTAATTAGTAATGCTGTTTTTTGGCTTCAGCAATATCATGCTGATGGATTGAGAGTCGATGCTGTTGCTTCGATGTTGTATCTGGATTATTCGAGAAATGATGGCGAATGGGAACCTAATATTTATGGCGGAAGAGAAAATCTTGAAACCATAAGCTTCCTTAAAGAGTTTAATGAGGTAATCTACGCTAATTTTTATGGAGTTCAAACTATTGCTGAAGAAAGCACTTCTTTTCCGATGGTTTCAAGACCAACATTTACTGGCGGTTTAGGCTTTGGAATGAAATGGATGATGGGTTGGATGCACGATACTTTAAAATACTTTCAGAAGGAAACTGTTTATAGAAAATACCATCAAAACGATTTGACTTTTTCGATGACATATGCTTTTACGGAGAATTTTATGCTACCATTTTCTCATGACGAAGTAGTTTACGGAAAGAAATCTATTGCCAATAAAATGCCCGGAGACGAATGGCAGAAATTTGCCAATTTAAGATTACTCTACGGTTATATGTTCACGCATCCGGGAACTAAACTATTGTTTATGGGATCTGAATTTGGTCAAAGTGATGAATGGAATTTTGAGAAAAGTTTAGATTGGCATTTACTTCAGTATGATTATCATTCGGGAATAAAAAAAGTAATTACAGATTTAAATCACTTATATAAATCCCGTCCGGCATTGTATGAAAAGCAATTTACTGGCGAAGGTTTTGAGTGGATTAATTACTCAGATCATCAAAATGCAATTTTATCTTATATCCGAAAAGGAAATAACGCTAATGAAAATCTAGTTGTAGTTTGTAATTTCACGCAAGTGGTAAGAGAAAATTACAGAATAGGAATTCCG
The DNA here is from genome assembly GCF_951805225.1 of uncultured Flavobacterium sp. NCBI lineage: Bacteria > Pseudomonadati > Bacteroidota > Flavobacteriia > Flavobacteriales > Flavobacteriaceae > Flavobacterium > uncultured Flavobacterium sp. The sequence continues at coordinate 1,555,946 of NZ_OX638201.1, read as the reverse complement.
CAGAAAGGAAAGCTCGAAGAAATTTTTAATAGCGACGCAGCAATCTACGGAGGAAGTGGTATTGGAAATTCTAAAACAATAAAAATAGAAGCTACACCTTATGATGGCAGAGATTTTTCAGTCGAATTAATTTTACCGCCTTTAAGCGTTACCGTTTATTCGTTTGCATAAAAAATATTAATTATTTTTTTAGAATATCATTTTGTCAGTTTAGTGTTTTAAAATTGTCGAATTGGTGATTTTTTGAGCCGTTATTTAGTACTCATTCAGAAAAAACGTTTTCGTGAATAATCCTTTTATTCATAGAGGTTTATCTACTTTTTTTGTATGTTTGAAATAAAGATTAGCGATCTACAATTAATTCATTAGCGATATGATTACAAATACATCATTAGAATATAAAGGCGATTTATATCCATCAAAAATTGTCTCATTTCAGCATGAAGGCGATTCTATCTTTTTTCATACTGACAATAAAGTAATCTTAAAAGTCACTATTCTTAGAGATAGTTTAATCCGATTTCGTTTTACTACAAAAGGGTATTTTAGCAACGATTTTTCATATGCAATTGATAAAACACAGCTTCACGGTTATAATTTTTTAGAACTTACAGAAGAGGAAACTTATTTCCAGATTAGAACGAGTAAAGTCAAATGTAAGATTCAAAAATCAGATCTTCGTTTGTCTATTTATGATTTAAATGATCTTTTGATTCTCGAAGATGAACTTGGTTTTCACTGGGAAGAAAGCTATGAATATGGCGGAAATATTGTAAAAATGAGTAAATCGTCAAAAGACGGAGAATGTTTTTACGGTCTTGGTGACAAGGCAACTCAAATGAATTTAAAAGGTAAAAGATTAGAAAATTTTGCCACTGACCAATATGCTTATCAAAAAGAGCAAGATCCATTATATAAAGTAGTTCCGTTTTATATTGGGTTGCATAACAAGCAATCTTACGGGATTTTCTTTGACAATACATTTAGAACTTTCTTTGATTTTTGTCAGGAAAGAAGAAATGTTACCAGCTTTTGGGCTGAAGGCGGCGAAATGAATTATTACTTTATTTATGGACCACAAATGCAAGATGTGGTCACTACATATACTGATTTGACTGGTAAACCGGAGTTACCGCCACTTTGGGTTTTGGGTTATCATCAATGTAAATGGAGTTATTATCCGGAAAGTAAAGTAAAAGAAATTACTTCGAAATTTAGAGAACTAAAAATTCCTTGTGACGCCATTTATCTGGATATTGATTATATGGAAGGATTTCGATGTTTTACATGGAATAAAGAATATTTTCCTGACCCAAAAAGAATGGTCGCAGAATTGGCCGAAGACGGTTTTAAAACTGTTGTAATCATCGATCCGGGAATTAAAATCGACAAGGATTATTGGGTTTATAAAGAAGCTTTAGAAAAAGATTATTTCTGCAAAAGAGCCGATGGACCTTATATGAAAGGTAAAGTCTGGCCAGGAGAATGTAACTTTCCAGATTACACAAATCCCGTTGTAAGAGAATGGTGGGCGGGATTATTTAAAGAATTAATTTCAGACTTTGGAGTAAAAGGAGTTTGGAATGACATGAATGAACCTGCCGTTATGGAGGTTCCAAATAAAACTTTCCCAATGGATGTTCGTCACGTTTACGACGGAAACCCTTGTAGTCATAGAAAAGCACATAATATTTACGGAACACAAATGGCGCGCGCAACTTATCATGGTGTTAAGCGATTTGCATATCCAAAACGTCCATTTGTGATCACAAGATCTGCTTATTCAGGAGCACAACGTTATACATCGTCCTGGACAGGTGATAATGTGGCAACTTGGGAGCATTTATGGATTGCAAATATTCAGGTACAAAGAATGTGTATTTCAGGAATGGGATTCACAGGTTCTGATATTGGAGGTTTTGCTGAACAGCCAACGGGAGAATTATATGCACGTTGGATTCAATTAGGTGTTTTTCATCCGTTTTGTAGAACGCACTCTTCCGGAGATCATGGAAATCAGGAACCTTGGGCTTTTGACGAAGAAGTGATTAATATTACCCGCAAATTTGTGAGTTTGCGTTACCAGTTATTACCTTATTTATATACCATGTTCTGGCAATATATTGAAGAAGGAATTCCTATGTTAAAGCCATTAGTTTATTACGATCAGGACGATACACAAACGCATTATCGTAACGACGAATTCATCTTTGGAAACCAGATTTTGGTTTGCCCAATCCTTGAACCTAATGCTGTAGGTAGACGTATGTATATTCCAAGAGGTGAGTGGTATAACTATTGGACAAATGAGTTTTCGACAGGAGGAAGAGAAGTTTGGGTTGATACCAAATTTGATGAGATTCCGGTGTTTGTAAAAGCAGGCGCGATAATTCCAAAATATCCGGTACAGCAATATGTTGGTGAGCTTGAGTTTGATGAATTGGTTCTTGATTTGTACTTTAAAAACGGAAAAGAGAAATCAGTAGTTTATGAAGATGCTCAAGACGGTTACGATTATAAAAAAGGACGTTATAGCTTTTTATCTTTCACTACAGTGGGAAAAGAAAAAGAACTAATTGTTCAGCTTCATAAAGAAGGAAAATATGATACACCTTATACTAAGTATAAAATTAATTTGATTGGATTACCTTTTAAAGTTACTGAAATCGAAATTGACAATGAAAATGTAGTGTTTGACAAAATAGCTTTTGAGGAGAATAAGTTCTTAATTGTTGATAAAGAGTTTACTGAATTGCATATAATAGGAGAATAAGTAAATTCTGATAAATTTTATGAAAATTATATAAATTGGAAATTAATAATAATTGTATTTTTGTGTGTTGTAAAATATCAAAATCATGAAAAAACATTTAATAATAGGCCTATTTGCAGTCGTTTTAGCCGGATGTGCAACCAATCCAATTACGGGAAAACAAAATTTAAACTTTGTTTCTAACAGCGAATTATTTCCAACATCATTTCAGCAATACAGTACTTTTTTAACTGAAAACAAAGTTATTACAGGAACTGCTGATGCAAAAAGAGTTGATTTGGTAGGATCAAAAATCAAGTCTGCTGCCGAAAAATATCTAAACTATTTAGGGCAATCTCAGTATTTAAAAGATTACCGTTGGGAGTATAAACTAGTTGACAACAAAGAAGTAAATGCATGGTGTCTTCCAGGAGGAAAAATTGTCGTTTACTCAGGGATTTTGCCTGTAACTCAAAACGAATCTGGATTAGCAACGGTTATGGGACACGAAGTTTCGCACGCATTAGCCAATCACGGAGCACAGAGAATGAGTGCTGCACAATTGCAATCAATAGGAGGCGCAGTTTTAGATGCTGCAACAAGTAATAAATCAGCACAAACTAAAGAAATATTTTCGCAAGCTTACGGAATGGGTACACAAGTAGGAGTAATGCTTCCGTTTAGCAGAAGCAACGAAAGTGAAGCCGATAAAATTGGATTAACATTAATGGCAATAGCAGGTTATAATCCAGATGATGCAATTGCATTCTGGACCAGAATGTCAGCTAATTCAGGAGGTGCAGGAACACCGGAATTTATGAGTACGCACCCATCTGATGCAACGAGAATTGCAAATTTAAAAGCATTAATACCAGAAGCCAGAGCGACAGCGCTTAAAGTTGGTATTATAAAATAAAGAAAATCATTAGATAAATAAAAAAGCTATTCTAGTTTTAGAGTAGCTTTTTTATTGTGATATAATACGTGCTGGTTTCCGGATTGTTCATAATTTAATAATACAGGAATTTTTTAAAATCTAGCTGTTTATGATAAAAATTAGATAAATTCGTAGCGCACTAACAAAACCATTTCTATGAAAAACCTACAAAAAGGAGATAAAAAATTACTAAATGCCTGGGCGTTTTATGATTGGGCGAACTCGGTTTATACCCTTACAATTGCTTCGGCAGTATTTCCTATTTTTTATGAAGCTTTATTCTCTGATCGCGATCATTATATAGATGTTTTTGGAATGCATCTTAAAAATTCAGCTTTAATTAGTTTTACCACTGCTTTTGCATTTTTAGTGGTTTCTTTTATTTCTCCATTATTATCAGGAATTGCTGATTATGTTGGGAATAAAAAGTCCTTTATGAAGTTTTTCTGTTATTTGGGAGCTTTATCTTGTATGGGATTATATTGGTTTGATCTTGGGAATATTTATCTTGGATTAGCATTTTATTTCCTTGGATTAATTGGATATTGGGGAAGTTTGGTTTTTTATAATTCATATTTACCAGACATTGCATTTGAAGAACAACAAGACAGAATTAGTGCCAAAGGATATTCGTTAGGTTACATTGGAAGTGTAATTTTATTGATTATCAATCTTGCAATGATTATGAAACCAAAACTTTTTGGAATCACCGGAACAGATGGCGAAGCGGCGATGAAAGCAATGCGTTATTCTTTTATAATGGTAGGAGTTTGGTGGATATTATTTAGCCAATACACTTATTATTATTTACCAAAAGGAAGCAAAGAAACAGGCGAGAAATTGACAAAATCTGTTGTTTTTAATGGTTTCAAAGAACTTAAGAAAGTTTGGTCGTTATTGAAAGAAAATATTCCGTTGAAGAGATATTTAGGCGGATTCTTCGTTTCTAGTATGGCAGTACAAACCGTTATGCTTGTTGCTACTTATTTTGGCGCTCAGGAAATTCAATGGTCATCAAAAGAAGAAGGAACTATTGGATTAATTATTTGCATTCTGATTATACAATTAGTTGCAGTTATTGGAGCAGTTTTGACTTCAAGAGCTTCTGCTAAATTTGGAAATATCCCAACCTTAATTGTCATTAATAGCGTTTGGGCAGTATTTTGTGCCTTGGCTTTCTTTATAACTTTACCAATACATTTTTATGTTATGGCAACTGTTGCAGGATTTGTAATGGGCGGAATCCAAGCTTTATCACGTTCTACTTATTCAAAATTATTACCAGAAACCGAAGATACAGCTTCATTTTTTAGTTTTTATGATGTAGCAGAAAAAATAGGAATCGTAATCGGAATGTGCGTTTATGGTATTATCGATCAAATTACCGGAAGCCCTCGCGCAGCAATTGTAATATTAGGAGTTTTCTTTGTTACAGCAATTTTCTTATTGAGACGAGTACATAAAAAGGCACTTTAAAAGCGCCTTATAATAAATTATTTTAATTTTAGCTGCGCATCGATTTTTGCAATCATTTGCGCAGCATTTTTATTTTTAGGATTTAAGTCTAATGATTTTTGATAGTTTTGTTTGGCAAGTTCCAGTTTTCCGACAGCTTCATAAATTTCACCTAAACTATCATAAGTATTTGCAGATTCAGAATACTCGCTACAATTAAGTTTGAAAATTTGAAGCGAAAGATCGATTTCCTTTTTATTAAAATAGCTATATCCTAAGTTATTGAGACTTTCTTCAAAATTATAATCAGGATATTTTAATCTTAGTTTCTTAAATTGATTTACTGCTGTTTCAAAAGTATTCTCGCTAAAAATTTCAATCAATTGAGTTTGTGACGTTCTTATTTGATCTAATGTGAGAACTAATTCTTTGGACGTATATTTTGGTCGTGAAATAGTCAGTCCTTTTAGTTCGTTTTTATTTAGGTTAAACCGAATTATATTGGGATAATTTTCAATTCTAAAAGAGTTATCGCCAATATAATACATTTCGTTTTTTTCGACATTAAAATTATCTTTTAGATAAGGAGAATTAAGATATAAATGATTGTTTTCTTCAACGATTTTGGTAACACCTAATCTATCGTAACCATAAAGTATCTCAGTATAATATCCTTTTATAACTTCTTTTAAAGCCTTAGGAATTTGTTGATTATCATGATTATTAATTGTTTTTGTCCAATGAAGTTTTGTGATAATTTCTTTATCTAAATAACACATTACAGGCAAACGATTTGGTTTGTCTCCATTTGCCAAAATTGCAATTCCGTTGCCGTCTGTCATTGTAGCTAATAAATCTCCTCCGGTTCCGGTGTTTGAACCGTCATGCGAGAACCATTCCAGATTTCCAAAACCTAAACTTCGTTGCCAGCCATAACTCCAACCGCGAGGACCATTCATAGAGGCAATATTAGTTACTTTTTTGGCAACAGCCGTTGAAATTGTTTTGTTTCCTTTTCCTAATAATGCTTTTTGCATTTCGATCGCAATCAACGCTAAATCAGTAGGAGTAGACCATAAACCTGATGGTGCAACCTGCGGAGTAATTGGTATTCCGGTTCTAATGATTTCGCCTTTGCTATTATGAACTTTGGCAATATTGTTTAAGAAACCTTTTTCATTAGGTTGCAACATCGTTGAGTTTTGCAATTGCAAAGGATCAAGAAGCGTTTCTTTTACGATTTGTGCTAACGTTTTTTGAAAATGATCTTCAAGCGCACATTGAATAATTACATAACCGCCACCGCTATATTCAAAGTTTGTTCCCGGTTTAAAAAGAAATTCAATTGGTTTTTTTGATCTCGGAAGTAATTTTCCCTGTAAACTTTCTACAATAGTTGGTATAGAATCACCTTCGTAATAATCTTCAAAACCGCCTTGACTAGTTCCGGCAGTGTGAGATAAAAGTTGTTTCCAGGTTACTTTAGTATCTTTTGTAAAATTACTTTTAGGAAGTTTCCATCTTTCGAGGTAATTTTCAATTGGATCATCAAGGTTTATTAATCCTTTTTCTTCGAGCATTGCACAAACAATTGCCGTTATTGGTTTTGAAATCGAAGCAGTCGAAAATGCCGTGTTTTCATCGATTTTCTCATTAGAATCAGTAGCTTTTATTCCCCATTGATTTGTCCATATTATTTTATAATTTTCAAATACAACAACGCTCAAACCTTTAAGATTATACTTTAACATCATTTCCGAAGTGCTGCTTTTAAGATCTTCAAAAACTTTAATCTTATTTATATCTTCCTTTTTTTGTGCAAAAGATAAGGCACAAGAAAATGCCAGAAGGATAATTAATATTGTCCGTCTCATTATTTTTAGTTTTAAGAGATTGAGTTGAATTAAGGTATAGAATTTACAATATAAATTCTATGTTTCAGTAAATCTTTGAAGTGTGATCTAATGTCGTTGTCAAGTTTAATAATTTGTTTAAACCGACATTATATAAGGAAGTGTGATACTAAATACCTTAATTATCAGGTGAAATTCTTCTTGAAGATATTTTTTTTTGATTGAAGATTGAAATAAAAAGCTCAATAATAAAAAAAGATATTCTGTTTGTTTTTTGATTTGATGATTTTCGAAAATTCTTTTATTATTGAGCTTTAATCAACATTATGCTTTTGAAATATTTCCTGAACCGGAAACTTTTACATCGCGTTTTTCTGGATTTCCGCTATATTTTATATCTCCTGAACCAGAAACTCTTGCTGTTAAACTTTCGGTACAATTAACACGGCTATTTCCAGAACCTGAAACGTTAACATCTACGTTTTTAGATTTTAAACCGGCAGCATCAATATCTCCTGATCCTGAAATTTTTGTGGTGAAATTATCAGCAGTTCCTTTTAAACGTACATTTCCTGAACCGCTTAAATTAAGTTCTAAAGAATTTGAATCTACAGCTAAATTAAAGTTTCCTGAACCAGATAATTTTGCCAGAAACTTATCGCTTTTAATTGGATTTTTAGTCTGAATATCTCCTGAACCTGCCAATGCTAATTCTGAGATTTTATCAAACGGAATTGTCAACTGAACTTTTTTGCCCATACTTGGACGTAAGTTCGTATTGCTTTTATTGTGAATTTTAAGCGTATTATCTTCAACTTCAATAATAATAGCTGCGAGAATATTTTCTTCTCCTTTGATGATGATTTTACCTTCTTTTCCAGCAACTAAATCAACATCATAAAAGCCTGATACTTTTATGCCGTCATATTCGGCTGTAGTTCTGGTTTCGGTAACAACTTTACCATTTCCGTTTATTTTGTTTGATTGTGCATTTGCTATAAAACCAACTAAAAATGCTCCAAAAACTATAAGATGTACTACTTTTTTCATTGTTTAAAATTTTAAGTTATTATTTTTTGATTAATGATACGTTTCCGTAACTCGATGCTATTTGAATTTTATTTTGACCTTTTCTTTTATGATAACCACTTATATTTTTAGCGCTGCTTTTACTTTCGCTTACCGAAATTTCTAAATCAGCACCTGTTTTAATGCCTCCATATCTTGTTGCGATATCAAAATCAAAAGAATAATTTGGACTGTATCCTAATGAAACATCAGAATAACTCGAGTTTATATTAACATTGCCAGCTTTGTCATTTATAGTTCCAACACTCAATTTGCTATAAGTAATATCCGAAGTCAGATTGCTTGAAAGTTCAGAAATCAATATTGTCAGATAATTTCCTGATCCGGAAAAAGAATTTACTTTTTGAAATTTTATGGTTCCATAATTGCAATCATATTTAATATTCTGACTTTCTCCAACAATCAAATCACTATAATTAGCATCAAGATTAATATTTCCGGATTCATTAATTTTTAAATTTGAATAACGTGCTTCTATATTCGAATTTTTAATATAATCAATTGCAGAACTTTCGCAATATTCGATATGAATAGTATTGTTTGATCCATTTAATCTTGCCAAATTCACTTTTCCGTATTTACAAGTAATATCAGTCGTAGATTCAAGATTTAGAGTAGTTATATTTCCGTATTTGTTTTCGAGTTTCACAGAACCGTTTTTCGGGATTTTAATCACATAATTAATTTCGAAACTATTGCTGCTTCCTTTACTTTTAAACGATGAGCTTCCAATATTTGTAACAGCTGTAACCAATGATTTTAAGGCTGTAATATCAACATCGATACTGTTTAGTTTTTCGTTAACCCAGTTTTCATTTCCGCCGGTTACTTTTATTGTAATGTCAATATCAATTTTATCTTCGTCCCAAGTTGATACTGTGATGTTCCCATATTTATTGGTAATATCAATTCCTGCATTCGAATTTACGATATAGGTTTTTTTGATACTTTTTTGTTTTGAAATGTAATTATCATCATTTGAAAACCCTAGTAAAGGTATTAAAATGAATAGAATAAGTAAGTTATAATGTTTTTTCATCAGATGTGTTTTTTAGATTTTCGTTTTCTTCAATTCGTTTTAAAACAGTTTGTAAAAAAGAGATTCGCGTTTGCAGATTGCTAATCATGGCGTAAATAATTTGTTTGTTCTCGCCATTTTTCTGAAGCTCTTTTATGATTTTTGCATAATCGGCATCAAAAACTTTCATTTGCTTTAGCGCATCATTAATAATTTGTTCGTTTTCAGGCGAATTTTTCTCTTTTAGTTTTACAAGTTCATTATCGATTAAAATGCTGAAAATAGAATCAGTACGTTTGGTTTCATTAGATGCAAACTTGAATTCTTTTGGTTTGTCATTTTTATAAAAAACAGATATTCCTAACATCAATACAATTGAAGCAGCAACAGCTGTTACAAACCAATATTTCCTTTTGGATTGCTTTTTATTTAATTTGTTTAAGAAATCAACCTGATGGTCAGAATTCATTTCCTGAATATCCCATTGATCTTCAAATTTGTTAAATAATTGGTCTAAATTGTCATTTTCCTTTTTCATATTTCCTCTAATTTTTTTCGTAGACTTTCTTTAGCTCTGCTTAAAGTTGTTCTACAATTGGCATAACTAATATTCAAAATTTCGCAAATCTCTTCCTGATCATAACCTTCAATATAAAATAGCGTCAAAACCATTCGATAATTATCTTTTAATGATAAAATGGTATCCAAAACCTGTTTCACTTTAAGTGAATTCAGATCTATATTTTCAGAAAAGAAACTGTCATTTTCTTCTATTTTATAAAGTGTTTTACTCAAATCCTCGACTTGAAACGCGTTATTTTTTTTGTAAAAATCAATACTATAATTGATAATTATTTTTTTTAGCCACGCTCCAAAAGCGACTTCCTGCTTGTAGTCATTGATTTTTGTAAACGCTTTCAAAAAGCCTTCTTGCATGACGTCTTGTGCAAAATGTTCGTCCTTCACAATACGGTAAGCCACGTTATACATAGCTTTACAGTAACGATTGTAAACTTCGAATTGAGCCTTTTGATTGTTTTCTTTACAAAGAGCGATTAATTCTTCGATATTTTGATTGGTTATGTTCAAGTTTTGATTGCTAGTTTTTTATAATGACTTTGCTTTTTTTGGTTTGTTACACTTTTCATAAACTTTTTTTTATTTTTTTTCTTTTACGCAAAGCCGTAAGGAAAAATAAAATGATCGGTTTATTTTTGGTTAGAAATTTACTTACAATATACCATTAACAAATCTAAAACTATGAAAAGATTAAAATTTACCATTTTTGCGACATTCTTTCTATCGCTATTTTTATTAAATTCATGCCAGAGTGATTCTGGTGACACAGCACAAGCTTCGTCTGGAGACTATTGGCCTACAGCAGTAGGAAATCAGTGGGTTTTGGACCAAAGCGGACAAAGTGTTTCAATGAAAATTATTTCTTCGGAAAATGACTATTTTAAATTTGATCAATTTTCAGGAATGGGTCAAGGTGTAACAGGAAGTGCATCTGTTTATTTAAAAAAGGTTAAAGGAGATTATTCTATAAAAATAGACGAACTTAAATTTGATTACGGACAAGGAATAACAGGTAAAAGTTCTGGTTATGAATTTATTTTCTTTAAAGATTATTTAGATGTTAATAAAACATGGACAGGAAATTTTGTACAGGAAACTTCTTTTAGTATTGCTGAATTTCCTGCTATTAAAATGAATGTAAGTTATACAGGAACTATTTTAGAGAAAGCTTCTACTGCTATTGTAAATGGAGTTACTTATAATGATGTCATAAAATTCAAGTTTCATCAGGAAGTAAAAATCGAAGGTCAGCCTTCGAGTGCATCAGATGCAGAATATTGGTTAGCTAAAGATATTGGAGTTATAAAATTTACAGCAGGAGATGTTGTAAGTGTTTTAAAATCATATGTTGTCAAGAAATAATAACTTATTAGTATTTAAAACCCGAAAGTGATTTCGGGTTTTTTATTCTTTGTAATTAATGTTGTTTGATAATTTAAAATACCAAAAGTGACATTTGAAAACTTTCTTTTTTGGTTTTGGCATAATGATTGTCTATTTTTACTGCCTATCATGTAAATCAAACACTTAATGAAGTTGTACTAAAAACTACAGAGCGTTTGGATGAATTTGCAGTTAGGATTAAACTTTTAATGACAAAACGACTTATATATTATTATGTCAAACCATAAAATACTTACTATTGACAATCTGTCACTTCAAGAATTTGATTCAGAAGCCGAATTAATTCCATTATTAACTCCAGAGGACGAAGAAGAAATGAACAACGAAGAGCTTCCGCTTTCGTTGCCAATTTTACCTTTGCGTAATACCGTTCTTTTTCCGGGAGTTGTAATTCCAATTTCGGCAGGAAGAGATAAATCAATCAAACTAATTAATGATGCCAATGCCGGCGGAAAAATTATTGGTGTAGTTTCTCAAATTAATGAAGAAGACGAAGATCCGTCAAAAGACGATATTCATAAAATAGGAACTGTAGCGAGAATTTTGCGCGTTTTGAAAATGCCTGACGGAAATGTTACGGTTATTTTACAAGGAAAAAAACGTTTTGAAATTGACGAAGTAGTTTCAGAAGAACCTTATATTACTGCAACTATAAAAGAGGTTGCCGAAGAACGTCCGGAAGAAGATGATACGGAATTTACAGCTATTTTAGATTCTGTAAAAGAGTTGGCAATTCAAATTATAAAAGAAAGTCCAAATATTCCGTCAGAAGCTACTTTTGCGATTAAAAACATTGAGAGCCAGTCGTTTTTGATCAATTTTGTTTCTTCTAATATGAATTTATCCGTAAAAGAAAAACAAGGTTTATTGTCTATCAACGGATTAAAAGACAGAGCGCTAGAAACCTTACGTTATATGAACGTTGAGTTGCAAAAATTAGAATTGAAGAATGACATTCAGTCAAAAGTTCGTTTTGATTTAGATCAGCAGCAACGTGAATATTTCTTGCATCAGCAAATGAAAACCATTCAGGAAGAATTGGGAGGCGTTTCGCAAGAGGAAGAAATGGACGAAATGGGACTGAAAGCGAAAACTAAAAAATGGGACGAAAAGACGCAGAAACATTTCGAAAAAGAATTGTCAAAAATGCGTCGTATGAATCCACAATCTCCTGATTTTGGAATTCAGCGTAACTATTTAGAGTTGTTTTTAGAATTGCCTTGGGGCGAATATTCTAAAGATAAATTCGATTTAAAACATGCTCAGAAAATATTAGATAAAGATCATTTTGGACTTGAAGAAGTTAAGAAAAGAATGATTGAACATTTGGCAGTATTGAAACTTCGTAACGATATGAAATCGCCAATTATTTGTTTCACAGGACCTCCGGGAGTTGGTAAAACATCTATTGGACGTTCAGTTGCCGAAGCTCTTGGACGTGAATATGTACGTATTTCGTTAGGTGGTTTACGTGACGAAGCTGAAATTCGCGGACATAGAAAAACCTATATCGGTGCAATGCCAGGACGAATTATTCAGAGTTTGAAAAAAGCCGGAACTTCGAATCCTGTTTTTATTCTGGATGAAATTGACAAGTTGTCAAACGGAAATAGCGGTGATCCATCTTCTGCTTTATTGGAGGTTTTAGATCCGGAGCAAAACAGTGCTTTTTATGATAACTTCCTTGAAATGGGATATGATTTATCTAAAGTGATGTTTATTGCAACTTCTAATAATATGTCGGCAATTCAGCCAGCATTGCGTGACAGAATGGAAGTAATCAAAATGTCAGGTTATACAATTGAAGAGAAAGTTGAAATTGCAAAAAGACACCTTTTCCCAAAACAATTGGAAGCGCATGGATTGACTACTAAAGATTTGACAATTGGCAAAAAACAATTAGAAAAAATCGTAGAAGGTTATACACGTGAATCTGGTGTTCGTAATTTAGAGACAAAAATCGCTCAGGTAATTCGTAACGCTGCAAAAGCAGTTGCAATGGAGGAGGAATACAATAAAAAAGTAACCGACGAAGATATTGTAACCGTTTTGGGTGTGCCAAGATTAGAGCGTGACAAATACGAGAATAATGATATTGCAGGAGTTGTAACAGGTCTTGCATGGACAAGTGTCGGTGGTGATATTTTGTTTATTGAATCTTTAATTTCTGAAGGAAAAGGTTCTTTAAGTATTACAGGAAATTTAGGTACTGTAATGAAAGAATCAGCTACAATTGCATTAGAATACATTAAAGCAAATGCTAAGAAATTAGGTTTAAGTGTTGAGCTTTTCCAAAAATATAATATCCACTTGCACGTTCCGGAAGGAGCAACGCCAAAAGACGGACCAAGTGCAGGTATTGCAATGTTGACTTCTTTGGTTTCTTTGTTAACACAAAAGAAAGTAAAGAAAAGCTTAGCAATGACTGGAGAAATCACGCTTCGTGGAAAAGTTTTACCAGTTGGCGGTATTAAAGAGAAAATCTTAGCTGCGAAGAGAGCTGGTATTAAAGAAATTATTTTATGTCACGAAAACAAAAGTGACATTGACGAAATAAAAGCAGAATACTTAGAAGGCTTGAGTTTTCATTATGTGAAAGAAATGAGCGAAGTTTTAGCTTTGGCTTTGACAGACCAAAATGTAAAAAATGCTAAAACTTTAAAATAAGATTTTAAAGTTAAATACGAATATTTTTAAAATTCCAAATTCCAATCTGATAACTCAGTTTTGGAGTTTGGAATTTTTTATTAAGCTCAATATTTACTGGCAACTTGATTGTTTTTAAACTTCGATTTCAGTTTTGGAATTTGAATTTTTTTATTGGAATTTAATTTATAATAAATTTTATTTTATAAGTTATATAATTTTATCTTCGCATTTGCGTTATTCCCATATAGGAATCGCCCCAAAAGCATGTTAAAACGATTTGTTTTACTTTTTTTTAGTTTAGTTTGTTCGGTTTCTTACGGGCAAATTGGTGGTCGATATACTTATCAGTTTTTAAATTTAACGACTTCACCGCGACAAGCTGCATTAGGAGGTGAAACGATTACAATATACGATGAAGACGTGAATCAGGTAATGTCTAATCCGGCAGCATTAAATGAAGATATGGATAACCATTTAGCAATGAATTATGGTAGTTATTATGGCGAGGCTTCTTACGGAACTGCTTCGTACGCTTATACTTACGATAGACACGTGCAGACGTTTTACGCCGGAATGAGTTATGTAAATTATGGTTCATTTGAAGGATATGACGAAAATGGTCAGGCAACATCCAGCTTTTCAGGTAGCGAAGGCGCGCTATCATTGGGCTACGCGTATAATGTTCCTTTTACAGATTTACATATTGGAGCCACAGCTAAACTAATAACTTCAACTTTAGAAAGTTATAATTCAATTGGTGGTGCAATTGATGTGGGAATTATGTATCAAATTGAAAAAAATGATGTAAATTTGGCACTGGTATTTCGTAATATAGGAACACAGTTTACAACTTATTCCGGTATACAGGAAAAATTACCGTTTGAAATCATTGCAGGAGTTTCTCAGGAATTAGAGCACGTTCCAATTCGTTGGCATCTTTCATTAGAAAATTTGCAACAATGGAATATTTCTTTTTCGAATCCCGTTCGCGGAGAAACCAACATTGATGGATCAACAAATAGCGAGAAGGTTTCGTTTGTAAATAATGCTTTGCGACACGTTGTTTTTGGTGTGGAGCTGTTCCCCAAAAGGGCATTTAATTTGCGTTTAGGATATAATTTTAGAAGAGGTGAAGAATTAAGAGTGGTAGATCAACGCAATTTTTCAGGAGTTTCATTAGGTTTTGGTTTAAAGATGAATAAGTTAAAGTTTAATTATTCATACTCTAGATATACATTGGCAGCAAATACGAGTCTTTTTGGTCTAATTTTAAATTTTCAGTAGTTATATGAAAATATTTAGTTTGTTTTTGTTTATGACAGTAGGTTTTTTTACGGGTTCAAAACACTACTACAAAGAAGAAACTTCTATTACCACTATGGAAATAGAGAGGATTAATACAAGAGTTAGCGAGATAAGAAACATGATGAGTATTGATCCCAAATACAATACTAAAATCGCTTTTTTTGTGGACATGAGAATACCTTCCGGTAAAAATCGTTTTTTTGTTTACGATTTAGTAAACAATAAAATAATCGACCAGGGTCTTGTGGCACACGGTTCAGGATCTGAAACCGGAATAAAAGGAAGTTTAAGATTTAGCAATACACCAAACTCAAACTGCACAGCTTTGGGCAGATATTCTATAGAAAAATGTTATAAAGGATGTTTTGGAAAATCATATAAACTAGAAGGTTTAGACGAAACAAACAATAATGCTTTAAAAAGAGCGATAGTTCTACATTATTATTCAGCGGTTCCTTATGAAGAGCAAGATTATTATATCAGTAATAGTCACGGCTGTCCAATGGTAAATGAGCAATTCTTTAAAAGAATCGAAAAAATAATTGATAGTTCTAAGTCGAATATCATCTTGGATATTTATTACTAAAATAACATTTCGTATAATTTCAATATAATTAAGCTTTTGCTGTTGTAAATTTTTCAACAGCATTTTTTTTGAAATTATATAAATTTCCCACACTTAAATTTTAGCTCGTCAAACCAACAGTTTAATATGAAGAAGATCATTTTCGCTTTTTTTGTAGCGCTGTTGTTTTTCATCGGATTTAAAATTTTCTGGAAAGACGAAAAAGTTATTTTATTAGCTGAAAAGAAAATTGATATAGCGCAAATTAACGAAGTCAAGAAAGTAATAAACAGTAATTCGAAGTACAATAATAGGATTGCATTTTTTATTGACATGAAAATTCCTTCTGGTAAAAATCGCTTTTTTGTCTATGATTTAAAAGCTAATAAAATCATAGACAAAGGATTAGTTGCTCATGGTTCCGGATCTGAAACTGGTGTAAAAGGGAAATTGAGATTCAGTAATATTCCAAATTCGCTCAGTACTTCATTAGGAAAATATGCTATAGGAAATCATTACAACGGAAGATTCGGGAAAGCCTATAAACTATACGGATTAGACTCAACAAATAGTAATGCATTTGAGCGAGATATTGTTTTTCATTACTACTTTGATGTTCCGTATAAAGAGAAAGATGGTTATATTTGCAACAGCTACGGTTGTCCCATGGTTAATAAAAAATACTTTGACAGGATAGCACAAATAATAGATAACTCAGAGTCAGATATTCTGATGAGTATTTATTATTAAGATCAGATTAAAGCAGTAAAGAAATTAAAATTTAAAAAATAAAAAATTGAAAAAAATTACCATTGCAATTGATGGATTCTCATCAACAGGAAAGAGCACTTTGGCCAAACAATTAGCAAAAGAGCTAGAATATGTTTATGTAGATACCGGAGCAATGTACCGCGCTGTTGCCTATTTTGCAATGCAGAATGAGCTTATTAAAGCTGATTTTTTTGATAAAAAAACTTTAGTAGATTCACTTCCAAATATTCAATTAGAATTTAAATTTAATGCTGATCTTGGTTTTGCTGAGATGTATTTGAATGGTGAAAATGTCGAAAAACAAATTAGAACTATTGAAGTTTCTAATTTTGTAAGTAAAGTAGCCGAAGTTTCTGAAGTGCGTTCTAAATTAGTAGAACAACAACAAGAAATGGGAAAAAATAAAGCTATTGTTATGGACGGAAGAGACATAGGAACAGTAGTTTTTCCAGATGCTGAACTTAAAATTTTCATGACTGCGAGTGCAGAAACACGTGCTCAAAGACGTTTTGACGAACTGCAGCAAAAAGGTGATAATGTTTCTTATGAAGATGTTTTGAAAAATGTTGTAGAAAGAGATCATATAGATACGCATCGTGAAGATTCTCCTTTGGTGATTGCAGATGATGCTATAGAAATAGATAATTCTTACCTGAATAGAGAAGAACAATTTTCAGCTGTTTTAGAATTAGTAAATGATGTTGTTAAAACTGCTTAATTTTTTGTAGATATCATTTTTAATGGTAGTTTTACCGCTTCATTTTTACTAAAAGACAATTTCATCATATGGGAATTAAAAACAGGTTGATTATAATGAGCTTTCTTCAATTTTTTGTTTGGGGAGCGTGGCTTATAACAATTGGAAATTATTGGTTTGGTACTAAAAATTGGGAAGGAACTCAGTTTGGTCTTGTTTTCGGAACCATGGGAATTGCCTCTTTATTCATGCCTACATTAACAGGAATCATTGCTGACAGATGGATAAATGCTGAAAAATTATATGGTTTTTTACATATAATATATGCAGTAGTTTTGTTTAGTATTGCACATGTAACAACTCCTGACAATTTTATTTACGTAATGTTTGCCGCAATGTGTTGCTATATGCCAACAATTGCATTAAGTAATTCGATTTCGTACACTTCACTGAAATTAAACAATAAAAACATTGTAAAAGATTTTCCACCAATTCGTGTTTGGGGAACTATTGGTTTTATTGCCGCAATGTGGATTACTAATTTAAGCGGAAGTAAAGCAACCGAATATCAGTTTTATATTGCTGGAGTTGGCGCTTTAATTCTTGGGATTTATGCTTTTACATTACCAAAATGTGAACCACAACGTTTGACTAAAGAAGATGCTTCATTGACTGAAACTTTAGGATTAGAAGCTTTTAAATTATTCGGAAATTATAAAATGGCTTTGTTTTTTGTGTTTTCTATGTTTTTAGGAGGCGCTTTGCAATTGACAAATGCTTATGGAGATGTATTCTTAGATGAATTTAAGCATTTTCCAAAATATGCAGATTCATTCGTAATTAAGTATTCAACTATTATTATGTCGATTTCTCAGGTTTCTGAGACTTTATTTATCTTGGCGATTCCTTTTTTCTTAAGACGTTTTGGAATCAAACAAGTTATGTTGATTAGTATGTTGGCTTGGGTATTGCGTTTCGGATTATTTGCTTTTGGAGATCCTGTTGGAGGATTATGGATGATTATTATGTCATGTATCGTTTACGGAATGGCATTTGATTTCTTTAATATCTCAGGTTCTTTATTTGTAGAAAGTAATACTGATTCTAAAATTCGTTCATCAGCTCAAGGTTTATTCATGATGATGACAAATGGAGTAGGAGCAGTTTTAGGAAGTTTAACTTCTGGTTGGGCAATTGATCGTTTCTTTACAAAATCATTCCACAATACAACTGAATTAGCTGGATTTTTACAAACTGATACTACAAACTCAAAAATGCTTGATTTTGTAAAGGGTCAGGGAAATACAATTTCTACAGACGGAATTTTTACAAATCCAATTTTAATGAAAGACTGGCATACAATCTGGTTGTCATTCGCAGCTTATGCTTTGGTAATTGCTATTGCTTTTGCTGTTTTATTTAAACATAAACATGATCCAAAAGAAATTGAGAATTTGAGTCATTAAAAGATTTATATAATATTTTAAACCCGATAGAATTTAAAAAATCTGTCGGGTTTATTTTTTTTAAGAATATGTAATTAAAATTGAATATTTTATTATGGAGAATATTAAGTCGATTTTGGTGATTCTGATACTTTTTACTTCGGGTGTAATTTACGCTCATAAAGATAGAATTGAAGTTCCTGAAAAGTTTGTTTTTATTTTAAAAAGCAATGATGTAATTCGGTTTGAATCTCTTGATTCGAAACTGAAAGAATTCTGTAACGAAATTGTTAGTGGAAAAAAAGAAATTTCAGAAGTTCAATTGTATTATAAAACAGGAGAAATTGTAACTGTTCAATTTGATGGAAAAAACTGGACATCATTTAAAATTGCTTTTAAAGGTAAAAGTTTATATGTTCCTCAGGAAAAACTAAAAAAGATTCCTGAAATTAATTTTTCAACTTTAAATTTATTTTGGTCAGGAGAAAGTAATGCTTTTAATTCCAGTCATTTATGTTTAAGATTTGATATTGGGACTAAACGATTATTCTATATTTTACCAAATTTAGAATTGCATTTTGAAAATCATAAGTTTGCCAGAGCTGAAGTTTGGACGCAAACAAGTGAGAATTCAAGACATGGGAAATTTTTTTAACGCAAATTTTACTAATTGCAGAATGCACATAGTAAACCCGACAGGTTTTAAAAACCTGTCGGGTTTGTCGTTTTTTAAAGGTTTCTATTTAAATAAAAAGCAATAACTTTATTCTTCATTTTTAAAAACAAAACGATGCTGAAAATTAAACTGTTTGCGTTGCTTTTATTTGGAATTTCTGCATTTTCTCAAACTAAGGTTTTGTACAATCAAAGTGTAGAAGCTTATAAAAGCAAAGACTATGTTTTGTTTTTGAAATTAGCAAAGCAATTAGATAGTATTCGTCCAATGCATCCTACTTTTGCTTATAATCTAGCTTCGGCATATTCTTTAAATGGTAAAAAAGAAGAGTCTTTACGGGTTCTAAAAACTGTTGTTCTCGCAAATAACACCATAGATTTTGAAGGTGATTCGGATTTTGATGGAATTAAAAACGAAAAAGGCTTTAAGGATTTATTAGAACTGAAAGTTTCTCAATCTAAAACAATCGAAAACTCAAAAGAGAAATTTAGCCTTTCCGAAAAAGATTTGCATCCTGAAGGTTTGCTTTATTTAGAGAAACATAAACTTTGGTTATCGTCAAGTATTCGGAATAAAAAAGTAGTTTCCTTTGATGAAAAAGGCAATTGTTCTGATTGGTTCATAGATTGTTCATATTCGGTATTTGCAATAAAAGCAGATTATAAAGAGAAGTATTTATGGATAGCTTGTTCGGCAATTCCTGAAATGAAAGGTTTTTCGAAGGAAATGGAAGGAAAAAGCGAGATTCTGAAAATTGATATAAACACAAGAAAGCTTGTAAAACGTTATGTAATTGAAGGAAATCATGTTTTTGGAGATCTTGTAATAACTAAAAATAATGATGTTTACATTTCAGATAGTGCCGAAGCGATAATCTATAAGATTGAAAATGAAAGCTTGGTTTTATGGAAAGATCTTCGAAAAGAAGCTTTTAACTTGCAAGGAATTACATTAAATGCAAATGAATCTAAAATATTTATTGCAGATTATTTAAAAGGAATCCTGTCTATTGATATAAAAAGTAAAAAAGAAAATTGGCTGGAATTTCCGGATAATGCTTCTAAAAAAGGAATTGACGGATTGGTTTTTTATAATAATTCATTAATTGCAATTCAGAATGGAGTAGTGCCAATAAGAATTGTACGTTATAAACTGAATGAATCTCAAACTAAAATAGTTGATTTTACAGTTTTGGATAATAATAGGAAAGTTTTTGACGAGCCAGCTTTGGCTACTTTAATCAAAAACAAAGTATATTTTTTCGCTAATTCTCCTTGGAAATTTTATGATAAAGACGGTCAATTAGACGAAAGTAAATTTGAAAATCCGAAGTTGTTTGAGTTAGTTTTAGATTAGTTATATTGATATACTAAACCCGACAGGTTTTAAAAACCTGTCGGGTTTGTTGTAGAACCTGGGGAAGTTTTTTAGGTTGTAAATCTTTGTCAAAGTTTAAAAACTTTGACAAAGATAGCAGTGAATAGCAACCCCAACAGTCCCGAAGCTTCGGGATAAAACCTTTTGAATTTGTCGCAATATGTGCTTAAAAAACATAAAGATCTAATCTAGCCCCGATAGAGCCGGTATCCTTTTTTTGTTGGCGACAGCGGACAGAAAAAGATATAGGTGAAAGCGGGACTAAAGTTATTAAAAAGTCTTACAAGATCTGCTTCTGAACAAATGACTGATAATCATTTAGAATTGTTTTGCTATTACAAAAAAATGTATTAATTTTGCAAACCTTTTAGCAGAGAAGAGTTTCCATTAGGGATCAACTATTTATGTAAAACAACTTCTGTTTTTTCTATCGCTTTAAGAAACTCAAGAAAAACAGAATACAAATTTTTTATCAGCATGTCTGAACAATTAAAATCACAAGAAGAGTTTTTAGCAAATTTTAACTGGCATAACTTCCAAGAAGGAATTGATGCAGTTGATGAGAAAAACTTACAAGAGTTTGAAGAACTAGTATCTAAAACTTTCATCGCTACAGATCAAGAAGAAGTAGTTGAAGGAGTTGTTGTTAGAATTACAGATAGAGACGTTATCGTTGATATCAATGCTAAATCTGAAGGTGTTATTTCTTTAAACGAGTTCCGTTACAACCCAAACTTAAAAGTAGGTGACAAAGTAGAAGTATTAATCGACATCCGTGAGGACAAAACAGGTCAATTAGTATTATCTCACAGAAAAGCACGTACTATTAAATCATGGGATAGAGTTATTTCTGCAAACGAAACAGGAGAAATCGTTAATGGTTTTGTAAAATGCAGAACTAAAGGTGGTATGATCGTTGACGTTTTTGGAATTGAAGCTTTCTTACCTGGATCTCAAATTGACGTTAAGCCAATTAGAGACTACGATGTATATGTAAACAAAATGATGGAATTCAAAGTGGTAAAAATTAACCACGAATTCAAAAACGTTGTTGTATCTCATAAAGCGCTTATTGAAGCTGATATCGAAGTACAGAAAAAAGAAATCATCGGTCAATTACAAAAAGGACAAGTATTAGAAGGTGTTGTTAAAAACATTACTTCTTATGGTGTGTTCATTGACTTAGGTGGTGTTGACGGATTAATTCACATTACTGACCTTTCTTGGAGTAGAATCAACCACCCAAGTGAAGTTCTTGAATTAGACCAAAAATTAAACGTTGTAATCCTTGATTTCGATGATGAGAAAACAAGAATTCAATTAGGATTGAAACAATTAAACGCTCACCCATGGGATGCTTTAGATGCTAATTTAACTATTGGTGATAAAGTAAAAGGTAAAGTAGTTGTAATCGCTGATTACGGTGCATTTATCGAAGTTGCTGAAGGTGTTGAAGGTTTAATCCACGTTTCTGAAATGTCATGGTCAACTCATTTACGTTCTGCTCAGGATTTCGTAAAAGTTGGAGATGTTGTTGAAGCTGTTATCTTAACTTTAGATAGAGATGACCGTAAAATGTCATTAGGTATCAAACAATTGACTCAAGATCCATGGACTGACATCACTTCTAAATACCCAGTAGGTTCTAAACATACAGGTATCGTTAGAAACTTTACAAACTTTGGTATTTTCGTAGAATTAGAAGAAGGAATTGATGGATTAATCTACATTTCTGACCTTTCTTGGACTAAGAAAATCAAACACCCATCTGAATTTGTAAATGTTGGTGAGAAACTTGATGTAGTTGTATTAGAATTAGATGTTGAAGGACGTAAATTATCTTTAGGTCACAAACAAACTACTGCTAATCCTTGGGATCAATACGAAGATTCTTTCGCTGTAGGAACTATCCACAATGGTGAAATTTCTGAAATCGTTGACAAAGGAGCTACTGTAGAATTCGGAGATGATATCGTTGCTTTCATTCCTACTCGTCACCTTGAAAAAGAAGACGGAAAGAAATTGAAAAAAGGTGATACTGCTGATTTCAAAGTAATCGAATTTAACAAAGAATTCAAAAGAGTAGTTGCTTCTCACACTGCTATCTTCCGTGAAGAAGAAGAGAAAAACGTGAAAGCTGCAACTGAAAATACTTCATCTGCATCATCTACAAATGCACCAGCTGCAACTTTAGGAGATAACAATGATGTATTAGCTGCATTAAAAGCTAAAATGGAAAAAACTGAGAAAAAATAATTGTTAGTTTCCTCTAAATAGAAAGTCCCACAGAAATGTGGGACTTTTTTTTGCGCTATACTTTTGATTTTAAGAAAATTTAACAAATAAAGTTGTGTTATAATCTTAAAAAGTTATTTTTACTTAAAAATTTCATTATATGAAGAAAATCTACTTTTTGATTCTTGCTTTATGTTTTTTTTCGACTTCAAAAGCACAGATTGCTAATATGCCAAATACAGAATTTAAAGAGATGTTATTAAGTGCAACTCCTCAAAATATGATTGCAAAAAACTTATCAGGAGAGTATTGTACTATAGATGTTAATCATGACCAGCAAATTCAAATTGATGAAGCGAAAAATATTAGTTATTTAAATTTAGTTGATCATGTATTTTTAAGAGATTTAAATGGTATATCAAATTTTATAAATTTAGAATATTTAGATTGTACTAGTAATAATTTAGATCATCTGGATGTAACCAATTTATCAAAATTAAAATATATCGATTGTAGTCATAATAATGAGTTGCAGGTTTTAGATATAAAGAACTTAATTTATTTAGAAAAGTTAATTTGTAGTTATGATAATATATTTGTTTTAGATTTAACTAATTCTGTTTTTCTGAAATATTTAGATTGCGCAAACAATCAATTAACGGAGCTAGATATCAGTCATTCAATAAATCTAAATTATTTAAACTGCGCAGGAACTCAGATAAAGTCTTTAGAAACTGCTAATGCGAAAAATTTAGAAGAACTAAATACGTTAACTTGTGCTATTTATTCACTTGATGTTAGTCCGTTGACTAAATTAAAAAGTCTAGCTTGTTCTTCTTCAATTATAAATATGAAAAACGGATTTAAAACCAATTTAGAGTTTTTGCAATACTCTTATTATTTAAATTATGTTTGTGTAGACGACAATCGTATTGAAGACGTAAAAGAAATGCTATCAAAGGCACAAATAAGACCTTATGAAATAAATACATATTGCACTTCTAATCCTGGAGGAGATTTTTTTGTTATACAGGGAAACACAAAATTTGACAATGAAAAAAATGGCTGCGATACTGATGATTATTTTACAAAAGGAATTAATTATCTGATTAATAGTAAAGATAAAAAAGAACAAATTAGTACAAATCAAAACAAATCATTTGCTATTGGCGTTAAGGAAGGCACGCACACTATAATCCCAATCTTAGAAAATCCTACCTATTTTAATATTTCCCCAACAACGATAGATATTACCTTTCCAACACAAGCAAGTCCATTTATTCAAGACTTTTGTGTTACAGCAAATGGTGTTCATCCTGATCTGGAAGTTTCGCTTTTACCTATTCAAGGAGCAAGGCCAGGCTTTGATGCAAAATATAAAATAGTTTATAAAAACAAAGGTAATAACACTCAATCAGGGGCGGTAAATGTTAAATTCAATGGAGCAATATTAAATTTAGTTACAGCTAATCCAATTGCTTCAACTCAAAACACTAATAGTTTAACTTGGAATTTTACCAATTTGCAGCCTTTTGAAATACGCGAAATCTTCTTCACTTTAAATTTAAATGGACCAACGGAAACTCCTGCGGTAAATATCGGAGATATTTTAAATCTTACAGCATCAATTTCATTGCAAGATAATGACGAAACTCCAAATGATAACACATTTACGTTAAATCAAACTGTTGTTGGTTCTTTTGATCCAAATGACAAAACATGTTTAGAAGGAGAAGTAATCACGCCAAGTTTAATAGGCGAGTACGTCCATTATATGATTCGTTTTGAAAATACAGGAACTTATTCTGCTCAAAATATTGTAGTAAAAGACATGATTGATTTGTCTAAATTTGATATTTCGACTTTGATTCCAACAAGTTCAAACCATTCTTTTGTAACTAAAATTTCAGAAGGAAATAAAGTAGAATTTATCTTCGAGAATATTAATTTACCATTTGACGACGCTAATAATGACGGCTATATCGCTTTTAAAATCAAGACAAAACCAACATTAGTAGTAGGAGATACGTTTACAAATGACGCCAACATTTATTTTGATTATAATTTTCCAATTTTAACGAATAAAGCAATTTCTACTTTTAAAAGCTTAGGAACTCAGGATTTTGAATTTTCAAGCTATTTTAAATTATACCCAATTCCCGCTAGTAATGTTTTGAATATTGCAGCAACTCAAGCTATAGAAATAGATTCATATGAAATCTATAATATTTTGGAACAATTGGTTATCGCAATTCCAAATGCGAAATCAGTTTCTAATATTGATGTTTCAAAACTAAGAACAGGAAATTATTTTATAAAAGTAAAATCAGATAAAGGAAGTTCAAGTATCAAGTTTATAAAACTATAAAAACCTTGTTTAAATAAAAAATCCCACAGCAATGTGGGATTTTTTTTATGTCTTTTGTTTCAAGTTTAGTTTTCTGGAGCTATTTCCAGCTATCATTCCAATCTTTTTTGTCCGCCGCGGCGGACAAAAAAGGATTTTCCCTTCTATCTGGGCTATGGCAATCATTTTCAAAAGAAGTTTTTTTTATTTAGAAGCTAACAGTTTTGTTTCTTCAGGAGTGAATTCGTTTACAATGACATAAGTGTCAATGTTTGTAATTCTCATTTCTTCCAGAATATCTATTAAATTTTTATAATTGCATTTTTCGCTGGGTTTTATAATGACAATTGGACCATTTTTCGGTTTTCCTAAACTGGTTGAATATTCTAAAATTGATTCTTTTTTACGGGTTAATTCTCTATGTATACCATCTGAATTGTAACTAACTTTTTTAGGATTTTCCAGCGGGTAGGACAAAAGACCTGAATACGCAACAATTTTATTATTATCATCTAGTAATAGGGTATAGATGCGATTTGCATCTACACAACCTATGCCACCACATATAGGATCATTGTCAGGCATATTTAGTTCTAAAGCTTTCGGTTTTGCTAACTCAATAGTAACCATAAAAAAGATAATTAACAAGAAAGAAACACTAACCATTGCGGTTAGATCAACTCTCGTACTTAATTTTTTACTTCTTATTTTCTTCGGTAGATTTTCCATGTTATTTTAATTAGAAGCTAATAATCTTGATTCTTCAGGAGTGAATTCAGGTACGATTGCGTAAGTGCTTATTTTTGCAATTTCCATTTCGTTTAGAATATCAATTAGATTTTTATAATTGGATTTCTGACTTGGTTTTATAATTACAGTTATATTTTGGGGTTTTACACCTTTAGAAGCGTATTTAAGCAGATTATTTTTTCTTTGCAATAATTCTCTTCGGATTCCGTCTTTACCGTATTTTATTTCTTTGGGAAAAATGATAGGAGATTCTAAAAGCCCTATATAATATATTAATTTGTTGTTTTCTCCTAACATTACAGTTATTGATCTATTTTCGCCTTCATGTCGATAAGAAGGCGGACAATCGCAACAACCATGATCTGGGAAATCTAAAATTAAAGCTTTAGGTTTTGCTAATTCAATCGTAACCATGAAAAATATAATCAACAAGAAAGAAACACTAACCATTGCGGTTAAATCAACTCTTGTACTTAATTTTTTACTTCTAACTTTCTTAGGGAGATTTTGCATAGTTATTTTGGTTAGTTAAGTTGATACTTATTTTGAAGCTAAAAGATTAGATTCTTCCGGAGTAAAATCATTTACAATTGCATAAGTTTCAATTTTAGCAATTGCCATCTCATCTAAAATATCAACCAAATTTTTAAAGTTTGATTTCTTACTTGGTTTTATAATTACAATTGGACCATTGCTTGATTTTCCCATTGCTGACGAATATTCCAAAATGTTTTTTCTTCTATTAGACAGTTCTTCACGAATTCCGTTCTTTCCATAATTAAACTCTTTTGGTTTTGCAATTGGAGCATATAAAAGCCCGGAATAAGCGACCATTTTATCATTATCATCAAGTAAAATTGTAATAGTACGACTCGGATCTGAACCACAGGTAATTATATTTTCCCATTTTTCATCCAGATCTTTTGCAGGCAAACTTAAATCAACCGCTTTCGGTTTTGCCAACTCAATAGTAACCATGAAAAATATAATTAACAAGAAAGAAACACTAACCATTGCGGTTAAATCAACTCTTGTACTTAATTTTTTACTTCTTATTTTCTTAGGTAGATTTTCCATGTTTGAAATATTTTTAATTAGAAGCCAATAATTTTGTTTCTTCCGGAGTGAATTCATCTACAATAGCATAAGCCTCGATGTTTGCAAGTTTCATTTCGTTAAGTATATCAACCAGATTTCCGTAATTACTTTTGCTGGATGGTTTTATAAAAACAATTAAACCTCGATTTGGTTTGCCAACAGCAGCAGAATGTTCAAGTATTCTTTTGTTAACTATTTTAAGGTCAGTATGAAAACCTTTTTTACTATAATTTGTTTCTCTTGGTTTCTCTAACGGGTTATCTAGTAGACCAGCATATGTTATTAATTTATCATTTTCTCCCAATAAAACGGTGTAAAAACGATTTCCATTATAACATCCAGGAATTGGTTCACCGCATCCTCTTTCTCTGTCAGGTAAACCTAAACCAATCCCTTTTGGTTTTGCCAGCTCAATTGTCACCATAAAAAATATAATCAACAAAAAAGAAACGCTAACCATTGCGGTTAAATCAACTCTTGTACTTAATTTTTTACTTCTTATTTTCTTAGGTAGATTTTCCATATCCAGTCAATTTTGTACTAAAGTTAATAATAAAAGTAATACAAAGACTTTGATGATTTTAAAAATAATTGAAAATAAATTAATCTTTTAATGTGTTGTTTTACAACTGTTTTTAAGGATTTTTCAACAATTTTAAAACTTTTTTGAATTTTTAATAAAACCAAATCGAAAACTATCCCGTAAATGAGCTTATAACTTAAAACATTCATTATGAAAACTAGAAAATTTTTAGCAGTAGCAATTTTAGCATTAGGATTTGGATTTACATCATTTGCACAAAAAACTAAAATGGTTGGTGGAGCTGCAATGTATCCAAACAAAAATATTATTGAAAACGCCGTAAATTCAAAAGATCATACTACATTGGTTGCCGCTGTAAAAGCTGCAGGATTGGTAGAAACATTACAAGGAAAAGGGCCTTTTACAGTTTTTGCTCCAACAAATGAAGCATTTGCAAAATTACCAGCAGGAACTGTTGATACATTATTGAAACCTGAAAACATCAAAACTTTGCAAACAATTTTGACTTATCACGTTGTTGCAGGAAAATGGAATGCTTCTGATATTGCAAAAGCAATTAAAGCAGGTAAAGGAAAAGCAACTCTTAAAACTGTAAGTGGTGGTTCTTTAACAGCTTGGATGAAAGGAAAAGATCTTTACATTAGCGACGAAAGCGGAAACAAAGCAAAAGTTACAATTGCTGACGTAAACCAATCTAATGGTGTAATTCATGTAGTTGATACAGTATTGTTGCCAAAAACAAAATAATAATCTCCTAAACAAAAACCTACGATCGAAAAAAGCCCTGTTAATACAGGGCTTTTTTTATGATTCCTCTTTTTTTAAAATGTAGAATACAGATAATATATTAAATAAAAATGTAAAAGTTAGTTGTGCAATATGATCGGTATGGTCCATCGTCCTTTTTAGGTAAAATACGTCGTATATTAACATCAGTGTTATCAGGCCATATTTAATCTGTTCTTCAATTAAAAGCCTGTTTTTTGTGAAAAAATAGAAAATTGCACAACCAAATAAAAGAATGATTTGACTGAATAGGAAGAAAAATGCTAATCTTAATGCATCAATAACAAATATTCCATCATAGAAAAATAAAAATGGTATCCTGATCAGAAAGGAAATTATATATATTCCGTCTATAATTTTAAAGAACTCAAAAAAACTTTTCTTCATATTTAAACTATTTTTTTGCTGTTAATGTCGAGCCAACAGAAGCTATGACAACACAAAAAACGGCTAATATTTCATATAAAGTCAAGTATTCCTGCAAGAATATAAAAGCACAAACTGAAGCTGCAGCAGGTTCTAAACTCATTAATATACTAAAAGTACGAGGAGGAAGCTGACCTAAAGCTTTCATTTCGAGTGTAAACGGAATAGCGCTTGACAAAAGTGCAAGTGCAACACCCATTCCAAAAAGTTTTGGAGTTAGATTTGACAATCCGTTTTCGTAAAAACCAAACGGAAGTATTAAAATTGCACCAAACAACATTCCGGTTGCAACAGCCTGACCGCCATGCATTATTTTAGAAACTTTTCCGCCCAAAACAATATAAGCAGCCCAAAGAGCTCCTGCCAATAAAGCATATAAAACCCCTAATGAATCGATACTATTATTTGACCAGGGCGCAATAAGCACAATCCCGATTGCTGCGAGCAAAACCCAGCAATAATCAACTAAACGGGTCGAACCAACTATAGCTACCACTAATGGACCTATAAATTCTAATGTTACAGCAAGTCCAATTGGGATTCTTTCTATTGCCATATAAAAAATCAAATTCATTGCACCTAAAGCCAAACCATACGGAACAACAATTTTCCATTGATCAGCTGTTATTTGCTTTAAATTCGGCCTGTAAGCTATCAGTAAAATTATAGCCGAAACCCCAATTCGTATTGATGCTGTTCCCGCAGCTCCAATTGCAGGAAATAAGGTTTTTGCAATTGCGGCGCCACATTGTACGCTTACAATAGCTAAAAGTACTGCATAAACAGGCGGTATATTAAAATCTTTATTTTTCATGATAATTATAAAGTAGTAGATAATAAAAGATGAATCGGAATCAATCTTTTATCTCTTAGAAGAAAGTGTTGTTGAACGTAAATTTCAACGATATTAAAAGGTGTTTTTCGGACTATTCTAAAGCTCTTTTTGTAACAAAAGCCCGGTAACCAATAATAGCCATTTGCCATTTTTTTGCTTTCGAAATATCCAAACCTTGTTTCGTAAAACTTGGTAAAAGAACTTTGTTGATTTTGGCTAAAACTTTATACATTGTAGGTTAATTTTTGGCAAAGATATAAAAAAAGACCTTGTGGTTTAGCAAAGTCTTTTGGTATTGATTATTAAAAGGTTACTTGAACTTTAATACTCAGTTTTTATTTGTACTATTTTCTACGGTTAATATAATTTATACCGCTTTTTTGGTCATTTATAGATTTATGGAATAATTATATCTTTTCAATAAAAAAAGCCAGTGTTTCAATACACTGGCTTTAATTTTATTTCCGCATTAAGATCGTTTATTATCTTTTTCAATTTTTCTGAAGTTTTTTTCTTGCTCCTTCATGTTTTTCTCATAAACTTTCATGTCCTTTTCAAATTGCTCCATTTTCTTTTCAAAATCTGCCCCAAATTGCTGGTCAATAAGTGCAGCATATTTATCCATTTCTTCACCAAATTTATCCATAGCAATTTCATACTTTTCCATTTCTTTGCCGTATACACCACTTTCACGTTTAGACATGATCTGGTCTACTTGATCTTGATAAGCATCCATTTTTGGTTGAAATTCGTCCATTTTTTTCTGAAATTCAGCCATCTTTTTGTCAAAATCTTTCATAGCTATTTTGTCCGAAGTGTTTCTTGGCGGCACAGGAGGTTTTGGCATTTTTGACATATTTGGCACTGGAGGAAGTTCTAAGTCTTTTGGCAATACAGGCATTACCGGAGCAACAGGTGCTGGTGGAAATGCCGCTGTTGTTGGCGGAGTAGGAGGAACTGGAGGAGCAGGCATGTCCTGACCATTATATTGCCTAACTTCAACTACACGATTTTTGATTACCATTGGTTTTTCAATTTCATCGTCAGTAAGAATGCCTACTTTTTTTGAGCCATCATTTTCAGTCGTAACAATAATTCCGCAGCTTTTAATTGCTTCATCGCCTTCAATTTGAAGAGTTTGTACTTCTTTAGAACCTTTTTTTATATTGACTTTAATACCCGTTAATTCGTTTTTTGAATTTCTTTTTACATCAGAAACTGCACAATCAACATTATGATTCTGTTTTAGCTTTTCGGCCATTACTTTTAATTGCTGATCTGTTGTGTTTTTGTGAATTTTAAAAACGGCTACAGAATCATCATTTTTAGTAATTTCCTGAGACTGACTTTTTTCCTGAGCAATAGTTTTAATTTGAAACAATAGTACAAAAGCAATAAGTGCAGGAATTATGGCATAATATTTCCAATAGTTCCATTTTTTTGATTGATTTTTGTTTAACATGACAATTCGTTTTTTGATTAATGATTGATAAAAATGATTGGTGATTGCAACGCATGATTCGTGCGTTGTGATTTTTAAAAGCGTATATTGATACGCTTTTTTGTCTGAGATTTTCTTGGCAGCTTCACTGTCAGCAATGAATTCAAGGTTTTGAAGAATTGCTTTTTTGTACAGCCAAATAATTGGATTAAACCAAAAAAGCATACAAAAAACTCTTGAAATCAAAACATCCATAGTATGATTTTGATCGCTATGCACTTTTTCATGCTCGATAATATTTTCTAATTCTGAAGCTGTATACATTGATGAGTTGTAGACGATATAATCAAAATAAGAAAAAGGAGCAATATTCTCGCTAATATCGATGAATTTAAAATCAGCTTGTTGATGAACTTTTTTTCCTTTTAAGACAGAATTTAAACTATAGAAATCAAGCGCAAATTTGATTATCAGAGCAATAAAACCAATGCTGTAAATAGCAAGAACTACATAATTCCAGTTAATTTGAAAAGATTCCTGCTTAATCGCACGCGGAGTATAAGCTCTGGCATAATCTATTGCAGACATTGTCACTGGAGTTGGATCGATCCAAACAATTTTGGTGTAAACCAAAAAAGGCAATACAACTGAAGTAATTAGTCCGGCAAGCAAGAACCATCTATTGCTATTGAAAAAAGTCTCTTTGCGTAATAATAAAAAATAAGCAAAGTAAAACAGCAGCAGTAATCCGCTTGATTTTGCGATAAAAATGAAAAGTGCTTCCATAACGTTATTTTACTTCAAGTGGAGTTTCGATCATAGCCAGGATTTCGCGTAATTCTGCCGCCGAAATTTTTTCTTCTTTAGCAAAAAATGAAACCATACTTTTATAAGAGCTATTGAAATAATTGTCAATTGCCGTACTCATAAAACCTTTACTGTAATCTTCAATACTTACAATTGGATAATATTGATGCGTATTTCCAAAAGCATTATGTCCCACATATCCTTTTTCTTCCAGATTGCGAACAATGGTCGAAAGTGTATTGTAATGCGGTTGATCTTCAGTAATTTCTGTTTGAATCTCTTTTACAAAAGCTTTATTAAGCTTCCATAAAATATGCATAATTTCTTCTTCTTTGTTGGTCAGCTTTTGCATAATTTTAGTTTTTAAATGCTAAACGCAATGAGATTATTTTTTTGTCTCAATAATAACAGCTCCATTTATAGCTTCTTCACCATATTTAGCTTTGGCTTCCGGACCTTTAAGAACATTTACTGATTTTATATCATTGACATCAATAATATTAGAATCTTCTTTGCTGATATTCCCAATTACTATTCCGTCAACAATATAAAGCGGATCAGTATTTACTTTTAAAGTTTGATATCCAACACTTTTAACGATAACTTTTGTATTTGTTTTTTCGTCTACATTCGTGTTTACAGCAGTATTAGTAACGACACTAACATTGCAATCAGCTTTTGTGCTATTATTAGAATTAGTGTTAACATTGGTGTTAGTTTTAGAATTTTGAATTTTAATTATTTCAACTTTTTTTGCTTTGTCACTAGAATCAGCAACTTTATTATCGGCAACTAAACTGATTTTTTTAGAACCATCATCATTTGTTGTAATCATGATTCCGCAATCTCTAATTCCTTTGTCGCCAAGAATTTCATATTCCTGAACTTGCTCAGAACCACTTTTTGCGTGAAGTTTTATTGCAGTTATTTCGTTTTGAGAATTTCGTTTTAATTCTGCAATTGTAAAATCAACATTGTGATTTAGTTTTAATTTTTCTGCAATGACTTTTAAGTCATGATCTGTACTGGTTTTTTTGATTTTAAAAACATCAACAGCCATAATTTCTTTTTTAGAAACCTTAACAGGAGTTTCTCTTTTTTCTTTTGCAATTACTTCCACTTGAAATAATAATACAAATGCCGCCAGAGCTGGAATTACAACATAATACTTCCATGAATTACTCTTTTTTGATTGATTTTTGTTTAACATAATGATTCGTTTTTTGATTAATGATTGATAAAAATGATTGGTAATAGCGAGACAATTCTCGTGTGTCGTGATTTTTAAAAGCGTGTATTGGTATGCTTTTTTATCTGAAATTTTTTGAGCAGCTTCTTTATCAGCAATAAATTCAAGATTTTGAACGATTGATTTTTTATAAAACCACATTATAGGATTGAACCAAAACAAGATGCAAAATACTCTGGAAATAAGAACATCAACAGAGTGGTTTTGGTCACTATGAACTTTTTCATGTTCCAGAATACTCTCTAATTCTACTGCCGTATACATTGATGAGTTGTACACGATATAATCAAAATAGGAGAAAGGAGCAATGTTTTCTTCTACATCTATAAATTTAAAATCAGCTTGTTGTTGTATTTTTTTACCTTTTATAATAGTATTTAAACTGTAAAAATCGATTCCAAATTTGATTAGAAAACCAATAAAACCAAGAATATAAACAGCTATAAAGACAAGATTCCAATTGATTTCAAAAGAGTTATTTTCTGTGTTTAGTGGTTGAAGCTCTAAATAATTTATATTCGAAAGCGGAGTAGGATTAATCCATACTACTTTGGTGTAAACCAAAAACGGCAATACAACAGAAGTAATTAAACCTGCCATTAAAAACCATCGGTTACTATTGAAGAATGTTTCTTTGCGTAATAAAAAGATATACGCACAAAAAAACAAAAGTAATAATCCGCTTGATTTTGCTATAAATATAAAAAGTGCTTCCATAAACGATTATTTTTCTTCTTTTGGAGATTCAATCATTGCAAGGATTTCTCTTAATTCGGCTGCAGAAATTTTTTCTTCTTTAGCAAAAAAGGAAACCATATTTTTATAAGAACTATTGAAAAAATTATCAATAGCAGTATTCATAAACTTTTTACTGTAAGCTTCAAGCGTAACTGCAGGATAATATTGATGTGTATTTCCGAAAGCATTATGTCCCACAAAACCTTTTTCTTCAAGATTACGAACAATCGTCGAAAGTGTATTGTAATGCGGTTGATCTTCGGTAATTTCTGCTTGGATTTCTTTCACAAAAGCTTTTTTAAGCCTCCATAAAATATGCATGATTTCCTCTTCTTTATTGGTTAACTTTTGCATGTTTTCTAATTTTAATTCAAACCTACAACTATTTTTCTAGTTACGCAACTATAAAACTAGTTATTTAACTAAAAAAAGCGTTTGAATGATTTTTTCGAATTGAAAAACTGCTGTTGAAGCCTATAAATTGGGCGTAAATCTTGAAAAGTTTTTTTATTAGATAAATATGAAGTTTTTGAGGATTATTGAGAATGTAACGCGGATGACACGGATTCGCTAAAGCGAAAACGCGGATTTTGACGGATTTTTTATTTTATTCTTTATCGAAATGAAAAATTTAACCGCAAAGCGCGCAAAGTTTTTTCGCAAAGTCCGGAAAGATTTAGGCTTTTTGCGGGAAGTTGTTTTTCTATCGAAAAAAGTTCGCAAGTCTTTATGTTGATATAGCTTTGCGAACTTTGCGTTTGTAGAAAAACCTGTATAAACATATAAATTTAATTAACTAACTACGTATCTAAAATCATCAACATTTGTCGAGTTTCGCTTGTGATTTCTTTTCGCTCGAAAAGACAAAAAAATCCGTTAAAATCCGTGTCATCCGCGTGCTATTTCTCACCAAGCTTTGCGAACTTTGCGTTTACTAACCACAATCCAAAACAAAAATAACTTTGCGCGCTTTGCGGTTAAATATATATATCGAATAGAAAGTTCTAACTAATTCTCTCATTATATAGCGCTTTCTTAATCCAAAAACAGCACAGAGTTGCAAAAACTCCAATACACGCCATAAAAAGCCAATTGATTTGATATCCTAAACGAGAAATGATTTCGAAACCAACTTTCGAACTAACAATATGCGCCAAACTAAAACTCATTGTATAAAGCGCCATATATCGGCCTTCTTGTCCTCGTGGCGCTCGACTTAACGCAAATGCATTTGAAAAAGGAAAAGTTAGGATTTCACCAATCGAAATACAAATCATACTTATAACCAAAATTCCTGCCCAAACATTAATTAGTAACAGAAAGAAACTTAATGCCATAACAAACGATCCGAGAATTATAATTCTTATTTTCGGAAAGCCTTTTCTTTCCATAAAACCAACTGTTGGCATTTCTAAGGCAAAGATTAAAAGTCCGTTTAGAGTCATTAATAATCCCGTTTGAAATTCGCTTAAGCCAAATTTCTCGTTATGATATAAAGGAAGCGTTGTAAAAAGCTGGAAGAAAATCATTGCCGTAACAAAACTCACAAATAAAAAGACCCAAAAGATTTTATCGTGAAATACGGATTTTATTTCTGCTGCACTTTCGATTTTATCCTCGTGAATAACTTTTTTCTTCTCCTTAACTAATAATGCAAATATCGAAATAGAGATAATACAAGACGCACCATCAACCCAGAATAAACCCGAATATCCAATTCCCATAATGATCAAACCTCCCAAAGCTGGTCCTGCAGCAAAACCAAGATTTACCGCCAAACGCACCAAAGTCAATGCTCGTGTTCTATTTTCGGGTTTTGCATAAGCGCCAAGCGAAACAAACATTGCAGGTCTGAACATATCTGCAATTGTCATTAAAACAAACATCGCGAAGCACAATGCCCAAAATGTTGTAACATATTGTATAAGGAACATCGAAATTCCTGATGTAAATAAACTAAAAATCATGATTTTGTAGAATCCAATTTTATCGGATAATTTTCCGCCCAACCACGAACCTAACATCGATCCAAGTCCAAAAGCTACCATTATCCAACCAACTTGATTATAAGTAAATTGAAGATCTTCTTTTAGATATTTTGACAAAAAAGGAAGCACCATTGTTCCGGCGCGATTGATAAAAGTAACAATTGTAAGTATCCAAATTTCTCTTGAAAATCCTTTAAAGTTGTTGATGTAATGGTTAAAAGCAGTTTTGAGCATTATAAATAAGTTATTTGCAACAAAGTTAGGAAACTTTGTCACGTATAGTGGTTGTCGCATTGTTACTTTTAAACTATTTTTGCTGAAAATTTCTAAGATGAAAAATGCTATCGTACTTGCTTTAATATTGGCTTTTAATTTTGGCTTTGGCCAAAAGAAATTTGACCAGAATGATGCGAAAAAATTTCAGGACAAAATTAACTCAGAATATGCTGATGCTAAGACAAGTCCGTTAATGGCTGAAGATTTAAAGAACTTTAAAACTTTGGATTTCTTCCCAATTTCAGGTAAATATTTTGTTGTTGCAAAATTTGAAAAAGCACAAGACGAGAAAGTTTTCGAAATGAAAACAACAGGAACAAGAACGCCAAAATATATTAAATACGGAACATTGTATTTTACCATAGACGGCGTTGATTTGAAATTAAATGTTTACCGAAATATTGAACTTTCAAAAACAAAAGAATATAAAGATCATTTATTCTTGCCATTCTCAGATTTGACAAGCGGTAAAGAAAGTTATATCGGAGGAAGATATATTGATTTGAAAATCCCGAAAGGAAACACGATTGCAGTAGATTTTAATGAAGCTTACAATCCATATTGTGCTTATAATCATAAGTATTCATGTCCGTTGGTTCCTTTAGAGAACGATTTGAAAGTGGAAATTAAAGCCGGTGTAAAAACTTTTCATTAATGGAATTCTTTAATTTTCATACGCATCAATTTACAAATCAACCCAATATTTTAGAATTGGTCAATCAATATCCGCAAGAATTTGATGCTTCAATTCCATTTTATTCGATTGGAATTCATCCTTGGTATATAAAGGAAGATCAAATTGAAGCCGATTTGAAAATTATTGAAGAAAAATTGCAAACCAAAAATTGTCTTGCAATTGGAGAATGTGGTTTAGACAAACGAATTGAGATTCTATTTGAAGATCAAATTTTAGTTTTTGAAAATCAATTGGCTTTAGCCGAAAAATATAAAAAACCTGTTGTAATTCATTGCGTTGCAGCTTTTCAGGAAGTGATTGCAATTAAAAAGAAACTAAAGATTTCGGTTCCGATGATTATTCACGGTTTTTCTAAAAATAGCCAAATCGCAGAACAGCTTATCAAAGCAGGATTTTATATTTCGTTTGGAAAATATTTACTTAGAAACCCGGAATTAAAATCGGTTTTTCTGAATGTACCAAATGATCGATTTTTTCTGGAAACAGATACAATTGAAGAAGGAATTAATCAGGTTTATGATTTAGCATCAGAATATAAAAATATAACAATCAAAGAATTGCAAGAGATTATCTCAAGTAATTTTACAGTAGTATTTGAGAAGTAAAAAAATAAAAAGTGGAAAGTTGAAAGTGATAAATCTAGATTTAGAACCTGAAACTTTAAACTCGAAACAAAATTTTAAAATTAAACAAAAGAAACAAAATTAAGATATGGCAGAGTGGACAGAAAGAGCCGAGCTTTTATTTACTAAAAAAGGATTAGAAAACTTACAGAACTCAAATGTTTTGGTTGTAGGTTTAGGTGGCGTTGGATCATTTGCAGCTGAATTTTTGGCAAGAGCCGGAGTAGGAAGCATGACAATTGTAGATGGAGATGTGGTTGATATCACGAATATTAACAGACAATTACCGGCTTTGCATTCGACTGTTGGTCAACCAAAAATTACAATTGTTGGAGATCGTTTAATGGATATTAATCCGGAATTGAAACTAACTCGCGTTCAGGAATTTTTATCTCCTGAAAGAGCATTTGAAATTGTTTCTCCGGAGTTTGATTACGTTTTGGATTGTATCGATAGTATTACTCCAAAATTAAATTTGATTATTGCTGCAAAACGCAAAAGAGTAAAAATCATAAGCAGTATGGGCGCTGGCGGAAAAATGTTGGCTTCAAAAGTAAAAGTGACAGATATTTCTAAAACAATAAACTGTTATTTTTCTAAAACTATCAGAAAACGTTTAAAAGTTGAAAAAATCAACAAGTTAAAAGTAGTTTTCTCTTCTGAAATTCAAGATGAAAAAAGCTTGAAATTAACAGACGGTAAAAATTTCAAAAAATCATTCTACGGAACCAACAGTTATATGCCAGGATTATTTGGTCTTCATGTTGCCGAAACAGTGATTAGACATT
Source organism: uncultured Flavobacterium sp. (assembly GCF_951805225.1). NCBI lineage: Bacteria > Pseudomonadati > Bacteroidota > Flavobacteriia > Flavobacteriales > Flavobacteriaceae > Flavobacterium > uncultured Flavobacterium sp. The sequence continues at coordinate 1,517,746 of NZ_OX638201.1, read as the reverse complement.
TACTTACTAAAGAATAGTTTCTAAGGCTCTAAGGTTCTGAGATGCTAAGTTACTAAGCTTGCAACTGAAAATCGGAGAATCTTAAAGCCTTGAAAAATGTTTCAAATTCTGGACGTACGTGAACTTTGTCAAAGTTTTAAACTTTGACAAAGTTTCCACACAAACATCAAGAAACCTGAAACAAAAGAAAAATAATTACAAAGTAAAAAACACACAGACTATCCGGTTCCAAAAGAAAACCTTAGAACCTCAGAATCTCAGAACCTTAGTACCTTTAAAAAAAATGATTAAAACAGTAATTTTTGACATGGATGGTGTAATTGTAGACACTGAACCAGTTCACCGTTATGCTTATTACAAACAATTTTCGGAATTAAATATTACCGTAGGCGAGGAGATGTACACTTCGTTTACCGGATTTTCGACTCGTAATACTTTCCAGGCTTTAAAAGGATTTTTTCCGACTATAGAGCATGAAGTAGAAGATTTGATTCAGAGAAAGAGAACTATTTTTAATGATGCTTTTGATACCAAAGAAGATTTGTATCTGTTAGATGGTGTAGAAGATTTGATTAAAGATTTGTACGCTAACGGAATACAGTTGATTTTGGCTTCTTCGGCTTCGAAAGTTACGATTGAGCGTGTATTTACGAGATTTAATCTGCACCAATATTTTACAGATATTGTGAGTGGTGAAGATTTTCCGCAGTCAAAACCAAATCCGGCGATTTTTGTGCACGCAGCTTCATTGTCAAAAGCACCAAAAGAAAATTGTATTATCATAGAAGACAGTACAAACGGAGTAAAAGCGGCAAAAGCTGCAGGGATTTATTGTGTTGGTTATAATAGTCTACATTCTAAATTGCAAGATCTGTCTGATGCTGATTTAATTATTAATCATTTTAACGAATTAAACGCACAAAAAATATCACAATTAGGCGCTTGAATTATATAAAATTTAACATTTGTTACCTAATTGAATTTGTAAATTTGAACAAACAAAATAAACTCACACATGAAAAAACTACTTATTGCATTAGCCATTATTTTGGCTCCTTTTGCTACAGAAGCACAAATAAAAACCCCACAAGCGAGTCCGAAAGGCTATATTAAGCAAACAGTTGGTTTGACTGATGTTGAAGTTACTTATTCAAGACCAGGCGCCAGAGGTAGAGCAGTATTTGGTAATTTAGTTCCGTTTGGGAAATTATGGAGAACTGGAGCTAATGAAAATACAATCATCAATTTTAGCGATGATGTTGTGATTGATGGTAAGACTTTGAAAAAAGGGAAATATGCAATATATACTATTCCTAAAATCGAAAGCTGGGAAGTTATTTTTTACCTTTCTACAGACAACTGGGGATTACCAGAAAACTGGAGTGATGCATATGTTGCTTTAAGAACTACTGTAAAAGAGAACGCTTTATCAACTCCTGTTGAGACTTTTACAATTGGAATCAATGGTTTAGATCCTAACTTTGGATATTTAGAAATGGCTTGGGAAAACTCTCATGTTGCTTTAAAATTTGAAGTTCCAACTGCAAAAACTGCTACAGCTAGCATCGAAAAAGTATTAGGCGGACCAAGTGCAAATGATTATTTTGCTGCAGCTCAATATTTATTCCAATCTAACGGAAATATCGAAAGTGCAAGAACTTACGTTGATAAATCTTTGGATATGAGCACTGAAAAACCATACTTCATTTTAAGATTAAAATCTCAGATTCAAGCAAAACAAGGTGATAAAAAAGGAGCTGTTGAAACTGCAAAAGCGTCACTTGCTGCTGCTGAAGCTGCAAACAATCAAGATTACGTAAAATTGAACAAAGATAGTATCGCTGAGTGGAGCAGATAATAATTCTTTAGAATTATTAAATTCCAAATTTTAGAAAATCCAAATTCCAATTAATATTGGGATTTGGATTTTTTTGTTTTGTGCTTTTTTGTCGTGTTGACTGCAAAGCTTTGTCAAAGTTTAAAACTTTGACAAAGCTCACACGTGCAAATTAAATAGACAGACTTGTCTGTATATATTGTTTTTATTTATACATTTGTACTTCTAATTCATTACAAATGCAACCAAAAGAAAGAATCTTAGATACAGTCTCCGTTTTATTCCATAAACAGGGATATAATGCTACGGGTATAAATCAGATTATTGACGAAGCAAAAGTGGCAAAAGCGAGTTTCTATCAGCATTTTAAATCTAAAGAAGATTTATGTGTGGCTTTTTTGAATCAGCGTCATGGCTTTTGGTTTGAACAATTGGAGAAATTTGTTTTAAATGAAAAAGACTCAAAATCAAGAGTTGTGGCTTCTTTTGATTTTTTGATATTTATGAATCAGAAAGAAAACTTTAGAGGTTGTAGTTTTTTGAACATACTTTCTGAAATTCCTTCGGATAATGTAAAAGTTTTAAATGTAATTCAAAGTCATAAATCTGATCTTCGAAATTACTTTAAAAATCTGATTAATAATGAACTCACAGCAGATCATGTTTATTTACTTTTTGAAAGTTGCATTATCGAAAGTCAATTGTTTAAATCAAATAATCTTATAGAACAATCTAAAAAAATCATTCAAACTTTAATTTTATAAAAATGGAACAGAAATTACCATTGCCTCCTTTCACGTATGAAACGGCATTAGAAAAAATTCAATTAGCAGAAGACGCTTGGAATAGTCAAGATCCAGAGAGAGTTTCAAAAGCTTATACCGTAGACAGCGAATGGCGAAACAGAGACCAATTTGTAAACGGAAGAGAAGAAATCATCCCTTTCCTGACTAAAAAATGGGAAAAAGAGAAAAATTATAAGCTAAAAAAAGAATATTGGGCTCATACCGAAAACAGAATTGCCGTTAGATTTGAATATGAATATCAAAACGCCGAAGGAAATTGGTTTAGAGCTTACGGAAACGAAAATTGGGAATTTGATGCAAACGGTTTAATGCAAAAAAGATTTGCCAGTATAAACGATCTTGCCATTAAGGAAGAGGACAGAAAATTAAGATAATTAATTTAAACTTGGCGGTTCCGGTATTTTGATATTTCGCTTAATCTTTTTTACAATTAAAAGATAGAACGTAATTCCGCCCAGAATTATGAGTAAAGCAATTTGCAATTGTCCCAGACTATTGTTTTTATTATACATTGCATTAGCGCTTGCCAATTTAGCTTTTCCTTCCTGAATCTGTATTTGTGATAAAGATTCTAATGTTGTTAAAGCTTGCTGACTCAAAGCAACAATTTTGCCCCAGTTTTTGCTGGCAACATGATTGTTTATTTCTTTGCAGGAAATCAAAAAAGTATCAAAATACTGTTTTTCTTTATTTGTTAAAACTGTTTTAGCATACAAATCATCAATGTTATGAATGATGTCCAGCGTATGAATAATTTCGTCTTTTTTAGTATTATCGCTTAGACCTAGTTTTTCAGCTTCGGCTTTTATGAAATGTAGTTCTTTAGAATATTGAAAGATATAATGCGCCACAACCAATCGATCATTAAAAATGGCATTAATATTTTCGTTTACGTTTTTTGAATTTCGAAGCGTATTAAAATTTCCCAATAAAATGATTAGCATCACAACAAGCAAAATATAAGCAGCCTTGGTTTTATTGCTGTATTTTTTTAAATCTTTCATAATGTGGTATTTTAATTGATTAAGAAAGCTGATTTATAAGATCTGTTTTTGCTTTAATTTGAGAGAAAGACTTAATTTTTATTTTGCGAGTATTCCAATTTTTAGATTTCTCTCAATATTTTTTATGGCACCAATTGGCGCAATTTTGATGGTTTTCTTTCCTTTTTGCACGTAAAAATAATAAATGCTATTGGAGTTAATAATGTAAACTTGTTCAGATTCGCCACTAGTATAATTTAAAGTAGTATTATAATTTACTTTATTGTGCTTGATACGATCCATATTAGAGTAGCCGCCAGCGAGTCCTGTACCAATGAAGAATGACAATAGGGTGAAGGCAAACGCTTTGAAAGAAGCAAAAAGATAATAATTTTTAAGCTCTTCTTCTGATAATTCTTTTGTGGATTTTAATTCAAATATTTTTTGAAGTGTCTTATTGTTCTTGTATTTCTGGAAGATTCGCGGCAAATAATAATGAAATACAAAAAGGGAAACTATAAATAATAGTGTAATTGGATTTGAAGTAAACTCAGCAATTGGACTAATCAAAATGTCCATGATCGTTGAGTATTTCAGAATATTTATTCCTAATTGATAATAAAAGATGCTCTCTTTGAGTATTCCTAATATTACAAGATAAATGTAACCTAGGGGAAGTAGTTTTTGTATTTCCTCTGAATATTTCATTAAATGGTTTGTTTTTGGCGTATACTAAAATAGTACTTTTTTATTACAAATATTCAATAAAGGAATCTATATGTTTTTAATAAATTTGCCATTTTCAAAAAGACATTCTTTCTTTTCTCCGTTTTTATCTATTGAAAAAAGCTTTCCATTTTTTTTATTATTGGTATAAGGACAACTGTAAATTAAAACTCCATCTTTCAACTCTTCTTCGAGTTTTTTATTTCCGTTTTTTTCGTAATAAGTTGTCAACATTATTTTGTGGTCAAGATATCTAACTTTCTTTTTAATTTGAGGGCTTTTCTCATAGTAATAATCTTCATCCAAAACTATGACTTCTTTTCCATTAGCATAAACAGAGGTTTTGTATAAAATTCCATCAACAAATTCAATTTCAGAAACTAAATGAGTTTTGTGCTTAAAGTTTTGAACTTTACCCGTAAAAAGTTTATTGTCTTGTAATTTATACACTAAACTGTCTTTTGTATAAATGTCATTTTTAGTTAATATTTCCTGAGAATAAATGTTCAAACTGAATACTGTAAGCAGCAACCAAAGATATTTTTTCATTTGTAATTTATAAATAGATTATAATTAGTTGGATTTATTTTGATGAATTAATGTCATCGTTTGTTTGTTTACAATTTCAGCAGCTTTGCGCAGAAATGGTGGATTTGTACATTCACCATAGCTGATATAAACTATGTGATCGTCGTCTTCGAGATTTTGATTTCTCTTTTCCGCTTCCAGATAACTTTCCATTCCCATAATTAATATAACGGGATTTCCTTCGTGATAAAGTTGTGTTGCAATTCCTACTAAGCGGCCTTCTCCAATTTGTTGCGCTTCTTTGTCCTCTAATCCCAAAAGCATCATACAATACAATAGAGAACAAGGTTTTGCATCCTTCCATTTGGAATTATTTTCTATAATTTCAACACCATGATTTAGGTTTTCAAAACATTTTGTGTAAAGTTGATCAGAGATTGAATTTTCTACAGTCCTTTCATCCTCAACGGAATTTTGACTTTGAATTTGAACAGAAAAATAAAGTGATACAATTAGAATGATTTTTTGAAACATAACTGTTTTATTTTGGAATATAATTCCCTAAAGATATTAGTTTTTTCTAATTTAAATTTCTCACCTTCTTTATAACCAATTGGAAATGTTGGACTTTTAATGCCAAATGGTCCCGCGTGATCCTCATTATAATATAATTCATCATCGTCATCACTATATCTTCCGGCGCAAAGAAGGTTAAAAGTTGTAGTATTTCTACTTGATTTCAGAACATTTATATCAATCCAAATCGGAACTTTATTCTTTCGATAAAGCAAATCAATTACTTCAATATTAGTTAAATTTAATTTTATAATCCCTTCGTCTTCGGGATAAATATCGAACTTAACATTATTATCATGGTTTGGGAAAGTAAAGATCACATTGTATCTAAAATTGGGTTTCAGTTTATCTGAAACGTAACGTTCAGCAAAATCAAGCGCTATAAAACTGGCATTTTTTAAACGGAATGAGAACTCTTGTTTTGTCATTTCTTAAATGTTCTAATATTAGAAATTCTACAATTTAAAATAGCCTAAAATATTCTTTATTGAACTTTCGATAAGTCTAATATTTTTGAATTTACAGATTCGACTAAAATTAATTCAATTTGTTCTTGTATTTCAGGAAGTTTGTTTGTCGTCTTTAAAGCCAATATTATTGGTTTTATTTCATTTTTATATATTTCAACAGTCAAATTATCACATTTTGATTCCCCAAATCTTAAATATTCAAAAACATTGCTTAGTCTATTTTCATTATTAGATTCTAAGGCCTCTTTAATTGCAGAAATTCTATTCCATTTTTTGTGATTTTCTTTCCACCATTTTTTAGCATTTAATGAAAGATTTTTTCTGTATTGCGCGGTTCTTTCTTCGATGGTTTTGTTTTTCCAATCCAATTCATAGTTCCCGTTTTTTATATAATAATTATAGTTTTCTTTCAAAAGCTTCATTAATGTTTCATCAGTTACATCAATGTTTTTATAACCAAAATCTTGAAATGTTATATCCTCAAGCAACCAAGCTGATCGTATAGCAATCCAATCTATATTATACGGTAAATACTCTCCGTGACCATAATATGTTGTAGTTCCTGGATAAATTAGATCAGCAGTACCTGTTAATTTTGAAAAAGTAGTGTCTTTTAAAAGCGCAATTAATTCAGGAATAATAGCTTTTTGGTAATTTTCAAGTTCTTTTTTCGCGGGATATATATATCCGTAAAACGAGTTTTTCTTAAACTCTGTAAATAAACTATCTATTTTAACTGAATTGATTTTCTGAGCATTAACGCTTAGAAATATTGAAGCGAAAACAAAAGTAAAGTAAAATTTAATTCTCATAATTTTTTAAATTAGTCATACGAAAATTTTAAAATGCGGACATTTCAATTCTATTCTTATATTTCTTTTTTTCAATAACCCAGATAATCTCATAACCTCCGGCACCATCACCATTTGAAGATTGGATGTATAAGATATCATTTATTTTATCATAATTTATTTTAGAGTCGGATAAACTGGGTTCGTATAGATTTTTTAAAGCCTCATTTGGTATCGGGACTTTTATATTATTTATTTGAACTTCTATACTTTTATATTGTCTTTTAGGTATTTCTCCGTCCGTTCCTAAAAAATCTAAATTATCAATTTTTTTAAGGATATCTGAATCTTCTTTTATAAATTGTAATTTATGCTTCTCTTTAACGAAAGGACTTTCGGTTATTTTAACTTTCACATTTGGACTATCAAATAAAACTTCTGTGACTTGATTTAATTTTAAAGGAATATTTGTAAAATCGCCTATGAATTTAATTTTGCCTTTATAAATATATCCGTTTAATTCTTTTCCGTTTTTTTTATAATTAATATTTGCCCAATTTTCTTTTGGTTCAAAATAATAAATTATAAATCCATTATCTAGTTTGTCCGAAATATTATTAGCTATTTCTCGCGAACTTCGGACATTAACATAACCATCAGAATCCTTAACAATTGCAAATTGCGAATAGGAAAAGCTTAGATTTAGTAAAAACAGAATGCATAAAACGTTTTTCATTAAAACTTTAATTTACTATTTTAAAAAGTACTTTTTATTACAAACATTCAATAGATGAATTATAAAAAAACTAAAACCCTTCAGTTGATAAAATTAATTCATCAATCTTATACGTATCGGAATCTAATTCTTTAGATTTTAAGAATAGTTCTCTAGCCTTATTAATTTCGTTATTATCAAAATGATAAATACCTAAATTTCGATAAGCATATGAATTATTTTCATCAAGTTTTAGTGATTTTTCAATATCTAGTAAACCTTCAGTCGGATTTCCTGTTTTGATTTTACAAAGACCTCTATTGTTATATGAATACGCAAAAAGTTCGTCATTTTCTAAAGCTTTATCAAAAAGAGGAATTGCATCCAAAAATCTATTCAATATTATTAATGTAAATCCTTTATTATTTAAAGAATAAATGTTCTTTGGGTTTAATTCAAGTGATTTATCGTAAAATCCCAAAGATTCTTCATTTAAGTCTAGTCTACTATAAATAAGACCTCCATTCGAATAATCATCTGAAGTCAAAGTTAATTTGAATTCTTTTAATGATTCATCAAATATTATTTTAGCTCTTTCAAAATTTTTAATTGTGATATTTACGAAAATAGCTAGTCGATAAATAGTAGCATCTGTAATATTTGATTTAATTAAGAAATCGAAAAGGATAGCAGCTTTTTGATATTCTTTCTTATTGTATAAATCGATAGCTTGTTCGAATTCATTTTTAAAAGTTCGAAACTTAAAAAGTCTAACTAACGAATAACCATCATTATATGTTGTTTCTCCATTATATAGGAAGATGGGATTTTTATTTGGGATTAAATTTCTAAATAAATCAAATATTGCCATAAAGAAAAAAATTACCGCAAAATGCAAATAAGAATCACTCAGATCCATTGACAATGTTAAATAAAGAAATATAGAAGACAATATAAAAGAAAATATAGGTCCTGATATTATGTAAACAATTTGTCTGTTTATTGACATATCTTGTGTAGATGGAATACATAAACCGTTTTTCCAAGACATCATTTTATAATTTAGCCAAACGTCTAATAAGCCAATTCTGAAATTAAAACTTTTTTCAGAATCGCCATACGAACCTATATAAATTGAAACTTTCTTTCGACTTAGCAGAATAGCAGGAATTGCGTGCCCAAGTTCATGTAAAACAACAATAAATCCTCTTATAATTATTATTAGAATAAAAGATTTAAACAGAAAGATTTCCTTCATTTATTTTACAGCTATAAAACAATTTTAATAAATTATTAGTTTATCGATTACTCTAAAACAACTTCCTCAGAATCCGGTTCATTTTTGAAAAACGCAACTTGCATTAGCAAAGCAAGAACAATAGTTAACATTGCTCCAATAAAATTCAGCCATAAATAACCTAGTTTTTCTTCTTTGTAAATCATGAAATAGTAGATTACAAAAATGGTTGTCTGGCTTATAATAGCGCTATAAAACATCGCTTTTGCTTTTACGCGACGCAGGTAAAATCCAACGAGGAAGATTCCCAAAACGGTTCCGTAGAAAATAGATCCAATGATATTTACTAACTGAATTAAATTCTCAAATAAGGTTCCGACGCAAGCAAAAAGTATTGCTACAACTCCCCAGAATAAAGTGAAGAATTTTGTCGCATTTAGATAATGTTTCTCTGATTTTTCGGTTTTCAGATTTCGTTTATAAATATCAATTGCAGTTGTAGAAGCAAGAGCATTTAATCCCGAAGCAGTTGACGACATTGCTGCCGAAAGAATTACCGCCAATAATAAACCAATAAGTCCTTTTGGTAAATAATGCAGAATAAAGTGAAAGAACACATAATCTTTATCATTCGTTTCGCTTGTACTATCGGCTTTTAGAATAATTTCTTTGGCGCGATCACGTAAATCTTTTTCTTTATTGGATAAAGTAACCAATTCTTTTCGCAAAATTGGATTGTCAAAATCCTGATTCAACTGATCGATATACAATAAGTTTATTACTTTTTTGTCTTCTGAAAGCGTGCTTAATTTCTTTTCTAAAGCGTGATATTCTTCTTTATAAGCCGATTTTTCAATGACAATTTTATTATTCGGATTAAAATTCAAAGGAACTGGATTGAATTGAAAAAACACAAAAACCATAACTCCGGTTAACAGAATAAAGAATTGCATTGGCACTTTTAAAAGTCCGTTCATTATTAATCCCATTTGGCTTTCGCGAACTGATTTTCCGGATAAATAACGACCAACTTGTGATTGATCGGTTCCAAAATAGGCGAGGGCAAGGAAAAAACCTCCGGTGATTCCGCTCCAAAAAGTATATTTTTCTTCGGGATCAAAAGAGAAATCCACGATGTTCATTTTATCATTTGCACCAGCAATATGCAATGCGCTTGTAAAAGTCATATCGTTTGGTAAGTAGTGTAAAATCAGGAAAAAGGTGATGAACATTCCGGACATAATCACAAACATTTGTTGTTTTTGCGTTACGTTTACGGCTTTTGTTCCGCCTGAAAAGGTGTATATAATCACGAGAACACCAATCATGATGTTCATCAAGGTTAAATTCCAACCCAAAAGTGCTGATAAAATAATGGCCGGAGCATAAATGGTTAATCCGGTTCCTAAACCTCTTTGTACCAAAAATAGAATTGCTGCGAGTGAACGTGTTTTTAAATCAAATCGCTTTTCCAGAAATTCGTATGCCGTAAATACTTTATTTTTGTGATATAATGGTATAAAAGTCAAGCAAATAACAATCATAGCAATTGGCAATCCAAAATAGAATTGCACAAAACCCATACCGTCGTGATAAGCTTGTCCCGGTGTTGAAAGAAATGTAATTGCGCTGGCTTGTGTGGCCATTACCGAAAGTCCTACGGTATACCAAGGTGTTTCGTTGTTGCCTAGGATAAAATCTTCGACATTTTTACTTCCTTTGGTTTTCCAGGAACCGTACCCAACAATAAATAAAAGTGTAACAATTAGTACGATCCAATCAAATAGTTGCATAAGTTATGAGTATAATTGCATGATTAAGAAAAAAATCAAAATGTAAATTGCATTAGCTACCAAAACATAAGTGTAGCTTTTTTTCCATTTTTTTACTTTTTTAGCTTCCATTGTGAATGTTTTATTTCTTTAATTCTGGTTTTGGAGCTTCTATTGGCTGCTTTAAGGAAATCATGTTAGACAATAGTCTATAGGCACCTGCAACTCCTTCTGGTAATTCTCTAAAAAAGCTTAAACCGGTGTAAATATAGTATCCTTTTCCATATGGCGCTACCAATAATGCTCCATCTTTAGGCGATTCTCCTTTGTCATGCGACGATAGAATAGGAGTGAAGGCAGGATCGTATTGATCTGGATAATATAAACCTTGTTCTTGTTTCCAGCCTTCAAAATCTTTGGTGCTAATTTTATTCGGCACATTCAAAATTGGATGATTTGGCGCCAGAAAAGTAACTTTTGCATTTTCTTCGGTTACACGATCATTTGAGATTTTTAATGAATATGGTGCAATTTGCTCGGTTACGGTTTTACCGGGAGTATTGTATTGCACGATCATGTTTTTACCGCTTTTTACAAAATTAAAAAGTATGTTTTGTTTGTTTGCCAAAGCATTTACGGTATTATAAGCGCGAACTCCGGTAATTACTACATTAAAAGAATCTAATTTCTCAGGCGTGATTTCTTCTGGTTTTATAATTGAAACTTTATAACCCATTTGCGCTAAACTTTCCGGAACTTCGTCGCCTGCGCCCATAATATAAGCAATTGCATCTCCGTTTGTTTTTAGATCAATTCTAATGCATTTTGATTCGGCAGGTTTCAAAACCATCTGTTTGGTAATATGCGGATAATCGATAATAGTCTGGTCTTTATCAAAACGTTTATTGTCTACAATTGCAATGCTTTTTGCAACAACTTCTTCAGGATTTACGGGCGGTGTAACTTCAAAATAAAAGATTTGCTCATTTCCTTTTTTCTCTAATGTAAACGGAATTTCTTTTGGTGAAACATCCCAGCTTTTTGGCAATTCTAATTGTAAGTTTCCTTTAATTCCGTCTTTTCCGGCACGAACTTTTACAGGAACCATTTTACTTTTGGTAGTTCCAAATATTAGCACTTTCTCCAGAACTGATGTTGTAACTTCTGGAACTATATCCAGAAAATTATACATTTCACCTTTTACACCATCATTATATTTGTAAACAACTGTGCGCTCAAACGGAATTTCGATTCCACTTATTTTTACATTAAAAACAACTTTTACTTGTCTTATAATATCCGGTATTCCAATGTTTTCCTGATTTGAAACGGTATACATTCCAACGGTTGCTTTTTCTTTTAGCCAATAAGGTTGCGTATATTCGATATTCTCAGGAATTTGAATATTAAGCGTTAATCTTTGATCGTTATTATTTTTTAGCGCAATATTTTGAGCTGTATTCTTATTGTCCGGTAATGAAGTTACGTTGATCAATTGCATTTCTACAGGCGATCTATTGATTGCTTCAATACTTACTTTAATGGTACTTCCGGGAGTTGCTTCTTGTTCAGAGGCAGCAGCTTCAAGATATAATCCTGAACACGATGCAATTATATTTTTTACGGCAGCAGCTTTTAGAGGTTTCCAATGATCATCGTCTAAAGCTTCAATCATTGAATAGACTTTTACTAAATCAGGAATACTTGCAGATGGATTGCTAAAATCATATTTAGAAATAATTTTTGTAATTAAATCACCAATAGGTTTTCCGTTTTTAACACGATTCCATGAAGTGTCGATTCCGTCAAATAAATTATCACGGTCAATAGGATTTTCTCCTTTTATAAGTTCAAGATATTCAGTTTCCTGACCACGAGCTCCGGTACTTCCAAAACCTTGCGATTGATGGCGACTACGGCTTAAAGCAGCAATTTCCTGATTTGATTTTCCAATTCCGGTATAATAAACACCTGTTTCTAATCTTGTAAATTTTGATTTATCAGCAGCGTCAAATTTTTCCTGACTTCCGTAAAACCACCATGAAGGATTAAAAAATGTACGTTTTACTTGCCACGGTTTTACATATTTTAATTGTTCCGGATATATTTTAGGATCGTTTGTAAGCTTAAAACTTTCGACACTCAACATTGCCGATGACGTATGATGTCCGTGTGTTGTTCCCGGCGACCGATGATCAAAACGGTTTATAATTACGTCTGGCTGAAATTTTCGAATAGTCCAAACCACATCAGAAAGAACTTTGTCTTTATCCCAAATTTCCAAAGTTTCATCTGGATTTTTAGAATAACCAAAATCATTGGCACGCGAAAAAAACTGTTCTCCGCCATCAATTTTTCTGGCTTCGATTAATTCCTGAGTTCTTATTACGCCAAGTAATTCGCGCAATTGCGGACCAATTAAATTTTGACCTCCATCGCCGCGTGTCAAAGACAAATATCCGGTTCTTGCATTCATTTCGTTTGCCATATACGAGATTAAACGGGTATTCTCGTCGTCTGGATGTGCTGCCAAATACAAAACAGAACCTAAAAAATTTAATTTTTTGATTTGATTGTAAATTTCTACAGAACTTGGTTTTTGTGGTTGTTGTGCAAAAGAAAAGGAAATTCCTGTTAGAAAAATAAGAAGAATTTGTATTTGAATTTTTCGCATAGCGTAGTTAAATGTTTTGAAAGAGCTTCAAAAGTAGTAATTATATCTTTGAACAGTATTTAAATGAAATGTTAATGTTTGGTTATTGATTAGCTTTTTTAAGAAAAACGATTCAAAAAAAAAGCTGCCAGATCAAATCTGACAGCTTTAAGATAATTTGATTTAATAAAAATTAAATCAAGCGGTATTTCCTAGGATTACAGAAACTATTTCAATTTGTTCTCTGTGTCTTTATAGTTTCCTGTAATAGTTACATTGCTGTTTTTGGTTACTTTTCCGTAAATAGTAATAGACGAATCGTTACCAATAAAATTGATTTTCGCACCACTATTTAATCTCAAATCTCCCCAAATTACTACAGTACCTTCAATTTGCAATAAGGCATTACTATTTATGATTAATTCTGTTGGATTTTGTTGTTGGTATTTTCCTTGAGCCATGGTTCCTCTCATATTGAAAGTTCCTCCACTGTTTAAAGTTACACCATTTTGTATTGTAATTGAACCACAATGTGTTAAAACTGCACCTGAATTTATCATTGCCGAATTAATTGCCGTAGAACCTGAATATGATTTAATTTCATTTGAATTTAAAATCAGGTTTTGACCTTGATTATAAGTTCCGTATCCAGAACAACCAGCAAAAGTAGTGTTTGGTTTTTCCATTTTAATGATTTTCAAACCACCTTTTCCACTTGCAACATAGATATAATCGCCACTAGATTTCACATAGTTTGATGAACCTACAATACCAACTGTTCCTAATAAACTTAGCTGAGAACCTGTTTTATAAACATTTAAACCCGCTGCACCATTTGCAACAAATGTATATCCATCGTTTACAGAAACTGCATTTGTAACATTGTCTTCGCCTGGAGTTGCCAATGGAATACTTTGAAGTTTAGAACCGCTATTGATATCATAAACCCCTAAACCATTATATCCTTCAGAAACTAATAATTTTGTACCATCAAAATCCATTGTTCTTTTTGCAGCGCTAACATCTGTAGAAGTTGTAAAGCTTTTTTGCAAAGAAAGAGTAGATTCGTTATAGATATTTACACCTTTTGTTCCGCTTAGCGTAACAATTTTGTCTCCGCTAATTGCTACAGAACGTAAATCTTCTACAGTTACTTTTCCTGAAACAACTTTAGACGAGCTGTTTATTTTGAATAAACTTCCCTGATCTCCGGTTACGGCAAAATAAGAGCTTGAATTTGCAGCAACATCTGTAGTTACTTTTCCTTCAAGATTTGTGATTGTATAGTTATCCGTAAGCAAACCTGAACTCAATTGCATTGTTATAACAATTGAAGGATTTGTCAATTCCGGTTTTTTATCAATATCTGTTGCAGCACCAATAATCAAGCTTCCGTTTGAGTAGGTAAGTGATGTAATATCTGTATTTGCAATTAATGCAGATGTAATTAATTTAGGCTTATAAGGATCAGAAACATCAATAACATCGATCGCTCCTGAATAAACTTCGCCCATCATTGTATAAGCAACATATGCAAAATTACCATTTACAGCTACGTGATTTGCTTGCAAAGTTCTTCCGTTACTATCTTTTGGCGGATTTACTTCGGCGATTTGCACTAATGGCAAAGCATCTGTTGCAGCTTCACTGCGTAATAATTTTGAAGTTGATGAATTTGCAATCGAAATTACTCCTGAATTGGTATAATCCAGTCTTTTATTCAAAGAAGTAACATCGTTGTTAATTTGAATATTATTGTCTTTTGCCTGCGTATCCGTATTGGATTCGTCATTATTAGTACAAAATGTAAAAAGTGACATTGCTACTAACGAAAATAAATAAACTCTCTTTTTCATATTCTATCTGTGCTTATATTTTTTGCAAAGATACGACATATTTATATTAAAATAAGGTAATGATTAAGAATAGTTTAACTAATTGTTAATTTATTAGTATATATTTAAAGAATACTCAATAAATTAACGCATAATCAAAGTATTATGCGTGCATAAAAAAAGAGTATCAAATTATTGATACTCTTTTGTGCTGAAAATTAGTTATTTAGCAATTATATTAACGTCTTCCGTGTCCACGGTGTTCATCGTGATCGTGATCATCATCATGTCTGTCGTGTCTATCGTGTTTGTCATAACGTCTTTTATCATAATGTTTGTAATCTCTACGATCATCACGACGATCATTATAACCATACGCTACCGGTCTTGGTCTGTAACATCTTTGTGGTGCTCCGTGATATCCTTTATAGTATTTTACTCTGTGACGATCAAAATAAGTGTAAGGAGTTCTACCGTGATAATCATTCAAAACTACTTTATAACCTCCGTACAAATCATAGTTTCTATATTGTCTTGGTAAATAAGTTGTTCTAACCCATCTTCCTCCTCCAAAATAAATAAACTGAGAAGCTCTAACATCATAATAAGCTTCAATGTCCGGCAAATAGTAATATTCCATTTCTGCATAACCTTCAGGACCCCAAGCCGGAGGAGTTCCTATATTAACGTTTATTGATACCTGAGCTTGTGTGGCACTTGCAACCAAAAGGAATAATCCAACGATTGCTATTTTTATTGTTTTCATTTTTTTTAGTTTTAATTTGTTCTGTTTGGTAATATTCATATACTGTGCCAAAAATTAAAACCAAATGCATTTCGTCGGATAAATGATGCTTTTTAACGAGTGATAATTCGCTAATATTTATGTAATATTTTGATTTTTAATGAGTTTTGAAAAGTGTAGAATTTAGAAAAAAAAAGATATTTTTTTTCTGTTATTTATATTCAACAATTCTTGGCTTAGCCAGCTCAAAACTTTGCAAACCAAAATCAGTAGTTTCAAATGTATTGGTTTTAAATACATTATCTCCCTGAAACGGAATTGTCGGGTAATATGACAACGAAAGCTGAAAGGAACTAAATACTAAATAGTCATTACTGATTAATAATCCTATTGTCACTTTTGAATATCCTTTGTTTCGCGCCATCGCATTATTTGGACTCCCTAATACTGCAATCGAATAATTAAAAAACGGATTCATACGAAATCCTAATACAGAATAAGGCGAGTAGGTTTGGGTTTGTAAAGACAAAACCATTTTATTAGTTCCGTAAATGGCACTATTAAAACCAGCCAAACCATTTTGTTCATTTATATTAAGCTGATCTCCAATAATATTTTCACGATTTACACCTATAACTATTTCAGGATTAACGAACTGTCTCAATTTCCATCTTCCTATTGTAAAGAGCTTTGTAAAATAATTTGATTCGAATAGAAAAGCAGTCTGATATGTTTTTGAATCATGAAGAAAAGTTCCTGCTTCGAAATTGGTACTTAAAAATCCCCATTTATAATAATTTCCAAATGAAAACTGTGCGCCAAAATAAGGCCTCCACATCATATTTTTGTACTGATAACCTAATGTAATGCCGTAAATCCGTCCAACGGGAACGTCTTCCGTTTGGCCATTTCTAAAAATATAACTGTCTTTGATAAATTTACGAGTATTGATTCCAATTCCGCTTAAAATGAGTTTTTCATCCGAATAAAAATGCGTTGGATCATAAAGTTCCGAAGGAGTTTCGGTATAATTTACATTTAAAAACCTTCCGGAAACAATCAAATTTGTGATTCCGTTTGAATCATCTTCAAAAACTTTTGACGCTTTTCCTGCCCATAAATCCTGAAAATTATATTTAAAAGGTTGAAATGCATACGTTAAATCTGGTGCTTGTAAACTGTCTCTTCTAAAATTTTGTCCCACAAAAACTCCGCCTCCCCATTTGGTTAAAGGAGAATAGAAATCACGCTCTACATTAATACTTTTGCTATAGTTATTATCCAAATCCATTTTATAATTCAAAATGGTTTTGATATACGTGTTTTTTATATTTGGAATCGTATAAGTGGCTTCATTGGCATTTTGGCCGTCACTAAATCTATTCGTAAATCGATATTCAAGTTGTTGCCCTGAACCAAAAAAGTCTTTTTCTTTTACTCCAAATGAAACCTGATTGCTTGATATTGAAAACTTAGGAATTGTACTCCACGAATCTAAAACCCGAATAGTAACATCTACAGAATCAGATTCCTTGCTTGCCAGTTTATTCGAAATTCTAACGGCGGTCACATATTTTTGGGCACGAATCAAACGTTCAGATTCCTGTACTTTATAAGCATTATAAGGCGTGTTTCTTTTGAATAAAAGAAGATTATAAATTGCTATTTTTTTAGTTTTCAAATGCAATCGGTTTCCCGTTCTTTCTCCCCAGTTTTTAGGAACCTGAGTAGTATCTGTAATAGAATGACCAAAAGGATCGAGCGTAACTATATTAATGTTTCGGATAATTTTCCCGCTGTAATCCGTTGTATCCGTAATAAGAAGTTCTTCCTTTTTTTTGGGTTTATTTGTTCTGAAAAAAAGTTTGTGAAGATTTTGAGTAAATTTATTCTTTTTCGAATAATTACGTATTTTTTTATAAATATCAGTACTGTCTTTCTTCTCGGTTTTAACCTGAGCATAAGTACCTTGTAAGCAAAAGCATAAGATAATAAAAACAACTATTTTTCTGTTCACAAACATTTAGATGATTTTTGACTGGCTTACAAATGATTCTTAGATCAAGGTAAGAAAATTATAAGCTTAAATTTAGCAAATGAGTTAATTTTTAATTCTCAGCTTTAACTTTCCTGATTCTCCATGTAAATTTTTTAGGCATATGATTTCCCATAACATAACCCCACGGTTCCAGTGATTCTATTCTGTCAAAAATAATTTTTAAGATCGCTAAAAGTGGAATAGCCAAAAACATTCCCGAAATTCCTGCGGCAGCACCGCCAATTATAATTCCAATAATTGATACAAAAGCATTAATTTCTACTTTAGAATTGATAATTAAGGGCACAATTAGATTATTATCGATTAATTGAACAATAATATTTACGATAAGAATTCCCAGAATAATAGATGTTTCGGCAGATCCTGTTAAAGAAGCTAAAACAGTAATAACTCCCGCGATTAAGATTCCGATATATGGAATCACGTTTAGAATTCCGGTTATTAATCCTAACAGAATAAAATATTTAATACCAATAATCCAAAGCCCCAAACTCGTTAATACCGATACAACAGCCATTTCAAAAATTAAACCTACGATATAATTGTTTATCGAAACTTTGATTTGAGACAAAATACCTTTTAAAGTGCTATGATTTTCTTTGTCGATCAATTTGGCAAGAAAAAGCACGAAATGATCTTTATACAATAAAAACAGAAAGGTATAAATTGGAATAATTGTACAATCCAAAAGCAAATCTGTAATAGAAACAATTGCAGAACCTATTGTAGCTTTCCCATTCTGAACAGAATCTTTTGTGACATTATCCAGATATTTTTTCTGTTCACCAATACTTACGTGAAAATTGTCTTTAATAAACTTATGAATATCCGTTATAAAAGCATTTGCGTTCTTTTTTATAGTATCAAAATCATTTGCCATATCCGTAACTTCATAGGATATAAAAACTAATATTCCGATGATAAAGGCAGCAAAAAGCAAAACACAGCAAATCGCGGCAAGATGCCTTGGGAATTTCAATTTTGTTTTTAGAAAAGTAAATACCGGAAGCAATAAAACAGCAAACAAAAAGGCCATTAAAACTGGCGTAATGATATCTTTTGCGATACAAAATATATAGGCAAAAGAAATTAAACTTATTAGTATGCATGCAATTTTTGCATAGAATGGCAACTTAATTGGCTGAATCATTTTTATGGAGTTTTTGTAAAACTATAATTTTGGTTAAGCAAATATTATACTTTATTTCAGTAATAATGTTTTAGCTTTTTTCTTATAGTTTATAAAATTCCCATTCAAATGTTTTAGTCAAAAAACTCTTTGTCTTCGTAGTGTGACGGCATAATCGAAATGCCTTTTTGCAATAATAAATTGTTTGGAAAAATAATTCTTTCGCCTTCTTTTGTTTTCAGATTGACATGGAAAGCGCTAATATCTTCGATTTCAGCTTCGATAGGAAAATCTTTGTCGTGAATTTTGATTGTATCTCCAATTCTAAAAGGAAATGAAAAGAACAAAATCATTCCCGAAGTAATATTGCTCAAAATGGACCATTGCGCAAACATTGCAACACCAATAACGGTTGCAATTGATGAAACTGTAATGAAAATATCCTTAGTTTCAACGCCCCAAATTACAATCAGACTAATCGTAACGAGTATATTCATAAGGATATGAATGTACTTGATTACCAAATTGGTTCGATGTTCTAATAACTGACTTGAACTTGCGTAGCGTCGGATTAATTTTGCAATAATAATTCTTAACGCGACCAAAGCAATTAAGACAATTATGGTGCTTAGAATTTCCTCGCTATATTCTTTAAAAGAAAACATAAATAAATTTTTACACTAAAGTACTCAAATATTCGTAAACTTTAGCCGTAGGCAATCCCATAACATTGGTGTAAGAACCTTCGACTTTTGCAACTGCCATAAAACCAAACCATTCCTGAATTCCATAAGCGCCGGCTTTATCATAAGGTTTGTAGTTTTCGATATAATATAAAATTGCTTCGTCAGACAAATCATTAAAAGTAACTTTTGTAATATCATGCAAAAGGGTAGAAGTAGTGCTTGTTTTAAAGCAAACAGAAGTAATTACATCGTGTGTCGCATTCGACATTGATTTGATCATTGCAAAAGCTTCATCTGCATTTTTTGGCTTTCCTAAAGCTTTATCGTTGTGCCAAACAATCGTATCGCTTGTTACCAGGATTTCGCTTTCTTTTAGTTCACCTTCAAACGCACTTGCTTTTAATTCGGCTAAATAATCGGTGATTTCTACCGCTTTTAATTCCGGCGGATATATTTCTTCGATATCTTTTAATCTGATTTCAAAATCAAGATTTAAGTCCTTAAAGAATTGTTGTCTTCTTGGTGATCCCGATGCAAGAATTATGGTATATTTTTTTAGTTTTTCTTTAAGCATTGTAATGAATATTTAAGGTGATAACCAGAATTGATAAAATTCCGAAAAACAAAATCAGTTTTAAAACCGTACTCAAATGATGAAATTCTTTTTGAGTTTTTGCTCCAAATATTTTAACTATAAAGTATAATAACGGCGCTAAAACAAAAGCAAAAGTATAAAGAGTAACAAAAATAAGATTGTTTTTAAAGAAATAGGTATTGATATAAAGCAAGCACAAAATAAACGGAATTATAGCAAATCCTAATGCAATTTTCGCTGCACGGTCTTTACCAATTGCAATTGGTAATGTATTCATTCCTTGATTATAATCTCCATCTACATCTTCAATATCTTTAACTATTTCGCGTATGAAATTAATCATAAAAGCAAACAAAGCATAATCCGTCAGGATCGAAAATAAACTTGCCATTTGCGGTTTATTTTCAGCATTGATTGCAGGGAAAATATCAAAAACTCCAATGATAATAACACTCAAAGCAAGCGTTAATGCCACGACAACATTACCTACAATCATAATTTGTTTTAATGTTGTAGAATAAAAATAAAGCATTGAAGCAATCAGAATAAAGATTGTTGCAAAACCAGGTCTCAAAATAACATTCGATAAATAAAAACCTATCGCAACTCCGGTAATATTCAATCCAAAATAGATATTATAGGCCGCAGTTTCAGATATTCCTTTGCCAATTACAACATCCTGAGGTTTATTTATTGTGTCCGTTGCAACATCATATATATTATTGATTACATAACCCGCTGCAGCCAATAAAACAGTGCTTAAAACCAATAATCCATACTGAATATCAGATAGCGCCAAAGGAATATTTTGCTGTTTTAAAAAAGCATAACGAAACAAAACCTGCATAAAAGCAAGCATCAGTAAATTTTGATAACGAATGAGTTTGAGGAATTTCATTTTTTCTTTAGGTTCTGAGGTTCTAAGAGGCTAAGGTTCTAAGGTTTTTTTGAGAATCTTTGTCAAAGTTTAAAACTTTGACAAAGATAGTATTACGATTAAAAATTATCACAAATAATTAATAATTCACAATTAACAATTCACAATTATCAATCGTGTTTCCCACTAAAATGTTCCATCCATTTTCCTTGTACTTTCATTACTTGCTCGATAACGTCACGCGCGGCACCTTTTCCTCCTTTTACATGCGAAACATAACGGCAAATATTCTTGATTTCAGGACTTGAATCTTGCGGGCAAGTTGGTAATCCTACTAATTTCATAACATGAAAATCAGGAATATCATCTCCCATATATAACACTTGCTCTGGTTTAATATTGTAAGTTTCTGTGTATTCCTTAAAAGTCGCAACCTTGTCAGGAACTCCTAAATGAATATCGTTGATTCCTAAATTACGAAGTCTAATGCGAACGCCTTCGTTGCTTCCGCCAGAAATAATGCAAACATTAAAACCACTTTCAACAGCCGCTTTCATTGCATAACCATCACGAATATTCATCGTACGAAGCATTTCTCCTTCATTGGTTACAAAAACGGAACTGTCTGTAAGTACGCCATCTACATCAAAAACAAAAGTTGTGATGTCGTTCATTATCTCTTTAAAATGTTTTGCCATTATTCTGTATAGATTGTGTTAGTATTTTATAAATATTCTTTTGATTTTCATTCGATAAGTATTCCAAATGCGCTTCAATTGTGTTAGAATCTTTGCGTTTTGCAGGACCGGTTTGAGCATCAATTGGATCGAGAGTTTTGATTTTTTCCGCAGTTTCCTGAATTAAAGGTTTCAAAACTTCAAACGGAACCTGATGTTCGTTACAAATTTCTTGTCCAATTTGATATAAGTGATTCGAAAAATTGTTTACAAAAACGGCGGCAACGTGCAAAGCTTTCCTTTGATCAGAATTTATAGGATAAACAGCACTCGAAATACTTTTTGCAACAGTTTCTAAAACGCGAAAATCAAATGTATTTTCGGCTTCCAAACACATCGGAATAGTTGAAAAATCAATCTCTTTCTTTTTAGAAAATGTTTGAAGCGGATAAAAAACGCCTTTTCTGTTTTTTGGATCTAAAACATCAAGCGAAGCCGCTCCCGAAGTATGAACCACGATTCGGTTTTGAAAAGGTAAATTAGAAGAAACTTCAGAAATAGCTTTGTCCGAAACCGCGATAATATATAAATCAGCTTCAATTAATTCCTCAAAATCATTTACAATTTTATTGTAATCAATTATAGAAGACAAAGCCTCTTTTTTTCTCGAAAAAACCTGAACAATTTCAATAAGTTCACTTTTAGTGAAAGCTTTTATCAAATGTTGCGCGACATTTCCGGAACCAATTATCGTTATTCGAGTCATAGCGCAAAATTAGCATTATTTTTTTAATGTCTATTGCTTTTGATTCGTTTGTCATTCGCTCAGAATCTCTTTTTGATACGATTTTGACTTTAGATTTTATTGAAATTAAAAATCCGTTGTAACCAATTAATTTTTATAATTGAAAACAACGGATTTAGATTATTGATTATTATTTGTTTAGAATTTTACAGCATCTTTCGGGACAACTTCATTAATCGTTGTAATTTTCGAAAAATCTAATTTTGGAGAAGAAGTAAACTCGATATTTTTAGAAACTTCTCCATTAATCGAAATTGCTTTATCTGAAACCGAATTGAATTCAATGTTTTTAAAAGACATATTTTTTCCGTTATAGATTTCAAAAACGGTTGGTTTCTCGATGTCTAATTTAATATTACTAAGTTTAATTCCGTCAGCATCAATAATCGAAAAACCATTTTCTGCTTTTGCAATTAAATTGGAAATTTCGATGTTTTTAAGATTCATTTCTGGTAAACCTTGTAGAAAAACAGCTTGATAAGCGCCTTTTATTGTAATATTTTTGATCGAAATATTCTTAAAATGAGGCGTTTCTTCATTTACCGGAACTATTTTAGTATTAATTTTATTTCCGCCTTCCGCTAAAGTTTCTGCAATAGATTTTCCACCATAATAAAGGTCAAACGAAATTGCCTGAGATGGAATATCAGTCATAAAAATATCCGATATATAAATGTTTTCTACAATTCCGCCACGTCCACGCGTACTTTTAAAGCGTAAACCAACATCAGTCCCCATAAAAGTACAATTTGAAACATGCAGATTTCTTACGCCTCCGGACATTTCACTTCCAACCGTTACGCCTCCATGTCCGTGATAAACAATATTATTTCTTACGATAATATTTTCGCATGGAATATTACGATCACGTCCATCTTTGTCTTTTCCTGATTTAATACAAATTGCATCATCGCCAACGTCAAAACTAGAATTTTCGATAATTACATTTTTGCAGGATTCTACATCCAAACCATCTCCATTTTGTGAATACCAAGGATTTCTAACGGTGATATTTCGAACAATTAAATCTTCAATCATCAAAGGATGAATATTCCATGCAGGCGAATTTTGAAAAACCGGTCCGTCAAATAATACTCTTTTACTATTTTGAATACTTACCAAAACCGGACGAAGGAAATCGTGAATTGCTTCAAAATCTTCTTTGGTTTTTAGATCTAATCGAATGTTTTGATCTGCACCTTTAGAACCTTTTAAATATTGCTCAGATGGATACCAGGAATCTTTTTTATCGTTAAGAACTCCACCTGAAGCAACGAATTTTTTCCATTGTTCTTCAGTCAGTTTATTTTTTTTGACCTGACGCCAAGCTTCACCGGAACCATCCCAAACGCCATTTCCTGTAAAAGCAATATTTTCTAAATTCTTTCCGTAAATAGGAGAGATGCAACGCCAGGTATTTAAACCTTCAAAACTGGTTTCTATAATAGGATATAAAGTTTTATCTGTCGAAAATTTTATTAAAGCGCCAGTTTCGGCATGCAATTCAAGATTACTTTTCAAGATAATTGGTCCTGTAAGCCAGATTCCTGGAGGAATAATCACTTTTCCGCCGCCTTTTTTTGAAACTGCAGCAATTGCATCGGCGAAAGCCTTTGTATTTAAAACATAACCACCATTTACAGCACCAAAATCTTTTATATTTACCGTGTTTTTAGGAATTACAGGTTCTTTGATTTTAGACATTTTAAATTCAATTCCTGCATAAATATCTTTTGAATTTTGAGCAATCATATCTTTTGACCAACTAATAAGTAAAAGGGTCAAAATGAGGTAAAAAAGGTTGGTTGATGTGGTTTTTAGTTTCATTATTTGGTCTTAATAGCTTTAGTAATGATATTTTGTAGCTTTGATTTTCATTAACAATTCAATAACAAGGCTTCAAAAACAATAAAATGATATTGTAATCGATTACACAAACATATAAAAAATAATTCACAAACAAAGCGATTGTTTGATTCTATTTTATTTGTAAATATATTCTTGTGAATTGTTAAATTTATTCTCAAGAAATGTTCCTTTTTTAGTTTTTATTAACAAACGACAAATATTGAAACTCAACATTTTTAAGTACTTTTGTGCCACTTTTATACAATGTAATTCCTTAAAAATGGATAAAAAAATATTCTCTTTTTTGTTTTCTACACGCTTAATGTCTGTTCTTTTTTTAACATTTGCGATCGCAATGGGTATTGGAACTTTTATCGAAAGTAAATACAATACAGATACAGCCCGAATTTTAATTTACAATACATGGTGGTTTGAGGCTATAATGGTCTTTTTCCTGATCAATTTCTTCGGAAACATCAAACGTTACCAACTACATAAAAAAGAAAAATGGGCAACTTTATTGCTTCATATTGCTTTTATTTTCATTCTTATAGGAGCTTTTGTTACACGTTATATAAGCTACGAAGGTATGATGCCAATTCGTGAAGGTGCTGCCGAAAATCAAATTTTTTCAGATAAAACATTCCTAACTGTTTTTGCAGATGGAGAATACAAAGGCGAAATGAAACGTAGAGTTTTTGAAAAAAATCTATTGTTTTCGCCAGTAACAAATAACGATTTTACACTTTCAGGTAAATTTGACGAAACTCCTTTTGAAGTTACTTATGTTAACTATATAATGGGAGCGAAGGAAACTATAAAACCAAGTCCAAACGGGACTTTATACCTAAAATTGGTTGAAGCTGGCGCCGGCGGACGTGAAGAACATTTCCTGAAAGAAGGTGAAGTTCAAAACATTCACAATGTTTTATTTGCATTAAACAAGCAAACGGCCGGAGCAATTAATATCAATACAACTGGCGAAAAATATACCATTCAAACTCCTTTTGAAGGAGAATTTATGCGAATGGCAGATAAATTAAAAGGTGCTGTAACCAAAGATAATGTGCAACCGCTTATGATGCGTTCTTTGTACAGTATTGGCGATATTAGAATCGTTTTTCCAGATCCTGCAGTAAGAGGAATTGTTGATTATGAATCAAATAACGATTATAAAGCAAAATCTCATCATGATGCTTTAATTGTAAAAGTTAAAGCTGAAGGACAAGAAAAAGAAGTAAGACTTCTTGGTTCAAAAGGAAGCGTAGGCGAGCCTCAAACCGTAAAAATTGGAAATATAGAATATAGTTTATTCTACGGAAGTAAAGCTTATATCCTGCCTTTTAAAGTAAAACTAAACGATTTTATCGCTACAAAATATCCGGGAACTGAGAAAAGTTATTCTTCTTTTGAAAGTAAAGTAACCGTTCAGGATTCTTCAGAAACTTTTGACGCCCGTATTTACATGAACCACGTATTAGACCATAAAGGATACAGATTTTTTCAATCTTCATTTGATCCGGACGAAAAAGGAACTGTATTATCTGTAAACCACGATTGGTGGGGAACTTCTATCACTTATTTAGGATATTTTATGTTGTTTTTTGGATTAATGGCAATTATGTTTACAAAACACTCTCGTTTCGGAGATTTAAAACGCAAATTAGACGTTGTAAAAAAGAAAAAAGAAAAATTAATTACCATTTTGGTTTTAATGATTGGTTTGAGTGGTTTTGCACAAGCGCCTCACGTTCATACACCTGGACACGATCACAATCATTCAACAGATCCTAATGATCACGCAAATCACGTAACGGCTCCACCAAGTCAAAAACAATTAGATTCTTTACTTTCTATTTATAAAGCACCGGAAGCGCACGCAGCTAAATTTGGACGTTTGATTATTCAGGACGCCGGAGGTAGAATGAAGCCAATCAATACTTTTTCATCTGAATTGCTTCGTAAAGTAAGTCAAAGCGATACTTATAACGGAATGAATTCTGATCAGGTATTTTTGTCAATGACGCAATATGCTCAGGTTTGGATACAAGTTCCTATTATTTATCTTAATACAAAAGATGATAGTATTCGTAAAATCATTGGTATTGAAAAAGGAATGAAATTCGCACCTTTTGTAAAATTCTTTGATGAAAACGGAAATTATAAACTTGCTCCTTATTTAGATTCTGCTTATAAAGCAGGAAATCCAAATAGTTTCGAGAAAGATTTTATCGAAGCAGATAAAAAAGTAAACTTAATGGAATCTGCATTAAGCGGAAGTATTTTGAGAATCTTCCCAATTCCAAATGATCCAAACAACAAATGGATTTCATACATGGAATTAGATCATGCAGGATTAAAAGGCATGGATTCTACTTATGTCAAACAAATTTTACCTTTATATTTTAGCGCTTTAAACAATGGAGCTATTTCTAAAGATTTTAAAACCGCAGATCAATTAGTAGAAAGTATCAACGGTTTCCAGAAGAAATTCGGAAATAAAGTACGTCCAAGTGAGCAAAAAATCGATCTTGAGATTGCTTATAATACCTATAATATTTTACCAAAAATGTTTTACTGGTATTCTCTTTCAGGAATCTTCATGTTGATTTTTACACTTTTCAGTATATTTTTCGATAAAAAATGGTTGAGAATCACTGTAAATGGTTTCCACATATTAATAGGTTTAATATTCGTACTTCATACAATAACATTAATTGCACGTTGGTACATTTCTGGACACGCGCCATGGAGTAACGCTTACGAAGCAATTGTATATGTTGCATGGTCAACAATGTTCTTCGGATTGGCTTTTGATAGAAAATCAAAACTTACCGTTGCATCTGCAGCATTTGTAACAGCGATGATTTTCATGGCAGCAAACGCAAACTGGATCGATCCTGAAATTGCAAATTTACAACCAGTTTTAAATTCATATTGGTTAATGATTCACGTTGCCGTTATTGTAGCAAGTTACGGACCAACTGCACTTGGAATGATTTTAGGTTTTGTGGCTCTGATATTGATTTTCTTTACCAATGAGAAAAACAAAGCCAAAATGGACCTAAACATCAAAGAGATTACTTACATCAACGAAATGTCAATTACAATTGGTTTGATTATGTTAACTATTGGTAACTTCTTAGGAGGACAATGGGCAAACGAAAGCTGGGGACGTTACTGGGGATGGGATCCAAAAGAAACTTGGGCTTTAATCTCGATTATGGTTTACGCATTTGTAATTCACGCTCGTTTTGTTCCGTCTTTAAGAGGAAAATGGTTCTTCAATTTAATGACAATGTATGCTTTTGTGTCGATTTTATTCACGTATTATGGAGTAAACTTCCACTTAGTTGGACTTCACTCTTACGCAAGCGGAGAAGCACATTCATTAAGCTGGGTTTATTATTCATTAGGAACAATTACATTAATTGGAGTATTAACGTATCCTAAATACCACAAATACTATAAAACCAAAAAAGTAAAAAAGGTTAAAAAATAAATAATTCAGCAGTAATTATTAATTCGTAAAAAAGGTTCAACGTCAAGTTGAACCTTTTTTTATTGCTATAAATTAAGATTTCGAAGAATAAGTTTTAGGAGCTATTTCCTGCTGTCCACTATATCTTTTATGGTGAACCCCACCATAAAAGGATGCCGTTCCCATCAGGGCTAGGACAATCGTTTTCAACAGAAATTTCAAAGTAAACAAAACTCTAAAGATGAAACCTGAAACAAAGAAAACCTAAAACTTGAAACCAACTTCACAATATTGATTTTATCGCCAGAATTAAAATAAAAATCAGAGTGAAACAAATCAAAAAGATAAAATGACTCAACAAAGTCAAAAAGAACGCCTTAGTTTTTGAGATTTTATTAAAGAATTGAATGTTAGTCCAAAAAATTAAAATCATACCAATTACATAAGTCAAATTCGAATACCACTGAAGATGCGACACACTATTTGAATACAATAGAATAGGAAACATCAAAATTTGCGCAAAGATTCTCTGTGAAGCTTTAAAAGTATTCAGCACAAAATATTCAACAAAATTATAACCTTGTTTTCTAAAAGCAATAGAAGTTCCAATCGTATAAATAGGAATAGTCGCAATTGTTGTCCATGAAAAATGCGTCGCCATCCATTCATTAAAAGTATCGTAATCAAACTCAGTTTTATCAGAATCTGCAAAAATATTGATATGAAAATAATGGTACAATAAACCATAAAGCGTTGCTAATACAACAACGAGCGACAAAGGTTTAAAATGCTTGACGCGTTTTCCTTCGATAAATTCCCGTATAGAATGTCCGGGTCTTGTAAATAATTGTTTTAAAGAATATGGTATTCCAACGTCAAAATGCAATAATCCATGCTGAATATCGTGCCACAAAAAATGCGCATTTATTTTGTGCGTTTCAGCCGTTTGTCCGCAATTGTTACAATATTTTCCATGAAAAACATGCTTACAGTTTTTGCAAATTATTTCCATTCTTATCTTGTTTTGAATATTAATTTTTGCAATCAGATTTTTTACTTTTAGATTTTGGTTCTTTTAAATCCGTCAGGATATATGATTGCCAACAAAACGATAATCAGTAAAAAGTTATATTCTACACCATTTCGTCCGCCGCCAACAACAAACCAACCTTCTTGAAAATGCACTAAAATAATTCCCATAATCAGAACAAAAATGGTAACAAATCCAGCCAACTTTATGTATTTATTCCATATTAAAAGTACAGCAGCAACGACATGCGATAATTTAATACTCCAGGCAATAGCGACACCAAAAGGAGCAAAGCCAATTTGATTGAGATATAAATTTCCAAAATCGTTTATTCCGTTATCAAAAATTCCAAAAATAGAATGAGTCAAAAGGATAATTGCCACAGCAATTCTCAAAAGTAAAGTTCCGTTCATAGTTATTTTAGTGTTAGTTGAATTAAAAATAACAAAAAAACGCGTATTAAAGTATAATACGCGTTTTAAGTTTTATGACCAGTTTAATTTTAAACTTTTCCTAAAGTATATAATTGAGTCATTGTAGGTGTTAAACTTCCACCGGCTGGCTCTAGAGTAATTCCAAAAGCCTCAGCAGACTGTGTTTGATCTACAGCAAATATTTTTTGTGAATTTTCATCAAAGTTGGCAAGTAAACCAATACTTGTTGGCGTCAATACAGGACTTAATTTTAAAGCCCAAACTTGATAAACCATTCCTTTTGGAGGTTTTGGTAAACCTGCAGCATCGATATAAGTTGTTTTAGTGTCTTTATTCCAATACACTTTTGCAAATGAAGTTGGAGAAACCGCTTGTCCGCCAAGAGTTACACCAGTATTTTTGATATCTCTAACAATAGTTAAACTCTTCTCAGTTTGCTTATTTTGTTGATCTAAGAAAGCATAATCTCTTTCGATTTTACTTTTTTCAGTTCCAACAGTAGCGATTGCTTCTTTTGTTTTTGTCAACTCTAAAGTTTGGTAGCCAAGACCCAAAAGCAATAATACTGCAGCTGCCCAGCCCACATATTGAGACCAGTTTGATGCTGGTTTCATGTCGACTACTTTGCCATGCTTCAGTTCTAAACGAGCTTTTATTTTCTCGAAATTTGCTACTGAGTGAAAAGGAGAGAAGCTTGATGATAAAGCCACAATAGCTTTTTCGATCGCTATAATTTCCTCATCCATTTCTGGATGTTTCTTTGCCATTTCGGCTATTTCTAAATTTTCTGCTTCGGTCAACAGACCAAACACATAAAGTTCTAGAGTTCCTGATTCAATATATTCTTGTGCTTCCATTATATTTTTAGATAATTTCTTAAATCGTTAATACAGTTTCTGTTTTGCGTTTTGATAGTTCCCAATGGCATTGCCAATTCTTCTGAAGCTTCTTGTTGGGTATATCCTTTAAAAAATAACAAATCGATAATTTCAATACATTTTGGTTTTAATTTTTTTACAAATTCTTGTATACCTATTGTATCAATTTTATTAACGAGTTTGTTACTGTCGTCTAACAGATTTACGAAATTATCTGAGGAAAGGTTTTTTTGGCTGTTATTAAAATTTTTAGATCTCAGCTTGTCGATCGAAGTATTCCTAGCAATATTAAGGATCCACGTATAAAAACGCCCCTTACTTTCATTATAAGAATCGATGTTTTTCCAGATTTTAACAAAAACTTCCTGTAAAACATCTTCAGCTTCTTCTCGGTTTTTAATAAGAACATTAATTACAGAGAACAAACTTTTAGAGTACATGTCGTACAAATGGGTAAAAGCTCTTTCGTCTTTCTTGTAAATTAAAACTAGCAATTCTTCTTGACTCATAGATTTGGATTTTAAAGTTTAAACAAAAAATATTAAACATTATTTCATTACTGAAGATAAAGATAATTTATTTTTTCGGGAATTTTATATTTTTTTTTGTAGCTGTAACCCTAGTAAAATAGGGCTTTTGAAAAAAAGTTTAATTTTTTTTCATTTTTTTAAAACCAAAAGCAATCCATTTACGTAAATGCTATTATAACATAAAATGATTATTTAGAAAAATAGCAGAAACCATCAAAAAAAGCTTTTTAGTTGATTATTAAAAGCTTATTCAGGATTTTAGAAAATGTAGAATTTAACATTTGTTTAAACTAATTGGTAAAGCAAAATTTTCAATAAACAAAAACAAAATAGTTATGAGTAAGATAAATAGCCTAAAAATATTGATCGTTGGTTTAACCACGGTTCTGGCACTTACCAATTTTGGAAAAGAAAAATTAAAAGAAGAGAAAACAAGATCTTTCTATTTGTTGACTAATTTTTCATCAAACGAAAAAGATAAATTATAAAAATAAATAAGATTTAAAGATATGAAATAGTTGATGTCTTCGGACTTCCAGCCGAACGTTTTAAAGAATTACACAGATACTCGAAATTACACTCGTACATGAATTAGTAAACTAGTCAGAATCCACGCCATTTAAAAAATAGTAATTGAGAATATTTTAGTTCAGTAAAAGTTCAACATAACCGAGGCATCAACTATAATTCTAAAGAAATTGCATAAAAGCACAACAGTAAATTCATGGTTTGATTTGTTTGTATGGGGGGAAGCCTAACGTCTGATTAACGTTAGGCTTCATTTTTTTAACTAATCTTTAATACAAAATAATAGAGGCAAAGAGTTTCTGTAATCAGTTTTTAACTAATTTTATAAAAAATTAAACAATGAAAAAAATAGCATTTATAGCTTGTAGCGTGGTCTTTTTCCTGAGTTCTCAACTTCAGGCGCAAACAAGTAAAACTAAAGTATCTAAAACAGATAAAGTGATGACAAAAGAAACAATCTATCAGTTTAAAGTAACAGATTTGTCAGGAGATCCATTTGATTTTGCATCTTTGAAAGGAAAGAAAATTTTGATCGTTAATACCGCTTCAAAATGCGGATTAACGCCTCAGTACAAAGATCTTGAAGCTGTTTATAAAGAGTATAAAGACAAAGGTTTTGTAATTGTAGGTTTTCCTGCTAACAATTTTGCTTCTCAGGAACCGGGAACAAACAAAGAAATCGAAACGTTTTGTCAACAAAATTACGGAGTAACTTTCCCAATGATGGATAAAGTTTCTGTAAAAGGAGATGATATGTGTGACGTTTACAAATTCCTTACTCAAAAATCTAAAAACGGTTTACAAGATTCTGAAGTAGAGTGGAATTTTCAAAAATACCTAATCAACGAAAAAGGAGAATTGGTAAAAGTAATTAAACCAAAAACATTAGTAACGGAACCAGAAGTTATAAACTGGATCAAAAGCTAAATAAAACTTTTTAAATCAAAAAAATCCACAAATTTGAGTTTCAAATTTGTGGATTTTTTTTAGGTTCAAAGAGGCAAAGGTTCAAAGGGACAGAGATTTTGCAAACTTTTGTTATATATCCTTTCGTCAAAATAAAAAAATCCGTTTTAATCCGCGTTTTCGCTTTAGCGAATCCGTGTAATCCGCGTGCTAATAGACATAGCTAATATGCGCTAGCCAATAAACCTTAAACCAGTATAAGCTGCATAAAAACTAAATCCAGCCAATGATCAAATTTATAACCTACTTCGCGAATTGTTCCGGTTGCAACAAATCCAAATTTCTCATGAAAAGCAATACTTCCCGCATTATCAGCGTCAATAGCGCCAATCATAACGTGAAAACCTTGTTCCTTTGCCAATCGAATTAATTCTGTAAGCAATTTAGATCCAATACCTTTTCCTATTACATTATCAACCACATATACAGAATGTTCTACGGTATATTGATAGCCAATTTTTTCGCGAAATTGCCCATAACTTCCAAAACCAACTACTTCGCCATCTAAATCAGCTACAACAATAGGCAGATTTTTTGCTTTTTTGTCTTCAAACCATTTTGTCTGAACATCAAGAGTCTGAACCTCATAACTATAATTTGCTGTAGTATGTAAAATAGAATGATTTACAATTTCCAGAATTTTCTCTAAGTCGTTTGTAGTTGCAGGTCTAAGATTAAGGCTCATTATTATTTACAATTTAAAATCAATTTATTAAAAAATTTAAGCACAATTAAGGCAATTGGAATTTGGAATTTATTTTTTGGAATTTTATTTAGATCCTAATTCTGCTAATAAAGTATCAACTTCTTTTGTGCTCCAGGTCATTTCGGTACAAATTTCCTTTGCATCTTTAGCATATTGTAAAGCTAACTTTTTATCCTTTATTTTGTTATAAAGCCTCGCCAAGAGTAAGTTTCCGTCGTAAGAATCATTTAATTCTAAAGAATGTTTCACCCAGAAAATAGATTTTTTCAAACTCTCGGTATCAGAAATATGTTTTAGATAAGTTTGTCCAATATCTTTAAGGAAACTAGCGTCATTCCAAACCAGTTTCTGAGTATCTTCAAGCGTTACTTTTTTATAAAATTGCCATTTTTCAGTTCTTTCTGCCAATGTCAAATCAAACTTAAAAACAAGAGAATCTGTTTTTTGTAATTTAATAGATTTTGCAATTTCACGTTGTTTATAGTAATTTATAGTATCTAAATTGTCAACATAAGGACGAAGTAATTCCGTTACAATACTTTCTATTTTTCGATCTACACGATTTTGTGAAGCCACGGCTGCAAAATCTTTCTGATGTTTTAAAACATATTGAAATTCTCTCGATTTTATATCTGTAACGCCATTTGCTATAACGCGCCAATTTGTTTCCGAAACTAATTGAGCATCAGATTGTGTATTAAGATAAATATGAGTTGGAATCGATAAATCAGTTCTGTCTTTTCCTTTTTTCAATGTATTTAAATACGCAAAAAACTTAGTTGAATTACTTGGATCAGTAAGAAATTCCTTTTCTAAATATGGCAATTGCATTCTGGAATTCAAGGCATATTTTACTTCTGTCATAAATTCCGGTGTTTTCATTTCACCTTTTAAAGCGTATAAAAGCGTTTCGGTATTTGGATCAATAAACAAGAAAGTAGGCAAAGATTTGGTGTTATACTTGTCTTTAAGAGCGATTCCTTCTTCTTTTTCAATGTTTTTCCAGGCACAAACGTAGTTTTCTTTCAGAAAATCCATCACATTTGGATCGGTGAAAACTTCTTTTTTCATTTGATTACAATGCGGACACCAATCTGCGTAAAGCATTACAAAAAGAGGTTTGTTTTGCAATTTTGCAGTTTCTAAGGCAGTTTTATAAGGAGTATCGTCCGGAACAAATTGATTTTGAGACTTTACAGTTTGTAATGACAAAAAAAGAAAGAGTATATATATAAAACGCATATCGAGTTTATTTTAATCAAAAATTGGCTACTACAAATATATTCCCTTTTTCTATAAACGGTCTTAATATCTTCCTATTTATAAGTTAAATCCAATGCGAAGTTTGTAACTTTGTACTATCAAAAAGAAAAAACTTAGACATTAAGCTTTTCTTTAAAAAGTAATACACCATACGAATGATTTACCCCAAAATAGCGCTTGCTCAAAGCATTATCGAAATTTTTTCTGCAAAAGGAATCAAAAACATCATAATTTCTCCAGGTTCAAGAAACGCACCTTTAACAATAGGATTTGCTCAAAACTCAGACTTCAAATGTTACAGCATTGCTGACGAACGTTGCGCGGCTTTTTTTGCATTAGGAATCGCACAACAAACCAAACAGCCAACTGCAATTGTTTGTACATCAGGATCTGCCTTATTAAATTATTATCCGGCTGTAGCTGAAGCATTTTACAGTCAGATTCCGTTAATTGTAGTTTCTGCAGATCGTCCGCAAAGCAAAATTGATATTGGAGACGGACAAACGATTCGTCAGGAAAATGTTTTTCAGAATCATTCTGTTTTCAATGCCAATTTAACCGAAGACGCTTCCTTAGAAAATGATTTAAAAATCAATAAAGCCATAGAAACAGCAATTCTTCAAAAAGGTCCGGTTCATATTAATGCACCTTTCGAAGAACCTTTGTATGAAACAGTTGAAGAACTTTTGGTTCAATCAACAATCACACATTCTGAAGAAATTCTTGGAACTAAAATTATTGAAAATATTGATGATGTAGCTGCTGTTTGGAATACCTCAAAAAGAAAATTAATTCTTATTGGTGGCATAAACGAAGCCAATTCTGTTAGTAAAGAAATTCTCGAAAACTTTGCCAAAGATCCATCAATTGTAGTCCTTACGGAGACAACATCAAATTTGCATGATCCAAGTTTTATTAATAGTATTGATACTTTAATTACACCATTTGATGATGCTGATTTTAAAGAATTAGAACCGGAAGTTTTAATCACTTTTGGAGGTATGATTGTATCTAAGCGGATTAAAGCTTTTTTACGTAAATACAAACCTGTACATCATTGGCATATAGATACTTTACGTGCTTACGATACATTTAACGCTTTAAGTAAACATTTTGTAATGGAACCGGAGGATTTTTTCCAAGAACTGCTTCCAAAAACAGCATTTGTTTCGAGTAAATACTTCCCGAAAATAGATAAAATTTACGATTTAAGAAAAATCAGAAAACAGGAATATTTGCGTAAAATTACATTCTCTGATTTTAAAGTATTCGAAAAAGTAATAGAATCACTTCCTAAAAATAGTCAGCTGCAAATTAGTAATAGTTCAGCCATTCGTTATGCACAGTTAATCGAAATTGATACTTCAATCGAAGTATATTGCAACCGCGGAACAAGTGGTATTGATGGAAGTACGTCAACAGCAATAGGCGCATCGGTAGTAAGCGACAAACAAACCGTTTTTATCACGGGAGATATAAGCTTTTTGTATGACAGTAATGCTTTGTGGAATTCTTACATCCCTAAAAATTTCAAAATTATTTTAATTAATAATGGAGGAGGAGGAATTTTTAGAATTTTGCCGGGACATGAAGAAAAGCCCGTTTTTAATACATTTTTTGAAACATCTCATCATTTAACTGCTGAACATTTAGCTAAAATGTACAAGTTGAACTATTTTACAGCATTAGACACAAATTCGTTAGAAAAGAGTCTGGAATTGCTCTACAGCAATAATGATGCACCAACTATTTTGGAAGTTTTTACTCCAACTCTTGAAAATGATGTGATTTTGAAAAGGTATTTCAAAGAATTAATTTAAATTGTAGTAAAAATAATGTTAATTTTTATGTATTGCTAATTTTTTGTTTTAGATTTGAAGCTTCAAAAAGTAAGAAAAATCATTAAATAAAAATTATGAGCGCAAGAGAAGAATTAATTAAAAAATACGCAGCTGACTTAAAGGATAAATGTGGCGTAACACCAAACATGGATTTGCTGACAAAAGTAACTATTGGTTGCGGACCGTCAATATACAATGCAGATGCATCAACAGTTGCAGCAACACAACATTCTGAGATAGATACAGTTAAAAATAATTTCCTAATTAAAAAATTAGGCTTATCAAATGGACCGGAATTAGAAGCTGCAATTCATGCAGTTCTTGAAAAATACGGACATTCGAATAAACATAAATACAGAGCTGTAGTTTATTATCTATTGACAGTACACTTTAAAAAAGAAAGTGTTTACAATAAATAAATTTCTATTATTATAGATACAAAAAGCACCGTTATTGGTGCTTTTTATATTTTCTGATATTAACGAATTGGAACCGGAAACACAGGTAAACTTGCATGACCTAACTCGTCTACAGTTTGTATTGCAAAAAAGTAGTTGTCTTTAGAATATGGTATTTCGGCTTTGGTATCTTTTACAAAAAATGTTTTCTCCCAATGCGAAGAAGCCGTTTCTCTCATTAAAATCTGATAACCGTAAGGTATTTTTCCTTCCGGAGCTGTCCAGGAGAATGCAGATGAATTAGAAAGGTTTTTAACTTCGATTCCTACATTTGTTGGCGCTTTTGGTGACCATGCTAAATTGGCCAGAGTTACTAAATTAGAACAAGTGTTTTTTCTTAAATACTCAAAATCCATAAATTCAACTAAATCACCATATTTAATACCGTTTTCAGTCCTTAAATCCTGATGTTGGTGATCAAAATTCTCATTCATTTCGCAAAAACGAACTGCTGTAAAGCCATTTTGACTAAACGGAGTATGATCGCCACCACGTAAAAAACGATCGTTTCTATATACTAATTTTACTTTTAATTGATCTACGTATTGCTCTGTAACCGTTTTAATGTAACGCGCCAATAATCTCGACGGACTATCATTTTCGCGACTTGTTGCTTTACGTATTTTAGCTTCGTCTTCGGTTTCTAAAAACGGAATCGTTTCACTAAAAACCCTAATCTGAGTATTGTCTCTTAAATTAGTTCCGCTCGATAAACTATTACCAATCATATCATTATTAAGCATTGCCATGATATTCCAGTTCGATTCTTTTGCAGTTTCAGCAAGATGGCGAGCACCAATAAGTCCTTGTTCTTCACCAACTACAGCCACAAAAATAATAGTTGCAGAGAAAGATCTTTTACTCATTACTCTGGCCAATTCCATTACAGCCGCAACTCCGGAAGCGTCATCATTGGCACCAGGAGCGTCAGATTTTATATTCATAACATCAGAAACCCTCGAATCAAGATGTCCGCTTATAATAAGAACACGATTATCAGTTGGGTCAGTTCCTTTAAGAGTCGCCATTACATTCCCAAGCTGACTGTCTTTGTTGATGCGCTTTCCGTCTGCTTTAACTTCAAAATAATCAATTGAAGCGGTTAATCTTCCGCCGGATTCCAAAGCATATTTATCAAATTCAGATTTTATCCATTGTTGTGCAGCGCCAATTCCTTTGGTTTTACTTTTAGTATCACTTAAAGTATGTCGCGTCCCGAAAGAAACTAGCTTTCGAACAGTAGCTTCAAGGTTTTCGGCTTTAATTTCGGTAATCATTTTTTTTATTTCAGAATCTTCTGCAACTTGAGAAAAGGTAATTTGCGTAAAAAACAGAAAAGCAAATACAGCATAAAAAAAGGTCTTTTTCATTGATTTGGAATTAATTTAGATTCTCAAATTTACTTAAAAAAAGCAAAAACCTTAAAAAGATGTTTTAGCTGATTTTATCTAAAACTTTTTTCGTTGTACCATTTTCAAACTTCGTACATTTGCACCTTAGAAACTCAGCTACTTTAGAGCTTAGAACCGCAAGAATATGATTGAAATAGGAAAATACAATACCCTTACTATACTACGTGACACCAAAGTTGGTTTATTTTTAGGAAATCCTGAAAAAGATCCTGAAGGAATTCACGACATTTTATTACCAAACAAATACGTTCCAAATGAATTTGAAATAGGCGAGGAGCTTATTGTTTTCGTTTATTTGGACCACGAACAACGTCCGGTTGCAACAACGCTGGAACCATACATTTTATTGAATGAATTTTCACTTTTAAGAGTAAATTACATCAATCAGGTTGGTGCATTTATGGATTGGGGAATGGAAAAAGATATTCTTGTTCCGTTTAAAGAGCAAGCGCGTCCAATGGAAAAAGGAAAACGTTACTTAGTTTACCTTTATATGGATGAAAAAACCAATCGTTTGGTAGCTTCAAGTAAACTGAACCAATTTCTAAGCAATGAAAATTTAACGGTTGAAAAAGGAGAAGAAGTTGATTTGATCGTTTCACATATCACCGAATTAGGTATAAATGTAATCATCAATGAGCAACACAAAGGATTATTGTACAAAGACGAAGTTTATGACGATGCGATAAGAACCGGAGACAGAATGCGTGGTTTTATCAAAAATATTCGTCCTGATAATAAAATAGATGTTGCATTGCAAGTACAAGGATATCAAAGTATTGAGCCAAATGCAGAAAAGATTTTAGATGAATTAAGAGCTAATCGTGGTTTTTTACGTCTAAATGACGCTTCGCATCCGGAAGACATTAAAACAGTACTAAAAATGAGTAAAAAAACCTTTAAAAAAGCAATTGGAGCTTTATATAAAGACAAACTCATCGAAATCAAAGAAGACGGAATTTATCTGGTAAAAGAAGAATAGTCTCTTTAAAATTTCAAATTTCTTAAAATCCAAATTCCAATGCTTTACAAAGTTTTAGAATTTGGATTTTTTTATTGAGATTCATCCCAACATAGTAAATTCCAAATTTCTTAAATTCCAAATTCCAATGCTTTACAAAGTTTTGGAATTTGGATTTTTTTTATTGAGATTTAAATAAATTATTGGAATTTAAAACGCTTAAAGTTTATGAGAAAAACGATCTGTTTAAGTTTTTTGTTTTTGATTCTGTTTTCATGCGAAAAAAATAAAAAAGATTTAAAGCTTGAATTGCTTACAAATGAGATTGTTTGCGTAGAAAATGTCTATATGAATGATTTTCGGGAAATTTTTTATAAACCAAATAAACAGTACGACAGTCTTTCAAAAAATATTCTTCATTATAAAATAACCAATATTTCAGATAAAAAATATTTTATAATGCTCAACGAAAATAATCTTGGAACTGTCGAGCGAGATCTTTACAGAGAAGCTTTAGGGCGAAAAGATTATACTTATAATTCGATTGGCTTTAGCATGTATAAAAACGATTCTATTTTAGATGGAAGTTCCACAAGGGCTGAAAACATGTGCGGTAATGGTTTTGAACTAATGAAAATTGAAGAGCTAGATATTATAGTTTCTAAGTTTTTAAGAAAGAACCGAATTTTTAGAAAATACCAATTAGAATATGTTAATGATATCGATGAATCATTACAAGGTTATTTTCTTCAGCCCGGAGAAACAAAATATTTTACTTCAGTAACTAATTTACCTTACCGAAATAGTCAAATGTGGTTTTCGAATATAGATAAGAAGAAACCAAATTTAGGTTCACTTTCTTTAAAAAATGATTCTGTTTTTACGAATAAAAGATTAAGTCAGGATCGTAAAAAAGAGATAAAAGAAAATGGATATGTTTTATTTGACGGAATTATTTATTCAAACAAAGTTCCGGTAAAATTGATCAGGATTAAAAAATAACAATATATATAACAAGAAAGGCTGCTCATTACAAGCAGCCTTTCCCTTTTTATTCTAGTTTTAAAAAAAATTGTAATTAAAAAAAAACAGAAATAAAATAAATTCGAATCCATTCAAAAAATAATAGCTTTAAAAATTTTAGAAATTACTTCCTGAAACGGTATGTCTTTAAACAATATATACATTCATATTAAAAGCAAAAATTTAAGTTCACGGCTAGTCCATTTGGTTTGATAAAATAACTTATAGAAAGTTTTAGTTAGCATTTTTTCCTCTTTTCGTAATCAATTTTATACTAATTACTAAACAATTCTAGCGTTTAACCTTAGGTGTTACTATTTCCTTTTTGAAGTTTCAACAAACGAATAAATCATTTGCCCATTTATCACAGGTTTATGAATAAAAACCGTAAAAAAATGAGCGACAAATTTTTTAAATTTTCTCAAAAAAATCATTTTTTAGGTTAATAAATCAGTGAAAGAAAATCAATCTTATATCAATGAAATAAAATGTATCTCATTGATTTCTAGGGTGTAAAATTAAATATTATTTTTTAAAACTAATGTTAAAAAATGTTATTTTTTGTAAGTAAATCCTATTTGTTAACATTCAAAGTAATTTTAGCACAGACTTAAAGTAAATTGAGTAGGTAAAAATATAAAAATGCTTTATTTTTACACTATAATTATTTAAAATAAAACAAATAGAAATGGATTGGATTACTGCCAGAGAATTTGAAGATATAACCTATAAAAAATGTAACGGAGTTGCCAGAATTGCCTTTAACAGACCAAATGTTAGAAATGCATTCCGTCCAAAAACAACCTCAGAATTATACCAGGCTTTTTACGATGCACAGGAAGATACGTCAATTGGCGTTGTTTTGCTTTCTGCCGAAGGTCCGTCGACCAAAGATGGCGTATATTCATTTTGCAGCGGAGGAGATCAAAATGCACGCGGACACCAAGGTTATGTTGGTGAAGACGGACAACATCGTTTGAATATCCTTGAAGTTCAGCGATTAATTCGTTTTATGCCAAAAGTTGTTATTGCAGTTGTTCCGGGTTGGGCAGTTGGCGGCGGACACAGTTTGCACGTAGTTTGCGATATGACTTTGGCAAGTAAAGAACACGCAATTTTCAAACAAACAGATGCTGATGTAACTAGTTTTGATGGTGGTTACGGATCTGCTTATCTGGCTAAAATGGTTGGACAGAAAAAAGCACGTGAAATTTTCTTTTTAGGTAGAAATTATTCTGCTCAGGAAGCTATGGATATGGGAATGGTAAATGCTGTAATTCCGCATGATGAGCTAGAAGACACAGCTTATGAATGGGCACAGGAAATTCTGCAAAAATCACCAACTTCTATAAAAATGCTAAAATTCGCCATGAATTTAACAGACGACGGAATGGTTGGACAGCAAGTTTTTGCCGGAGAAGCTACACGTCTTGCTTATATGACAGAAGAAGCTAAAGAAGGAAGAAACGCTTTCTTAGAAAAAAGAAAACCAAATTTTGGCGAAAACAAATGGCTTCCATAAAAAGTTTAAAAAAATAGTTTCAAGTTTCAGGTTTCAAGTCACGAACCTGAAACTCGAAACCTGAAACAAAAAATTAACTAAACAAAACATAATGAAACATTGGATTGAAGCCGCACGTTTGCGCACATTACCTTTATCAGTTTCGGGAATTATAGTAGGAAGTATTTATGCTTTATCAAACCCAACAGAAACCATAAATACACCAACAGAAGTATTTAGCTGGAAAATCTTTGGTTTTGCACTACTAACAACATTAGGTTTACAGGTTTTATCCAATTTTGCAAACGATTATGGAGACGGAGTAAAAGGCACTGATAATGCTGACAGAGTTGGTCCGCAAAGAGCAATTCAAAGTGGTGTTATTACGCCTCAGGCCATGAAAAAAGCAATTATAATTACGTCTGTTTTGACATTATTATCAGCTATAATCCTGATTTATTTTGCTTTTGGAGAGACTAATTTCGCATATTCAATCTTTTTCTTATTACTTGGAATCGCTGCAATTGTTTCAGCAATTCGTTATACAGTAGGAAACTCAGCTTACGGATATAGAGGATTTGGAGATTTATTCGTTTTCATATTCTTCGGACTTGTAAGTACATTGGGCGTAAACTTTTTGTATTCAAAAGAAGTAGATCCGCTTTTAATCTTACCGGCAATTTCTATCGGATTATTAAGCGTTGGCGTTTTAAACCTGAACAATATGCGCGATGAAGAATCAGACAGAAAATCAGGAAAAAACACAATCGTAGTTAAAATTGGCGGAGCAAAAGCAAAGATTTATCACTTTGCATTGATAATTACAGCAATGCTTCTGGTAGTTATTTTTGCCTTTTTAAGCGATTATAATTTCGATCAATATTTGTTTTTATTGGCTTACATACCTTTAACTAAACATTTAATTACCGTTTATAAAAACCAAAACCCTAAGCTTTTAGATCCAGAATTAAAAAAACTGGCGCTTAGCACATTTTTACTTTCAATACTATTAACAGTTTGTATGATCTCATTGATTTCAGACATTATTGTTAATCTATTTTTAGGAGGTAGATAAAATTAAGTTTCAACTTTAAATTTATATAAAAATGAAAATCACATTTTACGGACACGCCTCTTTAGGCATTGAAGTTGGAGGAAAACATATTATTGTTGATCCTTTCATTACCGGAAATCCACATGCATCGGCAATCGACATAAATACTTTAAAAGCAGATTATATTTTGCTTACACACGCACATGGCGATCACGTTCTTGATGTCGAAGCGATTGCAAAACGCACAAATGCAACGATCGTTTCTGGTGCCGAAATCACAAGTTACTACGCTCAAAGAGAATTCAAAGCGCATCCAATGAATCACGGAGGAAGCTGGCAATTTGACTTCGGAAAAGTAAAATATGTAAGCGCAATACACTCAAGTTCATTCCCTGACGGAACTTACGGAGGAAATCCAGGAGGTTTCGTAATCGAAGGCGAGCACAAAAACATCTATATTGCCGGAGATACTGCATTGACAATGGACATGAAACTAATTCCGATGCGTACAAAACTGGATTTAGCAATACTTCCAATCGGAAATAATTTTACAATGGATGTTGAAGACGCTATCATTGCTTCGGATTTTGTAGAATGCGACAAAATTTTAGGATATCACTTCGATACTTTTGGTTACATCAAAATCGATCACGAAGAATCAATCCGTAAATTCTTTGATAAAGGAAAAGATTTGATGCTTCTTGAAATCGGAGAATCAATAGAATTATAATAAGGAGCTAATCCCGCTTTCGGCTATATCTTTTTTGAGACAAAGAAAAATTGTCTCAAAAAAGGATACCGCCTTTATCGGGGCTAAAAACACCTTTACGTTTATAAAAATGGACGAAATTAAATTTATTTGTGAGTGTTGCGGAGAAGAACATGTTAGCTGGCCCGCACTTATGTACAATTCCCCAAATAGTTATCATAACCTTTCCAATCAGGAAAAAGAAGAAATAGCAGTAATCGATCAGGATTTTTGTGTTATAAAATATTCAGATCAGGAAATAAATCGCTTTATCAGATGCGTTTTAATTCAGAAAGTTAACGACCATTGCGAAGATTTAGAATATGGTTTCTGGGTTTCCTTAAGCGAAACAAGCTTTAAGGATTATCTTGAAAACTTTGATAATGAAAATCATGAAACGCAATATTTTGGATGGCTTTCCAATTATATTTCACAATACCAATTCTCAAATAGTATTCCAACAACCGTTGTTACCAAAAGCGGTAACGACAGACCCGAAATTTTTCCACATCAAGATTTTGACCATCCTTTTGTAAAAGATTATTACGAAGGAATCACAAAAGAAGAAGCTGAAAAAAGAATTAGGGAAATGTTAAAAAATTAGGCCTGAAATTTGTATAAGACATTTAAACTAAATTTTATAAAATGAATTTAAAAAAAGTTGCCCTGTTTCTTTTAATTGCAGTTTCTTATAGTTCATATGCCCAAAAAGACGGTTATTGGGACAAAGAACGCGCCACTACAAAAGAGATTATAGTTTCTGCCCGTGACCGAATCATTCTTAAAACTGAAGATTTGCCCGTTGGAACCACTGAAATTGTATACAGAATCACACTTCTCGACGAAAACCAACAAATGACAAATAGTTTAGTTTCAGTACTAAAAGCAATTCCGGATCCTACCGGAATCAGTCAGGGTTCAGCCGGAGCAGTTTTTTTAATGTCAAAAATTTCTGGTGACGATACTTGTTCATATGCGCTTTTTACGTCAAGTGATAGTGCTAAAAAGTATGTCGATGACGGAAAAACAGATAAAGCATGTTTCGCTCAGGAAGAACCATTAAGCAAAGATGCAAAGCGATTATCAATTGATAAATCATCTTGTTTAGGAGATAATACAAGCACAATTTGGTTTGGTTTCCACAGTAAAAACTGGCTATTAAACCAGAAAATAGTTTTGGAAGTTGTGCCTTGGGTAGACACAAAATTAAATCGTGGTTGGAATCAAGACAACAAAAACGAAATCATAAGTCTTTGTAAAACATCGACAATGGCACAAAAAATGGCCAATTCTGATGATTTTTGTGTTTGTATTCTGGATAAAATCATGA
Source organism: uncultured Flavobacterium sp. (assembly GCF_951805225.1). Lineage (NCBI taxonomy): Bacteria > Pseudomonadati > Bacteroidota > Flavobacteriia > Flavobacteriales > Flavobacteriaceae > Flavobacterium > uncultured Flavobacterium sp. The sequence goes on along the minus strand of NZ_OX638201.1, from coordinate 1,473,252 downwards.
AACAATATCGTTACACCGAATTTCAGAAATTGCTTGCAATCGAAAAAACTAAGGTTTACAAAGATTTCGGGAACACGTGTTATAAAGACGCTGACATTTCTAAAAACGTTTTTAATGATTTAAGAACTCAGATTGCATCATTAATAAAAGCTCAAAAATACAACGAAGCAATCCCGAAATTAAACACAATTATAAACGACGGAAAAGCAACGGCGGTAGATTACAGTTCTATCGGATATTGCTATATTTTGACCAAACAATACGCAAAAGCAATCAAATTCCTTAAAGAAGGCGAGAAACTTGACGATACAGAATTATTGGTAAAATTAAATTTAGCACACGTTTATTTGGTAAATGACGAATATAGCGAAGCAAAAGCGATCTATAAGAAATACCAAACTCAAAACGTTACAGACAGTTTGAGCTGGAAAGAAAAAACTAAACAAGATTTCACCGTTTTTCAAAAAGCAGGTTTACCATCAAAAGACTTTGAAAAAGTTTTGAATCTATATAATTAAAATTTCTCCATATAAGTGATATAAGCTCATTTAAATTGTAGCACGTCTAATAATTAAGATAATTAAATTTTAATTTCGGATTTATACACACAGTTTAAATGAACTTATATCACTTATATGGTTTAAAAAGCAATATGAAAGCAACTTACCATAAATACATGCTCGAGTTTAAGCGTCCTTCAGGAACTTCGCGAGGCATTATGACCGAGAAAGAAACCTGGTTTATCGTTCTTGAAGAGAATGGTAAAAAAGGAATAGGCGAGTGCGGAATACTTCGTGGTTTGAGTGCTGACGATAGAGACGATTATGAAGAAAAGCTGAAATGGGCTTGCCAAAATATTCATTTGGGAGAAACAGTACTTTGGGAAGCTTTATTAGAATTTCCTTCAATTCAATTTGGAATCGAAATGGCTTTTTTATCACTCAAAAGCGAAAATCCATATGTATTATTTCCATCAGATTTTACCAATAATTCAAAATCGATTGTTATAAATGGTTTAGTATGGATGGGAAAAGCTTCTTTCATGAAAGAGCAAATCGAAGAAAAAATAGCCAATGGTTTTAAATGTGTAAAACTTAAAATTGGCGCTATAGATTTTGAAAAAGAACTGGAATTATTACACTTTATCAGAAGCCATTTTTCAGCCGAAGAAATAGAAATTCGTGTAGATGCGAATGGCGCTTTCCCTTTAAATGAAGCTTTAAATAAACTGGAACAACTTAATAAATTCCAATTACATAGTATAGAGCAGCCAATTAAAAAAGGAAACATTGAAGCAATGGCTGATTTATGTAAAAACACTCCGTTTCCAATTGCGTTGGATGAAGAATTAATTGGTGTATTTTCATTAGAAGAAAAAGAAAAATTACTGCTTCAAATCAAACCTCAATATATAATATTAAAGCCAAGTTTTATTGGCGGTTTCAGAGGAACTTTGGAATGGATAAATCTAGCAAATCAATATAATATTGGTTGGTGGATTACATCGGCTTTAGAAAGCAATATTGGATTAAATGCAATCGCACAATGGACTTTTCTGCAAAATTCTGAAATGCCACAAGGTTTAGGAACCGGAGCACTTTATACCAATAATTTTGATTGTCCGCTTGAAGTTTCACAAGGGCAATTATGGTATAATAAAGCTAAAAACTGGGATTCTTCTTTTCTGGAAAAAGCATAAAAAAAACTGGCCGTAAAGCCAGTTTTCAAGGTTATTTTGATCGTGGTATTATTCTTTCCCTCCTAATAAACCTTCTTGCCAGTCTTTCAACTCTTGCCATTTTCCTTCGTAAGCAAGTAAAGCTTGTTTTGCCCAGGTTCCAGGATTGTGAATCGCATAATTTTCGCCGCCGCTATCTAAAATAGATTGAAGTTTTTCAGTAGAAGCCTGAGAAAGTTCATACCAGGTTTTGATTCCGGCATCATTAAATAAAGCTTCGATTTTTGGTCCGATTCCTTCAACGATTTTTAAATCGTTCTCTTTTATTTTTTTACCGTAAACAGTTGCTGCTAATGCGCTATCAAAAAGTATTGTTGGCGCTGCGGCGGCTGCAAATGATTGTACTGATGGAGCTATTTTTGCTTTTGCAGCCAAATCAGCTTCTAATGAAGCAATTTTAGCTGTTAAATTTCGTGTATTTGCTTTACAAGCATCTAAATCTGCTTGTAGTGACAAGGCAAGAGAATCATCTCCTTTAGAATTCATTTTTCCTAGTAAGTAACCTAAAATTCCACAGATTAATCCCACTAGCGCAGGTATTAAGATACAAGGTATATTCATAATAGTATATTTTGATTAATTATTTGATTGTAATTACGGTTCTTCTGTTGTTTGCTTTTCCCTGAGCAGTTGTATTTTCACCAACCGGCTCATCAGGACCTTTTGATTCTGTTGTAATTCGGGAAGCATCGATACCGTTTTTCGATAAATATTTTTTAGAAAATTCAGCACGTTTTTGTCCAAGAACAACATTCGAATCGCGATTTCCAACATTATCACTATGCCCTACAATTAAAACAACAGCCTCTTTTACATGTCCTGTATATTTTACAATAGCCGCAACTTTTAATTTTTCGACAGAAGTTAAATTATTGCTTGATTTATTGGTATTAAAGTGTAAAACCAAAGGATCAGCATTGATTGAATCCTTCAAAGCAGTCCATTCATCACTTGCAACAGCTGTTGTATCAATAGCTTCAAACTTATATTCGGCAGGACCTAAAAGAGTGTCAGCACTTGTTTTCCATTTATCAATAACTTCACCTTTAGTATCAAATTGAGCCGCTGATAAACCTTTAGAAACAAAATAATTTTTAATATCGTTTGCCCTCGCTAAACCTAGATTTTCAAAACTAGTCGTATTGGTTTCATCAGAAGTAGCGTAACCCGTTATCGTAACTTTTTGCTTTGCATTTGCAGCTAAAAATGTTTTAAGATTTTCAATTCCAACATTTACAGAATCACTTACTGGCGTAATTAATGCCGAACTGTTTTTCAGGAACTTGAGATTGTCATTTGTATGATAGTCAATTCCTGTACCACTAAGAACAAAAGGAACAAAATTGGTGTCCTTGACTATTACATTTGTAACCTTTTCAGTATCAACTGGTGGCGTTTCTACATTGCAATTGCAACAAAATTTGAGGTATAAAAATGTACCTAATATAATGGTTATTGCAATGCCTAATAGGTAAAGTGCTTTTTTAGACATAAAAAATTGATTTAAAGTTCTATCAAATTTAATAAATAAAAACTTATGTACTTGTTTATCAGTAGGTTATTTTTATATCAAATAAGATATTTCTGAGTGTTTTGCTATGGAAGTTTAATATAAAAAATTGCTTCAAAAGATGAAGTTTAAAGAATTCGATTGTTTTAATGAAATTGAGTAACTTGCATTAAAAAATTAATTTAAACACAAAATGCTCGAAATAGAAAGAAAGTTTCTTGTAAAATCAGATGATTTTAAAGAACAAGCTTTTACCCAAAACAGAATAGCTCAAGGATATTTAAGTTCTGTACCAGAAAGAACTGTCAGAGTTAGAGTTAAAGGCGAAAGAGGATTCATAACTATAAAAGGAATTGGGCAGCAAGGAGGAATGTCTCGTTTTGAATGGGAAAATGAAATTCCGCTTGGCGAAGCATTGGAATTACTTAAATTATGCGAAAAAGGCAAGATCGAAAAAACTCGTTTTGAAGTAAAATCAGGAAATCACACTATTGAAATTGATGAATTTTATGGTGAAAACGAAGGTTTAGTGATGGCCGAAATCGAATTGGAATCTGAAACAGAATCTTTTGAAAAACCGGATTGGTTGGGAGAAGAAGTTACAAATGATCCAAGATATTATAATGCTTATTTGAGTAAAAATCCTTTTAAATACTGGGAGAAATAAAGTTATGAAAGAATATGATTTGATCATTGTTGGCGGCGGTCCAATTGGATTGGCTTGTGCAATTGAAGCTCAAAAGAAAAATCTAAGTTATTTAATTATTGAAAAAGGAGCTATTGTAAATAGTATTTTCAATTATCCTTTGTACATGACTTTTTTCTCTACTGCAGAGAGGCTTGAAATTGGCGATATTCCGTTTAATTGCTTAGCGCCAAAACCGGGACGTCAGGAAGCATTAGAATACTACAGAAATATTCATCGTTATTTTAATTTTTCAATTCATTTATTTGAAAAAGTAACTGAAGTACAAAAACTAGAAAACGGTACCTTTACTATTACAACGGATAAAGCTTTATACGAAGCAAAAAATGTAGTCATTGCAACAGGTTTTTATGATATTCCAATTGTGATGAATGTAAAAGGCGAGGAGTTGCCAAAAGTCAGACATTATTATAAAGAAGCGCATGAATATGCTTTTCGAAATATTCTTGTTGTTGGCGCCAATAATTCATCTGTTGATGCCGCTTTAGAATGCTGGCGAAAAGGAGCGAATGTAACAATGGTTATTCGTAAAAATGAAATAAATAGCAGGGTAAAATATTGGGTAAAACCAGATATCGAAAACCGAATTGCCGAAGGAAGTATCAAAGCTTATTTTGAATCGAATATTACGGAAATTCGAGAAAATGAGGTCGAAATTGAAACTCCAAATGGAAAAGTTACTATAGAAAATGATTTTGTTCTGGCGTTAACCGGATATAAACCTGATTTGACTTTTCTTGAAAAAATGGGAATTAAATTATCTGAAGATGAACTAAAAACGCCAACTTACAATCCGGAAACTATGGAAACAAATGTTGAAGGATTATTTCTGGCAGGAGTTGTTTGTGGCGGAATGCATACTCACAAATGGTTTATCGAAAATTCACGCATTCATGCAAATATGATTGTAGATTATATTACTTCAAAATAGAAATTGAAAAAGTTTGCCACGAATTTCACGAATTATTATTGTCAGTTCGAGCGAAGTCGAAAACACTTTGTATGCATTTCGACTTCGCTCAATGTGACATACAATTTCAATAAAAAAATTAGTACAAATTCGTGAAATTCGTGGCAAAAAATACTTTTAAGAACTACAAGAAAGCATTGAACAACCAACTTTAGATCGTGCCCAATCCGGTCGTTTTGCAAACCATTTTTCATATTCCAGTTGTTCATCATATGGCTTTTGCAACAGTAAATACAACTCGTTTATAAGAGAATAATCACCTTGATCTGCTGCATCAATTGCCAATTGAGACATATAATTTCTTAAAACATACTTTGGATTAATTGCATTCATTTTCTCTGAACGTTCTTTATCCGAAAGTTTTTCTTGATTTAATCTTTCGATGTAAAGAGTAAACCATTTTTCCCAGGAATCTAATATTTCACCAGAAATTTGTTCAGTGATATAAAAAGAATCCTGAATTTTTTCAATTGCTTTTTCAACAGAATCTGATTTTTGAATCTTGCTTAAATTTCTAAAAAAGATCGTTATATCTGTTTCAGATAATTGTAGAGTAGTTTCCAGAGAATCAATTAATTCATCATCAGTTTTACTAGAAGTAAACAATCCTAATTTACTTAAAAACATGATTTTATAATCAGAATTAAAATCTGTAATAAAAGATTCAAGTATATCTTCTAAAGGTTTCGCTTCATTAATTAATGGATAAATTGCATTTGCCAATTGATACAAATTCCATTGTGCAATTTGGGGTTGATTCCCAAAACGATATCTTCTGTTTTGACTGTCTGTTGTATTTGGTGTCCAATTTGGATCATAATTTTCTAACCAGCCATAAGGTCCGTAATCAATCGTTATTCCATGAATTGACATATTATCAGTATTCATCACGCCATGTACAAAACCTACACGTTGCCAATGCAAAATCATTTCGCGTGTTTTATCTGCAACGGTTTTAAAGAATTGTAAATATTGTTCTTTTGGCTCTCCTTTTATTTCAGGAAAATAATGCTTGATATTGTACTCAACAAATTGTTTTAGATTTTTGAGTTCATTTCGCGCTGTCAACATTTCGAAACTTCCAAAACGAATAAACGATGGCGCAACACGACAAACAATTGCTCCTTTTTCGTAAGCTGGATTTCCATTATACAAAATATCACGCAAAACTTCGTCACCGGATAACATCAGCGAAAGCGATCGGGTAGTGGGAACTCCCAAATAATACATTGCTTCGGCACATAAATATTCTCTAACAGAAGATCGTAAAACCGCCAAACCATCAGCAGTTCTGGAGTATGGAGTTTTTCCGGCACCTTTTAATTGAAGTGTAAAAAACTCATTTTTATTTTCTACTTCGGTCAAATTAATTGCACGACCATCACCAAGTTGTCCAGCCCAATTTCCAAATTGATGTCCAGCATAACACATTGCATAAGGACGCGTTTCAGGAAGAACTTCTTTTCCTGAAAAGGTATTCAAAAAAGCTTCAGATTGAATTTCATCAGCCGTAATACCAATCAATTCAGCAACTTCCTGAGAAGCATGAATTAATTTAGGATTTGATGGTTTTGTTGGATTTACATAAGAAAAAAGCGCATTAGATACCTGACGAACTTCATTTACTTCGTTTGGATCCGCAGGCAATTCAGCAGTAAATCTGTTATTTATTTTTAAATTTTTCATTTGGATTATTTTTTAAGCCACTCCCAATAACTATCGGGATTCGAAGATTTAAATGATTCTTTTTAAACCTATGAGATCTAAAAGTAAGTAAGGAAAACCATTCTCCTCCTTTTATCCCGATAGTTATCTGAAGCAGCTAAAACTTTTATTTAGTCAATTAATTTATCGGTGTACATTTTTTTCAATTTTTGCACTTTCGGATCAATTACAATCTGGCAATAACGCGCTTCCTGATTGTTGTTGTAATAATTTTGATGATCTTCTTCGGCATTATAAAATACTTCAAAAGCTCTTAATTCAGTGACAATTGGATCTTCATAAAATGGTTTAACTTCTTCAATAACTTGTTCTGCGATCGCTTTTTGTTCAGCATCATGATATAAAATAATCGAACGATATTGTGTTCCAACATCAGCCCCCTGACGATTTAAAGTTGTTGGATCGTGACTTGTCATGAATATAAAAATCAAATCGTGATATGAAATTATGTCAGGATTAAAAGTTACTTCTATAACTTCTGCATGGCCGGTTCTGCCTGTACAAACTTCACGATATGGAGGATTTTTAATAAATCCACCCGAGAAACCTGATTTTAAAGATTCTACACCTTTTAAACGCTGAATTACAGCTTCTATACACCAAAAACATCCACCACCAAAAGTGGCTACTTGTAAGTTTTTCATAAAACACTTCTCCTTAAGTTCTATTGCCCCATTAATCCGATAGAATATTATGACAAATTATCAATAAAAAGGTAATTTATATAAATATACTGATCAGTTGTGTAATGTTTGAAGTTTACAATTGATAAATTCGCAATTCTATAAAAAAGCAATATATTTGCAATCAAACTCAGGCACACTAATGAATAGCAAAAATAATACCATCACTCTTGAGACTTATTTTCAGGATTTTAGACAGCATATTGTTGGGATTGGACAGGAATTTGACTCTCCATATGGCAGAAAAAAAATCGTTTATACGGACTGGACTGCCAGCGGACGCTTGTATCGACCTATTGAAGAGAAACTTTTGAATGAATTTGGACCTTTTGTTGCCAATACTCACACAGAAACAACTGTGTCAGGTACTGCCATGACAAAAGCGTATCATCATGCAAGAAACATCATAAAACGTCATACGAATGCCAATAATGATGATGTTTTAATTAATGATGGTACCGGAATGACTGGCGTTATCAATAAATTTCAACGTATTTTAGGTTTAAAAATCCCAGAAAACCTGAAGGATTGCACTATAGTTCCTGCTGAGAAACGCCCTATTGTTTTTATTTCGCACATGGAACATCATTCTAATCAAACTTCCTGGTTGGAAACTATTGCTGATGTTGAAATTATCCCTTCTTGCGAAAAAGGACTTTTCTGCTTGGATAATTTGGCTTTATTGCTTGAAAAATATGCCGACAGAACGATAAAAATTGCTTCAATTACTTCATGTTCAAATGTTACGGGTTTAAAAACTCCGTTTCACGAAGCTGCAAAATTAATGCACCAACATAACGGTGTTTGCTTTGTAGATTTCGCTTGTTCAGGACCTTATGTAGAAATCGACATGCATCCTTCAGATCCTGAAGCTTATCTTGATGCGATTTTCTTTTCTCCTCATAAATTTTTAGGTGGACCCGGAACTTCCGGAGTTTTGATTTTTAATAAAAAACTATACAATAATATGATTCCTGATTGTCCTGGCGGAGGAACTGTAAGCTGGACAAATCCTTGGGGCGAACATAAATATATTGATAATATCGAGGATCGTGAAGATGGCGGAACTCCTGGTTTCTTGCAAGTTATTAAAACTGCATTGGCAATTGAGCTTAAAGAAGAAATGGGTATTGAGAACATTTTGCAACGCGAACACGAGATTGTTGATTTTGTTTTTAATGAATTAGATCCAGTTGAGAATATTAAAATTTTGGCTGGTCAACATAAAAATCGTTTGGGCGTAATTTCATTTTTTATTGAAGATCTTCACTTTAATTTAGGTGTAAAATTGCTGAATGATAAATTCGGAATTCAAACAAGAGGTGGATGCAGTTGTGCCGGAACTTACGGACACTTTTTACTGCATGTAGATCAGGAAACTTCGAATAAATTGGTTAATGAAATTACTATTGGTGATTTAATCAAAAAACCGGGATGGATTAGAATGTCTATTCATCCAACAACTACTGATAAAGAAATCGCTTATGTTTGCGAAAGCATTAAAGATTTAGCTAAAAACCATAAATTATGGGCTTTAGATTATTCTTATAATAAAAAAACAAACGAGTTTATTCATAAAAATGCTAATTCTTTTGAAGATGAATTGGTTGCTGGTTGGTTTAAATCTTAATTTTTTTCTAACCGCAAAGTTCGCTAAGTTTTACGCTTAGAACACTAAGTTTATCTTTGTCAAAGTTTTAAACTTTGACAAAGATTCGATTGCCTAAAGTTTCAAAGCATTCTAAACCCGACAGGTTTTTAAAACCTGTCGGGTTTGTTGGTTTTGCGAGTTAAGTACAAATTTTAATTGGTTGTTGAGTTTTTAGTTTCTTGTTTTTTTTCTAATCTTTGTTAAAACTTGTATAATGATAGTCTTTAAAGATTTTGAGTCGTTTAACGAATATGTTGGATTAAAAAAGCCAATCGATAATGATATCGATATTGGTTATTATGATTCTCCAAATATGCGATCACAATCGGAACCAGTAAAAGCTGATTTCTATCGTATTTCTATCAAAATTAATTATACAGATAAATCATTGCCTGTTCCAAAACCTATAACTGCAATCTTTTTCAGCAGTCCGGATATGGTAAATGGATGGAATGTTGAACCAAATTATACCGGAATGTATGTGCAGCTTTCTAAAAAGATAATAGATGAAAATCGGTTTTTATTTAAAACTTATCTGGATTATGGACAGCACGAAGCCTTATATTTAACCGAAAGTGAAGTAGAAGAAATAAATACACTTTTTGGTTTGATGTATAAATACTATAAAAGCGAAAAACAAGATTTCGGTGTTTTGCTTTCTTATGCGAATGTATTGATTTCTGTAATTGAAGCTTTTTATAACAGACAATTTTCTACAAATCCAAAACAGTACAATCGGATTGTAACTGACTTTCAACAAAGTTTAAAGGATTATTATAATCAGCCCGTGAAACAACTTCCTAATGTTCAGTATTTTGCTAATCAATTGGATTTAACGCCTAATTATTTGGGAGATATTATTAAGCATTTTACAAATAAATCTGCTCTGGAGAATATTCATGAATTTGTAATTAAAAAAGCAAAAGAGTTATTAGAAAAAAATGACTCGATGAATAATACTCAAGTAGCTTATGAACTAGGTTTTGAGTATCCGAATTATTTTTCTAAATTTTTCAAGAAACAGGTAAATCTTACTCCCAAAGAATATCGGGAACAAATAAAAAACACAAATCTTTAATATTTTCAAAGCACTTTTTAAGTGCTTTTTTGTTATCAGTAATTTGTTTCTTTTTTACTGGTAATTTGTCTCTTTCCGCCCAATGATCCCTTTTTACTTTTGCAGAGTAAAAATTATTAAAATGAAAAAACAAAAGAAAGTATTATTGATCAATACACATCTAACTTACCCAAATTGGACGGAAGGAAAATTAAACAATTCTTTTATAGAAGTGGCAAAACATTTTTTTGAATCGAGGGATTATGAAGTTCTGGAAACAAAAGTTGAAAATGGATATAATGCCGATGAAGAAGTTGAAAAACATTTAAGTGCCGATATTGTTATTGTGCAAACGCCAGTAAACTGGTTTGGCGCGCCATGGATTTACAAAAAATATACTGACGAAGTTTTTAACAGCGGATTGCACAGTCAAAAATTCCTTTCGGGAGACGGAAGAATGCGTGAAGACTTGACAAAACAATATGGAAGCGGTGGAAAATTACAAGGAAAGAAGTTTATGATTTCTGCTACTTGGAATGCTCCAGAAGAAGCTTTCGGAAATCCGTCTCAAGAATTTATGCAAGGTAAAACGACGTCAGATTTGTTTTTGAATATTTCAAGTAGTTATCGTTTTTGTGGTTTTGATATTTCTCCGGATTATAATTGTTTTGATATTTTTAAAGGCGGAACGATAGAAAATGATCTTGAAAATTATCCTAAGCATTTAGCTAAGGTTTTTAATTTATAATTGGTTTGAGAATTAACCGCAAAGTTCGCTAAGTTTTTTCGCGAAGTACACTAAGGTTGTTGTGTTTACTTTGTCTTTTTTAAGTTCGCAAAGTAAACCCGACAAGTTTTTAAAAGTTGCTGAGTTTATTGGATTGAGAATTAACCGCAAAGTTCGCTAAGTTTTTTCGCGAAGGACACTAAGTTTGTTGTGTTTACTTTGTCTTTTTTAAGTTCGCAAAGTAAACCCGACAGGTTTTTAAAACCTGTCGGGTTTGTCGTTTTAAAACTAATCGCAAAGCTTTGTCTTGAAAAAAATATATTTCTGGTTTAGCCCCGATAGAACTGGAAATCCTTTTATGGCGGGGTTCGCCATAAAAGATTGAAAGGGATAGCGGGACTTCGGGTCTTGGAAAATCTGAATGTTCTGCTTCTAAAAATTCTTTACATAATCAATCGAACGCCGCCAAGATCTGAAACTCTGTATGAAAACTTATTTCCGGGAGAACCTATAAACATAAAGTTTTTTGGAATTTTCCACTTTTGAGAAAGTTCGTCTATGATTTCGGGACCAAAAACGCCTTGAATTTCGAGATATTCAATATCGATGTCATCGTATGCACGATCTAAAACTTCGAGATCTTTTATTAGGGCTTCGTTATTTGAAGAATCATTTTTTACATGAACGATTTTTAGCTTTTTTGTAGTTTCATTATTTTCGACATATTGAAGTACTTTGTTGAGAATTGCAATATCGTCGCCTTTGGTAAAAAAGACAAATTCCTGCGAATTAATCTCAACACTCATTTTCTGTAAATACCGATTACTGAGAATAACGAATCTGCGGAGTGGCTGATAGAAATATTCTAAAGCCTGGATCATGAGTCTTATCAAAATAACGCGATTGAGCATGATTCCTATAAAAACTAACGATGGAACCATATATTTCAAAAAGGTATAGAATGCATTGATGTTGAGTTTCATGTTTCCGATGAAAGCAGCAATAATAAAAGAAACTGCAACTACGACTGCAATTCCGCGTGCACGTTCTGGTCTTGGTAATTTGCTACGTTTGAATTTCAGCAATAAATTTCCAATCCCGAATAATGCCATTACTGCCAAAAACGAAAACGTGTAAACTCCTGCTAACGATTCTAAATGTCCTCTTGTGGCAAAAAGTACAGAAATACACAAAATAAGAAAGCTTATTACAATTCTATAATGTGATCCTCTTTTGTTTTTCTTTAAAAAATAATTTGGCAGAATTCGATCTAAAGTCATACGGTTTAATAATCCGGAAACCCCAACAAATGAGGTTAATACGGCTCCACATAAAACTAACACAGCGTCTATAGAAATTAACCAGGCGAGCCAGGATCCTCCGGTTGTTTGTCCTAAATGTGCCAAAAGGGATTCTTTATTTGCGCCAACTTCGGTTAATGGAATTACACTAATTAATAAAATCGCAATTACAGGATTAAAGAAACTTACGATCGCCCACATATTTCGTAATGTTTTTGGAAAAACTCCGTGTTCTTGTTCTTCAACAAAATTAGCTGAACTTTCGAAACCTGAAATCCCAAGCATTGCGGCAGAAAATCCTAGAAAAAGTGCCGTTTTTATATTTCCATAAGCAATTGGAGTTTCCCAATTTACATGAAAAGTTTCTAATCCATTATTTAAAATAAACCATAGCGAAGCTAGAACGAGTAGGGATAAAGTTGCAAGATGTGTGATAAAAATAATTACGGCAACAAATGCAGATTCTCCGATTCCTAAAATAGCAAGTCCGGTAAATAAGACCAAAACCACAACTGTTGCGATGGTTACATTTAAGGTTTCGAAAATTCCATGTAAATAATGCATTCCTTCTGAGGCCGAAATTACCGCTGTTGCCATATAAGACAAAACGGTTAATGTTGCCGCCAGAGAAGCTAATCGTTTGGTTGAAGTGTTTAATAAAACATTGTAAGCGCCACCATTTAAAGGAATTGCGCCAACAACTTCGCCATAAATTCGTCTGAAAAGAAATAAAACTGCTGCAACAATTAGTAATGAAATCCAAGCATATTGACCTGCATATAGAATCGTTAACGCTGAAACGTATAAACAGGAAGAGCTTATGTCGTTGCCGCAAATTGCTGTTGCTTGTAATTGATTTAATTTTTTGTGTACAATTTCTTTCATCGATATTCAGGATTAAAACACGATTAACACAATAAAAATAGTAACAGACAAACAAATTCTTAAAAAAGGCAGATAGAATGAATAGAACTAAAAGTATGTTTTAGCTAATGTGTATATTTAGAATATTCAATTTAAGAAAATTATTTGGATTCCTCAAACTTTCTCAGTGATGACAAGGCTTGTTGCTGAACTTTCTTTTGAAAGAAACCTGTCCAACCTAATAAATATCCGGTTGGTCCAAAGGCTTGTTTTGACCATTTCCAAACATCAAAACTATCTGTGTGCTTGATGATTAATCCGTCTTGAAAGGAAAATTCTGCTGCAATTCGGTTAACTACATTTCGGTTTGTTTTACTGAAATTATAAGTCGCAACCCAATTTGCAGAACCTATAAAATCATCAGCTTTAACATTTGAAAATTCAATTTTTAAGTTTCCTTTGCTTTTCAAGAGCAACATTTCCCACATTTTAGAAACTTGCTCTTCTTTTAATAAACCAAAAGCCGGATCTATAAAATGAACTTTTGGATGATAACATTCTGCCATTGTTTTAGCGTCGGCGTTTGCAAAAGCGGTATAGAATTTTGTAATTAAAGCTTCGTTGGCGTTCATATAAAAAGAATTAGATTATAAATATAAGATTTAATTTAATAAATGTCTTACTATAAAAGACTAATTTCTTTTGCGGTATCATACGACTTTTTTGATTTATCGTATGCAGTCGAAAAATAATTCATTTTATTATGTGCTGTAAAATATCCGGTTTGATTTCCAAAAGTCGTCGGACCTCCTGAAATGATAAATCGAACAGCATAAATATCCGTTTTTTTAAGCTTTGCAAATTCGGCAGGAGTGAAGTAATAATATGCCGAAGTCTTTCCATCAGAACTTTCCTTTACATTTTTATCAACGCAAGGAATTACATCTGCATTGGCTAAATCTACATATAGACCGCCTGCAATTCTTGCTTTATCATTTGCTGTTGAAACTGTTACCTTTAAAACTCCGCCTTTATCTGTTTTTGCAATCTGAACATTTGCTTCGCCGGTAAAGGCATATTTTTCACAAATGAAAGTATAATTTTGCGTTGCCGGAAAAGGTTTTGAATTATTTACAATCATTTTTTCCTGAGCATTTGCAAAACTAGAAATTAGCAATAATACAAATAGCGGTAGTCTTAAATTCATAGTTTTAGTTTATTGATCTGTTATTTTTGAATCAAATTTTTCATCCCAATCCATTGATTTTATTGCCGAAATTAGATTTTCTTCGTTTACAAAAACACGCAACTCTTTGTTAGCTACTTTCTTGCTATATAAAGCATGATATCGATATATAACTTCTTGTTTTGTTTTGTAAACGCCATCTAATTTTAAGTCAATAAAACTTCCGTAATATTGTCTAAATCTTGTACAAGTTTTAGTCAATCGTTCTTCGGTCGTATTTTCCATAACCGATTGGGTTACTTCAGTTTCATTAAAAGGTTTAAATTTTGAGGTATTGCAAGTTTCCAAAACTCTTTTGCCTAATTCGTACGCTTTTTTCTGCTGATTCGCGTTAATTTCTGCGCCGGAAACTTTCTTTACTTTTAAATCTTCTGTATCTCTGGTAATGGTTTTAGATTTACATCCAATTAATAACAACAAACATATAATCAATCCTGCTTTCTTCATAACTATTTAAGTAATTTTTAATAATAAGTTAGGGTCGGGACAGTTTTCTATATAAAAATTAAGGTCATTTGTATTGCAAACTCCAGGATAATCTCCCCAATATTCTTCAATATTTTTTATAATTTGAAAATGTACGTGAGGCGCATAATCTCCGTTAACGTCTGATTTTCCTAAAGTAGCAATTTTATCTCCCTTTTTAAATACAGTCCCAACGCTAAGGTTTTCTATACTTTCTAACGATAAATGTCCGTATAAAGTATAAAAAACTTCATTTTCAATTTCATGTTCCAAAATAATCGTCGGGCCATAATCGCCCAAACCTTCATTATTTTTAAAACTATGAACTTTTCCGTCAAGCGGAGCAAGTACAGCCGTATTTGCTTTTGTCCACAAATCCAAACCAATATGAATATTACGTTCCGGAATAGAATCGTTTTTGAAAATTGTACTTCTTTGATACAAAGTCCGTCCTTCAATATATCCTCCAAAAGCGACTTCGGCATTATTTTTTTCGAGATAATTAGAAATAAAAAGCTCAAATTCGGCTGCGTTTTCAGGCTTAGATTCCATTAATTCCAGATTCGTAACCGATAAATCCAAAGCTAGATATTTTGAAAAATCGATACTTGAATCAATTACTTTAGTAGGTGGTAATGTTTTTAAAATAGAGGCAAGAGGTTTCATAAAATTTAAAATTTAGGCGACTTTTTCAATTATTATTAATTCATTATGCACTTCTATGCGGGGCAGCATTTTCGAAGTAAATAATTCGGCGTTAATTTCGGCAATATATTTTCTGTTTCGAACATTATGCGCTTCATCCAGAATCATGGTATTGAATAAAACAAAACCCTGATCTTTTAAAAGTGAACAAACACGATCGCTAAAAAACTTCTCAAACAAAAAGTTTGGCATATTAATGTCTTCAAAAATATCAATGATTATCAAATCGTACTTTTCTTTTGTTTTTAAAACAAACTCAAAAGCATCATCAATAATAACATCCAGCTGTTTTATTTGATTAAGGTTGAAATAATCATTTGCAATTTGAATCATATCAGCGTCAATTTCGACACCAGTAATTCTACCTTTATATTCCACTTCGTCAACCAAAGTTTTTATGACACTTCCTCCGGCGACTCCAAGCAATAAAACGTGGTCCATTTCGAGAATTGCTTTATATCCAATATTTCTGAGTCCGTACCTTAATATACGTTGCAAACTTCCGTATGAATAATTTGTGTTTTCAGAATCTAAAACCAATTCTCCATTTGCCCAAGTAACTTCAATTATTTTACTTCTGGCAGATTTTTTTTTAAATATTTTAATTGGAATTAAATAACTGAATAACTTTTGAATCATTTTACGGGCTTTTACTCAAAATTACCACTTTAAATCTTTTATTTTGCATGAAAAAATAAATTTTAATGAAAAAACAATTCTATAAATTCATCTTTTTTAAGCTAATGGGCTGGAAAATAGTAGGAATAGAAAATGCCGAAGTTAAGAAATGTATACTAATGGTGATGCCACATACTAGTAATCATGATTTTTATTTGGGAATTTTCACTCGTGGAATCTCTGGATTGGAAATGAACTGGGTTGGAAAAAAGGAATTATTCAAATTTCCTTTCGGATATTATTTCAGAAGTGTAGGAGGAGAACCATTAGATCGCTCAGGCGGTTTGAATAAAGTGGATTCGATTGCTGCAATTTTCGAACGCAAAGAAGTTTTTAGATTAGCGGTTGCTCCTGAAGGAACTCGTAAAAAGGTAAAAGAAATTAGAAGTGGATTTTATTATATAGCGCTCAAAGCAAATGTGCCAATTGTTCCCGTTGCATTTGATTGGGGCAAAAAAGAAGTTAATTTAGGAAAGCCATTTTTCCCAACTGGTGATTACGAAGCCGATCTACAGGTTTTGAAAAAACATTATGACGGAGTTATTGGTAAAATTCCTGAAAACGGATTTCAACTGTAAATTTTCGATGTTTTTTCAATTGCGTGAGAATCCCTTAAATAAAAAATAATTTAAAAAATTTTCAAATACGCGATTTTTATAAATCATGGGGCATATGCCTTAAATGTCCCATTTTTATAAAAAATAACTATTTTTTCAATTTCCCCTTCTTCCGGAATTTGATTTTGATTTTTTACTTCCGTTGAATATCTAATCGGAAGTTTTTCTTCTTCCTTATAATTTATTTGCGAAAACAAATCGACTGCTCCAAAATTATCATTTGATGAAATAGGGGAGTTTGTTTTTTCAGTTTCTAAAGTTTCATAGTTTTTGACTTTACTATTTTCTTCTTCATTTTTAGGAAAATTTCCCTTTCCATTCAAAAGCCAATAAAGATCTACATCAGGAAAAACATCTAATATTTTCATGACAAAATCTAAGCTAGGTTTGTTTCTTCCCGAAAGTAGGTGAGACATACTGGAACGTTGTACGCCAATTCTATCAGCAAAAGAAGAGGCATTAATACCATAGTAATCCAATATAATTTCCAGTCTTTTTACAAAATCATCGATGTTTACCATTGTAAATTATTATAATTAATTCTCATGTTTACAAATGTAATTAAAAAGGATTAGATAACCTATTTTACAGTTGTAAATTGATTTTTAAAGCTGGATATATTATAACTAATACTTTATATAATAAATCATATTATACTAATATTATGTAAGTTATAATTATTTGTTTAAAGTAATAACATTTGTCAACTATAATTGAATCTAGGATTCCATAAAAGCCTATTTTCTTGTTTACATTTCTAAATTATCCTTAATTTTAACTGTTTACAATTGTAAAAATAAAGATGTTTACTTTTGTAAACTAATCAGAAAGACAATGAATTTAGAAGAACTATTTGACCAATACAAAGAACAATCTATAGCAGGACGTTACTTGACTATAGACCATATTACGCCATTATTAGAAAAACTAAATACAAATAATCAAGTCAAAGTTATTGGCACATCTGTTTTAGGAGAACCTATATATAGTTACGAAATTGGAACCGGAGAAACGCGTATTTATCTTTGGTCGCAAATGCACGGAAACGAAAGCACGACCACAAAAGCATTATTTGATTTCATTAATGTATTAAATAGCGGATCAGAATTTGCGGAGAAAATGCTTAAAACATTTACTTTCTATAGTATTCCTATATTAAATCCTGACGGAGCGAGACTTTATACACGCGAAAACGCCAATAAAATTGATTTAAATCGCGATTCTCAAAACCTGACTCAACCAGAAAGCAAGGTCTTGAGAGAAGTTTTTGAAACTTTCAAGCCTCATTATTGTTTTAACCTTCATGATCAGCGAACTATTTTTGGCGCAGGAGAAACTGGAAAACCAGCAACAGTATCATTTTTAGCGCCTTCATATAATGAAGAAAGAGAGATTAACGAGAACAGATTAAAAGCTATAAATGTGATCGCCGGAATCAACGATGTATTGCAAAAATACATTCCTGGACAGGTTGGTAGATTTGATGATTCGTTCAATATCAATTGTATAGGAGATACTTTTCAGTTTTTAGGAGTACCAACAATTTTGTTTGAAGGCGGACATTTTCCTAATGATTACGATAGAGAAATAACCCGAAAGCTCTTATTTTTCTCACTTATTACGAGTTTCAAACTGATCGGCGAAAACGATTTAGTTGATAATAGAATTCATGATTATTTGAATATTTCACAAAATAAAGTGGTTTTTTATGATTTTATGTATAAAAATATCAAAATAAATTATGATGGTATCGAAATTATTACGAATTTTGTCGCACAATACAAAGAAGAATTGATTGAAAATAAGATTCATTTCAACGCTTACATAGTTGAAGTAGGTGAGTTGGAAAATTATTTTGGACATTATGAATACGATGCAAAAGGAGCACTTTATTCAGATGACTTTACAAATTTTCCGAAAATGAATCAAAAAGCAGATTTTTGTTTAGATAAAAATGTTAAATTTGTTAACGGATTGATAAAAAGTTAATTTTTATGTGAATTTGTTGTTTTTTATATATATTTTTATACTTTGTAATAGCAATTAGTAATATTAATTAAAGAATTATGAGTAAATTTCGTTTAGATGAAGTAGATCACCAGATTTTAGATATGTTAATAGACAATACGAGAGTTCCGTTTACTGACATTGCAAAAAAACTATTGATTTCTGCTGGAACAGTACATGTTAGAGTAAAAAAAATGGAAGACGCCGGAATAATAATGGGCTCTTCATTGGCCTTAGATTACGATAAATTAGGGTACTCATTTATTGCTTATGTAGGTGTATTCCTTAATAATACGTCTCAAACTAAATTTGTATTAGAGCGCATCAATCAAATTCCTTTCGTTACAGTAGCATCTGTAACTACTGGTAAATTCAATATTTTTTGCAAAATTAGAGCAAAAGATACTAAGCACGCAAAAGAAGTTATCTTTATGATTGACGATATTGAAGGTGTTTACAGAACAGAAACAATGATTTCATTAGAAGAAAGTATAAACGATAAGAAGCGTTTGATGCATACTATTTTTAAAAATATGTAATATTTTCTTGAATGCTATATTAAAATATAACCTCAAGTTTATTCTTGGGGTTTTTTTATGACTAATTAACCAACCAACTACAACACAATTATGTACACGTTACCAAAAATCGAACGTTTTAATCAAGATGTTCTTTCTAAATACCACATTTATAATAGTGTTTTTATAACATTACCATTTGATTCTATAGATAACACAGGAGCTTTACTTCCTTTATTTACAGAAACTTGCGAAACGGGATTTAAAAAACAGGAAACTCCTAAAGAAATTTTTAATTATTTCTCTGACAGATACTTAAACAATGCATCAGAATCAGAGAAAATTGATTTAATGTTCCGATTTATTCAATATATCGAACGTCAGATTGTATTATTTGATGCTATCGAAGATGCTGCTTTTCCAGAAGTTAACAATATGGAAGGACGCGGATCTTTGCGTGACATCAAAGAAAAATCAGATGCAAAAGAAAAAGACGATCAATTAATCGAATTTCTTGAGAATTTTAATGTTAGAACTGTTCTAACAGCGCATCCAACACAGTTTTATCCTGGTCCTGTATTAGGAATTATAAATGATTTGACCGATGCAATTCGTTTAAATGATTTATTAAAAATAAAACAATTGTTAGCGCAATTAGGTAAAACACCTTTTATCCAGAATGAAAAACCAAATCCATATGATGAAGCGGTTAGTTTAATCTGGTATTTAGAGAACGTATTTTATGCAACTTCAGGAGAAATTGTTCACTATTTACAGAAAAATATCCTTGACGGAAATGCAATTCAAAATCAATTAATAAAACTTGGATTCTGGCCAGGAGGAGATCGTGATGGAAATCCTTTTGTAACTACCGAAATTACTTTGAAAGTTGCAGACCGTTTAAGAACCTCAATCTTAAAATGTTATTATATCGAAATGAGAAGTTTAAAACGTAAGTTAACTTTCTCAGGAGTAGATACTTTAGTAGCTGAACTTGAACATAAACTTTATCGTTCAGTATTTTATTCTAAAGGGGAAATTTACATCACTTTAGAAGAATTATTATCGCAATTAAACAAAATAAGAGACATTATTATTGAGAAACATCAATCATTATATTTAGATGAATTGGAAGCTTTCTTAGTAAAAATTAATTTATTCGGATTTCATTTTGCAACTTTAGATATTCGTCAGAATAGTAAAATTCATAATATCGTTTTTAAAGATGTTGTAGATTATTATTTGAATTCTGGTTCAGATGTTTTTCCAAAGAATTATTTTGAATTATCTGAAAATGAAAAATTAGTTGTTTTATCGAATGTTAAAGGAGAATTAAATCCGGCTGACTTTGAAAACGAAATTACAAGATCTACTTTAGAATCTGTTCAGGCAATTAAAACAATTCAGAACGCAAATGGTGAGTTTGGTGCAAATCGTTATATTATTAGTAATAACGAAAGTGCGTTAAACGTAATGGAAACTTTTGCAATGATTCGTTTGAACAACTGGGAAAATCCTTCTGTAGATATTATTCCGCTTTTTGAATCAGTTGATGATTTACAAAATGCACACCAAATAATGGAGCAATTGTATACTAATCCTGAATATTCTAAACATTTACAAGCGAGAGGAAATAAGCAAACGATCATGTTAGGTTTCTCTGACGGAACTAAAGATGGTGGTTATTTAATGGCTAACTGGAGTATTTATCAGGCAAAAATTGCACTTACAGAAATTTCAAGACAATACGGAATAAAAGCTATTTTCTTTGATGGCCGTGGTGGACCTCCAGCACGTGGTGGTGGAAAAACACATAAATTTTATGCTTCTTTAGGTCCGAAAATTGAAAATAACGAAATTCAAATCACAGTTCAGGGACAAACGATTAGCTCTAATTTTGGAACTTTGGATTCTTGTCGTTATAATATCGAAAATTTATTAACGGCCGGAGTAACAAATCAGGTTTTTAGTAAAGGAAAAAATGAATTAAGCGCTGATGAAACTCAAATCCTGACACAATTAGCAGATTTAGGATATGAGAAATATTTAAGTTTCAAGAATCATCCTAAATTCATTCCTTATTTGGAGAAAATGAGTACGTTGAAATATTACTCTAAAACAAACATTGGAAGCCGTCCTTCAAAAAGAAGCAAATCAGAATCATTAGATTTTGCTGATTTGAGAGCAATTCCATTCGTAGGTTCATGGAGTCAATTAAAACAAAACGTACCAGGATTTTTTGGAGTAGGTACAGCTTTAAAATATTTTGAAGAAAATGGTCAGTGGGATAAAGTACACGATTTATATCATAATTCATTATTCTTTAAAACGCTGCTTGAAAATAGTATGATGTCATTGGCCAAATCATTTTTACCATTAACAGCTTACATGAGAAACGATCCTGAGTTTGGTGAATTCTGGCAAATTATTTTTGATGAATTTCAAGAAACAAAGCGTCTTTTATTGAAAATTGCAGGACATAAAACTTTGATGGAAAATTATCCTGATGGTATAGCATCAATTCAAGTAAGAGAGCGTATTGTATTGCCACTCTTAACAATACAACAATTTGCTTTGTTAAGAATTAATGAGTTAAACAAAGAAAATAGTCCAAATGAAGATCTAATCAAAGTATATGAAAAAATCGTTACAAGATCTCTTTTCGGAAATACAAACGCAAGTAGAAACTCAGCATAATAAAATTATAATATAAAAATTGGTAAAAAATGAATAGAGATCAATTAACAGAAAATGAGTATTCAGGCGGATTTGCTAATTATATTAAAGAAGCCGGAAATGTAAATTTGTTTGAAGAATTAGAAATCTCTTTGCATGATTTTATAAAATTTGTTCAAAATATTCCAATGGATAAATTTGATTATCGTTATGCTGAAGGAAAATGGACAATCAAAGATATTATCCAACACATAATGGATTGCGAACGAATTTTTGCTTATCGTGCTTTACGATTTTCAAGAAACGATAAAACTCCTTTACCAAGTTTTGAAGAAGATGATTATGCAAATAGTACAGATTCAGGAAGCAGAAGCATTCAAAGTTTATTGACTGAATTATCAGCTTTAAGGCATTCTAATTTGTTATTCTTCAAAAGTTTATCTGAAGAACAACTAAAAAGAATTGGAACAGCATCAAACAATCAAATTTCTGTTCGCGCTTTGGGTTTTGTAATAATTGGACATCAAAAGCATCACCAAAAAGTTTTTAAAGAAAGATATTTATAGTTTTCTTATAGACATAAAAAAATCCTGTGAAGTAAATTTCACAGGATTTTTTGTTTATAATCTTGTCATTTCGACGAAAGGAGAAATCACACAAGGAACTCCGCTCCTAAAGATGTCAATCTTTGTCGAATTACTAGTATGATTTCTCCTTTCGTCGAAATGACAAAAAAAACCGAGAAAATTATTTTTTCAATTCTAATTTTTTCAATCTGGAGTTTATTGCGCCTTCATTTCTTCCTAACAAAAGCGCTATTTCTTTCACTTTCTTTCCTTGATAAAAATTATGAACAAGATCTGAATCTTCCTCTGAACTCCATTTTTTATAGGCTTCAGGATTTTCTAATCTTTTCTCATCCACTGAATAAGCTTTAATTTTTAGTTTTTCATCGTCATTTTTGTATCTTTCAATAAAAGCTAATCCAAAACGAATCTTATCATAAGACAATTTTTCTTCAAAATGATCATAATAAGGTTTTAAAGCCGTTGGATATTCAAGTTCTACTTGAGCTTTGTGCAATTGTTTAACTTCGGTATTCGTAACAAATTGGCTTAAATCTAAATCTTCGCCATCTACATATAATTTTGCTAAATGAGAAACAATTGTTGATTGTCCTAAATTTCTTTTTCCGGCAATCTCTTCAATACTATTTCCTTCTTTAAAAAATGCTAAAGTTGTTTTATAAGTGTTGCTTTCTTTTTTAACTTTTGCTTTTTCTTTTTTTACTTTTTCATAATAAGTAATAGCATCTATAAACTCCTGACCATATTTTTCAAGTTTAGCTTTTCCAACACCATCAATGGCAAGAAATTCTTCATCGCTCGTTGGTCGCAATGTTTCCATTTGCCTTAAAGCGGCATCACTAAAAATTACATATGCTGGAACTTCTTCGTCTTTAGAAATTTCATAGCGTAATTTTCGAAGTATTTCAAAAAGAGAATTTTTAGCAGCTTTAGGTTTCGCTTCTTTGATTTCGTTTTTGTCTATTACTTTTTTAACAACGGTTGTCAGTTTTACTTTTTCACCTTCAAACAAAACTTTCTTTGCAAAAGGAGTTAGCAAAATTTTATTGTGTTGATGAAACGCAATTTCGCAGTATCCAAGATTTATTAGCTGAATTAGATATTGATTCCAATCGTACCATGAAATGTCATCGCCAATTCCATACGTTTTTAGGTCTTGATAATTTTTTTCGTAGATATACGCGTTTCTCGAGCCTCTTAAAAAATCCACAATTACAGCCAAAGGCTCAGATTCCTGTAAACGGCTAATTGCTGACAATGCTTTTTGCGCGAGAATCGTACCATCGAAAAATTTTGGAGGATTTTTGCAAATATCGCAGTTTCCGCAATTCTCATTAACCAATTCTCCGAAATAAGAAAGTAGAATTTTTCTGCGGCAGCTTAATGCATCCGCATATTGTTTCATTCTTTCTAATTTTGCTAACTGTACATCTGAGTTCAATCCTTCTGAGGCAAATTTCTGAAGCTGAATTACATCAGCGTAACTTTCGAATAAAACAGTTTCGGCTGCTAAACCATCACGACCTGCACGACCAATTTCCTGATAATAACCTTCTATATTTTTAGGTAAATTATAGTGAATTACCCATCGAACATTCGATTTATCAATTCCCATTCCGAAAGCAATTGTAGCGCAAACTACCTGACAATCATCATTAATAAATTCATCCTGAGTTTTTGCACGAAGTTTATTTTCTAAACCGGCGTGATATGCTTTGGCTTTTACACCACTTTTTTTAAGTTTCTCAGCAAGTTCTTCAGTAGTTTTTCTGCTTAAACAATAGATAATTCCCGATTCATTAGGTTTCTTTTCGACAAAATCAATGATTTGTTTTACTCGATCTAATGCCGGACGAACTTCTAAACTTAAATTTTTTCGATCAAAAGAAGCTACAAAGGTTTTTGGATTTCTTAATTTTAATTGTTTTGTAATATCTGTACGCGTTGCTTTATCAGCAGTTGCGGTCAAAGCTAGAACTGGAGTAGAAGGGAAGCGGCTTTTTAGATATCCTAAATTTGTATACGCCGGACGAAAATCATGTCCCCAAGACGAAATACAATGCGCTTCGTCAATTGCAATCAAACTGATTGTCAACTCATTAAATACTACATCAAGATAAGATAAACTTTCCGGTGCTATATAAACAAGTTTGAATTTATTAGACTTTAAATTGTCAATATAAAACTGCTGTTCTTCACTTGATTGACTACTATTTATGTAACAAGCATTGATTCCATTGGTTTTTAAACTATCGACCTGATCTTTCATCAAGGCAATTAATGGAGATATAACTATTGTAATTCCTGGTAATACTAAAGCCGGTAATTGAAAACAAATTGATTTCCCGCCACCAGTTGGCATAATCGCCAAAGTATCCTGACCAGAAAGAATTGTATTTATGATTGTTTCCTGATTTGGCCTGAATTTTTCAAAACCAAAATTCTCTTTTAGTTTGGCGTGTAATATTTCTGAATTCATTTGGCAGATATTTTTATCATTGTTTTAAGTGCTGTAAAAATATTAAATATACTAATTTTCTTATAAATTAAATATCTTACCCTCAATTATTAATTACATAAAAAAAGGAACTCAAATTGAGTTCCTTTAATTTATTTTGAAAGATATAAATTAATCTTCGTCGTCTTCATCATCATCTTCGTCAGCGATATCATCCGGATCTTTGTCATCGTCATCATCATCGTCTCCGCCATCAGTATCCGGTTTGTCTATTGCATCATCGTCGTCATCTTCATCGCTATCATCATCAAGATCAAGACCTTTTACTGGTTCGATTGTGTCCACATCAAGATCGATGTCGTCATCTTCATCGTAGTTCTCAATTCTGTCAGCAAGTTTAGTACTAATTTTTACTAAATAAATAGTGTCTTCAGTACGAACTTCAACAGCTTCGATCAATTCGTTTTTAGCATTTCTAAAACGGATTACATCCGAATCATCATAACCATCAGGAAATTTCTCAACTAAAAGGTTCAAAATTTCGTTGGTAAGTTTAGCGTAGTCTACTATAACTCTTTTCATAAATATCCTATAAATCTAATAAATAAGCAAAAATTAACGGTGCAACAATTGTAGCATCCGACTCAATAATAAATTTAGGGGTTTTAATATCTAATTTACCCCAAGTGATTTTCTCGTTTGGAACTGCTCCGGAATATGATCCGTAACTAGTTGTTGAATCTGAAATCTGGCAGAAATAACTCCAAAACGGAATATCATGCATTTCCATATCCTGATACAACATTGGTACCACACAAATAGGAAAATCTCCTGCAATACCACCACCAATTTGGAAAAATCCAATTCCGTTAGTGCTATTTTTTGGATACCAATCTGCAAGGAATGTCATATATTCAATTCCTGATTTCATGGTAGAAGCTTTTAATTCTCCTTTGATTACGTATGAAGCAAAGATATTTCCCATTGTACTATCTTCCCATCCCGGAACAATAATAGGTAAATTTTTCTCTGCTGCAGCATACATCCAGCTATCTTTTAGATCTATTTCGTAATATTCTTCTAAAACGCCAGATAATAGCATTTTATACATGAATTCATGTGGGAAATAACGCTCACCTTTATCATCTGCATCTTTCCAGATTTTGTAAATGTGTTTTTGTAAACGACGGAAAGCTTCATGCTCAGGAATACAAGTGTCAGTAACACGATTTAATCCTCTTTCAAGTAAAGCCCACTCGTCTTCTGGTGTCAAATCACGATAGTTTGGTACTCTTTCGTAGTGAGAGTGTGCCACTAAATTCATGATGTCTTCTTCTAGATTGGCTCCAGTACATGAAATAATCTGAACTTTATCTTGTCTGATAATTTCGGCAAAAATTTTACCAATTTCTGCTGTACTCATAGCGCCAGCCATACTTACCATCATTTTTGCACCATTTGCCAATTGTTGTTCGTATGCTTTTGCAGCATCAACTAAAGAAGCAGAGTTAAAGTGTAAATAATGTTTTTCAATAAACTGACTGATTGGTCCTTTCATTTGTTTTGTTTTTTGTTTTTCTTTTTTTGAATTAAAAGTTTGACCTTTTACATGATACTGCAAATTAATAATTTTAATTTTATTAACATTTAATTTGCAAGTTTTTTTTTATGCTTTTTTTCTGTAACCTAAAATTTTCAATACGTCGTCAGAAGTTTGTTGTTCTGAGAAAACTTCAGTCGCTAAAATGCCATTTTCATCACGATCGATTAAAATATGTTTAGGTTGCGGAATCAAACAGTGATGTAAACCACCATATCCTCCAATAGTTTCCTGATACGCACCAGTATTAAAGAAACCGATATATAATGGTTTTTCTTTGCTGTATTTAGGCAAATAAATGGCGTTCATATTTTGTTCTGAGTTGTAATAATCGTCACTATCACAAGTCAATCCTCCTAATAAAACCCGCTCGTATGTATCATTCCAACGGTTTACCGCCAACATAATAAAACGTTTATTTATAGCCCAAGTATCCGGCAAAGTGGTAATGAATGATGAATCAATCATGTTCCATTTTTCTCTATCATTTTGTTGTTTTTGATACAAAATCTGATAGATTGCGCCACCGCTTTCACCTACTGTAAATGATCCAAATTCTGTAAAAATGTTTGGAACGTCAACTTCAGCTTCATCGCATGCAATTTTAATCTGATTGATGATTTCATCAATCATATATTGGTAATCATATTCGAATGCAAGTGAGTTTTTAATCGGAAAACCACCTCCAATGTTCAAACCATCAAGAGTAGGGCATTCCTTTTTAAGTGCAATGTATACTTTAATACATTTTACTAACTCATTCCAGTAATATGATGTATCGTTTATTCCGGTATTAATGAAAAAGTGAAGCATTTTAAGCTCTAATTTGTCATTTTCCTGAATTTGTTTTTTATAAAACGAAACTATGTTTTTATATCCAATTCCTAATCTTGAAGTATAAAACTCAAATTTAGGCTCTTCCTCAGCTGCAATACGGATTCCAATCTTGAATTTCCCTTTAATTTCAGCCTGAAGCAAATCTAATTCTTCATAATTATCAATAATCGGAATAGTGTTTTTATGTCCGCTATTGATTAATCGTGCAATATTACTAATGTATTCGTCTCTTTTAAAACCATTACAAATTACATAAGTACTTTTGTTGATTTTACCATTTTCAAGCAAATTCTCTACAATATTAACGTCAAATGCTGAAGACGTTTCTATGTGAATGTTATTCTTGAAAGCTTCATTCATAATATATTCAAAATGAGAGCTTTTTGTACAATAACAATAGAAGTATTTTGCATCGTATTTATTCTTTTCCATTGATTTTCTGAACCAAGCTTTTGCCTTATTAATATTCTCAGAAATCTGCGGTAAATATGTAAATTTTAATGGTGTACCATATTGTTCAACTAATTTCATCAAATCGATGTTGTGAAATTGTAAGTTGTCTTTATTTAATTTGAATTCCTCTTGTGGGAAATAGTAAGTTTGATTAATTAGATCAGAATATTTTGTATTCATTTATTTTTAAATATTATAGATTGTGATTTTTAATTTAGGAAACTGTGCTAAATCTTAAATTCAAACCCTAATATTTGCAAATACTATTTGCAGTTTTTCATGTTCTGCTTTCGAGCAAAGGAAAACATCAAAACAAAACGGACTTTTACTATTATAAAAACGATTCAACATCCTTAGTAAGGAACTGTTGAGCCGGTTTCTATAAGAGCTAAATTGTTGTTGTTTCTTGTTTGTTTTCATCGTGGCAAATGTAAAAAATAAAATATACCCAAAGCAAAGCTTTTTATTAAAAAAAGTTTAAGATTTATAATCCTGAAACGCGTCTAGAATCAATTTATTTTCAACGGATTGATTAATTTTTATTTTTCCGATTCCTTCAATTAATGCAAATTGAATTAAACCGTACTCATTTTTTTTGTCGTGAATTAGCAATTCAAGAATCGGATCGATGTCATTTTCTTCCACTTTTACATCATCATAAATCCCTTTTATGGCAGTTTTAATTTCAGCGTATTCTTCGGCCGTAATTAAACCTTTGTGTAACGAAATATAACTTTCTAATATCATTCCAATTGCAATAGCTTCACCATGCAATAATGTTGTTTTAGTTTCGCTTTCCAGAAAGTAACTTTCGATTGCGTGCCCTAATGTATGT
The DNA here is from genome assembly GCF_951805225.1 of uncultured Flavobacterium sp. Lineage (NCBI taxonomy): Bacteria > Pseudomonadati > Bacteroidota > Flavobacteriia > Flavobacteriales > Flavobacteriaceae > Flavobacterium > uncultured Flavobacterium sp. The sequence continues at coordinate 1,444,638 of NZ_OX638201.1, read as the reverse complement.
CCGAAATTTAAAGCTTTACGAATGTTTTTTTCTGTTGGATCCTGAATTACAATATCATTTTTAATTTCGACAGAACGATAAATCAATGCGTCAAAATCAGCAAAATCAATCGCTTTCAAGTCTAAAAACTGCCTCCAATAAGCTGCATCATAGATTAAACCATGTTTTAGCATTTCTGCAAGACCAGAACGCATTTCGCTTTGCGATAAAGTATCAAGATATTGCGTATCAATTAATACCATTTGAGGTACGTTAATTACGCCAATTTGGTTTTTAAGATTTCCTAGGTCAACTCCTGTTTTTCCGCCAACAGAAGCATCAACCATAGATAATAAAGTAGTTGGAATATTTATAAAATCAACTCCACGTTTAAAAGTAGAAGCCACAAAACCACCTAAATCTGTAACAACACCGCCGCCAAGATTAATTACAAGTGATTTTCTATCAGCTCCAAGTTCAGTTAAAACATTCCAGATTTCAATACAAGTTTCAATATTTTTATTGGCTTCACCAGATTCAAATTCAATAATTTCGATTGTTAAATCAGTTTCAAGAAGTGGTAAAAATTTAGGTAAGCAATATTCATTTGTCTCATTATCAACTATAATAAACAAATTAGAGTATTTAGTTTCCTTTAAATGATTATTTAGGGCTTCGTATGCATTTTGGTTAAAATGTACGAGATAATTATTGGCTTGAATAGATTGCATAGATGTGTAGTTATATTGAAACCGCAAAATAAGGCATTTTTAAGGAAATAATATTCAATCTTTAGCTCTAATTTGTTTTAAAAACAGCTTAAATAAAATGACATTAAATAAGGAAATTTCATTTTTACTTAAAATTTTATTACTCCAAAAAAAGCTAAATCTTTAATTAGCTTAAAGTTATACTTTATTATCGAAAAATCACTGTCAAGATCAAAGAAAAACGCTTATACATAATTATTAAAGACAATTTATAAGATAACTCAAGTTTGACTTTTAATACAATCCAAATAATTTATAAATAAGGAAGAAAACGATAACAACTTAGCGGTTTTATGTTAAAGCTAAATTTTGCTTTTTAACAGTATTGAACGTAAAATATGCCCTGTTTAACTAAATAATGTTCAAAACTCTGTCTATATTTGCACAAAAAATAACCTAAAATGGAAAAAATATTCGATAACACTCAAGTTGCATTTTCACTAAAAAGCGATACGGAACTTGATAGAGCTTATTTTCTTTTTAAAATGATCGACAGTCAACCCTTAGTGAGGATAGGAACTGCTGTTACCAATTTTGCTATTAAAGCAAATCTTCCGGTAGAAGGATTAATTCGTGCAACTGTTTTTGACCATTTTTGTGGTGGTGTAAACGAAGACGATTGTATTACAGTGGTAGACAAAATGTTTACAAAAGGTGTTTCATCTGTTTTAGATTATTCAGTTGAAGGAAAAGAAGAGGAAGAGCAATTTGATGCTGCCTTAGAAATGACTTTAAAAACCATTGAATTTGCTAAAGAACGTTTAGCGATTCCGTTTGCTGTTTTTAAGCCAACAGGTTTTGGTCGTTTTGAATTGTATGAAAAATTAGGAGAAAAACAAACGTTAACTCCGGCAGAACAAGCTGAGTGGGATAGAGTAGTAGCCCGTTTTGATCATGTTTGTGGTGAAGCGCACAGAAAAGATGTTGCTTTATTGATTGATGGTGAAGAAAGCTGGATGCAAGATGCTGCTGATGATCTGGTTACAGATATGATGCGTAAGTACAATAAAGAGAAAGCAATTGTTTTCAATACTTTACAAATGTACCGTTGGGATCGTTTAGATTATTTGAAAAAATTACATGAAGTTGCCAAAAACGAAGGATTCTTTATCGGAATGAAATTAGTTCGTGGCGCTTACATGGAAAAAGAAAACAAAAGAGCGGAAGAGAAAAATTATGTTTCGCCAATTTGTGTTTCTAAAGAAGCTACAGATGTTAATTATGATGCTGCTGTACATTATATGTTAGAGCATTTAGATATTATGTCAATTTTTGCAGGAACTCACAACGAATTGAGTTCTTATAAATTGATGGAAATGATGCAGGAAAAAGGAATTGCCAAAAACGATAATAAAATTTGGTTTGGACAATTATACGGAATGAGCGATAATATTAGCTATAATTTAGCCGAAAACGGTTATAATGTTGCTAAATATCTTCCATTTGGACCTGTAAAAGACGTTATGCCGTACTTGATTCGTCGTGCTGAAGAAAATACTTCGGTTGCCGGTCAAACAAGTCGCGAATTGTCTATGATTAAAGCAGAACGCAAACGTAGAAAAGGGAAATAATTTTCAGTTTCAGTTTATATAAAGCTCCAATTCTATATTGGAGCTTTTTTTATGCATTACTATTATTTAAACCCGACAGGTTTTTAAAACCTGTCGGGTTTGATGTCGTAATAGATGATCGCAATAGTTTTTCATTTTGATTTATATGATAAAACCTTTTTTTCGGGAGCTAATCATTTTCATAACTATATTTTCGTCCAGTTTGTCATTTCGAGGAAGGAGAAATCACACTAGAAACTCCGTACCCAGAATCGCCAATCTTTATCAAATTCCGTGTGTGATTTCTCCCTTTGCTCGAAATGACAAAAAAAAGCCTGAAATAGTTTTAACTATTTCAGGCCTTTTTTATTGGAATTTGAAATTTCTAAAATTGAAATTTAATTAAGAATTACTAAACTGTAAATTGCTTAAGTTTTTATAAATCCCGTTTTCAAGATTTATTAATTCCTGATGTGTTCCTTCTTCAGTTATTATTCCGTTATCGAGAACTAAAATTTTATCAGCGTTTCTAATAGTCGAAAGACGGTGTGCAATAATGATACTTGTTCTTCCTTCCATTAATACTTCTAAAGCTTCCTGAACCAGTTTCTCGCTTTCACTGTCTAATGAAGAAGTTGCTTCATCCAGAATCAAAATACTTGGATTTTTAAGCAATGCTCTTGCAATCGCAATACGCTGACGTTGTCCTCCAGATAATTTTACGCCACGTTCTCCAACCAAAGTCTCAAATTTCTCCGGAAATCCTTCTACAAAGTTCAAAGCATTTGCTTGTTTCGCAGCCAGCATAATTTCTTCATTTGTTGCATCAGGTTTTCCGTATGCAATATTTTCTTTGATCGTTCCTCCAAATAAAATAACATCCTGAGGCACAATACTCATGTTTCCACGAAGATTTTCTAAATCATAATCGTAGATATTTTTTCCATCAACAAGAATTTCTCCTGAAGTGATATCGTAAAAGCGTAATAAAAGCGAAGAAATTGTAGATTTTCCGGCTCCACTTGGGCCAACAATCGCAATCTTTTGTCCAAATTCTGCAGAGAAATTTACGTCTTTCAAAACCTGAACTTCTTTTCTTGAAGGATAACTAAATGCTACATTCTTGAAAGAAACAATACCTTTTATTTTCTCAATAGGAGATGTTTTTGGATTTGCATTGATTGCTTCCGGTGTTTCTTCTAATAATTCAAAAACACGTTCTGTTGCTCCAACTGCTTTCTGAATTTGAGCGTACATCTCGGCAATTCCACCAAAAGATGCTCCAATAAATGTTGTATAAAGTACGAATGAAATTAAATCTCCAACGCCTTCAACTTCACCTTTTATAGTCAATGTAATTCCGTACCAAACTACTGCAACAACACAACCAAAAAGACATAAAATGATAAACGAAGCAAAATAACCACGGTATTGACCACCTTTGATCGCGATTTTTACAATTTCTTTTATTTTGTTTTTATAACGCTGAATTTCGTACCATTCATTAGCGAAAGCTTTTACGTTACTAATTCCCTGAAGTGTTTCTTCAACAATAACTTGACTTTCGGCTACTTTATCTTGTGTTTTCTTTCCGTATTTACGAATAAATCTTCCAAAAATAACAGCAGCAACAGCAACTATTGGAACAATTGCCAACATCATTAAAGTCAATTTTGGACTAATACTTCCCAGAATAACAAATCCTCCAATAATCAGGATTAATTGACGTAAAAACTCTGCAATTGTAGTCGTAAAAGTGTCTTGCAATTGCGAAATATCAGCGCTGATTCTACTATTTAATTCTCCAACACGTTTTTGAGAGTAAAAAGACATTGGTAGTTTTACCAGATTTTCATATAATGCAAAACGAATATTAGATAACGAATTCTCAGTAAAATTTACAAAAAGAGAAATTCTGAAAAAAGAGAAAACCGCTTGAAGCGTAAGAATCACCATTAATCCAACAGCGATTTCGTTTGCTCTGTTAAGATTTTTGTTGGTAACACAATCAACCAACATTCCCATTAATTTAGGAAAGGCGAGGGCAGTGGCGCTCGTTAATAATAAGAAGATCAAACCCAGGAAAAATTTCCATTTATGACCTTTGCCGTATTTAAAAATTCTGAAAGCTTTTTGAAGTGAATTAGAGTCTAATTTAGCCTTAGGTAAATCATTTTCTTGAAATCTTGCCATTTGAGTATACAATTAAGATATGCAAATGTATGACTATAGCAAATGATTACAAAAGAATATTATGAATTAGGCTTTCGTATTCCTGTTTTTAACTAAAAGTAAATAAATTTTAAATTTTTCTTTACTTTTAAGAAGCTGGAAAAGAGTTTACTAAAAAATATCTGCAAAAAGTATTTCATTTTTTTCTAAAATATGCTTGCAAATACGAAATCTAGGTGTACATTTGCACTCGCAATCACAAACGATAGCAACCTAGTAAAATAGGGCGATTAGCTCAGCTGGTTCAGAGCACCTCGTTTACACCGAGGGGGTCGGGGGTTCGAACCCCTCATCGCCCACCAAGAAACTCCTTAAGAAATTAAGGAGTTTTTTTTATGTTTATACTTTGTTAATATTAAAAATTTATAACTTAAGTACGAAATCTAAACATTCGCATTTTATAATAACTCTTCGTTTAATAATTTTGATAAAAAAGAATGAAAAAATATAAATTTATACTGTTTTTAATATTGACAATTGTGTCATGTGGACAATCAAAAAAAAATAATTCCGAAAAAATATCTAAATCTGAAATGAAAGGATTTGTAAAAAGCAACAAAATGGATAAGGCTGAATTTTGGAAAATAATAGAATATTCAATTGCAAGATCTAATGACGATAAATTAGAACAAGAAAAAATTATTATTGGAAAATTATCAACGTACACCCCTGAACAAATTATTGAATTTGAAATAATTTTAAGACAATTAATTATTCAAGCAGATGATTTTAAAATTGAGGCAGCACAAAAAATTATTGTGGATTATGTATCTGATGATAGCTATCTCTATTTTCGTTGTTGGTTAATTGGAAAAGGACAAAAAATTTATACGGAAACTCTGAAAAACCCCGATTTTTTATCAGAAAATATCAGTCAAGATGAGGAATCATTTTTTGAAGGATTAATGTATGTTGCAACAAATGCATATAAAATAAAAACAAGTAAAAAAGAAGAAGATGAAAGCTTCCCTAGGATTGTTGCAATCAAAAAAGGCTTAGATTATGATTTTGGAGCACCGCCAACAAAAGGAGTTGATTGGAAAGAAGAAGATTTACCCACAACCTATCCAAAATTATGGAATTTATACAACTAAAACATGTACTTTATTTAACTTTTAATTTCTTTAAATCTTGTAAAAAAAGGTTCTTAAGGAACACAAAATTCCAAAAACTCCAAAGTCATTAGATTTTGGAGTTTTTTGCTTTATATACATTTTATGGATTTTATAGTTTACATTTTATTTAGCGAAAGCAAGATTAGGTTCTTTGTTATCTTCTTTAAACATTATTCAAAAGCTCTGATTTAAGCAGATACAAATCTTCATCAATGCCATAATTATTCAATTCCCCACGTATTCTTAGTTCAGTATAACTAAAAAAATTATACTCACTAATTGTGTTTTCTTCATTTTCATCTGAAAAATATATTCTTAATATCCTCCTTTTATTTTTAAATCTGATAATCGTTTTTAAATAACTATAATTATCTTCATCATCCATATTAAGAATATATCTAAAATTTTTAACTTCAATTTGAAAGTCAGGAATTATCCTTTGCACACTTTCCCAGCTTTCTTGAAAAAACGTTTCAGACATTACTGAAGTATTAAAAAACATTTTCAAGTAATTTTCTTTAAGCTGTGTTTTTGACCAAAATGCGGGAGTATTATTGTAAGGAGCTTTCAAAATTGCTTCACCTTTAAAAAAAACAATTTCACGCAGAGGCAAACCCAACTCAGAAAATTCTATTAACCATTCAGAAACTTCAGGGAAAGAAGCTTCATGTTGCATATAATTTTCATTTAAATACTTCAAAAAATCATACATAGACAAATCTTTCGGATCATCAGGCACTATAAATTTTATATATTTTTTCTTCATCTTAAATTAGATAATTTTCCATCCCGATAGTTACCAAAAAACGTTTAAAAGTAAAAAAATAGTTTTAGAATATTGAGTTTAATAGGATACAAATTAAACTTGCAATGCATGAAAAGCGCCACACAACGCTGGTAAATGCGATTATGAATAATTATTTCATTTTTTTTCTAAAAACACTTGCAAATACAAAATCTAGCTGTATATTTGCACTCGCAATCACAAAATGATAGCAGCCTAATAAAATAGGGCGATTAGCTCAGCTGGTTCAGAGCACCTCGTTTACACCGAGGGGGTCGGGGGTTCGAACCCCTCATCGCCCACAAAAAACTCCTTAAGAAATTAAGGAGTTTTTTTTATGTTTATATTTCACCAAAACCTTCTTAAAGTAGAGCTTTAATAACACTAAATCGTCAACCTAAATAAAATAAGATTTGGATTGTTTTCGACTATATCCTCCATTATTTCAAAATTTAATTTCTGAAGAAGTTTAGTTGAACTTTGATTGTCTTTATGCGTTTGTGCATCTATTATCTTTATTCCATGTGTTTTACTGGCATAATCGATGACTTTTCTCGCTGCTTCAATCATAACTCCTTGGTCATGATATTCGATAAGAAGTTCATATCCAATTTCACATTTCTTTGAATCTTCTGCAAAGTCAAAGAGACAAATTGTACCAATTAGTTTATCCTTGCCAGTCTTTGTAATTGCCCAATAAAAAAGTTCATCATTTTCATTTTCAATTATATTGTTAATGAAATTTAAGGCATCTTCTAGTGTTTTGCTGGGTTTTCTGCCAAGGAATTTATTTATTTCTTTGTTAGAACGTAATTGTAATATTTCCGCGGAATCATTTTTTGAAAGTTTCCGAAGCGTAAATCTATCAGTGATTAAAATGGGGAAGGTTTGCAAGTTTTTGATTTTTATTTAGCTAATATAAAAAATATTTTACTCTAATTTATTGACCTTTTTAAGACACATACGAACATTAATTACATTTCTCAAGTTTTAGTCTTTTCATCTTTCCAACTTGTTCTTCGTTTTCATAAGTGTCTTGTAAATAGTCTCGATAAACCCATTTGCCATTTTGGTTTTCAAGGAAATCTGTTATTTTGCTAAAAACAGGTACTTTTTCGGTATTAAAATCAAACGAACCTTCGTGAATTCCAAAATGCTTTAATTCTGTCCATTTTTCATTACAAAGAGAATATATTTCACAATTGTTGACTCTGCTAAAGTCTAATTTATCAATTACTAATGCGATTTCGTCTTTATTATCGCCATTATTATCTCCAATATTAATTAAGCAATAAAGTCCTTGCGCTTCGCCAAGATGCAAAGTATCGCTATTATTTTGATTTGTGGTCAAGTATAAATCCGAATCCTGATTGTAAAACCATTTTACTACATTATCCCAATCATTTTGAAAAACATCAGGAGATTTCTCGATTTCAGTTTGCGTTTTTTTTGAAAAATTATGCTGAAAAAGCGTGTCTTGCTTTCCGTTTCCATCAAAATCACCAATTACAAATAGTTTTTGCAATTTACTAAGTTTAATAATCGTGTCTTTATTAGCAGAAATAGGAGCGTGGTAGACTTTCTTTTTACTATTTCGATTACAACCAAGAAGTATTAAAATCAATAAAAACATACAAAATGTCTGCTTCACTGTTATCTTTTAAAGGTTTCCAAATAAGGATTTGTTACATCGCCAATTATAAATCTGTTTTCTATTGCTTTTTCTAATATTTCTGAAGGTTTACCAAATTTAGCTATCGCTAAATCTATTATTGACTCGATTGTTATTCCTTCTTGAGCCCAATCTTCAATAATTTGAGTTTCAAAAGTGTCAGAAAAATAAACAATCTTTTCAGATCCTAAAAACTTAGCAAATGCTTTACTAAAATTAAATATAAATTTCCTGTGCGACTCATAGTGCAAGTTTGCGTATTTGTGTTCCGGTAAATATAAAATTTCAACAGTTCGTCTATTGAAATATAATAGTCCAAAATAAGTACTTAAGGAATGCGCCATAAAGCCATTTTCATCAACTAATTCCGGGTTTTCGTTATTTTCCCAGGAATCTAAGAGATCGTTTTCCGTAATATTTTCCCACTTATATTCTTTCTCAAGACTTGATAATACACGTTCAATAGTACTATCATGATCTATTTTGCTTTGAATTTCTTCGATATAAACATCTTTAAGTTCTTTGGATTTACTCAACGAATAAGGAAATTCGATAATCTCTTTTGATGTTAGATTATGTCCAAATATAATTCTTAAATCAACTCCCATTTTTTTATATTGTTTTAAAATCGCTGCAACACTTGAAAACTACATGAGCTTTGTGTCATGAATTAGATTTCCTTTTGTGCTAATATAAGAAATATCTCTATTTAAATTCTGAGGTTAAAATAATGCAAATACAGACTATTTTACTTAGCGTTTTCTTCAAATCCTTCAGAAAAAAGTTCGCAAATAGTTTTGTAAGGAATACGATAATTTAGAAATCTATAAATTAATCTGATTTTGAAGTTTTTTTGATTCAAAAATGACAGTTCCCATCTTATATAAGATTATTGATTCAAAGTTTTCAAGAGCAAGAGACAAAATACTTTACTATCGTAAGCCTTAAAAATAGAATTTCTAATATTATAATCAATTTATAATAACTTTGTTATCCGTATTTTAACTTTTATAATTGATCGATGAAACCATGTAGCTGTAAAAACTACTTTATTATTATCATGCTAATATTAGGCAATTCTTTTAGTATAAATTCTCAGATACCCAATTATAGGGCAGTGGATTTCAAAAAAAAAGAATGGTCTTTAAATGGATTACGAGGCGTCGATAAAATCAAGGCTCTACTAGAATTAAGTGACATGTATGAAACTTATTATTATATGCCAAAAGGATTAGAAAAGGCATTTTACCATGTTAATCAAGCACTTAATCTAAGCCAATCATTACATTCTGATATATATATTGGCAAATGTTATTTGCAACTTTCAATGCTTTATCAGTTAAGTAATAACAATGCAATGATAGAAAGATATGCAAGAAATGCAATTGCTATGTTATCCAAAACAAATCAGAAAGATGATCTGGCAGAAGCATGGGTAATGGTTTGGTCTGCCAAAATGCGTATTGATGCACCAATGGCAGAAAAGTTTATTCCGATTCGTAATGCTGCAGCCTTATTCAAACTGTCCGGAAACAATAAAAGATGTAGCGATTGTTATAGAGAGATTGGCGAATTATATTATCGTTACAAAGACTTTCCAAAAGCTATGACTTCATTACAAAAAGCTGTTGTTTTATACAAGGCAGCAAATCTTGAAGACGACGATTTTGTTTCTAGCGTTAGCTTAAGATTGAATGTACTGTATGATACAGAAAAGAAAAACAAGGACATTATCATTCTTAAGAATAAGGCTCTACTTCAGCAAAACGAACTTAAAACGGCTACTTTTCTACGAAATTCCATGATCACTTTTATGATACTTTTGATCATAATTCTTGGTTTACTTTACAAGAGTTATAAGTTCAAGAAGAAAACAAACAGGATTTTGGAAGTACAACAAGAAGAAATCAACCAAAAAAACACAACACTTCAAAGTATGTTGATCGAAAAAGAATGGCTTGTGCGTGAAATTCACCATAGAACAAAAAATAATCTTCATATGGTGGTAGGACTTCTAAATTCGCAGTCTGCCTACCTGGATAATGAAAAAGCACTTTCAGCGATTAGAAACAGCCAGCATAGAATACATTCAATATCTTTAATTCATCAAAAACTTTATGGCACAGAAAGTATTGCGACTATAAATATGCCCAATTACATAAAAGAGCTGGTTGCTTATTTAAAAGAATCTTTTTTACTCGGACAGCGAATACGTTTTGAAGTAAAAGTCGATCCTATAGAACTACATGTATCTCAGGCTGTACCTCTGGGACTTATTATAAATGAAGCTGTTACAAACTCAATTAAATATGCATTTCCAGATGATATCACAGGCTTTATTTATGTTTCTTTAGAAGCATCAAATGATAAATATTTACTCACTATTTCAGATAACGGAATTGGTATTGATATTGATTTTAATAAGGTTAAGCCAGGCTCATTTGGAATGAGTTTAATAAAAGGGCTTACTGATGATTTGGAAGGAAAATTTTCTTTGGAGAATAATAATGGAACCATTTTAAGAATAGAATTTATTCCTGAGCTTCCTAATGCAAAGGATATAAATTCTGAAATATCATAAAGAGAACTAGCTCTTAACTAGATTTACTATTTTAGTATTTATGATTACATAAGAAAACATTGGAGTAAGACATAGATAGAATTAGTATAATATCTGACAAATAGATAATTTACGGGATATTTATTTATCTTTGAAATTCAAAATTTTAACCTAAATGGCTTTATATTTAAGCCTTCGGAAAATTGATACTCATTATGGAACAAAAAATACATCAAGGAAGAAACGTAAAACGTTTTAGAGAAATGCTTGGCATCAAACAAGAAGGATTGGCTTTTGATTTGGGAAATGACTGGAATCAAAAGAAAATTTCTATGCTCGAGCAGAAAGATGTTATTGAAGATAATCTGTTGAAACAAATTTCGGGCGCGTTGAGAATTCCTGTTGAAGCGTTTCAGAACTTTGACGAAGAACAAGCAATAAATATCATTTCTAATACTTTTAATGATCATTCTAATGGATATAATTATTATCCAAATTTCAATATAAATCCAGTAGATAAATGGATCGAAGCTTTAGAAGAAATTAAAAGATTAAATCTTGAACTTTTAAAATCTAAAGAGGAGCATATTAAAGCTTTAGAGAAATTATTAAAAGATAAATAAGCTTTTATACAAGATATATTAATTCAAAAAAGAGACTTTATTCGTCTCTTTTTTATTTTCTGTAATACTGTATATTTATTTTTCTAATATTAAATTTTTTAAATTAATAATTCCGCACTGAATTTCTTTATCGTTTATTTTATAATAAAGATTTTGCCCTTTTAGGCTAAGTTCTGTTCGCAAAACACCACCAACTCCTTTAAACAAGCGGAGCGTTACGACATAAAAAGCACTCGATTCTTTTGGGTTAATAGTTTTTTTCAGCGAAGACGATTTATCAATATTTTTATCAAAAAAAGTATTTAAATCTGTCAAACCATAATTATACAAAGGCACTTTTTCAAGCGTCATCTTATCTTTAGGAATCAATACTTTAAAGTATTTACCCGGAAATGTCGGAATCTCAAATGAATCTGGAGGAAAGTCAATATTCAGTTCAAGAGGATTATCAGTTTGATTGCTTATTTGGGTCCAAAATACAGCGTAAACATATACATCGCCTTTAGAATCTGTATATCTTATTCCGCCTTTTGGAAAACTGTTTTGTATTGTTACACTTCCGCCGTCAGAATCTGTATATACATATTTAGTGTAAACATTTTTATCCAGTTTTTTACTTTGGGCATTTTTTACCGAATCTGACGTTGATTTACTATCCTGCTTACAGGAAAAAAGCCCGATTGTTACTAAAATCAATATTGCAATACTTTTTTTCATTTTTCTATAAGGCTTATTACGATTAGTGACAATATACAATCTCTATTTTGTTGTCTATCTTTTCTATTTCGTTTCTAAAATCTTCAATTAATTCAGTTCTTCTTCCCAGATTTACAGAATAGTCTACAAATCCCTCTATAAAGTCTATACCTTGTTGCACAAAAAATAATAGCTTTCGTTCTCTGCAATAATTGTCTAAAATATTTGTAATATGATCCAGATATTCCTCGCCAGTTTTACCTTTTAATTCTATTCTAAACATTATTGGCAGTTCTATATTCATTATGTGACTTTGTATTTATTGTAATTTTAAATCAAACTAAATATATTAATTAGGGAGTTTTCTTAAATAAAATTTTGCAATTCTTTTTGAACCTTTAGCTCGTCGAACAATTTTGCCTGTTTGCATATGATAAACCAAAAGTTTATTGTGTTTTATTTTATATTTTAGATGATACGGAATTCCATTTTCATGTTTTAAATCATACAAATGCGTATTTTTATACTGATTTGTATCAATTGGCATTTCCATCAATTCATCAAATGATAAAGTATCTGCTGCTGTATCGTATTTTAGTTTATCAAACTTTATATAGACAATATTTATTGAGATTTTATATTTTCCTGTCAATTCTTCATTCATTAAATCTCCAGCCATTTTATATTTCACCGTACTATCGGCATTAAATTTTATTGTAGTTACAAAAAAGCCAAGCTGCGCAAAATTAGATCTATAAGTTCCGCAAATATTTCTATTAGAATTGCATGAAACAAATAAGAACAATAGGAGCAGGAGAGATATTTTTTTCATTTATTATTTTTGTTAAGTCTCTAATACAGGAATTTACTTAAAATCTACTTGCCAAGTAATTTCATTATTTTCATGAAACATTGGGCAGAGCGTTTTTTCAGTTTCGCCTTTATCATTCAACAACAACCAATCTGAGCTATATATTAGATCAAGATAGTTATTTTCTTCCTCAACCAATCTGTCTTGTTCTTCTTCATTTCCTTCGTCTATAGATCGGCTTACTTCAATAGAAAGCTTGATGAAGTCAGCCAAACGTGGATTCTCAGGAAATTCTGCCAAATAATCAAAAGCAAAGATTATGTCTCCATAACTTCTCATTTCCCAGTTTGTTTCCGTCAAAGATCCAATTAAAGTTTCCTTGAAATACAATTCATATTTCTTCATATCTATTTTCTTGTTTTATTATTGTTTTTTTTGACGTCCATTATCGTATACATCTCCATCATATATATCATTATAGTGTTTTGGAATGTTTAATTTTTTGTTCCGTACAATATAAATCTTATTCAAAGACTTAAACTTTTTCAGATCAGGAATTTTTACCAAATTAGGATTTTCTCCTAAACGTAGTTCTTTCAGTTTTTTGAATTGTATTAAAGAAGACAGATCTTTTATAGGACTGTTATAAAGTTCAAAAAATTCGAGATTTTCGTTTGTATAAAGAGAAACTGGAATTTTTGATAAACCATTAAACGCTAAAAATTTTAATTCTTTTAAATTTTTAATCATCGAAATATTATCAGTTCCACTAATAGCGATTTCTTCGATTTTTTTTGATTTTTCTAAATCTACAGGTAAAGAAAAAGCCTTATTAAGCGAACTGATATGCAATTTTTTTAAACTTTTTAAATTTGAAATTCCGCCCACATTAATCAATCCTTTCATCAATTGAAGTCTTAATTCTATTAAATTCGAATTGCTTGAAAATGAAGATGGAATATTCTTCAATTGATGACATTGGTAGAACTCCACTTTCTCTAAGGATTTCATATCTCGCAGATTATAAATATCTGTTAATTGATCATTATAAGCAAAATATACACCTTTAAGCTTTTCTAATTTATAAAAATTTGTCGGTAAATCTTTCATTCCAGTTTTGGATAGTGACAAATATTCTAAAGAAATATTACTGCAAATTCCATCAATATTTTTAAGATTAGGAAGATGTGATAAAGATATTCTTTTGAAATTGCATTTACTCATGTCAAAATCAATTTTTTCTAAAGATGGTAAATCTTTAATCTCGATTTTATCTAATGACGTTATGGTTGATAATGCTTCTATAGAGCTTAAGGAATCGTTTTCTGAAATCGTGAAATCATATAATTTTAGTGCCGAAAAATCACCTCTTAATTTTTTTAATCCTGTTTTATATAAATGAATTGAAGAAAGTTTTTGATATTTTGCAAGTTCTGAAATATCCTCTAATAATCGCAAATTATATAAACTTACGGTTCGAAGATCTTTACTTAAATTAGAAGGAAAATTTGTCATAGCACCATCAAAAATAGTTAGTCTGGTTAGTTTTTGCAATGTGCTAATGTTGTCATAATCATTAAAACCGGATCCAGTGTATAAATCAAGTTCTTCAATAGTATTATTTAATTTAAATCGAGGAAAGCTTTTAAGTTTCCCGCATTTTAAATATATACTACTTAATTTCTCCATCTTACTTAGAACGTCAATATTCTCTATATCTGATAAATCAAACCTTATAGAAGACAACGAAGTAAGTTTTTCAAATTCATCCGGAAGGTTTTTTCCTTTAAAATTAAATATTGATAAGAATTTTAAATTTGTAAGATGTTGTAATCCGTCAAGATCCTGAAGATTGGATTTGAAACTAATAGTTAAGTTTTCGAGATTTTTAGCTTTTATATTCGAAAACTCTTTTAAACTAACAAAATTAGTCCCAAGTCGAATATTTAAAGATGATAAGTTCTCAAATTCCACAGCACTAAATTCTTTTGGAATCGCCGGAAGATCAATTACAAAAGTTAACGATCGAAAGGAGGATAAAAGCTCTAATCTGTCTAAATTGGTTGTCGAATCGATAATAAAAGTAAACCTATAGTAACGGTAAGGGTCATTTTTACCCTGCCCAATTTCAGCTTCTGAAAAATCATTCAGATTCTTATTAATCTGTACATATCCCGGCTGAGCAAATGTATAATTAAACAGCATCAAAAAAAACAGAATCAATCCTTTTGTTTTCAACATATATTACTTGCTTAAATAAGAATTAAAAAGTCTAAAATATAGATTATTAAATGAAATACCCGAATATTCATCGTTATTATTTATTGATAACAATTAGATAGAAAAGGTTGGAAAACTAGCTGAAAAATATTTCAATAATTTATAACTCGATAATTGAAAACAGAATTTAAATCTAAAACAAAAAAAGGCACAAGAACTGAATACTTGTGCCTTTTAAGCAAATTATTACTTTATAATCTATTTGCTTTTCCTTAAAGAAATTATCGATTGCAGAACAACCGAAATCATAACAAAAAGCAATCCGATATAAAATGAACTATTTACTTCCTTGCTTTCATCAAAAAACATAAATGCTAAAATAATGGCATAAATGGGTTCAAGATTGAAACTTAGATTAACAGTAAAAGCAGGAATCTTTTTTAATACTTCGGCAAAAGAAACATACAAGCCAACTGTACAGAAAAGTGATAACAAAAGCAGATAAAAGGTATCTTTTAAATCTGGAATAAAACTTTCTACAGGAAAAAAACAAAGGTAAACCGGAAGTAAAATACCTAAACCAATTGTTCCGCCAATCATTTGATAATAATTGATAATCATGGAATTGTGAACTTTCACTAATCTTTCATTATAAATTGTATAAAGTGCTGCAAAAGCCGATGAAACAACACCCAACGCTATCGCCAACTGATAAGAACTATCAAAATGAAAAATCAGACTGATACCAAACAATGTCAACGCACTTAATAATAATTCGGTGATTTTAAACTTCGACTTTTCAATCAAAGGTTTAAAAATCGCAGTAAAAAAACTTGTCAAACAATAACAAATAACGCCTATAGAAATATTAGAATATTTAATACTTGCATAAAAGAAAACCCAATGTATCGTGATTAGTAAACCTATTTTTGCAATATCAAACTTTCCTTTTAATGTAGTTCGATTAGTTATTTTGAAAAGTTTTAGAATTAAAAATAGAATAACGGCCGAAAATAATACTCTGTACCAAGTTAATAAAGCTTCATTGAGGGAAATGAGTTTTCCAAAAATACCGGTAAAGCCGGCTAGTATTACAGCAAAGTGTAATAATAAATATGATTTTTTCATAAAAAAGTATCTACCAATCCGTTTAAGGACAAGATTTTAAAATTAAAATTTAATCGAGAATTCTAAGTACAACAAAACAGCGAATAAAATATTCGAGTCATACTTTTAAATTTCTAAGAAATATTAAAATCTTGGCGGAGGAAGACAACCTTTTCTGTTCATATTTGTTTTATTATTGACTGTAAAAATAACAAAAAATCAAACAAATACAATACTTGATACTGTTTAAGACCAAGGAGATTCAAAAAAACAAATGAAGTATAATATCATCTAAAATGCTAAAATGATTTTTCACTACATTTGGCATAGATATTATTTTATTTGGCAAGCTTATTGTCAAACAAAAGAGATCAAATCATGAACCCCAAATTTTGCAAATGAAAAAAAATCTAATAACTCTTTTACTTGTATTTACAGTCGTAAATACTTTTGGGCAAGCGCCAAGCACTTCAAAAATTGGCAAAAACAGTTATTCAAACAATAAAGAATTAACCGTTAATGATATCGTTACTAATAAAGCAATAAAACCTGTTACAAAAGTTCCATTAGACGAAGCTTTGGTTTTAATTTACGATTACGATGGTTCTCTTTTTGCATTTGATTTAGAATCTGAGACAATCGCCTGGACCGTAAAAGCTACAGATAATCACACCGAAATGTGTGCAAATCAAATAACATTATTAGATGGAGTAGTGTACGTTCCGTTTATTAATGGTGAAATTTTTGCAATTGATAATCAAACCGGAGCCATTTTTTGGAAAACAAGATTAGGAAATATTACTGATCAAATTATACTAAAAGATCAAATTCCTGTAATTCATGACGGAAAACTGTTTATTACAACTCAAAGTCCAAATAATAATATTTATGCGCTTGATCTAAAAGATGGTAGTTTAATATGGAACTATAAATTAGATTCTACAAACAATGATATTTCGGTTCTCTATTTTGACAATAAAGTTTTTACTCAAAGCGGAACTCAATTCTATAGTTTTGAAGCAAATACAGGAAAACTTATTTACCAAAAAAGCTTTGAAGAACCTATACACGGAAAACCTGTAACTGATGGTGAAAATGTATTTATTGCAAATGAAAAAGATATAGTTTATGCTTTAAGTCCAAATAAACCGGATATTTTATGGCAATTTAAATTAGATGAAAATCAATCTAATATTAAAGATCGTATCGTTTGCAAAGACAAAAAAATATATTTTGCAGCGCAAGGAACAACTGTTTCTTCTCTATATGCGTTAGATTCTAAAACAGGAACTCAGCTTTGGAAAACGGATTTTAAAGACGACAATATCGAATACATTCTTGAGGAAAGTGATAATATATTTGGATATACGCATAAAGCAAAACTTTTTCAAATTGACATTACGAATGGCGAAATAGCATTTGAGGCAAAATTAACCACAAAACCTATTTCAAATCTTGAGTTTGCAAATGATGATTCCTTATTTTATTATTCTGATGCAGCTTTAATTCAGTTTGAATTTAAAACAAAAGACGAAAACGAAGTTTATCTCCGAACTTCTATTAAAGACAATGCTTATAGCGCATTTGTAAAGAAAATTAGACAATAAAAAAGAAAAGCCATTTCCGATATAGAAGTGGCTTTTTTATATAAAATTTTACGTTTTTATTAAATGGATATAATCGAAAAACAAATAAATTTAATAGCTCAAAACAGAATAGAATTTAATGAGGGAGTAGCGTTAATCTTAAACAATTCAGACTTCGATTTTAAGAAAACATTCAATACTCTAATTTTTTTCATTTTTAATTCTATTCCAGAAAAGGCCACTTATAGCACTCCTTCTTATCAGAAAGCGATTTCTAGTACTCCACTAAAACAAACTTTTACTCCGATAGTTTTACTTACTAAATTCCCAACTAAAATTGCCTTCCAGAAATTAAGGGAATTACCCGAAAATGAATATGAAAAAATAATTATTTCGCTTCTATGGATTTTTAAAATCACAGATACAGAACGTCGCGAAACGGAATGTAAAAACGGATGTGGACATGATTGGCATGAGAATATTTAAATTTTTGAAGATTAAATTTATAAATAAAAATAAAGTAGATTTGAGAAGCAAAACACCTTTAATCTTTTAAAATGAAGTGGATTACCCGAGAACGACCAAAAATAGATCGAATTGCATGTCCTTGGTTAATTAAAAAATTTGTTGACCAGGAAGCAGAATTTATTTATGTGCCTTTTAGTCTTGTTTTGGACAAAGCCAAAGAATTAAATGCAATTCCGTTTGATATTCCAGATGTTGAGTTTACGCATTATAATGATCAAAGTACATTTGATTACATCGTTAAAAAGTATGAAATCAATGATCCTGCAATTCTAATTATTGCCGGAATTGTTCGCGGCGCAGATACAGATCGCCACGATATCGCCAAAGAATCGGCGGGACTTTGGGCAATTTCTGCGGGACTTTCTTATAATATAATTGACGATTATAAATTACTGGAAAGCGGAATGATTCTGTATGATGCCTTATATAGTTGGGCAACGCATCTTTATAAACAAAATCATTTGCAAAATAGTCCTTTTGAGAATTTGCTTCATGAAGTTTATAATAAATTCCTGAAAGACAAAAAATCTGCAGCCAAAACACCAACTTGGGTCAAAGATTTAAAAGAAATAATTCAAGACCAAATCGATGCGCAATTTGCATTCGATTTAAAGAAAATTTCCAACGAATTAGATTTAAATCCTTCATATTTATCAAGAGAATTTTCGAAACATTTTGAAGATCTGAATTTTGGCGAATACGTTAGAAAACTCCGAATTGAAAAAGCAATCAATCTTATTTCAACTTCTACTCATTCTTTAACCGAAATAGCGTACATGACAGGATTTTCAGATCAAAGTCATTTTACTCGAATTTTTAAAGCGCATACAGGGAAAAATCCGTCTTCTTATCGAAAAAAAACTCAAAAAAGTAATCCAGATACAAAAGGTAAATAAGGTTCTATTTTAAATGCGCCTTGACTTTTAGCTTTGTTTTTATAACTAAGACTAAAAACCATGTATTTAAAATTAACTTTCCTTATTACCGTATTATTTTCGAGTTTAAATGTTTCTTCGCAAACTACATATCCTAAAATCACGGGTTATTTCGGGATTATGCATCCAATTGTAACTTTCAGCGAAGACGAAACGACTTTAAATTTCAGAGATTATTATGCCGTAGGATTTCCGACTGGAATTAATATCTGGAAAAACGAAAAAATTGGATTTTCACTTGAATTTGTTCCCAATATAAAAGACGATAACGGAACAAGCAAAGTAACCAATTTGTTGTTTCATCCCGGAGTTTTGGTTGCATTAGGAAAAGGGTACACTTTTGCCGGAAGACTTGCTTTTGAAACTAGCGGAAGATATGGATTCACGCCTGTATTCAATAAAACAATCATCAAAAGCACCAATTGCAGTTATTATGTCGCGGTTCCGTTGCCAGTTCGTTTTGGCAATGATCATCCCGGCACTTTTACGGTTGGTTTTCAATTTGGAATTGCCTTCTAGAATAAAGAAAACCTCCAAATTAAGTACGCTAGATTTGGAGGTTTTTTGTTATTTACAAAGAAAATTAAGCATTCTTACTTGTTTTCAAACGCATCAGGAATATTTTCATTCAAATAGCTTGAAAGCTTTTCAAAATCTTTAGAATTCCTTTTAGACAACCTTAGTTTAGTCCCTTCATTCATTTTTAAAGCTATTACTAAAGATGTATTAACTTCTCCCAAATTATATTGAGTTTCAGTCCAGCTTGAAACAGCTTTTAAGCTATATTGTTTCTGTTTTGAGAATATTTGACGAGTAATCAAGACATCATCTACAAGATTAAAATATAAAATTCTGTTTGCGTTTACGCCGTACATTATTACACTAAATACAGGAATTATAAGATATCCTATTTTTTGCGATAATTCCTTATATCTATCTTTAAATAAATAAAACAGCAAACCCATCAATAACGCATATAAGATAACCTCTAACTTCTTCTTTGTTGTGTCTTTCATTAAAATCAATTTCCAATTTTTTATTTAGCCAGCAATTTTTCTATTTCTGCTGCCATGTTTTCTATATTATTCGGCGTATTTCCCATTGAAACAAATTTTATAACGCCTTCTTTGTCAATTATAAAACTTTTAGGAATTGAACCAGTTGCAAACTCATTCCATACTTTTGAATTTGGATCAAGTCCAAAGTTAAAATCAATTCCGTCCTTTCTTAATTTTTGCACTTTTTTCGAAACTACAGCTTCTTTTTCTCCAATTGAGATTGCCAGAAACACAAAATCTTTGTCTTTATTTGGCTTAATAATTTTCTCTGGAATATCATAAAACTCCATTAAACAAGGCGCACACCAAGTTGCCCAAAAGTTTACAAGAACAACTTTACCCTTTAAATCAGATAATTTAACTTCTTTACCGTCTATTAATTTTAATGTAAAATCTTTTGCTTTATCTTCTACATTCAAAATAAATTCGCTTTTCACTTCAGCTTTCTTTTTGGATTCTATTGCCTGAACTTTGGCTTTTTTATCATTCTCCAATTTTTCCTGCTCTGTGTAAATCTCAATTTGCATGATAAATTCTCGGTCTCCGATTTTATCCCCATACTTTTTCGCTAATTCGTCTCTTTCTTTTTCAGAAACTCCTTTGCTCATAGATTTGATATAACCTTCGGCGCCGTATTTTTCGACTTGCTCTTGTGTAGAAATCTCGTTGTTAACCAATATTACATATTCTGGTTTTTTAACAACACTGTTTTGTCCGTAAAAGGACTGCGACGCTATTACAAGCGCTAAAAGAAGTAATTTTTTCATTTTTTGATTGATTGAAGTGATTGATTGATGATTTTAGCTCATTTAATAATCGGAATAACATGTTTCTAATTGACTTTGATTTAGCCGATTTCGAATCCTAAAATTAAATTTACTAAGAGCGAATATAAGAAAATTTTTATTCTAAATAATTCAAAACACACATTGTTATAATAAATGTTTTTTAACAAAGACTAAAGATCTTATGAATGAGAATTAAAATATTTTGAATCATTCTGTAACATATTAGTTAAAATCATACATATAGATGACAATATAATTAGATTGATTTAAATAATTCAAATTTTAGAAATAACTAATAAAACTCAACCTATGAATGTATCAGAATGGCTCGTTTTTATTTTAATCATGCAATTTATTCATGGTTTATCGACTTGGAAACTTTACTCAAAAGCAGGTAGAAAACCTCTGGAAGCATTTATTCCAATTTATAATTTGGTTGTTTTAATGAAAATTATAAATCGGCCTCGTTGGTGGTTTTTTCTACTTTTTATTCCAATTATCAATCTTATCGTAATTCCTGTAGTTTGGATAGAAACCATTAGAAGTTTCGGAAAAAATTCCACTTTTGATACTGCAGCAGTTTTGCTAACATTTGGCTTTTATATTACTTTTTTGAATTACACTTCTAAAGATCTCACTTACATTGAAAATAGAGATCTAACGCCAAGAACAAAAACCGGCGATACAATAAGTTCTCTTTTATTTGCGATTATTGTTGCAACATTGGTTCATACTTATGTGATTCAGCCTTTTACGATTCCGTCTTCCTCATTAGAAAAGACATTATTGATTGGCGATTATTTGTTTGTCAGTAAAATTAATTTTGGAGCAAGAACTCCCATGACTACCGTTGCATTGCCTATGGTTCATGATACAATTCCTTTTATCGGATTAAAATCTTATATGTTTAATGATGATGTTACTAAAAAGGAAACATCGATATTAAACAAGTTACAATTGCCATATTTTAGATTTCCGGCGATAGAAACAATCCAACGAAACGAAATTGTTGTATTCAATCAACCAGCTGATACGCTTCGTGATATGGATAATTTTAAACCGGATCGAAATTATTACAAACCAATTGATAAAAAAACAAATCTAGTAAAAAGATGTGTCGGAATTCCTGGCGATACTCTGGAAATCAAGAATGGAGATATTTACATTAACGGAAAATTAAGCATATTACCTCAAAGCGCTAAACCTCAATTTAATTATATAGTTGATACCAAAGGAGTTCCTATAAATCAGGATGTACTGGTAAATTATTATGGCGCTAAAGATGGCATGAAATATGAAAACGGAGATTTTGCTCAAACCCGTAACGGAGAATATTTTCTAACTTTAACGGATAACGAAGCAAAGAAACTTGCAAATAATTCGGTTGTAAAAAGCGTTAAGAAATATTTGTCACCAAAAGGACAAAATGAAGACGTATTTCCGCACGTCGCTTCTTTAGGTTGGAATGTTGACAATTTTGGTCCAATTTATATTCCAAAAAAGGGCGCAACTGTCAAATTAGATTTAAAAACTCTTCCGTTTTACAAGCGAATTATACAGGAATATGAAAAAAATACTTTAAAAATAATTGGAAACGAAATTATAATCAATGGAAAAGTAAGCAACAGTTATACTTTCAAACAAGATTATTATTGGATGATGGGAGATAACCGTCAAAATTCTCTAGATGCACGATTCTGGGGATATGTTCCTTTTGATCACGTATTGGGCAAACCGGTATTTATTTGGTTTAGCTGGAACAAGGAGGGAAGCGGCTTGAACAAAATAAGATGGAATCGTATTTTCTCTGTCGTAAACGGAAACAGCGAACCTAAATCGTATTTAATTCACTTTTTAGTATTGGTTTTTCTTTATATAATAGGAAAGAGAATACTAAAGAAAAAAGCCAAAGAATAATCGTTTCATAAAAAAAGCTCCATTAAATTATGGAGCTTTTTTTATACTGTTTTTTATTTCGTTTGCGATTAATTTTGATGAAACCGGTGACCAATGCGTGTCATCAAAAAAGTAAATATCCTTTTCAGTTTTCATTTTTTCAGACAATATTTCTTTGGAATCTATGTAGATATAATCTTTCTTTAATTTCTTAAAGTTATCAAAGAATAAAGGCTTTGTAAAATTCTTTTTATCAAGGATATAATCATAATACAGATCGTATTTGTCCGGCGATGGCAACACGATTAGTTTTACATTTTTTTGTTGGAGTTTTTCCGATATCGTATTTAAAATATCGTTTAGATTTTTGGAATTTTCTACCAAATTATTCTTTTCGACTTTCGCAAGATCCTGGAAATAAAATAACAGTTTATCCGAATTATTACTAAACAAAGACTTCGTATTAAGCTGAACATTATAAACGACTTCATTTGAAATATAATTATTCTTCAAGAAAAACTTAGCCGATGATAAAGGGAATTTTAGCGTTGCGCGAGAGAAAAAACCATATTTAAAAACTTCTTCTTTTGCTTTATGATTAGCAACCAAAGTATCAATATCATTCGTTGTTAACGTACAATTAGGATCGATTTCTTCGCTATTATCGATAATATATCGTTCCACATTTTGAAGTACGACATACTTAATTTTGTATTTGTCAAAAAAGTCGCCTTTTACCAAATTCATTAACGTCTGAATTTGATTGTGCGAAATAAATCTGTCAACATGCAGAACCGTAAAATCATTCGCAAGTTCATTTTTATATCCAATAACATTTTGTTCAGAGAAAGAATCTCCAATGGTAAGAATTTCAAATTTTCTATTTGAGGACTTTGACAATAACTCAAATTTTTTAGCCTTATCAAAATCAAAAACTTCTCTGTAACTCTTATAAATATTTGGTATATAACCAAGTCGCAATAAATCAGGGCTTTCTGCCGTAGAATAAAACAAATATGTAAAGCTATATAAAGCCAGAAAAGGCAGCGTAAATAGTAACGTTTTGAAGATAAATTTTCTCATAGCTTAAAATTGGAAATAAATAAATTGTGATTCTTTACCTCCAAACCAAAATATCGCGATAATAATGGCATAATACATTGCGTATCTAAAACCTCGATTCCATTTTAAACCAAGACGAGCAATTGCATATTCTCTTTCTCTGCCAAACCATTCGATAAGTATAAAAATGAATAGCAAAACAAACAAAAATGATGGTCTTACAGTAGGAATTAAGAATAAGGATTTTGAAAATATTTGAGAAATATATTCTACTGCGCGACTTAAATTTTCGGATCTAAAGAAAATCCAGGCAAAAACGGTTAAACTAAATGTAATTCCGATAGAAAATAAGTCTTTCAAACTTGGCAAATATTTTCCTTTTGCAACAATTTCGAGGTTATTTCTATTCGAATTTAATATTATCGAAGGCATAATATATAGCGCATTTAGGAATCCCCAAACGACAAAAGTCCAATTTGCGCCATGCCATAATCCGCTGACAATAAAAATGATGAAAACATTTCGAACTTTCATCAGCATACTTCCTTTGCTTCCGCCAAGCGGAATATACAAGTAATCTCTAAACCACGTAGAAAGCGAAATGTGCCAACGTCGCCAAAACTCGGCAATATCTCTTGAAAAATATGGAAAAGCAAAGTTTCTTAATAATTCGATTCCAAACAAACGCGCCGTTCCCAAAGCTATATCAGAATAACCGGAGAAATCACCATAAATTTGAAACGTAAAGAAAATAGCGCCTAAAACATGATCACTTCCAGAATATGCTTCAGAACCATTAAAAATCTGATTTGCATATTCCGCACATTGATCTGCGATGACAATTTTCTTGAATAATCCCCATAAAATCTGTCTTAAACCATCTACAGCATTTGCGTAGTCAAAAGTTCTCTTTTTCTGAATTTGTGGCAAAAGATGCGTCGCACGTTCAATTGGACCCGCAACTAATAGTGGAAAAAAACTCACAAAAAGAGAATAATCGATAAAGTTCTTTTCTGCTTTTATTCGATTTTTATAAATGTCGATTACATAAGATAAACCGTGAAAGGTGTAGAATGAAATACCGACGGGAAGAATAATTTTTAAAGTCCAGACATCAAACTTTAATCCAATACTACTTAAAACTTCTGAAAAAGATTCGATGAAAAAGTTATAATATTTAAAAACTCCAAGAAAACCAAGATTAACAGAAATACTTAACCAGAACCAAAATTTCTTTGCTTTCTCTGTTTTTGCATCACACATTTTGATGCCGGTATAATAATCTAATAATGTCGAAAAAACGAGAAGAAATAGAAACCTCCAATCCCAACAAGCGTAAAAAAAGTAACTCGAAACAAGTAAAATTATATTCTGAAGCCTTAAATTTCCTTTTGCAATAAACCAATATAATATAAAAACAAATGGTAAAAAGAGAACAAAGTTTATGGAATTAAAAAGCATGTTTTTAGTCTATTTTTGTGGTATTTATTGTTTGTCCAGTAGTTTCATTGAGCATAATGCAAAATGTTTAGACTAACAATAAAATTGACTCCAATAGCTTCAATTCAAATTGCCTTAAGTATAAATAATACTGGTATTTTCGGCTAATATAAAAAAGTTTATCCGAAAAAAAATAAAGTTTTTATTTATGCCGAAAATTTTAATAATTATCGATTATCCATTCATGGTCAATAATATCTAAGTTTACATCGTGATAATTGATTTCTTCTTTGCTAACTTCTCTTTTATAAGGATCCAGGATTTCCCAAAGCGTTTCGTCAATGTCTGAAAGATTTGTTTTTATGATCTCTTTCAGTTGCCTTTTTAAATAAAAACTATAATGCAATCCGCTTGAAAAACCTTCAGACATTCCGTTTTCAGGAAGCGTTATTTTATAAATTTCTTCTCGAAAATTCATCAAGTCACTAAAAAGCCAACCAATATCAACCGTTCTGTGTCTGATATGATCAAGAAGATCCGGATCAGAATATAAAGCCGTTATTTGTGTAATTATTTTATCTGATAATTCATTGTTCGCGTCTTTTTCTCTGTCATGAAGAAATTCTCCTGATAAAACATATTCAAGATTCGTTAACTTATTTAGATGCTGCGCTCTGGTAAGTTTTTCAGTATTACCAGTAAATGAGTATTTTATTTGCACTAACGGATTGACATATTTTTTTGTCAACTCAAAAGCTTCTAAAAGTGTCTCGATTTGCGAAAGTCTAATTTTTGCAGGTTTAGAATTTCTTCTTTCCGGTGAAGACCACAAATAATTATAGTCTAATATTTTGTATAATAAATCTTTTGCTGTCATAGCTTGATGCCTTAAAAATACTGATCCTGAATCTATGCGAAATCTCTTTATTTCTGAACTCTTTTTAAGTCCAAATCCTGAAAGTCAAAACTAAAATCAATATTTGGAGAAATACCTTTCATTTTAATAGCTTGAGCCTTACCAGTTTCATCAAGTGAAAACATGGCAAATGCATCACAATTCATTGCTTGATATTCCCATTTTATAGCAAATGTATTAGCGTTATAAAAAGCCATTGGACCATTTAATTTAGGCGAACGATATGATTTAAACCATAATTGTTTATTCTTTTCGAAAACTTCAATTTCTCCAAACCATTTGTCTGCGTAAACACCTATAAAATCTTCATTTTTGATTTTAACTTTCTTTGAAGATGCTACTTTTTGCCAAACTTTTTTAGTAACATCGTCTCCACTAGCTTCATCCTGAGTCATCCAAGTAGCCATTTTATCTGTCCAACCAAAATCATCCAAACCTAAATAACTGTCCGAAATAGTATTTGAAACCGCCATAAAAAGTCCGGCGCCGCCGTTTTGAGTATTGGTTAAAATTACAATTCCTAAATTCTGATCCGGATACATTTTTACAATCGACAACATTCCAGGTAAACCTCCAGTGTGAGATACTTCCAGATTTCCTTTTATATCTGCTAATTCCCAACCTAGACCATAACCTCTAAAATGAGAATTATATCTTGGATTTTGATCTGCTTCTTCAACAGTATGAATGCGCCACATTTCGTTATGATTTTTCTCAGAGAATAATGTAGTTTTCAAATCAGGCCCATATTGTCCTTTATTCATAGAAACCGTCATCCATTTTGCCATATCTGCAACATTCGAAATTATTCCTCCTGCAGCGCTATTCATTTGAACTCCAAAACTTTCTATTGTTTTTATAGTTCCGGATTCAGAGGAATGTGGTACTGCCAAATTACTTTTGTCTTTGATTAAACTACTTGCAGCAAAACTATTATTCATTTGCAAAGGTTCAATAATTCGCTTTTGCACAAATGCTTCATAACTCATTCCGCTTGTTCTCGCAATCAATTCGCCTGCAACAACATAAAGTAAATTATCGTAATCAAATTGTGTTCTAAAAGCAGAAACCGGTTTAAAATATTGAAAACCATTCAATACATCTTTAATCGTAAAATTTGAACCGTCAGGAAAAAACATCAAATCACCAACGCCCAAACCAAGTCCGCTGCGATGCGTTAACAAATCCTGAATATTGAAATTCTCTGTAACATAATCGTTATACATTTTAAACTCAGGAATATGATCTTTTACTTTATCCGTCCATTTCAATTTTCCTTCGTCTTCAAGAATAGAAAGTGCCGCAGTTGTAAATGCTTTACTATTTGATGCAATTTGAAAATTTGTGTTCTCGTTTACCGCTTTTTTAGTTTCAATAGAAGCAACGCCGTATCCTTTTTGGTGAATTATTTTTCCATCTTTGACAATTGCTATCGAAGCACCGGCAACTTTAAATTTTGCCAAAGCATCTTCCATCAATAAATCAATTTTTTGCGATGATAATTGTGCGAAAGTTGGAGTAGAAGCAAGGCAAATAAAAAGTAATGACGTTAAAATAGTTGTTCCTTTTCTGGAGTAGAGATTGTTTTTGAACATTGTGGCTTTTTGGGTTATTAGTTAATTTTTGGATAGAAATAAAACAATCTCGATAATTTAAAATTATAAGGATTTTTTTTATAAAATTAGTATTATTTTATTGAATATAAAAAATATATTTATGTTAAATAATTAGTTAATCAAAGATAATATTAGCGCTTATTAAACAATTACCACAACGTTTTTCAAAATTAACGACAAAAATCAATAATAAAGGAAGTAATGAAATATAAAGCAAAAAGCCTCCGAAATCTGATGACTTTGGAGGCTTTTTATTGAAAAATGGATTATCAATTCCTTAATGCTAACTAATATTAACACATAGAAACATAGCTTTTGAGCACTTAAAAGTAGGCGTTTCACTTTTTTTTAAATTCACATAACTTATGTGTTAGAAACTAGTTTCTTTCAATCTTCTTTTAAATAAAGAAAAAACTATGTTTCTATGTGTTAAATGATTTTAACGCTTTACTATTTTATCTCTTTTGGTTCTAATATTTTTTGATCCCAATCTTCTTTAGCTTTTCTGTTTTCTTCAAAACCTTCATCAGAATGTATTCCTTCTTCCGCCATTTGCGTTTGTTCTTGCGCTTCGCTGGCATAAGCAATCATTTTTCGTTCGTAATCTTTTACGGCAGAAAGCAGATCAGGAAAATCTTCTTCAGTTAGGCTTTTAGCCAAATGTAAAGCGTCTAATAAACCAATATTTACGCCAATTCCTGCAAATGGAGGCATTACATGCGCAGCGTCACCAACCAACGTAATATTGCTTTGACTTTGCCAAGGTTCGTTCAAAAACATTCTGCGCATTGGCAAACCAACAAAATTATCAGTTGCATTAAACAATTCCTTGAATGTCGAATCCCAATTCACAAAAAGTTTATCCAGATAATTAAGAACCGTTTCTTTATTAGAGAAATCCATATTTTCTTTTTCAACCCAATTTTCATCAATTTTAAACGAAAGATAATAATTCAAAGCGCCATTAGATTTTACCTGACAAAAAAGCATTTTTCTTTCGGCAAGAGCCATTGTATTTTCTTCGCCACAAAGCTTTTTAAACAAAGGACAGCTTTTTTCGGGATCAAGAACTTCTCCCTGAATAATATAAGTACCAGTATATTGCGGAACAATATCTGTAACCATTTGTCTTGCTTTGCTTTTTCCGCCATTTGCAACGATTACAAAATCAGCCAAAGCAGTTTTTCCGTTCTCAAAATGCAAACGATATTGATCGTCAACTTTTTCAATTTCTGTCAATTGACTGTTCCAAACAACCGTATTTTTATCCAAACTGTCAAGCAGAATTTTTCTCAGATGATTTCTGTCAATTTCCGGACGATCAAACTTATTTTCTTCCGTAGGCAAACTTTCTTCGAGAATATTGGCTTGAATATCTAAACTGCGTTCTCCGGTTGGTCTTGCATAATGATAGTATAATTCAAGTAAACCTGCTTTTTCGAGCGCCATTTGACCGGAACCTTTATGAATATCCAAAGTTCCTCCGGAAATTCTTGATTGTGCATTTTTATCCCATTCATAAACGGTTACATCTACACCTTTTTGCTGCAAAAGTCTTGCTGTGGTTAAGCCTACAGGTCCGCCGCCTATGATTGCTACTTTTTTATCTTTTAATAACATAATTTGCTGTATTTAATATTTACAGCACAAAATTACTTGTTGTCTATAGCGGAAACTTGAATAAATCGGTCGTTTTCATTCCTGGATAATTCACGAGGATTCACACCAGATAATTTTTTAACTTCTCTGCTAAAATGAGCCTGATCAGAAAAATTAAGTTCAGGATAAAGTTCTCCTTTTTTGATTTGATCGAATGAAACCCGAAAGCGCAGAAACCCGCAATAAACTTTCAGAGAAATCCCAAAATACTTTGTGAAATAACGGTTTATTTGTCTGCTTTCCCAAAATGTTTTTTCTGAGAATTCTTTAATTGACATTTCTCCATTTGAAGTATAAATTAACTCAAAAAGATTTTGTTTTCGGCTGTCGATCGTTTTTGGAATCAATTCTTTTATAATGCGATTTGCTTTCAAACAAAAAGAATCAAAATCATCAAGATCACTTTCTTCAAAACCCAAATAATCATTTGACAATAACTGAAACTCATTTAATAGATGCGCTATAGATTGATGAAAAATATATTCAGCAGCCAAAAGTTTGAAGCTAATAAAGAACATTTTAGTATTAGCTTCAATATTTCTTTTGTCGTATAAAGTTCCAAGTCCAAGCAAATAAATCTGAAATGGTTCGTCTTTATCTTTCGAAAAAACCAAATCAAAATTAGCGTCCGGCATTACAATAACTTCTTTTTCAACTCCGGTCGAATTATTAACCATCCAAAAACACTCAACAAAATCCGTTATATATTCGTCAGGCAAGTTTTTTTTATATTGAATTTCGTCAGATGGCATTTTTAGGAGTTTATATACTTATGCTAAGATAGAATTTATCTCACTTTCAGAAGTAAATTTTGACGAAAGAATAACTTTTAAATTACAAAATCAATTTGGTAATTCATGAAACATTTCGACCATGATTTCCAAACCTTTTGGCGAGTACATAAAATCCAGAAAATCTTCGGTTACTTTCTCTTCCTTGACAAATCTTTCAAACATTTCTTTTTCATAATCAGCAATTGCTTCTTTTAGATTCAGAAATTTTCCATTGGTTAGATTTTCGCTCAATTCAAGAGCGTCAAGCATTGCTGCATTTACACCTTCACCATTTGGAGGCAGTAAATGCGCCGCGTCACCAAGCAAAGTAATATTCGATTGCGTTTCCCAATTTTGATCCGAAGGCATTCCGTATAAAGGTCTTGGAACAAAAGTTGTTTCGTTTTCCTTGAATAATTCCTGCCAAATATTTGACCAATTTTTGAATTCTTCCTTAAACCAAGTCTGAACTTGTTTGGCATTTTTAAAATCAATGCCGCTTTTTGCTGCCCAATTTTCATCCGTTTTCCATCCAATATAAAAATCTAAACTTCCGTCGCCTTTAGCGCTTAAAAACAAGGTTTTAGAATCTGCCATTGCCGATATTTTTCCGCCTTTCAATAAGGAATTAATTTGCGGAGTATTTTTTTCTGAGTTTTCAATATTTCCAACCAAATAAGTAACGCCCGAATAAACAGGCTTGATTGGCGTAACAAACGGACGAATTTTAGAATTTGCGCCATCAGCTCCAATTACAATATCGGCGTTTGCAATGTTTCCATTTTGAAAAACAATTTGCCACCCATTCTCAATATTTTCTACCGAAACAATATGACTGTCCCAAACAACCGTTTCAGGTTCAAGTGAATCTAGTAAAATATCTCTCAAAGGTCCGCGATCGATTTCTGGTCTAAACCATTCGTCACCAAAATCGCCCGTAGATTCTTTCAGATGATCGTCATGAAAAATGATTCCGTTTTGATCCACAACACGATATTTGTCGTTGTCAGGCCTGTAATTTTCTTTGAAAGCGTTCAGTAAACCGGCAGTTTCAATTGCTTTTAATCCCGATTCAAAGTGCAAATCGAGCGTCGCGCCTTGCAATCTTATATGTCGGTTTTCGTCTCTTTCGTATACTTTTACGTTTGCGCCTTTAAGCTGCAAAAGTCTTGCTAAAGTAAGTCCGCCAGGACCACCGCCAATAATTGCTATACTTTTATTTTCTATTAAATTTATTCCTTTTAATGCTTCCATTTTTGATACCTTTTATTTGTAATGCAAAGAAATGGCGCTTAAACGGAATGTAAAATATCAAAACAAAGTATGTATTGGACTATTCGTGGTTTTTATTTCTAAAAGCTAAAGGCGTTATTCCGGTAACTTTAGAAAATAATCGCGAAAAATACGGATAATCATCATAACCCAGATCGGCCGAAATCTCTTTTACAGATTTATCTGAGTGATATAACATTCGTTTTGCTTCAAGAATAATTCGTTGCTGAATGTGATATGTAACAGAAAAACCTGTTGTATTTTTTACGCATTCGTTAAGATAAGCCGTTGATATATTTAGCATTTCAGCATATTCCACAGGTTTTTTGATCGAAATATAATTGCTTTCCAAAAGTCCTTTGAAAGCCTTCGTTATCGTATCAAATCTGGAAAGTGAATCTGTGGTTTTGGTTTGTTCTAAATACTGCGAAATAACCAATCCAATTAATACATTACAACTGTCTTTAAGTATTGAATGATATAACTTTTCGTGGTTTCTTTCGGAGATATTTACACAAAGAGCTACAGTTTCCGAAATTAAAGAAAATGTTTCCTCGTTTATCAATAAAGGTTTTACGGGCGTAATATCCTCTAACAATTTCAGATATTCAGGATTCAGATTTTCGTTGTCAATTGCCCAACCGCTAAAAGTCACATTTTCGAAACCTATTAAGCGATGTATCTGATTGGGATGAATATAGAGTAGGGAAGAAGGCTGAATTTTATACGTCTGAAAATCAATTTCGATGCCCGTAGTTCCGCTTTCCTGCAAAAGAAACAAATGAAAATTATCCCGATGTGACTCTTCAAATTCCTCAAAAGAATCTAAATCCTTAACGGATATTCTTCCAATAATTGCAATTCCGGCTTCAAATTCACCAGCCGCAGGATTTACAGGAATTGATTTTGCTTTTTTAGACATTATGATTTTGCTTCTTTATACAAAGATATTTAATTATTTGATGAGAATTTTTAGGAGCAAAGCAATCCATTTTTTTGAATAGGTTCCAGCTTTAGCTGGAGTTCACATAAAATAAATCTAAAAGGCTTTAGCCAAAAATGTCGAATTTGGCTAAAGCCTTATATTGTCCATATTAATTAACTCCAGCTAAAGCTGGAGGCTATTCAAAAAAATAATGCTCAAAAATTGGCATCTTTAATCAAGAATTCTTTTAAGCCAAAATCTCCATTTTTAATTTATTCAAATAAATATAGAATAACTTATTCTTATCAAAACAATACGAAGTTCCTATATCACGATTATAAATAGAAATCCGGTCTAATGTATGAATGTTATAAACTTCAATTCTATCGTAAAAAACCAATAAAATTAAATTGGTATCAGATAAAAAAAGTTCATGCGGAGCTGAATCCTCTTTTGAATACGAAAGCGTAAACTCAATTGCATTCTCAAAATCATTTTTAGACAGTTCTCTTATTTTAATTTTTATCTCACATAAATCTATATGATTGTAATACATTATTTTATTTCCACTAGAATTAAAAATATGATTACTTCCAAATTCATCGATTCTATAAGAAAACAGGAGCACAGGTTTTTTAATATCATTAATTCTAAAAATATTAAAACTTCCTCTTGGATAATTACCGTCTTTGTCGAAAAAAACTAGCCCAAAAAGATTTTTATCAGGCGAAGTAAATATTGAATATCTGCCATCATTGAATCCAAAGTATAAAAAATCGTCTTTATCAAAAATAGTATCAAAAAAATCTGCTAAATCATGTTCGCTAAAGTCCTCTAAATCTAAAAAAACAAAATTATCGCTTACAAGATATTTCTTCAAAAAACAATATTCTTCCAGAGAATTATGGGGTTCATTTTCTAATTTTTCAAGAACTACTTTTCCTTTCAAATCAATTTTAAAATGACAAATTTGCTCAGCAGAATTGTTTAATCTGGCTTTTAAATAAATCAATTCTAAATCTTCAGATAAATAAAACTCAAAAATATGTTTAAAAGAAAACTCTTCCAATTGATCCAAATCCATGCGGTAATCAACAAAAATATTATGATTGAGTTCATGATAATAAATACTGAGCTTTTTATCGAACGTAATTATTGTTTTTAAAGAACTATTAAAATCGATAATTTCAATAAATAACTCATAAGACGGATTAACTTTAAGCAATGCCAATTTATTCGAATTCGGAATAAAATGCATTTTTAAAATATTCTCGTAAGAAACCTGAATATCTTCTGTCAAATTATAAGTTACCGATTCCATATATTATATTTTATATCTTCTTTTAGCGAAATATTTGTCAGACGAAAATAGAAATTATAAATTCAATTATCTTTATATTATTGTATATATTATTGTAGCAAACGATTTGTAAAGGCAATAAAAAAACTCCATCAAATACAATGGAGTTTTATATATATTTCAGTTTTAAACGTAATTAAGCCAAAACTGTTTTTCGATCTGCAGGTCTAAAATACCACGATATTACTGTTAAAACGATTAATAATAGTGGTCCAAAAAGTTCTTTGGCAGCATCTCCGCTTGCTACGTGAGAGAAAACAGCGCCAGACATTGCAAAGAAAAAACCTGCATAAGCCCATTCTTTCAACAACGCAAACTTTGGAATGAGAATCGCAATAACGCCCAAAAATTTCCAAACAGCCAAAAGTGTTAAAAAATACAGCGGATATCCCAAATGGGCCATCATATCACCTTGATCTTTTACTTTTATAAATTGTACAATTCCAGTTGCAGTCATTCCTAATGCAAGCCAAAGCGTTGTAACCCAATAGATAATCTTGTTTCTCTTAGTCATAATTACTTGATTTAATTAGTTGTTAGTTATTTTAATTTATTTACAGAATCCTGTAAACGATTGTGTGCCATATTAATACCCTGAGCAAACGGAAGTTTCAACATTTGATCTCTAAGTTCCGGTGATTTGTAAACGATTTGCATTGTAAGTGCGCTCGTTTGATCTGAAACTTTTGTGAATTCTAAAAACTCAAGCTGCGCCGGAAAAGGAGTATTTTCCATCTCAAAAGTTCTCGTGATTTTTTGATTTTCGATTATTTCGTGAATAACGCCATTTGCCTGAAATACAACATTTCCTTTAGCATCAGTGGTTTCAAATTGCCAACCGCCATGTTTTACATTTTCAAGTTTTAAAACTTTTGTTCCCATCCATTGTTCAACAATTTCAGCCTCTACATAAGCTTTGAAAAGTAATTCAAGAGGCAAATCAAATTCTCTCGTAATTACTAAATCCTGTTTGCCATTTTCGGCATGAATTTTAGTTTTTGGTTCCATGAATTTTATTTTTTAGGTTGATAGTTCTTCATTATGGCTTCGAGTTTATTGAACTTTTCGTCCCACATTTTTCTAAAAGGCTCTATGAAATTGTCAATTTCTTTGATCTTTTCGGGATTTAAATGGTAATAAATCTCTCTTCCGTTTTGTGTTTGATGTAATAATTCGCATTCACTTAAAATCTGAATGTGTTTTGAAATAGTTTGTCGTGACGAACTAAAATTCTCCGCTATTGTACCTGGTGTCATAGCCTGAAGCGCAACCAAACTCAAGATTGCTCTGCGAGTAGGATCTGCTATTGCTTGAAAAACGTCTCTTCTAATTTCCATTGTGCAGTTATTTGACTGCAAATATAATGCAGTTATTTGACTGCACAAATTTTTTGAAGACTTTTTTTAAGTAAAACCTTAAAATAATTTTAAAAACCCAAAATTAAATCATTGAAAAAGAGCAGAATAAAAACCTGTTAACCGCAATTTCATTAAGTTAAGCTTAAAAATAAAAACAGTTATTATAAATCAATACGAAAACCTGTGGAGCTAAAAAATTAAGGAATGAATTTAACCGCAAAGCACGCAAAGTTTTTTTGTTATAGATTACGCTCAATAAACGCAAAGTTCGCAAAGCTTTATCAATATAGCTTTGCGAACTTTGCGTTTATATAAAACCTTAGAAATAAAAAACCTTTGCGTGCTTTGCGGTTAAAATAATTAGTCAAAACAAAATATTTTATGTTTCTCCACGGTTTTTTGTATTGATCCGTTATTATCCGTGTTTTTACGAAGTAAATCTGTTTTATCCGCGTCAAAATTAAACACTGATTTTACTGATTCGCTAAAACGAAAACGCTGATAAAAACGGATTTCTATATACCCAACAGGTTAGGGCAGAAGTAATAGTTAATAAGTAGCATTTATTCTGATACTAGCTTTTATAAGCGCCAGGCCTTTTACAGCAGCAATATGGAAGTCCTTTGGCTGATGGTGTTTATTCTCGGAAACGAGCTTAATAAATTCGTCACCTTTCTCAGATTTTTGAATCCATTTTACCATTACAAATTCCTCACCTTCGTCATTAACTAAGGAAACCAGGTACATTTCGCCCCAATAAATATTCCCGATCGAAGTCGTAATTTTTTTATATATAATGATATCTCCCGATTTTAGCAGCGGATACATACTATCGCTGCTTACATAAACTGCGCCATCACATTTTGGCAAATTTGGCACCGTAATCTGATCAATTAGCTTCTCCGTACTTTCGTCTTCGAATAATGTTGAAGCGGATGCGTGAACCTCAAAAAGTGGAATATTTTGCTTTTGATATTCGTCTTCTTCTAACTGAGATTCATTTACAAAATTATTATGTTCGTTATTTATATTTTCACTATAAATTTGATTTTTGATCATTTTTTGCTTTCCTGTAAGCAACCAGACCGGATTTAAATCTAAACAATTGTCTATTATCTTATTGAAGACATCTTCTCCTAAATTTCCATTTCTTTTTAATTGGGTACCTAAATATCCATTGGACAAGTCATTCTCCTTCTCAAATCGAGCTGGCTTAATTCCTTTATAGTCAAGGTATTGATAGAGTCTTTTAATTGCTTTCATAAAATATAAGAAAATATTTACTAAACCTTGCTGTTTTATAGACTATTGTTTATATATTTGTTCCCACAACAGGAACAGACAAGGCAATGGACAAAGAAACGAAAAAGAAAAACATTTACAACACAGAAATCCTTAATCGTATCAAAGAAAAATACGGTTTATCAAAAAGATTTATCACAATGAGCCTTTCCGGTGATCGCAAAAGTGAAATGACAGACACTGTAAGAAAGGATTACAAAAAGATGGAAATTGCTATTGCAACACTTCTAAAAACGCTTTAAAAAAATATAATAATCTCAATATTTCAGAATATACTAAGGTAATACTATCAAAATAACTTATTTCTTTGATTTAGAGGATTTCAACCACTAATCGCTAAATCGAAAGCCTCCTTAACCTTGGATTTTGGAGGCTATTTTTTTTATTCTAAAGTTTAAATTTTCTGTTTCATTTATGACAGAATATCTATTACGTTAATTTATAATGCTATAAAATTCTCAATATTAATTTGTTCCAAAAAATGGGAATCGTGCGAAACCACAATTAGCGAACCTTGATATTCATTAATTGCTTTGGTCAGGATTTCAATATTCTGAATATCCAAATTGTTTGTTGGTTCGTCTAAAATAATAAGATCTGGAGATTGTTTGTTTATGGTAAGACAACAAAGCATTAATCGCATTTTTTCTCCTCCGCTTAAAGCGAAACAAGGTTTATCCCAATCTTCTCTGGAAAACAAGAAGCGATTAAGACGCATTTTGATTTCATGTTCTTCCAATCCGGATGTGTTGAAATATTGCGCCTGGTCATAAACTTTAAACTGATTTTGAATTAAAGAATAATCCTGATCGATATAAATTGATTTGTTTTCGGCTCTGAAAACTGTTCCTATTTGCGGATCGAGTACTCCCAATATTATTTTTATCAAAGTCGTTTTGCCAGAACCATTCGCACCTTTCAACGCAATTCTATTTCCGCTTATGATTTCGATATTTAGATTTTCTTTCCAAAGAAGTTGTTCTTTATATCTAAAATTAATATCATCAGCCTTAAAAAGTACTTTTCCTTTGTGTAAGGCTGAATTATCAAAACCTATTTTCATTTGATCAACATCTGGTATCGAAGAGCGCAACTCTCGTAATTCCTGTGAAATACCATCGATTTTTTCTGCATGAACTCCTTTTAGTTTCGAACTGCTATTTTCGGCATTATTGCGCAGCGTATTCATCATGATTCTTGCAACCCCGGATTTCTCTTGTTTCTTTTTACCTCGAGCGTCTAGTTTTTGCTGCCTTTCTGATGTTTCCCTTTCTTTTTCGCGGGCTTTTCGCAGTGCTTTTTCTTTAGAATGCAAATCCTGATTTAGAGCATTTATTTCGATTTGCTTTTGCTCAGCATAAAAATCATAATTCCCGCCATAAACAGCAACGCCATGTTTGCTTAATTCATAAGTTGTATTGAGTTTGTTTAGCAAACTTCTGTCGTGACTCACAATTAATAAAGTACTCGATGTAGATTCTATAAAATCATACAATAATTCTCTTGCAGCAGTATCGAGATGATTGCTGGGTTCATCCATTAAAACCAGCTCTGGCTGATGAATTAAAATACCGGCAAGAAAGATTTTTGTCTTTTGTCCGCCACTTAAAGTATTCATTTTTGCCATTAGATCTAAATATTCTAGATTCCAATATTTTAAAGCATTATTACAACGCTCTTCAATTGTCCAGTCATCGTTTAGAATGTTTAGATTTTCTTCGGTAACATTGCCGTCGATTATCTCTTTAAATGCTTTAAGTTTATCGGCAATACGCAATGCTTCGGCAATTGTAAGTTCGTTATATTGCCCAAAAATCTGCGGAATATTATAAGGTTCAGAACTCAATCTCAACTCTCCGTTTAAAGGTTCTGATTCGCCTGCAATAATCCTTAGCAAAGTCGATTTCCCCGAACCGTTATTACCAATTAATGCAATTTTTTCGTGATTGTTTACAGTAAAACTGATGTTGTCAAATAACAATTCCTTGTTATTGTGTTTATATGAAATGTTTTGTAGAATAAGCATAATTTCTTTCTCTAAAGATGAATAAATTGAGCCACCACAAATTGCGGTTTACTCTCTAAATTGCCTGAAAGAAATTATTTTTCACATAAATTAATGCTTTAGTTATAAGCTTTGCAAAGATATAATTTTATGCGAAAGCTTGCAAAGAGTGATAAAAAGTTTTTTTTGCCACGAATTTTCTCGAATTTTTATTTTTAAACTGCTTAAAAAATTAGCCACAGATTTAGGCAGATTTAAACAGATCTTTTTTAAATATTTATTGTCAAAAAATTAATTCGTGGCAAACTCTTTTTATATATAAAACAAAAAACCATATTGCTTTTGGGTACAATATGGTTTGTTGGTTAAATATTTTGAGTTCATAAATAATGAACTTTTATGGTTATATTTTGCTAAGCGTGAGCTTCATTTCTTTACTGTCCAATACCAGTGTTTCATCTGTTATTGTACTTTCACAAGGATATGGAGTTCCTGTTTCATCTTTAATTACTAAACTTTTTCCTCCTTTTGTCAAAGCATAAGTACCATTATTGATTTCGCTCTGCAAATATCCAGTTACATGCCCGTCTTTTGTGAAGGTTAATGTTCCCTGAGTTAGAATTACATTTTTTAATGAATCAGAGAGAGGCAATTTAGGTTCAACAGCGGTAACTTTCCAAGAGTTCACCAATTCATTTCTACTCTTATGACATGAAATCATTAATACTGCCACCATTGCAATTCCGAAGATAAATAATTTAGATTTTTTCATGATTTTGTGATTAAAGTTAAACTACAGAAAATTACAAAATTTTTTCTAATTAAAAATCTAAAAATCAAATATTTATAAAGAAACCAGGATTGAATATGGAATTTTAAATCAAAATGACGTTTTTTATAAACATATAGAAAAGAGAACATTAGCGTAATTCTATTTATAGCCACCAATAAACGTAGAGGCGCACAGCAGTGCGTCTACGCAAAGATTGAACGCACGAAAAAAATACATTGGAAAATAGAACAGACAGATTAGACGCACTACTGTGCGCCTCTACAGAAAAACCTTTGTCCCTTTGTTTCTCAGAACCTTTGCACCTTAATTTAAAGTAAGAGCTCCCAAAATTTCTTCGTACAAAAATGGTCCTCCGGGATATGTCGCTGTATAATCAAGATTCATCCAAACCTGACCGCGATCATCAACGTGATAATGTATTTTTTTACCGTAACTTTCTTTAACAAAAAGCACGTTTTTAATCAAATAGTTGACTTTCTCTAAATCGATTAAAGAGCCAATTAATATTTCTGGATAAATATGCCCTTTGGTATGAATTAATCTTGGAGTTCCGCCAATAGAACGTACTGCAGCAGCCATTAAAATAGAATGATCGTCACAATCTCCGGAGAAATATTCTAATGATTCGCTTGCTGTTGCAATATAATCGCCTTCTTTTGGGTCGTTGACATAATTCCAACGGCTATTAATCTCTTTAAAGACCGCAAAACACTGAATAATGGTTCTGTAGTCAGAATATCCTTTTATGCCTTTAAAATGCTTTGTAGTTGCCATAATAGCAAAATTCCGAACCTTTGGATTCTGATATTCTATGGCGTTTATGATTTTTGATTTATTTGGAAACGGAAGCAACTTTGCCACAATAATATCCTGCGGAAAAGGATTGTCTGACATTGTATAAATCATCGAATTATAATCTTCGGAAATCTCACTGAATCCATAATTCCCGATAACGGTTCCATAAACTAAAATCAACAAATAAACGGCGATACACAATATTATAATCGTTCGCAACAGCATTAAAAGAAAGAAAACTGCAGCAAAAACAAATATAAAAATGAATACACGATCTAAGTTAAAAGCCCAATTTAAATCAATTAAATTCTGGTGTAAAATGATAAAAATTGGGATTGTGATCAAAAGACTCAATATCATAATAATAACCCTATCCCAAGGTGATTTCACCTGTAACTTGGATTTTAATTGCGGAAAGTCAATTTTAGGGAATTTTATCATAAGAATCAAAAGCAGTTTTTTTACAGTGCTTTTACCGTTTCAACAAAAGTACTTTTTTTATCAATAATACCTAGGTCAAATAATTGATTTTGGATTTTAATAAATGCTTTTTCGCTCAAATGTTTCTGAGACCATTGTGTAAGCTTTAACCATTCTTGAATGTCTTCTAGTTTTTGATTAAAAAGCTCTGATAAAGTTTTATCAATACCAGGAATCTGAGTAAAATCGTGGGTAGTATTATTTATAATTTCAAGAATTTTCTCAACAGTTTTTGGATTCTTTTTCAAGAATTCATCGCGAACGGTAATCACAAATGAAGGCCATGGAGTAGGGCAGTCGCCAATTCTTCTAAAAACACCTTTATCAACAAGAGGTTTCGTCATAAAACGTTCCCACATAAAATAATCAGCAGTTCCGTTTGTTAACGCTTCAACCGCGCCATCGATAGTATTAATGATTTCAAACTGTAAATTATCAGTTTCCCAGCCTTGTTCATGTGCATTTACATACGCCATTAACTGAGAGCCTGAACCTAATCTTGAAATCGCAACTTTTTTGTCTTTAAGATCATTTATAGTATGAAAATCTGATTTTTCGGCAACGTGAATCCCCCAAATTAAAGGCGATTGCACATAAATTTGAACAATTTTACTTGGATTTCCGGCAACAATATCTTTAACAATTCCTTCCGTTAGAATAACCGCTATATCAGCTTCTCCATCACGCAGCATCTGACACATTTTACCAGTACCTTCAGGAATATTTTTCCATTGCAAATCAATGTTTTCAGCTTCAAATTCGCCATTTTCGATGCATAGATGCCATGGCAAATTGAAGTGTTCGGGAACACCTACAATTTTTACAGTTTTCATTATAGTTTAAGTTTAAGTTAAGTTTGGTATGCGTATTATAAGTTTGTTTGTGTTTTATTTGGGTTTAGTTTTTTAATAAATCGGCACGGTGTTTTTCAGAAAGACAAGGTTCTGCAAATTCTATTATTGAATTTGATTCATACTCGTCCAAAATGCTTTTTACGATCGAATAATCTACTTCTTTTACAATTTCGGCAGCAAGAAAAGTATCGTTCAGGCTTTCTGATATGCAATTAATTGACTTTAATTTTTCTCTGATTATTTCTTTATCAAAACCTTCTTCTAAAATTAAAATCTGAACAATTGAATTTCCTGAGCTTTCAAGTGTTTCTCTGTGAATAAAATATTTTTCGGTCTCATCATATTCTGCACGAAAAATATCATCCGTTGCAATCAAAGGTCCAAAAAACGGAATATTATCCAATTTAAAATATCCTTTTTCTAAATCTATAATTTCAGCCCACATGGTTTCTGAAACTATTTCTTCCAGATAAGTACTGTAATATTTAAATAAGATTTTTTTGTGTGTTTCTGCCATTATATTTTTTGTAATATTTTTTAAGCTTAAGAATTAGAATCATTATCTAATTCTCAAATTGACTAATTATCTAATTAGTTAATTTCATTTATTATTGCTTTCAACGGTGATATAACAATGCGATAACCATCTGGATCGAGAAACATTTTTCCGTTTTCATTCCAGAACGGATTACTTGCAGTTACTATTGAAATGTTGTTATGTAACAGATTACTAACCAATACATCATAATCTATAATTGATTTTGGATAAAGTACAATAACATCGTCCTGATCAAAAGTATGATTGGCTTTTTCGTGTGATTTTGTAAATTCAAAATGCCAGTCTAAACCGGATTTCCCAACAAAAATACCGTCATAATTATTATGATTCTGAAAGTCTCCTAATAGTTCAAAACCTAGAATATCAACATAAAAGTTTACAATTCTTTCTAAATCATCAGTATGTCGGGCAACTCTCAAAAACATAATCTTAAGCTTTTATCTGGTTTATATGATGTTCTAAATGTTCAACATAATCTGTCATCAAAAACTTTAAATCAATTACAGAACCGTCACTTAGCACAATTTCATAATCTAAAGCTTTCTCATCAACAGATTTCATAAGTCTGACAATCTGTTTATTAAGAACAAACCACAACTGTGTCAACTCGTCAATATCCATTGTTTGATATTGGTTTAAATTTACCAAATCTATTTGACTATATGGCCTGTGTTGATAAGGTTTTTCTACATAATTTATTTCTGTAAAACGAACCAGATTATGAATTGCAGAATCAACCAAATGTCCTAAAACCTCTTTTTTAGACCATTTTCCTGGTTTTCTTTCTTCTAAAGTATTTTGATTTATTGTTGGAAAATAAGAAACATTTTCCAACAATAATCTTTCAAATTTAAGAATAGCTTCTTGCATGAATGGTTATTTTTATTGATTTCAGATCAACCTTCTATTCTATTAATTAAAAATATAAAGCTTATAAAGATGATTAGTCCGGTAAGAAAATTTTTCTGGGCTGTTGTAAAACCATTTTTATCTACCGTTTGATCTTTTTGATCTAAATAATATTCCAAATCTTTCGCGTATTTTTCTTCGACAGCAACATTAATTAACTGAAAAATGCTCCATCTAAACAAACCTCCAATCCCAAGAAAGAAAGCTTCTAATACATGTTGAAATAAATGCCACATAAATTATTTTAAAATAGCTAATTAAAATTATCTAATTATCAAATTGACTAATTATCAAATTGACTAATTATCTAATTATTGCTGAGCCAGTTTGTTCAATGTATAAGTAATCAATTCATCAACAGCTTTATAAGGATCTTCACTGAAAGTTCCTGATGCACGATTTGCAATAATAGCATTCAAAGACAAAGCATTATGTCCTAAAAGTGCAGAAAGCCCGTAAATCGCAGCCGTTTCCATTTCTAAATTAGTGATTCTTTGGTTATCAAAATTAAAATTATCCATTTTATTGTTTAATTCTTCATCTTGAATATTCAAGCGTAAAACACGTCCTTGTGGCCCGTAAAATCCTCCGGCAGTT
The DNA here is from genome assembly GCF_951805225.1 of uncultured Flavobacterium sp. Taxonomy (NCBI): domain Bacteria; kingdom Pseudomonadati; phylum Bacteroidota; class Flavobacteriia; order Flavobacteriales; family Flavobacteriaceae; genus Flavobacterium; species uncultured Flavobacterium sp. Next base: position 1,401,053 of record NZ_OX638201.1, on the reverse strand, counting down.
GCAGTAATTCCTTTGAAAATCTTATCAGATTCAATGATTTTTTCCAGTTTTTCAGAACACGCAATTGCATAAGGTTTTCCTTTTCTAATATCCCAATTTGTGTGCGCAATAAATGCATCTTCGACAGCTGCATTCGAAACTTCGTCGATCAAATAGGAGCGAAGCATATTGTCTAATCCTAATCCAAATTTAGACATTACAAAACTATCCACAGGAATATCAGTTTGCAAAGAACCCGAAGTTCCAATTCTGATAATATTAAGCGAAGTCAGATTTTCTTTAGGCAAACGTGTTTCTAAATCTATGTTTACCAAAGCATCTAATTCATTCACAACAATATCAATATTGTCAGGACCAATTCCGGTTGACATTACAGATATTCTTTTTCCTTTATAGATTCCGGTTTGCGTTTTAAACTCTCTTTTTTGAGTTGAATATTCGATAGAATCAAAAAACTGAGTGATTTTTTCGACTCTGTTTTGATCTCCAACAAAAATTATATCGTGAGCAATATGTTCAGGACGAAGGTTTAAGTGGTAAACGCTTCCGTCTGGATTTAGTATTAATTCTGAGTTTTGTATCATTTTTTTAAAGGTTCTAAGTGACTGAGTTGCTAAGGTCCTGAGGTTTTCTTTGGAGACGTATAACTTTGCGTCTTTTTTTGCCCGCAGATTTAACAGATTGAACAGATTGTCACTGATTTATTTTTTTTCTTTTGAGGTTCTAAAATTTCCCGTAGAGGCGCACAGCAGTGCGTCTTTTTTTATGCCCACAGCTTTGTGATTTATTAAAGCTTCCAAATAATAATTCTTAGCGAACTTTGCGGTTAAATAGTTATAATTATTTTAAGTCTCAACAACAAACTTGAAACCTGAAAGAATTTTAAACTTTTTCTATCCTCCGACACGTTTCGTTTTAAATCCTTTTGCTTTTAGGATTTCCATTATTTTGTCTCGGTAATCGCCTTGAATGATGATTGAACTATCTTTAAAAGTTCCGCCAACGCTTAATTTGGTTTTAATTTCTTTGGCTAGAACTTTAAAATCTTCATCAGATCCTTCGTAACCTTCGATAATCGTGGTGGCTTTTCCTTTTCGTTTTTCAAATTTGCAAATCATAGGCTCTTTTTGAATGTAAAGCACATGATCTTGCTCCTGAATTTCCTCAGGCTCATTTGATTCAACATGATCCGGAAATAAGTTTTTTAATTGATCTTGTAAGTCCATAGAATTTTTATTCTGAAAATAAATTTCAATAAATATAGTTTGTAAAAATTAAATTCCAAATTCCAAAGTTAGCATTGGAATTTGGAATTTAAAAAATTGAAGCTTTAAAAGTTTATTTTTTAATTAAACCTAAATCTACTAAACGTTCATATAAATAATCTCCCGCTGTAATATCTTCGAATTTCTTAGGATTCTCAGCATCGATACAGTTTTCAAGACAATCCAGACGCATATCGCTTACCGGATGCATAAAAAACGGAACCGAATAACGAGAAGTTCCCCATAATTCTCTAGGCGGATTTACAACCTGGTGAATCGTAGATTTTAGTATGTTATTAGTATGTCTTGACAACATATCTCCAACATTAATTACTAATTCATCATCTTCAGCGATTGCATCAATCCATTCGCCATCATGATTTTGAACTTGCAATCCTTTTCCTTGAGCACCCATTAATAAGGTAATCAGGTTAATATCACCGTGAGCCGCTGCACGAATTGCGTTTTCTGGCTCAGAAGTAATTGGTGGATAATGAATTGGTCTCAAAATAGAGTTTCCTTCTTTTGCATATTGGTCAAAATAAAATTCATCTAAACCTAAGTGCAAAGCCAAAGCTCTTAATACATAAACACCTGTTTTTTCAAGCATTTGATACGCTTCTTTACCTACAACATTAAAACGAGGTAATTCTTTAACTTCAACATTGTCCGGATATTCCGAAGCATATTTTGAAGAAGCATCAACATATTGGCCAAAATGCCAAAATTCTTTCAAATCACCTTCTTTGCGTCCTTTAGCATGTTCTTTTCCAAAAGATACATAACCTCGTTGTCCGCCAATACCGGGAATTTCATAATTATGCTTAGTTTCCACTGGCAAAGCGAAAAATTTTCTAATTTCGCCATAAAGCTCGTCTACCAATTGATCATCTAAAAAGTGACCTTTTAGGGCTACGAAGCCAATGTTTTCAAATGCACTGCCGATTTCATTTACAAATTTTTGTTTACGTTTCGGGTCGTCCGAAAGGAAATCACGTAAGTCTACACTAGGAATGTTTTGCATACTTTACATTTTTATTTAAAGATAAAAGGTCAATTAAGACCTTTCAATAACAAAGGTAGAGAATATTTTATATTTGAATTTTAAAAGTTAGAATAAAATTAAAAATATCTAACAAAAAGAAATAAAAGTGTTATAATTTTCTATATTTGAAATACTTAAACAGCGGATCAAATGATTTTCTACAAACAGAACCTTTCTGATACTCAATTACTAGACTTATATAAAAAAATTCTAAAACCTCGTTTAATCGAAGACAAAATGCTGATTCTGATTCGGCAGGGAAAAGTCTCAAAATGGTTTTCCGGAATCGGGCAGGAGGCAGTTGCTGTAGGAGTTACCGCTGCATTAGAAGACAATGAATATGTTTTGCCAATGCACCGAAACTTAGGTGTTTTTACAACCAGAAACATTCCGTTGCATCGATTATTCTCGCAATGGCAAGGAAAAGCAAATGGTTTTACAAAAGGTAGAGATCGCAGTTTTCATTTTGGAACTCAGGAATACAATATTATCGGAATGATTTCGCATTTAGGCCCGCAATTAGGGATCGCAGACGGAATCGCTCTTGCCGATAAACTTCAGAATAATAAAAAAGTTACAGCTGTTTTTACTGGCGAAGGCGCTACAAGCGAAGGAGATTTTCATGAAGCATTAAATATTGCTGCCGTTTGGAAATTGCCTGTAATGTTTATCATCGAAAATAATGGTTACGGACTTTCGACTCCAACAAACGAACAATATTTCTGCGAGAATCTTGCCGATAAAGGTATTGGTTACGGAATCGAAAGCTATATTATTGATGGAAATAATATCTTGGAAGTCTACAACAAAATAATACGGTTAAAAGAGCACATGCAAAAAGATCCGCATCCGGTTTTATTGGAATTTAAAACCTTTAGAATGCGTGGGCATGAAGAGGCGAGTGGCACAAAATATGTTCCGGATGAATTAATGAAAAAGTGGGCAACGCAAGATCCTGTCGATAATTACAGAATGTTTCTTCTGGAAGAAGGCATTTTAACCGAAGAATACGACGCAGCTTTGCATGAAGAAATTAAACATGAAATCGAAGAAAATTGGGCTATTGCAAATGCCGAACCTGAAATTATTCCAACTTATAGTGAAGAATTAAACGATGTATATAAACCTTTTCAATATAAAGAAGTTAATACAGAATCAGAATCTAAAAATATTCGGTTTATAGACGCTATCAGAAACAGTTTAGACCAATCAATGCAACGCCACCAAAACCTGATTATTATGGGTCAGGATATTGCCGAATATGGCGGCGCTTTCAAAATTACAGAAGGTTTTGTTGAAACGTTTGGAAAAGAGCGCGTGCGCAATACTCCAATTTGCGAAAGCGCTGTAATATCTGCCGGAATGGGCTTATCTATTAACGGATATAAAGCAATTGTAGAAATGCAGTTTGCCGATTTTGTTTCTACAGGATTTAATCCAATTGTGAATTTATTAGCAAAATCACATTATCGCTGGGGCGAAAAAGCCGATGTTGTCGTTCGAATGCCTTGCGGCGGCGGAACTCAGGCAGGACCATTTCATTCACAGACAAATGAAGCCTGGTTTACCAAAACTCCGGGTTTAAAAGTGGTATATCCAGCGTTTCCATATGATGCAAAAGGGTTACTAAATACTTCGATAAATGATCCAAATCCCGTTTTATTTTTCGAACATAAACAATTATACAGAAGCGTTTATCAAGACGTTCCAACAGATTATTACACAATTCCGTTAGGAAAAGCGGCTTTATTAAAAGAAGGAAATGCTATAACCATAATTGCTTTTGGTGCTCCGGTACATTGGGCATTAGAAACATTAGCAAAATATCCTGAAATTGAAGCAGATTTAATCGATTTAAGAACTTTACAACCTTTAGATACTGAAACTATTTTTGCTTCGGTCAAAAAAACAGGAAAGGTCATTATTTATCAAGAAGATACTTTGTTTGGCGGAATTGCAAGTGATATTTCGGCATTAATTATGGAAGAATGTTTCGAATATCTTGACGCTCCGGTAAAAAGAGTTGCAAGTTTAGATTCGCCAATTCCGTTTACTAAAGCGCTGGAAGATCAGTTTTTACCAAAAGATCGTTTTGAGAATGTTTTATTAGATTTATTAAAATATTAGACGGAAATAGTAAATAGTTTTGCATAAACAACATTTTTTTTATCTTTAAACAATTAAAAAATTAATTTATGAAAAAACTATTCGTTTCTTTCTTCGCAATGACTTTACTTTTTTCTTGTAATAAAAGTACTAAGTCTAATGAAGATAAAGCTTTAGATCAAAAATTTGATACTTATAAAGATGGATACGTAACCGCTTTATGGAAAATTAGTCCAAATTGGGCTTCAAGTGTTGGTTATCACAAACTAGATAGTGTTTTGACTATTCCAGATGAAAATCAGAAAAAAATAACGCTTGAGTTTGTCAATGCACAATTAGATTCTTTAAAGAAATTCAATATTGATGAATTATCGGATAATAACAAAACCGATTTTCATTTGATTAAAAACCAACTCGAAAGCGATATTTTCAGCTTTACTGAATTAAAAGCAGGCGAGTGGGATCCTTCCAGTTATAATGTTTGCGGTGCTTTTGCCGAAATTTTAAATGGAAGTTACGAAACTCCAGAAATTCGTTTACGCGCTTTTAACGCAAAAATGAATAATATTCCGGCTTATTATGAAGCTGCCAAAAAGAATATTAAAAATCCAACAATTGAACATACAGAACTTGCTATAGCTCAAAACCTTGGCGGTTCAACTGTATTTCAGGATGAATTAAAAACGGCATTAGATAAAAGTAAATTAACTGATACCGAGAAAAAAGAAATGCTTGCCAAAGCTCAAGTTTCTCTAAAAGCAATTACTGATTATGCAAATTGGTTGAAAAATCTACCAAATAAAACGCCTCGTTCTTTTAGACTTGGAGCAGCTTTATATGCTAAGAAATTTAACTATGACATTCAATCAGGATATTCTTCTGATGAAATTTTTAAAATTGCAGTAGATCACAAAAAAGATTTACATGATAAAATGTTCGTTCTTGCTGATAAACTTTGGACAAAATACAAAGGAACTGAAGCAAAACCTGCTGATAAACTGGAGTTAATTCAGCAAGTAATCGACAAAATCTCATTACAACATACAACGCCAGAGAAATTTCAGTCAGAGATTGAGAAACAAATTCCTGAATTGGCGGCTTATGTAAAAGCTAAAGATTTATTGTACATCGATCCGTCAAAACCTCTTGTGGTGCGTAAAGAACCGGCTTATATGGCTGGAGTTGCCGGCGCTTCAATTTCTTCGCCTGGACCTTACGACAAAAATGCAAATACATATTATAATGTAGGAAGTATGTCTGGCTGGACTCCGGAAAATGCCGAAAGTTATTTGCGTGAATACAACAATTATATTCTTCAGATTCTTAATATTCACGAAGCAATTCCTGGACATTATGCACAATTAGTTTACAGCAATCAATCGCCAAGTATTATAAAATCTATCTTAGGAAACGGCGCTATGATTGAAGGTTGGGCAGTTTATGCTGAAAGAATGATGCTGGAAAGTGGTTATAAAAATTCTGATGAAATGTGGTTGATGTATTACAAATGGAATTTAAGAGCAACTTGCAATACGATTCTTGACATTAGCGTTCACACAAAAAATATGTCTAAAGAAGATGCATTGAAATTATTGACCAAAGAAGCTTTTCAACAACAAGCTGAAGCTGATGGAAAATGGAAACGTGTCACTTTATCTCAAGTTCAATTATGTTCTTACTTTACAGGATATACTGAGATTTATAACCTGAGAGAAGAACTTAAAAAACAAGAAGGAGACAAATTCAATCTGAAAAAATTTCATGAAAAATTCCTGAGTTTTGGAAGTGCTCCAGTAAAATACATAAAAGAATTAATGCTTTCTAAAGAATAAATTCAAAAGCCTATCAAGTGATAAACTGATAGGCTTTTTTTTAGAAGCTAATCCCGCTATCCATTTCAATCTTTTATGGCGAACCCCGCCACAAAAGGATTTTCACTTCTATCGGGGCTAGGGCAATCATTTTCATAAGAATCTTTTCGTTTAGTTTGTCATTTCGACGAAAGGAGAAATCACACATGAAACTCGACAAAGATTGGAATACTGTATTAGCAAACCCGACAGGTTTTAAAAACCTGTCGGGTTTAAACAGTGCGCAAATTCGCGTATGATTTACTTCGTTTGTTCGCTGTTGCTTAAATTCCTTCGGTCGAAATACAAATTATATAATTGAATTATTAGACATTCTTTTTTGAACTTTTAAACAAACTAAGTTTGGACTTTTAAACAAAGTTGACAATTGATTTTATAATGAAATTTGCATTATTAATTCGTATTAAAATGACAAATTCAAATAAAGATAAAATAGTTCTGGTTACAGGCGGCTCCGGTTTCGTGGGCATACATTGTATTTTGCAATTGCTCGAACAAGGCTATACAGTAAAAACAACACTTCGTTCTATGAACAGACAAGAAGAAGTGAAGAATATGTTGCGATTTGGCGGAATTTCTTCCTTCGAAAATTTGTCTTTTATAGAAACAAACCTTTCAAAAGACGATAATTGGAGCGAAGCCGTAAAAGATTGTGATTATGTTTTGCACGTTGCAACACCAATCTCGCTGGAAGTTCCAAAAGACGAAAACGATGTGATTTTACCCGCTGTCGAAGGAACTTTAAGAGTTTTGAAAGCAGCAAAACAAGCCGGCGTAAAAAGAGTTGTACTGACTTCATCTTTTGCTGCCGTTGGCTACAGCCACAATGATCCTAAAACTTTAATTACCGAAGAATCCTGGACAGACCCAACTGACAAAACACTTTCGGCGTATTTAAAATCAAAAACTCTTGCCGAAAAAGCAGCCTGGAATTATATCGCAAACGAAGGAAAAGGATTAGAACTTTCTGTAATTAATCCAATGGGGATTTTTGGACCATCTTTAGGACCGGATATCTCGAGTGGTTTTGAAGTTTTAAAACAAATGCTAGACGGATCAATGAAAGCGATTCCTAAAATTTCTTTTGGGATTGTAGACGTTCGTGATGTTGCCGATTTGCATTTGCGCGCTATGATAAATCCCGCTGCAAACGGAGAACGTTTTCTGGCATTTTCAGGAGAAATAATCTCATTGCCTGAAATCGCTCATCTTTTAAAGAATAAATTAGGAAATAAAGCCAGCAAAGTTTCAACAACAATTTTACCCAATTGGGCGGTTCGTATTATTGCTTTATTTAATAATAAAGCCAAAAATATTGTGCCACAATTGAACAGAATAAAAAATGCAAGTAATCTGAAAGCTAAAACAACTTTGGACTGGAAACCCAGAACGAGCGAGGAAGCATTATTGGCTTCTGCCGAAAGTTTATTTCAATTTGGAGGAGTAAAAATTTAATTTAAAAAGATATGAAAGTTATTATAACTGGTGCAACAGGAATGGTTGGTGAAGGCGTTTTGTTTGAATGCCTTGAAAACGACACAGTAAAAAAGGTTTTAATGGTAAACAGAAAACCATCGCCTGTAAAACACCTAAAATCAACAGAGTTAATTGTTCCAAATTTCATGGATTTAAATGCTTTTGAAGCTCAGCTTACAGGTTATGACGCTTGTTTTTATTGTGCAGGAATAAGTTCTGTTGGTATGGACGAAGCAAAATTCACACAAATAACTTATGATACAACAATAAGTTTTGCGAGTAAACTGGCTTCTTTAAACCCAAATATGGTTTTTACTTACGTTTCAGGAAGTCATACAGATAGCTCCGAAAAAGGTCGAGTAATGTGGGCGAGAGTTAAAGGAAAAACTGAAAATGATTTATTGAAATTGCCTTTTAAAAAAGCATACAATTTTAGACCGGGTTTTATGAAACCATTCAAAGGACAAAAAAATGTAAAGGCCTTTTTTAAACCGCTGATTTTCTTGTTTCCGATTTTACTTCCCACAAAATCATTAACCTTAAAACAAGTAGGACAAGCAATGATAAACTGCGTAATTCGTGGATATTCGAAAAATATACTCGAAATCGATGATATAAAAATCGCTGCAAAATAACTCTAAATGAAAAAATCCATACAAAGATTCAAGAAAATTATGATCACTTTTTTTATTATTATATTTCTGCTTGCAACTATTACATTTTTTGTACTTGCAGCTACCACAATTTGGCGAAAATCCATCCGGAAAACGACTTGTTGAAATCGAAAAATCGGCTCATTTTAAAAATGACAGATTCAATAATTTAGTCGAAAGACCAACATTATCAGAGGGATATACAATGTTAGGCGAATTATACAATGTCGTTTTTAAAGAATATCCAAGAAGAGAACCGAAAGATTCTTTGCCATCTATAAAAACAGATTTGAAAAATATTCCGCTTGATTCAAATGCACTGGTTTGGTTTGGACATTCGTCGGTTTTCATGCAGCTTGAAGGCAAAAAAATCCTGATTGATCCTGTTTTTAGCGGTAAAGCATCGCCATTACCTTGGGGAGTTCGCGCCTATAAAGGAAGCGATATTTATACTGTTGCCGATTTGCCTGAAATTGATTATTTATTCATTTCTCACGATCATTACGATCATTTAGATTATGAAACTATTATTGGCTTAAAAGACAAAGTAAAACATGTTGTTTGCGGACTTGGAGTAGGAGCACATTTTGAACGTTGGGGTTATAAACCAAAGCAAATAATCGAGAAAGATTGGAATCAAAAAATCGAATTAGATCATAACTTTACTATTTTTACAGAATCATCACATCATGAATCGGGTAGGGGATTTGTGCGTGGTAAAACCTTGTGGATGTCTTATTTGATTCAAACTCCAAGCTTAAAAATTTACATTAGCGGAGACGGAGGTTTTGATGACCGATTTAAAAAAATTGGTGAGAAATTTGGACCAATTGATTGGGCGATTTTAGAATGTGGTCAATACGACAAAGCGTGGCAATCTGTTCATAATTTGCCCGAAGAAGTTGCGCAAGCAGCCCTAGATTTAGGTGCAAAAAACATGATTCCGGTGCATAATTCAAAATTTACTTTAGGAAAACATGCTTGGGACGAACCTTTGAAAAAAATTACACAATTGTCTCTAAATAAACCTTATCGATTAGTGACGCCAATGATTGGTCAGGAAGTAGATCTGAACAATAATCAGCAGCAATTTAAGCGTTGGTGGGAAAATGTCAATTAATTTTTTGTGAATAATGAAAATTACAGAAATAAAATCATGTTATATCGGGCCTGAGATTTCGCCAGAGCAATTCATCGCTGAACATTTCTTTTTGTATCTCGCAAAAGGTACTGTTCATGGTTACGACGGCAATAAAAATTACACCTTAAAATCAGGAGATTATTGTATTGTGCGCAAAAACTATCTCGCCAGATATAACAAAGAAAAAGAGAATGAAGAATTCGAAAAAGTAGTTGTAGTTCTCGATGAACAATTTCTAAAAAAGATCAAAGACAGACATCAAATACAGGTTTCAAATTCTAAACCAACAGAAGCTTTTATAACATTCGAAAAGAATGATTTAATTCCAAATTTCATTCAGTCCTTGTCGCCTTATTATAATCAAACGGGCGATATAGACGATACATTTTCGGATATAAAGAGAGAAGAATTAGTTTTTATTCTGCTAAAGCTAAAACCAGAATTAGCTACAATTTTCTTTGATTTTACTGTTCCTGAGAAAATTAATCTAGAGAAATTCATGCTTCACAATTACAAATTCAACGTGAGTTTAGAACGTTTTGCGTATTTAACTGGCAGAAGTCTATCTTCTTTTAAAAGGGATTTTGTCAAAATATTCAATACAACACCAAGTCATTGGTTAACACAAAAACGATTGGAAGAAGCTTATTTTCTAATTGAGAAAAAAGACAAAAAACCTTCCGATATTTATCTTGATTTAGGCTTTGAAGATTTGTCTCATTTTTCGTTTGCTTTTAAAAAGTTATTTGGTTTTGCACCAAAAAAACTAATGGAACAGAAGTAATTAACCACAATCTTGTCATTTCGACGGAGGAGAAATCACAAAGATTGGGCTGATTCTAATACTCGTAAATCTTTGTCAAAGTTTTTAAACTTTGACAAAGATAAACCACACAGATTATTCTCTACAAAACAAGAAACTCAACAAAGATTGGCAAATCCGACAGGTTTTAAAAACCTGTCGGGTTTAAACGGTTAGCAAATAGGATAATTATATAATAACCACCAATCGTTGACCATCAAGAGCTTCTTTTGCCCACATTTCTTCGATATCAGCTATTTTAACTTCCTGAATATTAACCTTTAGTTTGTTTTCAGCTGCCAAAAGAAACATTTCCGGAAGTATTTCTGAGAATAATAATTTCACTTCAGCTTTAGACCAACTTCCTAAACCGGAACCAGATAATTGCAAATCTACGCTTCTTAAAATACCAGCTGATAATTGAATAGAATCGCCTGCCATTCCGCCAATATTTACGTATCTCACTTTGTTTGTGAAAGAACCATTTCCTTTTAAAGCATTAAGAATCAGTTCTGCAGGATGTCCCCACAAATAATCCAGAATAATATCGATTGGAGTAGCGGAATGAATTTCTTTAAGTTGTGCGATAAATGCTTCGTCATTTTGCTTAAGCGAAATAATCTCGTCAGCGCCTAAATCCAGAAGACTTTGAAGTGTTTTTTCGTTTCTTCCGGTTACGATTATTTTCTTTGCGCCATAATGTTTAGCAAGCTGAATCGCCATTTGTCCTGTAAAACCTGTCGCGCCATTAATCAAAACCGTTTCGCCTTCTTTTATTCCGGCTCTAAATTTTAACGCCATTGCAGATCCTGCAACCGCATTTGGCAATGAAGCCGCAATTGTATCGCTAATTCCGTCAGGTAATGGTACTAAAATGTTTTTATCGATAATCGCTTTTTCGGCAATTGTACCGCTAATTCCGCGAGCATAAACTCTTGTTCCGTTTTCGAGTAAACCAACGCCATCACTTCCAATTACAAAACCATTTTGATTGTGATTTTCTGAAGAATAATGTTTACCGCTGGCTTTTCCTTTATCGAGATTTGTAATCGCTACGGCTTTAACTGAAAGTAAAACCTGGTTTTCGTTTTGCGGAATCGGTTCTGCAAAATCTGCATATTTTGGCATTTCGCCTTTTGTATAAACTACTGCTGCTTTCATAATTATTAAATTTTATGATGCAAAGTTCGGTAGACATTTATGGGTAGACGATAACATTTGTTATCAAATGAAATTATAAACCATATAAGTTATATAAGTCCATTTAAGCTTGACTTATAATTTCTTATATAACTTATATGGTTTAAAATCTTACTATTTTTTGTGTACTAATTTACTTTTTATTCGGCTTAAATGAACTGTGGTAATTCCTAAATAAGAAGCAATATAATGTTGTGGAACTCGCTGAATGATTTGAGGTCTTTCTTCAATTAAGTTAAGATAACGCTGAGTAGGAGAGTCCTTTATAAATGAAACAAAATACTTCATATAATCGAATGTACGCTGAAAAAGCATATCTATAAAACGATCTCTCAACGCAGGAATTTCTTTTATTTCTTCGAGAATTTTATCCAAATCATTTTTAGAAATCCACCAAATTATAGAAGATTCTATAGTTTCAACAACCACGAGACTTGGCAACTTTTTCATGAAACTTTCGATAGAAGCCACGCTCTGATTTTCGAAAAAAAACTGAGTTGTCAAATCTTTTCCGTTATTATTAAACCAAACTCTTATGCAGCCTTTTTCGATAATAAAAAGCCTTTTCGAGATTTCGCCTTCTTCTAAAAGAACTGATTTTGCGGGAACTTCAAGACGCTTGAAATAGTTGGTATATTCGATCCACTTTTCATCAGTTAATGGAAATTTATTTCGGAATTGGCTAAACATTGAATTATCTATTTGAATGACACATTGATATCCATCTGATAATTAATCATCATTAGGATCAGCAGTTCTCATTGCTAAAACATGAATTAAAATTTTATTAAGAAAACTAGCATTTTGATCTTCTATAATCACGATCATTTTTGATGGATGATATTTTACATTATGCTTTATCTGAGCAACTTTAACATCTTCATAAATATAATAGTAATTCCAGTAAAACGATATAATTCTATGATTATACCGTTTTATTAAGGTTTTATTTTTGCTAAAATAAATATGACCAACATCAATCCATTCGATAGGATCTATGAAATCATTATTCTGAAATAATATCTTATAATGGTTTGTGAAAATTAAATCTGAAATTTTTAATTCTAAAACCAAAATATCATCGTTACTGAATACTTTTATATTTCTGCTAAAAAGATTGTGATTTACTGTTGAATAAAATAATAATTCCTCATTATTATACGCTTCTAAACCTCCTTTTTTAGCATAACGAATATCTATTTCCATCTAGAATATTTAGTTCGAATTCGATTCTAATTCAAACAATTGAACCTGACTTTTCAATCTTTCGATTAATAAATTCATCATTCTTTTATTTAAGCTTGACGAGTTTTGAATATAATTTTCATATTCTTCAATTGTAAAAAGCGCCATGACAATTCCTTTAAGGGAATTTCTGAACTTAATGTCTTTTTGAATGGAATTTTCGATAACCTGAAGTTTTTTCTCAACTGTATAAGAATAGAAATCGGCCTTGTTTTTATTTACATAGTTTATAAAAACGGCAATAAACAAATCGTTTTGAAGTTTTAAAATTGGTCTAATCGTTTGATTTTGAAACAACTCATCTGGTGAAGATTGAGCGCTTACAGTTCCTAAAGTTTCTCCTCTGAATTCTCTTAAAAAAGCATCTCTATCTTCCATGTTTTTTCTTTAAATTTAGAAAAAATTCCAATACAAAAACTTTTATTTAAACTAAAATTATGCGATTTCATACCAGAAAATGGGTTAAACCCGAAGATTTAAATCCAAACGGAACTTTATTTGGCGGAAAATTATTGGCCTGGATCGACGAAGAACTGGCGTTGTACACGATTATTCAATTAGAAAACACCAGAATAGTAACGAAATACATGTCTGAGATTAATTTTAAGAGTTCGGCGAGACAAGGCGATATTGTCGAAATTGGAATTGATGTTGTGAAATTCGGAAATACTTCTTTAGTTTTAACTTGTGCTGTTCGAAATATGATGACTCGCGAAATCATTATTACAATCGATCAAACTACAATGGTTAATCTTGACGAAAACGGAAAACCAAAAGCGCACGGAAAAACTCAAATCGAATTCGTAAAAGATCGTTTATAATTTATTCACCATATAAGTTATTTAAGTAATTATAAGTCTAGCTAAAATGAACTTACATAACTTAAATGGTTAAAAATCCTTCTCAAAAATGACTAAAAAAATTATACTGGTTTCTTTGTCGATTATGTTTCTGATTTCCTGCAATAATAAGGAAGATAAAAGTCAATATAATCAGGTTATGTATCGCGCTATACATAATAAAGATACCGCTATTTTGAACCTGAATATAAACGACAAACGCTTTTACGGACGTTATGAAATCTCGTATTATAAAACCGGTAAAGATTCCGGAGATGTTAGGGGAGATATAAAAGGCGATACGCTACGAGGTGATTTTCATTATATATCGAATGGAGGAAGCTGGAAAAGAACTCCGATTGCAATCTTGAAAAAAGAAAACAAACTTTTTCTGGGAAAAGGAGTAATTGGAACTTATTTTAATCTTCCGCTTTTTATGCCGGATCAACCGATAGAATATAATAAAGCTGAGTTTGTTTTTGAGGAAGTTAAAAAATAGTTTCAGGTTTTCTTTGTTTCAGGTTTCAGGTTGCTTGACTTTGAGCATAATTTAACCGCAAAGTTCGCAAAGTTTTTATTCGCAAAGAGCGCAAGGCAATACTTTGCGTTCATAGCGTAAAACTTTGCGAACTTTGCGGTTAAGAACATTTTTTAAACTTGAAACAAAGAAAACCTGAAACAAAATTCCTAATCTAAATGCCCAATTTTCGATGGTAATTCGAAGATTTCAAGGTCAAAATATTCTACAGAAGCCATAACGTGATCAAAAATATCGGCCATAATATATTCGTAATTTGCCCAGCGTTTATCACTTGAAAAAGCATAAATTTCTAACGGAACTCCGTGCGCAGTCGATTGTAACTGACGACACATCATATGCATTTCTTTATTTAAACCCGGATGTGTGATTAAATATTGAATGATATATTTTCTAAATAATCCCAGATTAGTCATATTTCGGCCATTAAGCGCCAAAGTTTTGTCTACGCCACGAATATCATTGTATTTTACAATTTCTGATTGTCTGGTTTCGATATAATTACTTAGAAGTTGTACTTTTTTCATCTGATCCAAATCTTCATCCGTTAAGAAACGAATACTGCTGCTTTTGATCAAAACGTGTCTTTTAATACGTCTTCCGGCAGATTTTTGCATTCCGCGCCAGTTTTGGAACGAGTCTGAACTTAAAGCATAAGTTGGAATTGTAGTAATCGTGTTGTCGAAATTTCGAACTTTAACCGTTGTCAGATTAATTTCGATTACGTCACCATCAGCACCAAATTTATCCATCGTAATCCAGTCACCAATACGAACCATATCGTTTATCGCAACCTGAACGCTTGATACAAATCCTAAAATAGTATCTCTGAATATCAAGATAATAATTGCCGAAAGTGTTCCTAAAATCGTCAATAATTCACCTTGTTTGATTCCGAATAAAGTCGAAATAATCATGGCAACACCAAAAATCCAAAGCACAATCATAATAACCTGAACGAAACTGTCGATAGGCTTATCGCTGTATTCCGGTTTCTGCTTTAGATAATCTCGTAAAGCATTAAAAATCGTTCTGATAATCCATAAACTGATGAGAACGATATAAATACCAACGATTTTTCCAAAAAGCGTTTCCCAATATTCATATTTGTCCAGAATAATTGGAACTGCTTTATAAATAAAGAAAAACGGAATTAAATACGCGGTGTATTTTGTGGTTTTATTGTGAATTAAATAATCGTCAAATTTTGTTTTGGTCTTTTGTGCAAAAATTGCCGTTAAGGTTACCAAAACAAATTTTGCCATATAATAAATGGCATAAGCCAAAACGACCATTATGGCAATATTAAAGACAAGGCTAACATAAGACGCAAAATTACGGCTCATTCCCCAGTCTCTAAAAAGAGGGTATAAAAAGTTGAATATTTTATTCAAAAGATTAGGCATTATTTTCTAAATATTTTTTCTCGATATAAAAAGTTCCAAAAGGAATAAGAGAAGCTATTTGAATAATTGCGAAAGTTTTTAAATCCCAGTTTTGAGGTTTTCTAAGTAAAAATGCCAACAAAACATATCCTATAAATAATACGCCGTGCGCCATTCCTAACGGACGTAATAAGGTATGGTAAAGTTCAGGATTGTTGGTTTTAATGAAAAGCATATTGGTAAATAACACTAAATAAGAGATTCCCTCTAAAATTGCAGTAACTTTGAAAATCTTGAGCATGTATATATTTTTTGAGTTTATTGAAGCAAAATTAAGTATTATCGTTGGTTTTTGCGACATGAATCAGGAAAGTAATTTACTTTTGTAATCTTAAACTTTGATAATGAGTAAACGCGATTTAAAAAAATATTTGGGTGAATTGAGCAAAGAACAACTCGAAGAACAAATAATTGAGTTGTATGAAAAGTTTAGTCCTGTAAAAGTCTATTATGATTTTGTTTTCAACCCAAAAGAAGACAAATTACTGCAGGAATGCAAAGTCAAAATCTCGCAGGAATATTTTCCAATTAAAAAGCCCAATTCAAAACGACGTCCGAAAGCCAAAATGCGTCGTTCTGTGGCACAGAAATACATTAAACATTTCATTTTATTGGGCGTTGATCCTTTTGTAATTGCTGATATTATGCTTTATAACATCGAAATTGCGCAAACTTATTCGTCGCAAAATTTTGTAAAGCAGGAATTATTTTACAAAAGTATGTTTAACTCATTTGAACAAGCTGTAAATTTTTCTATTTCAAACGGAATTTTATCTGATTTCAGAGAACGAATTATCGCAGTCGAACAAGAAACTATTCAACAAAAATGGAAAAATAAGTACGATTTTGAAGCAATTTTAGACAAAATCGACTAAAAAAAGTACTTCTCATAAAAAATCTTATTTAAAAAAAACATTTATTTTAGGTTAAAATAAGATGAATAACTGTTTTTTAGGTGTATTTTTGCAAAAATCCAAAAATAAACAATGTCTCAAAACACTTTAGAAATAGAAAGAGAAGAGAAAAAAGAACTTTATGCATACCAAAAAGGCGATATTGACGCCATTTTTGAACGTTTAGACAATGCTCCTTCGAAACATCATTTATTATACCAATTGCCTACAGGTGGCGGAAAAACAGTGATTTTTTCCGAAATCGTGCGTCGTTATTTAGCTAATAATGATAAAAAAGTGGTTGTTTTAACGCACCGTATCGAGCTTTGTAAACAAACCTCAAAAATGTTGAAAGGGTTTGGCGTTTCTAATAAAATTATCAATAGTAAAGTAAAGGAATTACCGGATCAAAACGATTTTTCATGTTTTGTGGCGATGGTAGAAACTTTGAAAAACCGTATCAACGACGAGAAATTACATCTTGACAACATTGGTTTGGTTATTATTGATGAGGCACATTACAATTCATTCAGAAAATTATTAAACTCATTCAAAAACGCTTTTATTCTTGGAGTAACTGCAACACCTTTGAGTTCGAATATAAAATTACCAATGCACCAGAGTTACGATGAACTTATTGTGGGAGACACCATTAGTTCATTGATTGACAAAGGTTTCCTTGCTCGCGCTACAACTTATAGTTATGATGTGGGATTGACATCGCTAAAAGTTGGTATCAACGGAGATTATACCGTAAAATCATCAGATGATTTATATACGAATACTATCATGCAGGAAAAACTTTTGCATGCGTATACAGAACGTTCGTTGGGTAAGAAAACGTTGATTTTCAACAACGGTATTCATACTTCATTATATGTATATGAAACGTTTAGAGAAGCCGGTTACGACATCAGACACCTTGACAATACAAGTAGTTCTGAAGAGCGTAAAGACATCTTACAATGGTTTAAAAAGACTCCGGATGCAATTTTAACTTCGGTAGGAATCTTAACAACTGGTTTTGACGAACCTACAGTTGAAACAATTATCCTGAACAGAGCAACAAAATCGTTAACTTTATACTACCAAATGATTGGTCGTGGATCTCGTAAATTACCTGGTAAAGACGAGTTTACAGTAATCGATTTAGGAAATAATGCAGCACGTTTTGGTCTGTGGAGCGAGCCTGTAAACTGGCAGCACATTTTTAAATCACCTGAGTTTTATTTGGAGAACTTACGTGATGATACCGAAATTGAATTGTATTTTAAATACAGCATGCCGCCGGAATTAAGAGCTAAATTCAGCAAAACTGCCGATGTAACTTTTGATGTTGATGAAGAACATAAATTAATCATCAAACAAAATTTACGTTCTAAAGTTGTATTAGACAAATCATTAGAGCAACATGCAGCAATGTGTGTCGACAATACAGAAACATTACAAGAAGCAAAATCATTAGGAAAAGAGCTTGATGACGATATCGAATGCCGTATCAAACGTTATGCAAAATGTTTGAGCCAATGTAGTAAAAACTACCGCGAATGGCTGGTTGACGATTACAAACTAAAACTAGTTTTGTTAATTGGTAAAAAGTATCGTGAAAAAATCATGAACGAACCGGACGAATAGAAAGTTGTTTCAGGTTTAAGGTTTCAAGTTTTTTTTGGAATCTAGACAAAATTATGTTCTTATAAAGGAGAAATAGCATTTTAGAGTAATTTATTCTATTGCGATTTCTCCTTTGCAAATTACTAGAAACTCATTTTTAAGTTTTCAAAGCAACCTGAAACTTGAAACAAATAAAAACAAAATAAACAAAAATAAAAGATGTCTAAACAATTCTCATCATTAGGAATTTCAGCACCAATTTTAAAAGCATTAAGCGAATTGAATATTGTTGAACCAACAGAAATTCAGCAAAAAACAATTCCGTTACTTTTATCTGAAAGTCATGATGTTGTAGGTTTAGCCAAAACCGGAACCGGTAAAACTGCCGCTTTCGGATTGCCATTATTGCAATTAATCAATACAGAATCTTCTGTTGTCCAAGCCGTTATTTTGGTTCCAACCAGAGAACTTGGACAGCAAATATTCAGAAATTTAGAGGATTTTGGAAAACATATTTCAAATATCTCTATAGCTTCAACTTGTGGTGGAATCCCCATTAAGCCACAAATTGAACGCCTTACACAACCAACGCATATTGTTGTAGCAACGCCGGGACGTTTGATCGATTTGATTCAGCGTAAAGCGATTGACTTAAAACAAGCTGAATATTTAGTTCTGGACGAAGCCGATGAAATGGTTTCTATTCTAAAAGAAAGCTTAGACGAAATCGTAGCCGAACTTCCTAAAAAACACCGCACATTATTGTTTTCAGCAACTTTACCGGGAACAATTAAACAATTGATTCAGAATTACTTAAATAAAAATGTAGTTCAGGTTAGCGCAAACATGGAAACTGTTGGTAACCAAGGAATTGATCACGAATATATTGTTGTTGATCCAATCGAAAAATTGGATGTTTTAATGCATTTTCTAAATTCAAAAGAAGGCGAACGCGGAATCATTTTCTGTAAAACTAAAGCTGCAGTAAATAAACTGGCTAAAAACTTAGCCATAAACCGTTTTTCTTCAGGAGCGCTTCACGGTAGTTTATCACAAGGAATCAGAGACAGAATCATGGAGCAATTTCGTGAAGGACACATTAATATTCTGGTTGCTACAGATTTAGCTGCGAGAGGAATTGACATAAAAGAAATTTCATATGTTGTAAATTATCATTTACCGGACACTTATGAAACTTACGTTCACAGAAGCGGAAGAACTGCAAGAGCTGGAGCAAAAGGACTTTCTTTAACGGTTTTACAAGAGGAAGAAGTTGTTGAAATTCCTGAATTCGAAAAAGAATTAGGAATAAAATTTACTAAATTCCAAAAACCTTCAGTTGTAAGTTTAGAAGAAAACAATACGCTTTTATGGGCGAAACAAATCTTTAAAACGAAGCCCAATCACGATATTTCAGTAGATTTAAAAACAAAGGTAAAAACAGTTTTTCATCACCTTACAAAAGATGAATTAATAGAAAAACTGATGGCAAATTACGTTTTACAAAACAAAGTTGAAGTAACTGAAAAACCTGTTAAAAAATTCAAAAAGTAACATTCTGAATTATTACATTTCGTAGTTTCTGTTGTATTTTTATAGGGTATTCTAAACCTTAAAAAAACAACAGGAAGTTACCTATGGAAACTATTGAAATAAAAAGAGTAACAATACAGGAGATTGACCAATTAAAAGAAATTGGCCGAAAAACTTTTCAGGAAACATTTTCAGAATCAAATGATGAAGAAAATATGACAAAGTATCTTGACGAAAAATTCTCCAGCAATAAATTAACCGAAGAACTTAACAATAAGGATTCTGAATTTTATTTTGCAACGCTTGAGAATAATGTGATTGGTTATTTAAAAGTAAATTTTGGCGAATCTCAAACCGAATTACAAGATGACAAAGCTTTGGAAATAGAGAGAATCTATGTTTCCAAAGAATTTCATGGTAAAAAAGTCGGACAAATACTTTACGAAAAAGCGATTCAAATAGCCAAAAACAAGAATGTTGACTATGTTTGGTTAGGTGTCTGGGAAGAAAATCATCGAGCTTTAAGTTTTTACAAAAAGAATGGTTTTGTCGAATTTGACAAACACATTTTTAAACTTGGAAATGATGAACAGACCGATATTATGATGAAACTCAAACTTATAAATTAATTTTTTAAGAATCAAAAGAAAACCTTAAATGGATTTTTTATTTGAAATTATAATGTTAAATTTATAGAACTGCAAAAGCAAAAATAGTTTCACTCATAAATCCTACTTAATAAGCAATATATATGAAGATAGTCATTATAGGAGGTGGTTTTGCAGGGATCAATCTCGCAAAAGAGCTTGTAAACCATCCTCAAATACAAGTAACACTTGTAGACAAAAACAATTATAACTTTTTTCCGCCACTAATATATCAGGTTGCAACCGCATTTTTAGAACCGTCAAGCATTAGTTATCCTTTTAGAAAATTCTTTGCAGGCAAAAAAAACCTTCAATTTCGCTTGGGCGAATTACTTTCTGTAGTTCCTGCCGAGAATAAAATAATTCTCAGTAATGGCGAATTAACATACGATTACCTAGTTTTTGCTACCGGAGCCGAAACAAGTTATTTTGGTATGGAAAACGTTATGAAAAACGCTATTCCGATGAAAACCTTAAATGATGCCATCGAAATGCGTAATGCGTTGCTAAAAAACCTTGAAAAAGCCGCTATTACAAAAGATATGCGTAAACGTCGCAAATTATTGACGATCGTTGTTGCGGGAGGCGGCCCCACAGGAGTAGAGGTTTCTGGAATGTTTGCCGAAATGCGAAAAAACATTCTATTAAAAGAATATCCAGAATTAGAAACTTCAGCCAGTAATGTTTATTTGGTCGATGGGGGAGACGCACTACTCTCGCCTATGAGTGAAGCTTCTCAAAAAGACACTTTAGAAGCATTGACAAAACTTGGCGTTGTAGTTAAATTACACACCAGAGTAACTGATTATGTTGATGATACCGTATTTTTTGAAAACGGAGAAACCATTAAAACCAAAAATTTAATTTGGGCAGCCGGAGTTTCCGCCAAACTTTTTGACGGAATCCCGAAAGAAAGTTATGGTCGAGGAAGACGTATGACAACGGATCAATATAATAAAGTAAATGGTTTCGAAAACATTTATGCAATTGGAGATACAGCGATTTTAGCCGGAGATAAAAATTTCCCAGACGGACATCCGCAAGTGGCTCAGGTCGCAATTCAACAAGGATTAAACTTAGCTAAAAACTTTAAAGCATTAGTTCAAAATAAACCGCTTAAACCTTTTGCTTACAATGACAAAGGTTCTATGGCAATTATTGGTAAAAATAAAGCTGTAGTTGATTTACCAAGCCCAAAATGGCATTTCAAAGGTTTCTTTGCGTGGATTATTTGGCTTTTTATCCATTTAATTTCCTTAATTACTTATAGAAACAGATTGAATACTTTCTGGAATTGGATGGTTGCTTATTTTGCCAGAGATCAATCTCTAAGAATGATTATCAGACCAGAAAAAAGATCTTTAGAAGATAAAGAAATTTAAATTCCAATCTTTTAAATTTCAAAATATATTAAATAAAAAAGCCTGAATCTACAATGATTCAGGCTTTTTTTATACGTTTCATTTGTCATTTCGACGAAGGAGAAATCACACAAGAAGCTCCATTCCTAAAGTCGTCAATCTTTGTCGAATTCCGTGTGTGATTTCTCCTCTGTCGAAATGACAAAAATGCGTGAAAATTTTGGATTTACTTTATTTAGTGCCCAACTACAACATCTTCATTTTCAGAAATTTCGATTTTTTGTTTGATAAAACGTTTACCAATATTTAAAACAATGAAAGCTATAATTGTAGTTGTAGTCATGATTAAAACCATTGGTACAACTGAGTTTTTAACAAAAATTCCAACTGCAAAAGAAGCCAACGCACCCAAACCTAATTGAATTGCGCCCATTAAAGCTGAAGCACTTCCGGCATTTTTGGCAAAAGGAGCCATTGTAAGTCCGGCAGTATTTGGATTTGAAATTCCTAAACAACCGAGGAATAAAAACAACATTGCGCTAGTTTGGTATAATCCCAACAAATTATTTAATGCTAATATTAAGAACACAATTCCAATAACAGATTGTAAAATTAATGCGCCAAAAATCATTTGTTCGCTAGAAAATCTTTTCAATAAAATTGAGTTTAACTGGCTTGAACCTATAAAACTCACGGACATAAAAGCAAAAATCCATCCATATATCTTAGCATCAACATGGTAAATATCCATAAAAATGATCGGAGAGGCCGCTACATATGTAAATAAACCCGAAAAAGCTATAGCACCGGTAAATGCATACGTATAAAACTGAGGTTCTTTGAGTACTTTTAAGAAATTCGTGATAATTGGTTTCGGCTTTAAAGATATCGAAGTATCTGGTTTATAAGAATTTGGCAAGCCAATTTGTGAAGCAATTAAAATCACGATTCCCATACACATTAAAATAAAAAATACGGTATGCCAGCCATAATCTTCCGTAACATATCCGCCAATTGTTGGCGCTAACATTGGCGAAAGCCCAAGAACAAGCATTAATAGCGAGAATACTTTTGGAATATCTTTTACAGGAAATAAATCACGAACCATGGCTACAGAAGCTACTGTTGCAGCACAACTCCCAACTGCCTGAATGAAACGTAAAAGTATAAAAGTGTCAATATCGGCAACATAAACACAACCTAATGAAGCTAGAATATAAACCATCAAACCAATAAATAAAGGCTTTTTGCGTCCAAAACGATCTAATAAAGGACCGTAAAGTAATTGTCCAGCCGAAATTCCGATAAAATAACTGGATAAAGTCATAGAAACTTTGGCAACAGTTGTATTTAAATCCTTGGCAATACCCGAGAATCCAGGTAAATACATATCAATTGAAAAAGGACCAAGAGCGGTTAAAGAACCTAAAATAAGTATTAATTGAATGTATTTTTTTGTTGTCATTTTCTTAAAAAAGTGCTTTTAATTTTTTACAAAGGTAAAGATTTCATACCTTGTAGTATAATTAAAACCTTTTTTAATAAAAGTTTGATTCCAATACGCATTAGTTAGATTGCAAAAAATCGTTTAAACACTAATCTTAAATTTAAAATTATGAAAAATTACATTTTACTATTCACACTTATTTTTACAACAATTTCATTCGCACAAACAATCGTGTCTAAAAAAGAAGACGCAAGCCCAGAGCAGTATGCCTTACTGCAAAAAGTTAATCAATATTATCCCGACATTACCTTAAACAAAACAGTTACAAACTTTTATGCCGATGGAAATATTATTGACACGCACCAGGAATTTGATTTAGCAACTTCAAAATTCTCAACTTACAAAATTGGACTTGAGCCGGATAATAAAAAATTATTATTTGAATATTCTTCTGATGAAACCGGAAAAGTTTATGGTGACGTTACAATTTTTAAAGGAAATGCTTTAAGAACAACTTTTTCTGAAAAAAATAATGAAATAAACGTTTCTTTAAATGGTAAATCAGTTTACACAAAAAAAATAAAATAAAACAATAAATGTTACAGTTATAATATAGAAAAAGCACACGCACAATACGTGTGCTTTTTTTTAGTTTATATTTGATACATGTTTATTAAAAAAATTATTTAATGAAAAAGTTTATTTTATTAGCCGTATTTATATCATTTACAGCGTATTCTCAAAATCGTTTTACAGGAACCTGGAGCAATGAAAATTGCAAGGATTGTAGTAAAAAATATATTTTGAAATTAAATTTAGCAGAATCAAATGATCAGATATTTGGAACTGCAGAAATTACGAGTGACAACAAAGAACTAAATTCTGGTATTATGGAAGTTTCAGGACATGTTTATAAATTTGGCGAAAAAGCACAAATCAATATTAAGTCCAAAAATGGTTCATCTGCAGGCGCAGCATTATTTATGAACGAAGGAAAATTAGAATTCAATAAAAGAGGCGGATCTGATATAATTCCAAAAGAAACGATTCTGACTAAGTTATACGATTAAAAGCGCTTTTAAAAGCGTATATATTTTGAACTATAATTTATATTATGTAAAATAGAATATTTAAGAAAATCCTCTTGTTCAGTTTCCTTGCGATATTCTTTAAACAAATTTTATTTCTGCCGAATATCCCTTCTTTTTTAAACCTTTAAAAATATTTAAATGCTTTTTAAGCCTTAGAATTAAATATTTTTTTGTAATTTTTTAAAATATTTAGATTCTCACAAAGATGCTTTCGTTGTAAGAGTTTATTTTATTATTTTTACATTCGATACTTTAAAAAAATTATCAAAATATATGAATACAATAGCTGAGCATATTGCAGATTTTTTAAAAGAATACCCGCCATTTGATAATTTAACTTTTCAGGAATTATCTGATATTGCAACCAATATTCGTGTTATAAATTTAGAAAAACATGCAGTATTATTTCAAAACAATGATTTACTTCACGACAGTTTTTATGTTGTAGCTTCTGGTATCATAAATTTAACAACAATTGCCGACGCCGAAGAAACGATTATTAACAAATGTCATGAAGGTGATATTTTTGGATTACGTCCGTTTTTTGCTAAGAATAACTACATGATGACGGCCAAAGCTCGTGAAGAAAGTATTATTTATGCAATTCCTATTGCTGTTTTCAGGCCTTTTGTTGCCAATAATTCAGATGTTTTGAACTTTTTATTAGAAAGTTTCGCTACAAATTCAAGGCATACAAAAGATAGCGTTAGTTCTAATGGAAAAATGATTTCTGATACTTCATTTTATGTAGATCAGCAATCAGAAATGCAATATATTCAGTCTCTTAACTATAATAATTCACCTTTAACGACTGACGCAAGTCACATTGTTAAGGATGTTGCGATATTAATGACTGATTCTATGATGGATAATGTCATTGTATGCGAAAAAAATCGCCCAATTGGCATTGTTACAGCTACAGATTTAGCCTCTAAGATAGCGACAGGACGTTATCCTATTACAGAGACAATTGACAAAATAATGTCATCACCTGTAGTTACCGTAATTGAGAATGTTTCTCTTGCCGAAGCACAATTACTAATGCTAAAACACAATGTGACGCACTTATGTGTTACAAAAGACGGTACAAGTAAATCTGCTGTAAAAGGAATAATTTCTGAGCACGATCTAATTGTAGCTCAAGCTAGTAACCCTGGTGTTTTAATTAAAGAAATTAAACGTTCTCAACTGCCAAAAGATCTAAAACAAATACGTGATCGTTTGTCTGATTTGATTCAAAATTCGATTCAGAAGAATATTCCAATTTCGCATATTAGTAATATTGTAAGCGAAATTAATCTGGCAATCATTAAACGTGCTGTCGAATTATCAATTTTAGATTTAGGCTCCCCTCCTGCACGTTTTGCTTGGTTAAGCATTGGTAGTCAAGGGCGTAAGGAACAACTTTTATTGACAGATCAGGATAGTATTTTGATTTTTGAAGATGTTGCTCCGGAAAAATACAGAGAAGTAAAAGATTATTTCTTAAGATTGGCAAAAAGAGCTACATCAATACTAGAAAAAGTTGGTTATGAATTTTGTCCAAACGGTCACATGGGAAGCAATATGCTTTGGTGTAAGTCATTGACTGACTGGACAAAACAATACAACAGCTGGATGAATACTCCAGGTGAAAACAGTAATGATTTGAGCAGTATTTTCTTTGATTACGAGATCGTTTTTGGAGAACCTAAAATTGAAGAAGTTATTGAGAATGTCATATTCAAAAATGCTGTTAACAATACTTTATTCTTTGACTTTTTAGGAAATGATGCTTTGAAAAAGAATTCTCCTTTGAGTTTTTTCAAAAAATTCATTGTTGAAGAAGAAGGTCCGGAAAAAGGAAAATTTGATATAAAAACTCGTGCATTAATGCCTTTGATTGATGGTGCGCGTTTATTAATTTTAAATTCGAATATCAAGGGAATTAAGAATACATATTTAAGATTCAAACAATTAGCAATAACAGATTCTAAAAATGCTGAGATATACTTAAGTTGTGCGGAAGCTTTTTTAACTTTATCAAAATTTAGAACTGTTGAAGGTTTAAAAAATGACGATTCTGGTCAATTTATAAATTTGAGAGAAATGTCTAAAACTGACAAAGAGAAGTTAAAAAATGCATTAACTCCAATGAAAGATCTTGAGGAATTAATTAAAAGTAAATTTCAATTGACCCAATTTTCATAAAATATGCTAGACTGGATTAAAAATATCAATAAGGAATATCCGGATTTCTGGAAAGATTACCTGACTAAATTCGAAACAAAACCTAATAGATTTGTAGTCTTATCGACTGAAACTTCAGGATTAAACCCAAATAAAGATGTTATTTTATCTTTGGGTGCTTTTTCTGTAGTTGACGACAGCATTATAATAAAGGATAATTTTGAAGCGGTTTTGTTGCAATACAAATTTTTACAGGATAATGGTCTTTCAAATGAATTCATTATCGAAAGTAAAATGCTAAAAATGCCTGAACCTGAAGCTATTGAAGCTTTGGTGAATTTTATAGGCAATTCAATTCTGGTTGGTCATCACATTAATTTTGACATCGAAATGCTGAATGCTGCATTAGAACGTCTTGATTGTGGAAGATTGAAAAATGAAGCTTTAGACGTTGATATGATGTACAGGAAATTAACTGATATCAATGACAAACAATTTTCGCTTGACGATTTAACGGAAATATTCAAAATTCCGAAAAGTGATCGAAATTCATCTGCTGAAGATGCTTATAAAATTGCTCTTTTGTTTTTGAAGCTTAAATCCAGATTGGGAATTAAATAATTTTTTAACCATATAAGTTATATAAGAAAATTTAAGTTTTTAGCCAGAGATTGGACTGAGCAAAATTGAAGTCTCACAAATATTATAATATAAAAAAAGCCTCTTAATTTTAAGAGGCTTTTTTTTTTGTTTTCAATTAATCATTAGATTTTATCGTTCATCA
Source organism: uncultured Flavobacterium sp. (assembly GCF_951805225.1). Taxonomy (NCBI): domain Bacteria; kingdom Pseudomonadati; phylum Bacteroidota; class Flavobacteriia; order Flavobacteriales; family Flavobacteriaceae; genus Flavobacterium; species uncultured Flavobacterium sp. The sequence goes on along the minus strand of NZ_OX638201.1, from coordinate 1,373,888 downwards.
ATCTAGGTTAGAAACAATGCAGAATTATTTTTTACCTTATTTTAATATTTTTAAAACTTATTAGGGATATTTTTAAAAACAACTTTTATATAGAAATTTCTGGCGAAAATTTTAAAACAGTTCTTTTATCTTAATTTGATAGTTTTAAAACTTATTGTGGTTAAGATTAAAATTTCAATTTATATATATGAAAAAAAAAATACATTAAAATCTTTAGATAATTTTTTACCTTATTTTAATACTATTAAAACTTATTGTGGATGTAATTAAAAATCGCATAAAAAAAAGCCTCTTAAATTAAGAGGCTTTTTTTGTTTCTATGTATTTAAAATCTTTAGATTTTATTTTTCATAATTTCTTCTACAATTTCAGGATTCAATAATGTTGAAGTGTCTCCAAAATTAGAGAAATCACCTTCAGCTATTTTACGTAAAATTCTACGCATGATTTTTCCTGAACGAGTTTTTGGTAAACCAGACACAAACTGAATTTTATCCAATTTTGCAATTGGTCCAATGTGGTCAGAAATATATTGATTGATCTCCTTTGTTAAGTTAGTTCTATCTCTAACTTCTCCGGTTTCTTTTAGAATTACAAAACCGTACAATGCATTTCCTTTAATATCGTGTGGGAATCCAACAATTGCAGATTCGGCAACTGCAGGATGCTCGTTGATCGCGTCTTCAATAGGAGCTGTTCCTAAATTATGACCCGAAACAATTACAACATCATCTACTCTACCGGTAATTCTGTAATATCCAACTTCGTCTCTTAAAGCTCCGTCTCCAGTGAAATATTTTCCAGGGAAAGCAGAGAAATAAGTGTCTTTGTAACGTTGGTGATCTCCCCAAATAGTTCTGGCGATTCCAGGCCAAGGAAATTTAATACATAAACTACCTACAACTTGGTTTCCTTCGATTTCATTGCGTTTTTCATCCATTAAAACTGGTTGAATTCCCGGCAATGGCAAAGTTGCATATGTTGGTTTTGTCGGTGTTACAAAAGCAATTGGAGAAATCATGATTCCGCCAGTTTCTGTTTGCCACCAAGTATCAACCACCGGACATCTTTTGTCTCCAACGTGGTCATTGAACCAGTGCCAAGCTTCTTCGTTGATTGGTTCTCCAACAGATCCAATAACTTTTAGTGATTTAAGCGGGTATTTTTGAATGTAATCTAAACTTTCTTTTGCTAACGAACGAATTGCTGTTGGGGCTGTATAAAATTGTGTGATTTTATGTTTTTCGATAATATCCCAAAAACGGCTGAAATCAGGATAAGATGGAACTCCTTCAAAAATTACGGTTGTTCCTCCATTTAATAATGGTCCGTATAATATATAAGAGTGACCTGTAATCCAACCAATATCTGCAGTACACCAGAAAATATCATTTTCTTCGTGACTAAAAACATTTTTAAATGTATAAGCTGTATAAACCATGTATCCAGCTGTAGTGTGCACCATTCCTTTTGGTTTTCCTGTAGAACCAGAAGTGTACAAGATAAACAAAGGATCTTCGGCATCCATAATTTCAGCAACACTATTGTCTAAAGCTGCATCTAATAAAGGTTGCAACCAAACGTCACGTCCTTCTTTCATTTTAATTTCAGTATTGGTTCTTTTTACAACCAAAACTTGAGAAACAGATGGACAAGTATCTAATGCTTCATCAACGATTCCTTTTAGATCAATTGTTTTATTTCCTCTGTAACCTCCGTCAGATGTGATGACCATTTTACATTCGCAGTCATTAATTCTCGCAGAAACTGCTGATGCTGAGAATCCTGCAAAAACAACTGAGTGAATTGCTCCAATTCTTGCACAAGCCAAAACTGAAACTGCCAATTCTGGAATCATTGGCAAATAAATACAAACTCTGTCTCCTTTACGAACGCCTTGCTCACGCAAAACATTTGCCATTTTTGAAACGCGTTCGTATAATTCATTATATGTTATATGTAAAGCTTCTTCAGAAGGATCGTTCGGTTCAAAAATAATCGCCGTTTTTTCTCCTCTTTTGCTTAAATGTCTATCGATACAGTTTTTAGTAATATTAACTTTAGCTTCAGTAAACCATTTTACTTCGGCATCAGCCATATTAAAATCAACTACTTTATCCCATTGTTGATACCAAGTGAAATTTTCCTCAGCTATTTTTCCCCAAAATTTCCTTGGTTCTCTTATTGACTTATTGTAATGTTTAAAATATTGTTCTAAATTTTCAATTTTATAATAACTCATATGTTTTTGGAATTTTTTTTATAAATGTATTAAATATCAACGTATTCTTAAAATTATTTAATTCATAAATTTCAGCAAAAAAAAACACATATTAAAAAAAATATCGTCTTTTTCTATCTATAACATAATTTTTTCGTTTTTGAAGAAAAATTACATATTGCAAAAAAGGCGTAATAAATAAATACCACGCCTTTTTAATTTTAACAATTTCAATAACAATTAATTTTGTAATTCTGCATTACAATGCTTTACTCTATTTTGAAAATAGAAGCATCTTTATTAATTAAAAATGAAACTTCAGCAAGTATATTTTTTTCAAAACATACTCCCTTAATTTAGGGATTAGCTTCACTTAACTTACTTACTCACAGAAGTTAAGTGAATGCAGAATGCATCTATATCCAATTTTTTTTAATAAGTGCTTACTAATTCAAAATATTATATAAAAAGAGATACAGTGCAAAATCCCATCACACCCGAATGTGTGGTAATTCCCAATTTATTATCCAATTTTTTTCATTGCAGTCATTGATTCTCTCAACCATGCTCCTACTTCTTCGATAGGATGTTGACGAATCTCTTTATTTACTGCAATTAAAATAGCATTATCTACTCCATTTGAAGTCGAAAATGGTTTTCCTATAATATTAGTTTCAACCGTTTTCATAAACTCAGTCAATAATGGTTTACAAGCGTGGTCAAATAAATAACAACCATATTCAGCTGTATCCGAAATAACGCGGTTCATTTCGAATAATTTTTTTCTTGCAATTGTATTTGCGATTAAAGGCAATTCGTGTAATGACTCATAATAAGCTGATTCTTCAATGATTCCTGCTTCAGTCATTGTTTCAAAAGCTAATTCAACACCCGCTTTAACCATAGCAATCATTAAAACTCCATTGTCAAAATATTCTTGTTCAGAGATTGGAGCTTCTTGTGGAGCTGTTTTTTCGAAATTAGTTTCTCCGGTTGCAGCTCTCCATTTCAATAAATTCACATCGTCATTAGCCCAGTCAATCATCATAGTTCTTGAGAATTCTCCAGAAATAATATCATCTTGGTGTTTTTGGAATAACGGACGCATTATGTCTTTTAATTCTTCAGCAAGTTCATAAGCTTCTATTTTTGCAGGATTTGAAAGACGATCCATCATATTTGTGATTCCACCATGTTTCAAAGCTTCTGTGATAGTTTCCCATCCGTATTGAATTAATTTTGAAGCATATGCAGCATCGATTCCTTTTTCGACCATTTTATCAAAACATAAAATAGATCCGGTTTGCAACAATCCGCAAAGGATAGTTTGCTCACCCATTAAATCCGATTTTACTTCGGCTACGAAAGATGATTTTAAAACTCCTGCTTTATGTCCACCAGTTGCTACAGCGTAAGCTTTTGCCTGATCTAAACCAAAAGCGTTTGGATCATTTTCAGGGTGAACTGCGATTAAAGTTGGTACACCAAATCCTCTTTTGTATTCTTCACGAACCTCAGAACCAGGACATTTAGGAGCACACATAATTACTGTGATATCTTTACGAATCTGCATTCCTTCTTCAACAATATTAAAACCGTGAGAATATGATAATGTCGATCCTTGTTTCATTAATGGCATAATGGCAGTAACTACAGCAGTATGTTGCTTATCCGGAGTTAAGTTACAAACTAAGTCAGCAGTTGGAATTAATTCTTCATATGTACCTACTTTAAAACCGTTTTCAGTAGCATTTTTATAAGAAGCTCTTTTTTCAGCGATTGCATCTGCACGCAATGCATAAGAAATATCCAGACCAGAATCTCTCATGTTTAAACCTTGATTTAAACCTTGTGCACCACAACCTACGATGACAACTTTTTTTCCTGCAAGTGCAGCAATTCCGTCTGAAAATTCAGATTGCTCCATAAATTCGCAAACTCCTAATTGTTCTAATTGTAATCTAAGTGGTAATGTGTTGAAATAATTTGCCATTCTTTTTTAATATTTAATGATGTTGTAATTTAATAATTGATTAATATGTATAAAATGATACTATTTGAATGTTTCTAACAAAGTCGAAATTTCCATTTTTTCTTTAGAAACTGATATTCTTCCTGAACGCACGAATTGCATAATACCGTAAGGTTTAAATTTTTCGTACAAATCTTCAATTTCTGAACGTCTTCCTGATTTCGAAATCACAAAGAAATCACGAGAAACAGTTACAATTGTAGACTGACTGTCTTTGATGATATTCTGAATTTGTTTCTCATCGAATAACAAACTTGAAGCAATTTTGAATAATGCATTTTCCAAATAAATTGTCTCTTCGTCTGTGTGATAAAAAGCTTTTATAACTTCGATTTGTTTTTCAATTTGCCCAACAATATTCTGAACCCATTTCTCAGTTGTATTTACTACAATGATAAATCTTGAAACATTCTCAATTTCTGATTCTGAAACGTTTAAACTTAATATATTAATGTGACGCTTTAAGAATATTCCTGATATTCTATTCAACAAGCCCACGTTATTTTCTGAATATACCGATATGGTAAATGTTTTATCTTCCATTTGTTTTTTAGTTTATTTTGTTTCAAGTTTCAGGTTTCACGTTCTACAACTTGAAACTCAAAAAACTTGAAACCTGAAACTTTTTTCTAGCTTAATCTAATTTCAGAAACACATGCTCCTGTTGGAATCATTGGGAAAACATTGTTTTCTTTTTCTACCATAACTTCTAAGAAATATGAATCTTTTGAAGCCATCATTTCTGCGACAGCTGCATCAAGATCATCTCTTTCTGTTACTTTTTTAGATTTGATATGATATCCTTCGGCAATAGCCACAAAATTTGGATTGATCATTTTTGTTGAAGCATATCTGTTATCAAAAAACAATTCTTGCCATTGACGTACCATTCCTAAAAACTCGTTGTTTAATACCACGATTTTTACCGGAACTTGTGTCTGGAAAATAGTTCCTAATTCCTGAATTGTCATCTGAAAACCACCGTCTCCAATAATAGCAACAACTTCACGATCTGGTCTACCCATTTTTGCTCCAATTGCAGCCGGCAAAGCAAATCCCATTGTTCCTAAACCTCCAGAAGTAATATTACTTTTGGTTGAATTAAATTTAGCATAACGACAAGCAAACATTTGGTGCTGACCAACATCTGAAACAATTATCGCATCACCTTTTGAGTGTTTATTAATCATTTCAAGCGTTTCTCCCATCGAAATTCCTTTACCATTCGTTGGGTTTAATTCTTCATTTATAACCGTTTCAACTTCGATTTTGTGTAATTCTTTAAATTCATTGTGCCATAAATCGTGTGATTTTGCTTCAATTAAAGGTAATATTGCATTCAAAGCTTCTTTTACATCTCCTAAAACGGCAACTTCTGTTTTTACGTTTTTATCAACTTCGGCAGGATCAATTTCAAAGTGAACAACCTTTGCCTGTTTTGCATATGTACTTAATTTACCTGTAACACGGTCGTCAAAACGCATTCCTAAAGCAATTAAAACATCACATTCGTTAGTTAACATATTTGGACCGTAGTTTCCGTGCATTCCAAGCATACCAACATTTAACGGATGATCTGTTGGCAAAGCTGAAAGTCCTAAAATAGTCCAACCAGCAGGCACTCCAGATTTTTCGATAAAAGCTTTTAATTGTTCTTCGGCTTGACCAAGAATAATTCCCTGACCAAAAACAATAAAAGGTTTTTTAGCACTATTGATTAAAGCAGCAGCTTCGGCAACTTTATCTAAATTTAATTTTGGAACCGGAATGTAGCTTCTAATTCCTGTACATTTTTCATAGCTAAAATCAAACTCATCAAACTGAGCATTTTTTGTAATATCGATCAAAACAGGTCCCGGACGTCCAGAACGCGCGATATAAAAGGCTTTTGCAATAATCTCAGGAATTTGAGAAGCTTCAGTAATCTGAAAATTCCATTTGGTTACCGGAGTCGAAATTCCGATTATATCCGTTTCCTGAAAAGCATCAGAACCTAATAAATGCCTGCCTACTTGTCCTGTAATACAAACTAGCGGAGTTGAATCTATCTGAGCATCAGCGATTCCTGTAACTAAATTTGTTGCTCCCGGTCCAGAAGTCGCAATAGCAACTCCTACTTTTCCTGTAGCTCTTGCATAACCTTGAGCTGCATGTGTTGCACCTTGTTCATGACGTACTAAAACATGGTGCAACTGATCTTGAAATTTATACAATTCGTCGTAAACCGGCATGATTGCTCCACCTGGATAACCATAAACCAAATCTACTCCTTCTTCTAACAAACATCTTATAACGGCTTCTGCCCCTGATATTCTCATAGTATATTTTTTTTATCAATTGCAACTTCAATTAAAATTGCAATTGATTTTTGATATGTTTTGTAAATTAATTATCGGTAACACAACCTGTTGAAGCGCTTGAAACCGATCTTGCATATTTAAGTAAAACTCCTTTTGTAACTTTTAATGGCGGTTGAACCCAAGCCGCTTTTCTTGCTGCAAATTCTTCGTCAGATATTTTCAGGTTGATTGTATTATTTACAGCATCGATCGCGATTAAATCTCCATCTTTAACTAAAGCAATACCACCACCATCATAAGCCTCTGGTGTGATGTGTCCTACGACAAAGCCATGTGAACCTCCAGAGAATCTACCGTCTGTGATAAGAGCACAAGTGCTACCTAATCCGGCTCCAATAATCGCAGATGTAGGCTTCAGCATTTCAGGCATCCCCGGACCACCTTTTGGTCCACAATACCTGATGACGACTACATTACCTGGTTTTATTTTTCCGGCTTCAAGACCTGGAATTACTTCAAATTCACCTTCAAATACAACAGCCGGACCTTCAAAATATTCTCCTTCTTTTCCGCTGATTTTTGCTACAGCACCTTCAGAAGCAAGATTTCCGTATAAAACCTGAATATTTCCTGTAGGTTTCAGCGCTTTTTGAATTTCGTGAATAACCTCTTGTCCGTCTTGTAAATCCGGCGTCGAAGCTAAATTTTCAGCAACTGTTTTTCCTGTTACAGTCAAACAATCTCCATGAATTAAGCCTACTTTCAATAAATATTTCATTACAGAAGGAATTCCTCCAACTTCATGAATATCTTCCATCATATATTTACCACTTGGCTTCATGTCTGCCAATACTGGTGTTCTGTCATTAATTGCCTGAAAATCATCCAAAGTAATTGTAATACCAACAGAATGTGCCATTGCAATTAAGTGCATAACTGCGTTTGTAGAACCTCCTAAAACTGCTACAATTGTAATAGCATTTTCAAAAGCTTTGCGCGTCATGATATCTTTTGGCTTAATATCTTTTTCTAATAAAATTTTAATTGCAGCTCCTGCAGCAAGACATTCATCTCTTTTTGCCTGACTCAAAGCAGGATTTGAAGAACTGTATGGCAAACTCATTCCTAATGCTTCAATTGCAGACGACATTGTGTTTGCTGTATACATTCCGCCACAAGCGCCAGCTCCTGGACAAGCATTTTGAATAACTCCTTTAAAGTCTTCAGGAGTAATTTCTCCTTTTACTTTTTTTCCTAAAGCTTCAAAAGCTGATACAATATTTAGTGTTTCACCTTTCCATTTTCCAGAGTGAATTGAACCTCCGTAAACCATAAGAGACGGACGGTTTAATCTTCCCATTGCGATCAACGCTCCAGGCATATTTTTATCACAACCAGGAATTGCAATAATACTATCGTACCATTGTGCTCCCGCAACTGTCTCGATAGAATCTGCAATTACATCACGAGAAACTAATGAATAACGCATTCCTTCAGTTCCGTTTGAAATTCCGTCACTGACACCAATGGTATTAAAAATAAGTCCGACCAGATTTACATCCCAAACACCTTTTTTAACATCTTTTGCTAAATCGTTCAAGTGCATATTACATGTATTACCATCGTAACCCATGCTCACAATACCAACTTGTGCTTTTGCTAAATCTTCTTCAGTTAAACCAATACCGTACAACATCGCTTGCGCAGCAGGTTGTGTTTGATCTTGAGTGATGGTTTTGCTGTACTTATTTAATTCCATTATTGTATTATTTATTTTAATTTTTATTCAAAAAAAAACCTTCCAGTATTTGGAAGGTTTGTAATATAGTTTTTCAATTATATTTATACCATTCCCGATGCAGATGTGCTAAACACATTGACAACAACGACAGAAGTAATAATAATTGAGATTTGCATCTTTTATTTTTTAGTGTCACAAAAGTATGAAAACTTATAGGACTAAAAAAATAAAATCTCAACATTTTACATACTTCTTGTTATTTAATTCATTATTTTAATAAAAAATCTAAACTATTGTAGATTGACCGATACTTACATTGTCATTATTGAAATATAACAAGTCATCTTTGCTAAAAATGAAATTAGAAACAAACTCCCCTACTTCATTTGTGCCAAATTTTGAATCTGCTTTTAAATCAACCGTAACAACTTTGTATTCAATTGCTTTTTCAACAGCTTTATAAATCACATTTGCTTCTGCAAACAATCCGAAATGCTCTAACAACATTGCTGCTGATAAAATTGAAGCAATTGGATTCGCAATATTTTTTCCTTTTGCCTGTGGATAAGAACCGTGAATTGGCTCAAACAAAGCATTTTTTTCTCCTAAAGAAGCCGAAGCTAATAATCCGATAGAACCTGTAATTACACTTGCTTCATCTGATAAAATATCTCCAAATAAATTCTCTGTCAAAATCACATCAAATTGCTTCGGATTTAAGATAATCTGCATTGCTGCATTATCCACAAATAAAAAGTCTAAAGCTACATCCGGATAGTTTACGCTCACATTCTGAACGACTTTTCTCCACAATCTAGAAGTTTCCAAAACATTTGCTTTGTCCACCATTGTTAGTTTTTTGCGTCGGTTTTGTGCCGATTTAAAAGCTAAATGTGCAATTCTTGTAATTTCTTCTTCTGAATATTCACATAAATCTGAAGCGTGAGTTCCTTCTTCATTTAGAGTTTTAGCTCCAAAATAAGCTCCACCAGTTAATTCTCTGAAAATTGTAAAATCAGCACCTTCGATAATTTCTCTTTTTAAAGGAGAAGCATCAAGCAATGATTTATAAGGTTTTATAGGACGAATATTAGCAAACAAACCCAGTTCTTTTCGAAGCTTCAATAATCCTTGCTCCGGACGAACTTTTGCATTTGGATTATTATCATATTTAGGATCTCCAATTGCACCAAACAAAACTGCATCTGTATTCAAACACAGATTTAGCGTTTGCTCCGGCAACGGACTTCCTGTTTTATCGATAGCGATCGCTCCCATAAGCGCCTCTTCAAAAACAAATTCATGATTATACACTTCGCCTATTGCATATAAGGCTTTTTTGGCTTGTAAAATTACCTCTGGTCCAATTCCGTCTCCTGGTAAAACTGCTATTTTCAAATTCATAACGTCTCGTTCTTTATGTATTTAAACCCTATTTTTGTTTATTTTCTTTCTTCTTTGCTCTTTCTTCTATTTTCTATTCTCTTCTCAAGAACTAGCTTCTAATTAACTCGCCCTGAATTTTAGAAGCCTCAATAATCTGATGAATATCAGCATCAACAACTTCTTTTTTAATATCAGCAAATTTCAAGAACTCGATATATACAATGTCCAATTGTACTTTTGTTAATTCGTAACCTACTTTTTTAGCGCGGTAAGCCAATGCTGCTCTTCCGCTTCTTGCTGTTAGAATAATTGAAGATTCATTAACCCCAACATCAAGCGGATCCATAATTTCGTAAGTTGCTCTGTTTTTGATCACACCATCTTGGTGAATACCAGAACTATGTGCAAAAGCATTTGCTCCAACAATAGCTTTATTAGGCTGAACGATCATTCCCATACTTTCAGAAACTAATCGGCTCATTTCATTCAATTCTCTAGTATTGATATTTGTATCAAGATTTAAGTAAGGATGTTGTTTAAAAATCATTACAACTTCTTCAAGCGCAGTATTTCCGGCTCTTTCACCAATACCATTAATAGTACATTCTATTTGTCTCGCTCCATTTATAGCACCTGCGATAGAGTTTGCAGTTGCCATCCCCAAATCATTATGACAGTGACATGAAAGGATTACGTTTTCGATTCCTTTTACGTTTTCTCTCAAATATTTAATTTTTGCTCCGTATTCTTCTGGCAAACAATATCCTGTTGTATCAGGAATATTCAATACAGTTGCTCCGGATTTAATCACTTCTTCGCAAACTTGTGCAAGAAAAGCATTATCAGTTCTACCAGCATCTTCAGCATAAAACTCAACGTCTTCTACATAAGATTTTGCGTGAGAAACAGCAAATTTTGCTCTTGCAATAATATCTTCTCTTGTGGTATTTAATTTGTGGAGTATGTGAGATTCAGATGTTCCGATTCCAGTGTGGATTCTAGGTTTTTTAGCATGCTTTAAAGCAGCTGCGGCAACATCAATGTCGTTTTTTACAGCTCTTGTTAGTCCGCAGACGGTTGCATTCTCTACAATTTTACAAATCTCAGAGACCGATAAAAAATCGCCCGGACTTGACACAGGAAAACCTGCTTCGATAACGTCAACTCCCATTTTATCAAGTCGTTCTGCGATAACTAATTTTTGTTTAGTATCTAACTTACATCCTGGAACTTGTTCGCCGTCGCGCAAAGTGGTGTCAAAAATTTGAACTTTCTCTCTATTCATATTCATTTATTTAATGTAATTTCACATCTTGATAACAAATATATATTGTACTTCTTCAGTACGAAATTCATTTTAATGAAATTATACTGTTCATAACACAATTTATAACGCATTAATCAACTTAAAATCAATAAGTTACATTATTATATTTTACAATGGCTAACCATCAAAAAGATTTCTTATTTGTATTAATAAAATCACTTTCTAAATCTGAAAAAAGACAGTTTAAAATTTTTGCAAGCCGCTTAGAAACCAGTTCTAACACGAAATTTATCGAATTGTTTAATATTCTGGACAAGTCTGAAAACTATGACGAAAAGCTCATTTTAAAGAGCGGAATCATCAAGAAAGTACAGCTATCTAACTTAAAATCATATTTATACAAGCAAATTCTGGTTAGTATTCGATTGAATATTCCTAGTCAGAACATTCGTTATCAATTGCGCGAACAAATAGATTTTGCCGTTATTTTATATAATAAAGGACTATACAAACAGAGTTTAAAAATTCTGGATAAAACAAAAATCATTGCGCTTGAAAATGATGAAAAATATATGGCGTATGAAATTGTAGAATTCGAAAAACTAATCGAATCACAATATATTACCCGAAGTATTCAAGGTCGAGCCGATGAATTAGTGATTCAGGCAAAAGAATTGAATTACAGAAATACTATTTCAAGTAAATTATCTAATTTATCGCTTCAGTTATACGGAATAATGCTAAAAACCGGCTACGTAAAAAGCGATGAAGAATATAAATATATTGATGATTATTTCAACAAACATATATCCAAATTAGACGAAAGCAAGTTTGGTTTCCGTGAAAAATATTGGTTTTATAATGCAAATTTATGGCGTAGTTTCTTGGTTCAGGACTTTCTTGCCAGTTACAAATACGCTTATAAATGGGTTCGTTTGTTTTATGATAATCCAAATATGATTATTCAGAATCCTGTATTTTTCTTAAAAGGAAATCATTACTTTTTGGAGTCCTTATATATGTTGAAATACAAATCGAATTTCAAGAAATATCTAACGCTTTTAGAAGAAACGATTGAAGATCCTAAATTTCCTGTAAACGATAACATTGCATCCCTATCATTTCTATACGTTTACAACAACAAATTGAATTTACATATCCTCGAAGGTACTTTTGCCGAAAGCGAATATTTGATTCCTGAGATTCTGGAAAAGATAAAATTACACAGCGAACATCTTGATGAACATCACGAGATGTTGTTCTTCTATAAGATTGCTTCTATTTATTTTGGAAGTGAAAAATACAACGAATGTATTGCTTACTTAGACAAAATCATAAACAACAAAAACTTAAGTATGCGCGAGGATTTAATGTGCTTTGCGAGACTTTTGTCGTTGATTGCACATTATGAATTAGGGAAAGATTATTATTTAGAAAATCACCTTAAAAACACTTATAAATTCCTGATTAAAATGAACGACTTACATGAAGTTCAAAAGGAAATCATTAAGTTCTTAAGAAACCTAAACAACTTATATCCAGCCGATATTAAGAAAGAATTCATTAAAATGCACGCTCGTTTTGTAGAACTTGAAAAAAATACCTACGAAAAAAGAGCCTTTTTATATCTTGACATTATTTCATGGCTCGAAAGCAAAATCGAAAACCGAAAAATTGCTGATATAATTAAAGAGAAAGCAAAATTGAATAGTCGTTAAATTTAAAATTCAAGTGAAAAAAACATTCCATAGGAATGTATCGTTGGTAGTAAATTTGAATTGTAGGTGTACGTTCCATGGGAACGTTTGATTAACGTTACGTTACACATGTATTTTTAAAAACAGGTATCCCTACAGGACACAACGCAAAACGATATTATTATTTTACCTATGAGATATTCCTAAGGAATATTAAAAATTTGACAAAGATTACGAGTAACAAGATAATCTACAAACAACAAACCCGACAGGTTTTAAAAACCTGTCGGGTTTACTTTTAAGAACGAAATTGTGAGTTTAATTCGTTCCTCAGAATATTTTATCTGCAATAACAACAAGTAGAAGTTCCCGCCAGACAAACATCTCCTCTTCCTGGTGTATTTGAAAGAACTCCTCCGGCTTCACCGCATAATCTATCACACAAACCAATTGTAGGGTTTACGTATGGAAGTTGACCTCCAAAAATATTTTTTTGAGCATTCTTCGTTAGGAATTCCACATTTTTTAGGTTTTTTAAATTTTTCATAAATAGTTTGATTTTGATTTGTTTCCTACTCTATTAGCTTTTCGGATTACGCTTTATTCGTTCATTTTCAAATTAATAGAATCTAAAGTAGAAAAATAAAACGGTAATATTCGTACAAATAAAGCTATTTAACATTCAAGAAATCTAATATTTCAAACTTTCGTAGAAACAACAAACCCGACAGGTTTTAAAAACCTATCGGGTTTACTAATTGTAATAAATTGAATTTAGAAAAAACGCTATTCTACAATATTAGAGGTCGTTACATAAAAATCTTTATCAACTTCTAGCTTTCTATCTTCATTTGTAGTTTTCTCAGATTGCCATTCTGTTGTTGGTTTTAACCAAGTTTCAACACCATTAATTTTTACCCTAACCGGCATATCAAATTTGGCAACACAATTTGTCCAATGATATCCGAAAGTGCCATTTTTGAACATATATTCAAAAACCGGAATTTGAGTTGTGGTCAAATATTGTGCAAAAACTCTATTAAAGTTAATTCCAGATTTTTCATTTATATAATCCTGAATTTGCTTTCCTGTAACCGTTTGATGGTAAAAAGTACTGTTTAAACCTCTTAAAATCGATTTCCATTTTGCATCATCATTAATAACCTGACGAATCATGTGTAGCATATTCGCTCCTTTTGGGTACATATCGCCTGATCCTTCGTTATTTACATCATAATGACCAATAATTGGTTTATCGTTGCTGATTCCTTTTCTGCAACCAATTACATATTCAGCTGCGGCATCTTTTCCGTAGTAATATTCTAGAAATAAACTTTCAGAATAGTTGGTAAAACTCTCGTGAACCCACATATCTGCAATATCTTTATAAGTAATATTGTTAGCAAACCATTCGTGTCCAGACTCGTGGATAATAATAAAGTCAAATTTTAATCCCCAACCAGTTCCGCTTAAATCACGTCCTAAATAACCGTTTTTAAAGCCATTTCCGTAAGTAACACTACTTTGGTGCTCCATTCCTAAATAAGGTGCTTCGACCAATTTATAACTATCTTCATAAAAAGGATAAGGTCCAAACCAGTTTTCGAAAGCTTTCAACATTCTAGGAACGTCCTTAAATTGTTCTTTGGCTACAGCCAAATTATCTCTCAAAACGTAGTAATTACAATCTAATTCGCCTTTTTCTCCTTTATATTTCTCAGAGAAATTAACGTAATCACCAATATTAATATTTACGCCATAATTATTAATCGGGTTCGAAACATACCAATTAAAGGTCTTTGTTCCATCTTTTTCTTTTTTAACGCTTTGTAATCTTCCGTTTGAAACATCAGTCAAATCGCCCGGAACATTCACGCTAATCAACATATTTTCCACTTCATCATACATATGATCTTTACAAGGCCACCAAACGCTTGCGCCTAAACCCTGGCAAGATGAAGCAATAAAATCTTTTCCGTTTTTATCTTTTTTCCATGTAATTCCGCCATCCCAAGGTGGTTTGATAGCTTCTTTAGGTACACCACCAAAAGAAATAATGATCTCTTTTGTTTCACCAACTTTTTGAGCTGCAGTTAATTCAATAAAAAAAACATTTCCGTCTCTTTTAAACTTCAATTCTTTTCCATCTTGCGTTACTTTGTAGATCTGCATAGGTTGCTGCAAATCAATTTGCATTTTGTTATTCTGCGTCAAAACAGTATAACGAACAGTGTTTGAACCTGTAATAGTCTTATCTTTTGGATTTACTTTTACATCTAAATGATAGTATTTCAAATCCCACCAAGCTCTTTCTTTAGTAATGCTTCCGCGTAAAGTGTCCTGATGTGTAAAAACCGTTTCAGACTTATTAAGAAGTCCTTGCGCATTGGCTGTAAAACCAACTAAAAAGGCGATAAAAACGCCACCGAAGTATTTTTTCATTATTTATAAATTTGTAATAAATAAGGTAATTAAACCAGCTTAATCTTCAACAAATGTAAACAATCCTATTAAGTTTCAAATGATTTTACAATTTCTATTCCGAAAATTTAATGTTAAAATTCACTTATTCTTTTCTACATTAGCAAATCAAAAAAATTTCTGCTCTATATGAAAATTAGAAAAATTGCAGCTTTTGTATGTTTTGTGTGTTCGATAACAACTTATTCGCAAAATATTCCTGTTTACAAAACAAACGAAAAATTAATTATTGATGGAGATTTATCCGATTGGAAAACACCTTTTTTAGGTCCGTTTGTAATTCATAATTCAGGCGAAAAAGCAACACAAAGTACAATGGTTTCACTTTCGTGGAATGAAGAAAATCTATATATAGCCTACAAATCTGCTGATTCTAAAATTATAGGTTCAGCACAAAAAAAGGATACCCAGATTTTCAGTACAGATGATTTAGTTGAAATTTTTATAGATCCAGATGGCGACGGTCAAAATTATGTTGAAATTGGAGTAAACGCATTTTCAACCAATTATGATATGCTACTTAAATGTATTTCGCCTCTTTGTGGCGGTTGGAATACTTCTATGGCATTTAACATTACCGGAATGGAAGCGCAAAGCAAAATAACTCCCGAAGGTTTTACTACAGAAATTAAGATTCCGTTTTCAAGTTTAGAAACCATTCAAAATGGTAATTTCAGCAAGCCAAAAACAGGCACAAAATGGAGGGGAAATACTTTTAGAATTGATTACGGTAACACAACTGAATATCTTGCATTACAGCCCTATAAAAGCGGAAGATTTGGGTTTCATCAACCTGATCAATTTGCTGTTTTTGAGTTTGTGGAGTAGCGTTGAGATGGCACGCGGATGACACGGATTCGCTATGCGAAAACGCGGATTTAAACGGATTTTTTATTCTCTTTTTTATTTATCGCAATTTTTGTCATCAAAAAAGTAACCACAGTATTTGTCATTTCGAGGAACGAGAAATCTCCGCAAG
This sequence comes from uncultured Flavobacterium sp., assembly GCF_951805225.1. NCBI lineage: Bacteria > Pseudomonadati > Bacteroidota > Flavobacteriia > Flavobacteriales > Flavobacteriaceae > Flavobacterium > uncultured Flavobacterium sp. The sequence continues at coordinate 1,357,784 of NZ_OX638201.1, read as the reverse complement.
TAGCTCGGACAAAGATTGGTAACATTCTGTGCGGAGACTTCTCGTACCTCGAAATGACAATATAAAATTAAGATTGTGTTACTTCTGGCGTTTCTTCAAGACTTCAACAACATCATTCAACTGAAAGCCTTTTGCCTGAAGCAATATCAAGTAATGAAATAATAAATCCGCACTTTCGCTTAAGAATAAATCATCGTTATCATCTTTGGCTTCAATAACCACTTCTACAGCTTCTTCGCCAACTTTTTGGGCAATTTTATTGATACCTTTTTCGAATAAAGAAGCTACATAACTTTTCTCAGAATCGGCATTTTCTCTTCTGGTTTTGATCGTATTTTCTAATTGAGAAATAAAACCATAATTTTCTTTATTCTCTTCTTGCCAACATGTATCAGCGCCAGTGTGACAAGTTGGTCCAACAGGTTTTGCCTGAATTAAAAGTGTGTCACCATCGCAGTCGTTTTTAATATCTACAAGATTTAAAAAGTTCCCACTCTCCTCGCCTTTTGTCCAAAGTCTTTGTTTCGATCTGCTAAAGAAAGTTACTTTTTTGGTCTCTATTGTTTTTTGCAAAGATTCTTCGTTCATATATCCCAGCATCAAAACATTTTTTGTTTCAGAATCCTGAATAATTGCCGGAATCAATCCGTGTGCACTTTTTATATTTATGTCCATAATTATTATAGATTTTAGAGTTCAGATTTTAGATTGCTGAATTCTATATTTTTATTTCTTTCTTCTTGATTCTTTGTTCTATTTTCTAAAGTCTAGCTTCTTTCTTCTTGCTTCTATTTTCTTTTCTAAAGTCTAACTTCAATTCCATTATCTCTAAGTTCTTCCTTCAAAGTCTTAATCTCAATCTCTTTAAAGTGAAAAACACTCGCAGCCAAAGCCGCATCAGCTTTTCCTACTTTAAAAGAATCCACAAAATGCTGAATATTTCCTGCACCACCAGAAGCAATAATCGGAATATTAATTAAAGTTGATAATTTGGCCAAAGCCTCGTTTGCAAAGCCATTTTTAGTTCCGTCATTATCCATCGAAGTAAATAGAATTTCCCCTGCGCCGCGTTTTGCAACTTCTATTGCCCAATCGAATAAATTAAGTTCTGTAGGCACTTTTCCGCCAACTAAATGTACGATCCATTGTCCGTCAATTTGTTTAGCATCGATCGCTACAACAACACATTGGCTTCCAAATTTCTGAGCCAGATCATTGATCAACTGCGGATTTTTTACTGCCGATGAATTTATCGAAACCTTATCAGCTCCATTATTCAGCAGAATTTCTACATCTTCAACAGACGAAATCCCACCGCCAACTGTAAACGGAATATTGATTTTTTCCGCAACGCTACGTACCATATTGACCAACGTTTTACGACGTTCTTCAGTAGCCGAAATATCCAGAAAAACCAATTCATCTGCACCTTCAGCCGAATAAATTTCCGCCAGTTCAACCGGATCACCAGCATCGCGCAAGTCAACGAAATTAACACCTTTTACAGTTCTTCCGTTTTTTATATCCAAACAAGGAATGATTCTTTTTGCTAACATTAATCTAATGTGTTAATTTGAGAATTAGATAATTAGATAATTTTAAGCGCAACGTAAAGAATTATCTAATTGACTAATTATCTCATTTTCTAATTATATAGTTCTCTAGTTGTTTCAAGGTAATTCTGTTTTCGTAAATCGCCTTTCCAATTATAGTTCCTTCGCAGCCTAATTCAGCTAATTTAGGAAGTTCGTCGAAAGTTGAAATTCCACCCGAAGCAATTAATTTTAAACCATTTGCTTCTGCCAAAATTTTCTTGTACAAATCAAAACTTGGACCTTGTAACATTCCGTCTTTTGCGATATCTGTACAGATAACATACTGAATTCCTTTAGTTTGATATTCTTGTATAAACGGAATCAAATCTTCATCCGAATTTTCTAACCAACCAGAAACGGCAATTTTTTCGTCTTTAGCATCAGCGCCAAGAATAATTTTTTCTGAGCCATATTCCGAAATCCATTTTTCGAAAATTGCTCTGTTTTTTACAGCAATACTTCCGCCTGTAATTTGACTTGCGCCACTTTCAAAAGCAATTCTCAAATCATCATCAGATTTTAAACCTCCCCCAAAATCAATTTGCAAACTCGTTTGCGTTGCAATTTGCTCTAATATTTTATAATTGACGATTTTACTCGATTTTGCACCGTCTAAATCTACTAAATGTAAATATTCAATTCCATGTGCTTCGAATGATTTCGCTACTTCAAGCGGATTTTCGTTGTAAATTATTTTGGTATCATAATCCCCTTTTGATAAGCGAACACATTTTCCGTCAATGATATCTATGGCAGGTATTATTCTCATTTTATTTATGTCTTAAAGTTAGAAAGTCTAAAGTCGTAAAGTCTTTAATCTTTTTACATTTTTAAAAAATTCTCTAATATTTTCTCTCCAACAGCACCACTTTTCTCTGGGTGAAATTGAGTTCCGTAAAAATTATTTTTTTGCAAAGCCGATGCATATTCCAGTTCATAATTTGTTGTTGCAATGCTTTCAGTGCAAGCTGGAGCATAAAAACTATGCACCAAATACATAAATTCATTCTCAGAAATTCCTTTAAACAAATCCGATTTTAAATCATAAATCTGATTCCAACCCATTTGTGGCACTTTTACTTTTGAAGTAAATTTAATCACATCAACATCAAAAATCCCCAAACCTTTGGTATTTCCTTCTTCAGATGATTTACACATTAATTGCATTCCGAGGCAAATTCCCAAAACCGGTTGTTTCAAATTCGGAATCAAACCATCCAAACCACTTTCTTTCAGCTTTTTCATAGCCGAACTCGCTTCTCCAACTCCAGGGAAAATCACTTTATCAGCCGCCAAAATTTCATCTGGATTATTGCTCAAAACAGCTTTAAAACCAAGCCTTTCAATAGCAAACATAATGCTCTGAATATTTCCCGCTCCGTAATTTATAATTACTATTTTCATTTATTTAGTCTTAAAGTCTAAAGTCCAAAGTCTTAAAGTCGCTTTTTGATATCCATAATATTAGAAATCTTTCGACTTTATGACTTTCAACTTTTGACTTAATTAAAGCATTCCCTTTGTCGAAGGCAAAATCATTTTCTCTGTATCTCTTTTCACCGCTACTTTTATTGCTTTCGCGAAAGCTTTAAAAATCGCCTCAATTTTGTGATGTTCGTTCGTTCCTTCGGCTTTTATGTTGATGTTCGCTTTTGCGCCGTCTGAGAATGATTTAAAAAAATGAAAAAACATTTCTGTTGGCATTTTACCCACCATTTCGCGTTTAAATTCGGTTTCCCAAACTAGCCAGTTTCTTCCGCCAAAATCAATTGCAACTTGCGCTAAACAATCGTCCATTGGCAAACAGAAACCATAACGTTCTATTCCTAATTTATTTCCTAAAGCTTTGGCAAAAACTTCTCCAAGAGCAATTGCAGTATCTTCAATTGTGTGATGTTCATCAACTTCAAGATCGCCTTTTACCAGAATTTCCAAATCCATTTGTCCGTGACGCGAAATTTGATCCAACATATGATCAAAAAAAGCAATTCCGGTTTCGATTTTACTTTTTCCGGTTCCGTCAAGATTTAAATTAATGAAAATATCTGTTTCATTAGTTTTACGCGTAATCGAAGCGGAACGCGCTTCAAGTTTCAAAAACTCATAAATAGTTTTCCAACTCATTGTTTGAAGAATAATCGTTTCATCTAATTCCTCGCGTTTCGATGAAATTTCGTTGCTTCCAATTCCGTCATTATCATTGATGAAAATCGCTTTTGCGCCAAGATTTTTCGCTAATTCAACATCGGTTAAACGATCTCCTAATACAAACGAATTTGCCAAATCATATTCCGGATTATTAATATATTTCGTCAACATTCCCGTTCTTGGCTTGCGTGTTGGCGCATTATCTTCCGGAAAAGATCTGTCGATAAAAATATCATCAAACAAAACTCCTTCATTTTCAAAAGCTTTTAAAATAAAATTTTGCGTTGGCCAAAACGTATCTTCCGGAAAACTATCCGTTCCTAATCCGTCCTGATTGGTCACCATCGCCAATTCGTAATCTAATTCATTGGCAATTTTAGCCAAATATTGAAAAGCTTTTGGATAAAATTCTACTTTTTCCAAAGCATCTAATTGATAATTTTCTGGTTCTAAAACAATCGTTCCGTCACGATCGATAAAAAGTACTTTTTTCATAAATTATATTTTTGTTCTGCCACAGATTTCACAGATTAAAATGATTTTTTCTTTTGCCACGAATTGCACAAATTTTCACTAATTCTTATTTCACGCAGATTTTAAAAGATTTGAGCAGATTCACGCAGATTAATTCATAATTAGAAATCAAAATTAAATCTGCTTTAATCTTTTAAAATCTGCGTGAAAAAATCCGTTTAATCTGTGTTAATCTGTGGCTAATATTTTTACTTCAACAACTTCAATTCTTTAATCAAAACTGCATTTTCTTCTGGAATTCCAATCGTAAAACGAAGGCAATTTTCGCATAAAGGCTGAGTCGTTCTGTTACGAATTACAATTCCTTTTGCAATTAATTCGTCGTATCTTTTATTCGCATTATCTACTTTCACTAAGACAAAATTAGCTTCAGTCGGATAAACTTTCTCTACAAAATTAACTTCTAGTAAAACTTTAAGTAATTCTTCTCTTTGCTCAATAATAGAAGATATTTCTTGTTTTATTTTATCCGAATCATTCAAACGAGCAATCGCTCTTTGCTGCGTTAATTCGTTTACATTATAAGGAGGTTTTATTTTATTTAAAACCGAAATTACAGCTTCTGAAGCATAACAAATTCCTAAACGAATTCCAGCCAAACCATAAGCTTTAGAAAGCGTTTGTGTAATCACTAAATTTGGATATTCATCCATTTCTGTCAGCCAACTTTCTTTATCCGAAAAGTCAATATAAGCTTCATCAATTACAACCAAACCTTTAAAATTCTGAAGCAATTTCACCACACTTTCATCCGAAAAAGAATTTCCCGTTGGGTTATTTGGTGAGCATAAAAAGATGATTTTTGTATTTTCGTCTACAGCATCTAAAATTTTCTCTACTTGTGGTTGAAAATCTATAGAAAGTAAAACTTCTCTATTTTCTACCGCATTAATATTCGCCAGAACACTGTACATTCCGTAAGTTGGCGGCAACGAAATAATATTGTCCGTTTTTGGCTCACAGAAAGCTCTAAAAAGCAAATCCAAAACTTCATCACTTCCGTTTCCTAATAAAATCTGACTTGATTTCACGTTATTATTCTTCGCTAAAATCGCTTTAACCGAATTCTGTTGCGGATCCGGATAACGATTCACACCATTCTGAAACGGGTTTTCATTAGCGTCCAGAAATATCATTTCAGCAGTATCAAAATCCTCAAACTCATCTCGCGCAGACGAATAAGGTTTTAATATTTTTACGTTTTCACGCGTTATTGTATTTATATCGAATTCCATTTTTTTTATTTTTAAGGAGAGGAAAGATGCAAGAGACAAGAGAAAATACTCAAATCTAATCCCATAAATCTTGCTTCTTGCTTCTTTAATCTTGCTTCTTGCCTCTTTATTCTATAATCTATTCTCTTTCTTCCAAACTCTTCAATCTCAAAGTCACAGCATTTTTATGCGCTTGCAAACCTTCGGCTTCAGCCATGATTTCAATTGCTTTACCAATGTTTTGAATTCCTTCTTTGGATATTTTCTGAAAAGTCATTGATTTCATGAAACTATCAAGATTTACGCCGCTGTAATTCTTGGCGTATCCGTTTGTTGGCAAAGTATGATTCGTTCCAGAAGCATAATCTCCAGCACTTTCCGGAGTATAATTCCCAATAAAAACCGAACCTGCGTTTACAATTCCGTTGCAATAAAAATCATCAAATTCTGAACAGATAATAAAGTGTTCCGGTCCATATTCGTTGATTAATTCCAAAGCAATTTGATCGTTTTCAACGTAGATTAATTTTGAGTTTTCGATTGCTTTTTTAGCTATTTCCTTTCGCGGAAGCGCTTCAATTTGAGTCTGAATCTCGTTTTCGACAGCATCAATTAATCTTTTTGAAGTCGAAACTAAAATTACCTGACTATCTGTTCCGTGTTCTGCCTGAGACAATAAATCTGAAGCTACAAAAGCCGGAACCGCAGTATCATCAGCAACAACCAATAATTCAGATGGTCCTGCCGGCATATCGATCGCAACTCCAAATTGTGTTGCTAATTGTTTTGCAACCGTTACAAATTGATTTCCAGGTCCGAAGATTTTATAAACTTTCGGGATTGATTTTGTCCCAAATGTCATTCCTGCAATTGCCTGGATTCCACCAACTTTTAAGATTTTAGTTACGCCACATAAATTGGCTGCATATAAAATTGCAGGATTTATTTTTCCCGTTTTATCTGGTGGCGAACATAATACGATTTCTTTGCAACCTGCAATTTCAGCAGGAACGGCCAACATTAAAACTGTTGAAAACAAAGGCGCGGTTCCTCCCGGAATATAAAGTCCAATTTTTTGAATTGGTCTTTTTTCCTGCCAACAATTAACTCCTTCGGTAGTTTCGATCGAAATTCTCTCTGTTTTTTGTGCGGTGTGAAATTTTAGAATATTTGCTTTTGCTAATTGAATTGCTTCTTTCAATTCATCAGAAATCAAACTAATTGCTTCCTGAATTTCTTCAGTTGTAACTTCGTAATTTTCTAAAGTGATTCCGTCGAAAATCGAAGTGTATTTTGCAACAGCTTCATCTCCTTTTTTCTGAACTTCTTTAAAAATTTCTTTTACCGTAACTTCGATATCATCGATAGTTTTGGTTGGTCTTTTTAATATTTCTGACCAGGTTTCTGGTTTTGGATTGTCTATTTTATTCATTTTTTTTATGCTTTATGCTATAAGCTGTAGGCTTTAAGCTTTAGTAACTTTGAGTTTGTTTTTGGCGTAAAGCTTAAAGCTTATTGCCTAAAGCGCGCAAAGCGCATTAAAGTACCATTTTCTCAATTGGGCAAACTAAAATTCCTTCGGCTCCAGCCTCTTTTAATTTATCGATTACGTCCCAGAAAGTATCTTTGTCAATTACTGAATGAACACTACTCCAACCTTCTTGTGCTAATGGCAAAACGGTTAAACTTCTTAAAACCGGCAATATTTTACCAATTTCATCAATTTTATTATTTGGTACGTTCATCAAAATATACTTTGAGTTTCTTGCTCTTAAAACGGATTGTATTCTGAATTTTAAAGTATCGATGTGCTTCTGAATTTCCGGTGAAACTTTTGGAGAAACCGCCAAAACTGCTTCACTTTTCAGGATAACTTCTACTTCTCTTAAGTTGTTTTTGAATAAAGTACTTCCGCTAGAAACAATATCTACAATGGCATCTGCAAGACCAATATTTGGCGCAATTTCTACAGAACCTGAAATTTGGTGAATATCAACTTTTAATCCAAAAGAATCGAAATATTCATTAACTGTATTTGGGTAAGAAGTTGCAATACGCAAACCTGCCAAATCCTGAATTGAGTTGTAATTGAAGGCTTTAGGAACTGCAACAGAAACTTTGCATTTAGAAAATCCTAATTTTTGAATTACTTCAATATGTTTTCCTTTTTCTACCAATAAATTATCTCCCACAATAGCAAGATCTACAACTCCGTCAATTAAATATTGAGGAATATCTGAATTTCTCAGGTATAAAACTTCTAATGGAAAATTTGAAGCTTCAGCTTTTAATTGGTCGTTTCCGTTGTTGATCGAAATACCGCAATCTTTTAAGATTTGAATGCTGTCTTCGTTTAAACGACCAGATTTTTGAATTGCAATTTTTAATGTACTCATTTTTTTTAGTTTTTGTTGGATTAATAGTCTGAGTACAAAGAATTGGTATAAAAAAACCCGTTTGATGTACTCAAACGGGTTTTAAAATATGATGATTTACATGCATACCATTAACACATCGCTTGAGAGCAATAATGAAAATGATGATGATGTAATTGAATAGAAATCATAACTTGGTTTGTTTTTTAATTCTTTGATTCGGTTGCAAATATAACAGTTAATTTAATAAAAAAGCAATTTTTAATTTAACTTAACGATAGTTTATTGTTAAAAAACGTAATCTATGCCGTTTTTATTACATTTTTTAATTCTACGATAACGATTTCTGATTTTCATTAAAACTCAAAAAAACAGTTGTTCCTACTCCTATTTCGCTTTCGATTTTAAACTTAATATGCAGCAATTCTGTAATTCTTTTTACAATCGACAATCCCAATCCAGTTCCTTTAATTTCAGGATGATCTGTTGAATTTGATCTAAAGAAAGGATTAAAAATTGCTTCCAGATCTTCTTTGGCAATTCCGATTCCGTTATCAGAAATTTTGCAGATTATTTTTTCATTTTGCTTCGAAAGTAAAATCGAAACTGCTCCGTCTTTTTTAGTGTATTTTATTGCATTCGAAATAATATTTCTAAGAATTGTCACTACTAAGAAATTATCTGATTTGATGTAATAATCTTCTAAAGCATCAAATTTAATATCGATATTCAGATTGTTTATCTTCTCAGAATTTAGCGTTAAAACATCCAAAATCATGGCGTTTAAATAAACCGTTTCCGGACTTATGCCTTTCTTTTGATTCTCAAAACGAGCCATTAATAAGAGTTGATCAACTAACATATTTAAGTGATCAACTTCTTTAATACAATAATTTATTTTTTCTTCATATTCCTTATTATCACGAGGTTTACGAATCAAAACTTCAAGTGTTCCTTTTATTACTGTCAAAGGTGTTCTTAATTCGTGAGAAGCATCAGATGTAAATTGTTTTTCACGTTCCATTGCATCTTCAATTCGGTTTAATAAATTGTTTATGGTTTTAGAAACTGTGTATAATTCATCTCGTGTTCTGGGCAATGGAATACGAGTTTTCAGATTATCCTTGGTGATTGTTTTTGAAGTATTAATAATCGCATTAATTGGTTTTATGCTTCGGCCGGCAAAAAATCTTGCCAGAAAAAACAACAGAATTAAAATTCCAAGAAATGATAAAGACATTATATCAAACAAATTATTCAACACCATTTTAGAATCTGCCAATGACATTGCAACAATTACATATCCTATTTTCTTATTATCAATATGAAGCGGAACCTGAATTTGTCGCACGGCATGATCGCCTAATTTAGTATCAAATAGTTTAAAATCTTCTACGGAATCTTTAAATTCAAGTGTTTCATTTTTTAGATTTGGTGCTTTTTCTATTACTTTTTTGTTCAAATCTAAAAACTCTACAAAAACCGGATTCACGTCAACAGTATTATGTTCACGTTCTTTCCATTCTTCGGCGTCAATAAAAATCACTTTTCCATTTACAACCTTTAACTCTTCTAAATGGTTTTTAATTTCTACATTGATGTTTTCGTCAATATGGCTGTAAACAGTATGTTTTACAATGGAATATATAATAGAGAAAACTACCAAAATCAACAAACCTGTCGTGATAATATAGTTTAAGGCAATTCTGTTTTTAAAAGAAAGTTGCAACATTTATAAGTCGTTAGCGATATATCCTATACCGCGAATTGTTTTAATATAATCTTCTTCAATTTTTAAATTGAGTTTTTTTCTGATTGCATTCATAAAAACATCAATTACGCCGGTATCGTATTCAAAATTTATCTCCCAAACATCTTTTAAGATTTGATTTCGCGTACAAACTTTTCCTTTATTCTTAATAAGATAAGTCAGTAATTCAAACTCACGTTGTGTAAGAGAAACTTCTTCGGCATTTTTTAAGACAACGTGTTTTGAAAGATCAATTGTAATGGTTCCTAAAGTAAGTATTTCTGATTTTTTTTGATTTCTAAAATGAATCTTAATACGTTCTACGAGTTCTTCAAAACTAAAAGGTTTTTTGATATAATCGTTTGCGCCAGCTTTTAAACCTTCAATCGTTTCCTGCACTGTATCTTTTGCGGTCAGAAAAATAATTGGCGTTGTTTGATCCTTGATTCTTATAGCTTTACACAAGTCCAAACCATTGATTTTTGGTAACATCCAATCCAACAAAATTAAGTCAAACTTGTTTTCCTGAACCAATTCAAAACCTTTTGAACCATCGTTTGCGGTCGTAATTTGATATCCCTCTTCTTGTAGACCTTGCTGTAAAAACTGAACGATACCTAGTTCATCTTCAACTATTAAAATGTGCATTTAATTGTAAATTTTAAATTAAAACTCTAAATTTAATATTCAAAGATAAAGATTTTGAGTTCAGAAACCGCTTACAACCATAAGAATACAGACAAGAAATTAATCTTAAGCTAATATTAAGAAAACATTAAGTAAGGTAAAAGTCGAACTTAATCTGGAACTAATGAATTGGAATTAATTTTGCAAAAAAAATAAATAAGATGAGTTTTTACAAGAAATTTTCCCCACTTTTCAATCTTGCGTTGTTTTACTTTATAGTAAGCTTTATTTTACGAATTGTTTTGTTTTTTCATCCTATAACTCAAAGTTCATTCACGATCCTTGAAAGCCTGAAAATCTTTTCATTAGGACTTGTTTCAGATTTCTTTGTTTTTGTAGTTGCGGGTGTTTTTTTATGGCTGTATTTAATTACTGTTTCTAATACTAAATACAACAAACCTTGGGGTTACATTATTTTAGGTGGTTTTATAACACTATTCCTTTATGTTGCTTCGGGAAAAAGTATCGTTACGGAATATGGTGGAGCTTTGCCAAATATTGTTTTAATTTTTATTGGAATTAAAATGGCTCTTTTTGCTCTTTTACTTTTTATTCCTAAAAAAAGAGAGAAAATCAGATATTGGTTATTTGCTTTTGTGGTTTTCTTGTATGTTTTATTAATTCTTCAAAATGGTTTAAGTGAGTATTTCTTCTGGAATGAATTTGGAGTTAAATACAATTTTATCGCTGTTAATTATCTAATTTATACCAATGAAGTTATCGGGAATATTATGCAGTCTTATCCTGTTATTCCAATATTTTCGGCTTTGTTTTTAATAACCGGAATCATTACTTATCTTATTTTAAAGAAATCTAAAAATTTCATCAACGAGATTCCTTCTTTTAGTGAGAAAATAAAAATCAGCGCAGTTTATATAACCTTGTTCATAGTTTCTCTGATCGCAATTCCTACTTTGGCTAAGACCGAAAATTCTAAAAATGTTTTTGTTAATGAATTACAAGCTAATGGATTGTATAAATTCTATCTGGCTTTTCAGAATAATAAATTAGATTATTTTAAATTCTATAAAACTTTACCTGAGCAGGAAGCTTTTTCGTTATTAAAACAACAATTTCCTACTATTTCCAGCGGAAACACATTACGTAAAATAACGAGTGATTCTCTTGAAAACCACAAAAATGTTGTATTAATTACTATCGAAAGTTATAGCGCCGAATTCATGAAAATGTACGGAAACGAGCAAAATATTACTCCTTTCTTAGATAGTTTGGCTCAGAAAAGTTTGGTGTTTACTAATTTATACGCTGCCGGAAACAGAACGGTTCGCGGACTTGAAGCAGTAACATTATGTTTGCCTCCAACTGCCGGAGAAAGTGTTGTAAAAAGAGAAGATAATAAGAATAAATTCTCAACCGGAGCAATCTTCAAACAAAAAGGTTACAATGTAAAATTCATGTATGGCGGAGATGCATTCTTTGACAATATGCAGGATTTCTACAGCGGAAATGGTTACCAAATTGTAGACAAATCAAGTTTTTCTCCTGAAGAAATTACGTTTTCTAATGTTTGGGGTGTTTGCGACGAAGACATGTACAACAAGGCAATTAAGGTTATGAATGCCGAAGCGAAGGAAAACAAACCTTTCTTCAACCATATTATGACTGTTAGTAATCACAGGCCTTTTACTTATCCAAATAATAAAATTGATATTCCAGGAGATATTAAATCTCGTGATGGCGGAGTAAAATATACGGATTATTCATTGAGAAAATTCTTTGAAATGGCGAGTAAACAGCCTTGGTTCAAAAATACAGTTTTTGTAATTGTTGCTGATCATTGTGCTTCAAGTGCAGGAAAAACGGAACTTCCGTTAGATAAATACAGAATCCCTGGTTTTATTTATACGCCTGGTGCAAAACCTGAAAAATACAATAAGACAATGTCGCAAATTGACATTATGCCAACGCTTTTTGGATTATTGAATTTTAGTTATGAAAGCAAATTCTTTGGTCAGGATGTTTTAAAACCTGATTACAAACCAAGAGCTTTTATTGCAACTTACCAAGATTTAGGTTTGATTAAGGATAATGTTTTAACTATTTTATCTCCTAAACAGCAAGTGAAACAGTTTGATTTAGAAATCAATCCAAAACCGGGTCTTGCTCCTGAATTTCAGATAGATTACAATGAAATTCCAACGAATAAAGAAAGAACTGATTTGGTTAATGAAACTATTTCATTCTATCAAACGGCTTCAGATATGTTGAAGAAAAAGAAATATCAGAAATAATTTTTGTTTCATGTTTGAAGTTAATGAAAGGTTGTTGAAAAATGGCACACGAATGACGCGGATTAAACGGGTTTACACTAATTTTTTATAATTTTAACTCAACTTGTTTAACAAAATCGACACATAAAAAAGAGCCTCAAATTCAAATGAATTTGAGGCTCTTTTTATTAATGAGAATTATTAAAGTTTCATTTACCACATTTCAACTTGAAACATGAAACCTGAAACTAAAAAAACTTAATTAGTCATTCTGATTCTTCATCCCGAATAAATATCCGTCCTGATATAATTTTTGATCTTGTTTCAAAGCTTCATTGTTACGTTGTGTAACTTCAAATGAATCTAACTTGCTTAAATCTGGTTTTCCAGCGTTTACCCAAGCAGTATACCAAAAACTTGCTGTTGCAGCAATTGCTTTTTTCATTTGGCTTTCAACCATTCCGTTTAATTCCTGGTGCAATTTAGCAGCATATTTTTCAGAGAATTTAGCTGTATTGTATTTAGTTTTAGAAATTTTACCATCGGCATCCATTTCAAAAACCTGATTTTCAGGAGTTGCAGTTCTTAGTTTTTTATCAACTGCTAACAAAGGCTCCACTAAACTATGAGTATCATTAATCATGTCCCAAGTTGCTTTGTGAACATCTTCATAATACTGCGCTTGTGGTACATTTAATTTGTAGTTTTTAGCAAATAATTCAGGTAATCTGCTTTCCCAAAGTGAGTGAATTCCTTTTTGGTCCGTTAATTGTCCGTCATGATTTGCAGAAGTATGCAATGGCATGTGTGCATCACCAATATAATGACCTAAATCTGCTGCAAGGAATAAAATTTCAGCTCTGTTTTTCTCTTTGAAAGCTTTAGTTAATTTTACCATCATATCTTCGATATACCAAGGTAAAATACCATTTTCATTCAAAAATTTAGCGTCATATTTAGCTTTTGCTTCTTCTAAAGTTTTTGGATAACTATCTGCTGGACCAAAACTTTCCATGTCAAAATAATGTCTTGGATTTTCGTCTTTATAATTTAAAGCATATTTTCGAATGTCCGGTACAGAAGCTTCCTGAGTAATAAAATCAATGTGATTGTAAAAAAACACTTGTATCGATTGAGGTAAAGCCATTACCGCTGCTTTGTTAATACGTTCATGTCCAACGATTCCCCAGGATAATGTCAAAAATCCAATTCCTAATGCAAAAAAAGCAATTAGTTTTGGTTTCATTTTAAAGTTTTTCATTTATAGATTTGTTTGAGGGGGCAAATTTATCTCATTTAAAGTGAATTCGAAACAATACTGCCTAATATTGTTATAAATTAATTTAAAAATTGAAAAAACTTTATTCTGAGATTTTCAGTCACAGATGTTTAATGTATCCGTGACTGAAAAAAAATCTTTATTTATAGTTTATTGTAAACAACATCAAAATAAGACGATTTGTTATACGTTTTTGCGACTCCGCTTGTATAAGATTGAAACTGAGGTGTAATCATATTCATAGGACCTCCGTCACCGTTCCAAGCCCAGCCTAAAATAGTCCAGCCTTTATTCTTAGCATAATCGACAATTGCGGACCAATCTGCACCAGATCCTCCACTATTTCCAAATTCACCAATCATGCACGGTCTTCCTGACGAAGCTAAATCATCGATGTCTGATGTGTTCATATAACGTCCTTTACCTTGGTTATAAGCTCCCGGATAAATATGTGCAGAAAGAATAATTTTAGTGTCTTTGATTACGGTTTGTCCTGTTGAGCAGCCTTTTACAGCGCAGGCAGCAGTAGCGGTTTCTTGCCCCCAGCCCGGAATATCGATAATAATAGTACCACTATAAACCTTGCGAACTTCTGTAATGGCTGCATTATAAGCTGCTGCATATGTTGCTGGCGTAATATTATGACTTCCCCATTCATTTATAAGATTTATGATAAAATTACCTCCTAAAAAACTATAGTTGTTTTTCCACCAAGTAGCCGCTGCATTTAATTCGGCTGTACTATCAGATCCTAATACGCTCGATTTATGATAACTAACAATTACCGTAAATCCGTTTGATTTGGCTTCAGAAATCCATCTTTTAGCATTCGTTTCCTGACCTGGTTCTACTTCAATGCGAACGGTTTTTATTTTGGTATTTTGCTTCATTAGATTCCAACCCAAATCGCAATTTCCACCGTTGTAATAAGAGGGCTGCAAATTGACGCCATTGCCAATATCGCCAAAAGTTGAAGTCGTTTTTGCAGTAGAACCGGATTTTAATACTGCCGAAATTTCGAGAGAAACAGTTTCAGTTTTTGCAGATAGTGAGGTTCTTTCCGTTTCAGCTTGTGAGCAACTAGCTAAAAATGTTATACTTAAAGCTAAAAACAAAACATTTACTCCTTTTAAGCTTTGTTTAATAAAATGTGTTTTTTTCATACATAAGTTTTTTTTAATAGTTAACAAAGTTTTTATGGCCATTAAAATCTTCAATACAAATATTTAGTTTTCAGTAGGATAAAACTGATGCTATTTCATCAAACTACAATACGAAAAATACATTTTTAATTATTTAAAATAAATTTACAACATAATTTATGTTAAAAAAATAAAGTAATTACAATCAATAGAACTTAATTAGATCGAAAAGCACAATAGTTTTTTCTTCTACATTATCAGATAAAGGCTCATAAACACTAACTAATTTTAAAAAGGTAAGATTATTATAAGTTTACTTGATAAAACTATGTAAATTTGATTTTCAAAATAATTCCTCGCACATAATGAAATCGATTTCCTCTATTGTTTTTTATTTCCTGATACTATTTTCCTGCAAAGCACAAGATATTGTGAAACTAAAAAATGTTAGCGATACTATTTTAAATACTAAAAGAGCATTGCAGCTTTCTGATCCGTTGGATGCTGTAAAAACAATGCAGAAGCTTTTTCCGGGCAAATTATACAATCTTTCAGATCATAATACTTTCATAAGTTGGAATTGCAAAAGCTGTAAACCTACTGCATTTAAAGATGTTAATGAGATCGATGGCGATCAAATATTTCCTTATACACAAGGCGTTGCAACCAGACTTTTGGAAAACATCGATTATAAAGATTCTAAAGGAAATCAATTTAAATTGTTGTTTTTCAATCATTCTATTTATGATGAAGACGGCTTACAGACCAGTAGATTTTCCGGAGGTCTTGTTGGTGTTGCTAAGTTTGCAAAAAATGACAAGGTTTGGCAAATGAGATCTTTTCAGCCTGCAGTGGCTGGATTTGGAGCATTTGCGCAAGCACCAAAACCCAAACTTGTCGAAATTGGCGAAGATCAATATGCTTTTACCTTATTACATGTTAATGGTGGCGCCGGTGGTCCGTTTGAAGGTATTCTATATCTTGTTGCCGGATTTGAAGGTAAATACCAACCAATCATGCAAGTTTATGATTATCAACTTACGAATGTTGCGAGTGTGACCTGGTCAAGTTCTTATACTGTTGTAAACGACAATACTAAAAAACATTTTAGAGATATTATAATTAAAACAAACGGTACTTTTGATAAAGCTGAGCAAGCTAATGATGAATTTGAAGTTAATTTACCTGAAGAAATAGCTACAATGGCTAAAACGAAGAAAAAGTTTAGCTTCGAGATCGAAAAGCATTTTACCTTTAAAGGAAAACTCTACAAAATGGTTGATAAACCAATTGTTAAATTTTCGAATGTAAAATAGTTTTGTTCTTTTAATGAAAGTACAATATTGAAGCTAATCCTAAACAAGCAATAAATATCCAAAGCAAAACGCCTTGTAATAACGGCTTCACTCCTACTGATTTTAAAGTATTTATATTTAAGGTTACTCCAATCAGAAATAATGTGATTGTTAATCCAATTTTTGCAATTCCCACAATATGAGGCGCAATAATAGCAGTTGCCGGCACATAAGTATTAAAAAGCATCGCAAGAATAAATAATCCTATAAAGTAAGGAATTTTGATTTTGGAGTTTTTACTTTTAAAGATTACGGCGGTCAAAATCGAAATTGGAATAATCCATAATGCTCTTGCTAATTTTACAGTTGTTGCAATTTGCAAAGCTTCGGCTCCGTATTTATTTGCTGCGCCAACTACAGAACTTGTGTCATGAATGGCAATTGCGCACCATAATCCGAAATCTTTTTGAGATAAATCAAGCTGATGTCCGATAAACGGAAAAACAAATAATGCGATTGAATTCAGAATAAAAATTACGCCTAAAGCAATTGAGGTTTGATTTTCATTAGATTTTATAACTGGTGAAATGGCTGCAATCGCACTTCCTCCACAAATAGCAGTTCCGCAAGAGATTAAATGTGATGTTTTTTTATCCGTTCTGAGCCATTTTCCTAGAAATGTACCCAATATTAAAGTAATGAAAATAGAAAATATAGTCAATAAAAAACCTTCTTTTCCGGCAGAAAGTGCGCTGGAAACATTCATTCCGAAACCTAAACCAACTACTGAAAATTGTAATAAATAGGTAATCGCTTTATTATTGAATTCAACAAATGGATTTCCGAAAATATTTACCATTATAACTCCTAATAATAATGCAATTGGCGGAGAAATTATAGAAAATAAGCAAAGAGCAATAATCAAAACAAAAATTGCTTGTTGTATATAAAGGTTAACTTCTAATAAATGTGAGGTTGTATGTTGTTTCGTTTTCAAAATAATTGATTTGATATTTCTTTTACAAAGGTCTGCTGTTTATATCATAATCACTAATCGTAAATTGCAATCGACTATAACACTAAGTTATAGTAAGAAGAAATACTCTGAATAAAAAGTTCTGACAATGAATCTGTTTTTCCTAGCAAAGTGATGATATAGAAATACCTTTCGACAGATAAATTTTCTACATCAAGAACCATAAGTTCGTTATTCTTAAGCTCTTTATCTACTGCGTGTATTGACATAAAAGCAAAACAATCAGAATTTAATAAATATGATTTTATGCTTTCTGTGCTTCCTAATTGCATTTCGATTTGTAAATCAGTTATTTTAAAACCAATTTGTTTCAAAGCAAATTCTATAACTTCAAGTGTTCCAGAACCACGTTCACGAGTTATGAATTTCATTGCTTTTAAATCTTCAACCGAAACTTCATTTTTCTTTGCAAAAGGATTATTGACATTACATACCAAAACCAACTCGTCTTTCAAAAACGGAATATATTTAATAGATTGGTTTTTAGATTGTCCTTCTACAATTCCTATTTCTATTTCTTTATTGATTAAAGCATTTTCGATTTGCTCAGTATTTCCGTTTAACAAATTGACTTTTATATCTTTTTGCTTTTGATGAAAACGAGCCAAAACTGGAGAAATTAAATATTGTGCAATTGTTGTACTTGCTCCCAAACGCAATAAACCCTGACGTTCGTTAATAAACGAACTCATATCAAAATCAATTTCACGATAAATTTCGAAGATATTTTTGGTATGTTTTAATAGAATTTCTCCGGCAGGAGTTAAGGCAATTTTAGAACCATTACGTTCGAAAAGCTTTGTTTTATAAGTTTCTTCCAGTTCCTGAATGTGTTTCGAAACTGCTGGCTGCGAGATATATAATTCTGTAGCCGCTTTTGTAAAATTTAAACGGAGCGCAACGGTATAGAATACTTTTAGCCTGAAATCCATATATTATGTTTATTGAAAAATTATTGATTTAGTACATTCCACTTACAACTGCATAAGTTGGGTATTTAGTATCTTCTGTTATTAATAATTTATCAATACAGTTTTCTTTGAAAAAGTTTTCTAATTCTTCCTTTTTTAAATTTTTACAATTTTCAACATTACTATTATTTATCCCAAAAAATAATCTTCCTGTTATAGTAATATCAGAAATACTATCAATTTTGACAATTGTGTTTCTTTCTGAATCTTCTTTAATCATAACTTTTGCAGTTGCACTTGCGTTATATTTTGGAATTTCAAAATAGAAATAAATTAAACTATCAGATTCTCCTAAATATAAACCTGCTTCATGTGAATTAAGTTCTTTATAAAGCTTTTCCTTTCTAATTGAAATCGTATAAACTTTATCAGATTTAATTTTCTTGCCTACTCTTTGTCTTGGTTGACTATCTGCTAGAATTGTAAAAAAACAAAGTGTTCCAATTACCGAATTTATAATAAAATATGATTTTTTATCTACGATACTTTCTTTTTTAAAGTATTTATAAGAGAAAGGTAAAACGGACAAAGCAATAAGATCAGAAATATCAACGGTTCTATAGAATGCAAGGTTTGAAATTTGGGAAATATAATTGATAAAACTAGTTGAAATTTCTAATTTCCAGAAAACAAAAAACAAAGCCGTTGAAATATAAATTTTTAAGGCATGTTTTGGTAAAAATATGGAAATGAAAAAGGGAAAAATAAAAAGTCCAGCAAAATCACTTAGCTTTCCGGTAATTGCATTTGAAAAAGCATATTTTAAATAAAAATCATTTACGAGAACTAGCAAAATACCCAGAATGAATAATTCCGAAGTTAAAAGCTCGAATTTTATTTTATTCTTCATTGCTAACATTATTTAATTTAAGCTTATTTGCTTCTGCTTTCACCTAAATATTTCTAATTCTCAAAAATTTGCTTATCTGCAATTTCTTTCCAAGATTCTCCAAATATTAAATCATTATCAATTAATTCATAGGAATAATAAAATGTATAAGCTTCCATTTCATTTTTATGTTCAACAAAAACAGCAATAGCATCAGTTTGCTTTTCTTTTAATTTAACATCATAAAAAATAGCTACTGCAATAAATTCATCTCTTCTCCAGCGCAATTCTTTTTTTAATTCCGCTATTACTGAAGTCGATTCTGGGAAATCATTTTCTTCGTCTTCTTCAAGTATTATGTGTTTAACTTTTTGTTCAATATCTACAACTGCCGATACTGGATAAAATTCTCCATATTCTTTTAGCAAACTCTCCACAAATGGGAATATTTCATCTAAAATACTTTGAATATCATTCATTTAATTATGTTTTGAAGTAAGTAAAACTTTGTGTCTTTGTTCCTCTGAACCTTTGTCCCTTTCTAAAGTAACCCATTATATTTTCTAACAAACCATTCAGTTGTTAAGAAAACTGCGATTAAAATCAACAACCAAACCCAATCAATTAAGGGAGTTTTGGTTGAAATATTTTTCTCTATTGATTTGTATTCCTTATTTTCAAGAAGTGTATTGATCAAATTATCGGCTTGATTTTCAAAGAATGCTTTTCCGCCAGTTTGAAGCGCTAATTGTTTTAGTTTTGTAACATCTGGATTTACGAACTGCTTTTCGATATCAAAATCCAAAATCTCAAAATGACTTGAATATGATGTATTTGTATTTAGTTCTTTTACTGTAAAATTATATTTTCCGGTAACTAAACCATCCAGATTTACAGAGAAAGAATTGTTTCCTTTTAGTAAATCGTAGTTTTTCGCTTGTTTTGTCTCAGCGTTTGTAACTGTAATTGTTAATCTCGCTTTCTCGTCAAATTCATAGTTTTTATTGAAGTACTGCGCATTGATTACAATTGCTTCTCCTGAATTATAGAAACTTTCGTGTGTTACAACAAGTGATTTTCTTGAAGTTGTTGAGGCTAAATATTGAATTATCTTATCAATAAAAACATCATATTTTTCAAATGATTGATTGTCAATATGACTTTGCAAACGCCATTTCCAGCTGTTTTCTCCTAAAAGAAAAGCGGTTCTTTTTCCTTGATTTTCGGCGAAAGCCAATAAAGGCGCATTTGTAGAAACATTTCTAATTTTTGACGAAAGTAAAACAGAAACATTTCCGTTTGTGGTAACAGTTCCAAATAAATTTTGCAACGGCGGAAAATTTTCAAAACCTATATTATCTATCGCAAACAAATTAAACTGCGATTGAAATTCTGATAAGTAATCTTCTCTTTGTCCGCTCATTTTAAAAACCAAACTATTTTGTTGTTGGTTTAGAAAATTAAAATCGGTGTTGTTTCCTGTAATTATAAAGGTATTTGTTCCTGCTAATTTATTATTGTCAAAAATCGCTTTAAATGCTGATGTTGGCTGATATAAAACTAAAACCGAAACATCTTGTAATTGACTAATATCATTTGGTTTAACCAAAATTACTTTGCGTTGTGCATTAACTTCAATTGCGCGTTTTAATGCAGCAATATCCGGATGATTTATAGCCGAAACAATCGCAATTGTTGACTTTTGATCAATGACTTCGACTGCAAAATTCTTTACATTATTGTAACTGTTTTTCTCTTTTGTTCCAGATGAAATACTGGCTTTAAAAATTTGCAATCCAACTTTATCTGCGGGTAAAAGCAAATTTAAAGTCGCTGTTTTTTTAGAAGGTGAAAAAGAAACTTTCTCTTTGGCTACAACCGAATTTCCCTGCACAATTGTAAAATCGGCATTTGTGGTTTTATCTCCTGAATATTGAAGAAAAACTTCAACTGGAAATTTATTTTTATGAAAAGCGTATTTATTTACGTTAAGCTGATTGATTTTAAAATCAAGAAAAGTGGTTGTATCTCCCACAACCAAAGGATAAACTTTATTGACAGGATCAAATCGATATACATAATCGTTTCCTGTAGTTTGATTTCCGTCAGTAATTACAACCGTTGGGAAAATCAGGTTTTTGTTGATGCTTTTTAGATTTTTGGCTACTTCGTCCAGATTGGTTTGTTTTCCTTTGAAATCTAATTTATCCAAAGGTTTAAAATCTACATCAAATTGGTAAGGTTGAATCTCAAATTTTTCCTGAAGTGCAGGATTCGAAATTAATTTCTGATACAATTCAGCAGCTTTCTTATCTGATTTCAAAACCGAAATCGAACTCGAATTATCGACTGCAATTGCTAATGGAGTTTTGGTTATTTCGAGTGAATTCTTGGTCATTATAGGATTTATCAATAAGACTAATAACCCGAAAATGGCTAAAAAACGTAAAAAAGCCAAAAACCAAATCACATTGGATTTGTTTTTGGCTTTAAAAAAGTATTGAAAATACGACAAACCTCCCGCTATTACTAATGAAAGCAATAATAATAGTATCGTGTTTGTAGTCATATTTATAGTTTAGTGATTGGGAATATTTAATATTTCAAAGATCTCAAAATAAAACCTTTGAACCTTTGCAACTTAGAACCTTAGTTCCTTATGTCAACATTCCTCCGCAAACATTAAGGACTTGTCCTGTAACGTATGCGCTCATATCTGAAGCAAGGAAAAGACAAGCATTTGCTACATCTTCTACTGTTCCTCCGCGTTTCAACGGAATTCCTTCTCTCCATCCTTTTACTACATCTTCCGGTAATTTTGCTGTCATTTCAGTTTCGATAAATCCCGGAGCAATTGCATTACAACGAATATTACGTGAACCTAATTCTAATGCTACTGATTTTGTAAAACCAATTGCACCAGCTTTAGATGCTGCATAGTTCGTTTGTCCTGCGTTTCCTGATACTCCAACAACTGAACTAATATTGATGATAGAACCTGCGCGTTGTTTTAAGAAAGTTTTTTGAATTGCTTTTGTCATATTAAATACTGACTTCAAATTGACATCAATAACCTGGTCAAAATCAGCCTCAGACATACGCATTAATAGGTTATCTTTTGTAATTCCGGCGTTGTTAATCAAAATATCAACTGTTCCAAAATCAGCTAAAACAGCTTCAACAAAAGCTTGTGCTTCATTAAAATCGGCCGCATTTGACTGGTATCCTTTTGCTTTAACTCCTAAACTGTTCAACTCAGCTTCCAGCGCTTCTGCAGATGCTACAGATGAGCTGTATGTAAAAGCAACGTTTGCACCATGTTTAGCAAAAACTTCAGCGATTCCTCTTCCAATTCCACGACTAGCGCCCGTAATGATGGCAACTTTTCCTTCTAGTAATTTCATATTCAAAATTAATTTTAATAATTATTTGTAGCTATTCCTGCTATCCACTTGTATCTTTTTCTGGCAAAAAAAGCCAGTAAAAGGATACCGCTTCTATCAGGGCTATGAATGACTTGCCAAATATATGATAATTCCCTTTTTAAAAAAATAACAATAGTATATTTTATGAAGAAGAACGCTTCTTTAAAATGAAAAAGAATAAAAAAACCGTTTCACAATTCGTGAAACGGTTCTAATATAAATGACTTTATTACAAGCATTCTATACCATCGATTGTTGCTTTGCATATTGGTTCAACCGGAAAGATTTGTGGTTCCATAATACATGGTCCATTATAAGGAAATGGAGTCCAAGGAATTGTACATCTGACAGTTCCGCTACCCATTACATTTTTTTGTTCACTAATACTAAGTACTTCAACTCCTCTAAGGTTTAAAATTTTTTCTAACATAATAATTCGGTTGTTTAATATTTGTATTCTCAATCATTTTATGTCTGTTGAGTTTCAGACGTAACAATAAATGGATTCATTATTTTTTTGACATACAGACAAAAAAGCAAATTAATTATGTTCTTAAAATTGACTTTGTTTTAAAAAAAACGGCTCGATTGGAGCCGCTTTTTTTCCAAAATTAAAAACAAAACTAAAAAAACTCTTCTTTTAAAACTTGTAGTTTGTCAATCTAAACGGTGCAGCTGCACTTGCATAAGTGTAAATAACATTCGTATAGAAGATTGTAAACGATTCTTTTTTAAGGTATAATCCTTTAGGATTTGTGATTTCGTCATCTAAGATTTTCAAGAATGCTCTTGCTGCCGGAGTTCCTATCCAACCGTCATCAGTTAAGATAATGGTCTTATTTACTGCATCTTCTGTAGTGGTGAAAAAGTGATAAATCGATGCTTTTCCTCCAGTAAATGTATACGCAATGTAATTACCATTCAACGGATCATTAAAAGCTATCTGAACTCTCGCAATTTTTTGATTTGCAGGCAAACTAGCGTTTACTTTCGCTAATATTGCTTTAGCGTAAGGTGAATTGGTACCGGCATTTGCTAAATTCGCAGCTATATATCCTATTGTAATTTGTCCTCCGCCTTCTAAAAACAGTTTATAATCATCTGTTAATCTTGGTGGTGCATTTGTAAATTGAATTGTAGCTTTTGCGCCGCCTGTTCCAGTTGCAACAAAGTTATCATCGGTTTCATTATAAGCGAAAGCCGATAATTTTTGTGATCCAACAGTAACTGCAGGTTTTACAGTTATTCCAGTTGGTGTATAGGCAACTGCCAATTTAAGCGTTTCGGCATTTCCAGCTTCTAAAGGAGATGCTGTTCCAAATCGAACTACTGGATTAAAGTTAAGCTCGTATTTTTTAACTGTTGTTCCGTCTGTAGTTTCAAGCGTTCTGAATAACGGGCTATTAATATCACCTGTCAGGTTTTTGTTCATGATTGTATTTCCTGCTAAATCATCCCAATCTTGAGCTGTTGCTTTTACAAAACGAACTTCTTTTACAGTTCTATTGGTTCTGAAAACAAGGTCTCCATTTTCTACTCCGTAAAATAAAAACTGAAAATCACCTAAAAAACCTCTTCCCGGAGCAAGTGGAGAATTACCTGAATCTGACAATAAATGGATTTTATTTTTTGTCGTAAAAACCACACTTACAGTACTTCCTAATTGAATTTCATACTGACTATCATGCTTATTTGTATCATCATCAAAATCCGAAGCCATAGTTACTTTTCCATTAGGAAGAAATTTAAACAGATGTGTAAATCCTCCTAATTGATTATCATCTGT
The DNA here is from genome assembly GCF_951805225.1 of uncultured Flavobacterium sp. Lineage (NCBI taxonomy): Bacteria > Pseudomonadati > Bacteroidota > Flavobacteriia > Flavobacteriales > Flavobacteriaceae > Flavobacterium > uncultured Flavobacterium sp. The sequence goes on along the minus strand of NZ_OX638201.1, from coordinate 1,333,487 downwards.
ATAATAAACTGCTTTCCATCCTTGATCAGAAGAAAGTAATAAATCATTTAGTTCCTTTTTTTGCTTGTTTAGTCGCTCAGTTGGCGTTTCGTCAAACTTTTGTTCAGCATCTGTACTAACACAACTATTTACTTGCAACATCAAAATAATAAGCAGTATATACTTAAATATATTTTTAGTTTTCATAATTTTTCTTTGTTAAATTTTTAATCATTTAGAACATCTGTGGTATTCTTCTGTGCTTCGTCTCTTAGCTCATAAAAATCTATATTAAAAGCGTCTCTATAGTATTGAACTACAAGTGCTTCTTTTTTCTTAATAGCATCAACTCCGGCCGGATTTACAATACTTGCAAGCAAAGCCGCATATTCTTCTTTTGAACTAAGTAAAATTATCGCTGCTGTTTCTGCAAAATCTTCTGTATAATTTGATCTTGCATAGGCGGTAATAAAACCAAGTTCCTGAGCTTCTCCATCTGAAATACTAAATGGATCTGAGGTATAATCTTTAGGCGTTATTTTTGCCCAGGCTTCTACATCAAAAATTTTAGTTTGATTTAAAATATGCACATATTCATGCTGAATTGTATGAACAAATTCCGTTACACTAGCACGGTTTTTCTTGTCTACATAATCAACCTGAAAAAGAGAGATTCTCTTTCCTCCTTCGGCCAAACCTAAAGTATTTGAGACATCATCAGGATTCACGTTTACTCCTCCAACCAAAACAAAATCTCTTGGCGCAATGATCTTAACGAAATCTTTTCCTCCGATTGTTGTATAACTATCGATCCATATTTTTTTGATTATTTCTAATGCTGGCTGTACTTTGTCAACCTCTGGCGGAAATAAAAATCTATTATTATCTACAACATTTTGATTCCACTCATATTGTACACTTATATTATAAGGATCGATATAGTTTTGATCGATCCATTTGTCTAAATCAGTTTTTACTTTTGGAGTAAAATCCAATAAACTTTCCTTTGGCTGATCTTCCTGAGAACAAGATGCAAGTGTCAAAATACCAACAGCCAGTACTATATTTTTATATTGTTTAATTAATTTCATAATCGCTTAAATTAAATTTATCTCGGATTTAGTTCAATTCCATTATTAGATGCATTTAGTGGTATTTGTACCGCACGACGCTTGTCATCTTTAACCAAGACATTGTTCTTAGTTATTTGTCCTTGTGGATTATAAGTATTGTGTACTACAACCAAATTGAATCTCTTGATGTCAAACCATCTTAGTCCTTCGTGTAAAAACTCTCTTCTTCTTGCTTCTGTAATTGCTTTGATATAAGAAGTTTGCTCTGGAGATAAAGAATAAAAAGGTGTATATTCATTAGCAATAACAGGATATTTTTCTAACACCATATCTTTTGTCAATACATCTGTAGTGCTGTCATATCCGTCTGTTCTTGTTCCAAGGAAATATTCTAACTCTGCTGTAGCAACATCTAATTGATTTGTCATAACGTGAGCTTCGATACGGTTTAAGAACATTTCGTCGTTCGAAAAAAGTACAACTCCTGTAAATGGAAGACCGATTTGCGCCGTTACATTTGTATATTTAAAATACTCATTGAATTTATATACTGCCACATTTGCTCCGCTTGCTCCTTGAATTGAAATATCAATTAACCAATCTTTGTTGAATATATTAGTATCGCTGCCAAGTATCTGATCTCTTTCGTTTGCTCTTGTAAAAGCAAATCTGTTTGAAGTTGTTGCTCTTCCGCAAATTGAACTTGGAGATCCTATTAATAGGTTTGTAACTTGTGTATTCTTAGCATATTCGATTGGTTTATTAGGAAAATCATAAGAGTTATAAGCAACCCAGTCTCTAAGTTTTCCAACTGGTTTATTTCCTAATCCGTCTGTAAGTTCTAATACACGTTTCCAATCTCCTTTTGCAATATAAAATCTTGCTGCGAAAGCTTTTGCAGCTTCTTTATTAAAATGATATTTTAAATAATCAGTTCTGTAATCATTCGTAACATATTTCAATCCTTCTTCAATATCTGCTTGGATTAGTTCAAAAACTTCTCTTACTGAATTACGTTTGTAGGTTGCAATTAAAACTTTTTCTGGTTCAGTTACATAAGGAATTCCTAAATCTGTTCCTGCTGTTGCCGGATTGTAACGATTTGACCAAATTGAAACCAACATAAAATGAGCGTAAGCTCTTGCAAGCAATGCTTCTCCTTTTTGAGGATTTAGGTTAGGACCGTCTCCAAGTTCTTTGATTGATGCTAAAGCCTGATTTGCTGTTGCAATTGCTTTGTAAGCGGCATTCCAGTAAAAACCCTGAGTATCTCTACCAGTTTGATCATCTTGCAATTCCCAATTGTAATTTTGAGCATTGTTTATGTTTACAAGTGAACTTTTATTATCAGATACGTTATCAGTCATCGTTTCGGCAATATCGATATAAGTACCGTCCGGATATGCGTCTGTCAATAATTCTGATATTTTTTCTGGTGTATCAATCTGTAATCTGTTATCTGGTGTTTCCGAAAGGAAATCATCGCAACTACTAAAACCAACAAGTATTAATAGTGATAAAGCTATTTTTATATTTTTCATAATCAATTATATTAGAATGAAAGGTTTATGGCGAATGTATATTGTGATGTAATTGGAAAAGCTACACCTCCTGTGTTACGGAATTCAGGATCCTGACCGTTAAGTCTTTTATCTGAATAAATTAACCAAGGATTTACTGCTGATCCTTTTAATGTAAATGTGCTAACTCCTAATTTTCTCTTGAAATCCTTAGGAAATTCCCAACCTAATGAGATGTTTTTTAATCTCACGAAATCACCATCAGCAATTCTAACATCAGAATAGTTATAAGTGTTGTAAGCTTTTGCTAATGTGCGCTCTCCTCCATTATTTTCAATTAATCTTTTGTCTGCGATAACCGGAACATTTGTAATGTTTTCGTCTCCAGGATTAATCCAACGATTTGTGAAGTCTTTTGTAAATACTGTCAAATCATCATAAACGCTGTCATAAACTGGATTCAAACGAACTTTATTTCCTCCTGAACCAACAATAAATACATATAATGACCAGTTTTTATACGTAAAAGTATTTGCTAAACCAATAGATTTATTTGGTTCAATAGAACCTTCATATTTCAAATATTTAGTTACATCTTTTGTATCTTGAAAATCTGCATCTGTCATATTATTTTCAGCTCCGTCTTGCAATTTAAAAGTTGGTAATCCCTGATTATTTAATCCTGTAAATTCATAAGAATAAATTGAATTTCTTGGGCTTCCTAATGCATTTCCACCGTTTCCGTTTACTAAACTAAAAGCAGATGGTTTGTTCTGTAATTTTGTAATTTTTTGATCATAAACAGAGAAATTAAGTGTTGTTGACCATTTAAAATTATTAGTTACAATATTTTGAGTCGTGAAACCTACCTCAATACCTTTAGTTCTCATATCAGCATTATTACCTTGCTTGATACTTTCTCCTCCAACACCAGAAGTTGTCACAAAATCAACTAAATCAAAAGCATTACGAGTATAAACATCTGTTACAAATTGTACTCTGTTGTTAAACATTCCCAAGTCTAAACCAATGTTAGTTTCGTATTGTTTTTCCCAAGTTAAATCACCATTTTGCAATTCATCAATTGAAATTTTAGATTCTCTGTTTGCAAGAAAAAGACGGTCTGTGATGAAACTTTTGTAAATCGCCAATGAGTTTGTCGCTGGCCCAGCAGTTGCTGTAAGTCCGTAAGAAGCTCTTAATGCTAAATTGTTGATAGACTTAACATTTCTCATGAAATTTTCTTCAGTAATATTCCATTTTCCACTTACAGTATAAGTTGGCAACCATCTGTTAGAACCGCTGTTTCCTTGTCTGTTAGAACCGTCATAACGACCTGTAAGAGACGCAGTATAACGACGATCATAAGTATATCCTACTTTTCCGAAGAAACCAACAGTTCTTTCTCTTTCGGCATCAAAACCATAATAAGAATCACCATCATTTACGATTTTAGAAATCAATCTTGGATCTATAAAAGGTGTAAGTCCGCGGTCAAACTGAAGTCCTACAGCTGTAAAATTATCGCTGTTTCTGTCTACAGATCTAAGCTCTGTACCAAAGAAACCTTCCACTTCATGTTTATCATTAAATGTATTTCTATAATTAACACTATTTCTAATGTTATAAGAAGTCATATCGTTTGTAAATTTTCTTAAAAATCCACCATTTGGAAGTACAGAAACTTTTGGTGCAGTCAAATTATCCGGATCACGGTATAAAAAGATATTTGCATCCTGAACAATTGCATTTTCACCTTCAGAACTCAACGCTGTACCGGCTTTGTAAGCTGCAGCAACGTTTGAATCTTCATAAATTTTGTGCTCTCTTGAAGTATTAGCATATCTTGCTGAACCTGTAAGATTATAAGTTAAATGATTGTTTAATTTATATTCTAAATCCAATTGAAAACGAATATCATTTACTTTTATATCCAAAGTATTATTCTGAAGCTCATTGATAATATTCATTGGAGCCCAGTTATTTCTGTAATATTCTAAATTTCCATTATCATCATAAGGTCTTAAAGTTCTGCTTGTATTTAAAACATACTTAAACGGATTGATGTCAAATTCTCTGTTTACGCTTCCGTATACAGGATCTGATTTGCTTTCGTAACTTCCCGGTGCAGTTTGATTACGAATCGAACCCATTGTAGATAAAGTAAGATTTAATCTGTCATTGATATAAAAAGTACCTTTTATATTAGAAGTCAATTGTTTTACATTATCAGCAATAGTCCATCCCGGATCTGTATAATAACCAAGAGATGCGTAGAAAGTATTGTTTTTTCCACCGCCTGAAAAACTCAAAGAGTGATTTTGAGTGATCGAAGGTCTGAATAAAACGCTAAACCAATCTGTATTTCCTAATTCGTATTTCTTTAAAAATTGATTACGGCTAACTTCGTCATTTCTAACTCCAAACTTACCTCCTGATGTATTGTAAGTGTCGATTTGTTTTGCTAAAATATTATAAACTCCACCAAATCTTCCGTTAAGCGATGATGCAATTTCAAGGAATCCTTTACCGTCTCCGCCATATCCTTCTAATTCTTTTAAAATACTCATAGATTCCTGAGAATTTAAAATGTCATATTGCGAATAACTTGGAACTGTTCTTACTGTATTTTCAACAGAATAACTCACTTTTAAAGGTGAATCTCTACGTCCTTGTTTTGTAGTTACAACCACAACTCCATTTAATGATCTTGAACCATAAATAGAAGTTGCCGATGCATCTTTTAAGATTTCTATATTCTGAATATCATTAGCATTTAAACCTGCTACAGAAGAACTCAACAAAGTTTCAGAGTTACCCGAAGCTAAATCAGAAAACGAAATATTAATGATATCTTCCTGAACAACACCATCAATAACCCATAAAGGTTTTGTATCTCCAAAGATTGATGAAGATCCACGAACCGTGATTTTTGGCGCTGTACCAAAAGTTCCAGTTACGTTTTGAACCGTTACCCCTGCTGCTTTTCCTTCAATCATTCTACTCACATCAACTACACCATCAACTTTCAATTCAGTTGCCGAGATTTTACTAATTGCTCCGGTAAATGTTCTTTTAGAAGTTTTTTCGTAACCAGTAGTAACGACAACTTCTTTCAGGTTTTGTCCTACTTCATTTAAAACAATAGTTGGTGTTGTATTGTTTGTATCAATTTCTTTTGTCTCCATACCTACATAAGAAATCACAAGTCTATCGCTATTAGCGGGTACTTCGATAGTAAAATTACCATCAAAATCCGTTAATACTGCTGTTTTAGTTCCTTTTGCCATTACTGTTGCTCCAGGCAAAGGATTTCCAGCTGAATCAGTAACTTTTCCTTTGATAGTTGGGCCTACTAATATTTCAAATAATGAATCATGATTATCTGAATTTGCAAATGGATTACTAACATTTTTTTGCAAAATAATCTGGTTACTAACTTCTGCAAATGTTATATTAAACGGAAGCAATATTCTGTCCAGAATACTGGATAATGTTTCCTGATTTGCCTCAATACTAACCTTTTGGTTCAATTGTGGTAATCTGGAATTATAGGAAAATTTTACATGTGCAGACTTTTCAATTTTAGATAATGCATTATCCAATGTCAAATTTTCAACTGTAATTGTGACTTTGGTATCTAATTTTTTTTGCCCATTTACATCGTTCGCCATTGCAACACTTGAAAACACAAGCGCAAGGACAAACTGAAATAGTGTTATTTTCATGATTCGATGGAGTAATCGTTGTTTAACAACTGGTTTTTTCATAATTTTGGTTTGTTTTGATTAATACTGATTCGAGTGTATTTTAAGAAACGTACTGAATAACTCTTTACAGAGAGAAATTCAATTTTAATAAGTGTCGGAATGTTACAGCATTTCGGCACTTTTTTTATGCATTGTCTTCTACATAGGCATTTTTGGTTTTTTTTTGGTTTTAGTTTATAATTTGGTTTTGGTTTGTTTCAAAAGAAATAAATTACATTCTTGTTCAAAAAAGAAAGTATTTACTTCAAAATTTTGTTTTTCAGAGCCTGATTTTCTCTTGTTTAATTACAGTTAAACAAGCAAATTAATTACAGCCTTCTGATGTTATAGTAATTTGATTTCCGTTCATTTCAAAACTGGTATTATTGCCAATGCTTTTACAGACAATTTTCAATTTTTCTGTCAATGGCTGATCGCTCAATGAAGTTGTGAGATGACAATCTTTTAGTTTGTCTTTAGGATAATCAATATCAACCAAATAAGCTTGTTCGATAGTTTGAAAAATCTGAGAAACCGGAATATCGCTAAATTCAAAACTTAATTGTTCGATGTTTCCAACACTTTGAGCCAGTTCAACATCTTCAGTGATATTTGTAATTTTATTGAACTTTAGATCATTACGCACAAATCGCAATGCCTGATTGGGAAGTAAAACGATCTCTTCATGTTCTGATTTCGAAACCATTTCGTTAGACCTAACCTTAACTTTACCGGTGCGAACAAGAACTTCGACATCAGGCTGATCAGAATAAGCTTTAACTCTAAAACTAGTTCCAACTACCTTTGTGACAATCTCGTTTGCATAAACGTAAAAAGGTTTTTTAGGATTTTTACTAATTTCAAAGAAACCTTCGCCGGATAAATACACCTTTCTTTCGTTTCCGGTAAAGATTTTAGGGTAACTTAATTTACTATTGGGTTGTAATAAAACCGAACTACCATCAGATAATGTGATAATTTGCGGTTTATCAGAATTGTTGGTTTGTTCCACCAATCCTTCACTATTTTCATCAATAAGTTCTTTGTAAGTGACAACTTTATTTTCTGTCTGGAAGTTATTTTTGTAAAACCAAGTAGATATTAATCCAAAAACTAAAGTTGCTGCGACTCCGGCAAGAAAACATTTTCTAACGAATCGACTATTTGAGTTTTCAGATAAATTATTTTGATTTTCTTTTCCCTCGATTTTCAACCACGTTGTTTCTAACGCTCTGCGAATATCTGAGGTTGATAATTTTGAATCCGGAACTTTCATTGCCAACAATAAATGCCTCGCGTCTTCGACTAATTTGGCACGTTGACGACTTTCTAAAGTCCACTCTTCCCAACCATCATTATCGATTTTTAATAAAATCCATGATTGAAAGGATTCGTCAGATAAAAAATCCTCTATTTCGGTATATGTATTACGTTTTTGCATCTAAAAATAAGGTTACAAAAACATAGAGGACACTTCTTTGATTATATACTCACCAAATTGTGATTTTTTTTATATTTCTTTTAAAAAAATTAAAAAGTACTTGAAGATAGTAGTAGAAATAACGAAAAACTACCTTTCCATTCTTTGCGAAGTGCCATTAAACCACGATATAATAAATTACTAGCCGATTGATAATTAACATCAAGCATTTCAGCAATTTGTTCTACAGTAAGTCCTTGATGATATCTTAAATACAAAGCTTCTTTTTGACGAGGCGGTAAATCATTTAATAATTTATTGAGATAAGTAACTTTTTCTTTAGTTGCATAATCATCATCTATAAGTTCGTGCTCTACAGAAAACTCCAGCAAAAACGCAATAGAATCTGTGTTTGTTGCTTTTCTAAAAATATGATCACGTTCATGAAGTCTCGCAATTCTCTTGCGTACGCTTGATAATAAATAAGCTTTTACAACCACAGACGACTGTAATGAATTGCGATAAACCCAAATATCAGTAAAAACATCCTGAATACAATCTTGTACTTTTTCATGAAATGGAGAAAGTGAATTTCCATAACTCACTAAATCTGCATAATATCTTTCAAACAACATCGAGAAGGATTTTTCATCTCCCACTTTCAGGTTAGTCCAAAGGGTAATATCATCAAAGGTGCTAAATTCTAAGATTGAGGTTTTCATGGTAATAGTGGCTGATATTCTAAAAGAAACTCTTTTACTTAATATAAAGAATATGTTTTTTTAACATTATCTTTTCGTTTTGTTCGATAAATATATAAAAGCAAAAGTTTAAAACAAATTTTTTTACATAAAAGAAGCAGTTTCCTAATATTAGAAAACTGCTTCTTTTGCGTGGTTTAGTTAATATAATCCTTGTTATTTATATCTTAATTTTAATTTGTTAAATATATTAATTGTGGGATTTTACTACTATAAACTATAGTTTACTTTTTGATGAACTTCATTGCAGAACTACCTTTGTTACTTTTTACTTTTAAAATATAATTTCCAACATTAAGTTTAGAAACATCAATTGTAGAAATGTTCTTTGCGTTTGGAGCAGCGATAACCAACTGACCTAAAACATCATATATTGAAGCTGATTCTATTTCTATATCATTTTTAGTCGAAATATTCAAAACATCACGAACAGGATTCGGATAAACATTAAAATAAGTTGAAAATTCAAAATCCTTTGTTCCTAACGTTTTAAAAGTTGAAACTGCTTTATTCGTTAAAATTGGAAAGTTATAATCGAAATAAATATTAGCTTCGTTTTCAAATGAATCTCCAACCGCTAAAGTTGGCAATGTTTTGATTTTAAAAGCGATATACCCATCATTATGAGCATCATCAAACGGAAGATTTATTTTTTCGAAGATAAACTCCACTTTATTTCCACCTGAAATTTTAGTAATGTATGAATGACTTGCGTCGGTAGGAACTAAAGTCGAAATATCAAATTTTGATAAATCAATCATGTCTTTTACCACGATATTTTCAGCTGGATAAGTTCCGGTATTTTCAAAACGAATTAAATAATGTACATATTCTCCAATTAATTCTGGTGTAATAACATCGCCTTCCAAACATGTTTTATCATTTGGATCATAAGAACCAACAACAATTTGGCGTAAAGCAAAAGAATTATCTACAGGCTTTTCGTCATCAGTAACTGGCAAAATTAAAGCGTTAAAACTCAATCTGTCATTGATATTCACGGCAGGAGTTTCCATTGGAGAATTAACATTCAAAACAATCGTTATTTCTCTGGTTTCAAAAGGCTGTAGATTTTCATAATCCCAAGACAATTTGTTTGTTACCTGACTTGTAATTAAAGGTGTTGCCGAGATAAAATCTAAAACAGCATCATTAAAATCAAGCGAAACTGAACCTGATTTTGTTTGTGTTCCTTTGTTTTTATATACTAATTTATAAGTTGCATCAAAACCAGGTCTTGCAGGAATTATAGATAATAATGTAATTTCTAAATCCTGATGATTACCATTTGGAGTAATGCAAAAATTTTGAGTAAACGGACTTGCTTCTGATGGAAAAGTCACTGAAATTGATTCCGGAGAAACTTTAAAATAATTTGAATTTTCTATAATTGGAGTTACAGTATGAGTTCCTTCACCAACTGGAATATCATAATCTCCAGAATTCTTAGAAATAAAATTTCCTTTTTGCAAACCATTACTAATTGAAAAATTCAAATTAGAATATGCATTATCATTAGCATCACAACCATTATTATTAATATCTAATCTTGCCTGACCTTTAATGGTGTAATAAGTTCCTCCTGGCGTAAATGAACAATATGTATTTAGAGAAAACGGATATGGTGCATTATTAGTTGGAAACAAGTAATCCTGTTCATCCTCATCACAACAAATATATTTTAAATTGTCATTGCCGTAATATTGATAATTTAATTTCTTGATTCCATTTTTCTGATTAACAAATATTAGATTATTGTTATTAATATGAATACTTGCAAGCATTGGACAAGTGCTGATATCCAGATTTTCTAATTTATTAAAACTAACAATGAGCCATTCCAGTTTTTTTAAATTATTTACGTCTATGGAAGTTAAATTATTACGAGAGCATGATAAACTTTTAAGATTAGCTAATTTCGTTACTTCTAAAGATCCTATTTTATTACTATCACAGTTTATATCTTCAAGATTATTTGAATTTTCAATATTTAAAACTTCTAATTCATTAGATTTTACATCGATACGTTTAAGATTATTTAAGTTTGAAGCATCTAATGCCGGCAATTTATTAATCCAGGCATCTAATTCGGATAAACTTGAACAGCCGGATATCTTTAATGATGTTAACTTATTATTATAAACATTCATTTTTTTGAGCTTACTCAAACCACTTACGTCTAGAGTGATAAGCTCACCGTTATGCATAATAATCTCCTCTAAGTTTTTGCAAGTAGTTAAATCCAGGTTTGTAAATTGATTACCGCTTGCCAAAATTGACTTTAAATTTGCTAAACCACTTACATTGAATATGGTTAAATAAGCACTATCAGCTTCGATAGTTTCTAATTTTGTAAAGTTTCTTAAGTCTAAAGAACCAAAACTTGTACCGCTACAATTTAATGATACAAGATTTGTACAACCAGTAAAATTTAAACTCTTCAGATTATAATTAGCCTTACAATTAAAATATTGAAGTTTAGTAAGCATACTGATATCTAAAGATTTAATATCATTATAATTAACGCCGCCTTCATTACTTAATTCCAGATAATTTAATTGCGTAAAATTTTCGATTCCCGCTAAATCTGAAATTAAAGAGTTACCCAAATTCAGCCAACTAACATTTTGAGCTTCTGACACTTGTATTTCGTAATCTCCATTAGTATCAATTCTAAATAAATTTCCTTGTAAATCTTTAGCAATAATGTTACTTCCATTCGATTGTAGTAACCTTGTTTTAAAGTTAGGATCTTTAAATTCAATAACTTGTGCATTTATATTGACTAACAAAAAAAATGCAAATAATAAAAAGTAGTTTTTCTTCATAAAGTGGTATTTGAAGAAGTAAATATAGCATTTTAGGGAATCAAATTATTCTTCCCAAAATTAATTTATTATGATTTTTTTTAATAAAATCAAAATCTGTACAATTCGTTAATTATATTTGTTCTGAAACTGCATTTCTTTAAAATTATAAATGAAAAAAATACTTTTTGTCTTTTTAATATTTCTAGCGTCAAACATTGCAAAAGCGCAATTAACGATTGACAATACCACATTCACTCCGCAGCAACTGGCACAAAATGTATTACTTGGACAAGGTGTCAATATTTCAAACATAAAATTTAACGGATCTGCTGCAACTACTATAAGCGACCAAATTGCTGTGTTTGATAACGGTTCAACAACAAATATTGGCATAAAAAAAGGCTTAATATTAAGTACCGGAAATGCGATTATTGCCAAAGGACCAAATGATCGTTCATTAGCCACACTTCCAACTTCAAATCCTTTTGAAGGTGATGCCGATTTATCTATTTTAACCAATAATCAGCCAATCAGAAACGTAGCAGTTCTTGAATTTGATTTTGTTCCCGTTGGAAATAAACTGACTTTTAATTTTGTTTTTGCTTCTGATGAATATCCCGAATTTGTAAATGATTTATATAATGACAATTTTGGTTTCTTTATAAGTGGTCCGGGAATAACTGGTCCTTATACCGGAAATGCCAAAAACATTGCCTTAATTCCAAATACTTCTGTGCCTGTTTCGATTAATAATCTGAACAATGGCGTTTCTAATGCTGGACCATGTGAATATTGCCAATATTATGTAAATAACGAAAATGGAGCTACAATACAATATGACGGATTTACAAAAAGTATACAAGCCAGTTCTGATGTCGAATGTGGAAAAACATATCATATAAAACTTGCAATTGCCAATGTATCTGACAACAATTATGATTCGGCGGTATTTATTGAAGGTGCGAGTTTTAGCGCTTCAGGTATTAATTTAGGAGAAGATCAAAAAATATGCGCAACTAAAAATTACACTTTAAAAACAGGATTAGATCCTTCGGTAATACATGAATGGACTTTTAACGGAGTGGTTATTCCGCTTCAAACTGGCCCTGAAATAACCGTTGATCAATCCGGAACGTATGCGGTAAAAGCAACTCCTATTGGAACAGGATGTCCGGTTTCTGATGATATTAAGCTAGAATTTGGTACTGTTGCACAACCTTATCTTTATTGTGGAAAAAAGACTGCTAATTCTATCACTTTTGATTGGTTGGCTTTAGGACTTACAGAGTTTTCCGTTGCTTACAAAATAGGAACTAATGCCCTTGTAGATGTTGGATTTGTTGGGAAAACATTTTCATATACAGTTAATAATGTGCCACATGGCGAAAATGTTGTAATAACAGTAACGCCTACAGGAGCATTGCCTGCAGAATGTTTTGGTCCAAATTCTATATCATGTATACTTGATACTTGTGCCGATGTACCTACATTGACACTAAATCAAGGTCAGACTTCTCAACAGATTTGCGAAAACACAGCTATTTCAGACATCGTTTTAACAATTGCTGGAGGCGCTACAAATGCGGCAATAACTTCAGGTGGTTTACCTTCCGGAATTACTACCGTTCTCAATGGCGATAAATTTACTATTAAAGGAATTGCAACTACAACAGGAACATTTAACTATACTATTTCTACCTCAGGCGGTTGCGGCACAAATGCAAATATTAACGGATCAATAGTTGTAAATGCAAAAACAAACCCAACATTTTCTGCAATTGCACCAATTTGTACAGGAGAAACTCTTGGTGCGCTTCCTATAAAATCAATTAATGGAATATCTGGAACATGGTCGCCAGCAATAAACAACTCGGCAACAACTACATACACATTTACTCCTGATTCCGGACAATGTGCTAATACCGCTCAAATGACAATTACGGTCAATCAAAAAACTACTCCTGTATTTGCTCCTATTGATTCTGTTTGCGAAGGCGATATTATAAATCCGCTTCCTTTAGTATCAAATAACGGAATAACAGGAACTTGGTCGCCCGCATTAAATAATCTAACAACGACTGAATATACTTTTACTCCAAATTCAGGAGAATGTGCAATTGCAACTCAATTAACGATTGCTGTAAATCAAAAAACTACTCCTGTCTTTACTCCTATTAATCCTGTTTGTGAAGGAGAAAATATATCTCAACTTTCTTTAAAATCAGATAATGGGATAACAGGAACATGGTCTCCAGCTATAAATAATTCAATTACAACTGAATATACTTTTACTCCAAATCCTGGACAATGCGCTAAACCAACACAGTTGACAATTGTCGTTAATCAAAAAATATTACCCGTTTTTACTTCTGTTAATCCCGTTTGCGAAGGCGAAACGATAGAAGAACTTCCTGTATTATCAAACAACGGAATAACAGGAACTTGGTCGCCAACAATTAATAATCTAACAACAACTCAATACACTTTTACTCCAAATTCAGGACAATGTGCTAATTCTACAAAATTAACAATAGAAATTAATCCTAAGCCAAAACCAAAAATTCAGGATGGCAAAATATGTATTGAGATTGGAACCAATAAACTGCTTCAATCTTATATTTTAGATACGCAACTTAATAATAATTTATACAGTTTTGAATGGTTTCTAGACGGAAATAAAATTGAAAATCAGTTTGATAACATTCTGGAAGCGCTCGAATCCGGGCAATATGCTGTAATAGCAACAAATAAAACTACTGGTTGTATTTCGGATATTGTTAATGCTGAAGTTACAAATACCAAAAGTGATTCCGGAGAAATAAGCATTACACAATCGGAATCCTTTTCTGAAAATTCTACAATAATTGTAGATATCAAAAACACAAATGGATTATTTGAATATCAATTAGACAATCAAAATTTTCAAACATCAAATCAATTTAAAGATGTTGCTCCCGGAACACATATTATAAATGCTCAGGAAATTAACGGTTGCATTAAATTAACCAGAGAAGTTATAGTCTTGGGATATCCTAAATTCTTTACGCCAAACGGTGATACTTTTAATGATACCTGGAATATTATAGGTTTTGAAGATCTTCAAAATGATACTATTTTCATATTTGATCGATATGGAAAATTATTAAAACAGATGAATTCAAGAGCTTTGGGTTGGGATGGAAATTTTAACGGACAACCAATGCCTTCTTCTGATTATTGGTTTAAAGTCATTTTTACAGAAAACAACATCAAGAAAGAATTCAAATCTCATTTTTCATTAAAAAGATAGATTTGTAATTAATAAAAAAAGGTCTAAAATTAATACTTCAGACCTTTTTTTTATGATATTGATTAGAGATTATTTTTTAATAAACTTCGCGCTTGAAGTTCCGTTATCAGTTTTTACTTTTAAAATATAATTTCCTGTTCGCAAATTTGAAACATCAACTTTAGAGACATTTTCAGCGTTAGGAACTGCAATAACCAATTGTCCTAAAACATCATATATATCAATTGATTTTAGTTCTATGCTATTTTTGGTGGTAATATTCAATATTTCTTTTGCAGGATTAGGGTAAATATTAAAGTAATTTGAAAATTCAAAATCCTGTGTTCCTAAAGTTTTAAAAGTCGAAGTTGCTTTATTAGTCAAAATTGGAAAATTATAATCAAAATAAATGTTGGCTTCATTTGTAAAAGAATCTCCTACTGACAATGTTGGCAAAGTTTTAATTTTAAAAGAAATATAGCCATCATTATCTGCATCATTAAAAGGAAGATTAATTTTTTCGAAGATAAATTCTACTTTGTTTCCTTCAGAAATTTTAGTCACATAAGGATGACTTGCTTTTATAGGAACCAATGTGTTAATGTCAAACTTTGATAAATCAATCAAATCTTTAACCACTATATTTTCTGCAGGATAAGTTCCTGTATTTTCAAAACGAATTAGATAATGCACATATTCACCAATTAATTGTGGTGTAATAACATCACCTTCCAGACAAGTTTTATCATTTGGATCATATGAACCAACAACTATTTGGCGTAAAGCAAAAGAATTATCAACTGGTTTTTCATCACCGGTTACAGGAGTTATTAATGCATTAAAACTCAAACGATCATTGATATTTACCGCTGGAGTTTCCATTGGAGAATTAACATTTAGAGTAACATTAATTTCACGTGTTTCTAATGCTTTTAAGTCACTATAATCCCAAATTAACTTATTTGTATTTTGGCTTGAAACAACAGGATTTGAAGAGACAAAATCCAAAACTACGTCATTAAAATCTAGTGTAACCGAACCTGAAACCGTTTTATTTGCCTTATTTTTATAAATAATTTTATAACCGGCATCAAATCCAGGTCTAGCCGGAAGTGTCGACAAAATAGTAATTTCTACATCCTGATGTTCTCCCTTTGGAGTAACACAAAAATTTTGAGTAAACGGACTTGTAGCCGAAGGAAATGTTACGGTTGCTGACTCAGGAGAAACTGCAAAATAATCTGAGCTTTCCAAAATTGGTGTTATGGTGTGGGTGCCTTCTTTAACTGGAATCCTAAAGTTTCCTGAAGCGTCCGAAATTATATTTCCTTTGATTGTTCCGTTACTTATACTAAAATTCAGATTAGAAAATTTAGAATCTAATGCATCACAACCATCATTATTAGCATCAAACTTTTGATTTCCTTCTATCGTATAATAAATTCCGCCAGGATTAAAAGAACAATATGAACTTACTGAACAATTAGAATATCCTAAATAGCCTAATTGAACCTTTATATTTTCAATTTCATTCTCATCACAACATATATAACTTAAATTAGGATTGTCATCTAATATCATTCTGGAATTTTCTACAAATCCATTTTTCATATAAATAGATTTAAAGTTATTTTTTCTAAATTCAATAAATATGGGAGATTTTACATTGCTAAGGTCAATTGATGTTAATTGATTATTGCTACCTTGAATCTCTATCAAATTTTCTTGTGCCGATAAATCTAATTCAGTTAATTTATTTTCCTGAAAAACAAAACGCTCCAATTTTTTTAAATTAGTTACATCAAGACTTGAAAGTTGGTTGGCGCTGCATGAAAAATAGGTTATTTTAACATTATTTGATACATCTAGCGAAGTAAGCAAATTTGAGTGAAAATCTAAAAATTCTAATTTAGCTAATAAGGAAGTATCTACATTTTTTAATTTATTAAAAGCGCACTCCAGTACAGTTAAATTTTTAAATCCCTTTAGTACAATATTCTCAATTTGATTATAACTGCAATCTATGGTTTTCAATCCTGTTAAGTAGCTTAAATCCAGATTCGTTAATAGATTAGTACTACAAGTAATATCTGTTAATTTTGTTAATCCTGTCAAATCAAAATTCACTATTTTATTACCATGAAAATTTAAGTTTTGAAGATTCGTAAAGCTGGTAACACCCTTTAAATCTGTAATATAGTTATCATCAAAAAAAGGCTGACTTAAATTTAATTCATAAACATTTAACGCTTCGTCCAAGTCAATTTCTCCGTTATTATTTAGATCAATCTTAATTTTACTCCCGTCAATTCCTTTTGCAATTTCGCTGGTGTAACTTGATTTTAATAATCTTGCCTTAAATGTAGCATCAGGAATATTGATAACCTGCGCTTTAAGAACCGTAATAATAAATAACATTACTATCGTGATGTATTCTCTTTTCATTAAAATAATTTTATAATTTAATAAACTTCACGCCAGAAGTTCCATTATCTGTTTTTACTTTTAAAATATAATTTCCAGTTCGCAAATTCGAAACATCAACTTTGGATACATCTTGAGCATTTGGAACTGCAATAACCAATTGTCCTAAAATATCATATATAGCTATTGATTTTAGTTCTATGTTGTTTTTGGCGGTAATATTCAAAGTTTCTTTTACTGGATTTGGATAAATACTAAAGTAATTTGCAAATTCGAAATCCTGAGTTCCTAAAGTTTTAAAAGTGGAAGTTGCTTTATTGGTTAAAATTGGGAAATTATAATCGAAATAGATATTGGCTTCATTTGTAAAAGAATCTCCTACTGATAATGTTGGCAGTGTTTTGATTTTAAAAGTTATATAACCATCATTATTGGCATCATTAAAAGGAAGATTTATTTTCTCGAAGATAAATTCCACCTTATTTCCATCCGAAATTTTAGTTATGTAAGAATGACTTGCGTCCATAACTGCCAATGTCGAAATATCAAATTTTGAAGTATCAATGATGTCTTTTACAACAATATTTTCGGCAGGATAAGTTCCTGTATTTTCAAATCGGATTAAATAATGAACGTATTCACCAATTAATTCTGGTGTAATAACATCACCTTCCAAACATGTTTTATCATTAGGATCAAAAGAACCAACAACTATTTGTCGCAATGCAAATGAGTTATCAACTGGTTTTTCATCACCGGTTACAGGAGTTACTAAAGCATTAAAACTCAAACGATCATTGTTTTTTACAGGAGGAGTTTCCATTGGAGAATTTACATTTAAAGTCACCACGATTTCTCTCGATTCAAAAGGCTTTAAATCAACATAATCCCAAACTAATTTGTTTGTATTTTGACTTGTAGTATTTGGAACAGAAGAAATATAATCTAAAACTCCATCATTAAAATCAAGTGTAACCGAACCTGAAACTGCTTTTGTTGCTTTGTTTTTGTAAACAATTTTATAAACGGCATCAAATCCTGGTCTCGCAGGTACTGTTGGCAAAATTGTTATCTCAACATCCTGATGCACGCCATTTGGTACAATACAAAAATCCTGAGTAAATGTTTTTCCATCATTTGGAAAAGTAACTTTTAAAGATTCCGGTGAAACGGTAAAATATTTAGAATTCTCAAGAATTGGATTTATGGTATAATCTCCGCTTCCTAAATAAATATTGTAATTTCCTGAAATGTCCGAAATTATATTGCTTTTTTTCGCCCCATTTGTAATACTAAAATTTAAGTTTGGAAATGCTCCATCTAATACATCACATCCTTTATTGTCTGCATCGTATTTTTGATTTCCCTGAATAGTATAAAAAGTAGCGCCCGGATCAAATGTACAATACGAGTTAACTTCAACAGATGAAGCTTTGTCAGCTAAAAGTTTTTTGTAATGATCAATGTAATCGTCCGTTGTACAGATATACTTTAATTTAGGATTAGCATCAAAGTTTAAATTATAAGAAAGAACTTTATTTTTTATAAGAATTGCAATTAATTCGCTATTATTTGCGCATACTAAATTATTTAAGCCCAAGCAGTTATTAAAATTTAATTCCGTAAAAAGATTATAACTACAATCTAAAAATTGCAATTTTGGTTGATCTGCCAAATCTAAATTTGTTAATTTATTTGATGCGCATTGCAAATAATTTAATGTCTTTAATCCTTTTAAATCTAACTTTGTAAGTTCATTTAAATTACAAGTTATTTTTTCGGTTTTTAAATTCTTAAAATCCAAGCTCGTTATTTTATTACTAGAGCAATTTAGGTTTATAATATTCGGAATTTTTGACAAATCTAAACTGGTAATCTTATTCTCATTACAATCTAAATCCTTAAGAAGGTTTAATTGCGGTAAATTTAATTCAGTTAATAAATTTCGGGTAACTTCAAGACTTACTAAATTATTTGAATCAATGATATCAATAGAAGTCAGCTGATTTCCAAAGCCACTAACGGTTTTTAAATTATGAAGTTGCTCTAATTTCAGTGTTTTTAAAAGATTAGCATTTACATATAAACTTTCCAGATTTGTTAATCCGGAAACATCAATGCTTTCTAACATATTTATTCCTACTGATAAAGTTTTAAGTTTTGTTAAACCTTTTACTTGTAAATTCTTCGTGTAGTTATAAGATGAAACTAACGTCTCGAGATTTTGCAGTTTTGTGAAATCAAGATTAACTAAAAGATTATGAGAACAATCCAGATCTTTTAGATTAGTAAAATAACTTATTTCAGCAAGATTTGTAATTAATTCGGCATTAGTACATCCATTACAGGTTATTTTTAATGAGCTTACTGATAAAGCTTCACTTTCCTCTATTTGTTTATTGTTATTTTTATCAATTTTAATATTGTTTCCGTCGCTATCTTTTGCAATATTATTATAACCATCCAATGACAATAGTTTCTTTTTGAAATTTGGATCAGAAAAAGTAATAGTTTGTGCAGTAACACAAGAAAAAGAAAATAATGCTAATAGTAGTAAGTAGTTTTTTACCATAGGTTTTGATTTGTTTTTTGGACTATAAATGTATAAAAACAGGAAAACAAAACCTATGACTTAATAAAAAAAGCCTTACTAAAGTTATAGTAAGGCTTTTGATGTTTTTTTATTTGAAATTGCTTTTAGAAAGCTACATTCCATCTTGGTAATTTTGCATTTTCATCTAAGAAGTTTTGCAAAACTTGTCCTTCAACCGTAGTAGGAATTCCTTTTACATCAGCATTAAAAGTTTCGTACCAAACTACTTCAAGAGCAGTAATGTTTTCTAACTTCATTTGTGCTGGCCAAGAATATTTTCTTCCTGTTTTTGCAAATTGGTGCCCGTTTACGATTTTATCATATAAACCACCGTTTTTACTTTTTAAAGTTCCATCGTTTTGAACTGTTCCTGTAGAACCAACCATGATTAATTCTTTTGCATCTCCTTCAACAGCATAAACTACAAAAACTCCTGCACCAGATTCCGGAGCATTACAAGTTTGTTCTAAACTATCTTCAATGGTAAAAGTAAAACTATTACTTACTTTAAACTTTTCTAATTCTTTGTACATATTTCTCATTTTAAGCTTCTAAGAAACTAAGGTTCTAAGTTGCTAAGTTTTTAATTTATATTCCGGCATTTTAAAAATGGAAAAAAGTCTCAACAAAATATTGAGACTTTTTTCTGGAATTTTTATTTTGAATATTGGAGATTATCCAAGTACTTCTTTTACTTTTTTACCAATTTCAGCTGGTGAATCAACAACGTGAATTCCGTTGTCTCTCATAATTTGTTTTTTAGCAGCAGCAGTATCATCAGAACCACCAACAATAGCACCTGCGTGACCCATTGTTCTACCAGCAGGAGCAGTTTCTCCAGCGATAAAACCAACAACTGGTTTACGGTTACCATCAGCTCTTACCCATCTTGCAGCATCAGCTTCAAGTTGACCGCCAATTTCACCAATCATAATGATGATTTCAGTTTCTGGATCGTTCATTAATAATTCAACAGCTTCTTTAGTTGTAGTTCCAATAATTGGATCTCCACCAATACCAATAGCTGTAGTGATTCCTAAACCTTGTTTTACAACTTGGTCAGCAGCTTCGTAAGTTAAAGTTCCTGATTTAGAAACGATTCCAACTGTACCTTTTTTGAAAACGAAACCTGGCATAATACCAACTTTAGCTTCACCCGGAGTAATAACTCCTGGACAGTTTGGTCCAATTAATCTAGAATTTCTTTCTTTAACATAATTATTTGCTTTAATCATATCTGCTACAGGAATTCCTTCTGTAATAGCAATAATTACTTTAATTCCAGCGTCAGCAGCTTCCATAATTGCATCAGCAGCAAAAGCTGGCGGTACAAAAATAATAGATGTATCAGCTCCAGCTTGGTCAACAGCGTCTTTTACTGTGTTAAAAACCGGACGATCTAAATGGCTAGTTCCTCCTTTTCCAGGAGTTACACCACCAACAACATTAGTACCGTACTCAATCATTTGAGAAGCGTGGAAAGTTCCTTCGCTTCCTGTAAATCCTTGAACAATTATTTTGGAATCTTTATTAACTAAAACACTCATGATATATATTTTATGTAGTTTTTAAAATTGTGATGCAAAAGTAAGGTTTTGTAACGTATTTTAACCTTTTTGTCTTCAAAAAAATTAAGAAAATTGACTCATTTGATAACCACGATATAATTTATCGTCTTTTATTTGCCAAATTGTAGCAAAATGGGCCAATAACATCTCTTCTCTTGGGTTTTCAATCGTTTTCACAAAATGAGAATAACGAATTGAAACTAAGTCTTCTTCGGCAATAATATGGCTAATTCTGACTTTAGAACGCACATAAGCACGACTTAACTCATTTGCCATATCTAACATCGAATTATAATCCATCTCGATCAATCCTTTCGTGCTGTTCCAATCTAACTTTACATCGGGATGTAAATATGTTTTCATGATTTCGCTATCGATTAAGGCATCTGACTTGTAAAATTTTTGAACAAATTCTTTAATAGACATATTATTTCAATTTATTTAAAATTTCAGGAATTTTCTTGATGTTGGCTAATTGTTTTAGCTTCTCTCTTGATTCTTCGATAGGAGTTCCAAAATAAGATTTCCCACCTTCAACTGACTTAGTAACACCTGTTTGCCCCATAATAACAGCCTTCGCTCCTATTGTGATTCCGCTAGTTGTTCCTACTTGTCCCCAGATCGTAACTTCGTCTTCAATAACAACGCAACCTGCAATACCAGTTTGTGAAGCTATTAAACATTTTTTTCCAATCACGGTATCATGTCCAACATGCACCTGATTATCCAATTTTGTTCCTGCTCCAATTGTCGTATCGCCTGTTACACCTTTGTCAATCGTACAAAGCGCACCAATACCAACATTATCTTCAATTACAACTCTTCCGCCAGAAATTAACTGATCAAAACCATCCGGACGTTTTTTATAATAAAATGCATCAGCACCCAAAATAGTGCCGGCATGAATCATCACATTATCCCCAATTACGGTATGATCGTAAATGGTAACGTTAGGATGTATCAAACAGTTTTTACCGATTGTAACGTTGTTTCCAACAAAACAATTAGGTTGTATTACAGTTCCTTCTCCAATAGTTGCAGAAAGAGCGATTGATACATTCGTAGCTTGAAAAGGTCTAAAATGTTTCGTAAGAGTATTAAAATCTCTGAAAGGATCATCAGAAATCAAAAGTGCTTTACCTTCCGGACAATCTACTCTTTTGTTGATCAAAACAATAGTTGCAGCTGATTGTAAAGCTTTATCGTAGTATTTTGGATGGTCTACAAAAACTATATCTCCAGGTTCAACAACATGAATCTCGTTCATGCCTGAAACCGGAAAGTTTTCATCACCAATAAATTCGCATTGAAGCAAATTTGCAATTTCTTGTAAAGAATGAATCTTTGGAAATTTCATATATTTAAATTAGAAAATTTGTCAATTAGAGAATGTGTCAATTAGAAAATGAGTCAATTAGAAAATAAAAATTATTCAATTTCTGCGTAAGCATTAATTTTCTAATTGACTCATTGACAAATTATCTAATTAAAAATTACTCTTTTACACGCTCCATGTAAGAACCTGAAGCTGTATCAATTTTAATTTTATCACCTTCGTTGATGAACAACGGAACGTTTACTGATGCTCCAGTTTCTACTGTTGCATTTTTTGTAGCATTTGTAGCTGTATTTCCTTTTACTCCAGGCTCAGCATAAGTAACTTCAAGAACTACAGAAGATGGCATATCTACAGATAAAGGCAAATCAGTTTCAGTATTTACCTGAACCATTACACTTGTTCCTTCTTTTAATAATCCCGGAGCATCTAGAATGTTTTTATTCAAAGAAATTTGCTCAAAAGATTCTGTGTTCATGAAATGAAATTCATCTCCTTCAGCATACAAAAACTGATAATTATGTGTTTCTACACGAATAACGTCGATTTTATGACCTGCAGAAAATGTATTATCTAATACTCTTCCTGTAGTTAAACTTCTTAATTTTGTTCTTACGAAAGCTGGACCTTTTCCAGGTTTTACGTGAAGAAATTCAACGATTTTATAAATATCATGATTGAATTTAATACACAATCCGTTTCTAATATCTGATGTAGATGCCATTTTGTTCTTTTTTGTTTAATATTTTGTTGAATCGTTAAATCGTTTATCTGTTTTCGATTTAACGACAAACAAATAAACGATTTAACTTTTATCTAATAGTTTCCTGAATAACCTTTCATAATTCCTCGTGATGAATTTCTGATAAAATCAAGAATTTCATCTCTCTCAGGAGTTGCTTCCATTTCGGCTTCAATAATACTTAAAGCTTGTGTTGTATTATAGTTCTTTTGGTATAAAATTCTGTAGATTTCTTGTATCTCTCTGATTTTCTCAGTACTAAAACCTCTTCTTCTTAAACCTACTGAATTGATTCCTACGTATGATAATGGCTCTTTTGCAGCTTTTGTATAAGGAGGAACGTCTTTTCGAACCAAAGATCCACCAGAAATCATTGCGTGATCACCAATGTGAATAAATTGATGAATTGCTGCCAAACCACCAATTACGGCATGATTACCAACAACTACGTGACCTGCAAGAGCAACTCCGTTTACGATAATGGCATTGTTACCAATCTCGCAATCGTGCGCAATATGTGCATATGCCATAACTAAACAATTGTTACCAAGAATAGTTTGCCCAGACGCAACTGTACCTCTGTTTATAGTAACACATTCTCTAATCGTACAATTGTCTCCAATAATGGCAAGAGAATCTTCTCCTCCAAATTTTAAATCTTGTGGCACCGCAGAAATTACAGCTCCTGGAAAAATATTACAATTTTTACCAATACGAGCACCTTCCATGATGGTCACATTTGAACCAATCCAAGTACCATCACCAATAACAACATTATTGTGAATTGTTGTAAAAGGCTCTATTACAACGTTTTTAGCGATTTTGGCGCCGGGATGAACATATGCTAATGGTTGATTCATCTGTATGTTTTATATTTTAAATTTAAAATAATCTAATTTGGGCAACAAACGTAAACAATAAAATCGATTAAATGATTATTGTTTTCTAGCAATTTGAGCCATTAATTCTGCCTCAGTTACTAATTTACCGTTTGCGTAAGCATTTGCCTGCATATGACAGATTCCTCTTCTGATAGGAGAAATCAATTCACACTTGAAAATCAAGGTGTCACCAGGTAATACTTTGTGTTTGAATTTAACATTATCAATTTTCATGAAATATGTCAAATAATTTTCAGGATCCGGAACTGTGCTTAAAACCAAAATTCCACCTGTTTGTGCCATTGCTTCCACAATTAAAACCCCTGGCATAACCGGAGCTTCAGGAAAATGCCCAACGAAGAAATTCTCATTCATTGTTACATTTTTCATTCCAACTACATGGCTATCAGACATTTCAATAATTCTGTCAATTAACAAAAATGGAGGTCTGTGTGGCAATACAGCCATAATTTTATGAATATCCATTAACGGCTCAAGATTTAAATCGTAAACCGGAACGTGATTTCTTTGCTCTATTTTGATAATTTTTGCTAATTTTTTGGCAAACTGTGTATTTACATAGTGTCCAGGTTTGTTAGCAATAATTTTTCCTTGAATTCTAACTCCAATTAAAGATAAATCTCCAACAACATCTAATAATTTATGTCTTGCAGCTTCGTTTGGATAATGTAAAGTAAGGTTGTCTAAAACTCCGTTTGGCTTAACAGAAATCTTATCTTTTCCAAAAGCTTTCTTTAAATTTTCCATTGTAGAATCAGATATTTCTTTATCTACATATACAATAGCGTTGTTTAAATCTCCACCTTTAATTAATCCGTTTTCAAGAAGAGATTCTAATTCATGTAAGAAACTAAAAGTTCTAGAATTAGCGATTTCATCTT
The DNA here is from genome assembly GCF_951805225.1 of uncultured Flavobacterium sp. Lineage (NCBI taxonomy): Bacteria > Pseudomonadati > Bacteroidota > Flavobacteriia > Flavobacteriales > Flavobacteriaceae > Flavobacterium > uncultured Flavobacterium sp. The sequence continues at coordinate 1,308,461 of NZ_OX638201.1, read as the reverse complement.
TAAAATCGGCTATACTTTTCATAGTTGCGTTTTGAGTACCTAAAACCTTAGTACCAAAATCAACCATTGCAGTTACTTGATAATCATCACTTGGCATAACCAAAATCTCGCTTCCTGTAGTTTCATCAGTAAACGAAATAACTTCTTTTACCACATAAACATTACGTTTAGCATCTTGTTCTTCGATTCCCGCATTTTCAATAGCTTCAACAAAATATTTTGAAGAACCATCCATTATTGGAAGCTCAGAAGCGTTTAATTCAATGATAACATTATCCAAATCACATCCAACTAAAGCAGCTAAAACGTGTTCTGGTGTTTGAATTTTTACACCTAATTTTTCTAAATTAGTACCTCTTTGCGTGTTAACAACATAATTAGCATCAGCCTCAATGACTGGTTGACCTTGCAAATCTACTCTTACAAAAGTGAAACCATTATTAATTGGAGCTGGTTTAAAAGTCATTGTAACTTCTTTTCCAGTGTGTAATCCAACGCCTGTTAGTGAAATTTCATTTTTGATGGTCTTCTGTTTAACCATTATTTCCATTTTTTGGGTTTATTATTTGTTTTTTTAATTCTTCAATTTCGGTTACGATTTTAGGTAAGTTCTTAAAATGAACGTACGATTTGTTAAAATCAGTATATCCAAGTGACGGCGTCCCCTGCAAAATCTCACCATCCTTGATGTTTCTTGCAACTCCTGACTGAGCTTGCAATCTCACATTATTACCTATTGTTAAGTGACCTGCGATACCAACTTGCCCGCCAATCATACAGTTTTCTCCAATTTTAGTAGAACCTGCAACACCAGATTGCGCTGCGATCACAGTATTTTTACCAATTTCTACATTGTGAGCAACCTGAATCTGATTGTCTAATTTAACCCCTTGTCTAATAATTGTAGAACCTAGAGTTGCTCTGTCTATTGTCGTATTTGCTCCAATATCAACATTATCTTCGATGATAACATTACCAATTTGAGGCACTTTACTATATACTCCTTCTTCATTAGGCACAAAACCAAAACCATCAGCACCAATAATAGTTCCTGAATGAATCGTGCAATTGTTTCCTATTATAGTTTCAGAATAAATTTTAGCGCCTGCAAAAATATATACATTATTGCCAATAACAACATTATCACCAATAAAACTATTTGGATAAATTTTTACGTTATCACCTAAAACCACGTTTTGTCCTATATAACTGAAGCTTCCCAAATAAAGATTCTCTCCGTGTTTAGTTCCTTCAGTCATGAAAGATTGTGGTTCGATACCGTTTTTATTCAATTTTACTTGATTGTAAAAGTGTAAAAGCTTCGAAAAGGAAGCATAAGCATCCTCTACTTTTATTAAAGTTGTCGTAACTTCTTGTTCAGGTATAAAGCTATCATTAACAATTGTCACCGAAGCTTTGGTAGTATATATGTAGTTGATATATTTAGGATTAGCCAAAAAAGTAAGTGAACCTTCCTCGCCTTCTTCGATCTTAGATAGCCGAGAAACTTCTGCATTGGGATTCCCAACAACTTCTCCTTCTAAAATTCCTGCTATTTGTTCTGCTGTAAATTTCATTGCGACAAAAATATAAAAAATAGATTTTAAATGTTAATTTTAGATAAGTTGTTTTGGGAAACAGATGTAATATTTTGTCACCAATTTAGATAACGATTTCAAATTCAGCTGATCAGACGCTTCTACAACATCCTCAATTGTTTTATCTTTTTTCAAAATTCGTATTGGTTCAGCTTCTTTACTATAAGCCTGATTTTTTATTTTACCTCTAAAAATGAAATATCCGGCATCAACAGCCGAAATATGATGTGCTTCTGCAAATTCTTCTTTTAAAGATTGTGATTCTTCCATCGGAATTTTTTCTGCACTCAATTTTATCTTAAGTAAATCTCTGTTAATGATCATTTTACTTAAAGTCGAAAGTATAAAATCGCTATTTTTCTGCCACGCTTTCAGAGCGCTAATAATATCAAAATCATCTAATTGAGAAAACAAATCAAGCTTTTCGGCATCAAAATCCTCCAAAGCAACTTTGTTTTGCATAAAATATAAGAGAGGCTCGCTGCAAGGCAAAGCAACTCCTTTTAAAGTCAATTCTTTAGCTCTTTTTAAAACTTTCATTAAGATTAATTCGGCCACCAAACTTGTTTTATGCAAATAAGCCTGCCAATACATTAATCTTCGTGAAAGCAGAAATTTTTCTACTGAATAAATTCCTTTTTCTTCAATAACCAATACATCATTCTCAACATTCATCATCTGAATCAAACGTTCAGAATTCACATTTCCTTCTGCAACTCCGGTATAAAAACTATCACGTTTCAAATAATCCATTCGATCCATATCTAACTGACTTGAAATCAATTGCAACATGAATTTTCTGTGATATTCACCTTTAAAAACCTGAATAGCCAAACTCAATTTTCCATCAAATTCTTCATTAAGCTGATTCATAAACAATAACGAAATAGCCTCATGATTCACATCTTCAACAATACTCTTTTCCATTGCATGCGAAAACGGACCATGACCAATATCATGAAGTAAAATAGCAATGAATAAAGCATTTTCTTCTTCGGAAGAAATCGCAACTCCTTTAAAACGAAGAGTCTCTACAGATTTCTGCATTAAATGCATACATCCCAACGCATGATGAAAACGGGTATGATTTGCACCGGGATAAACCAAATACGATAATCCCATTTGCGAAATGCGGCGTAAACGCTGAAAATACGGATGTTGGATTAAGTCGTAAATAAGTTCGTTCGGGATGGTAATAAATCCATAAATGGGATCATTGAATATTTTTAACTTATTGATCTGAGTCACTATTTGGTTATTTTTAGATCAACAAATATAAGTAAATAACTATAATCAACTTCGTGTTTTTCACTTAAAAATGAACAATTATTCAGCCTGATTCTCAATATAGTAACAAAATAAAAAAAAGATATTCCATAAAAATCATAAATCATTATTCTGAAATTTATACTATTTTTAATACTTTTTAAGTTCTATACTTCTAAATTGCAATAAAAATAAAATCGTTTATGGATAAGATAAAAATACTTTGGGTCGATGATGAGATCGATCTTTTGAAACCACATATATTATTTCTGGAGAAAAAAAACTACGCTGTAACTACTTGTAATAACGGCCTTGACGCTATTTCTTTATTTGAAGAAGACAATTTTGACATTGTTTTTTTAGATGAAAATATGCCAGGAATGAGTGGTTTGGAAACGCTTTCGGAAATGAAAGAAAAGAAATCGGCAATCCCGATGATTATGATTACCAAAAGTGAAGAGGAATATATAATGGAAGAAGCGATTGGTTCTAAAATCGCCGATTACCTTATAAAACCTGTAAATCCGAATCAAATTTTGTTGAGTTTGAAGAAAAATCTGGATCATTCAAGATTGATTTCAGAGAAAACTACTTTAGATTATCAGAAAGAATTTCGTAAAATCTCTATGGAATTAGCGATGGTTAATTCATTTGAAGATTGGGTTGAATTGTACAAAAAACTGATCTTTTGGGAACTTGAACTTGAAAATATTAACGATCAGGCAATGATCGAAATTCTTGAATCTCAAAAGGTTGAAGCCAATTCACAATTCGGAAAATATATCGAAAGAAACTACGAAGATTGGTTTGCTCCAAAAGCCGATAAACCAATTCAATCTCATAATTTATTTAAAGAATTAGTAGTTCCGGAACTTAAAAAGAAAGACAAACCAATCTTGTTTGTTGTTATTGATAATTTGCGTTATGATCAATGGAAATCTTTTGAAACAGTGGTTTCTAACTATTATAAATTAGAAAAAGAAGTTCCGTATTTCTCCATTCTTCCAACAGCAACACAATATGCCAGAAATGCGATATTCTCTGGATTATTGCCAATTGAAATGGAAAAACAGTTCCCTCAATATTGGAAAAATGATGTCGAAGATGGTGGGAAAAACCTTTACGAAGCCGAATTTCTTTCGGCACAATTAAAGCGTTTAGGATTAAATATTAAGGAAGATTACTTTAAAATCACAAATTACGCTGGCGGAAAAAAACTGGCAGAAAATTTCAAAGCCTTAAAAGGAAATGATTTAGTTACAGTTGTTTACAATTTTGTCGACATGTTATCGCACGCCAAAACTGAAATGGAAGTCGTAAAAGAACTTGCTTCTGACGATAAAGCTTATCGTTCATTGACTTTGAGCTGGTTTAAGAATTCTCCGCTTTTAGAGATTATTCAGCAAGCACAACTTTTAGGATTCAAACTGATTTTGACCACAGATCACGGGACAATTAATGTAAAAAATCCTTCGAAAGTTGTTGGAGATAAAAATACAAGCTTAAATTTGCGTTACAAAACAGGTCGTAGTTTAACGTACGAGCAAAAAGATGTTTATGTTGTAAAAGAGCCAAAAGATATTGGTTTACCGGCTATAAATATGAGTAGTTCGTTTATTTTTGCTAAGAATGATTTCTTTTTGGCCTACGTAAACAACTACAATCATTATGTAAGTTATTACAGAAATACGTATCAACACGGAGGAATTTCGTTAGAAGAAATGATTATTCCGTTTTTGGTTTTTAATCCGAAATAAAAAAGTTTTCAGTCGCAGTTTTCAATAAAAAAGTTGCCACGAATTTCACTAATTAGCACGAATTTATTTTTAAAAGATTTTTTAATTAGCGAAATTCGTGGCAAAAAAAAATATAAAAAGAATAATATAAACCAAAGCCTCAAAGAGGAAAAACCTCTGAACCTTTGCCTCTTTGAGCCTTTGTAACTTTAAAAAAAATGAATATCGTTTTTTCATTAGATCAAATTCAAGAAGTAGCAGAACAAATTTTAGCCTCAAATCCTAAAAAGATTATCCTTTTTAATGGAGAAATGGGCGTTGGAAAAACTACTCTTATCAAGCAATTATGCAGAAGTTTAGGAGTCGAAAGCGCGACAAGCAGCCCAACTTTTTCACTTGTAAATGAATATTCTACTTCGAACAATCAAATCGTTTATCACTTTGATTTTTACCGATTAAACAAAGAAACCGAAGCGCTCGATATGGGTGTTGACGATTATTTATATTCGGGAAATTGGTGTTTTATCGAATGGTCTGAAAAAATTGCGAATTTACTTCCACAAGAAACTTCTACAATTAATATTGAGTTATTGGCAGATGGAAAAAGAAGTTTAGATTTAATTTAAAAACATGAAGAAATTAAATATTCTTATAGCCTTTTTTCTAATCTCTAGCTTTTGCAAGGCTTCAGATACAATAAGTGTTTGGCATGTTTTTTATAATAAAATAAAAATCAAAGAATATAATGAAAGCACCAATAAAGTACCCCTTATTTTAAAAGCAAGTGATTACAAAATTGGCGATTCTATTACAGTAAAATATTATTCAGACACTCCATGTCAAGATTGCTTGACAGGAATAATGCTAAAATCAAAAGATAATAAAGTTACAATGGCTGGAAAGAATATTGGCAGTAGAAATCCAATAACATTCCCCGTGATGTTTTTGATGGATCCAAAAAGAAAAAAATCTTCCTTCAAAGTTTTATATTTGAATAGTAATGGCAATAAGGCAAGTTCAGAAGAATTGTTTGAAGTAGAAGTAATTTACGAATAAAATTAGACTGAATGAATACCCAAAATATAGTAGAAATAATTCCTTTTTCTCAAGATTTAAAAGACCACATCAAAACCTTAAACATAGAATGGCTTCAAAAGTATTTTAGAGTCGAAGAAAAAGATGAAATAGTGCTTTCAAATCCGCAAGAAGAAATTATTGATAAAGGCGGACTTATTTTCTACGCTAAATATAATGACGAAATTATTGGAACGGCTTCTTTAATGAAGATTGACGATACAACATTTGAATTGAGTAAAATGGCAGTTTCTGACAAAGCGCAAGGTCTTGGAATTGGGAATAAACTATTAATTCATTGTCTGGCTTTCGCCGAAGAAAACGGTATTAAAAAAGTACTTTTATATTCAAACCGAAAATTACTTCCCGCAATTCATCTCTATAGAAAATTTGGTTTTGAAGAAATTCCTTTGGAAGATGGGATTTACGAAAGAGCCGACATTAAAATGGAAAAAATAATGCCCTAATTATTAAAACAGTATTAGCACAATTTTTACATTGATTTTAAAACTTTTTACGTAATTTGTACTCTTAATATTTTGCACAACCCATGTCAATTACCTTAACTCCATTTACGAAACAACAATTGTTGCCACAAGAAGAAAAACTTGAAATTGGCCGATTCAAAAGTGAACTTTTTATAGGAATTCCTAAAGAAACAAGTTACCAGGAACGTCGTATTTGCCTGACTCCAGACGCGGTAAACTCTTTGACTTACGAAGGTCATCGTGTTATGATTGAATCTGGTGCCGGAGAAAGCTCTAGCTATTCTGATAAAGAATATGCAGATGCTGGTGCAGAAGTAACAAAAGACACTAAAAAAGTTTTTGGCTGTCCAATGTTACTTAAAGTTGAGCCTCCAACGTTAGCTGAAATCGAAATGATTAATCCCGAAACGATTATTATTTCAGCAATTCAGTTAAAGACAAAAAGAAAAGCATACTTTGAAGCCTTAGCTCAGAAAAAAATAACAGCGCTTGCGTTTGAATATATTAAGGACGAAGATGGTTCATATCCCGCAGTAAAATCATTAAGCGAAATTGCCGGAACTGCTTCCATACTTATTGCTGCCGAATTAATGATTACGGACGAATTTGGAAAAGGACTTTTATTTGGTAACATTACCGGCGTCCCTCCTACCGAAGTCGTAATTCTTGGTGCCGGAACTGTTGGCGAATTTGCTGCTAAAACCGCAATTGGTCTTGGAGCAAACGTTAAAGTTTTTGATAATTCGATTACCAAATTACGCCGTTTGCAAAACAATTTAAACCAAAGAATATTTACATCTACCATTCAGCAAAAAGCATTATTGAAAGCCTTAAGACGCTGTGATGTAGCTATTGGTGCGATGCGCGGAAAAGAACGTTGTCCGATTGTAGTGACAGAAACTATGGTTGAACATATGAAAAAAGGTGCTGTAATTGTTGACGTTAGTATAGATACAGGAGGATGTTTCGAAAGTTCAGAAGTTACAACTCACGAAAAACCAACCTTTATAAAAAGTAATGTTTTGCATTATTGTGTACCAAATATTCCATCAAGATATTCTAAAACTGCCTCACTTTCAATCAGTAACATCTTAACACCGTACTTACTTCAGATAGCTGAAGATGGTGGTTTAGAGAGCGCAATCAGATGTAATAAAGGCCTAAAAAACGGAATTTATTTATACCACGGAATCCTTACCAACAAAGCAATTGGCGAATGGTTTGATTTGCCTGATAACGATATTAATTTACTTGTATTTTAAGGGAACTTTAGCGTACCTTTGCAAAAATTTTATTTCATGAAGTTCGTACATCGTTTTGCATATTATTTGATTGGTTTGATTATGGGATGCTTTTTTGTAGCCCTTGTTTTTAGTGGAAAAGATACTCGTTGCAATTACTTTCCGAACGCCAGAGTTTTGAATAATTTAAGAACAAAACCTTTTAAATATTCTCCTGCAGCAATCCAGACTTTAAACGAAAAATGGGTTGATACTTTAGATATTAAAAACACATTAACATACGGAGACGTTGATTTTGATCAAAGTAATGTTCCTTTCAAAAAAGGAAAACTATACATTATAGAAGGAAAAACAGTTAAAAACCAAGAGATCATTCTTAAAGTAATTAACTACGAAGATAAAGCGATTTTAGACGAGATTGTAAAGAAACCAGCCGAGAAACAGTAGTTCTTTTTGTCATTTCGACCGAAGAGAGAAATCACACTAGAAACTCGACAAAGATTGGCAAACATAATTTTTTAAGATCAATCTTATATTTGACTTACATCACTTATATGGTTTAAATCTACCATTCAATCTCTTTAATTCCTTTTGATTGTAGAAAGTCATTTGTTTTACTGAAATGTTTATTCCCAAACCATTTCCCTTGATTAGCACTCATTGGTGAAGGATGACCAGATTCTAAAACGCAATGTTTTGAACGATCTATTTTGAGACCTTTTTTCTGAGCAAAACTTCCCCATAACAAAAAGACAACATTTTCTTTTTGATCAGATATTGCCTGAATTACAGCATCTGTAAAAAGATTCCACTTTAAGTGTTTATGACTATTTGGACTATCTTTGCGAACTGTTAATGAAGCATTTAAAAGTAAAACACCTTGTTGAGCCCATTTTTCTAAATTGCCAGAAGTTGGCATAAAAATGGAATCAAAATCATCATTTAATTCTCTAAAAATATTACGCAATGAAGGCGGAATTTTAACTGAATCATTTACAGAAAAGCTTAAACCATTGGCTTCACCTTCTCCATGATAAGGATCCTGGCCAATAATAACAACTTTTAGATCTGAAAAAGAACAGTTGTTAAAAGCCGAGAAAATTAATTCTGCCGGAGGATAGCAAGTATGAGTTTTGTATTCGACGTCTAAAGCCAACATCAATTCATTGAAATAAGGCTTTTGGATTTCGTCTTTTAAAATTGCTTGCCACTCTGGAGAAAGATTAATTTTCATTTTACTAAATTTTATACAAATTACGCAAAGTTTTTTCCAAAGTACCAATTAATAGTGCTATTTAGTTTTAAAACTTTGTAACTTTGAATTTTACAACTTACGATATATAATGATATCCATTACCGAAAAAACATTACAAGATTTACAATTTCCAACAGTACTCGAAACCATTTCAGCAGGCTGTAATACTGATATTGGAAAAGAAAAAGCTTTACAAATAACACCATTTAGAGACAAAGAAACTTTGATGCAAGCTTTAATGCAGACATCAGAGTATGTTTCGTCTTTTGAAAATAACAACGCAATTCCAAATCATGGTTTTGACGCTATAACACACGAAATTAAGTTTTTAGCAATTGAAGATAGCTTTCTTGAAGTAGGAAGTTTTAGAAAAATTGCAACACTTTCTTCGACATCGAATTTCTTACTGAATTTCCTTAAAAAATTCGATGATTATTATCCAAACTTAAACGCAAGAGCTTCAAGGGTTGAATATACCAAAGACATTGTAACTTTAATTGATGCTATTGTAGACAAATATGGAGAAATAAAAGACAACGCTTCACCAGCTTTATTAAGTATTCGCCAAAACATGAATATTGTTCGCGGCAAAGTAAATCAAAGTTTTGGCGTTGCACTTACTCACAATAATAGCCTTGGTTACTTAGATGATATCAAGGAAAGCTTTGTTCAAAACCGTAGAGTTTTAGCAGTTCTTGCAATGTATCGTCGAAAAGTAAAAGGTTCAATTTTAGGAAGTTCCAAAACTGGAAGTATCGCTTACATTGAACCTGAAGCGACTCTGCAATATTCTCGTGAATTAGCTAATCTTGAGTACGAAGAAAAAGAAGAAATTACCAGAATCTTAAAGCAATTATCAAATCAAATTCGTCCGTACTTACCTTTATTAATTGAGTATCAGGAATTTTTAAGTGATATTGATGTTGTTGCCGGAAAAGCAAAATACGCAAATAGAATAAACGGAATCTTACCAACAATTACCGAAGAAAGGAGATTGTTCTTTAGAGAAGCATATCATCCGATTTTGTATTTAAATAACAAGCAAAAAAACGAAGTCACACATCCGCAAACTATTGAATTAAAACAAGATAACCGAATCATTGTAATTTCTGGTCCAAATGCCGGAGGAAAAACAATTTCGCTTAAAACAGTTGGTTTATTACAATTGATGCTACAATCAGGAATGCTGATTCCTGTTCACGAACGAAGTGAAACTTTTTTATTCGATAGAATTTTAACTGATATTGGTGATAATCAATCTATTGAAAATCATCTAAGTACTTATAGTTACCGACTGAAAAACATGAATTATTTCTTGAAGAAATGCAACAAGAAAACCATGTTTTTGATTGATGAATTTGGTACAGGTTCTGATCCGGAATTAGGTGGCGCTTTAGCGGAAATTTTCTTAGAAGAATTTTACCATCGTGAAGCTTTCGGAATTATTACAACGCATTATTCAAATTTAAAGATTCTCGCAAACGAATTGCCTTTTGCTACAAATGCAAATATGATGTTTGACGAAAAATCATTGGAACCGATGTATAAGTTGGCATTAGGTCAAGCCGGAAGTTCGTTTACTTTTGAAGTTGCATTGAAAAACGGAATTCCGTTTGGATTAATTAATCGTGCCAAAAAGAAGATTGAAGTTGGTAAAGTTCGTTTTGACAAAACGATTGCAACGCTTCAGAAAGAAAGATCTAAACTCGAAAAAACTTCTATAAATCTTAAAGAAGAAGAAACCCGAGCGCGTGAGGAAAGCAAAAAGATGGAAAACATCAATGTAAAAATCAAACAGAAATTGGAAAGCTATCAGGAATTATATGATAGTAATCAAAAGACAATTTACATTGGTCAGAAAATTGAAGATATCTCTGAGAAATATTTCAACAATAAAAACAAGAAGGAACTTATTGGTGAATTCTTGAAAATTATTGAAATCGAAAATTCAAAGCGTAAAAAAGCAACTCCGAAGGAAGCCAAAGCGATAATCGAAAAGAAAAAAGAAGTCATTGCAGAAGTAACCGTTCAGGTGGAAGAAATTCGAAAAGAGAAAAAAGAAAAGAAACTTAAACCTGTTATCGAGAAGCCAAAACCAGTTCTAAAAGTTGGAGATCGCGTGAGAATGCTCGACGGAAGATCTGTTGGAAGCATTGATTCTATCGAAAAAAACAAGGCAACAGTCAATTACGGAATCTTTACTTCGAAAGTAAGTTTAGATGAATTGGAATTTGTCGAAGCCGGAAAGAAGTAAGTTTTTAGTTTTCAGCGGCGTTTTTCAGTCTTTAAAAACATGAAAAATGGTCCAAAACGAAAACAAAGCTATTTAGTTAATCGTTTTTAAAAATACGATATCGAAGATGGATATTTTTCAAAAATAGCTTAAAAGCAATTTATGAAAGCTGTTTTTGATTTGAAAAAATTATTGCTTTTTACATTCTTATAAATTATTTTTATAGCATTAATTATACTCCTATTTGTCATTCCGAGGAACGAGGAATCTCCGAAAGTAGCTCCGCAAAGTTTTTCTAATCTTTGTAGAATTTTGCCGCGGAGATTCCTCGTTCCTCGGAATGACAAACTAGATGTTACAGCTTTGTCAAAGTTCAAAACTTTGACAAAGCTTAAAACCTGAAACTTGAAACTTTTAAACTTTTCCTCAAAATGCAAAACCTTCCAGAAAACAAAAAAATAATCCTCTTCGACGGTGTTTGCAATTTATGCAACGGCGCTGTTCAGTTTATCATCAAAAATGATAAGAAAGATATTTTTCGTTTTGTGGCTTTGCAATCAGAATTAGGAATTGAGATTTGCAATTATATTGGCGTTGATCAAACTAAAATCGATAGTATAATTTTATACAATCCTGGTGTTGCGTATTATTACAAATCTACAGCTGCAATTAAAATCGCTGAAGAACTTGGAGGAATTTATAGTTTGATTTCTGTTTTTAAAATATTTCCGGAAAAATTTCGAAATTATATTTACGATTACATTGCGAAGAATCGTTACAAATGGTACGGTAAAAAAGAAAGCTGTATGATTCCAACTCCTGAATTGAAGAGTAAGTTTTTGTAAAATTTCAAAATATAGTATTCCAATTTTTACACAATATTGTCATTTCGAGGAACGAGAAATCTTCGCAAGTAGCTCCGCAACGAAAAGTATAATCTTTGTCGAGTTTCTTGCGAAGATTTCTCGTTCCTCGAAATGACAAACTTTACGCTAAACAAAAAATCCCAAATTCAAATCTATCAATTCGAATTTGGGATTTTATAATTTAAAAATTATCCAGAATTATTATCTGATTAACTTTCTGTATTTCAAACGTTTTGGAGTTAAATCACCACCTAAACGTTTCTTTTTGTTTTCTTCGTATTCAGAGAAACCACCTTCGAAATAGTAAACTTCAGAATCTCCTTCGAAAGCTAGAATGTGTGTGCAAATTCTATCCAAGAACCATCTGTCGTGCGAAATAATTACGGCACAACCGGCAAAATTCTCCAAACCTTCTTCAAGTGCACGAAGTGTATTTACATCTAAATCATTCGTAGGCTCATCCAGTAAAAGTACGTTTCCTTCTTCTTTCAACGTCATTGCTAAGTGCAAACGGTTACGCTCACCACCTGATAACATTGAAACTTTCTTATTTTGCTCACCTCCACCAAAGTTAAAACGTGAAAGGTAAGCTCTAGAATTTACTTGCTTTCCTCCCATCATAATTAATTCCTGACCATCTGCAAAATTTTCCCAGATAGATTTATTCGGATCAATATTAGAGTGTGATTGATCTACATAAGCGATTTTTACAGTTTCTCCAACTGAAAATTCTCCGCTATCCGTAGCTTGTTCACCCATAATCATTTTGAAAATAGTAGATTTACCAGCACCGTTTGGTCCAATGATTCCAACAATTCCGGCTTGTGGCAAAGTGAAGTTTAAATTATCATACAACAATTTATCTCCAAAAGCTTTCGCAACATTTTTAGCTTCGATAACATTTGTTCCTAAACGCGGACCGTTCGGGATATAGATTTCCAAATTTTCATCTAGTTGCTTTTGATCTTCGTTTAATAATTTATCGTAATTCTGTAAACGCGCTTTTTGTTTTGTCTGACGACCTTTTGCTCCTTGACGAACCCAGTCAAGCTCACGCTCTAAAGTTTTTCTACGTTTTGAAGCTACTTTTTCTTCTTGCGCCATGCGGTTTGATTTTTGGTCTAACCAAGAAGAATAATTTCCTTTCCATGGAATACCTTCTCCTCTATCCAACTCAAGAATCCAACCAGCAACATTATCTAAGAAATATCTATCGTGCGTTACAGCAATTACAGTTCCAGAATATTGCGCTAAGTGTTGTTCTAACCAAAGAACCGACTCAGCATCAAGGTGGTTGGTAGGCTCATCAAGTAACAGTACATCAGGCTGTTGCAACAACAAACGACATAAAGCTACACGACGACGCTCTCCACCTGAAAGGTTTTTGATAGGCGTATCTCCTTCTGGAGTACGTAACGCATCCATTGCGATTTCAAGTTTTGTATCGATTTCCCAAGCACCAAGAGCATCGATTTTATCTTGCAATGCTGCCTGACGATCCATCAATTTATCCATTTTATCTGGATCTGAGTAGTTCTCTTCAAGACCAAATAAATCATTAATTTGGTTGTATTCTTCTAAAACTGCCATTGTTTCTGCAGCTCCTTCACGAACAATTTCGATAACTGTTTTAGAATCATCAAGAATTGGCTCTTGCTCTAAATAACCAACTGTGTAACCTGGTTGAAAAACAACATCTCCTTGATAATTTTTATCTACTCCGGCAATAATCTTTAAAAGAGAAGATTTTCCAGAACCGTTAAGTCCAAGAATACCAATTTTAGCTCCATAAAAGAAACTTAAATAAATGTTTTTAAGCACTGGTTTGTCTGCTCCCTGATAGGTTTTGCTCAATTTTTGCATTGAGAAAATTACTTTCTTATCGTCTGACATTTGTTATGATTTATAATTTGTTAATTTATTTAATGCGTTTTATAATTATTGTGTCTATGCTATTTTTCAAAATTTTATATCCAAACTCCATATCTATTGTCCCCACTATAAATTAAAATATTATAACCAGTAAATTATAATACTTTATCTGAGATTATGATAACAAAGATAGTTTTAAATAAAAAGAATTCAAAAGATGATTGTGAAATAGTAGGAATTCAAGCATTAGTATTCTTTTAATTAAAGGTCCTCGAACTAATCCAGGCCGTATGCCGTATAAGAATTGATTTTACATTACAACAGAAACAAAATGAAGAAAAAGAAATTCATGATGAATAACTTTAATAAATCCAGCTATTCTATTGGTAGCATTGGGAGAATTTTTAAAAATCCTAAAAAAAAAAAAATAATACTAACTCAATCAGTCAAAATCAATTGAATACCAATCGTTTAACACGGAAGATTCGATGTTATTTTTTGCTAAATATTTATTAACAGTTCGTTTATTATTTTCGCAGGAAAGGTCTGGGCATCTATCTCCAAAAAGTTTTAATGGAGCATCATGTAAATCACAAAAAAAACTCAAAGTATGTATAAATGGTAACACATCATACTTACTCTTTTGGGTTATATATCTACATGTAAAGCCGTCTGAGTATCTTATTATATGGTTTCTTTTTATAAAATCATCTATTTTTAATTGATTAGATTTTTGAATTGGATCTATCTTTTCAGGACTTCCATTTTTAAAAAATCTAATAATTTTTCTTATAATTGCCTGTGCAATAAGGAATCCAAATATTATTAATATTGCTATATATAGCTCGATTTCAAGTTTATAAAAAACAATTTTTTCAAAAACTACCTCAAAGGTTTCATTAGTATATCTACTATAAATAAAAGCTAATAAGAATGCAATTATTGTTCCAAGACCAACCGAAATTAATTTACTTCCAACAGGATCATTCCATGTTTTTTTCCACATACTATTTTGAATAATTTCTCACAAATATAAGCTATTGTTTAAAAAACATAATCGAGAAAAAATAAATGAATTAGAAATTTTAAACAATTTTTCAAATAGAGGTATTTTGTTAAGAATATGCTTTTATTTGATATGGTGAATTTTATGCATTTTAAAGCTATTTATCCTCCCAACTAAAAGCCGTCTGCAACATTTATAAAGAATTCTTTCTGTATTATTAAAAATAAAGTCTTATTTTGTATTTAATAAACTTCACCGATAGTTAGCAAAACAAAAAGTAATCGATTAAACATTTAAAAATAAACTATTATGTTAGATTTTAAAGTTAACAGAATTATTACAACTGATAATGTAAAACATGGAATAGTAACGAATTCTATCCAAGTTGTAGAAAATTTCAAATTGGTTTATGGGTTTAATAAAACTGTTAGCCTTTTAAAAACAATTGAAGATAAAAAACAAAATTGCTATCTTATTTGTCGGCTAGGTGATTATGTTGGTTTTTTGAATTATCAAACAGACTTCGGGTTTTCTTTAAAATTGACTGATTTTGAAAATGATTTCGATAGTGCTTTAGATGAATATTTAGATCTTCAAAAAAAAGACTGGAAAGAAGAAGATATTATAAAATATTTAAAAATTGCAAAGGAAATCGAAAATGAAAGTCAACCTTCTAAAATGATCATTTCAAATCCTCAGTAGTTTATCTAGTCAATTTTTTCTTCTAATTTTTTTAATCTTTTGAATTGAATTTGATATTGAATCTTGAAATGGCTTAAACTCTACCTTTCAACGCATTAAAAACCCAGGCATTCGCAAAAAAGCCAACACCAACGGCTACAAATCCCCAACCTGATACATCTCTGTATCTAAAAGCTCCAAGACCTATAAGTAACAATCCCATAAGTATCATTATAAAAGTAGCCCATCCTAAAACGGTATTTTTATTCATTCCCATAATTGTGATAATTATTTTTTAATGTGATTTATTTTTAGAAGTGCAAATATCGTGAATTTCCACGGCTTAATTAAATATTTTGTAAAGCATTTCTTTTAGCAAATCTGACTGTGGTAATGCATTCGCTCCTACTCCTTTACTTTTGATATCAACATCTCGCAAGGCACCAACAATCTGACTTACTTTTCGCATAGGATAATTTTTTATTGCTAAATCATATTCCTTTAAAAAATAAGGATTTACACCAATCGCAGCAGCTACATTTTTAGGATTTTTATCTTTTAATCCGTGGTATTTTAAAAGCTGAACAAAAAATCCAAAAACCAAACCTGTTGTCATTACCAATGGATATTCCTTTGGATTATGCGCAAAATTCTCTGCAATTTTATACGCTTTTAGCTGATTACGTTCTCCAATAGCTTTTCTAAGTTCAAAAACATTATAATCTTTACTAAAACCAATATTTTCTTCAATATGTTGTGGCGTAATTACAGTTCCTTGTGGCAAAATAATCTGTAATTTCTCTAATTCGTTATTGATTTTACTCAAATCCGTACCTAAAAACTCCACCAACATAGCGTTAGCTTTAGGATCAATTGTGTATTTTTTTCCGGCAAGAACACGTTTTATCCAATCACCAACTTGGTTTTCATAAAGCTTTTTACTTTCGTAAACGATTCCGTTTTGAGCAAGTAATTTAGTTACTTTTTTACGTTTGTCCAGTGTTTTATATTTATAACAAAAAACAAGAACAGTTGTTTCCATCGGATTATTGACATACGATTCTATTTTATCAATTGTTCTTGATAAATCCTGCGCTTCTTTTACGATAACAACTTGACGATCAGCCATCATAGGATAGCGCTTGGCCGTTGAAACAATATCTTCTACAGAAACATCTCTACCATATAAAACCGTTTGGTTAAATCCTCTCTCTTCTTCCGAAAGAACATTTTGCTCAATATACTCCGATAATTTATCTATATAATAAGGTTCTTCACCCATTAAAAAATATATCGGTTTGATATTTCCGGCCTTTATATCGTTAACAATTTTTACAACTTCGTCCATTCAATCTTTTGTTTCAAGTTGAAGGTTTCAGGTTCTGGTTCCAACAACTTGAAACTTTAAACATGAAACTTTAAACTATTTTAATATTTTTGTAGTATGCAGCAATTAAATTTTCCTACTTATACTTTCCGATTCAAAAATAGCGAAAATAAAGTGTCTATTTTTGATGAAATCAGGAAAAAATTTATCATTCTTACTCCTGAAGAATGGGTCCGACAACATGTTGTTCATTTTTTAATGAATGAAAAAAAGTACCCCAAATCACTTATTAATGTAGAAAAAGTTTTAACTGTCAACGGATTACGAAAACGATACGATGTTGTTGTTTTCAATTCTGATGGTTCTATACATATATTAGTAGAGTGCAAAGCGCCTGAAGTAAAAATTTCTCAGGCAACTTTTGATCAAATTGCCCGTTATAACATGACAATGAAGGCACGGTTTTTGAATGTAACGAATGGTCTCAGCCATTTTTTTTGTCAGATGGATTTTGAAAACGAAAAATACCAGTTTTTAAGAGACTTGCCAGATTATAAGAAATAAAGAATACTAAAAACAAATAAATTTTACTTTTGGATAAAATAGCTGTTGTCATTTTAAATTGGAACGGTGTAAAGTTGTTGGAACAATTTTTACCCTCGGTCGTTCAATTTTCAGAAGGAGCCACTATATATGTCGCAGATAATGCTTCTACAGATGATTCTATAAATTTCGTCAAACAAAACTTCCCTACTATTAAAATTGTTCAGAATAGTGGAAATTATGGTTTTGCAAAAGGTTATAATGATGCTTTACAATATATAGATGCTGAGATTTACGCTTTAGTAAATTCAGATATTGAAGTGACAGAAAATTGGCTTCAACCCATAATTCATACTTTTGATACCGAAATACAAACGGCAATAATTCAGCCTAAAATTCTTGATTTTAAAAATAAAGAATACTTTGAATATGCTGGTGGAGCCGGAGGATTTATTGATAAATACGGTTTCCCTTTCTGTCGTGGCCGAATTTTTGATACTATCGAAAAAGACAACGGGCAATACGACGATAATTGCGAATTATTCTGGGCTTCCGGAGCTTGTTTTTTTATCAGAAGCAAAGTATATCATGAATTAAAAGGTTTTGACGAAACGTTTTTTGCGCATCAGGAAGAAATCGATTTATGCTGGAGAGCTGCAAATGAAGGACATATTATAAAATACAATTCGGGATCTGTTGTATATCACGTTGGAGGCGCCACATTGCAACAAGGGAATCCGAAAAAGACATTTTTGAATTTTAGAAATTCACTATTAATGCTTGTCAAAAACTTACCTAAAAAGGGACTATTTTTTGTGATTTTCTTCCGAATGGTTTTAGATGGTATTGCCGGTATCCGCTTTCTTACACAAGGTAAGTTCAGCCATACTTTTGCTATTTTAAAGGCGCACTTCTCTTTTTATTGCCTATCTTTAAAATATCTAAGTAAAAGAAAAGATTTTCAAATACAACAATACTATACCGTCAAAAGTATCGTTTACCTATATTACATCAGGAAATTGGGTGTTTTTAAAGAAATCTTTAACACTAAACAAAATATTAAAAACTAAATTTGTAATCAACGTTTAATTAAATATAATACCTATGAGAAAAATAGTTATCGCACTAACAGTATTAATGGCCTTAACTTCGTGCGTATCGAAAAAAGAATATGCAGCATTAGAAGCTAAGAACAAAGAGATTCAGGATTTATTAAACTCTTGCACCGTAAAATTAAATTCTTGTCTTGAAGAAAAAGCTGGACTTGCTGCTACAGCTGAAAGCTACAAAGCACATAATCAAGACTTAATCAATAGCTCTAAAGATTTAACTGTATTAACTACTAAAGGAGCTGAAAATCTTGAAAAATCTTTAGAAAGTTTAAAAGAGAAAGATTTAAAAATATCTAGACTTCAAGATGCTTTAACTAAAAAAGACAGTGTTACACTTGCTTTAGTTACTAGTTTAAAAGGAGCAGTTGGTATTAACGATCCAGATATCGAAATCAACGTAGAAAAAGGAGTTGTATTTATCTCTATTGCAGATAAATTATTATTTAAAAGCGGAAGCTACGACGTAAGCGACAAAGCAAAATCTGTTTTGGCTAAAGTTGCAAAAGTGGTAAATGACAAACCAGATTTCGAATGTATGGTTGAAGGTCACACAGATGACGTTCCTTACAAAAGCAACGGATTTATCTTAGACAACTGGGATTTAAGTGTTAAACGTTCTACATCTATTGTACGTGTATTAACAAACGATCTTGGAGTTAACCCTGCAAAATTAATTGCTGCTGGTAGAAGTTCTTACGTACCATTAGTTGCTAATGATACTCCAGAAAACAAAGCTCGTAACAGAAGAACTCGTATTGTGGTTATGCCAAAAATCGATCAATTCTATGATATGATTGAAAAAGAAATGAAAAAACAAGCTAAATAATCTTAGTTTTACATACTTTATAATACAGAAAAAGCAGGTCAATTGACCTGCTTTTATGTATCCTTAATTTTTTTAATAACCAATTAAATATAAATCAAGAATAGCATTATTTTAAATTAACTAACTAAATTTTAACTATACTAAAGTTAGTTATTTATTTTTAACTATTATACAGTTTCAGTATTTATTTACAAAATACCAATATCACCCTTACCTTCTCTCACAATAACTGGTTCGTAATCTGATAAGTCAATAATAGTCGAACCAACATTATCGCCATAACCACCATCGATAACTAAATCGACAATATTCTGCCATTTTTCAAAAATTAATTCAGGATCTGTAGTATATTCAATTACATCATCTTCATCTCGAATCGAAGTTGAAACCACTGGATTTCCTAATTGGCGAACAATTTCCAAAATAATATTATTATCAGGAACACGAATACCAACAGTCGTTTTCTTTTTAAACTCTTTTGGTAAATTATTATTTCCAGGTAAAATAAAAGTATAAGGTCCCGGTAAAGCTCTTTTCAGAATCTTGAAAGTAGATGTATCAATCTGACGAACATAATCTGATAAATTACTCAGATCATGACAAATGAATGAGAAGTTTGCTTTCTCTAATTTCACACCTTTAATTTTTGCGATTTTCTCCAACGCACGTGAATTTGTAATATCACAGCCCAAACCATAAACAGTATCAGTTGGGTAAATTACCAATCCTCCATTCTGAAGCACTTTTACCACTTTGGCAATTGCAGCTTCACTAGGTTTATCCGGATATATTTTTATGAACTCAGCCATTTTGTTTTTTGTTTAAAGTTTATTTTGTTTCAGGTTTAAATTTCATAGCTGTGTAGTCTAACCGCAAAGTTCGCAAAGATTTACGCAAAGTTTCGCAAAGCTTTGTGTGCCTTGCGTAAATCTTTGCGAACTTTGCGGTTAAAATTATACTCAAAGTCAAGCAACCTGAAACCTGAAACTTGAAACATTTCTCTACCCTACAACATCCAATTTAGCAAAACGAAGTAAAAGCTTTTTAAGACCTCCAACTTCAAATTTTATTTCGGCTTTTTTATCCGCACCAACACCTTCCAGATTTACAACTTCACCTTTTCCAAAACGTTCGTGCATTACAACATTTCCGATTGTCAATTTATTGTCGAATAAATTTGGTGCACTTGGAGTATTCGGATTAGTTCCTGTAACAGGTTTTAGTTTTCGAATATTCAAATCCGGTTTTGGATGATTATCTGTAACATGCTTTGGTGGCGTTGAACCAATTGGTTTTGCCAGACGCAATTTAGATTTATCTATATCACCAAAAATGTCACCATCAATTGGCGATTTATATCTATAATTAGTTTCCGCAGGAGTTAGATATTCCAAATATTGTCCATCAATTTCTTCGATAAAACGTGACGGTTCACTATCTGTCAATTTCCCCCAACGATAACGAGATTGTGCGTAAGTCAAATATGCCTGATGCTCTGCACGAGTTAAAGCTACGTAAAATAATCGACGTTCTTCCTCTAATTCACTTCTGGTGCTCATACTCATCGCACTCGGAAACAAATCTTCCTCCATTCCCACCACAAAAACGTGCGGAAATTCAAGTCCTTTTGCCAAGTGAATCGTCATCAAAGCAACACGATCTTCATCAGACGTATCTTTATCTAAATCAGTTGCAAGCGCCACATCTTCCATAAATTCCGACAAAGCTCCTCTTGCGCCATCAATTTCTTTTTGTCCTTCAGTAAAATCTTTTAAACCATTCAAAAGCTCTTCGATATTCTGAATCTTCGCCATTCCTTCCGGAGTTGCATCTTTCTTCAATTCTTGAACAAGACCAGTTTTTTTAGCTACATAATCTGTAATATAAAAAGCATCCTGATTTTGATCAATTACCTGAAAACTCTGAATCATCGTAACAAAATCATTGATTTTATTCTTCGTTCCCGCGTTTAATTTCAAGTCGATTTTATCAATATTCACCATCACTTCCCAAATCGAACGTTTGTAATGATTTGCAGCAATCGTAAGTTTTTCAACAGTAGTATCACCAATTCCACGTGCCGGATAATTGATTACACGAACCAACGCTTCTTCATCTTTTGGATTAATTACCAAACGTAAATAACACAAAACATCCTTGATTTCCTTACGTTGATAAAATGACAAACCTCCATAAATTCGATACGGAATATCACGCTTTCTCAACGCGTCCTCCATTGCACGAGATTGCGCATTGGTACGATACAAAATCGCAAACGAACCATTATGCAATTGATTTTGCATTTTTTGTTCGAAAATCGTACTTGCAACAAAACGACCTTCTTCGGCGTCTGTCAAACTGCGGTGTACTTTTATCTTTTGACCAAAATCATTTGCAGTCCAAACAACTTTATCCAATTTTGTTTTATTATGCTCCATCACCGTATTTGCCGCTTCAACAATATTTCTTGTCGAACGGTAATTTTGCTCTAAACGGAACATTATTACACCTTCATAATCCTTCTGGAAATTCAGAATGTTATTAATATTTGCTCCACGAAAAGCATAAATACTCTGCGCATCATCACCAACCACACAAATATTCTGAAACTTATCAGATAAAGCTCTAACAATCAAATACTGAGAGTGATTTGTATCCTGGTACTCATCAACCAAAATATATCTGAAACGATTCTGATATTTTGCCAAAACCTCAGGAAAACGAGTCAATAACTCATTGGTTTTCAATAACAAATCATCAAAATCCATCGCGCCTGCTTTAAAACAACGCTCTACATATTGCTGATAAATTTCTCCTAAACGTGGTCTTTTAGCCATCGCATCGGCCTCTACCAATTCAGGATTATTGAAATACGCTTTTACCGTAATTAAACTGTTTTTATAATTAGATATACGGCCTAAAATCTGTTTTGGTTTATAAATATCACGATCCAACTGCATCTCCTTAATAATAGAAGAAATCAGTCTCGCCGAATCCTGAGAATCATAAATGGTAAAATTGGATGGATATCCCAAATGATCCGATTCTGCACGAAGAATACGCGCAAAAATCGAGTGAAAAGTTCCCATCCAAAGATTTTTTGCCTCAGATGCACCCACAATATCCGAAATCCTATGCTTCATTTCACGAGCAGCTTTGTTCGTAAACGTAAGCGATAAAATATTGAAAGCGTCAATTCCTTGCGCCATCAAATAAGCAATTCTAATAGTTAAAACACGGGTTTTTCCAGAACCTGCACCAGCAATAATAATCATTGGCCCGTCTTTTTTCAGCACGGGTTGTCGTTGCGCTTCATTGAGTTGATCAATGTACTTTTGCATGAAATTTTTCTCCATATTATGCAAAAATAAGAATTAATGATTGAATAAGCTACTACCTTTTTTTAAGATACTAAGTTTCTGAGATTATAAGTTTCTAAGTTTTTTTTTGAAGCAAAACAATTGGTTTTTTCAACAAACATAGTTCCCGCTTTCGGCTATATCTCTCCGTTTCACTGCGAGGATACCGCCTCTATCGGGGCTAGATCAAAAACAAGTGCTTTTTAATTTTGAAAGAAAAATCCTTAAAATATTATATATTTGTAAAACTTATTAAATTCACAAATGAATGTAGAATTAACCGAAACTGCCGAGAAAACTTTTTTTCAAATTATTAGCAAGTATAACGACTCTAAATCAACTAAATTCTCAAACCAAACTATTTCAATAATGCAAATGATCGCGCAAAACATTCATATTGGTTCTAAGTATAAAAAAACTTGCTTTCGTAAGTTTTTAATATCAAATAAAGTTTATTTATTTTATACAATCGAAAATCAAACAATATATATTGCTTTATTCTGGGATAATAAACGAAATCCAGCTGAACTAGATGTTATACTTAGTTATTAGTTTTTGTTTAAAATCTTCAAAATTAATAGTTCTACCTGCTTTTATATCTTCTTCACTTTTTTGCAACTCCTGCATCAATATTTCTTCAGGAAATAATAAAGTTGTAATTAATTTAACCTCTTGATGAGTAAAATTTTTAGATTTCAATTTTCTATAATATGTAGCATGTTTTAAACCCAGTTTTTGCATAAAAAACTCAGCTTTATAATAAGATTTGCCTATCAATTCTGGTATACTATTAATGTAGTTCTCGTAATTCTCAACTATTTCTATCATTTTATGATACTTTAAGTTATTAATTTTGATACAAAGATAGTCTATAATTTGATAATCACAACCTAAAAACCATTCACTTATATTAAAAAAAACTCAGAACCTTAACAACTTAGTCTCTTAGAACCTTTTACTTAAAAAATACATCATAGGCAAATCGTATCAAAGTACCAATTACAACAACCAAAAAGAAAATCCGAATAAAACCATTTCCTTTATTAATTGCCAATTTTGCTCCAAGCCATCCGCCAAGTCCGTTACTAATTGCCATAGGAATTGCGATTGACCAAATGATTTTTCCTTTAATCATAAACAAACAAATCGAACCAAAATTGGTTGCCAGATTTACCATTTTAGCATTTGCAGAAGCGTGCAAAAAGTCGAAACCCAACAAAGCAATAAAAGCAACTACAAAAAAACTTCCCGTTCCCGGACCAATAAATCCGTCATAGAAACCAACAATTACACTGATAATTACCGCATAAATAATTTGCGTTGTAGCCGAATGATCTTTGGCTTCATGCTGACCAAAATTTTTCTTTGCATACGTATAAATAAACAACAACGATAAAACGACCAATAAAAGTGGTTTCATAAAATCATTGCTTACCATTGTCAATATAGTAGAACCCAAAAATGCCGACGGAACTGCCAAACACATCATTATCAAAAGCAACTTCCACTGAATTACTACTTTTTTCAAATATTGAAAAGCTGCAAAAGCAGTTCCGCTAAAAGCTGGTAATTTCAGTGTTCCAATAACGGTCGAAACAGGCAGATTAGGTAATAAAATCAATCCCATTGGAGTTTGAATCAATCCGCCGCCGCCTACAATTGCATCAATAAATCCAGCTGCAAAAGCTGCTAAACAAAGGAAAAGTATAATGTATGAATCCATTAATGTTGTGTTTCAGTAGGTTTTAGAAGAAGGAAACAAAAGTAAACTTCCATTTTGTTTATTACAATAAATTTAGAGCGGATTTCTCCTCAAAAAGTATATTTTTGTTGAAAAATTGAACCAAATGGATTTTAATAGAATTATAGAATTAGCCAGTTACACTTTACCAGCCATCGTTACCGGATTTGTGGCTTATAGTTTTTTTGAACTACACATTAAAAACAATGATAAAAAGCGTAACTTTTTATTAAACAGAGAATATCAAAAACAATCGTTACCAATACGTTTACAGGCTTACGAGCGTATGACTCTGTATTTAGAGCGTATCAACCTTACGAAATTATTGATTAGAATTGCTCCGATTTCTAACGAAAAACACGATTATGAAAACTTTGTAATCGATCAAATCGAACAAGAATTTGAGCACAATTTGACGCAACAAATTTACATGTCTGATGAATGTTGGACAATTATTACAACAGCAAAAAACTCAACGATACAAATCATTCGTAAAGCTGCCATGAGCGATCGTGTTGACAATGCAGATAAATTACGCGAAAAGATTTTGAATGATTTACTAGAGAAACAATCTCCAAGTAATGCAGCTTTGGCATATATTAAAAATGAAGTAGCCGAACTTTGGTAAATTACAATTCTTGATGTAAATCTATTTTACTCAAGATTGTTTGAGTCCAGTTTTCATCTGTTTCAGAAATTATAATGGTTTTGAAACCAAATTTCTGACCTTCCATTTCAACTCCAATTGAATCATCTACATGGATATCAATATGAAACATTGGAGGAAATTTTGAACAACGAATATTTGTTTTACTACTCTTTTTTTGGTGTTTCTGTTGGTTAATTACATAATCAACAGAAATTCCATAAGAACAGAACGTCCCTTTTATTCTTGATTCACTTCTGCAGGAAGTTGTGTAAATATAAATTTGATGCTTTTGTTTTTTTAGCTCTTTAAATAAATCTATTGTTCCTTTTCTTAGAGATTCAATTCCAAAAATTCGCTGAAGAAAATTTGTTTTTTCTAATTGAAATTTATTTTTAGAAATCAATGTATCGTCCAGATCAAAAGATATTATCATAATCTACATCAATCTTATTTAAATCTGTTTTTCTTTAAGCTCAAGATTTTTCTTTAAAGCATTCAGCAATTTGCTTTCAAAATCAGCAATTATATTCTTCGAACAAAATTCTCCATAAAGCGGAACATTTGTTCTCACTTTATAATCACAAACAAGCGTTAGTTTTGTTTTCGATTCATTTATTTTTTCAAGTTCATATGTTATAGAACTAAAAACCAAGTTTTTATTCTTAAGAACATGCTTAAATGTTTGACTATTCTCGAGCTTTGATTTATCAACATTAATAGCAAAAGACATTTTCTTGAATTTATCTAATTCTATAATTTTCTCATTTAAAACTATTCCGTTATCAAAATATCCTAATCTTGTATTTGTCTTGGAATTATAGTCGGATTTTACCGGATTTGGAAAACCTAAATAATTATAAACGGAATTATCTATATCATTCGTAAGTTCAGGAACTGAAGCTAAGTTGTTCCAAACAAACTCATTCGAAGCATTAATTTCTACTGTTTGGGAAACCTGAAAACTCGATTCTTTTTTTTCTACATATTTTTCAATATTCCCTAAAACGATTGGAATCAAGACTAATAACAAACTATTTCTATTGGTGTTTTCTTTTTCCTTTTCTATTCGAAATTTAATAACGTATCTAAAAATAACACTTATCAAAACAGAAAAAACTACGTAAGGCGGAAGTAAAATAATCAAACATCCTAAGTCTTCAAATCTTGATCTAAAAGCAAAATATAAAAATAGAAATGAGCTTATCAACGGAAAAAGTATTGCTTTTAAGCAACTGTCTGCAAAAACTTTAGGATCGATTACAAAAGGTAAATATCCCATTATGATTGGAACAATAATCAGATAATCGAGTGAATTAAATTCAATAACATTAAATTCGACTAAAACCCTAAAAAGCATTGCATAAACAACAGCAAATATAATTCCGTAGTATTTCTTCATTCTTGATTTTTAACTTCTTATATTATCTGTTATCACTCATAATTTCAGACTTATTCTGAGCATATTCATAACCTTGTTCCCACCAAACTTTCATCACTTCTTTATTAAAAATAAGCGCATTATTGGTCAGTTTTGTTGGTGTGTAATATAAGTTAAGTTTCACATTCTTATTCGTTGCCATAAGTTTTCCTATAGCAATATCGTGTTTTTCAACCTGATCTAAAGCAATTCTAAACAAATCAATCATTAAAGAAAATGGATTTTTGCCAATAACTGTTTTATCCATATTAACTTCTGTTTCCAGGATAATTACATCAATTTCTGTTGCGCCGCGATTGATAGCTTCACGAATAGGAACCAAACTCGAAAATCCGCCATCTCCATATTCAGAATTATTTCTCTCTACCAAACTCATAAACGGAACATAATTACTCGAAATCCAGGACCAATCACAAAACTCTTCGTAACTACAATCTTTTATAGACTTGTATTCTGACTCATTTTTGGTAAAATTGGTTACGGTGATTATTACGTCGTTATTCAGTTTTTTCAATTTATTAAAATCCGAAAGACTGAAGTTATTCTGGATGTATTTCCTTAATCCTTTACTTTCTCCAAAAGTTCGCTTTCCCTTAAAAAACTGACGTAAAACATTGAAGTGATTTATAGTTACAATATCAACTCCGTCTTTATTTTTAACGACAAATGGGCAAATATTAAAGATACTTCCCATTGTAACATTCGTGTAAACGGAATGAATTTTCTTGATATGTCCCAACGCTAAATGCGGAATCAGCAAACTTCCGGTAGAAGTGCCGATGAACAAATCATATTCGTGATTTTTTTCTTCAATTAAATATTGCGCCACACCGCCAGCAAATGCGCCTTTACTTCCTCCACCAGAAATAACCAATGCTCTCATAAATATATTGTAGGTATTTGTATTTGTTTTTTTTGGCTTTTAGAAGATGAAAGATGCTAGAGCAAAGAACCAAGACTTTATTTTACACGTAAAAAATCCTTACTCTTGCTTCTTGCATCTTTCTTCTATAAATCTATATTCTTTATTCTATTCTCTTTATTCTAACATCTTTCTTCTATAATCTTGCTTCTTTCTTCTCTACTCTTTTTTCTCTTTCAACAAACGATCCAATTGAAATTGTTCATCAGGGGTCAAATTAGGCAAAATTCTTTCAAATGAAACACGCATTTCTGAATTTTTTAATAAAAACCGAATTGTATCTCTTCCAAACTTAGAAAACTGCCACATATGATGCGTTGTTGCCGATACTAAATTAGTCAGAACCTGATCATTAATAATTTTAAAGGAAATGAGTTTTTCAAGCGCATTTTGTCTTGTTGTAGCTTCGTATTTCGTTGAAGAAAAAGAAATTAATTCTGTAACCAAAGCTTCTGAATTATCACTATAATTTGGTGTGGATAAAACTAACGAAAGCCACATTGTACGAAGATTATAGTCATTGAAACCGATCCAGTTTTTTGATTTATCAAGATATTCTGAGCGATGATCCGGAAAGTTTTTCCACAACCAAAACAAAGCAATTTCCTGCGTTTGATATGATTTATCGTCAAGCAAAGTTTCATATTCTAATCTAAAATCTTCGGGAATCTTAGTCAAAGTACTCGCAACATCTTGTCGGACTTGAACATTATTCGTTTTTAAAGCTGTGAGTAAAAGATCTTTTTTGGCTTCGTATTTTTCATTTGCTAATTGATCGACAATTGCTTGTTTCACACCTTGATAAACATCTGATTCTAAAGTTTTCTTCAGAAAAACTTCTTTTTCAGCCAAAGGCGTTTTCTTTAATTTATCAACTTCTAAACGTGTTTGAATTGCCTTGTTTTTACTTAATAAAGCATTTGCTGTTGGCGTATCAAAAGCTGGAGATTCTAACCATGTTTTCTGAAATTTGTCTAAATCAAAATCAGAAACTTTCTTTATTTCGTCAAAGAAATTTTGGGTATTTACGGTTTGATAAGAATACTTTTTCAAGTAATTTTTTATCACTTTTTTGAATGCTTTATCTCCAATTGCTTCATTTAAAACAAACAACGCCCAAGCTCCTTTTTCGTAAAAAGTCAGAGAACTTGCTTTGGCATTCAAAACCGGAACTGAATCTGTTCTGGAAGCAAATTTTATTTGTTGTGCAGAATCATATAATTTCGAATAAAAATAATCTTCACCGTAAATATCTCGCTCAGCAAGCAAAGCATAATAAGTTGCAAAACCTTCCTGAAGCCAGTGATGCGTGCTACTTTCGGCGGTAATTAAATCGCCAAACCAATGATGTGCCAACTCATGCGCATCAACATTTGTATAATTTCTATCTTCAAAACCTATTGAATCAACAACATAACGCGTCGCAAAAAGTGTTGAAGTTGTATTTTCCATTCCTGCATACAAAAAATCACGAACCGGAATTTCTCTATAAATTTCCCACGGATATTTTACGCCTATTTCTTTCTCTAAAAAATCAAATATTCGTTTTGAATAGCGATATGTTGATTCAAAACGATTAACATCTTTATTTTCTAAATAATATTCTAATGGAATTTTTGACTTTGCTTTCAGTTCTTTTTTATCATATTTCCCAATCGCAAGCATTGCCAGATAAGAACTCATAGGTTCTTCCATTCCGTATTGCCATTGGGTTAAATCATCTTTTGTCGTTTTTTCTTTTAAAATTCCGTTTGAGATTACCTGATAGTCTTTATTGAAAGTAATTCCGAGATTAAAAATCAGTTTTTCATTTACATCATCAAAACTCGGAAACCAATTACTCGTATATCTTCCTTGTCCTTGTGTCCAAATCTGAACTTCTGAATTTTCCATATCAATGAAATACAGCGCTTGTTTTGGCTTTGCCCAATAATCAAAAGTCAATGTGTTTTTTCCCTTCTGAAAATTATCAATTAACTGCAATTCTTTGCCAGTATTTACAAAATTGACTTCTTTTTGATTGATTCGGATTTTGGTAAATTCCATGTTTTTGGCATCAATTTTAATCGTATCAGTTGGTTTCAAAACATCAAACTGATATTCTACTGAACCGGCGATTGTTTTGTCTGATGCATCTAATTTCAATTGGCCTTTAACCGATTTGAAATCGACAAATTGAGTTTGTTGTGCAAAAATGAAAGTGGTAAAAAAGAGAAGAATATATTTCATTAAGGATAAATTTGTGGCAAAGATCCAAAGTTACAAAGGTTTCGCCAACAAATCGAACGAAATTTGTAAGTTTACCAACAGAAAATTACATTATCGTGTCAATGCCCAAAAAAGCCTTATTTAACTGGAGCAGCGGAAAAGATTCTGCACTTGCTTTATATAAAATTTTACAGAATCCTGATTTTAAAATCGAATATTTAATGACGAGTGTCAACCAACAATTCCAACGCATTTCGATGCATGGTGTTCGTGTTGAATTACTTGAAGCGCAAGCAAAAAGTATTGGTTTACCATTGAAAATTTTACAAATTCCGGAAATGCCTACAATGGAAGTTTACGAAGATGTAATGACCAAATCCTTAACAGAATTAAGAGAACAAGGTATTACACATTCGGTTTTTGGAGATATTTTTCTGGAAGATTTGCGAAAATATCGCGAAGATCAATTGGCTAAACTAGGATTTGAAGGCGTTTTCCCAATCTGGAAAATCCCTACTCCCGATTTGATTCATGAGTTTATTTCCTTAGGTTTCAAAACTATTGTGGTTTGTGTAAACGAGCGTTATCTGGACAAAAGCTTTGTTGGACGTGTAATCGATCAAATCTTTATAAATGATTTACCTGAAAATGTAGATGTTTGTGGCGAAAATGGCGAATTTCATACTTTTACTTTTGATGGACCAATTTTTTCAGAACCTATAAAATTCGAAATTGGAGAAATCGTTTATCGAAAATATGAAAAACCAAAAACCAAAGATTCTTCAAATACTGCTTGTGATACCAATTCAACTGATGCTTTTGATTATGGATTTTGGTATTGTGATTTGGTTCCTAAAAACTAAATTAGATGATTAGATAATGTGTCAATTTGATAATTATTAGAACACTCAAATAAATTATCTCATTTTCTAATTGACACATTTTCTAATTATTCAGAGTACATATTCAATAAATTAGTCACCGTATTCCAGTTTCTAATTGTTGCAGTCACGTTTAGTTTTTTCTCAATATATTTTTGATCAAATCTTGTTTTTCCAGCGCCAACAGCATATTTAATAAAAATTCTGTTGCCATCAATACTGGCTTCATCAGGTTTAAATTGGCTTATTTTTAAGTCGTTTATGTTTTCGCTTTTTAGAGCAATCGAAACAAAAGCAACGTATAATTTTTTAGTGTCAACTTCTTTTTCTTTCAAAAACGGACTATTTTTAAAACATAATTCCAAATCTTCTTTTGTGATCACAATCGTAGGAACTTCGTGTCCAAAAACTTTAAAAATTTCCTGTTTGATCATAAAACCAACTTTCGACGCACTTTCTTCGTCTGTATCGACAAAAACATTTCCGGATTGAAGATAAGTTCTCACATTTTTAAAACCAATATTTTCCAACATTGCTTTCAAAGCCTCCATTTTCATCATATTGTGTCCAGAAACGTTGATTCCTCTTAAAAGTGCTAAATGTGTAGTCATTTTTTGAAATTTTATTCTTCAAAGATATTATTTTCTATAGTTTAAATTCTCTCATTTTTAAAATTCCTAATTAAAATCTATCTTCGCTTTCTTAAAGAGAAAAGATTATAGAACATACAATATAGATAAAATATGTTGCTTGATTCTATAATCTTGCTTCTATAATCTTTTCTCTATGTTCTATAATCTATTTTCTATACTCTAAATTTTAAGAAGTCTACAAAAAATGTCCTATAATCTCCTTGAAACTCAAATCGAATACTTAAAAGGTGTTGGCCCAACTCGTGGTCAATTGCTTCGTAAGGAATTGGGAATTCATAAATATGGTGATTTAGTTAATTTTTTTCCGAATAGATATATTGACAGAACTCGTTATTATAAGATAAACGAACTTCAGAATACGGGTTCAGAAGTTCAGATTATTGGAAAAATTATCAACATAAAAACGGTTGAGTTTGCCAAAAACAAAAAACGTCTTGTTGCTACTTTTGTAGATGATACGGGACAAATGGACTTAAACTGGTTTCAGGGACATAAATGGGTTCGTGAAAGTTTAAAGCTGAATGAAGTTTGTGTGATTTTTGGAAAATGTTCTCTTTACGGAAGTCAATTTAGTATGGCGCATCCGGAAATTGAGTTGTTTAGCGAGCATGAAAAAAGTCTTCGTTCTGCAATGCAACCTGTTTATCCTTCGACTGAAACTCTGGCAAACAGGGGAATTTCAAATAGAACGATTAACAAGATAATGGAGCAATTGTTTATTGAAACTCAAGCTTTATTTACAGAAACATTTCCTCCTTATTTGATCGCTGAATTAAATTTAATGTCAAAAAGAGCGGCTTTATTCAACATCCATTTTCCTAAAAGCACTGAGATTTTGGCGAAAGCCCAATTCCGACTTAAATTTGAGGAATTGTTCTTTATTCAGTTGCAATTAATTACCAAAAATCTGATTCGGAAACATAAAATAAAAGGACATCCATTTTCGAAAGTTGGGGAATTTTTCGGTGAGTTTTATCAGAATCATTTGCCGTTTGAGCTTACAAATGCACAAAAAAGGGTGATCAAAGAAATCCGTTCAGATATGGGCAGTAATGCTCAAATGAACCGTTTACTGCAAGGTGATGTTGGTTCCGGAAAAACTATTGTGGCTTTTATGAGCATGCTTTTGGCGATGGATAATGGTTTTCAGGCTTGTTTAATGGCGCCGACAGAAATTCTCGCTAATCAACATTTTATTGGTTTATCAGAATTAGCAGAAACCTTAAATATAAACATCAAAATACTTACAGGTTCAACTAAAACTTCGGCTCGAAAAATCATCCACGAAGAACTTGAAAACGGAACTTTAAATATCTTAATCGGAACGCATGCTTTACTCGAAGACAAAGTCAAGTTTCAGAATCTGGGCTTGGCTGTAATTGATGAGCAACATAGATTTGGCGTAGAACAGCGTTCTAAATTATGGAAGAAAAATGATATTCCGCCACACGTTTTGGTTATGACCGCCACTCCTATTCCGCGAACTTTAGCAATGAGTTTGTATGGAGATTTAGATATTTCGGTAATTGATGAATTGCCTCCTGGCCGAAAACCTATTCAAACTGTGCATCGTTTTGATAGTAATCGTTTGAAGGTTTGGAAATTCCTAAGAGATGAAATTGCGCTTGGAAGACAGATATATATTGTTTATCCGTTGATTCAGGAATCAGAAAAAATGGATTATAAGGATTTAATGGACGGTTACGAAAGTATTTCCCGTGATTTTCCGTTGCCTCAATATTCGATTTCGATCTTACACGGAAAAATGAAACCTGCGGATAAAGATGCCGAAATGAAACGCTTTTCTGAAGGCAAAACTAATATAATGGTCGCAACAACGGTAATCGAAGTTGGTGTAAATGTTCCAAACGCGAGTGTAATGATTATCGAAAGTGCCGAACGTTTTGGATTGTCTCAGCTTCACCAATTACGCGGCCGTGTTGGTCGTGGCGCTGAGCAGAGTTATTGTATTTTAATGACAAGTCATAAATTGAGTGCCGACAGTAAAACCCGAATGGAAACGATGGTTCAGACGAATGATGGTTTCGAAATTGCCGAAGTCGACCTTAAACTTCGTGGTCCCGGAGATTTAATGGGAACACAGCAAAGTGGTGTTTTAAATCTTCAAATTGCAGATATTGTGCGTGATCGTGAAATCTTAAGTCTTGCAAGAAATTATGCAATGAAAATTCTTAAAGAAGATGGTCCGTTGCAAAAACCGGAACACGCAGTTTTGAAAGCTGTATTTCTTGAACTTACTAAAAAGAAAAATATCTGGAATTATATAAGCTAATTCTTTTTAAAGGTGCTAAGGTACTGAGATTCTGAGGCGCTAAGCTTTTAAAAAGACGTAAAGCTTTTCCATTAATATTGTCATTTCGAGGAACGAGAAATCTCCATAAGAAGCTCGACAAAGATTGGCGACAATATAGAACGCGGATGACGCGGATTCGCTTTGCGAAAACACGGATTAAAACGGATTTTACCAGCTTAATATTATCATTTCGAACGTGAAATCTCTACAAGTAAGTCCTAAAAAAAATATACTTCACTGTATCATACCTAAACAATGTTTAGGATTCGAATATTCAATTACCATTTCTAAAGGTGATTCAGATTTGTTGGGGGCCAAATATTAAATTTTGAATATTCTGACTGATGCAATGAAGCATATTGTTAGAGTTAATTGTATTATTATTTTTTTGGAGGTGCTTTCTTTTCAAATAAACCATTGAACAAACCTTTACTTACTTTATTTTTATCATCTTTTTTGGTTGCGATAAGATGATCTATATATTCCATATAAGTTTTCTTGCGCTCTTCCAGAAAACCTACAAGGTATTCTTCAGAAGCGTGAAGTCCGCTTACTTCTTCAATATGCAGAAGTTTTTTGTACAAAGGTTCTATAAACTTTACGATAATATCCTCAGGAACTGATTTTCTGGTTCCAAAGTATCCTACGATTTCTCCATCAGCATCAGCTATGATTTTAAAATCGGTGACAACCCAATAAAACCTTCCGGTTTTGGACATATTCTTGATAATCACATGAATATTTTGGCTTGACTTAATACTATCCCACAAGAATTTAAAAATAACTTTTGGCATATCAGGATGACGTACAATATTATGAGGCTGTCCAACAAGCTCAAATTCATCATATCCTGATACATCTATAAAATCTTCATTGGCGTATAGAATCGTCCCTTTTGTATCTGTTTTACTGAGTAATACTTTACTCTTATTCCAATCAACTTCGCGATCTGATGGAGTTGGACGGTTAGTTCGGGTATCCATAATTTTTGTCTTTAAAATTAATATACAGTTATATTTCTGCGTATAAAGTTCAATTCTTTCAAAGCTTTATTCTAATTAAGCTCTGGTTCTAAAATCATTAATATGCTTTTTGTAATCAGCACATTGGACTGGCCGATTAAAAATCATACTGACACATAAAATAAAATAGATTTAATAATTAATCTGGAAGTTGGTTTCTATTAA
This sequence comes from uncultured Flavobacterium sp., assembly GCF_951805225.1. Lineage (NCBI taxonomy): Bacteria > Pseudomonadati > Bacteroidota > Flavobacteriia > Flavobacteriales > Flavobacteriaceae > Flavobacterium > uncultured Flavobacterium sp. Next base: position 1,273,985 of record NZ_OX638201.1, on the reverse strand, counting down.
ATTTTATCCCCTGCTGTTTGTCGATTTAACATGAATATCGTTTACTAAATCGTCGATCTTTTTAGCACTTTCACGCATCATTTCTAAGTAACTAAGCAGTTTGTCATTGTCAGTATGTCCTTTTGAAACATCAATAAGTTTTAAAACTGAATTTACCGGTAGTTTTAAATCTAAAGTTGTTCTGTGAATAAAATCATTATAGTCTTTTGTAGCGCTCTGAGAGCTATATTTTGCAGATGCCAGTTTGATGTTTTCTAATTCGTATTCATCAGAAATTTTAGAAATATGATTTTGGCTGTGTTTCTTAAAATAATACGCCCAATATCCATTCATGAAAAATACAACTGCTGCTAAAACTACGTGAATTACAAAAGTTTCAAGGTCAAAATTAACCTGCGAAAAATACAATTGTAAACCTTTTGGATCAGTAAAAGTAAAATTTTGCATGTATGCCAAAGCTCCGTGATGCAATACTACCAGTAATGTAAGCGGAATTTGAAGTTTCCAGTTTTGATAAATAATCAAAATGGTACTTGCGATAAAAACTGTAAAATGCATCTCAAACAATCCGTGCATTTGATAGATATACTGCGCCATAAATATTGCTAAAACCACAGACAATACATATTGGTAAAAAGTGGATCTTTTGACAAAAAACTTTGCCGAATAATACAGTAACAAATTCAAAGTACCAACGCCTACTCCTATTTCAAAAGTATCGTATTTAAAGGCTAACGCAATTCCGAAAAGGAAATAAGCGGCAAGAACATAATTGATAATTGTATCTGATTTTTGTGTCATTGTCGACGTAAAATTGTACAGATAATCTTGTTCATTCAAACTGGCTTTTGTTTTCATAAATTAAATAATTAGGTTAAGGATAGATTTATTTAGTGCATTTTGGTAACGAACATCCATAAGCTCTAAGAGCTAAAGCATCAAATGAAGGGGCATGATTTTGTTTTAGCAAAGCCTCAATTGCCTGTTGGGCATAATTGCTGTCGGCATTGGTGCAATACCTTGTTTTATTATAATTTCCGCGGTAATATAAGTTTTGAGAATCGTCGAGAAGAACGGCTTGCGGAGTCGAAAAAACGCCACAACTCTTTGCCATTCCTTCATCAAAATAAACCGGGATATTAGCGTCGAATTTTTTCTGGATTTCTTCGATTGTAAAGCTCTTCTGCTTATTGATAACTACAATTTTAAAGTTAATGCGATCTCCGTATTTCTTAATCAATCCGCTTACATGAGGTATATTAAAGCGGGAACACGGGCAATCAGGATTAAAGAAATGAATAAAAACCGGTCTGTGATCAGTTGTGCAGCATTTTAGATCAATTTTACTTCCCATGGCTATCTCCTGATAATCACGAGGAATTGGTGTTGGTAAACTATATTTAAATTCGTTTTGCCAAAACAAGAAAGAAATTGCAACAAGTAATAATGAAAACCATAAGACTAAAAGTATTTTTTTCTTCATAAATTGATTATTTTCTTAGTGAGGGAATAAAAAAAAGATAAACACTTGTTAACGCAATTACTTGCAAATTTTAGACTTTTGATTAAAAAACAGCGCCATTTCTCATGTTTTACCGATTTACGAATTAAAAATATAGGTTTTTATGTATCAAAAAATATATTTTGTTTAACCTTATCAATGTTACAAATAAAATCGATAAAGTGCAACATAAATCAGATAAAATACTTTAAAAAGAAGTATTGAAAGATTTTTCTGTAATAAAAAATACGTACATTTACACAAATACAATGTAAAAACTTACAAAATAGTTAAGAATCCATAAAAATTGACGTTTTTTTTAACTCTTTTTTAAACCGCTAAAAATAATCTTAATTTTTTTTTCGATCAACATTAAACCATTGTTAAGTAAAGCAGTCTAAGACATGAATTAATTAAAAAACTTGTACATACAAGTGTTAAATAAAAGCTAACACCTTTCGTTTTCACAACAAAAAGTTAAATTTGCAAGCTTACTAAAAACACAGACCAAAACACATTCACCCTAATTTTATGAAAGTAAAAAACCTAATTTACGCCCTTCTAATTATCGTTCTAGGAGGTTTTATTGCCTACAGAGTGGTATCTAATAAAAGTAAAAACGACGAATCTAAAAAATTTGGCGATAAAGATACTCCAACAACTGTAACGGGAATCGTAGTAAACACTTCTACTTTTGATAACAATCTATCATTATCAGGATCAATTGAAGCAAATGAACAAATTGAAATCCGCAGTGAAGTTTCAGGGATTGTCGAAGGTATTTACTTTAATGAAGGTAGTTTTGTAAACAAAGGTCAAGTGCTTTTTAAAGTAAATGATATCGAGCTAAAAGCGCAATTAAGACAAGCGGTTACCAAAGAAGGTTTGGCTGCTGAGAATGAAAGAAGAGCGAAATTATTACTTCAAAAAGAAGCTATAAGTCAGGAAGAATTTGATGTTGCAAAAGCAGATCACGCGTCTTCTCAAGCACAAAGTCAATTGATAAGAGCTCAAATTGCTAAAACTTCTGTTAAAGCTCCGTTTTCTGGAAAAATTGGTTTGCGTTCTATCTCACCGGGAACTTATATTACTCCAACAATTTTAGTAGCAAAATTAGTTAATACAGGAAAATTGAAGATTACATTTTCTATCCCTGAAAAATATGCTTCACAAGTAAAATCTGGATCAACAATAGATTTTTCGGTTTCAGGATCTGATAAAGTTTATTCTGCAAAAATTTATGCAATTGAACCAGAAGTAGCCGTTGCAACACGTACATTACAAGTTCGCGCTATTGCTGATAATATCGATGGAAAACTTTTCCCGGGAACTTTTGCTGATGTAAAATTACCATTGAACATTATAAAAGATGCAATCGTAGTTCCTTCAGAAGCCATTGTCCCGATACAAGACGGTAAAAAAGTTTATATCGCCAATATGGGCAAAGCCAAAGAAGTAAAAGTTGATGCAACAACAAGAACAGATGCTTCTATTTTGATTTTGTCAGGATTAAAAGCCGGAGACACGTTGATTACCAGCGGCGTTATGTCATTAAAAAACGAAGCTCCAATAAAAGTTGTAGTAAAAAAATAGTTTTTTTGAGTTATGAGTTTTGAATTTAGAAAAATCTATTTTCTTTATTCTATAATCTAAATATCTGCACTCAAAAATCTAAAATCCTAAATCAAAACATGAGTTTATCAACCACAAGTATAAGAAGACCCGTTTTAACGATTGTACTGAATCTTTTAATTATTCTATTCGGTTTCATTGGTTATACGTTTTTGGGTGTTCGAGAATTTCCTTCGATTGATCCTGCGCAAGTTTCAATTCGAACAAACTACACTGGAGCAAATGCCGATATTATCGAATCGCAAATTACAGAACCTCTTGAAAAAGCAGTAAATGCAATTGATGGTATTCGAAATATAACTTCCTCAAGTAATCAGGGAAGTAGTAATATCACGATCGAATTTAACTTAGACAAAGATCTTGAAGAAGCGGCAAATGACGTTCGTGACAAGGTTTCGCAAGCCATTAGAAGTTTACCGCAAGATATTGATGCACCGCCGGTAGTATCAAAAGCAGATGCGGATAGTGATGCAATTATCTCTATGACAGTGCAAAGTGATAGCCGAAGCGCACTTGAATTGAGTGATTATGCAGAGAATGTTATTTCGCAACGATTAGAGACAATTCCAGGTGTGAGTGGTGTTCAAATTTGGGGACAAAAACGTTATGCAATGCGTTTATGGATCGATCCAGTAAAATTAACCGCTTATGGTTGTACAGTTTCTGATGTTCGTGATGCACTTAATGCTCAAAATGTCGAATTACCATCTGGAAAACTTACCGGAAACAACACTGAATTAACGGTAAAAACGGTTGGAAATCTTTCTAAACCATCAGAATTTAATAATATTATCATTCGTACAGACGGCGATAAAATCGTTCGTTTAAGTGATATTGGTGGTGCTGAATTAGGTCCTGAAAATATCGAAACAAAACTAAGCCAATCCGGATTACCAATGATTGGTTTGGCTATTGTGCCAATGCCAGGAGCAAATTACTTAGACATTTCGGCAGAATTCTATAAAAAATACGAAGCTTTAAAGAAAGATCTTCCAAAAGATATCAAACTAAATATTGCGCTTGATAATACCATTTTCGTAAAGAAATCAGTACTTGAAGTTGCTGAGACTTTAGGAATCTCAATTATTCTTGTAATCATTATTATCTACTTATTCTTTAGAGATTGGGCAATTGCGTTCAGACCTTTAATTGATATTCCGGTATCGTTAATTGCTACGTTTTTTATCATGTGGCTTTTCGGATTCTCGATCAACGTATTGACTTTATTGGCAATTGTTTTAGCGACAGGTTTGGTGGTCGATGACGGAATTGTAGTTACCGAAAATATCTTTAAGAAAGTCGAAGAAGGAATGTCGCCAATCGAAGCGGCAATCAAAGGTTCTAATGAAATTTTCTATGCCGTAATTTCGATTTCTGTTACACTTGCAGCAGTATTTTTACCTGTAATTTTCTTAGAAGGATTCGTTGGTCGACTCTTTAGGGAATTTGGAGTTGTAATTGGTGCTGCGGTATTAATTTCTGCCTTTGTATCCTTGACTTTAACGCCAATGTTGAATGCTTATTTAATGAAAGGCGGCGAACAAAAAAAATCAAAATTCTACGTTAGAACTGAGCCTTTTTTCGAAAGATTAAATAGCGGTTATGCCGATGCTTTAGGCCGTTTTATGGAGAAAAAATGGATCAGTTTTCCAATCTTGATTGCGTGTTTTGGATTGATTTATTTATTTTTTACTATTCTTCCAAAAGAAACTGCACCTTATGACGATCGTAGTTCTGTAACCATGCGTATGACAACTCCAGAAGGATCTTCATACGAATATACAGACCGTTTTATGCAGGAAATCTCAAAATTGGTAGACGATTCTATTCCGGAGAAAAAAGTAAGTTTGGTGATTACAGCGCCAGGTTTTGGAGCTTCGGCAACAAATACCGGTTTTATCAGACTTTCGTTAAAAGAACCTGACGAAAGAAAACGATCTCAAAAAGAGGTTGCGGATCAATTGACAAAAATGACCAAAAGATATCCTGACGCTAAAACATCTGTAATTCAGCAACCTACAATTGCCGTAAACAGACGTGGAGGTTTACCGATTCAGTATATTATTCAGGCTCCGAATTTTGAAAAATTAAGAGAAAAAATTCCTGTATTTATGGATGAAGTTGGTAAAAGTGATGTTTTCTCTATTACCGATGTAAATTTAAAATTCAACAAACCCGAAATCAACGTAAGTATCGATCGTGAAAAGGCAGAAAGCTTGGGGATTTCGATCATTGATATTGCCCAAACTTTGCAACTTTCGTTAAGCGGACAACGTTTTGGTTATTTCATTAAAAACGGAAAACAATATCAGGTTATTGGACAATTTGATCAAAAAGACAGATCTAAACCTTTGGATTTAACTTCGATGTTTGTAAAAAACAGAAAAGGCGAATTAATCCAAATGGACAACGTTGTAAAGGTTGAAGAACAAAGTAATCCGCCACAATTATACCACAATAACCGTTATATGTCTGCGACAGTTTCTGCAGGTTTAGCTCCGGGAAAAAGTATTAGTGACGGTATTGAAGAAATGGATAAAATTAAAGCTAAAGTTCTTGACGAAAGTTTCACTACAGATTTAAGTGGAGAATCAAGAGATTTTGTCGAAAGTAGTTCTAATACTTCTTTCGCATTTGGACTTGCTTTATTATTGATCTTTTTAATTCTTGCAGCACAATTTGAGAGTTTTATTGATCCGTTAATTATCATTTTGACTGTGCCAATGGCGGTTGCGGGAGCATTATTCTCGTTATGGTTATTCAATCAGACCTGGAATATTTTTAGTCAGATTGGTACCGTAATGCTTATTGGTTTGGTAACCAAAAACGGTATTTTGATCGTTGAATTTGCGAATCAGTTACGAGAACAGGGAAAACCAAAATTAGAAGCAATTCTGGAAGCGTCAGAAGCGCGTTTACGTCCAATTTTGATGACGAGTTTAGCAATTGCTTTAGGAGCTTTACCAATTGCAATGTCACTTGGAGCAGCGTCTACAAGTAGAATTGGAATGGGAGTTGTAATCGTTGGAGGAACAATTTTCTCTTTGGCTTTGACCCTATTTGTAATTCCTGCTATTTATTTAATGTGGTCTAAAGCCCGTAAACATTATCCGGAGTTTGATCATATTGAAGAATATGAAAGAGATAGCAAAGTATAGATTCTAATTTTTTTGAAATAAAATAAAAGCTTTGAATTTTAAGTTAACAAACTGAAATTCAAAGCTAATCCTTCATAATATGAAAACTAAGATATTATTAAAAAGTCTCGTTTTATTTTTGTTTTGTATAGCAAAAAGTAATGCACAAGAAGTCTTGACTATTGAAGATGCTATGAAAATAGCTTTGGAAAATAATTTTGAAATTAAGATTGCTAAGAATAACACAAAAATTAGTGAAACAAATGTAACCGTTGGAAACGCAGGAATGCTGCCACAAGCTACAGCTTCAATCACAGACAATAACAGCGTTACAAACTCCTCTCAAACACGTCAGGACGGAACTTCGACACAATTAAACAATGCCAAAAATAATAACTTAAATTATGGTGTAAGTTTAGGCTGGACAGTTTTTGACGGTATGAAAATGTTTGCCAAATTAGATCAATTAAAAGAGTTGCAAAAACTGGGAGATTCTGAATTAAAAAGAACTATTCTGGTAAAAATTGGTCAGGTAAATTCCGCTTATTATGACTTAGTTCAGCAACAACATCAATTATCAGCATTAGATACTACAATCGTAATTTCTAAGCAAAGATTGACATTGGCACAAAATCGTTTCAGTATTGGAAAAGCTTCAAAATTAGAGGTTTTAAATGCTCAGGTAGATTTAAATTCTGATCAGGTTGCTTTCTTGAGACAAAAGGAATCGTATGCAAATGCAAAGATTTTACTGAATCAGTATTTAGCGCGTGATCCAAAAATAAATTTTACCGTAACTGATTTGGTTAAAGTAGATGATAAATTAGTTTTGGCAGATTTAATGGATTTGGCGCAGAAACAAAACCCTGGTTTAGAATCTCAAATCATCAACAAACGAATTGCCGAATTACAACTTAAACAAATAAAAGCAGATCGTTATCCTGTTGTAAATCTGACATCTGGCTACACTTTTACAGAAAGTCAATCTAGTTTAGGTTTTACAAGTTCAGCTTCTTCAAAAGGTTTTAATTATGGTTTTAATGCGACTTTAAACATTTTTGACGGTTTTAACCAACACAGAAATGAAAAGGTAGCAAAACTTCAAATTGAGAACTCTCAGATTGCAATCGAGCAACAAAACATGATTCTGAATACACAATTGAGTACTGCTTTTCAAACCTATTTAACCAATCTTGAATTAATTGGTTTAGAAGAAGATAACGAAGCAATCGCAAAGCAAAACTTAGATATTACGTTGGATAAATTCAGAATTGGAACTATTACAACGCTTGATTTTAGAACGGCTCAGCTTAATTATGTTAACGCAAAAGTACGTTACAGCAACGCTCAATATGAAGCGAAATTATCTGAAATTGCTTTGAAAGAATTAGCTGGAAATATTAATTTTTAAAGTATTTTTGTTTTCAAAACGAACATAAATGATCTCATATAATACCAAAGAGTGGTTTACTTTTATATTCCATTTTCATAAATCAGATACTGTTAGAAAGTTGTTTCCGATAATGATTGCTATCGGATTTTATTCTGCACTTATCGGATATCTTGAAGTTTCTTATTTCAAAGTTGGTAAAAATGATTACATCCATAATATTCCAATAATGCATGGAATGTTAGGATTTGTAATTTCGTTATTGCTTGTTTTTAGAACCAATACCGCTTATGATCGTTGGTGGGAAGGTCGTAAATTATGGGGCGGTCTTGTAAACAATAGTCGCAATCTGGCGATTAAACTTTCGGCAATATTAAAGGATGAAAATGATCGTAAATTCTTTAGAAAATTTATTCCTGCATATGCTTCAATTTTGCACAAACATCTTCATGATGAAGATACGGGAAAACAGCTTTTTGATGATGTTGATTTAGAAATTGATCATCATAAGCACAAGCCGAATCAAATCAAGAGAATGATGTATCATAAAATCAATGATTTGTATGATGCAAAAAAAATTAGCGGAGAACAACTTATAATTTTAAATGACGAATTACAAGCGTTTACAGATATTTGTGGTGCTTGCGAGCGAATAAAAAACACACCTATTCCCTACTCTTACAGCGCTTTTATAAAAAAATTCATTTTCTTTTATACGATGACACTACCTTTTGGTTATTCTGTTAGTTTAGGATATCTTGTTGCTCCCGTGGTTGTTTTTATCTTTTATGTATTAGCAAGTTTAGAGCTTATTGCAGAGGAAATCGAAGATCCGTTTGGTAATGACGAGAATGATTTACCAACAAAGAAGATTGCGGAAAACATCAAAAAACATGTTGAAGAACTGATTTAATTAAAAATAACTCTTAATTATCTTGATATATTTTCTAATTTTAATAAATTAGTAAAATATATGCTAAACAAAAACTTCTTTTTATTATTTATTCTGTTTGTAAATTTAGGATTCAGTCAGTCTGAATGCTATAATTCAGATTTTTCAGAAGGAACTTTCTCTGGCTGGGAAGGTTATAGCGGTTCGTACGCTCGTCCCAAAAGAGATAAAGGTTTTAAAGAAACCAGACATACAATCCTAACGGAATCTACATTAGATCCAAGAACTGGTAATATGCTGGCTACAATACCGCCTGGAGAAAAATTTGCGGCTAAACTTGGAAATGAAAACGCGGGCGGTGAAGCAGAAGTGCTAGTTTACTCCATGAATGTTACGCCTGAAAACAGCATTTTTTTATACAAATATGCTATTGTTGTTGAGGATCCCGACCATCTACCAAAAGAACAACCTCAATTTAGTGTTACAATTACAGATGTCAATGGTCAAATTATTGATCCTTTATGTGGTGATTATAAAGTTTATGCGGGTCAGCCTGGGCAAAATTTTAACACTTATGAATATACAGATCCAAAAACAGACAAGTACAAGATCGTAAAATGGACTAACTGGCAAACCGTTGGTGTGAACTTATCTGCGTATATGGGAACGACTGTAAAGATAGAATTCACTACAAAAGATTGCGCTTTGAAAGAGCACTTTGGCTATGCTTATATTTCAGCGAGATGCAATAAATTAAAAGCCGATTTAAAAGTATGTTCAAATAGTCTAACCTTTGATTTAATTGCTCCATATGGATTCAGCAAATATCTTTGGACTTATTTAGGAAAAAAAGTTGGTACAAATTCATCAACTACATCTTTACCTGTGGCAGATTATCCTGAAGGCGCAATTTTTGAATGTACAATGACTGCTTATAGTAATTCTAATGTTTGTGAATCAAAAATTGAGATCTTATTAACAAAGCCAACAAAAATCACACCTTTGTTTGAAGCAATAACATCTTGTAATATATCTCAAACTACCTTCAATCCAATAACTTTTGAAAATAAGACTGTTACAAGTGAACCAAATGTAAAATGGAATTGGGATTTTGGTGATGAATTAACTTCAATTGAAAAGTCTCCAAAACACATTTTCGCAAATTCTGGAAGATATAATGTAAGCCTAACAGCAACAAGCGAAAGCGGATGTGTCTTTAGTTTTAGCGAATCCATTTTAATCAATAATAACCCAATTTCAGAACCTGTTTTAAATCCAAATCAAAATTTCTGCAATCAAAATGCAACAATTGGGAGTATAAATGTTGGCAGCCAAAATCTAAAATGGTATAGCTCTTTAACATCAACAGAAGAATTAGCAGTTTCAACCGCTTTGATCGACAAAACAACATATTATGCTGCTGTGTACGATAATGGCTGCACAAGTAACCGAATTGCTTTTACTGCTTCTGTATCGAATTTTCCTCCGCCAATTGGTGATGCAATTCAATATTTCTGTACAATAAACAAACCCACAATTAGTGATATCGATGTAAAAGGTAATGGAATAAAATGGTTTAAAAGCCCAACAGATACGAACGCTTTAATTGCATCAACAGCATTAACCAATGCCACTTATTATGCCGCACAAACTAATTTACAAACAGGATGCGAAAGTAAAGATCGTCTGAAAGTTAATGTCGTTCTGGAAGATCCGGCAAATAATTTACCTGCAAGTTATACGAAACAATTATGCTTAGACGACGAATTAGTGATACGTTCTTTGAGAGATAATAATACTGAAATGATTTTTTACGATTCAGAAAACGCTGTTATTCCTCTTTCAGAAAATACTCCAATTAGCAATGGTTCTACATATTATGCTTCTGTATTTGATTCTAAAACCAATTGTCAAAGTGCAAAAAAATCTGCTGTTTTAGTTTCTGTAGTTCCATGTCAATTAGTTGTTTTTAATTCAATTACAATTGACGGAAATGATTTAAACGATCACTTTGTTGTAAAAAATATAGAATTCTTTCCTGAAAATACCGTCGAAATTTACAATCGTTTTGGTCAGTTGGTTTATCGCACTTCAAAATATGGCGTAAATGAGAACTATTTTTATGGTGAAGCAAACGCCGGAGAAGTATTTCAAAAAAGTAAAAAACTACCAACTGGTTCTTATTTTTATGTCATAAATTTTAAAAAGAACATTTCATCAGAAAATAATTTGCAAAAAGGTTTTCTCTATATCAGCAACAATGAATAGCAAATCAAAAAAAATAATAGTTTTTGCTGGAGTCTTCCTTTTATCATTAATAGTAAGATCACAAAATGACTCTAAATTATCTGTATTTAATTATAATCCGTTGATTTATAATCCAGCTTTTGCAGGCGCAGCTGACGGATTAAATGTAGCCGGAATTTATTCGAGTCAATGGTATGGATTTGATGGCGCTCCAAAAACACAATATTTATCTGTAGATACAAAATTGCCTTATAATAAAATTGGACTTGGATTGAGTTTGTATCATGACGCTATTGGTCCGGCAAGAGAATATAATATCGAAGGAAATTTTGCCTATTACATTGATGTAAATGACAAATACAAACTGGCGTTGGGACTAAAAAGCGGATTACATTCTTATAAAGTCGACATCAATCAGCTAGATGTTTACCAACCTGGCGAACAAGTTTTTAATTCAAATTTTGAGAACAATTTATCCTTCATATTAGGACTGGGACTGAACTTTTATTCTGATAAATTCTTCATCGGGCTTTCAACTCCTAATCTATTGGTTTCAAAATATTACAATGCCAATAATTCTAGTTCTCTTTCGAAAAGTAAAAACAATTATTACCTCAATACTGGCTATAAATTTGAACTGCGACGAGATATTACTTTAACTCCTGCAGCTTTGGTCAGAGTTACAGAAGGCGCGCCAATTAGTGTTCTGACTTCTCTTAACCTCAATTGGTACGAAAAATATATTGCCAGTTTAAATTTTGACTACAATTCAAGTGTCGGGCTTCTTTTTGGAGTTCGTTTATTTGATAATTTCAAAGTTGGTTATGCTTACGATCAATCTATAACCAAGTTCAGCCGTTACAACAATGGTACACATACCTTTTTACTAACTTATACTTTGCTAAATGAAAATAGCGAAAAATGCAGCTGCAAGATCTATTAACTTCGTTACAAAGTTTTAATGACTACATTTTATCTTATTTTAAAGATTTACAATTAGCTTAAACTTTTCTTATTGGTTAGTTTTTTTCAGCTAAAAAACCATATTAATCCATACTAGATTCATTTAATGTCTAATTCTTAAAATAATGATTCTAAAATGAATAAAAATCAGAAATAATTAATTTTCAGCCGATTAAAATCAGCTTAAAAAAACCAAATAAATTGTTTCTTACTACAACACGCAATCCTTATATTTGTATCCTCATACTAGAATAATAAAGTTACACATGAAAATATCTTACAACTGGTTAAAACAATTCATCAAAACAGACTGGACATCGGAACAAACTTCAGAATTACTTACAGATTTAGGACTGGAAGTTGAAGTTGTCGAAAAATACCAATCGATTAAAGGCGGTTTAGAAGGAGTTGTTGTAGGACACGTACTTACTTGCGAAAAACATCCTGATGCTGACAGATTAAGAGTTACAACTGTAAATATTGGTCAGGAAGCGCCTATACAAATTGTTTGCGGTGCTGCGAATGTTGCTGCCGGACAAAAAGTACCTGTTGCAACTATTGGAACTATTTTATACGATAAAGACGGCGGTGAATTTACCATTAAAAAAGGAAAAATTCGCGGAATGGAAAGCCACGGAATGATTTGTGCCGAAGATGAATTAGGTTTGGGTACAAGCCACGACGGAATCATGGTTCTTGATGATGCTTTGGTACCGGGAACAGCTGCTTCTGAGGTGTTTCAGATTGCTAATGATGAAGTTTTCGAAATTGGATTAACGCCAAATCGTGCCGATGCAATGAGTCATTTTGGTACTGCGCGTGATTTAAGAGCAGGAATGCTTCAACGTGGTGTTAATATCGAATTGATTACGCCATCTGTAAGTAATTTTAGAGTTGAAATGCGTACTTTAAAAATTGACGTTAATGTTGAGGAACCTTTATTGGCGCCTAGATATTGCGGTGTTACCATTTCTGGAATTTCTGTTCATGAATCTCCAAGCTGGTTGCAAGATCGTTTGAAAGCTATTGGATTAACTCCAAAAAATAATATTGTCGACGTTACTAATTATGTTTTGCATGAATTAGGACAACCTTTGCACGCATTTGATGCTGCAAAAATCAACGGAAAAATTATCGTAAAAACACTTCCGGAAGGCACAAAATTCACTACTTTAGATGATGTCGAAAGAACATTACACAAAGAAGATTTAATGATTTGTGACGAAAAAGGACCGCTTTGTATTGCTGGTGTTTTTGGAGGAAAAAAATCTGGCGTGACTGAAGGAACAACTTCTATATTCTTAGAAAGTGCCTATTTTGACGCTGTAAGTATTCGTAAAACAGCAAAACGTCACGGATTAAATACAGATGCTTCTTTTAGATTTGAAAGAGGAATTGACCCAACAATTACGGAATATGCACTAAAACGTGCTGCACTTTTAATTCAGGAAGTTGCGGGCGGAAAACTAACATCTGATGTTGTAGAAGTTTATCCTAAAAAAGTAGAAGATTTCTCTGTTTTATTGAATTTCAGTCACGTTTCGAAAATCATCGGGCAAGAAATCCCAAAAGATACAATTAAGAAAATATTAGTTTCTTTAGATATTAAAGTAAACAGTGTTTCTGATTCTGGTTTAGGATTAACAATTCCGGCTTATCGTGTTGATGTTCAGCGTGAAATTGATGTAATCGAAGAGATTTTGAGAGTTTACGGTTATAACAACATCGAATTCTCTAAAAAATTCAATGCAACGGTTGCTAATTCTCCAAGAACGGAAGATTATAAAGTTCAGAATGTAATTGCGGGACAATTGAATTCTCAAGGATTCCATGAAATGATGGCAAACTCTTTGACAACAGCAGCTTATGCAAAATTATCTACTGTTTTAAAAGAAGAACATAATGTTACGATGTTGAATCCTTTAAGTAGTGATTTGGCAACAATGCGTCAATCCTTGTTGTTTTCTGGTTTAGAAGCAATCTCTTATAATATTAACAGAAGAAATTCTGATTTGAAATTATTCGAATTCGGAAAATCATACCATAAATATCTTAACGGTTACGAAGAGCACAAACATCTTACTTTGTTGATTTCTGGAAACAGAAACAAAGAAAGCTGGACAAATCCGCAAAAAGTAACAGATTTCTTTTTATTGAAGGGATATGCAAAAGGAATTCTTACTCGTTTAGGAATTGAAAAAATCTCAAATGCTCCGGTTCAATCTGATATTTTCTCAGAAGGAACTGCGATTTGCTACAACAACGATACTTTGGTTGAAATGGGTGTGGTTAAAAAATCAATATTGAAACATTTCGGAATCAAACAAGATGTTTATTATGCTGATTTCAACTGGGATTTAGTTCTGAAAATTATTACCGGAAAAATCAAATATACCGAGATTCCTAAATACCCGGAAGTTCGTAGAGATTTAGCCTTATTAATCGATCAAAGTACAACTTATGAGCGTATTTATAATTTGGCTAAACAAACGGAAAAGACGCTTTTAAAAGACGTTAATTTATTTGATGTTTATGAAGGTGATAAACTTCCGGAAGGTAAAAAATCGTATGCTTTGAGCTTTACAATTCAAGACAATACTAAAACACTTACCGATTCTCAAATTGATAAAATCATGTCGAAATTGCAACAAACTTTTGAGACTGAAATTGGAGCTGTTTTAAGATAAAACATAACTTCTCATAATATAAACCCGACAGGTCTAAAAACTTGTCGGGTTTTTCTTTTTGTTTCAGGTTTTCTTTGTTTCAGGTTTCACGTTTGTTGGAATGTTTTACTTAACCGCAAAGTTCACAAAGATTTACGCAAGGCTTTGCGAAACTTTGCGTAAATCTTTGCGAACTTTGCGGTAAAATTATGCTCAAACTAAGGAAAACATGAAACTTGAAACATGAACAAAAAAAACTTTTAAGCCTTAAACTTCAAATACGCTTTCATTAATTTTTCATCGTATTTATTCGTTTTATAAGCTTTTCCGTTGTATTTTAAGGCAAAATCAGCCCATTTTTTGTCTTTTAGAAGTTTAATAAGATTATTGGCTTTCAGAAACAATCCGAAAGCTTTGAGGTGTTCGCCTTCATTCAAATACATTTTTTCAACAAACTCATCGATTGTATTATATCCAATACTAAGCGAATTATAACCCATTATTTGGTACAAACCCCACGAAGCAGCACATTTTGCCGCATCACTGAATTTCTTGTCAGGATTGAGTTTTATAGCTCTTTCTAAGCGTGTATATTCTGCAGTTCCGCCCAAATAATATTTTTTTGTATATTTCTCATAAAGAATATCCTTCGTGTTTGCATTTTGATAGGTAACAGGATTTATATTTCGCGCTTCAAGTTGTTCCCAAAAAACGTGACCTTCAAACAAAATCTTTGGGCGTCCATCGACAAGAAATCCCTTCCCTCCGCTTTCGACTTCATTAACAGCTTTTACAACGGCTAATTCAAGATTATGTTCGTTTGCGAAGTCAATTAAATTTTGTTCGGAAAGCAATTTACTATTCGAAGAAAATCCAACTTTCGTTTTTTCGATCAAAGCAGACCAGGTTTTCAAACCTACTACTCCGTCTACAACTAAACTATTTTTCAATTGAAAATCCCGCACCGCTTTATCTGTTGCAACTCCAAAAGAATCAGAAACCAGCACACTATATTTCAATTTTAAGAGAAGTTCATTCAAATAATATACTTCACTTGATTTTACGCCTAATTTTATAGTTCTCATAGCTTTTTTATTTATGGTTATTTTTGATGATGTTAAGAAGTCAAAAACATTATTTCCGGAGTTTCCCAGATTGTCATTTTTGTCCAAATAATTGATATTATATGAAATTAAAATATGGAGATTAAGACTGTTCTTTTAGGATAAAATGGAACAGAATTGGCGTTGAAAATTCAGATTTTAAACGTTCAATATTGAATTTATTTTCCGTTTTCTGAACAATCAATTCGATCGTTATTTTGCTTGTTGTGGTGGCTTGGCTTTTATTTCTGCCTGAATAATGGCAGATCGCATTTTCGTGTTTTAGAAGAGTATAAAATTAACGATGTAAAACTAAATATTTATAAATAATTAATAAAGAGTAATTTAACCCATTTTTCAAATAAATTTACCGGACAAAAAAAGGGGGTTTTCACCCTTGTTCTGATGAAACGATTGAAATAATTTTGGCATGAATATTTTAAAGTATTCGATGACTAATATTTTAACCAACCAATAAAAACTAAAATCATGAAAAATCCTCCCGCAAAACCGAGTCAATTAATTACTAAGGAATTCGCTAAACAGCTGAATTTAAATTATAATAAAAAGAGAGCTGGTCTGGCCGCCAAAGCTGCTAAAAAAGAAGATGCAAATGCGATTTGGTATTCCTTAGAAGAACTGGAAAACTACATTCATTATATAAAAACTCAAGGATTAGAAGATGGTTATACAGTAGATGGAATCCGTTTTTACTTTGGAGTTTATCCGGATGATGAAAAACACGGAGAAAAAGCCGGATTAACCACTTTATTTTTGGTGCCAACCGGAAAGAAAACAGTAACTTCCATTGCAAAAGTGCAAAGTTTTGCTTTGGTTCAAGAACAAACCTCAAGCGATGTCGAAAGCCTTTCACCAATGAATTATGGAAACATTGGAAGACCGCCTAGCTTAATATATTAAAAAAATTATGTTTGAATTTTTAAGATCTTATATCGTCTATTTAGCTTTATTATCAGGTATTGTCGGTTTGTTCTCACTGAACAAACTGCCTGGTAAAAAAGCTAAATTTTTAGTTGTTTTAATTTGGTTCTCCGTATTAATAGAAATAGTCGGCTACTACTTTACGCAATGGACAGGTTTATTAAACTATTATGTTTATAATTTCTATATGTTCGTAAGTTTTTCTGCCTATATACTACTAATTCGGAGCATTTTATTGAAACGCTCCTACAGATTTGCCGGTCATATATTTCTAATATTGTTTATAGTTTCTTTTTTTCTAAATATTTGGTACTTCAAAGAGAACGTCAATCATTCATTTATTTATAGCTTTGCAATTGGAGTTCTGTTAGTTATGATATTATCTTGCTTATATTTGGTAGAGATTTTCAATTCAGACAAAATATTAAATTTCAAAAAATCAGTTTTTTTTTGGTACATCCTGGGTATTCTGGTATTTCATGTACCATTTTTGCCTTTCATGCTGGCAATCAACTGGTTTTTGATTAGACAAGACGAATCCATATTTAGCTTGGTTTTGTTTATCCTAAATTTTCTGGCGCATAGTTGTTTTATAATTGGATTTATATGGAGCGAAAAGAAATACAATTATTAGTCATCTCATTAGGTATTGTTTTCTTAACTTTACTGGTGACTTTGCTCGTTATATTCTTTTATTTTTTGAAGAAAAAAAATAGCTATCTGGTTGATAAAATGGAATCTGAACTTTATTTTCAATCTGAATTAATAAAAACCCGAATTGAAATAAAAGATCAGACGCTCTCTGAAATTAGCAAAGAACTACATGATAATATAGGCCAAATAATCTCTGTTGGAATTATGCAGCTAAATATGCATATCAATAATGAGAAAGTAATTCAACCAAATGAACTGCGTGATCTTAAAGAAATTCTAGCCAAATCTCTGGATGAAATAAGAATTTTGTCCCGAATTATAAATAAAGACAACTTACTGCAAAGCAATTTTATCGAAGCCATTAAACAGGATTTAGAGCGAATAAAGAAGCTTAAAAAAATTCAATATAAATATACTCTTTCAGGTGAAATTCCTCATATCTGCGAGGAACATGATTTGTTTATTTACCGAATTTTTCAAGAAGCGCTGCACAATAGTTTAAAACATTCGCACAGTGATTTGTTTGAAGTAAATATTACCACAACCGATGATTTATTTTGTTTAAAAATTAAAGATTTCGGAATTGGTTATGATCCGCTCCAGACAAATTCAGGAATAGGTTTAAACAACATGAAATTGAGAGCCAAATTAATTGGTGCAACATTAATTATGAATTCAGATTCGTCTGGAACCGCTGTAACACTAGAATATCCTTTAACTGAACCCGATGAAACCTAAAAACAAAATTATTATTGTAGATGACCATTTATTATTCTCACAATCACTAGAACTTTTGATCAATAGTTTTAAAGATTTTGAAGTAATTAACCGCTTTGAAAACGGAAAAGTATTCATTTCGTACTTACAGGAAAACGTCGACTTAGAAGTTGATTTAATTTTGTTAGATGTAAACATGCCTGTTTTAGATGGTTTAAGCGCCATGAAATGGATTAAAGAAAACAGACCTTCACTTAAAGTAATCGCTTTATCTGTAAATGATGACGAAGAAGTCATTATTAAAATGCTGACAAATGGTGCCAAAGGTTATTTGCTAAAAGACACATCTCCTGAAATTTTTAGAAGCGGAATTACATCTGTTATCGAAAAAGGATTTTACTTTACGGAATTGGTATCCGGAATGTTAGTCAAAAAAGCCAACAGTGATTCGACTAAAATCAATTTGAAGGATAAAGAAATCATTTTTATAAAACATGCGTGCACCGAAAAAACATACAAAGAGATTGCCTCAGAAATGTGTTTAAGTCCTAAAACAATTGATGGTTATCGGGAATGTTTATTTGACAAACTAGAAATCAAAACCCGAATAGGTTTGGTATTATATGCTATAAAACATAAAATTGTCTTAGTTTAAAATAACTAAGACAATTTTGTTTTTTGATTATTCTGGTTCTGCTTAGTAGGTTATTGCAGCAAAAATTGGATTTTCTTTAATTTTTTCTCTTCCGTTCAGGAAACTTAATTCCATAAGGAAATTGCATTGCACAATTTCGCCGCCTAATTTCTCTACTAATTCGCAAACTGCTTTTGCCGTCCCTCCTGTCGCCAAAACGTCGTCATGGATCAAAACCCTGTCTCCTTTTTTTATTGCGTCTGTGTGCATTTCTAAGCTATCAGTGCCATATTCTAATTCATATGATGCAGAAATTGTTTCATACGGTAGCTTTTTTGGTTTCCTTACGGGAATAAAACCGGCATTTAACTCCTGCGCCAACAACATTCCGAAGAAAAAGCCACGACTTTCTGCTCCTACTACCTTGTCGATTTTTTGTCCGTTAAGAGATTCAACCAGAATTTTAAGGCATTCTTTAGTCGCAATTGGGTCATTTAGTAGCGGAGTTATATCTTTAAATAAAATTCCTTCTTTTGGAAAACCCTGAATATCACGTATATAATTTTCTAACTGCATTTTTTTTTAATTTTATGTTATTTTTCTCTTGTATATCTCACATTTGTTCCTATCTTTGCACCCGCAATAAGCAATCAACAAAGCTACAAAAAATAGCTGAATTGATAACAAAAAAGGCCTCGTGGCGCAACTGAATAGCGCACTTGATTACGGCTCAAGAGGTTACTGGTTTGAATCCAGTCGAGGTCACAATAATGAAGAATGAATAATTCTTAAGTAAATTAAAACCCGCTAATAGCGGGTTTTTTATTGGACATTACTAGACTTTAATGGACGATATTAGACACTTTTCTTTCCCCTATAATTCCCCCTTGTTTTCACAAAGATAATTTGCGTAAATATAATAGGCACATTCTTTAAAATATTTAGAAAAACATTACCTAATTACGTAATTCTATTAACTTCATCTTTAAAAAATTGTTATTAGATAAATCCTTTTTTTTCAATTAAAAGAAATTTTATTGTAAAGGGTCTCTAAAAATAATTATTAAACCTTAAAGCCTTCCGCACTATATTTTTTTTTTAAAAACATAGTAATTAAATTAAGGCATTTCCGTACTTACAATTGGAGAACGTAGAATCATATTATCAATTTTTCTACAATGAACAAAATAAATATAAAAAACTAACATAAAGATAGTTACACAAAAAAAAACAAGTAAAAATACCTATCGTCATATCACAACTATTAATTAAATTCACAAATTATAAATGATCAATTCTCAAAAACAAAAACAGATTATTTTTAACCTTTAGACGTTTAAATTATGAAAAAAATTATTACTCAGATTTTGTTAATTCTTTGTATAGTGCTTTGTGCAGTTTCTTGCGAGAAAAAAAATGTTGTATTAGAAGAACCATCTCAGGGGCTTATAGATTCTATTAATGTTGTAACTTCAAGTGAGTTTAATGACACTATAGTAGCTTTATCGGTGCCCGCATCAAAAGGTACGCAATGGAAAGCTTGGCAGGCATGGTTCAAAAACTGCTCACAAAACCAAACATTCCAAAAGGATATTATATACTTAGGAGCATCTAGCTCTAAAGGATTAGGGTATATTTTATCAAAAGATAAATCTATCGATAAAATTGATTTCTTTAAGATTTGTAAAGACCCTTCCGTACTTAATAGCTTTATTAATAATGGCGCAATGGTATCGCAATGTGATCTTTCAAAAATGAATGAATCTGCTTTTGACATGATGATTGATGGCAATTTTCTTAAAACCGTAAATGCACAACTAGGCGCTTTAGTTTCAAATGCTAGAAAAATAACAATAAAAAGCGGATCGTGGAGAATTGAAAGCATAGAAACAGTCCCCTTTTTAGACTATATTAATTCGTCCACTGATCCAGCAATCGTTAATTATCGTAAACATCTTATAAGTAAAAAAAATGTTGTCCTTACAAAAGTTCTTAAAATTTATGGTTTTGAAGCTGAAATAGAAACAAATGACACGATAAATACAAGTTTAAAGGCAACTTTAGAAAATGGTTTAAACATAAATGTTGTGCCAATCGATGATACAAATAAAATAGGTTTCGATTTAAAATTTAAAAAGACTTCCGCAAATATAGTAAAAGTCTCATCAAAAGGCGAAATCTCAGTATTTGCACAAGCTTCAAAAGGAAATAAAATATAAATACAATCGTATGAGTAAATTTATATCAAATTTCTTATTATTGTTTTTCATATTTTTATCCCAATTTTTCTACGGACAAAAATTTACATTTTATACTGGATTAGCTCCTGAGAACGAAACATATCTAACAAAAAATAAAAATACAGGATCAATCCCCAAGATAACAAACTTAAAAATTGGTAAAAAATTACCTGAAACACTTGATCAATATCTACCTAAAGTATATGATCAAGGAAATCAAGGATCTTGCACCGCTTTTGCAGTTGCCGAAGCATTATCAATAAGAGAAAATTTTTTAAACGGAATTACAAAAAACCAAGTAAAAGGTAAGAAGCAAATAATGTATAGTCCTACTTATATTTGGATAATGGGTAATCGAGATGGAAACTCTAACAGGAATTGCTCTGAGAATGGAATTGCATACTCAACTGCATTTGGATCTCTTTTTACAGATCAAATTGTATACTGGGATACATATCCTTATCCACAAGATAAGCCAAAAAATTTTTGTTTCGAATCTTGTCCAAAAGAGGTTTTAAACAAACGACTTCTTGATAGAAAATTCTCTTTTGATATTGTACATATTGGTGTCGATCAATTTAAGTATTTATTAAACCAAGGATATCCCATTTGCATTGCCACTAAATTAGACGAAGGTTTTTATGATGCTCTGTATGTCTCAGAAAAAAAAGGAAGATGGACTAAACGTAACCCAACCTCAAACAAAGAACATGCTATGGTAATTGTAGATTATGATGATGATATTAAAGCCTTTAAAGTACTGGATTCTCATGGTGACTCCGTAGGAGACAAAGGATTTATATGGATGGATTACGGCCTTGTTAATAGAAATTTAGACATCGGCGCAGTACATGGTAGCTATATTGTATCTTTTAATAAAATAGCCAAGAATGGTCCGTCTGTAAGCATAGAAGTCAAAAATCAACCCCCTTCTGATATAGGTGGTCTTATTGTATTAACAAATTTAATTGGATCAACGTTGAAAGGTAAAATTTTTAGTCATGATAACATCCCTATACCGGGTGTTTCAGTAGTCGTACAAGAGACTAAACGTGGAACTCAAACCGATTTTGATGGGGAATTCACTTTAGATTCTATAACTGAAGATCAAACTATAAGCATTAGTTACATTGGCATGAAGGGTCAAGTAATAAAATTCAAACAGAGAAAGTTTGATGTGTACGAAAACAATACAACAATTGATTGGACAAAGGAAAACTATTATCGAAGTTTTAACGGTTTAAGAATTGGAATTATTGAATTAAACAAAAAAAATAACAAGATATTACTTTCAGTGGTAGATGAAAAATCAGAGAATTTAATAATTAATAACATTGAACTTAGTCTAGATGAAGAAGTTGAATTTAATTTTGATGAAAAAAAATTCTTTATTAAACTTAATGAAATAAAGCCTGCTGGAAACTCTATAAATATATTTAATAAATATGCCGCATTTCTCCAATATCGTTTAGAATCAAGTCGTGAAAAATTAACTCAATACTATTAAGTTAAAAGAAAAAAAGGGAAAATTACAATTCCGTCTTTTTTAAAAGCTCCCCGCTCTACGAAGTGTTCTTCTTTACGCTGCGCAAATGTCTCTGACTTTGCGCCATTTTAACCAAATATAATTGAAAAATAGAAACCTCATGAAGTTTCTGACTTTAAAACTAATTTTCTTAGAATATTTTTTCTGAATTTAAAAAAATCCAAGACAATAATAATAAGTAACGGTAAAAAAGTCGGGAGACTTCTAGTAGATTTATAATTTCTAAGGAACAAAAAAAAATGCACAAAGTCAGAGACATTTGCGCAGCTTTTCATGAGAACACTTCGGAGAGCGAGGGGTTATTTTAAATTTTTTTTGAGGAATTTTTCTAAATCTTCGGGACTAATATTCCTTGCAACTATTTTGCCTTCGGGGTTAATTAAAAAATTTGATGGGGTAAAAGAAATGTATTTTTTTACAGCTTCGCTATCGTCAATACCTCTTTTTTCAATCAAATTTTTCCATTTTAGATCATATTCTTTCAAGAAATTTTGCCATTGTTTCAAATCTTTATCAACGGAAACTGCTAAAATTTCAAAATTCCTGTCTTTATATAAATCATGAATCTTTTGCAATTTAGGAAATGCAGCGATACAAATACTACAATAGGTTGCCCAAAAATCTATCAGATACCATTTCCCTTTTAAAGATGCTGTTTTAAATACAGTATTGTTTTCATCCGGCAATTCAAAATCATAGACCATATCGTTTACATTTATATCGTTTTTAGGATACAGTTTTTTTTCTATAATATAAATAGTGCTTTCTCGTTGATTTTTTTTATCTAATTTGCTATATATTTTTTTTAATTGATTTTTATCCAGGGTACTATCCCAACACATTTCCTCTACTAAATTACCCACATAATAATTTTTTGGGTTTTTAACTGCCATTGTGTTTAGCTTTCTGTATAAATTTTGATGCTGATTTTTAGCATATAAATTACTGGCAGCAAATTTTTCGTAATCATTCTGTATTAGAGCTGTTTTTGTACCCACAATTGAAGTTGTATGAAAAAAAACTGTCGTATCCTTGTCTTGGATTTCTTCATAAAAAGCTAAGTTGATTTTAACATTTTTATTTTCGATAAAAAATTCTTTTTTCATTACACAAGTCTTTCCTCTCAACCCGAAAAATACATTTGTCATGTTACCTTGTATATGCCCTTTGAAAGAAAATTTATTATTTTCTACTAAACAACTATCATTTTTATCATCATAAGAAACGTATAAATACCCTTTGTAATTGTTTTTTAAAACGCCCTTTAATGTAAAATAATCTGGACTATTCTTTTGTGCTTGAATTAGATTAATAAAAAAAAATAGGAAAATAATATAGGTTTGCTTTTTCATGGGTAATCTTCTTGTAATTATAATAATTATTGAGATTTAAATAAAATTGATTACAAACAAATTATCCATACAAATTTTTTATTTCCGACATAACAAAGGTACTTTGGGTACTCCCTATACTTTCAACTGATCCCAATTTATTAAATACAAAATCTTGGTAATGCTTCATGTCTTTGGCAGAAACTTTCATTAAAAAATCGTAATCACCTGAGATATTGTAACATTCTACAACTTCTTCTATTTTCATAATATCACTAACAAATTGATTCCCGATATTACGATCGTGCTGTTTAAGTTTGATATTACAGAAAACAATAAACCCTCTGTTTAGTTTTTCTGCATCCAACAAAGCTATATACTTCTTAATATAACCACTGTTCTCCAATCTTTTAATTCGCTCAAAAACAGGCGATGCCGAAAGATTTACCATTTTAGCAAGCTCTTTTACAGTGTATTTAGAATTATCATGTAATATATTTAATAACTGAAGATCAATATCGTCTATTTGTTCCATAGCGTTTTTACTTTAAACAGGTTTAATTTATTCCTAAAACAGAATAAAATTCTTCAAATATAACCAAAAGCAATACAAAGATCTTATTTTACATAAGTTAAAAACATAAAATACTGCAGCTTTCATCTTCACAGTATAAAAATCTAAAAGACATTATTTTATAGCAGGAAGCGTTATCTTTATTACCCTTTATCCAAAAAAAGATAAAGGGCCGCGTCATAAAAAAATTATACTTATTTTCGTCGGGCCATACCCTGAGCGATAATACTTGCGGCAATTAATTGCAAGGCATGATAAAGCATGAGCGGCAGCAATACGATGCCGGTGATGGTACTGTGCTGAAAAAGTACTTTTGACATAACGGTGCCGTGTACCAATGACTTTTTAGACCCGCAGAATAAGACAGTAATACGGTCTTCATCAGAAAAACCAAGCATACGGCTAATTAGTCCGACACAAAAGAATACGGCAAAAAACAACGCCATCATCCCTGCAGCGAGTCCGGCAAGTTCAAGGGCGGTGAAGCCTTCAAAAAGATGTTCGGAAAATGACTTGCAAAACGACGTGTAAATAATCGTTAGAATAACTGACTGGTCGAAATATTTGAGCTGTTTCTTGTATTTTTCGGCAATGGCGCCGAAACGGGAATTAAGGCTTATGCCAATGATGACAGGCAGCAATACTTGAAGAATCAACTTTATGACGATTTGAGTAACATCAAAATCACCTGTAGCAGAAGCTATAAACAGCCCAACCCAGATAGGTGTAACGACTACTCCGATCAAACTGGAAATGCTTGCATTGAAAATGGCTGCAGGAATGTTTCCTTTGGCAATGGAAACCATGACCACAGAAGAGGAAACTGTAGACGGCAATGCTGCCAGAAAAAATACACCCAGCCAAAGCAGCTCGAAGGCGTTATTGACAAACAACGGGCGAAATGCCAAAACAATGAGCGGAAAAAACAAAAAGGTTGTCAATTGGACGACAATGTGCATTTTCCAGTTGGAAAGTCCAGCTTTTAGTTTTTCAACACTCAGTCGCATGCCATAAAACAAGAAAATCAATGAAACGCCAGCATTGGCAATCTCCTCCAGCGAAATAGGTTCTTTGACCATACCCGGCTTTGGCAAAAAATAAGCCATCAGAATCATGGTGGCTATCATTAACAGGAAACCGTCGAAACCTGCTTTTTTTAATACTTCTAATAATTTCTTCAATGTGTTTTAAATATTATTCCTCCGTGGAGGCACGGACTTCATTATTAATATATTGAGAACTAAATCCCAAGTTCTTTGCGTATAATTTCTGCTCCTGCACTTAAAGCACTTAACTTGCCTCTGGCTATGTTTCGAGATAGCGGAGCCATACCGCAATTTGTAGAAGGATAAAGATTTTCGGCATCTACAAACTCAAGCGCTTTACGCAGGGTATTCGCTACTTCTTCTGGTGTTTCGATAGTGTTGGTTGCCACATCAATGGCGCCAACCATTACTTTTTTACCGCGAACAAGTTCCATTAAATCTAAAGGCACATTGGAGTTGTGACATTCTAAAGACACCACATCAATTTTAGATTTTTGAATTTTCGGAAAAATTTCTTCGTATTGTCGCCACTCCGAACCTAATGTCTTTTTCCAATCAGTATTTGCTTGTATTCCATAACCATAGCAAATATGAATCGCAGTTTGACAGTGTAAACCTTCAATGGCTCTTTCTAATGCTGCCATTCCCCAATCGTTTACTTCATCAAAGAACACATTAAATGCAGGTTCATCAAATTGGATAATATCTACCCCTGCATCTTGAAGTTCTCTTGCTTCTTCGTTGAGTGCTTTCGCAAATTCCCACGCCAATTTTTCCCTGCTTTTATAATGGTCGTCGTACAAGGTATCTACCATTGTCAGCGGGCCTGGCAATGCCCATTTTATAGGCTTGTTAGTCTGTTTACGTAAAAATTTAGCATCTTCAACAAAAACTGCTTTTTGACGTGCAACCTCACCTACAACCACTGGAACACTCGCGTCATAACGGTTACGGATTTTTACAGTTTTACGATTTTCAAAATCTACACCGCTTAAATGCTCGATAAAAGTCGTTACAAAATGTTGGCGTGTCTGCTCACCGTCACAAATGATATCCAGATCTGCCAATTGTTGTTCCTGTAGAGAAATGCGTAAAGCATCTTGTTTTCCTTCAAGTAGCTGATCGCCTTCTAATTTCCATGGTGACCAAAGTTTTTCGGGTGGTGCAAGCCAAGCAGGTTTGGGTAAACTTCCAACAATAGAGGTGGGTAATAATAATTTCTTCATAAGTAGTATAATTTTAATGCGTTGTAATCAATTAAAGGATAAAATTAGCAGACCATTGTTCCAGGAGACTTTTGTAAGGCTTAATGAAATACTCTTCAGCATATTTACCCTGTTCAACAGCCAATTGGCTGCGCTCTTCACGGTCATAATCCACGCGAGTCAGTGAATAATCTTCGTGTTTAAGAGTAGGTTGATAGATTTTTCCAGCCACTGAATTTGCATTGTAAATTTCAGGGCGATAAATCTTCTGAAAAGTCTCCATCGTACTGATTGAGCTGATTAATCCAAGATCAGTATAATCAGCAAGCAGATCTCCGGAATGATAAAAAGCCATCGGTGCCACACTATTCTGAGGCATGAAAAAACGAACCTTTAAGCCCATTTTAGAGAAATATTCATCAGTGATAGAATACTGATCCTGCAGATACTCAAAGCCCAAAACCGGATGCTGATACTCAGTGCGAGTATAAGTTTTGTTGCTCGATACACTTAGACAAATGATCGGCGACATCTTAAAGTGCTCTTTATAAGTGGCTGAACTTACAAAACACTTATAAAGTTTTCCGTGTAAATCACCA